>NZ_JAINWJ010000061.1 GCF_021021415.1 Martelella mediterranea | reverse complement strand
CGTTTGCAGCCCACCGGCTCAAGGTGAACTGCTCAAACCTGCGCGCAAGCTGAACGTCGCCGCTGATCGCCTCCCGCGCGTCGTTGACGCCGAAGCAGACAAGCGAGATCTGCAGACGATTGCTGAGGAAGCGGAGCGTATTCAGGATGCGAATTCCGATGAAGCCGGCCGTGGATTCCGAAACGAAGGCGGCCACCCATTCCAATTTCATTCCGGCCGGGAGGCCGATTTGAAGCCGGCCACCGTTGGGGCTGAACCTGGGTCAATGTGGATGTTTGGTTCGGGTTTTCCTTCCGGTCAAGCGCGCGTTGTATCAGCGGGCGGGATAGTACGATTTTTTCGCATGCTTTCGCCCGTCAATTCGATGCGATAGGCATTGTGAACGAGGCGATCGAGGATGGCATCGGCTATGGTGGGATTGCCGATGATTTCATACCATTGGTCGACGGGGACCTGGCTGGTGACGATGGTCGAGCGGCGCTCATAGCGGTCCTCGATGATCTCGAGGAGGTCGCGTCGCTGATCGTCATTGAGCTTTTCGGGGCCCCAGTCATCAAGGATGAGCAAATCGGTTCTCGCCAGCGCTTTCAGCATCCTGGCGTACCGGCCATCGCCGCGCGCCAGGGCAAGTGCGGCGAAGAGCCTTGGCGCACGGTGGTAGACGACGGAGAAGTCCTCCCGGCAGGCCTTTTGGCCCAGAGCGCAGGCGAGCCAGCTCTTGCCGACGCCGGCTGGACCGGTGACGAGGAGCCCGTGCCGCTTTCGTATCCAGTCGCAGGTGGCGAGATTGAGGAACAGCGTGCGGTCGAGACCGCGTTTGGCACGGAAATCGGTATCCTCGACCTGCGCGGCATGGCGCAGCCGGGCTGCCCGGGCGCGGGCCTCGAAGCGCTTCTGCCGCCGCAGCGTCGCTTCATGCTCGAGAAGGATGGCGAGCCATTCGCCATGTTCGAGGGCGCGGGTTTCCGGCTGTGCATCGAGGTCCCGGAAGGCCTTGGCCATACCGTGAAGGCCAAGCTCGCTCAGCCGGTCCAGTGTGGGGTGGGTCAACATGATCTCTTGTCTCCTTAATGGAAGTAACCGGGGCCACGCAGGTTGGCGTGATCCATGATGGCGCCGGGACCTGCGGTTGGCCGGGCTGCTTTATGGTTGGCAATGAGCGCGGCAATGCTCTTGCAGGTGAGCCCGCCGATCTCGACCGCACGGGCCGATACCGCCTCGGCATGGTCATGGCGGAGCTCTCGGTAAAGCCGGAGCACTCCCAGACATGTTCTGAAGCCCTGCTCGGGATGCGGCCGGCTTGCCAGGATGGCGACGATCAGCCCTTCAGTCTGTGGTCCGATGGAAGCGGCCCACAGACTGAAGCGGTCCGGCGTCCATTCGGCATAACGCCGGTGGGAACTGGGCATATGGTCGGGGATCGTGCCGTAGCGGCGCCCGCCATAGCGGCGCTGATGGATTGCTATGCGCTTGCCGCGGTGGAATATCTCGATCGTTCTCTGCGTCGCGCGGATGTCGACCTGCTGACGGATGAGGCTGTGCGGCACGGAATAGAAGAAGCGGTCGAACTCGACATGATAGTCCGTCGACACGCGGGCAAGGCGCCATTCAGCGAATTCGTAGTCCTCGCCGGGCAGGCCCGAGAGCGCGGGCTTCTCGACAGTTTCGAAAAGATGGCGGCGGCTGACGCCAAGGCGGCGCATGACATGATCGTTGATGCGATCGAGCGCCCCGGCGATTGCGGCGTTCGCCTCGGCAAGCGAGAAAAAAGTCTGCCGCCGCAGCCGGCCGAGGATACAGGTCTGGGCGAAACGGACCCCGTTCTCGACCTTTGCCTTGTCCTTCGGACGTCTCGGCCGGGCCGGCTGCACGCCGACGCCATAATGGGACGCCATCATGGCGTAGCTGCGGTTGACCTCCGGATCGTAGAAGGAAGCGTGGTTGACGCCGGACTTCAGATTATCGGGCACGATCAGGCGCGGGACGCCACCGAAGAAGCGGAACATGCGCACATGCGCGCCGATCCAGTCCGGCAACGTCTGCGTCCAGGTCGCTTGCGCATAGGTGAAACCGGACGCGCCCAGAACGGCGACGAATATCTCCGCCTCGCGGATCTCGCCGGTCAGCGGGTCGGCGATGGCGATCTTCTTGCCCGAATAGTCCACAAAGACCTTGTCGCCGGCAACATGATCCTGGCGCATTGTCGGTGACAACCGCTTCTCGAAACTGCGGAAAAGATCACAGAAACGGCTGTAGCCGTAACCACCGGGGTGAACGGCGCGGTACTCCTCCCACAGGATGAGCAGCGTCACGCCAGGCTTGCGCAGTTCCACCGCCAGGTCCGCCCAACTGGGTTCCGGCCGCCGCCGCAAACCCGGCTTGACACCGGCGCGTGCAAACAGCCTGTCCTCAATCGCATCGTCGGTAAGGTCACCGCAAAGCGGCCAGCGCAGTCCCGCCGCGGCCGCTCGCTTCAGATTATCCTGAACGGTGCTGCGCGCCACGCCGAGCGTCAGTGCAATCTCACGGGTGCTGGTCCCGTCTCCGGCAAGCCGGAGCATTTGTCGTAATTGTCTCATGGTCAGCCTTCTCTTTGCCGGCATCACGCTTCCTTTGTTCAAAAGGACAGTCATGCCAAAGTTGCTGACCCAGGGGGTGTCTCATGCCTTCAAGGTGGCCGGTTGTTAATCGGAATCGTGGCCGGCTTCATTCCGGAATGGCGGCCGGCTTCAAATCGGAATACCCGGCCGGTTAACTTCGGAATCCGCATTCAGGACGATGCGCTGCTCGCGATAGGATCCGGCGAGGATGTTGTGCAGCTCGTCGATGACCAACACCTGCACGCCGATGGCCTCCATGATGCGCAATGCAGCTTGTTCCATCTGGGCAATGTCTGCACGAGGCCGCTGAGGCGCGCCGAGAAGGGTGAGCAGCTCGGCATAGAAGCGTCGCTCGCCTGGTCGGCTCGTCATCTCCATGGCCAGGACTGGTGTCTTCAACGTGCCCGTCAGTGGATTGAAGCTCGGCGGGTGCTCGTCCCGGAAGCGCTTCATGATCATGGTCTTGCCCATACCGCTGTCGCCGTATATCGCGACCGAAGGCATGCGCGTGCCTCGCGGATGGTCGAGGAGTGCGCTCAGCCGGTCGAGCGCCTGCTTGGCGCGAGGGTAGAGAACCCAGCGACGTGATCGTATCGTTCGAATGCGCCGTTCGTTCGTTTCAGAAAGCAGTGCCGCGGCCCCGGCGGTCAGGTGGGAAACTTCATCGTTCATGTTCACTCCAGCTCAATCTGTATCCTCGACAAAGGGTACAGGTTTGCTGGAGTCGACACCTCGGAGCGAGCCCCATCCCCGATCATCCACTTTTGATTTCGACGAAGCGATTCCGCGTCGTGCCGCCGCCGTCTTCTTCGTTGCCGCCTCAACCAACTCTCGCTGTGCGATGGCGGTGCGGACGATAGTGCGGGTGTCGACTTCACGGCGTCCTTTCGCCAGAAGGGTGCGTCGGGCGGTCACCGCCTCGTGCAGGGTGATCGAAGGCAGTGTCAGATCTGCATAGCGAGCTTCCACAAAGTTTCCCGATGGCCGTTGAACGAAGACGCGCGCCATATCCCGCGGATCGTATTTGACAAGCAGGCGCCGATCGCAACGCCCGACGTCGGCGCTGAGTGCTGCGGACCAATAGCGCAGGCCGAACAGGTGAATGCCGGTGGGCCGCAACGTTCGCTCCTGCTCAGGCAGGAAAGTCAGCCAGAAGCGCATGCGATCCTGAGGTAGCCGAAGTGGGATCTCTCCCTCGTGCTCTCGCCAGACCGCAATCGGCGGGCGACCCAGGGTGCCGTGGATCGACTGATGATAGGAGCCGACGATGTCGAGTGCGATATACCGCTCAAGTTCACGCAGTGTCAGTGCCGCGTGCCGCTTTGGGTCGTACTCTCCCAGTTCTTGTTCGTTGCTGAATGTTGTTCCGGGCAGCAGATGCAGCCTTCCCATTTGTGTTCCAATAAGCCGCTCAATGTGACCGCCAAAGCGTGGCTCACCCGGCGGCCGCCACTCGATCGCGATGCCGGCATCCTGGCATCCTCTCTTGAATGCCCGGCTGCGGAAGTCGGCGCCGTTGTCGACGTGAACAGTGGCCGGTAGGCCTGCAACGGGCCAAGGCTCCGCTATCTCGCGTTCCCTCAACCAAGCAGACTTGTCGAAGACCGAGTGCAGCAGACACAGGCTGGTGGACAGCCGGGACGGGGCCTCCATCGTGAGATAGAACCCGGTTACCATGCGGCTGCGGACGTCCATCGCCAGCGTCAGCCAAGGTCGACCGAGCGGCTGCCGGGTCTCCTCGTCGACGACGAAGACGTCGGCCTTCGTATGGTCCATCTGGATGACTTCCAGGGGGCGTGATGCACCGAACCCTCCGGGAACAGGCGTTGTCGCCTTCACAATCTTCTGTTCGCCGCGGCGCTTGGCGCGCTTCTGGAGGTCGATGTCCCTAAGGCGGGCCACTACCGTCCGGCGATGCGGTGGCTTGAGCCCCGCCGACATGCAGTTTGTTTGCACGTCACGGACCAGCTGCGAAACCGTCGGCCGGGTCTGCTTCAGGTAGTATGCGCTTATCGACGCGCGAATGATCTCTTCTCGCTCCTCGTCCAGGGCCCGATGACCCTCGGGGCGCCCGCGTTTGCGATCCACCAGCGACAGCACGGTTCCGCCGGCGCGGAACAGTTTGATCAACCGGTATGCAGTGGCTCGGCTCAGGCCGAGCTCGACCGCGAGTTCGGCAACATCTCCGGCCGTCGCGCCTTGAGGATTACGCTTCAGGAAGCCGCGGATCGTGTCAGCTCGTCTGCACGCTTCGTCCCAAATCACCTCGTCTATCTCGGCGGGGAAAAAGTCAGTCATGGCAGGCTCTCGATGAAAACATCCAAGAGCGTCAATCTCACATACAGTGACAAAATCCAAGTCTGATTATCAAATTAAGTGCTCGTACTCAAATTAAGGGTCGACCTAAACATATGAGATTGTTGGGATGGCAGTCTCATCATTAAGTGCCAAGTCACATATCAGGAGGGCTTCGCTCTCGACATGCTGGTGCAGAGGGCCGCAACCCCGCAGAAAATGAAAGTGTCCGCGAGGTTGAAGGCTGGCCAGTGCCAGGCGCCCGCATAGAAATCGAGGAAGTCCGTGACAGCGCCGTGGCGAAGCCGGTCAAGCACATTCCCGAGTGCGCCGCCGATGATAAGCCCGCATCCTGCGGCCTCGATACGGTTCCGCGTTTGCAACAGTATCGCCATGAGCCAGCAGCAGATTGCCAGCGCGAGCACGACCAGCAACCCTGGTACAGACCCGCTGAGCATGCCGAAGCTTACCCCGTCGTTCCGCAAGAATACGAGATTGAAGCCGGGAAAGACCGACACACCACCTGTCAGCGTCTCGGCATTTGCCGTCGCCACCGCTTTGGTCGTCTGATCGAACCCGAGGGCGATGCCCCCTGCGCTCAGTCCTATGAAGGTGGATCGGAGGTAAATCGGTATCGCCTCACCCCAGCCAGATATCAAGAAACAGCATGAGCACGAGCCCGATGGCCAGGCCGAGCGTCGCCCTGTTCTGATGGCCGTTGCGATGCGTCTCTGGGATGATCTCATGACTAATGACGTAGAGCATCGCACCCGCCGCGAAAGCGAGGCCCCATGGCAGGAGCGGCTCGGAGAGCGTGATGACGCCTGCGCCGATGAGGCCGCCCACCGGCTCGACCATGCCGGTTAGCGCCGCGATTCCCCAAGCGCCCCGCCTCGTGTAACCTTCGCCCAGAAGCGAGACGGCAACGGCAAGACCTTCGGGGGCGTTCTGCAACCCGATTCCGATGGCGAGTGGCAGCCCGTTTTCGTAGCCGCCCGACCCGAAACCGACACCCACGGCCAAGCCCTCAGGAAAGTTGTGGATCGTGATTGCGATAATGAAGAGCCAAACCCGGCGCAGCGAGGCTGCTTCTGGCCCTTCGCGCCCGGTGCGGAAATGTTCGTGCGGCAAGCGCTCGTTCATCAATGCGACCGCACCCATGCCCAGCAGGATGGCGACGCAGACAAGCGCGGGTACGACAGCGCCGTTGTCATAACGCAGTTCGGCGGCGTCGAGCGCCGGGATGATGAGCGAAAAGAACGACGCGGCCAGCATGACGCCCGCGGCGAAACCAAGCGACAGATCCCGCGTGGCCCGCGACGGCAGACGCCCGAACAGCGCCGGGATCGCACCGACAGCCGTGAGAGACCCCGCCGCAAGGCTTCCGAGAAAGCCCAGAGCAATAGGTGAAAGCGTCGTCACGTCCATGTATTTCTCTTGGGTAAACGGGTCATTCGCCCGGGTAACTTGCGAAAACTTCAGTGGTACCGTCGTTGCGGATCAGGAAGACGTCGTAGCTTTCCGTCCGGCGGCTCTGATCCATGCCGGGAGAGCCGAGGGGCATGTCAGGGACGGCCAGGCCAATCGCATCGGGGCGTTCCTCCAGCAGTCGACGAATATCCGCGGCGGGCACATGACCCTCGACGATATAGCCTTCGACATCAGCCGTGTGACAGGAGATCATGCGTTGCGGTATACCGTTGTCCAGTTTGTAGCGCACGAGCAGCACCGCAGCCATGTTCTCGCCTGTGGGCGCGAAACGGTTGTCTTCGAGATGCTCCATCCAGGCAAGGCAGCAGCCGCAGCCATTGGTTTTCCGGACGTGGATCGGGGTCGCCTCCGCCAGCGCGTGAGCTGCGGATGCGATGACGAGTGTGACGGAGAGAAGCGCTGTCATTGGTTTCATGGCATCGAATCCTTTCGTGGGGAGATGTTGCCGGGGGCGAACCGATTCTCGAAAGGAGCGCGGGGCTTCTGCAGTTGGAACTTGGTATCACTTTTATAAGTTCGACCATTGCCCGCCGCTAAGGCAGGGCAAGGGAACGCCCAGGAGAAGTTTGCCAGCGCCATACCGGAGGCAAACTGATTCGCTAGATGTCCATCGCTTCCCTCTTCGCATGAGGCAGAAAAAATCGGTTGCCCCGAGTTGACCAGGCGCCGCGCAACGCCACTTTTTGACTTGAAAACGCAAAGAGATGAAAACTTATGGATAATATTCAAGCGCTGATTTCGGAAAACTCTTTGCAATTCTATCTGCTTCTCTTTGGCTATTGCGCGCTCAAGAGTGGGGCGCTTCCGTTCTTGGCCGGTGCTGCTGCAGGATACGGGCTTCTCGACGGCGCACTCGCCGCGACGTCCGCCTTCGCCGGCGGCTACCTCGGGGATGAGGCGCGTTTCATGTTGACGCGGCGTTACGGCCTTGGCGGCTTCGGCAGGTTTCCAAGGTTTAGCGACTGGATTTTGCGTACCGTTCCAATTGCTGAAAAATATGCTGGCGTTTACATATTCGCGTATCGTTATCCTAAAGGGATGCGCACGATCGGGGCACTGCCCATAGGTCTGACATCCATGGAATGGACGACGTTTACCCTCCTCAATGCGGCTTCTGCAGGGCTCTGGGCCGCGCTGCTTGTCGGCGGCGGCTACCTTTTGGGCGAGCACCTTCTCGACTATATTGAAGACGGTTGGGGAGTAGCGAGCTTTACCCTGCTCGTCGTATTTGTTGTCCTCTATGTGATCGCCTACCGGCGGATTACGCGCCGGATCGAAGCATATTTGGAATAGGCGTGCGGCAATTTGCCTACACGCGGTCGCCGCCATGTCTTCGACGGTGGTCGTGGCGATCCGGTCAGGGGCCAATGCATATGTCGAGGTGCCTGTGTCTCCTGCCATCCACATCTACTCACCCATTGCGCGGCGGATTTTTGGCAAAGCGGTTTCGCGCGATTCATGATAGTCCACATTTGTCACATAACGCCCCGCGGCATCAAAGAGGAACACGCTCGCGGTGTGGTTCATCGTGTAGTCGCCGCTATCGGTCGGCACCCGCTCATACGTCACGCGGAACCCCTCCGCAGCACGCGCGATTTCTTCGGGCTGTCCCGTCCAGCCGCGTACCGTCGGATGGAAATAACCGATATACTCGGCCATGGCGTCCAAGGTATCCCGCGCCGGGTCCACGGTAATGAAAACCGTGTTGAGTCGGTCTGCGGCCTCGCCCATGCCATCGAGCCAGCTGGTTATGTCCGAAAGCGTCGTCGGGCAAACATCCGGGCAATAGGTGAAGCCAAAGAATACCATCGAGGGGCGACCAATAAGCGTTTCGGGTCCTACCATGTTGCCCCGGTGGTCGGTGAGCCGGAACGCCATGTCCGATAATGCCATGGGTCGCTGGTCGACGGACGTCGGGGCGCCGGGGCCGTCTACCCGCCACCAGCCCGCGACGAGTGCCAGACCGAGCGTACCGATCCCCGCGCCGCCCCAGAGGAGAAACTTGCGCCGCTGCATCAGTCCTTGGGCCCGCGCGCGGTCATCCCCAGGACGGGTACCTCCACCGATACTTCACCGCCATCCGAGAAGCTCAGCGTCAACTCAAAGGCTTCTCCCTCAATCATCGGCCGCTGGAGCATCATCAACATGGCATGCAAGCCGCCCGGTTCCAATGCGACCGTTTCACCGGGTGCGATCCTGATGTCGCCTGCGGGTGCCATCGAGCTGACACCTTGGTCGCTGGTAGAGGTCCGGTGCACTTCTGGTCGCATCGCGAGATCGGTTTCGATGCCGGTAAGCGTGACTGCCTCGTCGCCAGCATTGCGGACTGTCATGTAGGCCGCACCCGGTCGGTTGGTGCCGATTGACGCCCGCGACCAGGCTCCCTCAACGACCACATCCTTCGACCCGGCAACGGCGGGGGCACCAGACCCAGCGGCGAGCATAAGCGCGGTGACCGCGCTCAGATAAACTTTTGTCATCAATGTTGCCTTTCTCTTCTGCAGTTCAACGTTGCGTGGCGGCGACTTCGGCGGCCACCCGCCTGCGCAATTCCACCTCGCCAAACGGATCAAGCAGGCGGCCATTGACGAAGAATGTCGGCGTCTGCCGCACGCCCATGGCTTCGACATCTGCGCTATCCTGGTTAAGGATTGCAACGACACCGGGCGCTAGCATTTGCGTCCGGGCGGCATTCACGTCGAGACCAGCGCTGCCAGCGATGTCCAACAACAGTCCCGGCGCCGGTGCGCCATGCGATGCCCAGTTTGGCTGTTCGCGAAGCAGCGCGTCCATAACCTGGCGAAAGACGCCCTGCATTCGCGCAGCTTCAAGCACGCGGATAGCCTCGACAGAGGCCTCACCGTGGAACGCCGTGTAGCGGATAATGACGCGCACAGCGTCTCCATGCTCGGCCATGATGTCCTTGACGATCGGATCGAAGGAGCGGCACGCCTCGCAAGCGGGATCGAAGAACTCCACTATGGTGACAGGCGCGTCCTCCGGCCCGAAGCTGGGCGAGTAGGACCGCATCAGCGCCTCGGGCTGTTTGGCCGGCATTGGCGGCTCGGTTTGGGCCTCGATCTTGGCGAAGGGCGCGGGGCGGGTAACATACCACGCAGCACCGCCAAACGTAGCGGCGCCTAAGCCAAGAATTGATAGAATCACGGCGCGGCGGTTCATGGGGTGGTCTCCTTGAGGGACAGGGCGGAAAACAATGCTATGAGGGCGAAAGCGACAAGCGATAGGCCTGGGATGGGTAAACCGAGTATGATCTGGTTATTGTCGGTGCAGGACGGGCCCGTGGCGGTACAGGGCTGGATCGGTTCGGGAATCAGCCCTGCGTAAAGCCCCACATGCCAGAACGCAATGACCGCGCCGCCAATGGCCAGCGCAATACCATAGCGACCCACCCGTCGGTCCCGCCACCAGAAGCCAAGTCCGAGCACCACGGCCAAAGGGAACATGAAGGCGCGCTGATACCAGCACAGGAGGCAAGGCATCTGGCCCAGAACTTCTCCGATGAAGAGAATCGCGAGGGAGGAGGCGAGCGCTATCGCCCAAGCCAGCCCAAGGGCCGTATCGCCGGAAACCCGTGTCATGCATTTACATCCTTTTCCGCAGATCGGTGAGGATTTCCTCGGCTGTGGTGCCATAAGGCCATGAGTCGACAAAGCCTGCCTGGCCGTCGAACAGGAACAGATGCGAGGAGTGCCCCATTGTGTAGCCGTCTGGTGCGCTCGCGTCATCAATCCGCTCGAAATAGATCGGGAAGGTATCGGACGTCGCAGCGATCTGTTCGGGCGTGCCGGTCAGTCCGATGATCCGTTCATCGAATAGGGGCACGAATTCGGCAAGTGCCTGCGGTGTATCGCGCTCGGGATCTATCGAAATAAAGATTGGCTGTACCTTATCAGCGTCACCGTCCAGCCCGTCCATTACGGCGGCGACCTCGGCCAGGGTCGTGGGGCAGACATCTGGACAGTTCGCGAAGCCAAAGAAGATCAGCATCCAGCGGCCCGCGAAATCCTCCTCGGACCGGATCTGACCTTGATGGTCAGTGAGTTCGAATGCAGCAGAGAATGCAGGGTCCTGCGAAGATCCAGATTGATCGGATCGGGGGCCCATCCAAAGCAGGCCCCAGACAAAAGTCAGTCCTGCGATGCCCACTAGGACCCATAAAAATTTCTGAATTGCTGTCAGTTGCACGTAACTCGCCCGATGCGTTTTTGCATTTTGGACGTTTGCTACACCCTCTAGTTACTGTAGGTTCAAGCGTATTCTACAACTTTCAACTCCTTTTTTCGTCTTGTGAAGCCCTTCTGATCGTTGCAGCGCCTGACAACTTCGATGGTCTAATCGCCATTGCCCCGTCAACGATGGCAAGAAGACCATGTCCACGCTGCAGAGCGCCGTTGTGAACCATGAGGCAGAGACCTATTCTCTCTTTCGCCGGGTCTGCCCGGACGGCCATGCGTTCCGACCGATCAAGGACTACACGGCCCGCCGGATCCAGTTTCTGGCAAACCACGAGTTGTACAAGACGGAAAAACTGAGCCGTTACGACCCGATCAGACCTAAGGTCGCAAGCGCCAGCACCGATCACATCGTGCGATCCCAGCGAAGCGCTTGACCCCGAAGAAATTACCGGTCTCGGTCAACGCTGCCAGTTTAAGGCGCTTTCTGAAGACTCATTCATCGCTGGAAGTGAGAGCGGAGCCAGAAGACACCGAAGAATGCCCCGACCAATGCCGCAGCGAACAGCGCCGCGGCGATGGTCGAGATTTCTCCAATTGCTATCATCATGCGAGGCATGAAATAGAAGGCGAGGCCGAAGCCGATCATGATTGCAGCAGCAGCGATCATGGACAGGCCAGACTTTCGATCGATCATTTGAGCCGCCATTTCTTCTCTTGAAGCGCCATCAGCACGAGACTGCTCCATCGCAGTCGCATGCCGTCTTGATTTCGTCTTGCTGTGCGGAGACTCCGACCGCTCCTTCGACGACATTGGTTCCGATGATGAGGGATGGTGTTACAGTCAGTCCCAGTTTCTGGTCGAGCGCGCGATTCCTGTCGATTGCCGCCTGAACCAAGAGATTTTTCGAACCCATTTCGCGTTTGTCGCTATCGAAGCCCATTTCCTGGGTGATCTTCAGCGCCCCTTCTGCCATTGATTTGAGCTCGCGTTTCGAGCAAGCGAGTGTAAAACGCAGCCGGCTGCAACTGGTCCGATTGCGCCTTCAAGACAAGGGTTTTGAGAATTTAGCGCATGGTCAACTCCAGCCTCCGCCATAAGTGCGGAAGAACAGGTGAGAGCCGATCTTGGTCATCTTTTCCATGGTCTGTGCCCAACGTTGATTTACGTAGCTTGCATAATAATGTGTTGACGATGCGACCTCAGAAAGAAATATTTTCCCTCCAGTGACGGCCATCGAGATGTCGCGCGCGAGACGGTAGGCTCGGCGGTCTGCAATCCGATCCGGTATGCCATCACATGCAAAGGAAAACTGGCACCTATTGGACCACGTAGCATTCTGATAAACCACGTCGCAGATAAAGTTCGGATATGCGGGATTTCTAACCCTGTTCAAGATAACCTGCGTGACTGCAGCCTGGCCCTTGATGCTTTCGCCACGTGCCTCGAAATAAACCGCCGTCGCAAGACACTTCTGCTCATCTTCGGAGAAGGCGGCGGCGGGAAGCGGGTTTTTCATCCAGTCATGGTCCCCATTTGCCATCGGCGGCACAAAACGCCCTAGATGGGGTCTGAGTAGCAACGGAGCAGAAAACCTACATAAGGATTTCAGGGCTCGTCCGGATCTGCGTTCTGCGGATCGCGCAGTGGCCTGAGTTCGCCTCGTGCCACAAATTCCGGCAGTGTGAAGGCGTATCGGCCGAGCATGTTGACGTGTTTGGAGCCTAGCGGCGACAGACGCGCGACGTCTTCGGGCCTGACGTCGTAGCCTTCTGCCACGAGCTGATTAAGGGCGGCGTCCATGTAGATCGTGTTCCAGAGCACGACGAGATTGACGACCAGGCCAAGCGCTCCAAGTTGATCTTCCTGACCCTCACGGTAGCGCTGGCGCAGTTCGCCGCGCTTTCCGTGGAACAGGGCGCGAGCGAGCTGGTGACGCCCTTCTCCGCGGTTGAGCTGAACGAGGATGCGCCGCCTATAGGCTTCGTCATCAATGAAGCGGAGAAGGTAGAGGGTCTTTATGAGACGACCGAGTTCCTGAAGGGCGCGAGCCAGCCGTGTGGGCCGATCGTTGGTCTGGAGCGTTCTGGTAAGGTCGGCGGCACGAACCACGCCGAGCTTGAGAGAGCCGGCAAGACGCAGCAGGTCATCCCAATGATCCACGATCAGCTTCATGTTGATCTTGTTCGAGGCGAGTTCGTCGAGAATTCCGTAATCAGCCTTGCCATCGACGCGCCAGAACCGCGCGCCGCCGACATCGGCGATGCGGGGGCTGAACTGGTATCCGAGCAGGTGGAATATGCCGAAGATGGTATCGGTGTATCCGGCCGTGTCGGTCATGATCTCGGTGGGCTGAAGCTCAGTTTCCTGCTCGAGCACGACGGCGAGGAGATTGAGGCTGTCGCGCAAGGTGCCTGGAACGGTTATGGCATTGAGACCGGTGAACTGGTCTGAGGCGAGGTTGTACCATGTGACGCCGCGCTCTTTCCCGAAATATCTCGGGTTGGGTCCGGAGTGGATGGTGCGGACCGGCACGACGAACCGCAATCCGTCGGCGGAAGCAACCTCGCCGCCACCCCATTTTCTGGCAAGGGGGATGGCGTTCTGCGCCGAAACCAGGGCCGCGTTGGCGGCAGTCAGAGTTTCGGCGCGCAGAAAGTTCTGTTTCACCCAGCTGAGCCGCGAACGTCGGAGCGCCGGAACATCGAGCCGGACCAGCGGTTCGAATCCGGTGTTGGTGGCCTCGGCCAAGAGGATGGCGCAGACGCTTGTCGCGATATCCTCTGCCCGCGCGCCGCCTTCGCTGGCATGGGTGAAGCGGTCGGCAAAGCCGGTTCGTGCGTGCATTTCCATGATCAGTTCGGGCAGGTCGAGTCTGGGCAAACGAGCCTCGATAGTCGTGCGCAGCGCAACCAGGCTTGTAGGCTCTTCAAGCTTTTCGAGGCGCTCAACGGAAAGGTCCAGGCCTTCCGGTGTGCTGACGATGGTGACGGCCGAGTTTGCAGGCACGCGGCTTGCGGTTTCCCGGAAGGCGAGGTCGAGCCGCTGCGACAGTTGTCCGAGTTCTTCATCGGCCACACTGGATACGCCGACGGTGCGGCAGATCGCCGGGCGAGCGGCTTCCCATGCCGGGCCTGACAGCAGTCCTTTGCGCGGGTCGGCATACCGCAACGATTTTACCGGAAAGAGATCTCGCCGGCGGATCGCGCGACGAAGGCCGTCGAGAACACAAAGCCGGTAACCGGTCAGGTCGAGGGAACCGTCGGCAGCCCTCAACTGGGCTTGCCACTGTTTTGGTGCGAAGGCGGTTGGCAGTGGCCCGGTACGTTTGCGTCCGGAGTGAACGACGCGGAGATATTCGATCGCCTCAAGCAGGGGCCGGCCGGCTGGCGCCGCGCCGAGATCGAGACCAGTAAGCAGCCCGGGCGTGTAGGCAATCTTGCGATTGAACTTTCTAAGCTCCCGGAAATATGGGTCGTCATGAGGTTCGGCCAGCTCTCCGACGCGCTCGACGGCCGCCGCAAGCGCGTCGGTGTCGATGAATTGGAAGATCGCGGTTCGGACTGCACCGTCGGGCGTTTCCGGATCGAGGATGACGATTGCCGCGTCCCGCAACTTCAGTGCCGCGGCGTCGAGGTCGCGGAGCGATCGCAATCTGACCTGTTTCGCGGCCGTGGACGCCTCATTGAACATGGAGGTGGAGACCGCATCGAAGACATCGATGACATCATCTCCGGCCGAGGCCTCAAGCGTCCGGATGAAGGCCAGCAAGGTTGCTGCACGCCGATCCGGCGGCAGGCGGGAAACGGCCTGTGCCTTGGCGGCGCTGGCGAACCGCGCCAATGCTGTGATCTTGCCTGGCGGCAAACGATCAATGGAGGGCAATCCGTTTGTGAGGGCACGGATCTCTTCCAGGCGATCGAGCGCGCGGCGAATTTCCCGGTTGCTTTGGATAAATGGACCATCCCGCAAGCGATCGAGGGGACTTTGTCGCTCACCTTCCGGAACTGTGACCAACTTGTCGAGCCGCGCCCGTTGTTCGGTTGTCATCGTCTCGGTCAAGAGCCGGTGCAGACGGGCGTTCGCTCGTGTCCGCACCCTGGCGACGGTTCGCTCGAGAACAGATGAGCCAGGGAGCAGAACCTTGGCCTCCAGCAGCCACGCGACCGCCCGATCGAAAAGAGCTGAGGCTTGATCCGAACCGGTCCAGCACAGGGCAAAAAGGAAACGATTGAACCGAAATCCGACGCCGGGATCGGTAAAGGTGCGATAGCCATATTGCTGGCGGATGCGAGGAGCATGTCGCCAGCGTCCTTCGCTGCTCGCATATTCCGCGATCAGTTCCTCGGGATCGGGGAGCGAAAGCTGACGGGCAGTGAAGCGCAGGGCGGAGGCAGGAACATGGCCCGGCTCTTCGAGAAAAATCCCAAGCATGCGCAACGATCCGAGCTGGACGGCGACACCCAGACGATTGTGATCGCCGCGATGTGTGGCGACGAACGCGCGATCGGCGTCATCGAGGTGGAAATAGCGGGCCAGTTGGTCCGCCGTCAGTTCCCCGTTGAAGCGGCCGTATTCCCGGGCCTGACTATCGCTCAGAAATCCTACCGGCAAAGTCGTCAGGCCTGCATTGTCTTATCGCGCTTGGCTCGGCGCTTGGTGAGCAATTCGTCGGCCCGAGCGCGCGGCTGTCCTTTCGCATCGACATAGGCATAAAGGGTCGACAGCGACACGCCGAGCTGAGAGGCGACGTCGCGCGCGGCATTGTCCTGGTCTGCCATCATCGCCATCGCCGCCTTCAGTTTCTGCCGGGTCATTACACGAGGTCGACCGCCGGCCCTGCCGCGGGCGCGGGCCGCAGCCAGTCCGGCCATAGTGCGTTCGTGGATGAGATCGCGTTCGAATTCCGCCAGCGTCGCGAAGATGCCGAAGACCAGCCGCCCGGTCGTCGTCGTGGTGTCCACATCGCCGGTCAGAACCTTGAGCCCGATCCCGCGTTTCTGCAGGTCGCTCACCAAGGCGACCACATGGGCAAGCGAGCGGCCGATGCGATCGAGTTTCCAGACGACCAGCACATCGCCTGCCCGGGCGATCTCAAGCGCCTTTGCAAGGCCAGGTCGTTCGGTTGCGCGACCCGAGCACACGTCGTCGTAAATCTTCTCGCATCCAGCACGCTCCAACCCATCACGCTGAAGATCGAAATTTTGCTCGCCGGTCGAAACCCGCATATAGCCGATCAGCATCGCTCCCTCCTAGTTTCATATTAACTTAGACGGCAGGGAGTTTGTCGGCTATAGATTTTTGCACAGGTATTTATGAAAATCCAATGCCGATCCGGAGTTTTTGCGATCTGCTTTGCAGCGTCACATCAAACCGGGGTTTGTTGCAATGGTTCGGGAAAGGCTTTTTATGGATACCAAGTGGAGCTGAATCTGCGAGTGAACCGTCATGACTGACAATTACGACGATCGTGTCTCAGGGGGTGGTGTAGCTGACGGCGTTGGTCGCCAAGCATGCCGACGGGTTCATCGAGGGGGGCGCGGTACTGCCCTCTTAAATGCCCAATCCGGTCAACCCGCGCAGCACGAGAGCTTCGCCACGTCTTTGGCGAAACCTTGTGCCGCGAGTTTGAGCCCCTCCACCGTGGTGAGATAGGGGAAGATCGTCTCGCCCAGCTCTTTCGTCGTCATGCCAAACCTGAGCGCAAGCACCATGGTCTGGATACTGTCGGCGCCTTCCGGTGCCAGGATTTGCGCGCCAAGCAGGCGATCTGTCTCCGCGTCCGCGACCAGCTTGATGAGCCCGCGCGTGTCACGTGCCGCAAGCGCCCGCGGCACCTGGTCGAGGGGGACGACCGAGGTCTTGGTCTCGAAACCCGCAGCTTTTGCCGCAGCGTCGCTCAACCCCAAACCGGCGACTTGCGGGTCGGTGAACACGACCCAAGGCATGGCGCTGTGGTCGTAAGCGAGGCTGTTGCCGTTAAGCGCGTTGAGGGCGGCAAGCTTTGCGCCATAAGCTGCCATGTAGACGAACTGGTCGCGACCGGTAACATCGCCCGCCGCATAGACGCCGGGTTTCGAGGTGCGCATCCGGTCATCGACGACGATGCCGCCACTGGGAGAAAGCTCCACCCCAGCTTCCTCAAGCCCGAGGCCGGCCGAATTGGGCCTGCGGCCGGTTGCGACGAGAACATGCTGCGCCGTAAGGAGCTCCGGCCTCCCCTCGCGCTCGATAGTCAGCTCGACGCCGTTCTCGACGGTTTTAATGACCCGGTAGGAGAGCCCGGTCAGAACCGAGATCCCGTCATCCATCAGATAGCGGGTCAATGCTTCGGAGATCTCCGGCTCGGCTTCGGGCAGCAGGCGACTGCGGGTAACGAGGGTGACCTTCGTCCCCGCCCGCGCGAACATTTGCGCCAGTTCGCAGCCGATATAGCCGCCGCCGATGACCATGAGCGAAGCGGGCTGATCGGTCAGCTCCAGGGCGGTGGTGCTGGTGAGACAAGGGATATCCGCGATGCCGGAAATGTCCGGCAGGCTCGATGCAGCCCCCGTCGCGACGATGATCTTGTCCGCCGCGATTGTCGTGTCATTCACAAGAACGCCTCGGCCGTTTAGACGCGCCGCGCCTTCGAGATAGGCAACGCCGCTATATTCGGACAGCAGATCGATATATTTCTTCTGGCGCAGCGTCGTGACCAGATCATCCTTGGCCCCGATCAGCCGACCCCAGTCCACGACATTCGCCTCACCGGCAAGGCCGGGATAACGGCCAGCCGCGCGGGCGCCGTGCAGCGCTTCCACCGCGCGGATCATGGTCTTGGACGGCACGCAGCCGACATTCACGCAGGTGCCGCCGATCAGCCCATGTCCGATGAGGGCGACATTCGCGCCCTGTTCGGCCGCCGTGATGGCGGCGGAGAAGCCGGCCGAACCTGCGCCGATGACGGCCAGATCGTAGCCATTCTTGCTCTTGTCGTTTGTCGAGCAGCAATCGGACATGTCAGACACTTTCCTTATTGGGTTGAGTCTCGCTTGAGCAGCACGCCGCGGCGCGCTGCCGCCGCCAGAGGCCGTAGGCGGCCAGTCCGAGGAAGATTGCGAGGGCCGGGAAAAGTACATAATCGATCCAGCCGAGCCATGCCGATAATCCAAGAGCGCCAAGCGCGATGACCAGGATCGGCGTGGCGCAGCAGACCGCGGTGATAATCGAGCCGGCGATACCGGTCTTGAGGATGGTTGCGTCTTTCACCGGACTCAGCCTCTCACCACCGCCGGGTATCCGGCATTGGCTGAAGCGGTCGCGATGGCCTCGATCGTCGTCTTGGCCGGATCGAACACCACGGTCGCCGTCCTAGCATTGAAGTCGACCTCGACTTGCCTCACGCCTTCGACACCCTCCATCGCTTTTCTCACCGTGACGGGGCAAAGCGCGCAGGTCATGCCCGGCACGTCGAAGGTGGCAGTTTGTTCGGCTTCCGCCGCCTGCGCGGTCGAAACAAGGGCTGGCGATGAGACCAAACCGATAGGGGGAAGGCCGGACACGCCGATAGCCATCAATCCCGCCGTAGCGATGAGAAGTCGTTTCATGTCATTCCTCCTAATAGAAAAGCGGTGCCCACCAGTTGATCGTCACGGCGAGGACGACAAGCGCGGTCGAAAGCCAAAGGGCGGATTTGGTGATGAGGGCGGATTCGGGCCGCGCGCAGTAGGACCCGTCCTCACAGGCGACCTTGGGCTTGAAGTAGACCTGCCGGAATCCGAGCCCGATGAAGACAAGTGCCACGCCGGCGAAGATCGGTTTGTAGGGCTCCAGCGCGGTGAGATTGCCAATCCAGGCACCCGATACGCCGAGCATCAACAGGACGAGCGGCGCAATGCAGCAGGTCGAAGCCAGGATGGCGCCGATAACGCCGCCGGCGGCGAACCATTCCTTCTTTCGATCGGTCACTTGCGTCGGCGCATCAAACGCCACGGTTTCGATTTTTGTCTCGCTCATACGGTTCGCCCTCGAATTCCAGTCCAAGGCAAGCTACGGTCTGTAGCAACTACAGACTCAAGAGGAATTTCGAACAATGGCCGATCACGTTTCCGGGAAGCGATTGCAGCGCGCCGAACTAGCAAGGCGCACGGGCTGCAATCTCGAAACCATCCGCTATTACGAGAAGACGGGCATGATGCCCGACCCGCCGCGCACGGCGTCGGGCTATCGCGTATATGACGAAGCCCACGTTTCCCGGCTGCGCTTCATCCTGCGCGCCCGCGAACTCGGCTTTTCCATCGGTGAGATCCGAGGCTTGCTCGACCTCGTCGATGGGGGCACGCAGACTTGCGCTGAGGTTAAGGAGCGAACCGAGCAGCATCTCGCCGATGTGCGTGCCAAGATCGCCGACCTCAAGCGGATCGAAAAGGTGCTCGCGGCGACGGCCGCGCAGTGCTCCGGCAAGGACGTGCCGGAGTGCCCGGTTCTGGAGGCGCTGGCATCCTGATGGCAACGCTTGCAATTTATATCGGCGCCGCACTGGCGGAAATTGCTGGCTGCTTCGCCTTCTGGGTATGGCTGCGTCTGGACCGCTCGCCGCTCTGGCTCGTGCCAGGCATGGTGAGCCTCGCCCTCTTTGCCTGGCTTCTGACACGCATCGACAGCGATTTCGCGGGTCGCGCCTATGCCGCTTACGGCGGCATCTACATCACAGCGTCGCTGTTCTGGTTTTGGGCTGCGGAATCTCAACGCCCCGACCGCTGGGACGTGACAGGTGCAGCAGTTTGCCTTCTTGGGGCTGCGATTATCATTTGGAGTCCACGACCGAGCTGACATCCCCCGAATGACCACTTCATTGCCGTGGACGCATGGCAGACGGCGTCGCCGCGACTTAGGCCATGGCGATGGATGCCTCACCCGATGCACGGGTGGTGGAGGTCCGGACCAAGGAATGAAGCCCTTGCTTCCAATTATAGCTCCTGCTAAGTTGCAAATAATTCTCAATTGCAGGAACGTTGAATGTTCGAAATTTCCGATTGGCTGCGAACACGGTTGAGCCGGCGCATGGTTCTGGGAGCGGGTCTAGCGGCTGCGGGCGGGTCCGCCGTCGCCGCGGTGGGCAGTGCGCAGGAGGTCAATCAACCCGGATATGCCGGCAAGCCGCATCAAGGGATGGTCGGTTCGGGCCACCCGTCCAGCCATGGCTCAAGCCACGGCGCGATGATGACGGTCGGCGATGTCGATGAGGCGCGGAACGGGTTCGACACGGCCAAGATGCTGACCGAGTGGGAGACCGGAACGGTTTCCCGACTGCCCGACGGGCGCGTTCTGCGCACCTTCCAGATTGACGCCGTCGACAAGGAAATCGAGATCGCGCCCGGAGTGATGTTTCCGGCCTGGACGTACAACGGCCGTGTACCCGGCCCGGCGCTCAGGGCAACCGAAGGAGAGCGGTTGAGGATCGTCTTCCGCAACTTCGGCTCTCACCCGCACTCGATCCACTTTCACGGCATCCATTCGGCGCGGATGGACGGCATTCCCGGCGCCGGCGTGATCGATCCGGGGGATGAGTTCGTCTACGAGTTCGACGCCAAACCGTTCGGCTGCCACTTCTACCATTGCCATGCGCTGCCTCTGAAACGGCATATCCACAAAGGCCTCTACGGGTTGTTCGTGGTCGATCCCGATCCCACGCGGCACCCGGACCAAGCGGAGTTTGCCCGTTCACGCCTGCTCGGAACGCCGGAGAACGCCGAGTGGCAGGAATTCGCCATGGTGATGAATGGCTTCGACACCAATTTCGACGACGAGAACGAGGTTTATGCGGTCAACACCGTGGCCCATACCTACATGAAGCGCCCGATTCCTGTTCGGCGCGACAGGCCCGTGCGCGTCTATCTCGTCAACGCCGTCGAATTCGATCCGATCAATTCGTTCCACCTGCACGGCAATTTCTTCGACTACTACGATCATGGCACGACGCTGACGCCAACGCTGCGAACCGTGGACACGATCACCCAATGCCAGGCACAGCGCGGCATTCTCGAGTTCTCGTTCAAGGAGCACGAACCGGGCCTTTACATGTTCCATGCTCATCAGTCGGAGTTTGCCGAACTCGGCTGGATGAGCTTTTTCGATGTCAAGGAGGCCGTGGCATGAACGAGACTCGCCCCGTTCCAGAAGCCGGATCGGTTCCGGTCGAGCAGGAGAAGTCACGCGCGGCCCTCGTCTGGCTTCTTCTGCCGCTCGCCGTACTGGTCCTTGCCGTGGTCTGGCTCGTTACTACCAATCCGTTGAGCCGATTCGACAACGGTGCGCCACCGGTTGAGAATCTTACATTCGAGCGCACCGTCCTGTCCGACGGCGGTATCGATCTTCTCGTCCGCGCCGGCGGATCGGAGCCAATGACGATCGCTCAAGTGCAGGTCGACGACGCCTATTGGCAGTTTGCACAGGAACCGGCCGGTGTTCTACGGCGAGGCGAAACCGCGTGGATCCGCTTGTCCTATCCCTGGGTTCTCGGCGAAGCTCATGCAGTGAAAATCGTCACCAACACCGGCGCCACTTTCGAACACGAGATCGCCGTCGCCGTCCCGACCCCGGCCGTCAATGCCGCAACGCTTTGGAGCCAAATGCTTCTGGGTGCGTTCGTCGGCATCGTGCCGGTCGCCATTGGATTGATGTTCTACCCGGCGCTGCGCGGGGTCGGCCGCGGCGGCATGAACTTTCTTCTCGCAATGACGGTGGGCCTGCTGGTGTTCCTGATGATCGACGCCGGAGGAGAGGCATTCGAGCTTGCCGGCGACGCGGCAGCCATTTTTCAGGGGCAAGCCATGGTCGCTTTGGCGGCGGGCGCAGCCTTCCTCATTCTCATGGCGGCCGGTCGCCGTGGGGGAACGCCAACCGGGCTGACGCTCGCGACGCTCGTCGCATTGGGCATCGGCCTGCACAATCTCGGCGAGGGCCTTGCCATCGGCGCGGCCTTCGCTTCGGGAGCGGCCGGGCTCGGCACCTTCCTGGTGCTCGGCTTCACCATTCACAACATTACCGAGGGGATCGGCATCGCCGCCCCGATTCTGAAAGTGCGGCCGGCGCTGTGGGTATTTGCGGCACTGGCACTGCTCGCCGGCGGCCCCGCAATCCTTGGGCTATGGCTCGGCAGCCTCGCCTATGCGCCGCAATGGTCGGCGCTGGCGCTGGCGATCGGTGCGGGCGCGATCCTGCAGGTGGTCGTCGAGGTCACAGCCTATCTGATGAAGGCTGACGGACGCGGTGTTGCGGCACTTTCTTCCTGGCCGGTCCTCTCGGGTTTGGCCTTCGGTGTAGCGTTTATGTATGTAACGGCGATGCTGGTCAAAATCTGATCGGACCAGCAAGAAGGAATGCGACCGGCTGGCTCAGGAGCCAACCCCACCTTTCCATGTCAGCAGCCGCATCGCATTTGCGGTGACAAGCACCGTTGCGCCCGTATCGGCCAGGATTGCCGGCCAGAGACCCGTGACGCCCGCAACGGTCGTCACCAGGAACAAGGCTTTCAGGCCGAGAGCTGTCCCGATGTTCTGTTTGATGTTGCGCATCACCGCATGAGACAGGCTGATCATCTGGGCAACGTCCATCACCCGCCCATGCAATATGGCAGCGTCGGCAGTCTCAAGTGCCACATCCGTGCCGCCGCCCATAGCGATGCCGATATCCGCGGCGGCCAGCACCGGTGCGTCGTTGATGCCGTCTCCCACCTTGGCAACTTTCAGGCCTTCCGCCCGCAGTCCGTCGACGATCCGCTGCTTGTCCTGCGGCAGAAGGTCTGCTTGCGTCTCGATTCCTAGCGTATCCGCAATTGCGGCGGCAGTCCGGGCATTGTCACCTGTCAGCATCAGCGTGCGAATTCCTTGCTCCTTCAGGGCAGCAAGACCGGACATCGCATCCGTTCGCGGTTCGTCACGCATCGCAAACAGGGCGGCAACCTTTTTGTCCGCAACCAGCACCGATACGGTTTTTCCCTCGGCATTGAACGCATCGGCAGCCGCAATCTGGTCGTCGGTCATGCTGGCCCGATCGCGCGCGGCCGCCACGGATCCAAGGAAAACCGGCACACCGCCAACCCTACCTTCAACGCCCGTTCCGGACACCGCGCGTGCTTCGGATGCAGGTGGAATAGGCGCCTTTTCAGCATCTGCCTTTCGCAAAATTGCGAGAGCAAGCGGATGGTTCGATCCCTGCTCCAGTGCGGCTGCAAGGCTCAGTGACCGCTGATAGCTGCTCCCAAAGGATCTGATGTCGGTAACCACCGGCCGGCCCTCTGTGAGGGTTCCGGTCTTGTCGAAAGCCACGGCCGTAATCGCTGAAAAGCCCTCAAGCACCGCGCCGCCCTTCATCAGCAGGCCGCGCCGAGCTCCACTCGCCAACCCGGCGGCAACGGCCGCAGGGGTGGAAATGACAAGAGCGCACGGGCAACCAATAAGGAGAATGGCAAGCCCTTTGTAGATCCAATCGGCCCAATCGGCGCCGGCCACGAGTGGCGGCACGGTCGCAACCAGCGCTCCTAAGATAAGAACCCCTGGCGTATAATAGCGCGAAAACCGGTCAATGAACCGCTCGGTCGGAGCCTTGCTTTCCTGCGCCTCCTCGACCAGCCGGACCACCCGGGCGATCGTATTGTCCTCGGCGGCGGCGGTCACCGTAACGCGCAACACCCCGTCGATGCTGATCGTTCCTGCAAAGACCGTCTCACCCTCCGTCTTGCGCCGGGGCACACTTTCGCCGGTAACCGGCGCCTCGTTTATTTCGGACGAACCTTCTACGATTTCCCCGTCTGCTGGAATCCGATCACCTGGCCTCACAACGATGACGTCACCAACCGAAAGGCTATCCGCAGGTACTTCCGAGATGGCGTTTCCCCGTTGGAGCTGGGCAGTCTTCGGCACCAGATCGGCCAGGCCCGCAATACTTGCGCGCGCGCCCCCGGCAGCAACGCCCTCTAGCATCTCACCGACCAGAAACAGCAAAACGACAACTGCAGCTTCCTCCGTGGCTCCAATCAACACCGCTCCAATCGCTGCGATAGTCATCAGCATTTCGATTGAAAACGGACTGCCCAAGGTCGCAGCCACATAGGCGCGTTGCGACACCGGGACGAGGCCGATCAGCGTAGCAAGCAGGAACGCCCAATTTCCCGCCTCCGGTATCAGTCGGCCGATTGAAAAGGCAGCGACAATGGCAATGCCGCACGACATCATCAGCAGGGCCTTGCGTGTCCGCCACCATTGCCGCTCCGCATCATGGCTCGCTTGGTTGCGCGAAACGGGCGCGACCGCTGGCACCTCGGCATCTAAGTCCCTTGAAGAGGAGGGGTCATTGAACGGCGTGATGCCGTAGCCGAGGCGCCTCACCTGCTGCATGACCTGATTATCGGAAACCGTGCCGTCATGGCCGACGGACAGGCTTGCTCCAGGGATCGAGACGATCACCTCCCCAATGCCGGGCAAGCGGCGCAAGGCGGTGTCGATCTTCGACGCGCAGGAGGCACAATCCATGCCTTCGATTCGGAAGCGGGTTTTCAGATCAGATGTGTCCGGGGGCATCGTCGTCGGCAGCCTCTTGCTTTCTCGTCCCCACAACATAATCTCTCTAGTAACTAGAGGTTCAAGGGGTGTCAGAGGAAATGTTATCGATCGGCGAACTGTCCCGGCGCACCGGCGTCAAGGTGCCCACTATCCGCTACTACGAACAGGTGGGTCTTCTAAAGAAACCTGAAAGGACGGAGGGAAAGCAGCGGCGCTACGGATCCGAAGCGCTTGAACGGCTGACCTTCGTGCGCCATGCGCGCGACCTCGGCTTCAGCCTCGAAGCCATTCGTGATCTGTTGCTACTCAGCGGGCATCCTGAACGCCCGTGCGCGGATGTGGATCGGATGGCGGCGATTCAACTGGCGGCAGTGCAGGACAAGATCGACCGCCTAAAAAGGCTGGAAACCGAGCTTGCGCGGATAGCAACCTGCTGCAAAGGCGAAACCGTCGGCGAATGCTACGTTCTCAGGTCACTCGCCGATCACGCGTTTTGTAGCGGGGCGCATTGATGCTGCCGCAACCAGTTGGATTTCCGGTCTCATCGCGCTTGGTGGACAGCAGCATCAAAAATCTCTTGGTAGGCCTCGATCAGGGCGCGGCAACGCACAGGTCGCCTTTCTTCCTGGCCGTCGAGCTTCTCCAGTGCGGCTAGCATGAATTCTGCGATGTCTTGCCGGCCTTGCCGGCAGGCACATCTAAACACGCGCAGAATATCACGCTCCAATTGATCTGCATTTGTAGTCATCGCCGTCGCCTCCTTGCTTGAGGTCGAGGCTGCGCTATCCAGCGACGGGAAGGTCAAATCACGATTTCTTCAACTTTCCCCCGGAGCCGAACTCATCCGATTGAAGACAGCACGGGAAACGTCTCCAGGAGCCAGAAGGCGAAGGTCGAGAGATAGCCGGTCATCATGGCGACACCCATCGTGATCATGACCACTCCGGCCAGCACTCGCAGACTGCGTCCGACGCGCCCGAATGCTTTCAGCCTGGCGGACAGCGTGTCGGTGAACAGCGCGGCAAGCAGGAACGGCACGCCAAGACCCAGCGAATAGATCGTGAGCAGCGCAATACCGTCGGCGAGCGTCGCGGACGCGGCGCCGACCGTCAGGATAGCGCCGAGGATCGGGCCGATGCACGGTGTCCAGCCAAAGGCGAAGGCCAGGCCGAGGACATAGGCCGAGACGGCTCGTCCGCCGGGCAGGTCGAGGTGGAAGCGCGCCTCGCGCATCATCCAGGCCGGGCGGATCGTTCCGAGCATGAACAGCCCGAACAGCGTGACGATCCCGCCCCCGACGATGTTCAACTCGAACCGGTAGCTGAGCAGCAACTGGCCAAGCGCCGAAGCGCTGGCTCCGAGGATCACGAAAACCGTGGTGAAACCGAGCACGAAGCAGAGGCTCAAGCCCAGCGTCGCGCTTCGGGCGGCAGCGATCTCACCGGACGGCGAGGCAAAGGTCGACCGGCCGGCGACATAGGAAACGTATCCCGGCACCAACGGCAGCACGCAAGGCGACAGGAACGAAATAATCCCGGCCACGAAGGCACTGAGGATACCGATATTGGAGAGTTCAGGCATGGGGACAAACTTTCAGAGGCGACTCTGGCTTCATCGATTTTGATCCTTTCGGGCTTGGTCGATCAGCCGCTGCATGGTTTGCAAGTCGGTGGCGCCGCGCAGGATCTCGTCTCCGATCACGAAGCCCGGCGTGCCGTTGATCCGCAGTGCCCGGGCGAGAGCTAGATTGCGCTCGATCTCGGCGTCGATCGCGTGATCTTGCATGTCGGCCCGGAGTTGTTCGACATCGAGGCCGATCTCTTCAGCGACAGCGACGACCTGCGCTTCGTCGGCAGCACCTGACGCCTGCATCATGGCTTTGTGGAACTGCGGGTAGAGGTTCTGCCGGTGGGATGCGAGCGCCGCCTTGGCAGCGAACATGGAGTTCGGCCCCAGAATGGGGAATTCCTTGTAGACGATCCGCAATTGGGGATCGCCGTCTTCGGCCGCCACCATCGCCGGTGCGACCTGACGGCAATAGGGGCAATTGTAGTCGAAGAATTCGACCAGGGTCACGTCGCCTTGCGGATTGCCTCCGACCGGGCTTTCAGGGCTGTTGAGCAGTTCGTCGCGATGGGTAGAGAGGGCAGACTGTGCTCCCGTCTGTTCCGCCACCCGTTGTTTCCGCTCGAGGTTCTGCATGGCCTCGACGATGACTTCCGGGTTGGCAACAAGGTAGTCACGCACGCGCCGCTCGAACGCGTCCTGCGGCAGGGTCTCCGACGAGGCCATGGTCTGCTGGTGTCCCTTGAACCCGGGATCGAGAAGATACCAGGTGCCTGCCGCAACGATCAGCAGCACGGGAAGGAGGAGAAATCCGAAACGGCGACGTGATGGAAATCGTGAATTCAAGGTTTCCTCCCTCATAACCAGCCCGTCAGCCGGTCCCACCAGGTCTTTTCGACCGGTGGCTTCGGCGCATGGGCGTTGTTGATAAGCCCGTTGATGTAGAGGGTGAGATTTGTTTTCTGGAATTCGGCGCCATGGAATATCCCGGCATGTCGCCCATTGCGGTCGATGACATGCGCCATTGGCAACGATCCGTCGCGGTTGCTCAGCGCGGCGAAACTGCGAACAGCGGCGATCACCGTTGCACCATCGGTCAGGGTCACCCCTTTCCAGTTTACGCCGTCCCACGGCGCTTCGATTGATACATCGGCGTCCCGAACAGTGACGAAGGTCACCATCTCCTTCATCGGCGAAACATTTACCTGTGCCTGAACGGCAGCCAGGACGGCTTGCTGTTCCGCGCATGGCTCACCACACTCCTGGGGAACGAAGCTCAGGACCACAATTCGGTCCTGGAGATCTTCAAGCCGAAGCTGTTTGCCGCTGTGGTCCGCGACGTTGAGATCCGGCACAGATGGGTGCTCCGCGGCCTCGAAGGCCGGCTCCTGCTCGGTCATCACCTCATCAAGACGCTCTCCGGGATGATGCGCGAACGCTGGTTGCGCGGTGAGCAGCAGAGACAGAAACAGAAGCCGGATCATTGGCCCGCCTCCTTCCCCGTATTCTGCGGCCCGTCGGCAGCTATGCCGAGTACGGAAACCTCAACCGTGACCTCCCCGGCTTTCTCGAAGCTGAGCGTCATCGGAAACATCGCGCCCTCTTCGAGCTTGCCATGCAGTCCCATCAGCATCAGGTGCATGCCGCCGGGCGCGAGCGCGATCCGCTGGCCAGCCGGTATTTCAAGCACCTCGACATGTTTCATTCGGCTGACGTCGCCATCGCTCTCAATCGCGTGAATCATGACGTGATCGGCGACCGGCGTCGTTACACCCAGGAGCCGATCACCCGAGTCACTTTCGATTGTTGCGTAGGCGGCACCCGGCCGTGACGTGAGGATTGTTGCCCGCGCCCAGGCATCGAGGACGCGCACGGTTTCATTGGCGGCTGCGGGCAGCGAGATCGAGCAGATCGCCACCAGGAGGATTATTGCTTTCTTCATTCTTCTCACCTGTTCATTGTTGTGACGATCTTCGACGCCATTTCCTGTGCCGACTGCTCGCCCTCGCGGAAAACGGCCTCGTAGCGGCCCTCGGGCGTCATCAGATAGATGTGCCCCGCATGGGCCATCAGATAGCCGTCCGGAGCGGAGGCCTCTTCCATCTTTTCGTAGTAGACGCGGAACGCGTGAGCAGCCGCGCCGATCTCCGCTTCCGTACCCGTCAGGCCGATCAGATCGGGATGAAATGCCCGGACATATTCCGCCATGACCTCGGGCGTATCGCGCGTCGGATCGACGGTGATGAAGAGCGGCGCGATATGCTGGGATTGGTTTCCGATCCGATCCAGCACCTCGGCCATGTAGGCAAGCGTCGTCGGGCAGACATCGGGGCAATGGGTGAAGCCGAAGAAGACGAGTTGCCAGCGCCCCCGGAAATTCGCTTCCGTCACCCGGTTGCCGTTGTGGTCGGTCAATGAAAACTCGGAATGTACAGCAGCTTCGCCCACGATAATCGGTCTCGGCGGTTCGCGAAAGCCAATCGTCCGGACGAGATAGGTGCCGCCGAGCGTCAGCGTGGCAGCAGCGACCACGATCCATAGGCCGTAGCGAATTCGTCTGAGTTGCGTTGTTCTGGTTGATGTCATGTCGGTTTCCTGGGACCAGCCCCACCCGGTCACGGCGCCGGGTGGGGCTGGTCTCCGCGTCCTATCGGTCTGGCGACGCCTTCATGTGTTCCGTCATGTCGGCCATCATCCTGGTGCACTGCTCCATCATCGGACCCATCTGGGCCATCATCTTCATCATGCCCATCATGGCGTTCATGTCGCCCATGCCGGACATACCGTCCTGGCCCATCATGGAACCGTCCTCCATCGAAGTTTTCGGTTCCTGGGCATGGAGGGTCGTGGCAGCAGCGAAGCCGGCTATCAGTATCGTGGCCATTGCCAGTGCCTTGATCGGATTACGCATCGGTTGTTCTCCTCTTGGGGTTGCTTTGGGGCTGGGAATGCTGAAACGAAGGCACCACGCGCGCAGTCTGCGCGTCTCCTGCAACATCGTCTGGCAGGAGATTTTGTGAGGATCCGCCGGACAAGGCCGTTTCGTCACCAGCGTCAGTGGTGCTTGCGGCCTGGTCCGACTGGCAGGCGCGGCCGGTCATCCGGTTCATGCAGAGGCCGAGCGCGCACATGGCGACACACGGCAGCACCGAAAGGATAAGCGGCGCTATGCCGGCGGCGGCCAGCCAGCTCCAGTTGAAGGCTAGGCCGCCAATGAGCGCAACCGTCGCCAGCAGGAGGAGTGAGCGGCGGCCGCCGAGATAGTATCGAAGTGCATACAGCAGGTCGCGGCCAAGCGAGCCGTCTTCTGCATTGGGTTGTTGTGTCGCGGCCATGAAGGTTCCTTTTCAGTTCGAGGTCAGATGGGTTTTGAGGAACGCAACCATCTCGGGCGTATTCCATTCCGCCGGGCCGACGAGCCGCCCAAGTTCCCGGCCCTCAGCGTCGAGGAGGAGCGTCGTCGGCAGTCCCGGCGCCTGGAGGTCGAACGAGGCCCGCATTGAGGCGTCGATGTAGAGGCCAAGATGTTCGATGCCGATCTCGGCGTAGAACTTGCGAACCACTTCCGGCCCGGCCCGGTCGACGGAAAGCGGCACGACCTCGAAACCGGAGCCGCCCAACTCCGCCTGAAGCGCGTCGAGCGTCGGCATTTCCTCACGGCAGGGCACGCACCAGGTCGCCCAGATGTTGAGCAGGACCGTCTTGCCTTCGAAGTCGGCCAGCGTGAGGCCTTGACCGTTCCCGTTATCGAATGTGATTTCGGGGAGCGGTCGCGGCATTTCGTGCATGACGAAGGACCGCGATGAGACGGTGGCAGCCTGCTTCACGCTCCTGGCGGGTTCACCCGAAGGATTGTCGCTACCGACGTAAGTCACGCTTGCGACCGCGAGCGTAATCAATACGAATACGCCTCCCGCCAAAGAGACGAATTTCGCGCGCCGTCCGTGCATGAGCCCCGTCATCGGCCGGCCTCCCGAACATCCTGGCCCGACGCCTGCTGGCGCAGCGAGACCACCAGCGGCAGGATGGTTTCGGTGAGCGCCTCTTCGCTCACCGGGCCGATATGCTTGTAGGCAACACGTCCGTCGGCGCCGATGACGAATGTCTCAGGCACGCCGTAGACGCCCCAATCGATGGCCACGCGTCCGCTGATGTCGGCCCCGGTGCGTGTGTAGGGATCGCCAAGTGTGTCCAGCCATTTCGCCGCATCGTCCGGCTGATCCTTGTAGTTGAGGCCGTGCAGCGGCACGGTGCCTTGCGCCGCAAGCTTCATGAACAGGGGATGCTCCTCCCGGCAGGCAACGCACCAGGAGGCGAAGACATTGACCAGCGAGACTTCGCCCTTGAGGTCGGTGCTCGACAGGCCAAGCGCCCGGCCCTTGACCGGCGGCAGCACGAAGTCTGGCACCGGCTTGCCGATCAATGGCGACGGTAGAGTGCTGGGATCGCGCGTCAGACCCCAGGCCAGCACCACGCCGAGCACGGCTGCGATAGCAAGAGGCAGGAAGGCCAGGACATTGCGGCGGCGCATTGGAACCGTGGGATATTCATCAGCCCTGCTCATGAGCCACCGCCGTCCTTGGCCGTTATGCGAGCCTGGACGTCCCGCTGACGCTCGGGCCAGGTGTTCTTGATGAACGCGAGGACCGCGGCGATCTCCTCATCGCTCAGGGTGTCCCCGAAGGCGGGCATGTCGCTTTTGTAGCCCGCAACGACGCCGCCGACGCCGAGCTTGGTGATGTCGAACAGGTTCTGGTCCGAATGGTGCCATGTGTGGCCGCTTTCGTCGTGCGGCGGCGCCGGCATGCGGCCGCTCTCAAGCCTGCGCTTCCAATTCGGTTGACCTTCGAGGTTGGCCCCGTGGCAGGAAGCACAATATTGCCCATAGACTTTCTGACCGAGAGCGATCTGCTCGCTCGTCACCGGCTGGCCACGGAAGGTCACGTCCTGCGCGCGTCCATCGCCACCCTGCGATTGCGCAAACGCGGCAATGACTGCCAAGGCCGAAACAGCGATGGTGGAAAAGATGATCGCTTTGCGCCTCATTTCGGCCCCCGCAGATATTTCGCCAGCGCAAAGAGGCCAAAGATCAATACAGCTAGGACCAGAAGCGCACCGAGAACAACTCCGGCCATCATGAACACCATCATGGACCCGTCCATCATTGTTCCATCCATGGGCTCATTCCTCGCTGTAGACGGTGACGCCGTTCTTGCCGAACGCGTAGGTCTTCAGCGTGCCGGTCTTTGTTTGCGCCATGCCGGGAGCGTTGGCCGGCATTCCAGGCAGAGTTATCCCGGTGATATCCGGCCGCTCGCTGACAAGCCGCTCGATGATCTCGACCGGCACGAGGCCGCTCACGACATAGCCGTCGATCTCGGCCAGATGGCAGCCAATGCCTTGCTGGGGAACCCCGGCCTCGATCGAACGCTTGTCGAAGTTGGGGTCATCGACGCGTGTCACCGTGTAGCCGTTGCCCTCCAGATAGTCGGCATAGGCATCGCAACACCCGCAGCCCGGATCGCGCCAGATGGTGATCGCCTTGCGGCCCGAGGCCATCGCGACGGAAGCTCCTTGCAGGGGAGTGTCCGCTGTACCGAGTGACCAGTAGGCGATGCCGGTAATGGCGACCACGGCGGCTACGGCTGCGGCAATTGTTTTCCTGTTCATGATATTCTCCGTTATGCGCGCCATCTATGCGGGGATGGGCGCGGTCCAGTTCGCGCCGCCATCGCGGCTTTGAACGAGGCCGTCGCCGGTGACGGCGACGACATGATCGGCATTGGTGGGGTGGACGGCGACGGCCAGCGCGCCTGTGCCCGATATTTGCGACCACACGACTCCGGCGTCCTGCGATTCCCAGATGCCCGAGGGCAGCGCGGCGTAGAGCCGGGTGGGCAGCGAAGCGGCGCTGGCCAGTCCGTTGATCGTCTCGCCTTCGGGAAGAGGCGCCTCGGACGGAGCCGGTTTCCCCGAGGCAAGCGCGTCCATCGCATCGCCCGGTTGCACGTCCTGCCAGCGGCAGAAACAATCTGGCACGCGGGTGATACCCAATTCGGTTCCGGCGTAGATCCAGATGCCGCCCATGCCGGTGGCGAGATCGACCGAGGCCAAGGCTGTCAGGTCGCGCTCGGCGTCAGCGAGCCACGGCCGGTCCATTGCGAGAGCCCATGATCGACCGGCATCCTCGCTCTTCCACAGACCATCGCCGCGAATGGCGGCATAGATGGTATCCGGCTCGGCCGCTGCTACGGTGACCGCAGTTACGGGGGCATCCGGCAAACCCTGGCTTCTCGCCTCCCACCGGCGCCCGCCATCTTCGGACAGGGCCATGCCGCCGCTTGTGAGCCCCGCCGCTATCCGGCCGGCCCGGCCCGGATGCGTCGCGAGTGAGAGGATGCCGCCTGCCGCCGGAGCGGGCAGCTCTATCCAGCCGCCGTCGCCGTCTCTGCGCGACAGAGTGTCTTTTGCGAGGATCAACGAATCGCCGTCGAAGGCGATTGCGGAGCCGGTTGCTGCGGGCGCGGCGCGAGCGCCTAAAGGCTGGCTTATCAGCCCGGCGCCCGCCGCCGTCGCACCAAGGAAAGCACGTCTGGAAAGGCGGATGGAATATCTGGGTGTGGTTGTCATGTTGGTGTCTTTCATATTCAGCGCGCCTCGCAGCGTTCCGTAACGAGATGATCGAGGTCGGCGAGGCTGGAGAAGATCACCGAGAAGCGGTCGCCGCCCATGCCGGCGCCAAGGATCACGGCGACGCCAGCCGGTGGACCGGTATCGACGCTGTCGATCTTGAGCCGGATGTTCTTCTCCCAATAAGGCGTCTCCCGGCCGTCCCCGGTGGTGATGAAATAGCTGTCGCCGCAATGGCGGATTGCCGTGACACGCATTTCAGGCGGTGGATCGCCGATCGGCTCCGGTGCCCCGGCGCGAAGCCAGCCGGCCGGGATGAGACCTTCGTCGACGACCCTCTTGCCGCCGCCGGGCTGGCCGGCGATTTCGAGGAAGGCGACGAGGTCTGCGCGCGCCTGGGGATCGTCGATCCCACGGAACGTCATGTAGGTGCCGGGGATCATGCCCGCCGGGTCTTTCAGCCAACCGTCGAGCGCGGCCGCGTTCCAGAAGAAGCCCGCGTCCCGCAGTCCACTCGAATAGCGTACGAACCCCTGCGCCGTGCCCGCCATGCGCCCCATGAAGCCGTCGAGGCTCGGGCCGCTGAGATGGAGGCCGGGTTCGAGGGCATGGCAGGCGACGCAGGCGCGATAGACCTGTGCCCCACGTCGTGCGTCCCCGTCGGCGAGAGCGGTCGAGCTGACCGAAAGGCCGGCCAATATGGCGAGGCAGAGGACTATCCGGCTCATATCCGCTCCTCCTTCCCGGAACCGCGGATCACCCCCATCATCCCGGCGGCCTGGTGCTCAAGGATGTGACAGTGGAACATCCCGTCGCCCGGATTGTCGGCGACGAAGGCAATTTCGACCCTCTCGCGCAGGGCGTTCCGAAGTCCCGAAACCGGCAACACCACACCGGCCGCAAGAGCTGCGGCGGATGTGAGAAAGGTCCGGCGCGTTGGTACCGGAAGATGCAATATCATGATAGTCCAACCATCCTGAGAGGGCGCGGAGCTTGCGCCGCGCTACCCGCGCGACGCGAAGCAGAACCACGGGCGGCCAGATGGACCGCGCATGATTTTAAACGCCACGCGCCGGACGGAGTCCGGGCGGCGTCAGCTCAGATTGGTGGTTCGGGGAGGATAGGGATCCGGCAGTCCGGAGTGCCCACTCACGCTATGAGGCGCCAGGTTCTCCGTGATGGTTCCGGCTTCCGGCAGTCCGGGCTCGCCGGACGGCACAACCGCCAGGAGCGGGGATAGGCAAGCATTGTCGCACGGCTGCATATCGCCCTTGTTGTCCGGGCAATCCTTACAGTCACCCATGGCCGCACCATCGATTGCGGCGAGCGTCATCTTCGTGCTCATGGCGGCGGCATTCGCGGCATGCACGACCGTTCCCGCCACGAAAACAGCGAGTATCAGGATCGTTAGAATGCGGACATACCTTGCCATAAGATATTGAATACCCCAAAATCCCAGGATCTGTCGATATGCGTTCTGTCGCATCTCCCGCACGAGTCCAGATCTCGGTCGGCTGATCGGCAGAATGTTGGCGTAGCTTCATTGCGACATCGGAAGCGATCTTCCGCATCAAATCCGAGTTTATTGGAACGCCAAACCCGGTACGAACTATCTCTTATGTAGGTTTTCTGTTCCGTTGCTACTCAGACCCCTAGATCTTCATTACTTTGTAGGAGGCTGTCGAACGGCGATGCCGGTGGATGATAGGGATCCGTCGACGCGTAAGCAGTTGCGAGGATGTCCGCGCCGTCATTGGTCACAAGGTCGGCAAGAGTCGAAGGCACACCCGCCAGCCGATCATCTTCCTTGCTATGAAATGATGCCGCAACCTGAGGTTCGTCCCATAGTTCGGTGGAAGTGAACGAACCTCCGTGGTCAAACGATGGGCGCAGCGAAGGCATTTGCAGGTCCGGAATAGCGCCCGTCTGCAACGTCTCGTTCGACTCCTGGTTTCTTATGCTGAGAATTCGAGCTCCTTTGTACTTGCGAACAACTCGTTCCTGGTCACTGCCGCGCGTCGTTTCCGTAGAGCTCTCGCGAAGCCCACCATCACCAAGGAACGGCATATACAAATTCAAATCGGCGAGTGCACCGGCGGATTTGGGTAAGGTGGTACGCGAGTAAATTGGAGGCTTAGCCAGGACAGTGGCCCACCGCGCGCTAGCCACGTTATCCGCCACTGCGTTGGCTATACCCTGCAAAGCGGTAGGCGATGCTGCCCCAATGACGACCCATAACATGAGGAATAGCGAAGTGATTGAAAACCATCGCGTGCGAAACGAGGTTGCTGGCAGACGCCCGCTTTTTCTACCCAATTTCTCCCTCCAACCAAGTTCTTTACGAGTGGAAATATAGCATTAACCTTGATGAAGGGTTAACCCAAACGACCATCTCGTCGCTCGTCGCTCGTCGCTCGTCGCTCGTCGCTCGTCGCTCGTCGCTCGTCGCTCGTCGCTCGTCGCTCGTCGCTCGTCGGAAAGCCATGGAAATTCATAGAAACGGCTTGCCTCTCTAGCCGCTAAAGGAATTAACATGGTGCCTTGATTTGGGCGAGAGGCACCATTTATGAGCACGTCTACTTCGCAAAGCTGTTTCCGGGTCGACGGGATGGACAGCGCCAGTTGTGCCAAAAAGATTGATTCGGCTGCCAGGCGCGTCGAAGGCGTCAAGGACGTTTCCGTTTCCGTGACCGCCGGAACAATGACGGTTACACACCGGCTTTGTTGCCGATTTGGCAAGCTTGTCGGAACGCATCGAAAGCATAGGCTACAAGGTAGCTCCTGCCATCGTAAAGTCCTCGACGGCAGGGTCGACCGGACAGAGGTCATGGCTGTGCTCAGGACCATACCGCTCACAATCATTCCGAACAGGATCACACGGGACACGACCACTCCGATCATGGCCCCGCCCCACAGCTTTTGCAAAGCCGATATCGCGTCGAAGGCATGGATTGCGCGAGTTGCGCGCAGAAGATTGACACAGCGGTAAGGCGGATTGAGGGGATAGAAGAAATCGCTGGATCCGCAACTGCGGGAACTGCGACTGTCAGCCAAGGAGCGGAGGTCGACCTGTCCCTGATCAAGACGCGTATCGAAAGCCTCGGCTACAAGGTGTCATGGAAAGCGAATAGCAATCAGACGGGAAAATCATATGGAAACACTCAACAAAGTGTCTTTGGGCGCGATCCGCCGATACGGCCCCGACCTGCAAAATTGCCATGACGGCCCGTGGTCTGAACGCCTGCAACATGAGGCCAGATATACGCTGGAGCGCGACTGCTCCGCCCGAAACCACATTGGGAAAGTCCTGGCTTTGCCGTGGCAATCATACACTTTAACAGCAATGATGTAGCCACATTCTCGAATTACCAGCAACAAGGGCCAAGTTCGTCGTCTGTGGTAATTTTGGATACGAATGGTAACGCCGGAAGGGTTTCGAACACCAATGAAGCCAATTGTCTTTAACGCTGCGGTTTGCCTACTGGCTTCCGCGTTCACGTCGAACGAGAGTATGGGCCAACCCATACATCAGGACACCCCTGCAGACCTGGTTGTCGAGCATGCAGAGATGCTGCCACCAACGCCCGGCGGCCGGTCAATTAGCGCATATCTCACGATCTGGAACGGAACCCGGCAACAAGCGGACCTCAAGGTCATCGAAAGCGAGATTTTCGGCAAGATATCAGAGCTGGCTCGGTTTGTTTGAACAGTTTCGGGCGTTTTGCTAAGTGGATTTCCGCCTCGATTATGCTGCCACCGTCATCGGTGCCAGCGCGTTGAAGTAAGCCTGATCCGGCGTCTGCCGGTCAAGGGATGAATGTGGGCGTCGGGTGTTGTAGAAGGTCAGATAGCGACCGATGCCAGCGCGGGCCTCGGACACGGTTTTGTAGGCGTGGAGATAGACCTCCTCGTATTTGCTCGACCGCCAGAGCCGCTCGACAAAGACGTTATCCCGCCACGCACCCTTGCCGTCCATCGAGATGGCGATTTCGGCGTTCTTCAGCACCGCAGTGAAGTCGATGGATGTGAACTGCGATCCCTGGTCGGTGTTGAATATGTCGGGTTTGCCATAACGGGCAAGCGCTTCCTCGACTGCTTCGATGCAGAAGGCTGCTTCCATCGTGATCGACAGCCGCCACGACAGCACCCTCCGACTGAACCAGTCGACGACGGCGCAGAGATAGACGAAGCCGCGCGCCATGGGGATATATGTCAGGTCCATAGCCCAGACCTGGTTGGGCTTGGTAACCGCCAGCTTGCGCAGGAGGTAGGGATAGATTTTGTGCCCAGGTGCCGGTTTCGACGTG
>NZ_JAINWJ010000060.1 GCF_021021415.1 Martelella mediterranea | reverse complement strand
GGTGTGCGCGGAAAGAGCCTGATCGTCAACCTGCCGGGCCGACCGGCGTCGATAAGGCTTTGCCTCGATGCGGTTTTCCCGGCGATCCCCTATTGTCTCGACCTGATCGGCGCCGGGCGCATCGAGACCGACCCGGCACGGGTCAAGGCGCATCGGCCGCCGGCTTGAGGCCGGTCGTGGTTTGCAGAAAGGAGTTTCAGACATGAAAGGACGTCCCGCGCCGGAGCGCACGGTGATCATCGACGGCAAGCCGCTTCCCGAGGTTCTGGACGAGGCGATGATCGTCGCCGTGGTGCATGGCTTTTATGACCGGATTCGCGAGGACGCGCTGCTCGGGCCGGTCTTCAACAGCCGGATCGCTGCCGATGACTGGCCGCGCCATCTTCAGCGCATGTGCGACTTCTGGTCGGCGACGCTGTTGCGCACGGCGCGCTATCAGGGCCGTCCGCTGCCGCCGCATCTGGCGATTCCCGAAATCGAGGAACGGCATTTTCACCGCTGGCTGCAACTCTTTGCCGAAACCGTGGATGCGCTTTGCCCGGAAGAAGTGGCTTCGCTGTTTCTCGACAGGGCCATGCGCATTGCCCATTCCTTCCGTCTGGCGATCGGCTTTCATCGCGGCGAGGATACGACCGGGCTATGCCCGATCGGCCACGCCGATCTTGCGCGTCAGGCAGGCGGTGCGAGATCATGAACGCTCAGGAAACCGGGGCATTCGTCGCGCGCAATGCGGAAGGCCAGTTCGAAATCGGCGCGGAGCGGCTCGCGCGCCGCTTCGGCCTCGGCGTCGATGATCTGCGCGCGATGACGGCGCGCGGGCAGGTGCGGTCTTCGGTTGAACGCGGCGACGGCGAGGATGCGGGACGCTGGCGACTCTCCTTTCGCATCGGCAACCGCCGCTGGCGGCTGACCGTGCGCGAGGATGGCATGATCGAAGACGATGAGTTCAGCATTGTCACCTCCGGCGGGCGTTCGGCCTGAGCGCTAAAGCGTTTCCAGGAAAAGCGGAAGCGCTCTATTGCGAACGGCCGGTTTTCTTGTGCGAGGGCTGGTCGTTGGATTCGCGATCGGCCGTTTCGCCGCTGTCGTCGCGACGTTCCGTTTCCAGCCAGGCCGGGTCCAGTTCGTGCAGAAAACAGGGCGGTGACGACACCTCCATTGCGCCTTCGTCCGGCTGATCCGTCTCGGCGTGGCGGCCGCTCCTTTCCGCGATAACGGCCGCGAGGACCCGCGCGTGGTTGATGCATTCGTCGCGGGCGGCGTAGAGCAAGGTCACGGTGTGTTTCTCGTTCCTTGCGCACAGTTCATCAAGCGCGGCGTTTTCCGCAAGCTCCGCGCGATAGCGCCGTTGAAAATCCTCCCACCGGTCTTCTCTGTGCGCGAACCATTTGCGCAATTCGCCTGAAGGCGCGACGTCCTTGGCCCAGAGATCGACGCGGGCCTTGTCCTTCGCAAGGCCGCGCGGCCAGAGCCGGTCGACGAGAACGCGCAGGCCGTCCGCCTTGTCGGGTTCGTCATAGACCCGTTTGATCTTTACCGGCATCGTGCTGTCTTCCTCCCTTGTGATGCCCCGCAACTGCAAATCAGCGGTCGGGCTTGAAAGTCGCCGCGTGTCGGACTATCGTTGAACATATCAATGTCCAATGGCGGGCATTCCATCGCAAAGCTGCGGATCTGAGAACCGTTTCCTTCAAGGGAGCGCTTCGAATGATGCCGCGGCTTTTTTGTTTTCATTTTAGACAGCGAGGAAAGCCGATGCCACCCCGGCATGTGATCCATTCTGCGCGTCATCTCCCGTTTCCGTCAATCGTCAGCCCTTCTCAAGGCGGAGGACGGCGATGGGTGTAGAGACCGTCAAGAGCGTCTGTCCCTATTGCGGCGTCGGCTGCGGCGTGGTGCTCGATGTCGAGGACGGGCGGATTATCCGACTTTCCGGCGATAGAGAGCATCCGGCCAATCGCGGGCGGCTCTGCACCAAGGGCAAGACCGCGCATGAGGCGATTGTCGCTGCCGGTCGTCTTGCGAATGCGCTTGTGCGGGGGGAGGGCGTTGCGCCAGAGGCTGCCTCCGTCGATGTGGCGATTGCTGAAACGGCGAAGCGGCTGCGCGCAATTGCCGACACGCACGGGCCGGACGCGGTTGCGCTTTATGTTTCGGGCCAGATGTCGATGGAGGCGCAATATCTTGCCAACAAGCTCGCCAAGGGGTTTTTACGCACGCGCCATATCGAGTCCAATTCGAGGCTGTGCATGGCCAGCGCCGGTTCCGGGTACAAGCTGTCGCTCGGCGCAGACGCGCCGCCGGGATCCTATGACGATATCGAAAAGGCCGATCTGTTCCTCGTGATCGGCTCGAACATGGCCGATTGCCATCCGATCCTGTTCCTGCGGATGATGGACCGGGTGAAGCAAGGCGCGAAGCTGGTGGTCGTCGATCCGCGCCGCACTACGACTGCCGAGAAAGCCGACCTTCATCTCGCGCCGAAATCCGGAACCGACCTCGCGCTGCTGAACGGCCTCCTGCATCTGATCGTCGAGGCGGGCGGCATCGATCAGGCCTTTATCGAGGCCCACACCGAGGGCTGGACCGATATGCCGGCCTTTCTCGCCGATTACCCGCCGGAGCAGGTCGCGGCGATCACCGGGCTTGAGGTCGAGGACATCAGGGCCGCTGCCGATATGCTGCGCGCCGCCGGCGAATTCATGACGCTCTGGACCATGGGGCTCAATCAGTCGGTGCAGGGCACGTTCAACACCAATGCAATCTGCAATCTGCATCTTGCGACGGGCAAGATCTGTCGCCCGGGCAGCGGGCCGTTCTCTCTGACCGGCCAGCCGAATGCCATGGGCGGACGCGAGATGGGCTATATGGGGCCCGGCCTTCCGGGGCAGCGTTCGGCGCTCGTCGAAGATGACCGTCGCTTCTGCGAGACCCGCTGGGGCCTTGCGCCCGGCACCATCCGCACCGAGGAGGGCACCGGCACCATCGCCATGTTCGAGGCGATGGCCGCGGGCGCGATCAAGGCCGCCTGGATCATCTGCACCAATCCGGTGGCGAGCGTCGCCAACCGCAAGACGGTGACGGCGGCGCTTGAGCGCGCCGAATTCGTCTCGGTGCAGGATGCCTATGCCGAAACCGAAACCACGCCCTATGCCGATATCCTCCTGCCGGCGGCGGTGTCGTTCGAGGCCGATGGCGTCATGGTCAATTCCGAGCGCAACATGGCGCTGACGGCGGCGGCCGCAAAGGCGCCGGGCGAGGCCCTGCCGGACTGGCAGATCATCGCAAAAGTCGCCTGCGCCATGGGCTACGAGGAAGCCTTCGGCTATGGGAGCGCGGCAGAGGTGTTTGAGGAAATCCGGCGGTTCTCCAATCCTGTCACCGGCTACGATATTTCCGGCGTCACGCATGAACGTCTGCGTGAAGGCAGCATCCAGTGGCCGGCATCCGAGACCGGGCAAGCCACGCGCAACCCCATCCGCTACCGCACGCCTGATACGGGATTGAAATTCGCCACCGAAAGCGGCCGGGCGAAATTCTGGCCACGGCCGCACTCTGGTGCGCGTGAAATGCCGGATGGCGACTATCCGTTCATTCTCAACACCGGCAGGCTTCAGCACCAGTGGCACACCATGACCAAGACCGGCAAGGTCGCCCGGCTGAACAAGCTCAATGCCGCGCCGTTCGTCGAGATCAATCCGGCCGATGCTGCGGCGCTTGCGATTGGCGAGGGTGACCGGGTTTCTGTTTCCTCGCGTCACGGCAGGGCGGTGCTGCCCGCGGTCGTGACCGACCGGGTTTTGCCGGGCGCGTTGTTTGCGCCGTTTCACTGGAACGATGTGTTCGGCGACCAATTGGCGGTCAACGCGGTGACCGGCGATGCCGTCGATCCGATATCGCTCCAGCCGGAATTCAAGGTGACGGCGGTTGCGCTCGCCCGCGTGGCGGCGGCCAAGCCCGATGCGCCGGTGGTTGCGCGGGGCAAGGTCGAGGCTGTGCCGGTGTTAGCGGAAGGCAAGGACGCGCAGCCGGACACGGACCCATCAAAGACCGGTGTCTCCGTGTTCTTTGCCTCGCAGACGGGGACTGCGGAAATGGCGGCCGCCGATCTTTGCGACGCGCTCGGCGCGGCGGGGTACCGGGCGGCGTTGCGCCCGCTCGACGCGGTCTCGCCGCATGACCTTGCGATAAAGGACCCGGGGCTTTTCATCGTCAGCACCTTCGGCGATGGCGATCCGCCCGATCATGCGACCGATTTCTGGGCGGCGCTCTTGCGCGAGGATGCGCCCCGCCTTGAGGGACTGCGCTATGCCGTGGTGGCAATGGGCGACAGTGCCTATGATCAGTTCTGCGGCTTCGGCCGGAAACTGGATGCCCGGCTTGAAGCGCTCGGCGGCGCGCGTCTGGCGGCCTGTCGCACGCTGGATGCGGGCGAGGAGGCGGAGGCGGTTTCAGCGGCGATGGCCGCTCTTTCCGGGCGTTCGAATGGCGCGGCGGCCTCGGCTGAAACCGCCGTCCGTTCCAATGGGCGCAAACCGCCGCAAACCGTTGCGGCCAGGCTCAGCGTCAACCGGCTGCTGAGCGGTTCCGGCAGCGCCAAGGAGGTGCGCCAGTTCGGCTTCCGGGTCGATGGCGCGGCGGATTACGAGGCGGGCGATGCGCTTTCCATCATGCCGCGCAACTGCCCCGAGCTTGTCGATGAAATCCTGAGCTCTCTGCAGCTGCCGGCGGAGACGCCGATTTCCGGCATCAACGGCCACGATATCGGCATCGGCGAGGCGTTGCGCGATCATTTCGAGATCGGTCAGTCGCATCCGGATTTCCTCAAATGGTGGGCGGATGTCAGCGGGCATGAAACGCTGAATACCCTGATTGCCGCCGCCGACCGGAAAGCCCTCAATGACTGGCTTTGGGGCCGGCAGATCGCCGATATTGTCGCCATCGCGCCGAAACCCGTTGCCGGACAGGACTTCTGCGACAATCTGAAGAAGCTGCAGCCGCGGCTCTATTCGATCGCCTCCAGCCCGAAGGCGAGCCCGGATGAAATTCATCTGACGGTTTCGGTGCTGCGCCATGCCCGTTACGGAAAGAGCCGCAAGGGCGTCGCCTCGGTGTTTCTGGCGGACAGGGCGGCGGCCGAGCCGGTGCGCGTTTCGGTGAAGAAACAGGCGCATTTCCGCCCGCCCGCCGATCCGGACACCCCGGCGATCATGGTCGGTCCGGGCACCGGCATTGCGCCGTTCCGTGCCTTTTTGCAGGACCGGGAGGCGGCGGGCGCGGGCGGGCCGAACTGGCTGTTCTTCGGCGAGCAATCGCGCGACAGCGGCTATTATTATCGCGACGAAATCGAGGCCTGGCAGAAGGGCGGTTTGCTGACCCGCTTCGACACAGCCTTTTCGCGCGATCAGGCGGAGAAGATCTATGTCCAGCACCGCATGGCGGAAAACGGGCGCGAAATCTGGAAGTGGCTGCAGGAAGGCGCGCATTTCTATGTCTGCGGCGATGCGAGCCGCATGGCGAAGGATGTGGATGCCGCGCTTAGGGCGGTTGCCGAGACCCATGGCGGGCTTTCGCAAGTGGCCGCCGAAGGCTACGTTAAGACGCTCATCAGGGAAAAACGTTATATGCGCGATGTCTATTGACCGTTTTGCGGAAGCCGCCTCATGAACACCAGTGATCTCGCGATCCTTGTCATCGATGAAAACGCGATCCGCGCCGCCATTATCCGGGACGGCCTGCTCAAGGCCGGCCACCATAATGTGACGGTGGTGGAGGAACTGGTCGGCGTTGCCCGCACGATCGAGCGGCTGTCGCCCGATGTGATCGTGATCGATATCGAAAATCCGAACCGCGACATGCTCGAGAGCCTGTTCGTGCTGTCGCGCACGGTAAAAAAGCCGATCGCGATGTTCGTCGATCGCTCCGATGCCGAAACCATCCATGCGGCCGTCGAGGCCGGGGTCTCGGCCTATGTCGTCGACGGGCTGAAGCAGGAGCGGGTCAAGCCGATCCTCGACATGGCGATTTCCCGGTTCAACGCGTTTTCGCGCATGGCGCAGGAGCTGGAGGCGGCGAAAAGCCAGCTCGAAAACCGCAAGGTGGTCGATCGCGCCAAGGCGCTTTTGATGAAATCACGCGGCATGGACGAGGAAAAGGCCTATGCGCTGCTGCGGCGCACGGCGATGGATCAGAACCGCAAGATTGTCGATGTGGCGCAGAGCCTGATCATGACGTTCGAGATGCTGGAGAGATAGAGATGCAGGACCTTTCAATCGGATTTGTGCCGCTTCTCGACAGCGCCATCGTTCTGGCGGCGGAGGCCAAGGGCTTTTTCATCAAGGAAGGGCTCAAGGTGCGCCTCACTCGGGAAACCTCGTGGAGCGCGATCCGTGACCGGCTGGCGGTCGGCAGCCTGCAGGCCGCCCATGTGCTGGCGCCAATGCCGATTGCCGCCAATCTGGGCCTGTTTCCGCTGGCGCCGAAACTGGTGGCGCCGATCGCGCTCGGGCTCGGGGGCAATGCGGTGACGGTTTCGGCGGCGCTTGGTGCTGCGATGGAAGCTAAGGGCGATGAGAGCGATCTTGACCCGGCCAAAGCGGGCGCGGCGCTGAAACGGGTGATTGCGGCGAGAAGAGCTGAGGGCCTGCCGCCGCTGCGCTTCGGGGTCGTCTACGTGTTTTCCGGGCATAATCTCGAACTGCGCTACTGGCTCGCGGCCAACGGCATCGATCCCGACCGCGATATCGAAATCGTGGTGCTGCCGCCGCCCTTCATGCCGGATGCGGTCGAAGCCGGGCGGATCGACGGTTACTGCGCCGGCGAACCGTGGAACACGATTGCCGCGCGGCGCGGCGCGGCGAGGATCGTCACCGTCAAGGCGAAGATCTGGCGCTCCAGCCCGGAAAAGGTGCTGGCGCTGCCCGCCGATTTCGTGGAGGCCAATGAGGAGACCGTGGCGGCGCTGCTGCGTGGCCTCTACCGCGCCTCGCAATGGGCGGCCGAGCCGGAAAACCACCCTGAACTGGCCGCGATCCTCGCCGAGCCGGGCCATCTCGATGTCGACCGTGCCATGCTCGAGCCGCTGTTCTCCGGAACGCTCTCGATCAGCGAAAAGGCGGAAACCACGGTCGAGGATTTCTTCCTCACCTCCGCCAAGGCCGCGACCTTCCCCTGGCAGAGCCATGCGCTGTGGTTCTACAGCCAGATCGTGCGCTGGGGGCTTTGCGATCACTCGGCCGAGAACGCCGAGATCGCGAAGATGAGCTACCGGCCGGATATCTACCGCAAGGCGCTGCAGCCGCTGCACACGCCGCTACCGGGCGCGAGCCTGAAGGTGGAGGGCGCGTTGAAGACGCCGACGCCGGTGGGCGCGAGCGCCGGCGGTCTCATCCTCGGTCCCGACGGCTTTTTCGACGGGCAGACCTTCGATCCCGATCAGGTCGGCGCCTATATCGAACAGCAGAAGGCGGCGATCTGAGCTGCAAAGCCCGCTCCACCCAAGCCCGTATATTGTGCGCTTCTTGGGTGCAATTGCATAAAATGTGGGCAGTATTTTTCTGAATACATTTTTTATGCAAAAATCCGTCGATGCCGCTTGTCTGATGCGACATTGTGTGTTTCCATAAGTCTCAAGAATTCGGCGCCCAATGGAGGGTGCCAGGCAACGCCGCCAACGCATTCGCGCCACAACTGGCCCGATGACCGTTAGGCGGCTTTTTTCGTTTTTTCGATCTTCCCATCCATCAGGAGAACGCCATGCGCCATTTCCTTTGCTCTGCCACCATGCTCTGTTCGCTGACCTTTGCGGCGACGGCTACCCATGCCGAAATGCTGTTTCCGGAAAAGGACGAACTGACCATCGGCTTCATCAAGTTGACCGACATGGCGCCGCTGGCGATCGCCAAGGAGATGCATTTCTTCGAGGATGAGGGGCTCTATGTCACGCTGGAAGCGCAGGCGAACTGGAAGGTGCTGCTCGACCGGGTGATCACTGGGGAACTCGACGGTGCGCATATGCTGGCCGGCCAGCCGCTGGCGGCCACCATCGGCTATGGCACCGAGGCGCATATCGTCACGCCGTTCTCGATGGATCTCAACGGCAACGCGATCACCGTGTCGAACGCGGTCTGGGGCCGGATGAAGGAAAATATTCCTGCAGGTCCGGATGGCAAGCCGCAACACCCGATCAAGGCCGATGCGCTGAAGCCGGTGGTCGAGGCCTACAAGGCCGAGGGCAAACCGTTCAAGATGGGCATGGTCTTCCCGGTCTCGACCCATAATTACGAGTTGCGCTACTGGCTGGCCGCCGGCGGCATCAATCCCGGCTATTATTCGCCGGGCGACATTTCCGGCCAGATCCAGGCCGATGCGCTGCTCTCCGTCACCCCGCCGCCGCAGATGCCGGCGACGATGGAGGCGGGCACGATCGAGGGCTATTGCGTCGGCGAGCCGTGGAACCAGGCGGCCGTGTTCAAGGGTATCGGCGTGCCGGTGGTCACCGATTACGATATCTGGAAGAACAATCCGGAAAAGGTCTTCGGCCTGACCGAGGAATTTACGGAAAAATACCCGCAGACGACGCTGGGGCTGACCAAGGCGCTGATCCGCGCCGCCATGTGGCTGGATGAAAACGACAATGCCAACCGCGAAGAGGCGGTCGAAATCCTGTCGCGCCCGGAATATGTCGGGGCCGATGCCGAGGTGATCGCCAATTCGATGACCGGCACGTTCGAATATGAAAAGGGCGACAAACGCCCGGCGGAGGACTTCAACGTCTTCTTCCGCCACTACGCCACCTATCCCTATTATTCCGACGCCATCTGGTATCTGACCCAGATGCGCCGCTGGGGCCAGATCGCCGAGCCACGGGAAGACGGCTGGTATGACGAGGTCGCCCGCTCGGTCTATCTGCCGGATATCTATCTGGAGGCCGCCCGCCAGCTGATCGACGAGGGCCATGCCACGGACGCGGATTTCCCGTTCGATACCGATGGCTACAAGCCCGCGACCAACGAATTCATCGACGGTGTGACCTATGACGGCCGGCATCCGAACGCCTATCTCGAGAGCTTCCCCATCGGCCTGAAGGGGGAAGAGATTGTTGACGGCAACAAGATTGCCGGACGCTGAGCGCGATTGACGCCAGCACGGACAAGGAAGGCTCAGACGCTATGACCATTGCCACAGACATGATGGACCCCGAAATCGCCGCCCGCCGCGAAAGGCGCATCGCCCGGATCAACCGGTCGGGCAAGGTGCTCGCCCCCTTCGGCCTCGGCTTCGTCGTGCCGCTTCTGAAGCTGGCCGCCGGCGATACCCCGTCGGAGCAATGGGCGGACCTGAAACAGATGCTGCTCGTTCCTCTGATCGGCATCCTCGCTTTTCTGGCGGCCTGGGCATTCCTGGCGCCCAAGGTCCATACCTCGCTCGGCGCGATCCCCGGCCCGGCGGCGGTGTTCCAGCAGGCCGAGGTGCTGATGGACGACCATGTTGCCGAGCGCCAGAAGGCCGAGGAATTTTACGCCCGGCAGGATGAGCGCAACCAGATGTTGATCGCCGAAGGCTATGCCGACCGGGTGAAGGTGCGGCCCTATACCGGCAAGCCGACCTATTTCGACCAGATCTGGACCTCGCTGCTGACGGTCGCGCTCGGTTTCTTCATCGGCACGGTGATTGCCGTTCCCGTCGGCATCGCCTGCGGTCTGTCGAAGACCTTCGAGGGCGCGATCAATCCGCTGATCCAGCTGTTCAAGCCGGTCTCGCCGCTCGCCTGGCTGCCGATCGTGACCATGGTGGTGGCCGCGCTTTACGAAAGCCAGAACGACCTTCTTCCCAAATCGATGGTGATCTCGGCGATCACGGTGACGCTCTGTTCCATCTGGCCGACGATCATCAACACCGCGCTCGGGGTCGCCTCGATCGATCGCGATCTCGTCAATGTCGGCAAGGTCTTGCAGCTTTCCACCTGGACGACGATCCGCAAGCTGGTCCTGCCGTCCTCGCTGCCGCTGATCTTCACCGGCATGCGGTTGTCGCTCGGTGTGGGCTGGATGGTGCTGATCGCCGCGGAAATGCTGGCGCAGAACCCCGGCCTCGGCAAGTTCGTCTGGGACGAGTTCCAGAACGGGTCCTCGGATTCGCTCGCCCGCATCATCGTCGCCGTCATCACCATCGGCCTGATCGGCTTCTTCCTCGACCGGGTGATGTTCGCGCTGCAGACCGCCTTCACCTATTCGGCGAACCGCTAAGGAGGGCATGATGAAACCCATTCTTCAGCTCAGAAACGTGGAAAAGGGCTTTGGCGAAGGCGTCAAGCGCAACCCCGTCCTTTCCGATATCTCGCTCGATGTGCAGGAAGGCGAATTCATCGCGATCCTCGGCTTTTCCGGCGCGGGCAAGACGACGCTGATGTCGATGCTCGCCGGTCTCGATAAGCCGGACAGCGGCGAAATCCTGTTTCGCGGCGCACCGGTCGAAGGCCCGTCGCCGAAGCGCGGCATCGTGTTCCAGAACTATGCGCTGATGCCCTGGCTTTCGGTGGAGGCCAATGTGCGGCTCGCCGTCGACGCCGTGCACCAGGACAAGCCGGCAAAGGAGCGGGCCGCGCTCGTCGACTGGTATGTGGCCATGGTCGGCCTCAACCATGCGCGCGACCGCAAGCCGTCGGAACTGTCAGGCGGCATGCGCCAGCGCGTCTCGGTCGCCCGCGCACTTGCCATGCAGCCGGATCTGCTGCTTCTCGATGAGCCGCTTTCAGCCCTTGATGCGCTGACCCGCGCAAAGCTCCAGGACGAGCTTGCCGATATCTCGCAAAAAGAGAAGAAGACCATCATTCTCGTCACCAATGATGTCGACGAGGCCATTCTTCTGGCGGACCGGATCGTGCCGCTGACGCCCGGCCCCAACGCCACTTTCGGCCCGTCCTTCGATGTGAATATTGCCCGGCCGCGTGAGCGTGCGGCGATGAATTCCGACCCCGATTTCATCCGCCTGCGCGCGTCGATCACCGAATATCTGATGGATGTCGGCGTCAGCGCGAAACCGGAGACGGCGCGGGTGGAAACGTTGCCCAATGTCGTTCCGATTTCGCTCAAATCGACCTCGAAGCCGCTGCCCGCCGCCTATCGCGAAAAGGCGCAGTCGGCCATCGAGAGCGGCTATGTTGAATTCTCCAACGTCACCAAAATCTATCCGACGCCCAAGGGCCCGCTGACCGTCGTCGACAGTTTCGACCTGAAGATGAAGAAGGGCGAGTTCATTTCCGTGATCGGCCATTCCGGCTGCGGAAAATCGACAGTGCTCTCCATGGCGGCGGGGCTGAACCCGATCAATGCCGGGGGCATCATTCTCGATGGGCGCGAGATCTCCGGCGCCGGGCCGGATCGCGCCGTGGTGTTTCAGGCCCCCTCGCTGATGCCATGGCTGACGGCGCGTGAGAATGTCGCCCTCGGCGTTGACCGGGTTTATCCGAAGGCAAGCCCTGCCGAGCGCCGCGATATCGTCGAATACTATCTTGAGCGCGTCGGCCTTGGCGATGCCATGCACCGGCCGGCGGCCGACATGTCGAACGGCATGAAGCAACGCGTCGGCATTGCCCGGGCCTTCGCGCTGTCGCCTAAGCTGCTGCTGCTCGACGAGCCCTTCGGCATGCTCGACAGCCTGACTCGCTGGGAGTTGCAGGAGGTGCTGATGGAGGTCTGGTCGCGCACCAAGGTCACCGCCATCTGCGTCACTCACGATGTTGACGAAGCGATCCTGCTGGCCGACCGGGTGGTGATGATGTCGAACGGACCGAACGCCCGCATCGGCAACATCATGGAGGTCGACCTGCCGCGCCCGCGCTCCAGAAAAGCGCTGCTCGACCACCCGGATTATTACGCCTACCGCGAGGAATTGTTGGAGTTTCTCGAAGCCTATGAAGGCGGCGCCTCGCCCGCCGAGGAACAGCTCGCCGCCATCAGGCAGAAGCGCGACCAGCGCATCAGCCGGCAGACCTGCAACAAACGCGTCGCAGCGGAGTAGAAAACATGGCCCAGAAACTTGTCATCATCGGAAACGGCATGGCCCCCGGCCGCATGCTCGAAGACCTGTTCGAGCGCGCCCCCGGCCTCTATGACGTCACCATCTTCAACGCCGAACCACGGGTGAATTACGACCGCATCATGCTGTCGCCCGTGCTTTCCGGTGAAAAGACCTATGAAGACATCATCATCCATGGCGATGACTGGTATGAAGCCCATGGCGTAACCCTGCATCGCGGCGCGAAAGTGTCGAAGATCGACCGCGAGGAAAGGACCGTGACCGCCGAAAACGGTGTCACCGCATCCTATGACCGGCTGGTGATCGCCACCGGCTCTTCGCCCTTCATCATCCCCGTGCCCGGTCACGATCTGCCCGGCGTGCTCGCCTATCGCGATCTCGATGACGTTGATCGCATGCTGAAGATTGCCGCGGGGCAAGGCCATGCGGTCGTCATCGGCGGCGGGCTTCTGGGCCTTGAAGCGGCCTACGGGCTGAAGCAGCGCGGCATGAGCGTCACCGTGCTGCACCTGATGGACACGATCATGGAGCGGCAGCTCGATCCGGCAGCGGCCTATCTTCTGGAAAAGGCGCTGGACGAACGCGGTATCGAGATCATTACCAAGGCCAACACCAAGCAAATCCTCGGAGACGGCAAGGTCGAAGGCGTCGAGCTGGAGGACGGCCGCATCATCTCCGCCGACATGGTGGTGATGGCCGTCGGCATCCGCCCGGCGGCGGGGCTTGCCAAGGATGCGGGGCTCGAAACAAATCGCGGCATCGTCGTCGATGACGGCATGGCGACGTCCGATCCCGCTATCTTCGCGCTCGGTGAATGCGCCGAACATCGCGGCACCTGCTACGGTCTCGTCGCGCCCCTCTATGAGAGCGCCGGCGTGCTGGCCGACCGGCTTGCCGGTGGCGCGGCGGAATACAAGGGCTCGCATGTCAACACCAAGCTGAAGGTTACCGGCATCAAGCTGTTTTCCGCCGGCGATTTCGCCGAGGGGCCGGACCGTGAGGAGGTGGTGCTGCGCGATGCCACGCGCGGCGTCTACAAGCGCGTGATCCTGCAGGATAACCGCGTCATCGGCGCGGTGCTTTACGGCGATACCGCCGATGGCGCCTGGTATTTCGACATGCTGAAGCGCGGAACCGACGTTTCCGAAATGCGCGAGACTCTGATCTATGGCCAGGCCTATCAGGGCGGTGCCGAGGCCGATCCGGCGGCGGCCGTCGCGGCGCTTCCGGATGACGCGGAAATCTGCGGCTGCAACGGTATCTGCAAGGGCAAGATCGTCAGCGCAATCAAGGACAAGGGCCTGTCCTCGCTCGACGATGTCCGCGCCCATACCAAGGCTTCGGCGTCGTGCGGCACCTGCACCGGGCTGGTCGAGCAGCTGATGGCGCTGACGTTGGGGGATGCTTATAACCCCGCCGCCGTTCAGCCGGTCTGCGGCTGCACCGATCTCGGCCATGACGATGTGCGCCGCCTGATCCGCGCCAAGGGGCTGAAAACCATTCCGGCCGTGATGCAGGAGCTCGAATGGAAAACCTCCTGCGGCTGCGCCAAGTGCCGGCCGGCGCTCAATTACTATCTCGTCTGCGACTGGCCCGGCGAATATGCCGACGACTATCAGTCACGCTTCATCAACGAGCGCGTCCACGCCAATATCCAGAAGGATGGAACCTATTCGGTGGTGCCGCGCATGTGGGGCGGGGTGACGTCCTCGAAGGAGTTGCGCGCGATCGCCGACGTGGTCGACAAATACGAGATCCCGACCGTCAAATGCACCGGCGGCCAGCGCATCGACATGCTGGGCGTGAAGAAGGAGGACCTGCCGGCGGTCTGGGCCGACCTCGGCAAGGCGGGCTTCGTCTCCGGACAGGCCTATGCCAAGGGCCTGCGCACGGTGAAGACCTGCGTCGGCAGCGACTGGTGCCGCTTCGGCACCCAGGATTCCACCGGTCTGGGCGTCCGGCTCGAAAAGTTCATGTGGGGCTCGTGGACGCCAGCCAAGCTGAAGCTTGCTGTTTCCGGCTGTCCGCGCAACTGCGCGGAGGCGACCTGCAAGGATATCGGCGTCATCTGCGTCGATAGTGGCTTCGAGATCCATTTCGCCGGAGCTGCCGGGCTCGAAATCCGGGGCACGGAAGTGCTCGGCATGGTCAAGACCGAGGACGAGGCGCTGGAGCATATCGTGGCGCTCACCCAGATGTACCGCGAGCAGGGCCGCTATCTGGAACGCATCTACAAATGGGCAAAACGCATCGGCTATGACGAGGTCCGCACGCAGATCATGGACGATGCGGACAAGCGCAAGGCCTATTTCGACCGCTTCGTCGAAAGCCAGAAATACGCCCAGGTCGACCCGTGGTCGGAGCGCGTCTCCGGCAAGGACAAGCACGAATTCAAGCCGATGGCCGTGGTCGGGCAGACCGAGCCGGCGGAGTGAGGAGCCTATCATGAGCAACGATTTCATCGCCATCGGCCGTATCGAAGATATTCCTAGGCGCGGCGCGCGCTGCGTGAATACGGCCTTCGGGCGGATCGCGGTGTTCCGCACCGCGGAGGACGAGGTCTTCGCCATCGACGACCGCTGCCCGCACAAGGCTGGTCCGCTGTCCGAGGGCATTGTGCATGGCAGGGCCGTGACCTGCCCGCTCCACAATATGGTGATTTCGCTGGAAAGCGGCACGGCGCTCGGCGCAGACGAGGGCGAGGTGCAGACCTATCCGGTGCGGGTCGAAGACGGCCGGCTTTTCATTGCGCTCTCCGCGCTGCCGATGGCGGCGGAATAGGGGAGGCGGATCATGGCCACCGGACGCGCAAAAACACCCGCCCGCATGGAGGACCTTTCCGTCCTTCCGCTGTTCTTCCGGCTGAAGAGCAAGGCGGTGCTCATCGCGGGCGCAAGTGATGCCGCCGCCTGGAAGGCAGAGCTTATGGCCGCCGCCGGGGCTGACGTCACGGTCTTTCTCGGTCGCGAGGTCGCCGACGCGGCGCTGCTTGCGCTGGAGGCCGATGGTCGGGTGCGCCTTTCCGGCGCGCACTGGTCGGCTGCCGATTGGACGGCGTTTGAACTGGCGCTGGGCGATTGCGAGAACGACGCGGAGGCGCAGGCCTTCCGCGCGCGGGCGAAAGCTGAAGGCGTACCGGTCAACGTCATCGACAAGCCGGATTACTGCGACTTCCAGTTCGGCTCGATCGTCAACCGCTCGCCGGTTGTCATCGGCATTTCAACGGACGGCGCGGCCCCCATTTTGGGTCAGGCGATCCGGCGGCGCATCGAAACGCTGCTGCCGAAATCGCTGAAAGACTGGACCGGGCTTGCGGCCGGTCTACGCGACGGGGTGAATGCCAGACTGAAGCCGGGCGGCGCGCGCCGGGCCTTCTGGGAGCATTTCGTCGATCTGAGTTTTTCTGGTACTTCCGGCCCTGATGATGGTGCAGCGGACAGGCTCCTTTCGCGGGCAACACGGATTGCCGCATCGCCGCAGACGGGCAGCGTCACGCTGGTCGGAGCGGGGCCGGGCGATCCCGAGCTTCTGACGCTGAAGGCCATGCGGGCGCTGCAGGCGGCCGACGTCATCCTGTTCGATGACCTGATTGCGCCGGAAATCCTCGAACTGGCGCGGCGTGAGGCCAAGCGCATGCTGGTCGGCAAACGCGGCGGGCGGACAAGCTGCCGTCAGGAGGATATCAACCGGATGATGCTCGATCTGGCGCGCGCCGGAAAGCGTGTCGTGCGGCTGAAATCCGGCGACCCCTCGGTCTTCGGGCGTTCCGGCGAGGAAATCATGGCCCTTCGCGATGCGGGCATTCCTGTTTCCGTCATCCCCGGCATTACCGCCGCAAGCGCGCTGGCCGCAGGCACGACGACTTCGCTCACCCACCGCGATTGCGCCCAATCGGTGCGCTTCGTCACGGGGCATTCGAAAAAGGGCGCGCTGCCCGCCGATATCGACTGGCGCGCCATCGCCGACCCGACGACAACGACGATGTTCTACATGGGCGGGCGTACCGCCGGCGAAATCAGCGCGCGGCTGATCGCCGAAGGCCTGCCGCCGGAAACACCGGTCCTGATCGCCGCCAATATCAGCCGCCCCGACGAAAGACGCTGGCACGGCACGCTCGCAAGCCTTGGCCGGGGCATGGCTGAAATCGGCCATGACAACCCGGTTCTGTTCGGCGTCGGCCGGGTCTTTGCGCGGAAGTCGGCTGTTACGGGGGCGACAAATGCGACACAGGTTCTCGCTAATCCTTTGGGTGCCGATTCAGAGCCGCTGTACGCTCTCGCTCGATAGTTCACCTCTATAGCTAAGGCTCGAAATGCTCTGCTGCCGGTTCCGTGGGGATGAAGATGAGATTGTGACCAGGAACCAGGAGTAGATGGGACAAGACGCAAGTTCGACGCGACGCATGTATCAATATCTCTATACGCCTCTTTCCATCTCACCGGCGGTCTCACCGACATGCGAAGTTCTGTCAGCGCCTTGTTTGCGGCGCATTCGCGCGGAAGATGTATTCAGCCCTGAAACGAGCGAGGTGAATCATGCAGGCGGCGTTGATTGCGATGACGATTTTCGGCTGTGATGACAGCCTGAACCAGTGCAGCTATATCGATATGGCCGAAACGCGCTATGCCACTGTCCAGGCCTGCGACAGCGAGATCGAAAACAAGCTCATGGCCTATGGCGACAGCGGTTTTCCCACGATCATCGCCGTCTGCCGGGAGCCGGGCGAGCTCGTCAATGCCGCGCTCGGGCGGAACCCGGATGCCGTCTTGCCACCAACCATGCCCGAAACGACGACCGCTCAGGCGCAAACCGAGATGCCAAACCGCCTCCAGCGGCTGACAAGAGGGTCGATGGCGGCGCTGATGGGCATCGTGCCGACGCGCCAGCAGCTCGCCAACGCCTTTTCGGCGCCGCTGCATATTGTGACCGACAGCTATTCCTGGGTGGTGAAGAAAATCTAGCGCCGAAGCCCGGCTCGACGCTGCGCGGCGGTTGCATACGCAATACCTGATACGGCACTCCCGGAAACGCGAAACTGATAAGCCGGGAGGACATTTGCCGCGCAACCGTCCGCTGACACCCGTTCTAGCGGGAGAACGTTACTGGTTGGTTAGCGTTTCCGCATAAAGGCGGAAACCGGTCGGATTTCACCCTAAAAGCCACGACTTGCGGTTTGTTATTTCAGCGCGACAGACGTATTCTTGAACCAATTGGGTGCTACGGCTTTCGGGAGACGGCAATGTCGCCCGCCGTGGCTCTAAAATGTGATGATCGGAGGAAACAGCAACAATGAAGTCCTATGTCGCCGCTCTGTCATTGGCCTCAGCCGTTGCCTTGTTTTCCGGAGCCGCCGCAGCCGAGACCGACTGTCGCGATCTGACGATCGCCGAGTTGAACTGGCCCTCGGCCGGGCTTGCGGCTTGGGTCGACAAGCTGATCATGGAAGCGGGGTACGGTTGCACGGTGTCGCTCGTCGAAGGCGACACCAACAGCGCCGTCGCTTCGATCGCGAAGGACGGCAAGCCCGATATCGTGCCGGAGTTTTGGTTCGAAAGCACGACGCCGGCGCTGGAGGAGGCGGTTGCCGACAAGCGCGTCGCCTTCGGGGCGGCGCTGCTGAACGAAGGCGGGGTGCAGGGCTGGTGGATGCCGAAATATATCCTCGACGCCAATCCCGGCATGACAACCGTTCAGCAGGCCTTGCAGCATCCGGAGCTTTTCATGCCGGCCGAGGAGGGCGGCAAGCCGGCGGTGTTCAACTGTCCCGAGGGCTGGGCCTGTCGCGCCTCGACCGAAAACCTGTTCCGCGCGCTCGATGCGGAAGAGGCCGGCTTCGCGCTCCACGATGTGAAGGACGCCGCCGCCCTCGACGAATCGATTATTCGGGCCTTCGAGGGCAAAGAGGGGTGGCTGGGCTATTACTGGGCGCCGACGGCTCTTCTCGGCAATCATCCGATGGTCAAGCTCAGCTTCGGCGTGGAGTTCAGCAAGGAGGAATGGGACAATTGCACCATCGTGCCGGCTTGCCCGGATCCCAAGCTCAACACCTATCCCGTCTCGGCCGTCTACACGCTGATCTCGGGCGATTTCGTCGACGAAAATCCCGAACTGATGAATTATTTCAATACGCGCTCATGGAGCAACGGGATGGTGAGCGAAGTGCTGGCCTGGATGGATGAGGAAGAGGCCGGTAACGAGGCGGGCGCCCGCCATTTCCTCGCCAATTACCCCGATGTCTGGAAGGCCTGGTTGCCGGAGGACATTGCGGCCAAAGTCGCCGGCAAGATCTGACCGGCGAGGGTTGTTGCGTCGCCCGTTCGTCGCCGTTATGATTACGGCGTGCCGGCAAGGGTGCAGTCGGGGATGGTCCCCGTTCGGTCATCGTGACCGTGGCGATCAACACAGCGGACGCCTCTATGAACTACGAATCGTCCGCTTTCGCCAAACTGCCACCCGCCGGCGCATTCTCCTTAGCTTTGGAAAGCCGACCGGGGTCGGTTGGATGACCAATACCTCTCTGGTCCTCGGCGGAGCACGCTCAGGCAAGTCGCGTCATGCCGAAATGCTGGCGCGCCGGCATGGCGAACGCCTGCATTATATCGCGACCGCCGAAAGCATGGGTGATGCCGAAATGGCGGCGCGGATCGCGCGGCACAGGGCTGATCGCGGCAGCGACTGGATCACCCACGAAGCGCCATTCGCGCTGGTCGAGTGTCTCGAAGCTCTGGAGCGGGAGAATGCGCCCGTGGTGGTGCTCGACTGCCTGACGCTGTGGCTCAGCAATCTGCTGCTGGCGGAGCGCGATATCGACGCCGAAAGCGCGCGGCTTGCCGATTTCGTCGCGCGCTGTCCCTACCGGCTGATCATGGTCAGCAATGAGGTGGGGCTCTCGATCGTGCCGGACAACGCGCTTGCGCGGCGCTTTCGCGATGCCGCCGGAATTTTGAACCAGCGCATCGCGGCGGTCTCGGCGGAGGTGGTGTTCATGGCCGCCGGCCTGCCGCTTCATCTTAAATCTGCATCATAAGCCATTGATAGGTCTGGTTCTTCTCATCCAAGAATACCTTGACGGCCATCGCCATGCAGGACAGCACCAGAAGCGGGCGGATGATCTTAGCGCCATTCTTCATGGCGAGATTCGATCCGGTGCGGGCGCCCAGAAACTGGCCGAGGCCCATGACCAGCCCGACCTTCCACAGGATCGCGCCCCCGAACATGAACACCGCGAAAGCGCCGATATTGGTCGACAGGTTGAGGAATTTGGTGTGGGCGGTGGCCTTCAGCATGCCGAAACCGCCGAGTGTGACGAAGGCGATCATGAAAAACGAACCGGTTCCCGGCCCGAATAGCCCGTCATAAAAACCGATGACGGGCACCACCAGCGCGGCAAAAAGCGGGGCGGAGAGCCGCTTCTCGCGGTCGCTGTCGTCGAGCCCGCTGCGCAGCGCGAAGTAAAGCCCGATCGCGACCAGCAGGAAGGGGAGCGCGGCGCGCAGCGCATCGCCGGAAATCAGCGTCGCGACCAGCGCGCCGAGCGCGCCGCCGGCAATCGCGATCAGCGCCATCGGCCATTGTTTCATTGGCTCCACCCGACCGGCGCGGGCATAGGAGATCGTGGCGGAAGCCGCGCCGAACATGCCCTGCAGCTTGTTGGTGCCGAGCGCCTGCAGCGGCGGCACGCCGGAAATCAGCAGCACAGGTATGGTGATGAGGCCGCCGCCGCCTGCGATCGAATCGACGAAGCCCGCGACATAGGCAGCCGCGAACAGGATCAGCAGCAGTTCGATACTGGCTTCAAACACGAAAACATCCTTTGCGGGGCCATCGCCGCGCGGACCTGCGGCGTTTCCTTTTTTCTCCGGATCGTGTAGGGCCTTTCTCGATCCGGCGCAAACGCCGTTACCATATTTCCGAGAACAGGATGCGCTTTCATGCACAAGGTAATTTTCGACACGGACCCCGGTATTGACGATGCCATGGCTCTGCTCTTCCTGGAGCGCCATCCCGATATCGAACTCCTCGGCATAACCTCTGTTTTCGGCAACGCCTCCGCCGACACGACCACCCGCAATGCGCAGTTCCTCAAGCGCGAATTCGGCATCAAGGCCCCGGTCGCCCGTGGCGCCGACATAACCTTCGATCCGGGCCGGCCGATGGCCTCGTGGCCGACATTCGTGCATGGCGTCAACGGGCTCGGCGATATCGATGTGCCGGAGACGATCGAAGATGTGCCGCTGGATCCGCGTCCGGCCTTCCAGTTCATCATCGATACGGTGCGCGAACATCCCGGCGAGGTCGAGATCGTCGCCGTTGGCCGGATGACCAACCTTGCCATGGCGCTGGCACGCGATCCGGAAATCGCCGGCCTCGTCAAGCAGGTCGTCGTGATGGGCGGCGCGTTTGACACCAACGGCAATGTGACGCCGGCGGCGGAAGCCAATATCCACGGCGACCCGGAGGCGGCCGATGTCGTTTTCACCGCGCCGTGGAAGGTTGTGATCATTGGCCTCGACGTCACGCTCCAGACCGTGATGACCCGCACGATGATGAAGGATCTGGCCCTGCGCGGCGGCGCGGCGGTGGAACTGCTGGCAAGGATTTCCGATCCCTATATCGATTTCTACAGCCAGCAGGTCGAGGACGGCATGGTGGTGCATGACAGCTGCGCCTGCGCCTATGTGGTGGCGCCCGAGCTCTTCGGTCTCAGGTCGGGCGCCGTGCGCGTGGTCTGCGGCGGCATCGCCGACGGACTGACCTTGCAGAAGCCGTCCGGCGGCGCGTTCGGCCCGAGTCCCTGGGATGACAAGACCGAGCAGAAGGTGGCGATGACCATCGAGGCGGAGAAGGTCGTCGACCTGATCGCCGCCACGCTCGCGCCCTGACGCAGGAACAGTCCGGCCTTGTGCCGGTTGTGTTTACCTTAAAATCAGTATCGCGTTGATAGTAATCCCCGCTGCACATATCGTTCATTAGAAACATATGTGTGTCGGGGGTGGATATGCGTAAAATACTGTTGGCGTTACTGGTGTTGCTTGGCGCGGCGTCGGCCGCGAATGCCGCCCGCAAATCCGGCGACGAGATTTTCGATCCAGGCAAGGTGGTGGCGGCCGTCAGCCTGACGAGCCAGACCATGAAGGTCATCATTGGCGGCCATGAGCGCTATGAATGGCCGGTCTCGACCGGGGCAGGGGGCTATTCGACGCCCCCCGGCATTTACGGGGCGGAGTGGTTGTCGAAGAACCACCGCTCGCGCAAGTACAACAATGCGCCGATGCCGTATGCGATCTTCTTCCATCACGGCTATGCCGTCCACGGCACGGACCAGCTCTCCCGGCTTGGCCGCCCTGCATCGCACGGTTGCGTGCGGCTTCATCCGGACAATGCGGCGCTGCTGTTCGAACTCGCGCAGACGATGGGTCTGGAAAACGTCACGGTGGTGATCGGCGACTGATAAGGGAATCAGTCATTGCCCGCGGCTGCGTTCAGCCTGTCGATATCCGGCACGCTGACATGGCGGTTGTTTTCGACAATGATGACCTTTTCGTTGCGCAGCTTGGTCATCTGACGGCTGACCGTTTCGATGGTCAGCCCAAGAAAATCGGCGATGTCGGCGCGCGACAGGGGCAGATCGAAGGTGCAGCCATCATCGGCAAGCGGGTCGATATGGGTCGCGATCAGATACAGAAATGAGGCGACCTTTTCGCGCGCACTCTTGCGGCCGAGCGTCAGCATCCAGTCGCGCGCCTCATCGAGTTCCTTCAGGGACTGATTGTAAAGCTTGCGCTCAAGTTCCGGCGATTCTTCGATCATGCGCTCCAGCGCGGCGCGCGGGAACGCGCATATTTCCGTTTCCGTTGCCGCTTCGGCGGTCAGCGCGCTTTCGCGCGAAAACGGGCGTCCCATGAAATCGGGCGCGAACTGCAGGCCCACGATCTGCTGGCGGCCGTCGGCCATCATCTTGGAAAGCTTCACAACGCCACGCAGAATGTTGGAATAGCTGCCGACGCTTTCGCCCTGTCCGACGACTTCCGCCCCGCCCTCGATTGTCCGGCGCGAGGAATGCTTGTTGATCTGCGCCAGTTGCTCGGGCGTGAGGACCGAACAGATGCCGCCATGCCGCGCCTCGCAAGCTCGGCATACGTGCGGCAGGATGTCGTCGCCTTCATAGGGTCGATGGGTATTGTCGGTCATTGGGTGTTCTCAGTTCGTCGTGGCGCGGAACCGCCTGCCTTCTGTGCGACGCCGGACTTCAAGGCTGCGGCGCCGCCACAACTGCATTGGTTCGCACGCAGCTACTGTGCAACCAAACTTGATCAAAGTCAAAGCTGCGACTGCCCCAAGGCGCTATCCCGTTCGCATTATCAGTCAGGAAGGGGCGCGTCATGACGTCGCAACGACAGTTGTTGGAAAAGTTTTCGGAGCCGGTTCCGCGCTATACCAGCTACCCGACAGCCCCGCATTTTCACGAGGGGGTCGATCCGGTCACGGCGAGACAGTGGATCACGGCACTCGGCGCCGGCCAGAAGCTCTCACTTTATGTCCATATTCCCTATTGCGACCGGCTTTGCTGGTTTTGCGCCTGTCACACCAAGCACACCCTCAAATATGAGCCAGTGGCCGCCTATCTCGAGAGCTTGAAACATGAAATCGAGACCATGGGCCGGCTGGTGTCGCCCGATGTGATCGTGACAGGCCTGCATTGGGGCGGCGGCTCTCCGACCATGCTGAAGCCCGAAGACATGCACCGCCTGATGGGCTGGCTACGGAGCGTCTTCACGTTTGCAGATGACGCCGAGATCAGCGTCGAGATGGATCCCAATGATCTCGATGAGGCGCGCTATGATGCGCTGGCCGAAATCGGGGTGACGCGGGCAAGCCTCGGCGTCCAGGACTTCGATCCCAAAGTGCAGAAGACCATCAACCGCTTGCAGACCTTCGAGCAGACAGCGGAGGTGATTGCGGCGATGCGCAAGCGGGGCGTGAGGTCCGTCAATTGCGACCTGCTCTACGGCCTGCCGTATCAGACGCTTGATACGATGGCGAAGACCGTCGCCGATATCATCAGCCTGAAACCCGACCGGATCGCGCTGTTCGGCTATGCCCATGTGCCGTGGATGAAGAAGCATCAGGTGCTGATTCCCGAACACGCCCTGCCGGATGCGGAGGAGCGATTCCGCCAGATGTCGCTGGCGGCCGGGATGCTGGTCGAGGCCGGTTACGAGGCGATCGGCATCGACCATTTCGCGCTTGCCGACGACACGCTTGCCAAGGCGGCGCGCACCGGCAGGCTGCGGCGTAATTTCCAAGGCTATACCGATGAAAGCGCCGATGCGCTGATCGGGCTCGGGGCGTCATCGATCAGCCAGTTGCCCGAGGGCTACTGGCAGAACATGCCGGCGACCGGCGAGTACCGGCGCATGGTCGAAAGCGGCGATCTGGCGGTGGTGCGCGGTGTAGCACTTCAGCCGGAAGACCGCGCGCGGGCCTTCGTGATCGAGAGAATCATGTGCGCTTATGGTTTTTCCGTCTGTGAGCTGAAAGCGCGATTCGATGCCGGAACGGACGATATCATCGCCGAGGCCAAGACCTATGCGGGCGAAAATCCCGACGTGTGCGTTTATGACCGGTTCGGATTTCGACTGAAAAATGAGGCTTTTCCGTTCGCGCGCTCTGTTGCTGCGGTTTTCGATACCTATCTTGGGCGCGGCAAGGGTCGCCATTCGGCGGCCGTCTGAGTTACAATCGAAAAATTGCCCTCGTGCAACCTGTGGCCATTGGCTTTTCGCCAATCATTGCCTATGAGGAGGGCACACTTGAAAGATGAAGAGGTAATAGGCGTGAGCGCTACATTTGATAAAGTTGCCGATATCATCGCGGAAACGAGCGAAATCGACCGCGATCAGATTACGCCGGAAAGCAATACGATCGACGATCTCGGCATCGACAGCCTCGATTTCCTCGATATCGTCTTTGCGATCGACAAGGAATTCGGTATCAAGATCCCGCTCGAAAAGTGGACGCAGGACGTCAACGAGGGCAAGGTCGATGCGGATGAGTACTTCATTCTGAAGAATCTCTGCGCCAAGATCGACGAACTGAGAGCGGCAAAGCAGTCCTAAGGGCGACCGGTTTTACGACCGGCATCTCAGCCCGCCTGGCTTCGCTGCGGAACTGATGCAGGGGCTGAAAGCATTCAATGCTGCTCGAATATTTCCAGATGATTGACGAGATCGTGTCGGCGGACATCTCCGCCGGGACGATCGTCGCGCGTTCCACGGTTCCCGAAAAAAGCACGGTTTTCGAGGGACATTTTCCGGGCATGCCGCTCGTTCCGGGCGTGCTTTTGATCGAGACCATGGCGCAGGCTTCCGGCATGCTGCTGCTCGGCGTCAATGACTGCACGGCGATGCCGTTTCTGATGATGGTCGACAGCGCCAAGCTGCGCGGCTTCGTCGCGCCCAATGCCGTACTCGATATCGAAGCGCAACTGGAGCACGAGGGCTCGGGCTTTGCCGTTACCAAGGCGAAGATCGCGTCCGGCGGAAAGCCGATCGCGAGCGCCCAGCTCAAATTCCGCACGATGTCCTTCGATGACAATGAACTAGCGCCGATCGTGAAGCGGCGCGCCGAGGAAGTCGGCCTGTTTGCGGCAATCGCCGGACAGGTCGCGGAGAGGTCCTGACATGGCGAAATCCTCCAATGATGTGGTCGTTACCGGCATTGGTCTGGTCACGAGTTTCGGCGTCGGCATCGAGCCCCACGTCGCGATGCTCACCGGCGGCCAGCCGGAAGTCCGGATCGATGCCGAGATCTGCGCGCCCTATCCGGTGCATCCGCTGCCGGAGATCGACTGGAAGGGGCAGATCCCCAAGCGCGGCGACCAGCGCCAGATGGAAAACTGGCAGCGGCTCGGCGTCTATGCCGCAGGCCTCGCGCTCGACGATGCGGGTATGAAGGAAAATGAGGAGCTTTGCGCGACGATGGACATGATCGTCGCGGCCGGCGGCGGCGAACGCGATATCGCCGTCGACAGCCTGATCGTCAACGAGGCGCGCCAGCGCAATGATCGCGAGATCCTGCTGAACGAGAAGCTGACGACCGAGCTGCGCCCGACGCTGTTCCTCGCCCAGCTCGCCAATCTCGTCGCCGGCAATATCTCGATCGTCCACAAGGTCGCCGGCTCGTCGCGCACCTTCATGGGAGAGGAAGCGGCAGGCATTTCCGCCGTCGCCACCGCCTATGCCCGCATTCTCGCCGGCCAGTCCAGCCACACGCTGGTGGGCGGCTCATTCGTGGCCGAGCGGCGCGATATCCTGCTGATGATGGAATCGGTGCATGCGCTGTCGCGTGGTGAGTGGAGACCGCTCTGGGACCGGCCTGAAGATGAAGACGGCGGCATGGTCATGGGCACGGCCGGTGCATTTCTGGTTCTGGAATCACGTGAACATGCCGAGGCCCGCGGCGCGCATATCTATGCGGTGCTCTCCGGCGTCGAAGGCGATCGCGGCAAGCGCGACGATGGCCGTCTGGAGCAGCGGCTCGAGCGGCTGTTCAAGGATGCCGGGTTTACGGGCGCTTCCAACGAGGCGATCCTTTCCGGCGCGACCGGCCTCACCGACATAACCATGCGCGAGGCCGCTTTCGTGAAAGAGCATTTTCCGTCAGTGCCGCTGCGCGGCTATACCGGCGCAGCCGGCCACGCCATGGAAGCCAATTTCACGCTGGGCATTGCGCTGGCAGCCCTTGCGCTCGACAGGAAGGTCGCTCTGCCGGTCTTCAACGCTGGCGGCGAGCAGCCGATGGCGGCGCCGGCCGAAAAGATCGCGGTGACCACTGTCGGCCATCAGCGCGGCGAGGGCGTCGCCGTGCTCTCGGCCGAGAAATAAGGAAGGACCGGACAGATGAGCAATGCCTATACAGATCATCTCGGCCGCCCGCTCGTTGCCGTCACCGGCATGGGCGTGGTGACCTCGCTCGGTCGCGGCCTCGAGGACAACTGGAAGAAGCTGACGGAGGGCGTTTCCGGCATACATGCCATTTCGCGCTTTCCGACCGACCATCTTTCCACCCGCATCGCCGGCACGGTCGATTTCATTCCGGCCGAGGACAATGCGGTTTCCCGCTCCTATAATTTTGCCGAGGCGACCATCGAGGAGGCGCTTGCCGCAGCCGGCCTTTCCGGCGATTTCGAGGCGCCGCTGTTTCTCGCCGCCCCGCCGGTCGAGCCGGAATGGTCGATGCGCTTCGCGCTGACCGATCGCTCCGGTCCGCCGGTAGAGGAAAACGACGCCTATGTCCGTTTCCTTGCCGCCATGCGCGAGAAGGGCGATCCGGCCTTTCACGAAGCGGTGCTGTTCGGTTCAATTTCGGAACGCATCGCCGACAAGTTCGGCACGCGCGGCCTGCCGGTGACCACATCGACGGCCTGCGCCTCGGGCGCGACCGCCATCCAGCTCGGCGTCGAGGCGATCCGCCAGGGCCGCACGGAGCGCGCCATGACGGTGGCCACCGATGGTTCCGTCAGCGCCGAGGCGCTGGTGCGGTTCTCGCTGCTGTCGGCGCTCTCGACCCAGAACGACCCGCCGGAAAAGGCCTCCAAGCCCTTCAGCAAGGATCGCGACGGCTTCGTGATCGCCGAAGGGGCCGCGACTCTGATCCTCGAATCGCTTGCCTCCGCCGTCGCCCGCGGGGCGAAGGTCTATGGCATTGTGCGCGGCTGCGGCGAGAAAGCCGATCACTTCCACCGCACCCGGTCCTCGCCCGATGGCGCGCCGGCGATCGCGACCGTGCGCGCGGCTTTGGAAGACGCGGGTCTCGATATCGACGGCATCGATTACATCAACGCCCATGGCACTTCGACGCCGGAAAACGACAAGATGGAATATTCCTCGCTCAGCGCCGTGTTCGGCGAGCGGCTGAAGTCGATCCCGCTGTCTTCCAACAAGTCGATGATCGGCCATACGCTGACGGCGGCCGGCGCGGTTGAGGCGGTGTTCTCGTTCCAGGCGATGCAGACCGGCGTGCTGCCGCCGACCATCAATCACGTCAATCCGGATCCGGCGATCGAGCTCGATGTTGTGCCGAATGTGAAGCGCGCCGCCGATGTCGGATCGGTGCTCTCCAACTCGTTCGGATTCGGCGGCCAGAATGCCTGCCTGGTGATGACGCGCGAGCCGGCGTGAACCCGAGTGGTTGATGATCTAGTTTAGTTAGTGCCGTTAAGATATTGAATATAAAGGAATGATCCATGCGCGCCTTGCAGCTGACCGATGACCGCAAGATCGAATTGCGCGACGTGGCCGAGCCCGACGCGCCGGCGCCCGGCGAGGTGACGCTGCGTTTGAAGGCGGTCGCGCTCAACCATATCGATGTCTGGGGCTGGCGCGGCATGGCGTTCGCCAAGCGCAAGCTGCCGCTGACGATCGGTGCGGAAGCTTCCGGCGTTGTCGAGGCGATCGGGGCAGGGGTGTCGAATGTCCTGCCGGGCGACTTGGTGGCGATCTATGGCGCGCGCGTCTGCGGCCGCTGCAAGGCCTGTCGCGAGGGCCGCGACAATCTGTGCGAACATGTCGGCGGTGTCCACGGCTTTCATCTCGACGGCTTCGCGCAGGAAAAAATCAACATCCCCGCCCGCCAGCTCGTGGCCGCCCCCCCCGGCGTGGACGCGATCGGGGCGGCCCTTGCGCCCGTCACCTTTGGCACCGTTGAGCATATGCTGTTCGATAATGCCAAGCTTCAGCCCGGCGAAACCATCCTCGTCCATGCCGGCGGCTCGGGTATCGGTTCGGCGGCGATCCAGCTTGCCAAGAAGACGGGCTGCACCGTGATCACCACGGTGGGCTCGGAAGACAAGATGGAAAAGGCCCGTGAACTCGGCGCCGATCACGTCATCAACTATCGCGAGGACCGGTTCGAGGGCGTGGTGCGCAAGCTCACCAAGAAGAAGGGCGTCGATGTCGTGTTCGAACATGTCGGCGCCGATACATGGGCGGGCTCGATGCTGTCGATGAGGCGCGGCGGTCGGCTGGTCACCTGCGGGTCGACCTCGGGCGTCTCCACCAATGTCAACCTGATGATGCTGTTCCAGCAGCAGCTCAAGCTGCTCGGCTCGTTCGGCTGCCGGATGGAGAACATGGCAAACGCGATGCAGAAGATGGCGCAGGGCGTGGTGCATCCGGTGATCGATACGCTGGTCGACTTCGACGGCATCGACAAGGCGCTGGAGCGCATGGAAAGCCGCCAGGTGTTCGGCAAGATCGTGCTCAGGATCGAGGATTGATCGCGACTTGGCTTCAGCGACTTTCGCCGATAAAAGACGGACGCGCGGCATTTGCGCCGCAAAGTTCTAATATGGGCCCGATCCGTTGAAATCCTTCATAACCCGCGTCGTTCTGAAAGCCCGCCAGTTCCAGCAATGGCTGGTGGCCTATCTGATTTTCGCGCTGCTTTCGGTTCTCAAGCTGTTTCCCGCGGATGGTTCGATCCGCTTTGCGGATTGGGTGATGCGCAGGATCGGCCCCCATACCGGCCGCCACAAGCTGATTCTCGAAAACCTGCGGAAGGCGTTTCCTGAGAAGGATGAAGCCGAGATCGAGCGTATCGCGATCGCAAGCTGGGGCCATATCGGCCGGCTGGCGGCGGAATATGTGTTTCTCGATGAGCTTTTCGATTTCGATCCGGAGGCCGACAGCCATGGCCGGATTGAAGTGGAGGGCGTGGAGCGGTTTGTGACGCTGCTCGATCGCGATCGGCCGTTCATCGTCTTCACCGCCCATACCGGCAATTTCGAGCTTCTGCCGGTCGCCGCCGCGTCGTTCAATCTTCACGTCTCTGTGCTGTTCCGTCCGCCGAACAACCCCTATATCGCCAAGAAGGTTTTCCGTTTCCGGCGCAAGCGCATGGGTGATCTGGTGCCTTCGCACGCCGGATCGGCCTTCGCGCTGGCGGGAACGCTGGAACAGGGCGGCGGCGTCGGCGTGCTGGTGGATCAGAAGTTCAAGCGCGGCACCCACTCGACCTTCTTCGGGCAGGAGGTACAGACCAACCCGCTGCTCGGAAAGCTCGCGCGCCAGTTCGACTGCGCGATCTATCCCGCGCGCTGCATTCGCCTGCCGAACAATCGCTTCCGCCTGGTGCTGGAAGACGAGATCACGCTGCCGCGCAATGAAAAAGGCGCGATCGACATACCGGCGACCGCCCAGGTGCTGAACGACAAGGTCGAAAGCTGGGTGCGGGAATATCCCGAGCAGTGGCTCTGGTATCACGACCGCTGGAACCGCCGGAAACGGGGATAGCGGCTTTACGACTTCGTGGCTTGCAGACTTTCGAGAAAGTCCTTTTCGAACACGATATGCCGACGCAGCGTGGTGAAAAGCCCCCGCAGCAGATAGCCGGTCGCCTCGGTATTGACCTCTTCGCCCCGGGCGAGCCGTCCCAGCGCCTCGCTTGCCTCCTCGGCAAAGCACAGATCCTCGAAATGCTCCTGATGCAACCGGTCGAACATGGCCGCCGCGCCTCCTTTGCGGCGCAATGGCGGAAACACCTGTCTTTCCTCGCGTTGCTGGGCGAGTTTCAAGAGAGGCATCAAGGTCTCGGACAGACACTGGCAACTGTGCCGGTCGATATTGCCGGGCAGCGAATCGGCAACCGCCTCCAGCGCATCGCAAAGCCCCAGAATTGTGCCATGTGTCGATGAGAGCGCCGAGAACGGCGCCAGGTTCTTGACCAGCATATGTTTGTTCACAACTGTTTCCCGGATGCATTAGCTCGGCCTTCCGCCCGGCCGTTCTGTCGCCATTAGAGTTCAATGCCTCTCGTGCTTCATTGACCTGGGTCAAGACGGCTTCCAGGACGTGGCGGTGTTCGTCGCAGGGCAGGGGCGGCGCATGGCGAAAAATGTGTCGCATGGCGCCTCCGCACATAAAAATTATTCACATTTTTTGAATAGGTCTCGGTCAGGATTCGGCTACAAGCGATAGCGGCTCAAACGGTAGGAAGCGGAAGGGGATTTCATGTCACGCAGCGCACTGGCAATCGTTCTGGCGGCGGGCGATGGAACGCGGATGAAATCGGCCAGGACCAAGATGCTGCATGAGGTGGCCGGCCGCGCGATGGCGGCGCACGTGGTGGACACGGTTTCCCGTTCCGGCGTCGATGCGGTGGCGCTCGTCGTCGGCCGTGATGGCGAAAGGGTGGCGGACGCATGCGCATTGCCGGGCGTGGCGCTGGAGACCTATGAGCAGCGCGAACGGCTTGGCACCGCCCACGCGGTTCTTGCCGCCCGCGCGGCGCTTGAGCGCGGCTATGACGATGTCATCGTGACCTATGGCGACACGCCGTTGGTGACGGGGGAGACGCTCGCCACTGCGCGGGCGGCGCTCGAAGCGGGCGACGACGTCGTGGTGATCGGCTTCGAAACCGACGAGCCGACAGGCTATGGCCGACTTCTGACCCGCGACGGCGCGCTTTATGCCATCCGCGAGGAAAAGGATGCGAGCGACGAGGAGCGCAAGGTCACGCTCTGCAACAGCGGGTTGATGGCCTTCAACGGAAGGCGCGCGCTCGAACTGCTCGATGCGATCGGCAATGACAATGCCAAGGGCGAATACTACCTGACCGATATCGTCGAGGCGGCGCTGGCAAGGGGCGGACGCGCCGGCGTGGTGATGGCCGATGCCGAGGAGGTTCTGGGCTGCAACAACCGCGCCGAACTCGCCGAGCTTGAGCGCATCTGGCAGGTCCGCCGCCGCCGCGCGCTGATGCTTGCAGGCGTGACCATGATTGCGCCGGAAACCGTGTTCCTCTGCCACGACACCGTGATCGGCGCCGATTGCCTCATCGAGCCGAATGTTTTCTTCGGCCCCGGCGTCGAGATTGCGGATAATGTCACGATCCACGCCTATAGTCACATTGAGGGCGCGAAGATTGCGGCCGGCAGCAAGGTAGGGCCGTTTGCGCGGCTGAGGCCGGGCGCGGTGCTCCACGAGGATGCCAAGGTCGGCAATTTCTGCGAGGTGAAGAATGGCGATATCGGCGTGGGCGCCAAGGTCAACCACCTGACCTATATTGGCGATGCCAGCGTCGGCGCGCGCGCCAATATCGGCGCCGGAACCATCACCTGCAATTATGACGGGGTCAACAAGTTCAGGACGGAGATCGGGGCGGACAGTTTCATCGGTTCCAATTCGTCGCTGGTTGCGCCGGTGCGCATCGGCAGCCACGCCTATGTCGGTTCCGGCAGCGTGGTGACCCGCGATGTGCCGGACAACGCGCTCGCGCTTGCGCGCGGACGTCAGGAAAACAAGGAAGGGCGTGCCGAAATGCTGCGCGCCCGCTCGCTGGCCATCAAGGCGGCGCGCAAAAAGGACGGGGGCAAGTGACCATATGTGCGGAATAGTGGGGATCGTTGGCGTTCGGCCGGTGGCCGGTCGTCTCGTCGATGCTTTGAAGCGGCTCGAATATCGCGGCTATGACTCGGCAGGCATTGCCGTGATCGAGGAGGGCGAACTGGTGCGCCGCCGTGCGCCGGGAAAGCTCGAAAACCTGCGGATCTGCCTGGCCGATGATCCGGTCGACGGCGTCACCGGCATCGCCCACACCCGCTGGGCCACGCATGGCGTTCCCAACGAGGCCAATGCCCATCCCCATATCGCCGGCGATGTCGCCGTGGTCCATAACGGCATCATCGAGAATTTCGCGGAGCTGCGCGCCGAGCTGACGGCCAAGGGCGTCAGTTTTTCAAGCGACACCGACACCGAAGTCGTCGCCCGGTTGCTGGATGACTATCGTCGCGCCGGCATGGCCCCGCGCGATGCAGTGCTGGCGATGCTTCAAAGGGTTACCGGGGCTTTCGCGCTGGTCATCCTGTTCAAGGACCGGCCGGACACGCTGTTCGTCGCGCGTTACGGCCCGCCACTCGCCATTGGTCACGGCGACGACGAGATGTATGTCGGTTCCGATGCCATCGCGCTTGCGCCGCTTGCGACCGGCATTTCCTACCTGGAAGACGGCGACATGGCGATCGTCGATCGCGACGGCGCGGTGTTCTGCGATTTTACCGGCGAGCCGGTGCGCCGCCAGCGCCAGCCGCTCCAGCTCTCGTCGATGATGATCGACAAGGGCAATCACCGCCATTTCATGGAAAAGGAGATTTTCGATCAGCCGGAAGTGATCTCGCACACGCTTGGCCGCTATTGCGATTTCGCAGCCGACCGGACCGCAAAGGCCGATGACGGGATCGATTTTTCCGATATTTCCCGTCTCACCATCGCCGCCTGCGGCACGGCCTATCTCTCCGGCCTGATCGGCAAATACTGGATCGAGCGCTATGCCCGCCTGCCGGTGGAGATCGACGTCGCCTCCGAGTTTCGCTATCGCGAATTGCCGATATCAGATGACACGCTTGCGCTGTTCATCTCACAGTCCGGCGAAACCGCCGATACGCTCGCCTCGCTGCGCTATTGCAAGGAACAGGGCGCGAAGACCGGCGCGCTCGTCAATGTTACCGGATCGACGATCGCGCGCGAGGCCGATGCGGTGTTCCCGATCCTGGCGGGGCCGGAAATCTCGGTCGCCTCAACCAAGGCCTTCACCTGCCAGCTTGCGCTGATGGCATCGCTCGCGTTGCGCGCCGGGCGCGAACGCGGCACGCTTTCGCCGGAGGACGAAAAGGAGCTGGTGCACGCGCTTTCGGAAGTGCCGCGACTGATGAGCCAGGTGCTGCATGCCGTGCAGCCGCAGATCGAAAAGCTCTCCCGCGAACTCTCGCATTTCCATCACGTTCTCTATCTCGGCCGCGGAACCAGCTTCCCGCTGGCGATGGAAGGCGCGCTGAAGCTGAAGGAGATCACCTATATCCACGCCGAGGGCTATGCCGCCGGCGAGCTGAAGCACGGGCCGATCGCGCTGATCGACGAAAACATGCCGGTGATCGTGATCGCGCCGCATGACCGGTTCTTCGAAAAAACGGTGTCCAACATGCAGGAAGTCGCCGCCCGCGACGGCAAGATCGTCTTCATCACCGACGAGAGCGGCGCGCGGGCTTCCGAGCTGAAAACCATGCAGACCATCGTGCTGCCGGACATGCCGGAATTCATCGCGCCGATGGTGTTCTCGCTGCCGATCCAGCTTCTGGCCTATCATACCGCCGTGTTCATGGGCACGGATGCCGACCAGCCGCGCAATCTCGCCAAGGCGGTGACCGTGGAATGATCATCCGCCGGGAACGCCAAGACGACGTCGCCGCGATCTACAGGCTCGTGGCGGCCGCCTTTGCCGGGACGCCGTACAGCGATGGCAGCGAGGCCGACATCATCCGCCGTCTGCGCAAGGCGGGCGCCTTGTCGCTGGCGCTGGTGGCGGAGGAGGAGGGGCGGCCCGTCGGCCATATCGCGTTCTCGCCGGTCGGCATCTCGGATGGGACAGACGGCTGGTTCGGCCTCGGGCCGCTCGCCGTCGACCCGGCATTCCAGCGCCGCGAGATCGGCACCTCGCTGGTGCTCGGCGGGCTGGAGCTTCTGAAGGACGAAGGCGCGCATGGCGTGGTTGTGCTGGGCGCGCCCGGTTTCTACCAGCGCTTCGGCTTCGGCCACGAGCCGGCGCTGACGCTGGAGGGGGCTCCGCCGGACCATTTCATGGCGCTCGATTTCGATGGCCACGTTCCAAGGGGCAAAGTCGCCTATCACCGGGCGTTTTACGGCGAGGTCTGACGGCGCTTTGGGCAGGGGCTCGGTTTCAGCGTCCCGCCTTTACCTCGGCAAGCACGAAAAGCCGGATGGCGGACGACAGGTTGATCTCGCCATCCCGACCGTCGTCGATTTCGGCGATAAGGGCTGCGAGGCTGAGATCGCGGGCGTCCGCGATCCGGGTCAGTTCGGTGTAGAATTCATATTCCAGGGAAAAGCTGGTGCGGTGGCCGTGCAGGCTGACGGAGTGCTTGCGGATCACGCCTCGTCGCCGCCGCGCTCGCGCCGCCCCTGATCGAACCGGCGTTGAGCCTTGTCGCGCTCAAGCTTTTCGCGCTGCTTCTCGCCCTTGGTGAGGCCGTGAAGCGCGCGGTTTTCAGCGGCTTTCTGCTCGGATTTGCGGCGTTCGTTGCGTTTGCGCTGCTGCCGCAGATTGACGATCTCGGCGCACATCGAACGCTCAGTGCTTCTTGCGGAAGGCGTCGAGCGAGACAACGGAGGCGCCGTCATCGCCGCCGGGACCGTCATCGCCGTCATTCATCGGCGGATCGGTCGGCGTCTCGTCCTCGACATCGAGGGTGGCGACGTCGAATTCGAGCTCGAAATTCACCGAAGGATCGTAGAAACCGACAATGGCGTTGAAGGGAATGACGAGGCGCTCCGGCACGTCGGAGAAGGACAGGCCGATCTCGAACAGCGCGTCTGTCACCTTCAGATCCCAGAACTGGTGTTGGATGACGATGGTCATCTGCTGGGCGTATTTTTCCTTCAGCGCCGGCGAGATTTTCACGCCCGGCGCGCCGGTCAGGAAGGTGATGAAGAAATGATGTTCGCCGGGCAGGTGGCCGGTTGCGGCCACTTCGGCCAGAACCTTGCGGATCATGCCCCGCAATGCATCCTGCGCCAAAACGTCGTAGCGAATATGGTCCTGCCCCATTAAATCTTCCTGCCTCTCGCCCGGTTGCTGCGTTCCCCACAGCCATAAGTCGGCTTTTCGGAAATCGCAATCATTATAGGGGATTTTGTTCAAAATCAGGTGGAGGCTTCTGTTGCCAGGTGCCTCCGGACCCCGCCTTACAGTGCTACCCGCAAGGGCTTAATTTGGGTTTCTGGAACCGCCATTAGGCAGCTACAGCGTAACCCTGAGCTTTGTTGTCATTTGCAACTACTCGTTTGACCCGATAACGGTGGTATCATGCCGGGTAAAAGGTCAATCTTTACACTCTTGTCGATCCTGTTTCGCCCCCATCAAAATCAGGCCTTTCCGCCTGATCATGGTGGAGGCGCCGGGTACCGCCCCCGGGTCCAATGAGCTTATTGCATTGCCGTTTATCACCATAGCCGGTCAAGCCGGCAGACCTGATATAAGTGTTTCAAAAGCTTCTGGAAAGGGGCGGGGACAGAGAAAATCTTATCCCGGAACCGCAGACGCCGCATTCCGGTGGGCAACCGGGCGAATTCGGCGCCGATATCTTGCCTTGGAGGCGCGCCGTCGTCAGACTTGCGGCACGATTCCAAGGAGCTTCGCATGGCGCGTCACCCCGAATACCAATATCTCGACCTGCTCGAGCACCTTTTGGAAAAAGGCGACCGCCGGATAGATCGCACTGGCGTCGGCACGCTTTCCGCCTTCGGCGCGATGATGCGCTTCGATATCTCCGACGGTACGTTTCCGGCGTTCACGACCAAGCGCGTCTACTGGAAGACCGCGATCAAGGAGATGCTGTGGTTCCTGACCGGCCAGACCAATATCCAGTCGCTGCTGACGGAAAACGTCCGCATCTGGACCGACTGGCCGCTGGAAAAATACCGCAAGGCTACGGGCGAGCAGATCTCGCAGGAAGCCTTCGAGGAACGCATTCTCGCAGATGACGATTTTGCGCTTGCGTGGGGCGATCTCGGGCCCGTCTACGGCAAGCAGTGGCGGCGCTGGCTCGATGCCAACGGCAAGGAACACGACCAGATCGCGACCGTCATCGAGACGCTGAAAACCAATCCGGCAAGCCGGCGCATGCTGTTCCACGCCTGGAATGTCGGCGAACTGGACCAGATGGCGCTGCCGCCCTGCCATATGACCTATCAGTTCCATACATCCGAGAACAAAAAAGCCGGGCCAGGCGAACCCAAGTTGAAGCTCTCCATGCTGCTGTTCCAGCGAAGCCTCGATGTCGGCCTCGGCGCGCCGTTCAACTGCGCGGCCTCGGCGGCGCTGCTCTCCATGGTGGCGCAGCAGGTCGACATGGCCCCCGGCGAACTGATCTGGATGGCGGGCGACTATCACCTCTACCTGAACCATCTCGACATGGCCCAGCAACTGATCGCCCGCAAACCGCGCCCGTTCCCCAAGCTGAGCCTTCTCCGCCGCCCGGCCTCCATCGACGGCTACCGCATCGAAGATTTCGAGGTAACCGATTACGATCCCCACCCCGCGATCGCCGCGCCGGTGGCGGTGTAGCGAGGCGGGAAGGGCGGCTGCCGGCGCGATGGTTGTGCAAAGCCCTGACAGCGGCTGAACAACAGCAGGCTCGCTATTCTTTCCTGCAAAAAGCGCCGTGGAGCGCGTTGATCACGGTCAACACCTCCGGACGGGTGATGGCGTAGTATACGGTGGTGCCTTCCCGCCGGGATTCGACGAGGCCGTCGGCCCTGAGCCGCATGAGTTGCTGTGACATCGGCACCTGTTCGATGCCGAGTTCCCGGCGCAGTTCGGCGACCGATTTCTCGCCATCCACAAGGGCGCAAAGCACCAGCAGCCTTTGCGGATGGGAAAGGCTGCTCATCAGTTCAGCGGCCGCTTCGGCGGCGGGGATCATTTCGGTGACATTCATGTTCTTGAATTTAATATTTTTGAATGTTATATGCAAGCCATGCGATTACGTTGTCGTGCGAACGGCGTTGAACCGGGAGGTTCAAACCACGCCGTCCATTGCAACATATTGATCTAACAGAAGGAATGCTCAAATGACGCTCGATCGTGCCGTGATGATGTTCGCGGGTTTCATGGTTCTTCTCTCCCTGGCGCTCGGCTTCTACGTCTCGCCCTGGTGGTTCCTGCTCAATGCCTTTGTCGGTCTGAACCTGATCCAGGCATCGGTGACAGGTTTCTGTCCTGCTGCAATTGTGTTCCGGAAGCTCGGAGTCAAGTCGGGTTCGGCGTTCGAATAACCGCGCCAGCCTCGTTATCACACATTTATCCCGGGCGCAGAGGTTAAACTCTGCCGCCGGGAGGAGCTTTGGTCTCATGTTACAAGCCGTTTTCCGATTGACTGCCGCCCTTGCCGTGACGACGCTTGTCGTATCGGCCGCGGCCGCCGCCGAATTTACCGTCGAACCTGTGACCGTGACCGAGATGAAGGCCGTTTTCGGCCGGGTGGAAAGCCGGATCGTGGTGCCGGCGCGCGCCCGGATCGGCGGCGTTGTCGAAGACGTTCGGGTCAGCGAGGGCGATAATGTCGCCAAGGGCGACACCATCGCGGTGATCGTCGACGACAAGATCGCGCTCGAACTGAAGGCTGCCGATGCAAGGCTCGAGGCTCTGAATTCGCAGGTTGCGAACGCACGCACCGAACTCGAACGCGCCCAGCAGTTGCGCACCTCCGGCTCCGGCACCCAGGCCCGTCTGGACCAGGCCACGATGCAGTTCGACGTCGCCACCAATCAGGTCGCCGCCGCCATTGCCGAAAAGGCGGTCGTCGAGCAGCGCGCCAAAGAGGGCGAGGTTCTGGCGCCGGCGACCGGCCGGGTGTTGACCGTGCCGGTAACTTTGGGCTCGGTCGTGATGGCGGGCGAGAATGTCGCCCGTATCGCGCCGGGTCCGTATTACCTGCGCCTGTCGCTGCCGGAGCGCCATGCCGCCGAAATCGTCGAAGGCGCCGAGGTGCAGGTCGGCGAGCGTGGTCTTGTGCCCGGGCAAGAAGAGCTCCCGGCCGTCAGCACCGGGCGCATCAGCAAGGTTTATCCGGAAATCGCCGACGGCCGCGTGATCGCCGATGTCGAGATCGAGAGCGTCGGCGATTATTTCGTCAACGAGCGCACGCTGGTGTCGATCCCGGTCGGCAAGCGGGCAGCCCTCGTCGTGCCCCCGGAAGCCGTCAAGACCGTGCACGGCGTCGACTATGTACGGATCGCGACAGCGGATGGCGAGATGGATGTCGCGGTCGTTCTCGGCGAGATCGTGCGCGACGATGACGGGGAACGGATCGAGGTCCTGTCTGGCCTTCGCGCCGGTGATCGGGTTGTGCTGCCATGAAGCTCGGTATCGCAGGCGGGCTCACCCGCACCTTCATCACGTCGCCACTCACGCCGCTCCTGCTGCTGGCCGCGATTGCGCTTGGCCTGATCGCGCTCGTCTCGCTGCCGCGCGAGGAGGAGCCGCAGATCTCGGTGCCGATGGTCGACATCCATGTCAACGCCAACGGGCTGAAGGCCGAGGATGCCGTCAAGCTCGTTACCGAGCCGCTGGAAACCATCGTCAAGAGCATTGACGGCGTCGAGCATGTCTATTCGCAGACGGATGACGACGGCGCGCTTGTCACCGCCCGTTTCGAGGTCGGCACCAACGCCGATACCGCGATATTGCGGGTGCATGAGAAAATCCGCGCCAATATGGACCATATTCCGGTCGGCGTGCCGGAGCCGCTGATCGTCGGTCGCGGCATCGATGACGTGGCCGCGGTCGTCGTTACCCTGAGGCCGACTCCGGAGGCCGCGGGGCGCTGGACGGAAAACGACCTGACCCGGCTTGCCCGCGAACTTCAGGTGGAAGTCTCCAAACTGCCGGATATCGGGCTTACCTATATTGTCGGCGATCAGCCCGAGCAGTTCCGCGTCGAACCGGATCCCGAGCGCCTGTCGCTGTTCGGCATCACGCTGCAGCAGCTCGCCGCCAAGGTCCAGGGCGCCAATCGGTCCTTCCGGGTCGGCACGATCCGCGAGGACGGCGGCCAGCTTCCCGTCATCGCCGGGCAGACGCTGCAATCCTTGCCCGAAATCGGCAATCTTCTGCTGACGGCGCGCGATGGCCGCCCGGTCTATGTTCGCGATGTTGCAGACGTGGTGCTCGCGACATCGCCGGCCGAACACCGCGTCACCGATATCCGCCGCACGAATGACGGGCTGGATCGTGCCGCCGCCGTCTCGTTGGCGATCGCCAAGCGTCCCGGCACCAATGCGGTGGTGATCGCCGAGGAGATCGTGCACCGGCTGGAGCAGGTGCGCGGCCAGATTTTCCCCGCCGATGTGGAAATGACGGTCACGCGCAATTACGGCGAAACCGCCAACGAGAAGGCCAACGAACTGCTGTTCCATCTGGCGCTTGCGACCGTTTCGATCGTCGTTCTGGTGGGCATCGCCATCGGCTGGCCCGAGGCGCTGGTGGTCGCCGTCGTCATTCCGACGACCATCCTTCTGACGTTCTTCGCCTCCTGGATCATGGGCTACACGATCAACCGCGTCTCGCTGTTCGCACTGATCTTTTCCATCGGCATCCTGGTCGATGATGCCATCGTGGTGATCGAGAACATTGCCCGCCACTGGGCGATGCAGGACGATCGCTCGCGGGTTCAGTCGGCGATCGATGCCGTTGCCGAGGTCGGCAATCCCACCATCGTCGCCACGCTGACGGTGATCGCGGCCCTGCTGCCGATGATGTTCGTCTCGGGCATGATGGGCCCCTATATGAGCCCGATCCCCGCCAATGCCTCGGCGGCCATGCTGTTCTCGTTCTTCGTCGCCGTCATTCTGACGCCGTGGCTGATGATCAAGCTCGGCGGCAAGGGAGCCGGCCACGGACATGGCGACGCTGCCGCCGCGCACGGGGCTGCTGGCGGCGGCCGTCTCGGCCGTTTCTATGTCGCGGTCGCGCGGCCGGTTCTGAAAAGCCGGGCGCGGGCCTGGACCTTCATCGCCCTGGTGGCGCTGGCGACCTTTGCCTCTCTCGCGCTGTTCTACACCAAGGATGTCACGGTCAAGCTGCTGCCCTTCGACAACAAGTCCGACCTTCAGGTCGTGGTCGACCTGCCGAAAGGCGCTTCCGTCGAGGACACCGACCGGGCGCTGCAATCGGTTGTCGACAGGCTTGCGGAGATGTCGGAAATCGTCTCGTTCCAGACCTATGCCGGCACCGCCGCGCCCTTCGATTTCAACGGGCTGGTGCGCCACTATTACCTGAGGGCCAATCCCGAGCAGGGGCAGGTTGCCGTCAACCTGTTGCCAAAGGGCGATCGCGACCGGGCGAGCCACGCCATCGCGCTCGACATGCGCGAACGGCTCGATGGTCTCGACCTGCCGCAGGGCACGGTGGTGAAAGTGGTCGAACCGCCGCCCGGCCCGCCGGTCATGGGCACGCTTCTCGCCGAAATCTACGGTCCGGACCCTGAGACACGGCGCGCTGTGGCGGACAAGGTGCGCGAGGCTTTCGAAAGCGTGCCCTTCATCGTCGATCTTGACGACAGCTATCACAACCGCCCGGAACGGATGCGGGTTGCCATCGACCAGGACAATCTCGAATATTACCGGGTCGAGCAATCGGATGTCTACGACACGCTCAGCTATCTCTATGGCGGGGCAACGGTCGGCTATTCGCATCGCGGCGACGGACGTCAGCCGATCCCGATCCGGCTTGCGCTGCCGAAGGAGCACGGCACGCTGAACGAACGCGCGCTGTCCACCCCGGTGCCGGCCAATGCGCTGCCCGGCGGGCGCGGCGTGGTCGAACTCGGCGATGTCGTCAGCGTCACGCAGGAGCCGGCATCCTATCCGGTGTTCCGCCACAATGGCCGCGCCGCCGAAATGGTGATGGCCGAGCTTGCCGGCGCGTATGAAGCGCCGATCTACGGCATGCTGGCGGTGCAGGATGCGATCGACGCCATGGACTGGGGCGATCTGCCGAAGCCGGACATCGTCCTCCACGGCCAGCCCGACGACGAGACCCATCCGACGCTGCTGTGGGACGGCGAATGGGAGGTGACCTGGGTGACCTTCCGCGACATGGGCGCCGCCTTCATGGTGGCGATCATCGGGATTTATATCCTGGTCGTTGCCCAGTTCGGCTCGTTCAAGCTGCCGCTGGTGATCCTGACGCCGATTCCGCTGACCTTCATCGGCATTCTCGGCGGACACTGGCTGTTTGGAGCGCCGTTCACCGCGACTTCGATGATCGGCTTCATCGCGCTTGCCGGCATCATCGTGCGCAACTCGATCCTGCTGGTCGATTTCATCCGCCATGCGCGCACGCCCGGCCGGCCGCTGATCGACGTGCTGCTTGAAGCCGGCGCGATCCGCTTCAAGCCGATCCTGCTCACCGCGCTCGCCGCGATGATCGGGGCTGCGGTGATCCTGACCGACCCGATCTTCCAGGGGCTGGCGATTTCGCTGCTGTTCGGCCTTGCCTCCTCCACGGCGCTGACCGTGCTGATCATTCCCGCGATCTACGTCGTGCTGCGGGGAGACGGGCGGGAGAGTGCGGCAACGGGAACCGGGGACGGGAGCCCTGAGGGTTCAGCATCGGCATAGGCGTTGATCCGGGCCGGCGGGCGTTACATCGCCGGCCCGGAGCTTTCCCCGAAGATATCGATGAGCTTCGCCCGCATCGTGTCCATCCCCGTTTCCGGCGCGTTCGGGGCGGGGATCATGCCGGGGGTGAAGCCGTCCGCCTCGAAGCGTTCGATCAGTGCGGCATCCCGGCTGATGACATGCACCGGAACCGCCCGCGAGGCATCGGGCCCGGTGACGACCGGGGCGGGTTGATGGTCGCCGAGAACGATGAAGACGGCGTCATCGCCGAAGCGGGCAATGTAATCGCCGACCGTCTGCAGCGAGTAGTCGATGGTTCGGATATAGTGATCGCGGATATCGTCGCGGTTGGACCACACCTCTTGGGGCGATTGTCCGCTTTCCGCCTGGCCGTCGAACACCGTGCCATCGCCGACATCATCCCAGTCGATCAGCGTTGGCACCGGCGTCCATGGCGCATGACTGGAGATCAGCGCGATTTCCGCCATCAGCGGTGTGCCGTCTGCATGGGCGGGCTGGCGCACCAAGCGATCAAACGCCGATAGCGTGTATTGATCCGGCATGGTGATCCAGTTGAAGGGCTTGCCGCGATAGCCGAGATCGCCCGACGCGAAAACCTCATCATAGCCGTAATAGGCGGCCTCTGGCCAGTCCATGGTGATTGCCGGCATGACCGCAGCCGTGCGCCATCCGGCCTGGCGGAACAGGCGGTTCAGGCTCTGCCGGTCGCTGATCATCAGCCGGTCGTAGCGGGCCTGGCTGTCGGTCCAGAGGCCGGAGAGAAACGTGCCATGGGCAAGCCAGCTCAAGCCGCCCATGGTGGGCGAGACCAGCCAGTCGGACGCCGAGGAGAAGCCGGCTTCGGTAAGCTCGTTTTGGACATTCTCAAGCCTCGGGACCGTCACCGGACTGTAGAGCGGATCTTCCACGGCGCTGCGCCCGTAGGATTCGATGAAGACGAGAATGACGTCGCGGCCCCTGATCGCGCCAAACAGATCGTTTCCGGAACCGATTTCGTCTGCGGCGGCCAGGTCGCGCTCGAACTGCTGCATATCCGCAACCGATTTCTGCACCAGCGCCAACCTGTTGCCGAGATAGGCAAGCGCCTTCATCTCTGCTCGTACCGGGGTCTCGACGAAACTCAGCGCCGCGCCGATCGCGAGCAGAACGAGCGCCGCGATCACCGGTCTGCGCTTTTGCGCCGTGCTCAGCCTTATCAACCGCCGCTCCGCCCCGAAGTAAAGCGCGAGAAGGCCGATAAAGGCCGCAAGGACCGCCCCGAGCACGAGGCCCGCCTTCCAAGCGCCAAACGTTCCGGAGAAAACATTCCAGCCGTCGGCCAGCATCTTCATGTCGAGATAGGGGTTGAAGCGCCGCTGGAAGGCGGATTGCACGCCGATATCGGCGATCTTTAGGAACAACAGCGTGAAGACGGCAAGGGCGAACAAAGCGGCCGCCATGGTCGCGACTCGGCGCGGCAGCATCAGCAGCGCCAGCGCCATGAGAGGCACTTCCAGTTGAAACCGCAGGAAAGCCGCGCCGTAAAACGCGCCCGGATGATCCGGCAGGATCAGCGCGGCAAAGCTGAGGACAAGGAAAAATACGAATGCGATCCAGCCCGCGCGGGATGAGACGGTTCGCCCCTTGTCAGGCCTTTTGCTTCTTGTCATCAAACCATCATCGCGCGCCATACGTTTCACCAAGAGGCGGCGCGTGCAATTTCGGGCCGCATGTTGCGAAGGACCAGAGCTTGAACAAACTTGCCGCCGTTTCGGTTATCGCCTGTCTGGCGCTGCTTGCCGGGCTCATCGCTCTGACCGGCCCGGAACGTCTGGTCGCGGCCCTCAGCGATGTGCCGCCCACCCTCGTCATTCTGGCGTTCGCGCTGGTGCAGGTGCAGATCATAGCCTCGGCCTGCCGTTGGCGTTTCACGGCCCAAAGGCTCGGGCAGGAGATCGGCCTCGGCCTCGCCATTCGCGAATATTACATCAGCAGCGCGCTCAATTTGGTGCTGCCGGGCGGCATGGCGGGCGATGCCGTGCGCGCCTATCGCAGCCGGCTGGAGGGCGTCGGCGGCTGGAAGCGGCCGGCGGCGGCGGTGTTTCTGGAAAGACTGTCCGGCCAGATCGCCTTCTTCGCGCTGAGTTTTCTCGGTCTTCTCGCCTGGCCGGTGTTCCTGAGCGAACGCCTGCCGGATCAGGCTGATGCGCTGATATGGGGCGTAAGCGCGGTCTTCATCGTCGCCATTCTGATCGCCGCCGTGTTCTGGGCGGAATGGCTGCCGCAGCGCTTCCGCGCCGCTGGCGCGGATATTGCCGCCGTGTTCTGGAAAGACCGGGCGTTTGTGGTGCAGGGCGGTCTCAGCGTGTTGATCGTCTTCGGCTATATCGCGGTATTCCTGATCGCGTCGCGCGCAGTGGGCGCCCCCTTGCCGGCGATCGCGGCCTTCACAGCCATTCCGCTTTGCCTGATGACCATGCTGATTCCCGCAGGCGTTGGCGGCTGGGGCACGCGAGAGGCGGCCGCCGCAGCGCTCTGGCCGCTCTTCGGCTTCTCCAGTGCCGAGGGCGTGGCCGCCAGCCTGCTTTACGGGGTGATATCGCTGGCGGGCGCTGCCGTGCCCGGCGGCATCTCGGTTGCCGTCTCGCTCGTGAGGGGCAGGATCGCCAAATCCTGAGACGAGCGACCTCATGACCGGTTCTTGCGCAGGAGGTAGAGGGTATCGGCCGCGAATGAATAGGCCAGCAGAGCAAGCGCAATCAGCGCGGCGACGGTCGAGACCGGCGGGACGATCGTCGGCACGAGGATTGTTTGTTGAAAACGGCCTATTGTTAAAGCGGGA
>NZ_JAINWJ010000006.1 GCF_021021415.1 Martelella mediterranea | reverse complement strand
CCACAACAATCATAACACCTCTTCAAACAAACAATCCTCGGCCCTGTGCCGAGGATCTAACCCCGTTTGACGCGAGCGGAGTTGGTGTTTTGGAAAGCAGACACGGTCAGTCGAAAACTGCCGACACGCCTGTCGTGAGGCGATGTGCTTAGATCCTCGGCACAGGGCCGAGGATGACGCAGAAAGGGAGGAGGGGCCGCGCGGTCTTACGGTACGGCGGTCATTCACACGAGGCCGATTTCCGTCCCCGCGCGGGGCTTTGCCTTGACAAAATGCGCCCGTCATGCGCTTTTCCGCGCGAATTCATGACAAGGGCCGCTCCGCGCGCCCGAAAACCCGTTACGGATAAGATTATGCACCGCTACCGCAGCCATACCTGTGCCGCTCTCAACAAGTCCGACGTTGGCCAGACCGCCCGCCTTTCCGGCTGGGTGCACCGCGTGCGCGACCATGGCGGCGTGCTCTTCATCGACCTGCGCGACCATTACGGCATGACCCAGGTGGTCGCCGATCCGGATTCGCCCGCCTTCGCCACCGCTGAGAAGGTGCGCGGCGAATGGGTGATTCGCGTTGACGGCAAGGTCCGCGCCCGCACCGAGGATACGGTCAACAAGAACATGGCGACCGGCGAGATCGAACTCTATGCCGAGGAAATCGAAGTCCTGTCGGCGGCGAAGGAACTGCCGGTTCCGGTGTTCGGCGAACCCGAATATCCCGAAGACGCCCGCCTGAAATACCGCTTCCTGGATCTGCGCCGCGAAACGCTGCACGCCAACATCGTCAAGCGGACGAAGATCGTGGCTTCGATGCGTTCGGCCATGGCCGATGCCGGCTTCGGCGAATATTCGACGCCGATCCTGACGGCGTCATCGCCCGAAGGCGCGCGCGACTTCTTGGTACCGAGCCGCATCCATCAGGGCAAGTTCTACGCCTTGCCGCAGGCCCCGCAGCAGTACAAGCAGCTTCTGATGGTCGCCGGTTTCGACCGCTATTTCCAGATCGCGCCGTGCTTCCGCGACGAGGACCCGCGCGCCGACCGTCTGCCGGGCGAATTCTACCAGCTCGACGTCGAGATGAGCTTCGTCACCCAGGAAGACGTCTGGGAAACCATGGAACCGGTGATGACCGGCATCTTCGAAAAATTCGCCGACGGCAAGCCGGTCACCAAGAAGTGGCCGCGCATTCCCTATGACGAGGCGATCCGCAAATACGGCTCCGACAAGCCGGACCTCAGGAACCCGATCGTGATGGAAGCGGTCACCGAACACTTCGCCGGCTCCGGCTTCAAGGTGTTCGCCGGCATGATCGAGAAGAACCCCAAGGTCGAGGTCTGGGCGATCCCGGCCAAGACCGGCGGCAGCCGCGCCTTCTGCGACCGGATGAACTCCTGGGCGCAGGGCCAGGGCCAGCCGGGGCTGGGCTACATCTTCTGGCGCAAGGAAGGCGAAGACCTGACGGGCGCCGGCCCGCTTGCCAAGAATATCGGCCCGGAGCGCACCGAGGCGATCCGCGCGCAGCTTGGCCTCGACGAGGGCGATGCCTGCTTCTTCGTCGCGGGCGAACCGTCGAAGTTCTACAAGTTCGCCGGCGAAGCCCGCACGCGCGTTGGCGACGAGCTGGGCCTGACCGACAAGGACCGGTTCGAGCTTTGCTGGATCGTCGACTTCCCGTTCTACGAATGGCTGGAAGACGAGAAGAAGGTCGATTTCTCGCATAACCCGTTCTCGATGCCGCAGGGCGGTCTCGAGGCGCTGGAAAATCAGGACCCGCTGACGATCAAGGCCTATCAGTATGATGCCGTCTGCAACGGCTACGAGATCGCCTCCGGGTCGATCCGTAACCAGTTGCCGGAAGTCATGGTCAAGGCGTTCGAGATCACCGGCAAGAGCGCCGCGGACGTCGAGGAGCAGTTCGGCGGCCTCTACCGCGCCTTCCAGTATGGCGCGCCCCCGCATGGCGGCTGCGCTTTCGGCATCGACCGTATCGTGATGCTGCTTGCCGGCGCCAAGACCGTGCGCGAGGTTGCGCTGTTCCCGATGAACCAGCAGGCCCAGGACCTTCTGATGGGCGGCCCATCCGAGGCCGACCCGGCCCAGCTCCGCGAACTCGGCCTCCGGCTGATACCGCAGAAGAAGGACTGAGGCCTTCAGACAACGCAGTTTTTGGGAAGCCCCGGCGAGCGATCGCCGGGGTTTTTCGTTTGGGGCGAAAGGCCTTCGGCCCGTAAATGGCGGAGCGAAGGGGGGCTGACTTCCGCGTCGGCCAGATAGCTTGTTATACTTTATGCTAATGCTCACCCGTGCAAAGCAGAAAATAGCAAATAAATATTGAAGTGAAAAAGAATGGAATATAAATTCTTTTTCATGCGGCACGGGGAACGGGCCGCGTTTGGGAGAAGACCGGCCGGCCGTGAGGAGATGGCCCCGGTTTTGAACGGGAGGAATCCATGAAGAAGCAATTACTGGCCCTTGCGGCCACGGCACTCGCGTTTGGCGCCATGCTGCCCGCGGCAGCCCAGGCCGAAGGCGAGCGTTTCGTGCTGATCTCGCACGCGCCCGACAGCGACAGCTGGTGGAACACCATCAAGAACGCCATCAATGTGGCGGGCGACCAGATGGATGTCGAAGTGGAATATCGCAATCCCGCCACCGGCGACCTTGCCGACATGGCGCGCATCGTCCAGCAGGCTTCGGCCTCGAACCCGGACGGCATCATCGTCACCATCGCCGATTATGACGTGCTCTCCGGCCCGGTGGCCGATGCCGTTGCCAAGGGCATTCCGGTGATCACCATCAATTCGGGCACCGAGGAGCAGTCGAAACAGCTCGGCGCGATGATGCATATCGGCCAGCCGGAATATACCGCCGGCAAGCTTGCCGGCGAGCGCGCGAAGAAGGAATCCGGCGCGGAAAGCTTCGTCTGCGTCAACCACTACATCACCAACCCGGCCTCGGTGGAACGCTGCCAGGGCTTTGCCGATGGGCTCGGCGTCGAACTCGGCGACCAGATGATCGACAGCGGCATGGACCCGTCGGAAGTCAAGTCGAAGGTGATGGCCTACCTCAACGCGCATCCGGACACTGGCGCCATCCTGACGCTCGGCCCGAACTCGGCAGAGCCGACGCTTGCCGCGCTCGATGAAATGGGCCAGTCCGGTGAGGTCTATTTCGGCACGTTCGATCTTTCGACCGCGATCGCAGATGCCATCAAGGCCGGCACCATCAACTTCGCGATCGACCAGCAGCCCTATCTGCAGGGTTATCTGCCGGTGGTTCTTCTGACGAACTACGCGCGTTACGGCGTCATGCCGTCCAACTCGATCAATTCGGGTCCCGGTTTCACCACCAAGGACAATATCGAACTGGTTGAGAAATACGCCGGTCAGTACCGCTAAATGACAGGCGCCGCGGGCCCTTTGTGGGCGTGCGGCGTTTTCCTGCCAACACGCAAAGAGGGCCGCGCGCCGTCGCGCCGCCGCCTGTTTGCCTGCCAGAAGGAATGGTCTTGCCCATGTCCGAAACACCCAAGCCGATCGAGGAAATGGTCGCCGAGGAGCGCATGCGCGCGGTGCCGCGCTGGCGCAAGGCGCTGGTGCGTCCGGAACTCGGCAGCATCTGCGGCACCATTCTGGTGTTCGTGCTGTTCATGTTCATTGCCGGCGACAGCGGCATGTTCTCCGCAGAAGGCTTCATCAACTGGGGCACGGTTTCCGCGCAGTTCGCGATCCTCGCCGTCGGCGCCTGCCTGTTGATGATCGCCGGCGAGTTCGATCTTTCGATCGGCTCGATGATCGGCTTTTCCGGCATCATCATCGCGCTGTTGACGGTGCAGCTCGGTGTGCCCGCCTGGCTCGCGATCCTCGCCGCCTTTGCGCTGGCGCTCGCCATCGGTGCCCTCAACGGCTATCTGGTGATCCGCACCGGGCTCCCCTCGTTCATCGTCACGCTCGCCTTTCTGTTCATTTTGAGGGGCCTCACGATCTATATCGCCATCACCACCACCTCGAAGACCATCATCGGCGGCGTGCGCGAGGCGGCCGAGGGCGACTGGCTGGCCGCTCTGTTTGGCGGCACGGTGCTGAAGGGGCTGTTTTCCTGGCTCGCCGAGCACGACATGATCGGCACCTTCGTGGCCGGCCCCCGCGCCGGCCAGCCGGTGGTCGAGGGCATTCCGATGCTGATGGTCTGGGCGCTGGCGCTGATCATCGTCGGACACTTCATTCTGGTGCGCACGAAATTCGGCAACTGGATCTTTGCCGCCGGCGGCGATGCCCAGGCGGCGCGCTATGTCGGCGTGCCGGTCAACCGGGTGAAGATCCTGATGTTCATGCTCACTGCCTTCTGCGCCACCGTGTTCGCCACCTGCCAGGTGATGGAATTCGGCTCGGCGGCGGCCGATCGCGGGCTTTTGAAGGAGTTCGAGGCGATCATCTCGGTCGTCATCGGCGGCGCGCTTCTGACCGGCGGCTATGGCTCCGTCATTGGTGCTGCGCTCGGCGCGCTGATCTTCGGCGTCGTCCAGCAGGGTCTGTTCTTCGCCGGCGTCGAAAGCTCGCTGTTTCGGGTGTTCCTTGGCGTCATCCTGCTTCTGGCGGTGATCCTCAACACCTATATCCGCCGCTCCATCACGGGAGAACGCTGAGATGAGCGAGCCCCTGATCGAACTCGTCGATATCGAAAAGCATTTCGGTGCCGTCATTGCGCTTGCCGGCGTGTCGCTTTCGGTTTTCGCCGGAGAATGCCATTGCCTTCTGGGCGATAACGGCGCCGGCAAATCGACCTTCATCAAGACCATGTCGGGCGTTCACAAGCCAAGCGCCGGGCGCATTCTGGTCGATGGCAAGGAGCGCACCTTCTCGGACCCGCGCGATGCGATGGCGGCGGGCATCGCCACGGTCTACCAGGACCTGGCGATGATCCCGCTGATGTCGGTGACCCGCAATTTCTGGATGGGCCGCGAGCCGGAAAAACGTTTCGGCCCGATCAAGGTCTTCGATCACAAGAAGGCCGGCGCGATCACCGTCGACGAAATGGCGAAGATGGGCATCCACCTGCGTTCGGCCGATCAGGCCGTCGGCACGCTGTCGGGCGGCGAGCGGCAGACGGTGGCGATTGCCCGCGCGGTCTATTTCGGCGCGCGGGTGCTGATCCTCGACGAGCCGACCTCGGCGCTCGGCGTGCGCCAGACCGCCAATGTTCTCTCCACTATCGACCGGGTGCGCAAGGCGGGCGTGGGCGTGATCTTCATCACCCACAATGTCCGCCACGCGCTCGCCGTCGGCGACCGCTTCACCGTCATCAATCACGGCCACACGCTCGGCACGGCGAAACGCGGCGAGATCGGCGCGGAGGAGCTGCAGGACATGATGGCCGGCGGCCGCGAGATGGTCGAGCTGGAATCCTCGCTCGGCGGCACTGTGTGACGTAACGGCGACGCATCAATCGTGCCCGGTTCG
>NZ_JAINWJ010000059.1 GCF_021021415.1 Martelella mediterranea | reverse complement strand
TTCTCTTTCTTCAATATTCAATTGTCCAAATAACCGACGGATGGAACCATCCGTCAAAATTCCGTTTCGCGTGCCAAACCTTTTGAGTTCAAACACGTCAATCAGCAGAGCTAATTGGCGAAATTAGGGTCAACAGTGTTGTTCGCGAGAGCGACCGTCGACCCCGTCGGTGATGCGCATATAGGGTGAACCGGCCTTGGAAGTCAACAAGGTATTTTCAAAAAAGCGCATTTATTTGCGTCTTTTCTCTTTGCCATTGACCTCGACGGCCCCGGAGGGCCTGTTTTCATTGGGAAGTAGCAACGGAAGGCAGGTTCATGAAAAATCTCATTACCGATATCGAAGGCATTTCAGTCGGCCATGCCCATGATCTCGACCTCGCCTCGGGCGTGACCGCGATCATCTTCGACCGGCCCGCCGTCGCCTCGGGCCTCGCGCTTGGCGGCGCGCCCGGAAGCCGGGACCAGCTTCTGCTCGATCCGGCCCGAACGGTCGAGACAGTGGACGCCTTCGTGCTGTCCGGCGGATCGGCCTTCGGACTTGATGCGGCCGGCGGCGTTCAGTCCGGCCTTCGCGCCGATGGGCGCGGCCTTGCAATCGGCCCGGCGCTGATCCCGATCGTGCCCGGCGCCATTTTGATGGACCTTCTCAATGGCGGGAACAAGGATTGGGGGCTGCATGCGCCCTACCGCGATCTCGGACACCAGGCCTATCTCAATGCTGAGAAGACCCCCTTCGCGCTCGGCACGGTCGGCGCCGGCGCGGGCGCCACCACGGTCAATCTGAAGGGCGGGCTTGGCTCCGCGAGCGCCGTCAGCGAAGGGGGCTTCACCGTGGCGGCGCTGGTGGCCGTCAATGCCATGGGCAGCGTGACCATGGGACACAGCCCCTATTTCTGGGCGGGGAGCCTCGAGCGCGACGGCGAGTTCGGCGGTCGCGGTCTTCCCGCGGCCGTGCCGGAGGATGCCCATCGTCTCGCCATCAAGGGCGGGCCGACCACCGCGACCACGATCGGTGTGGTGGCGACCGACGCCACGCTTTCCAAGCAACAATGCCACCGTCTTGCCGTGATGGCCCATGATGGGCTCGCCCGCGCGATCCAGCCGGCGCATCTGCCCTTCGACGGCGACACGGTGTTGTCGGCAGCGACCTGCGAAAAGGCCGCACCGGATGACTTCGCTTTCGCCGAGATCTGCATGCTGGCGGCGAGCACGATGGCGCGGGCAATCGCGCGCGGGGTCTATGAAGCAGAAACGCTCCCCCAGAGGGGAGCGCTTGCAAGCTGGACGGAAAAATTCGAGCGGCGCTGACGCCGCTTTCTACTGAGCGGCGTAACCGCCGCCGATCGCAACGTTCAGCGCGACGAAATCGCTGGCCTGCTGGGCGATCGCATTGGCGAGATTGGCTTCCGCATCGGAGACCGCGCGCTGGGCATCGAGCACATCCAGCAGCGAGATCGCGCCATCCTTGTAGCTCGAGGTCGAAAGCGACAGGGCGTCACGATAGGATGCGACCGTCGCCCGCAGCGAGGCCACGGTGCGGCCATCGCGGGTGACCTGCGCCAGCGCGGATTCAACTTCCTGAACCGCATTGAGCACGGTCTGCTTCCAGGCGAGATAGGCCTCGCGCGCCTGCGATTCGGATTTTGTCACATTGGCCCTGAGCGCGCCGCCATCAAAGATCGGCAGGTTGAGCGTGGGGCCGAACGACCAGGACGACATGCCGGCATTGCCGAGCGAGCTGCCCGAGACGCTGGCCTGGATCGTACCGCCGAGCGAAATCGACGGATAGAGCTGGGCCTCCGCGACGCCGATATTGGCGGTGGCAGCGGCCAGATTGCGTTCGGCGCCGCGGATATCGGGCCGGTTCCGGATCAGGTCGGCGGGAACGCCGGACGCAAGGCGCGCCTTGGCCACCGGGATCGGCTTCACCTTGTTCATCTGGTCGATCAGCGTGGCGGCCGGAAGCCCCATCAGCGTCGACAGCGCGTAAACCTGCTTGCGATAATCGGCTTCGAGCTGCGGGATCGTGGAAAGCTGCGCGTTCACCAGGCCTTCCGACTGCACCACGTCGAGCCGGGACGCGGCGCCCGCGTCCAGCTGGAACTGGGTAAGACGCAGGGTTTCGCGCCGGCTGTTGAGGTTGGAGCGCGCGATCGCCAGACGCTCCTGATAGAGCCGGGCGGAAATATAGGCGTCGATCAGCTGGGAGATCAGCGTGAGCTTGGCGACATCCGCGCTGGCATAGGCGGCATCGAGCTGGTCGAGCGCGGCCTCGCCGGAACGGGCGTAAAGGCCGAACAGATCAAGCACCCAGGACACCGGCACCGATCCGCCAAAGGTATTGGTGATCTTGCGCGACTGCGGCGAGGCGCCATCGCCGCCGGAAGCCCCGACCGTGTCCGAACCGTTGAGGTTGACCTGCGGATAGGCCCCCGCCGTCGCGGAAACGACATTGGTCTCGGCCTGAACAATCCTTTCGAGCGCCTGAAGCACGGAAAGATTCTGCACCATGCCCTGCTGGACATAACCGGTCAGCAGCGGATCGTTGAATGCGCTCCACCAGGCGACATCGGTCACATCGCCGACCGGCTGGCTGCTGCCTTCGCTGAACTTGTCCGGCAGCGCCGCTGTCGGCGCCACATAATCCGGCCCGACAACACAGCCGGACAGGAAAACCATGAGCAGCGGAACGGATGCAATACGGCGCAACAACATCTGAAATATCCTGTCAGTTCGGCTGATCCGCGCTGCGGACCAACGGCCTATTAGTAAGCGCCGGGCCGGGCCCGGCGCAATATGGTTAACCCGGTTTTAAACCACCTGTTGCTCTTCTGCCGCTTTCTGGTCCTTCTTGCCGATGCCCATAATGCGGCACACGGCGACGAAGAACGAGGGAACGAAGAAGATGCCAAGGGTGGTTGCCGCCAGCATGCCGCCGAACACGGCCGTGCCGATGGCATTCTGCGCAGCCGAACCGGCTCCCGTCGCCAGCACCAGCGGCGTAACGCCGAGGATGAAGGCGAGCGAGGTCATGATGATTGGTCTCAGACGCATGCGGGCGGCGTGAAGGGTGGCGTCATAGAGCGAATCGCCCTTCTCGCTCTGCTCGCGCGCGAACTCCACGATCAGAATGGCGTTCTTCGCGGCCAGGCCCATTGTGGTGAGCATGCCGACCTTGAAGTAGATGTCATTCTCCATGCCACGCAAGTTCGCCGCCAGAACCGCGCCGAGAATCCCGACCGGAACCGCGAGGATCACAGCGAACGGAATGCTCCAGCTTTCATAAAGCGCCGCAAGGCAGAGGAACACGAACAGCACCGAGATCATGTAGAGATACGTCACCTCATTGCCGGAGATCACCTGCTGGAGCGACATGTCGGTCCAGGCGACGGTGAAGCCGCCGGGCGACTGCTCCACCATGTCGACGAGCTGGTTCATGGCCTGTCCGGAGGCAAAGCCCGGCTGGGTTCCGCCCTGGATATCAACGGCGGAGTTGCCGTTGTAATGCGCCAGCGAAGGCGCGCCCGTGGTCCATTCGATATCGGTGAAGGCGGAGAACGGCACCATGTCGCCGCTGAGATTGCGGGCATACCAGCGATAGATGTCCTCCGGCTGCATGCGGTAGGGCGTATCGCCCTGCACGTAGACCTTCTTCACCTTGTCGTCGAGCGTGAAGTTGTTGATGTTCGAGCCGGCATAGATGGTCGACAGCATGCCGGTCGCTTCGGCGATGCTCACGCCATAGGCGCCAGCCTTCTGATCGTCGATCGCGAGCTTGAGCTGGGTTTCGTCCGGCTGGGTATCGGTGCGAACCTGCGCGGCGATGCCGCCCTGATTCATCTGCCGGATGATACGGTTGGTAACCGCAAGCGTCGCCTCCTGGCCCTGATTGCCGCTGTCGACGACATAACCGGTCCAGCCGGTGGACTGGCCAAGGCCCGGAATTGACGGCGGCTGCACCACATAGACCTGCGCATCACGCACATTCATGTAGAAATAGCCGTTGGCGCGCTGTGCCACCGCCGCTGCGGTCAGGTTCTTGTCCGTTCTGTCGTCGAACGGCTTCAGCTCGATGAAGGCCATGGCGTAGTTCTGGCCCTGACCGGCAAACGAGAAGCCCAGAACCGTGAACACGGCCTCGACGGCGTCCTTTTCCTGGTTGCGGAAATAGGCCCCAACCTGCTCTGTGACGGCGCCGGTTCGCTCCGTCGTCGCCCCCGTTGGGAGATTGACGATCACGAACAGCGAGCCCTGGTCCTCGTCCGGGAGGAAGGATTCGGGAAGCTGGGTGAAATAATGATAGACCCCGAAAAGCAGGATGGCGAAAACCGCGAAAACCGGGATCAGCCACCTGAGCATGAGCGCAACGCCGTGGATATAGCCATTGGTCACGCGCTCGAAGCCGCGATTGAAATAGCCCGAAAGTCCGCGATCCTTCTTGGTCGGATCGACGGGCTTGAGCAGGGTCGCGCACAGCGCCGGGGTGAAGATCATCGCCACCAGAACCGACAGGATCATCGCCGCCACGATCGTGATCGAGAACTGACGATAGATGATGCCGGTCGAGCCGCCGATGAACGCCATCGGAATGAACACCGCCGTCAGCACCATGACGATGCCGATCAGCGCGCCCTGGATCTCGCCCATGGATTTCTGCGTCGCCTCCTTCGGCGGCAGACCATCCTCATGCATGATTCGCTCGACGTTCTCGACGACGACGATCGCGTCGTCCACCAATAGGCCGATCGCCAGCACCATGGCGAACATGGTGAGCGTGTTGATCGAGAAGCCGGCAAAGGCAAGCACGCCGAAGGCGCCGAGCAGCACGACCGGCACGACAAGCGTCGCGATGAGCGTCGCGCGCAGGTTCTGCAGGAAGACCAGCAGGACCACGAACACCAGCACGATCGCCTCGAACAGGGTGTGAACCACCTGCTCGATCGACAGTTCGACGAAGGGCGTGGTGTCGTAGGGGTAGATCACATCGACGCCCTGCGGCAGCGACGGCTTGATGGAGTCCATGAAATCGGTCACCGCTTTCGAGGTGTCGATCGCATTGGCGCCGTTGGCGAGTTCGACGGCGAAGCCCGCCGCGGGCAGGCCGTTATAATAGGTGTAGAACTGGTAGTATTGCTGGCCGAGCTCCACCCTGCCGACGTCCGAAAGCGTGACGGTCGCACCGTTCTCGGTCGATTTCAGGATGATGTTCTCAAACTCGGTCACGTTTTCGAGCTGAGTGGCCGAAACCGCGGTAATACTGAGCTGCTGGCCCTCGACGGAGGGATTGCCGCCGACATCGCCGACGGCAACCTGCTGGTTCTGCGCCTGGATGGCGTTGGAAACGTCGGCAACCGTCAGATTATACTGGTTGAGTTTGTAGGGATCGAGCCAGACGCGCATGGCATAGGGCGTATAGAACCCCTGAACGCTGCCGACGCCTTCAAGGCGGGCGATGCTGTCATTGATCGAGCTGTCGATGATGTTGCCGAGATCGGCGGCGGAATACTGGCCGCTGCTGTCGGTCAGGGCGACAACCATCAGGAAGCTGGAGGACGAGCGGCTGACGGTGATGCCGAGATTGCGCACCACGTCGGGAAGCTGGGGCTGCACGAGCTGCAGCTTGTTCTGCACCTCGACCTGGGCAATTTCCGGATCGATGCCGGGGCCGAAGATCACCGAGATCTGCGACAGGCCGGGCGACGACGTCGAGGTGAGATAGAGCATGTCGTCGAAGCCGGTCAGACCGTCTTCGATGACGTTGGTCACCGTGGTTTCGACCGTTCTGGCACTCGCGCCCGGATAGCTGGCGGAAAGCGAAATCGTGGTCGGCGCGATCTGCGGATATTGCGAAATCGGAAGCTGGGAAATGCCAAGCCCGCCGATCAGCATGATCACAATGGCGATCACCCAGGCGAAAACGGGTCTGTTGATAAAGAAATTAGCCATTAATCATACCTCGAGCGCTTGGTTCCGGTGCCTGCACAAGCCTTGCGCTCAGCCATTTCCGCCTGTTGATCCTGCAGCGCTTGATGAACCACCGCTCGAAGAACCGCCGGAGGAACCCGACGTGTCATCGACCACGACGCCCTTGTCATTGATCTTCGCCGGCACCGGCGTGACGTCGGTCACCCCGCCCACGAGCGACTGGAAGCCGTCGACGATCAGACGGTCGCCGTCCGAGACGTTCTTCTGCACCAGCCAGGAATTGTTGGAGACCATCACATTGTCGAAGACCCTGGTCTCGACCTTGTTGTCGGAGGTCACGAACATCGCCGAAACCTTGCCGCCGGCCTCGATCTGGGCTGCGAGCTGCGGGATGAGATAGCCCTGTTCCTCGGCAACCGTCAGCGTTGCGCGCACGAACATGCCGGGCAGCAGAACATGGTCGGGATTGTCGAAGATGGCGCGCAGGTTCACCGTGCCGGTCGACTGGTCGACCGTGCGCGCCGAAACGTCGAGATTGCCGGTCACGTCATAGGTGCTGCCGTCGTCAAGCTGGACATTCACCTTGACCTTCGACAGATCGCTTTCGGATTTGAAATCGGCATATTTGCCGGTGGCCGAAAGCACCTGCCCGGCTGATTCGTACATGTCGACATAGATCGGATCGAGCTGGTTGAGATCGACCAGCGGGGTCGAGGACGACGGCGAGGCGAGGTTGCCGACCGAAACGTTTGACACGCCGAGAACGCCGCCGAACGGCGCGGTAATCTTTGTGTGATCGAGATTGATCTGCGCCGATTTCACAGCCGCCTTGGCCGCGCTGACATCCGCAAGCGCGGTGTCGTAACGGGTCTTGGCATCAGTCACCTGGATCTCGGTGGCGCCGGTGTTCACGATCCGCTGATAGCGCTCGTAGTTTTCCTTGGCGCCCGGAACGGCCGCGTTGGCCTTGTCAAGATTGGCCTGAGCGGCCGCGAGAGATGCCTCGTAGGTATCCTGCTCGATCTCGTAGAGCAGGTCGCCGGCTTCCACCAGGGCGCCATCCTTGAAGGCCTTGTTGGTGATGATGCCGGTCACCTGCGGGCGGATCTCGGCATACTGGTATGCAACCGCCCGCGCCGGCAGGGTCGTGGTCAGCGGAACGGTCTGCTCCGTCAGCGTGATAACGCCAACTTTCGGCGGCGGAGGCTGCTGGCCGGCACCCTGTTGGTTCTTGCCATCATCACTGCAAGCGCCGAGCGCGAATGCGAGAACGGTAAAGGCAGCGATCGGAAGCTTGCGCGACAGCATGGGCACCTATCCAGAATAGAAAATGAACAATGGTCGTTTTCTTAACACAGTCTAAACGTGGCAGGAAACAACATATCTGCCACACACAAGAGCGGAATGAGGCCGGCTCGCCCCTGAATTGCCTTAGTGACGTATCTCAGAAATCATCACTTTGCAACTCGGTATTTCAACCCGCTATCGATCAGCTCGATAATCAGGGCCGTCTTGTCCGAAAGCGCGGGCGGATCAACGCAATGCAACATCTTCGGGTGGAGCACGCTTGCCAGCATGTCGACGATCACCTCGGCATCGCGCGCTGGATCGCCCGGCCGGTAAATGCCGGCCTCCATCGCTTCGGCGATCAGGGCGCAGAGCTTGTCCTCGACGAGCCGACGATAGATTCTGCCGCCCTTGGCGGGATCTTCCAGCACCAGCGGGATCATTTCAAAGAGATACTGATTCTCCAGCTTGTCGCTGACATGCTCGCGCGCGAGCCGCGAAAGGAAAAGCTGCAGCTTCTCGTCGGGCGCTCCCGATGAATCCTCGATGCTGCAGCGCTCGGCCAGCCTGCGGCCGTGGCGATAGGCAATTGCCCGGCCAAGCGTCAGCTTGCTCTTGAAATGCTTGAACACATTGGCCGGCGACATGTTGAGTTCGGCGGCGATATCGGCGATCGACACGGCGGCAAAACCGCGCGCGCGGAACAGGCGCTCGGCGGTCGCGAGGATCGCCTCTCTCGTTTCCGCACCGGTTCGCCGAGGTCTGCGCATCAGCCCCAGTCCCCGTCGGGATAATAGGCCTTGAGGTTCGCCCTGATCCGCGCCTTGACGCTCTCGCCGCTGTCATCGGGAAGAAACTGTTCGCCCGTGATCATCTCGAACGCCTGGCCATAGACCTTGGACGCCGCAAGCACGACATCAACGGGAATTTCCGGGATCGGATCCTTGTAGGGGTCGCAGCGCGCCACGACCCAGGAGCGGATGAAATCCTTGTCGAAGCTTTCCGGCCGTTCGCCCGCCGAAAACCGCCGCTCATAGCTTTCCGCCATCCAGTAGCGGCTCGAATCCGGCGTATGGATTTCATCGGCAAGCAGAATATTGCCGTCGGCATCCTTTCCGAACTCGTATTTGGTGTCGGCGAGGATCAGCCCCCGCTTCGCCGCGATCTCCTGGCCGCGCGCAAAAAGCTTCAGCGCCGTCGACGAAACCTCGTCCCACTCGGCCTTCGTCAAAAGCCCCTTTTCAACGATTTCGGCCGCCGTCAGCGGCTCGTCATGACCGCCATCGAAGGCCTTGCTGGTGGGCGTGATGATCGGCGCGGGCAGCGCTTCATTGTCGCGCATGCCATCGGGAAAGGTGATGCCGTAGATCGTCCGTTCGCCGCGCTTGTAGCGGGTCAGGATCGAGGTGTCGGTGGTGCCGGCGAGATAGCCGCGCACGATGATTTCCACCGGCAGGATATCAAGCCTTCTGCCGACCACCACGTTCGGATCGGGATAGGCGACCACGTGGTTGGCGGCGATATCGGCGGTTTCCTCGAACCAGAAGCGGGCGATCTGGGTCAGGATCGCGCCCTTGTGCGGTATCGAAGCCAGCACCCGATCGAACGCGCTGATGCGGTCGGTGGTGATGATGATCCGCCGACCGTCCGGCAGATCATAGTTTTCCCTGACCTTGCCGCGATAGTAATTCGGCAGTTCCGGAAAAAAGGCTTCATCGAGAACGCGCAAGAACAATCCCTTTCCTGTTTCGGCCCTGCCGCGAAGTGTGGAATCTTGCAAAGCCTCACCGCCCTCATTACAGATTGTTAACCTCGTCGGCAATCACAATGAGGGTCCGCCCTCGTGCAGGTGTCCCATGGATTTCATCCCGTCGCTTCCCGTTCTCCTCGCCTTTTCCGCCGCAACGCTGCTTCTGGCGCTCACCCCCGGCCCGGACATGACGCTGTCGATCAGCAAGGCGCTGAGGGAGGGCCGCGCCGCGGGCCTTGCCGTGCTCGTCGGCACCAATCTCGGCATCTGCGTCCACACCATCCTGGTCGCTTTCGGCGTGTCGGCCCTGATCATCGCCTCGCCCACCGCCTTCTTCATCCTGAAGAGCGGGGGCGCTGCCTATCTGCTCTGGATCGCGGTTATGGCGATCCGCAAGGGCAATAATTTCGTGCTGGAGGCGGAGGCAAGGCCGGAGCGCAGGCGCGGATCGCTAAAGGCGGCGATGGCGAACGGCTTCTGGGTCAATCTTCTGAACCCCAAGGTCATCATCTTCTTCATGACCTTCCTGCCGCAATTCGTGACGCCGAGTGATCCGAACGTCACCGGCAAGCTGCTCTTCCTCGGCTTCACCTTCATCACCGTCGCGATCCTGCCAACGATCGCCATCGTCATCGCCGCCCACCGGCTCTCCGGCTGGCTGAAGACCCACAAACGGGTGCTGCGCGCCATTGACTACCTGTTCGCAGGCGTGTTCTCGCTGTTCGCGGTGAAGATATTGCTCACGCAGGCGCGTTGAAGCAATCCAGGATCAGCGGCCAGCCCTGCTCCGATGCCATGGCGTCACGATAGGCCTCGAAGCCCTCGCCGTGGTTTGCGAACGCCGAATGGATCAGCACCACGCGTGTGGTGTCGGCATCAATCTCCGAGAATCGGACATCGACCCTGCTGGCCATGGCCGGATCCGGCACTGGCTCGCGCTTCATGCTGATCTGCCACGTGAAACGCACAGATTTCCCCGGATGCACGGCCAGCACCCGGCCGAAATCCGAGCGGAATCCATGGGGACCGATTTCGCTGCAGGGACCACCGACTTTCGGCGTTATGCTGATCTTGACCAATGCCTCACCCGACCATGTATAGGCCTTTGGCCACCAGCCGGTCATGCCCTCGGTGAACCTCTTGAAGCATGCTTCGGGCGTCAGCGACGCATCTACGGCAACTTCCAGCGAATCCTCGGGCATAATTCCTCCTTGTCGGATCAGTCGTCTCCGTGATTGGCGATCATCATCGCCTCATAGGCGAGCCGTTCGGTCTTGCGCATGCGCTCCGATTCCGACTTGAGCTGGCCGCAGGCGGCCAGAATGTCGCGGCCGCGCGGGGTACGGATCGGGGAGGCGTAGCCGGCCTGGTTGATGAAATCGGCGAAGCGCTCGATCGTCTCCCAGTCGGAACACTGGTAGTTGGAACCCGGCCACGGGTTGAACGGGATCAGGTTGATCTTGGCCGGCACGCCCTTCAGGAGCTTCACCAGGTCGCGGGCATCGGCAAGGCTGTCATTGACGTCCTTCAGCATCACATATTCGAAGGTGATGCGCTTGGCGTTGGACAGCCCCGGATACTCGCGGCAGGCCTTGATCAGCTCTTCCAGCGGATACTTCTTGTTGATCGGCACCAAGATGTCGCGCAGATCGTCGCGCACGGCATGCAGCGAGATCGCCAGCATGCAGCCGATCTCGTCGCCGGTGCGGTAGATTTCCGGCACCACGCCGGAGGTCGACAGCGTGATCCGCCGCTTCGACAGCGACAGCCCGTCCTCGGCAGAGGCGATCAGTAGCGCCTTCTTCACGGCGTCGAAGTTATAAAGCGGCTCGCCCATCCCCATCATCACGATATTGGTGACCTTGCGGTCAGATTCCGGGATGAAGGCGCCATTGGGCGCATCGCGGTTCGGAAAATCGCCGAGCGCGTCGCGGGCGACGAGCAACTGGCCGAGAATTTCCTCGGGCCGCAGATTGCGCACCAGCCGCTGGGTGCCGGTGTGACAGAAGGAACAGGTCAGCGTGCAGCCGACCTGGCTGGAGATGCACAGCGTCCCGCGATCTTCCTCCGGAATATAGACGGTCTCGATCTCGACCGGCTTGCCTGCGCCGTGCGAGGGGAAGCGGATCAGCCATTTGCGGGTGCCGTCGGTCGAAATCTGCTCGGTGACGATTTCCGGGCGGGCGATGTCGAAGGCCTCGGCCATCCTCACCCGCAGGTCCTTGGCGACATTGGTCATCTCGGCAAAATCCGAGACGCCGCGTACATAAAGCCAGTTCCAGATCTGGCTGACGCGCATCTTGATCTGCTTGTCGGCGACCCCGATCGATGCCAGCGCCTCGCCAAGCTCCGGCTTGGAAAGGCCGATCAGCGTGGTCTTGCCCTGCGCTGGAGCGGCGGCAGGACGCGGCCGGGCGCGCTGGGCTTCAAGATCGATTTCGGCTACGGACATGGTCTCTCCGGCAACACGGCCGTTCGCCGCCGGCCATTCAGGCGGCAGGGCGAACCCGCTGATACGCTATGAAAAATCGTCGGGCGCAATCCTATCGCCGCCCGTTTGCGCGTGCCTATAGCACTAAATTGCCGCTCAGTCATCCCTTGCGGGGCATCGGCCTTTTAGCCGTGCCCCGTCACGGAGGTTCTTATTCGAACTGGCCCGCATGAAACTGGCCGAGCCAGGTTTCCGTCAGCGGCGCGCCGTCCTTGGAAAGATAGGCGCGGACATCGACGGTATCGGCGCCTTCCTCGAACTTCAGGTCGTAGGTCAGCCGCCAGTCATCTGTGCCGACGATCGGCATCGCGAAGGCATCGAGCAGCTCCGCGCCCGGCCCGACCGAGACCTGCGGCTCGACGCCATCTTCCATCGTCAGCCCCGTGACCGCATCGCCCGAAAACTCGACCACGACCTTGATCTGGTCGTCCGGGCGCGGCTGGCCGGGCACGCCGCCGCGGCCGATCCGGCTTGCCTCGGTCTCGGCCAGCGCTTCGTTTTCAGGCCCGCGCTTGGCCCAGGTCAGCGTATAGGCGAAATCGCGTTCCTCGCCGGCTTCGGGCAGGTCCTCGGGCAGCCAGTAGGCCACGATATTGTCGTAGATTTCGTCATCCGACGGCAGTTCCACGAGCTGCACCATGCCCTTGCCCCAGTCGCCCTCCGGCGTGATCCAGGCGGAAGCGCGGCGATTGTAGAACACGCCGTCATCGAGGTAGTGGTCGAAATCGCGGTCGCGCTGGATCAGGCCGAAGCCCTGCGGATTGTCGTCATAGAAGCTCGAGGTCACCACCCGGTTTGGATTGTTGAGCGGCCGCCAGATCTGCTCGCCCGAACCGGTAACGATCTCCAGCCCGTCGCTGTCGTGGACTTCCGGACGCCAATCGAAGGCCATGTTGCGGTGGGTTTCGGAATACCAGTACATCGAGGTCAGCGGCGCGATCCCGAGACGCTCCACCGCATCGCGGAAGAACAGCCGGCTCTGGATATGAAGCACCTGGCCCTCGCCATCGGTGTTTTCCGCCTCGATCCGGTAGGCGCCGGCGACACTCTTGCTGTCCAGCAGCGCGTAAATGACGATGCCCTCATCGGCATCCCCGTCTTCTTCCAGATAGAAGGCCTTGAAGCGCGGAAACTCCTCCGCCGTCGAAAGACCGGTATCGACCGCCAGAGCGCGCGCCGACAGGCCGTACTGCTTGTCGGGACCATCGGTGCGGAAATAGGAGGCCCCGAGAAACGAAATCCAGTCGGTCTTCATATCCGGCCGCATCACCCGGAACCCGGCCCAGCCCGCGACATCCTCGACGGCCTTGGCGGGGCTATCCTCCGGCATGTCGAAATAATCGGCGCTGTAGACCAGCTCGCGAGCCTCGCCATCCTCCACCAGATTGATCGTCACCGGTTCCTTGAAATAGCGCCCCTGATGGAAGAACTGCACCGGCGCATCGCCGACCTCCACGGTGTGATCGGCGCGGAACCTGATCTTCCAGTGGGCATCATAATCGATCTTCTCGAACAGTTCCGGCGTTTGCACCGGATAGGGCTCGAACGGCTTTTCGGAAAGGGCCTTTGCATCCTCGGCAAGCGTTTCAAACGAGAATGGCTTTGCCGGGCCGAGTTCCGGTTCGAAGGCGGAAGCCGTTGCCGGCAGCAGAAACAGGGGAACAACAAACAGGCTGAGAAGAGAGGGCGAAACAGAACGCATCGTCGTCATCAAGAGGTAAACTCCGTTTTGGCCATAATAGTGCTGAAGGCCAAAACGCGGCAAAATCCGCCAGGTTCCGCCTCGATCAAAAAAAGCCCGCGCAATGGCGGGCTTCATGGCTGCAAAATGTGGCTGTTTTCAGCCTACGACGCCGGAAATCCAGCTCGAAAGCGCGGTTTTCGGCGCGGCGCCGACCTTCACGTCGGCAAGTTCGCCGCCCTTGAACATGGCCAGCATCGGGATCGAACGGACCCCGTACTGAACCGCCAGATCCGGATTGTCATCGACATTGACCTTGGCGATCTTGACCTTGCCGTTCATTTCCTCGGCGATTTCCTCCAGGCTCGGGCCGATCATCCGGCACGGGCCGCACCATTCGGCCCAGAAATCGACCACGACGGGTTCTGAAGATTCAAGCACTTCCTGCTTGAAATTGGCTGTAGTGACCTTGACTGTCGTCATTTGATAGCTCCTTGCGTTGCCGGAAACACACCCGGCCCCTTGCGCAAAATCTTGAGATGCATGTGAGCATGGTTTCACAAAAAATCAATGCCGCCCCGTCACTTTGTCGCAAGTCGCGCAAGGGCTTCGGCAAGTTCGTCCTCTCCCAGCACCCGCACCGCCGCCGTCTCCGTATAGATCAGCAGGCAGTCGATCGCGCTTCGCGGATAGAGCGGCTTCAGGATTTCGCGATAGACCGCCATCTGCGCCACATGGCTGAAGGGCGGCGTCTCGCCATCGCCCGGCGGGTTGCGGTTGGTCTTGAAATCGGCGAGCAGCACCCGGTTATCCGTAACCGCCAGCCGGTCGAGCCGGCCGGAAACGGTATAGGCCCCGCCGGCAAGCCGCACGGTTCCGGCAATCGAGACTTCCGGACGCGCCGATGGCGCAAACAGCGGCTGCAGCCGGGGATCGCCGATCACCGCCATCACGCTTGCGGCAATCGCGGCGCGTTCTTCGTCCGGCAGCGCAAAAGCCGCCCGGTCGAGATAGCGCCGGCAGGCGGCGTCCCGGTCATCGGTTTCAAATCCCGGCAATATCTGCAACAGCCGATGCACCAGCCGGCCGCGCTCCAGCGCCAGATTGATCTCCGGCTTTTCGAACAGCGGCGAGGCCGTCATCGGCGCGGGGTCCTCGACCTCAACGCCGGCGCGCGACGGGCTGAGCGGCGGCTGCGGCCGTTCGGTCTCGCGAAACGGCGTCAGCAGCGCGTCCGGCAGCGGCGGTTTTTCGGTGGCTTCCTTTTTGGCCCCTTCCTCGTCAAACCGGCGCGGCGGGATCTTTTCCTCGAAGACCAGCGCCGGCCATTCCTCGCCGCCCGGCCCGGCCATCGCCGTCTCGTTGACGCGGTGATCGCCTTCCAGCGCCGACCAGACCATGCGATGCCAGGTATCCGGCACCTCGGTGCGGCCGCGATAGCCGGCCACGATCAGCCGGTCGGCGGCGCGGGTCATGCCCACGTAAAGCAGCCGGCGATATTCCTCCTTGGCCTCGGCCTCGCGCCGGGCGAGATCGGCGGCGACCAGGCTGTCGGCATCGCGCGCGGCTCCATGCCAGACCGGCACATCGCCCACCATCACCCGGAAGCCCGAAAGGTTGCGCGGCTCGAACGGCTTACCGCCGCCATCGACCAGAAACACCACCGGCGCTTCCAGCCCTTTGGCGGCATGGGTGGTCATGATCCGCACTTCATCGCGGCCCTGATCCTGCTCGCGTTTGATCTCCAGCCCGCCGGTCTCCAGTACATCAAGGAAGCTCTGCAAACCCGGCAGGCCGGTGTCCTCATGCCCCTTGGCGGCGTTGAGAAATTCATCGAGAATGTCGCCAGCCTCGCTGCCGAGCCGCGCCAGAAACGCCCGCCTGCCGCCCTCGCGCGCCAGAATGCCGGCATAGAAATCGAACGCGGTGCGCCGCCGCGCGGCGTTGATAACTCGCTCCAGCCTCTCGACCGCGACGGAAAGCGTTTCATCGCCGGCACCGGCAAGCCGGCGCAGCGCCGACCAGACATGCTCGCCCGGCTTGCGCATGGCGGCCACGGCAAAGAGATCGTCTTCCGAGAGCGACAGAAGCGGGCTCTTGAAGATCGCGGCCAGCGAAAGATCGTCCTCCGGCAATACGGCAAAACGGCCAAGCGCGATCAGATCCTTGACCGCGATATGATCGGCAAGCCGCAACCGGTCGGCGCCTGCAACGGGAATGTCGTAGGGCGATTTCAGCGCTCTGGTCAGCGCATTGACGAAGGCATCGCGCTTTCTGACCAGAACCAGAACGTCGCCGGCCCTCACCGTGCGGCTGACGCCGTGATCCACCAGCGTCTCGGTTCCGACCATGGCGGCGATCCTATGGGCAATCCGCCGGGCGAGGATCGCCGCCGGGGCCTCGTCGGGCGTGGCGTCGAAGGGCGCGGTCCAGTCATCGGTCTCGATCACTTCTGCCGGCGCGATCACATCCCATGCCTCGACCCGGCCCGGATGGCCGATGCGGTTGGAGATATGAACCGTGGCCTCGTCTTCCGCCGAAAGCCCCTTGCGGTTTTCCGGCACCGAGAACACGAGGTCAACCGCCGAAAGCACCGAGGCGGTCGAGCGGAACGACAGCGGCAGGCCGATCCGCGCGAAGCCGGCATCGATCGCCAACACCCGCCGCTCGGCGAGCCGGCCCTCGGCGGAAAACCGCTCCGGCCGCGCGCCCTGGAAGGAATAGATCGACTGTTTCTCGTCGCCGACGGCAAACATGGTGCGCTTTCCGGGCCGTGCGCCCGCGCCCGAGAAGAAATCCTCGCTGAGCGCCCTAACCACATCCCATTGCAGCGGCGCGGTGTCCTGCGCCTCGTCGACCAGAATATGATCGATGCCCTGGTCGAGCTTGTAGTGGATCCATTGCCCGGAATCGGGCCGTGTCAAAAGGCTTGCGGCATGGGCGATCAGATCCTCGAAATCGAGCTTGCCGCGCCGGCGTTTCAGCTCCTCGTAACGTCGGTCCAGCCGGTCGGCCAGCGTCAACGCGGCCAGCGTCTTTAAGAAGATCCGGTAGCGGACAAGCGTATCGCGCATGGCAAAGACATGCCCGGCGGCGGCCATCACCGCCTCGGCAATCTCGGGCGCTTTCTCCCGCAGGCTCTTGAACACAAGCGTGCGCTCCGCCTTCGGCACGCCGGCCTTGGTCAGGAATGCCTCTTCGAGAAGGCCGAAACGGGTGACCGCATCAGCAGCAGCAGAGGCCGCGGCAAGTGTATCTGCGAATTTCGCGGCGTTTTTGCCGCCATCGGCCCGCGCAATCGCAATCAGCGCCGAATAATCGCCCTCGCCAAGGCCCGGCAGCGGCCAGGCATCGGCGGCGATCGTTTCAGGCGATGTAGCGGCCTCAAAGCCGTAGGCCTCGCGCAATGCAGCTTCGAGCCCATCACGCGCGCGCTCCAGAAACGGCCGGATGGCGTGGCGGTTGCGGACGATCTCGCCGAGCAGTTTTTCAAGCCCGCTGTCATCGGCAATCTCCAGCACGGTCTGGAACGCCTTCGACAGATCGGGATCGTCGCGGCTGGCGGTTGCCGTCAACAGGCCGAGGCGGGCGTCGGCCAGAAGCGTGGCGGCTGCGGTGTCGTCCAGCACCGAGAAATGGCCGGCGACATTGGCCTCCAGCGGAAACCGGTGCAGCAGGCTTTCGCAAAAGGCGTGGATGGTCTGGATCTTCAGCCCGCCCGGCGTTTCAAGCGCGTGGGCGAACAGCCGCCGCGCCATTGCGATCTTCAGCGCATCCGGCCGCGCGCCCTCGATTTCGGCGATCTCGTCGGCAAGGGCAGCTTCCGGCAACACCGCCCATTCCGCGAGCCGCCTGAACACCCGGTTCGACATTTCGGACGCCGCCGCCTTGGTATAGGTCAGGCACAGGATCGCCGAGGGCCGCGCGCCGGAAAGCAGCAGCCGGACGACGCGCTGGGTCAGCACATGGGTCTTGCCCGAGCCGGCATTGGCCGAGACCCAGACCGAGCGGGCCGGATCGGAGGCGAGCCGCTGGCGGCCGGTGGTCCAGGAAAGCCAGGTCTCGGCATCGGCGTCATGTCCGGGTGCGACTGCGGTTTCGGTCTCACTCGTCATCGCCGCCCTCCCCGTCATCGGCGGTCGACCATTCGGCGACGCGGGCCAGATGGTCGTATTCGCCGGAAAAATCGCGCGCACTCGCCGGCACCAGCCGCGAGGCGAATGGCCGCTCGCCGGATTTCAGCGCCACGACGAAACGGGTGAATTCCCGCAGCGCATCGGCTGCCAGTTCCTCGGCGGTAATCGCGGCCTCCTTGACTGTCTTCGCCTTTTCCAGCGCCTCGCCGATGAAGCGATGGCCGGGGCGCAGCCGCACATATTTGAGGCTTGTCGCTTCCACCGGCGCAACCTCCTTGAAACCGCCCGCCGCAAGGGCTGCCGCCTCCAGCGGCAATTGCGGATCGAGCAGGGTGCGGGCCTGTTTCAGCGATGGCGAGGAGCCGGTCTTGTAATCGATGATCTCCGCCCCGCCGCCCGCAAGCATATCGATCCGGTCGGCAATGCCGGTGAGCCGCACGCCCGCCAGCGGAATATCGAAACCGGCCGGAACCTCCGTCAGCGATTGCTCGATTTGCGTCAGCGCCCGCCGGCGGGTCTCGAAGGCCAGGAATTCGTCGGCGACCGAGCGCAGGCGCGGCACCCAGCTCACCGCGAGATGCGGCGCGAGTTCGGCTTCAAACAGCAGTTCCGCGATGATCTCGTCCATCACCGCCCGACCCTCTTCGCTGTCCGGTCTCGCGCCGGATTTGATGAAACGCTCGGCCAGCGCATGGTAGAGAATGCCGCGTTCCTTGACGCCGGGATCGGCGTTGAACGGCAGGAGCGGATCGAGTTTCAGCACCTTCTGGGCATAGACCGCATAAGGGTCGCGCCGCAGCCGGCCGATCTCGGAGAAGGAATAGCGCTCCGGCTGGCGCTCCGCCGGCGGATAGGGCGCGGGACGGCCGGGGATCGGCTGGCGCGGGGCCGCATCCAGTTGCTCGGCCCAGTCGCGATAGACCGCGCCGCGCCGGGCGAGATCAGCCGCGAGGCCGGGGCCGCCAAAGGCCAGCAAGCGCTGCAGCCAGCGGCTGGCGACCGTCGGCGCGGTGCCCTGCCTAAGCGCGCGCGAAATCACCAGACGCGGCGCGCCGGCCGCCATCCACAAATCATGGGCGAGCTGGCCGACGCGTTTTTCCGGCGGTTCCAGCCCGATCTCGGCCTTCATGCCGCGCGACAGGAACGGATTGTTCTTCGGCTGGGTCGGCCACACGCCCTCATTCATGCCGCCAAGCACGATCGTGTCCATGTCCTGCAGCCGCGCCTCGACCGCGCCGAAGATGAACACGCGGGGATTGCCCATCTGGCGTGGCTTGACCGCCTCGGAAGCCGAGAGCGCCGCGACGATCTCGATCCATTGCGGCCCGTCGGCCTCGATCGGGGTCGAGGAGCCCATGATTTCCGAGAGCATGGCGGCAAGACGTTCGCCGGCCTCCCCGCTCCACAGCGCCGACAGATCGTCGCCGGCGTCGCGCGCCACCGCCTCCAGCGCCCGACCGGTGCGCGCCGCCCAGTCGGCAAGCGTCAGGCTTTCGGTGATCGGCGCCCTGTCCGGCCCGCGCGGCACATGGGTCTCGATCAGGGGCTGAAGCGCGAAATCGATGCGCTGGGCGAGATCACGGGCATCGTCGTCGGCGGTTTTCGGTAGTGCCGTGCGCCAGCGCGGCGGATGCCGGTCATCCTTCTGCTTCTCCAGCGCATCGTCCAGAAACGCCTCCAGATGACCGAGCGGGACCAGCCGCGTGCCGCCTCTGAGCGCGATCAGTTCGAAAGCGGCGGCCGCCCCGCGCATGGCGCGGGCCGACAGGCCGAACCGGGCGAGCGGATGTTTCAAAAGGGCGGCGAGCGTGGCCGGATCGCCGGGCTTCAGAACCGCCTCCAGCATCAGCGTCAAGAGCGTGCCCTGCCCGGTGGCAGCCAATGGCGTGCCGGCCGAATCATCGGCCTCGATCTGAAACCGCCCAAGTTCGGCCGCCACCCGGCGGGCAAGATCCCGGTCGGGCGTGATCAGCGCCGCGCGCGCCGGCCTTCCCTCCTCGGTTTCATGCTCCAGCGCCAGCCGGAGCGCGATGGCGACAGCCACCGCCTCCTGCCGCTCATTGGCCGCCTCTATCAAAGCGACATCGGCAAAACCGTCCGCGAGATCATCCGGCGAGATTGTCTCGCGCCATGCCTCCCAGCGATCGGTGGCCTCGGCCGGCGCGAAGGCGGCGGCGAGCACCGCGTGCCGGGCAGCGCGTTCGGGCTCCGGCGTCTCGAGAGCCTTAAAATCGGCCCTGGTCAGGCCGAGACATTCGATCAGCCGCGCCATTTCATATTGCGGATGGCTGCGGATCGAGGGATCGGGCATGGCCGGGTTGAGGTCGGGCGCCGTCAGCGCCTGAAAATCCGCCTCCGGCATGGCGGTGTCGAGACCGGGAAGCACGATGACGCCGTTTTCCATCTCCGCCGCCGCCGCGATCAGCCCCGCCACCGAGGGAACCGAACCGGTGGAGCCCGCGATAATCACGGGCGAGGAAAGGCCGCGCAGCCGCTCCGCCTCACCGGCAAGCAGGCCATTGCGATGGGCGACTGCCGCGGACCGGCCGAGTTCGTCGAGCCGGCCCGGCCAGTAGATCGCCGCGATGCCGAGGAATTCGGCGGTCAACTGCCACCAGACCGCGTAATTGTCCTGCTCCAGGGCCGAAAGCCGGTCCCAGTCGACGCCTTCGGTCTCCATCGCGTCGATCAGTTCGGCAAGGTCGCGGGCAAGCCACACCGCATCCGCCGGGCTGGCCGGCGCCACCAGCGGCGAACCGCCATGCAGGCCGGCAAGCTCATCGGAAAGCCGGTTGCGCCAGGGCAGGATCAGCCCGGCAAGCTCCAGCAGGCGCGGCACCGGCTCGATCGGCGGCAAGGCTTGCCCGGCCTCCGGCAGGTTTTCGCCCAAAAAACCCTCATCCTCATCGACCTCGCCAAGCGCGCGGATTTCCGGCAGGATCGCCGCCTCGCCGCCGAGCTTGTCGGCAAACGACGCGCGCAGTTCGCGCACCGCGCGGCGGGTGGGTAGGAATATTTTCACATCGGCGAGCGCCAGCGGATCTTGGGGATCATGACGGAATTGATCCGTCAGGCTGCCATCGAGCAGGCGGGCGGCAAGGCTGTCCAGAAACGCAACGCCCGGCGGTATCGTCCACAATCTCGCCCGCCCTTGCGCCACGTCTTCGCTCCCTGCTTCGCTGTTCCGGTTTTACGAAGCATGGTGCGCGGAGGCAAGCGCCGCCTCCCCTCACCCGGCGCATACGCGCCACCCTCTCCCCTCCGGGGCGAGGGGGAACCATGCAGCCATCCTGGGAACAAGCGGCCAGGCACGACGTCGCCGGCGTCCCCTTCTCCCCTTGGGGAGAAGGTGGCCGAAGGCCGGATGAGGGAACGGCGCTTCCGCATCACACCGACATGGAGAAAATTCAGAACCTCTCAACCAACCTGCAGCACCGCCGCCAGCTCTCCGGCCCGACCGCCCGAAAGCCGCACCCGCCGCCCCGCGCCTTCCTCGGCAAAAGTCAGCCGCAACGCATCCTTCGCAAGTACGCCATCACCCCGATCGGGCCACTCGATCAGGCTGATTCCCTCCGCCAGCGCCTCATCAATACCAAGTTCGATCAGTTCATCGGCGTCGGACAGGCGGTAGAGGTCGAAATGCCAGATCGACGGTTCGCCGTCATAGACCTGCACAAGTGTGAAGGTGGGGCTCGGCACCTCAAGTTCGGGATCGCCGAAGCGGGCACGGATCAGCGCACGGGCCAAGGTCGACTTGCCCATGCCGAGATCGCCGTCGAGCAGTAGGCAGTCGCCTGCCCTCAGAAACGGCGCGAGGCGCCCGGCAAAGGCGATTGTGGCGGCTTCATCGGGGAGAAAGACGCTGGTCATTCGGCCGCGATGATATCGGCGGACCCCTTTTCCTCGACGGCATCGGGGATCCGGCAGGAAACCGTGGTCCCGGCGCCGGCTTCGGAATCGATGAAGACCTTGCCGTTGTGAAGACCGACGAAACTCTCGACGATCGCAAGGCCAAGGCCCGCGCCGGCATATTGCGCCTGCCGGCCGCCCGATTCGAAGCGGGAGAACACGTTTTCCAGCGCGTCGTCGCTGATGCCGGGGCCGCTATCGGTGACGGTGAAGACGAAATCGCCATTTTCGCGCCAGCACGACAGCGCGATGATGGAGCCGCGCGGGGCGTAGCGGATGGCGTTGCCGAGGATTTTCAGCAGAACCTGTTTCAGCCGCTGGAAATCGGCGGTGATCTCGCCGAGCTTCGGCGGCGCGGTGATTTCCAGCGTCACCCCGGTTTCCTGCAGCCTGCTCGAAATATCGTCGGCGACCGAATCGATCAGGTCGTCGAGCGACATCCGGTCGCGCTCGAGCTGGAGAATGCCGGCATCGGCCGATTTCAGGTCGATCATGTCGTTGACGATCGTCATCAGCACCGAGGAGGAATTGGCGATGTGATCGACATAATTGCTCTGGCGCGCCGTCAGCGGACCGATCTCGGACGATTTCAGCAGTTCGGCGAAGCCCATGATCGAGGTCAGCGGCGTGCGCAGCTCGTGGGAGACGTGTTCGAGGAAGGCGTTTTTGAGTTCCTCGGCCTTGCGCAGCGCATCGTTCTTTTCGGTCAGCGCGCGCTCGACATTAACCGAATCCGTCTTGTTGACGAAGGTCAGCATGGTCTGGGCATTGGGCAGCGGGGTGACGGCGTAATCGAGCACCACGCCGGAGGAAAGTTCCAGCCGGCCCTGGCGCGAGACGCGCTCGTCGTCGAAGGAGGTGATCATCCGGGCAAACAGCCGCCAGCCCTTGGCCGCTTCCTCGTCCTTCTCGCCGATCTGCATCAGCGCGCGGATATGGGTGCCGGGTTCGGCCTCGTTTTCGCCGATCCGCCACAGGCCGAGAAAGGCCGGGTTGGAAAGCTTCAACCGCCCGTCCGGTCCGAACACCGCGACCCCCTCGGAGAGATGATCGATGGTCTCGCCCTGAACCTTGACCAGCGTGTTGTAGCGGGTCTTGAGCGCCACCTGCTCGGTGTGGTTTTCAAACACCCAGGTGGTGCCGCCGCGCGGATGGGCGGAGGCAAAAACGGAGAGCGTCTCGCCGCTCGGCAGATACCAGAGGTCGTTATAGGGTGCGACCGAATGATAGACCGAAAGCGCCTTGTCCTTCCACTCGCGCCACTGATGCGGCTCCGGCAGTTTGCCGTCGGCGCGCAGGCGCTCGAACAGTTCGCCATTGTCGGGATGGCTTTCGAGGAAGCCCATATCGAGCTTCCAGAGTTTCTCGAAGGCCTGATTGTAGAATTTCAGCCGCCGGTCGGCATCGAAGATCGCGACCGCGGTGTTGAGGTGGTTCAGCGTATCGGCATGGCTTTCAAGCGTCTGCTCCAGCGCCGTCTCGGACGCCTGCAAGGCGGAGACGTCGATCGCGATGCCTGCCGAACCATCGCCGGTCGGCACTTCGGTGAGATCATAGAAGGCGCGTTCGCCCGCGGTCACCACGGGCTGGCGGCCCTTGAAGGGCGCGCCGGACCTGACCTTGCCATCAAGCTTTTCCTGGGTGGCGGCGGAAAGCAGCATGCGGTTTTCGCCAAGCGCGTCCTCGGCGTCCTTCGCCTCGACGGCGGCAACATAGGCGCTGTTCACCCAGATCAGCCGGCCCTCGCCATCACGCTGCCAGGCCGGTGCGTCGACGCCGTTCAACAACGTCTCGAACCGCGACAGCGCGGCTTTGGCGCGCTTGTGCTCCAGCTTCAGCTCGGCGAGTTCCGCGCGCAGCGATTCCAGCGCGCCGAAGCGCACATGGGCGCGCCCGCCGGTGGTGCCGCCGATCACTTCCAGCACATAGCCGCCCCTGGTCTCCGCCAGCATTTCAAAGGCCTTGGCACGGTTGCGCAATGCGGCGACAGCGGCATCGAGCTGTTTGGTGCTGCCCGGCGACAGCCAGTCGGCAAAGGCGAGAAACGCATTGTCGTCTTCCGGGGCTCCGGCTTCATCCGGAAGCGCGCCCAGAAATTCCGGCGCGGCATCGGGCCCTTCCCAGAAAATGATGCGGCGGTTTTTCTCCGCGTTCAGCGCCTTGAGATTGGAAATCCGCTCGCGCTCGGCCTCAAGCTCGGCGGCAAGGCGGTGATTGTCAGCCTCGGTGCGGCCGCGCAGGCGCATGAACCAGAGGGTGGAGAGCACGGTGGCGGCCAGAACGCCGCCAAAGGTCGCAAGCGCCATGACCTCGCGCGACGACAGCATCGGCTGGGCAGTTTCGGCGGCAAAGGCTGAGACAGCCGTCAGCGACAGGGCGGTGCCAGCCAGAAGCAGACGAAACGCCTGCCGCCCGACGCGACCATGCCGCTTGTTATCCTGAGTGCCGCCCCGGCCCATCTAACCATCCGTCATTCCGACGATCCGCGCTACCGCCGGAATCGTCATTGTCGGAGCAGCGCCGCCTTTTCCAGACGGTTTTGCCCCTAGGCATTTCATGTTCATGAAGATCCGGCCGATTGCCGAATCGCGCCCCTCAAAACATAGACGCTTGACGAATCCGCGAAAAGAGTCCGGCGGAAATAAAGCAAGCGCCTCCGTTCTCGCCGGAGCCGGGCCAGATTAGGCGGACATGGTTTCCGAAGTCTTAAAGACGGGGCCGCCTTCAGGCGAAAGCCGGTGCCGGGCGCTCGCGCACCGTCAGATGCACCAGCGCGGACAGCAGACCGAGGACGATCGCGGCATACCAGATCATGTCGTAATTGCCGTAGCGGTCGAACCACGCGCCGCCAAGCCAGACGCCGGTGAAGCCGCCGAGCTGATGGCTCAGAAACACGAAACCGAACAGCGTGCCCATGGCGCGCGGGCCGAACATCACCACGATCAGCCCGCTGGTGAGCGGCACGGTGGAAAGCCAGAGCCCGCCCATCAGCATGCCGAAGATCAGCACCGAGGCGGGCGTCAGCGGCAACCAGATGAAGACCAGGATGACGGCGGCTCGCGCCGCGTAGATCGCCGCCAGCACATGGGGCTTGGCGAAGATATTGCCGAGCTTGGAGGCGAGCAGCGTTCCGAAGATATTGCCGAAACCCGCCAAGGCCAGGGCCTGCAGGCCGAGGCCGCGCAATTGCGAGGGCGACATGCCGGTGCCGGCGCAGAAATTCTGCACATAGGTCGGCAGATGGGCGGTGATGAAGGCGAGGTGAAAACCGCAGACGAAGAATCCGAGCCCCAGCATCAGAAAGCTGGTATGGCCGAAGGCCTGCCTGAGGGTCTGCGGCAGATCGATCGGCGGCGGCGCGCTTGCGCCGGGTGCCTGCTTCACCTTCAGGAAGGGGATCGCGAACGCCATCGGCACCAGCAGCGCCGTCAGGATCGCCATCGTCATGCGCCAGTCGAAATGGGTGATCAGGAAGGCGACCAGAAACGGCAGGATCGCCTGCCCGGCCGAGCCGGTGGCGGAGGCCACGCCGAGATAGAAGCCGCGCTTTTCCGGCGGCGCGGCGCGGCCGACGACGGCCAGCACCGTGCCGAAGGCCGTGCCGGAAATGCCCATGCCGACCAGCACGCCCGCGCCCATATGCTGGGCGAAGGGCGTGGTGCCGATGATCGAAATGCCCATGCCAATCACATAGAAGGCAAAACCGAGCCACATGGCGCGCCGGTCGCCGTATTTATCGGCCAGCATGCCGAAAAACGGCTGGGCAAGCCCCCAGACCAGGTTCTGGATCGCAAGCGAGATAGAAAAGATTTCCAGCCGCCCGCCGAACAGGTCGTTGGACAGCGGCTCGATCACCCCGCCGAGCACCGCGCGCACCCCGAAGGAAAGCGCCAGCACGATCCCGCCGGCGACCATGATGCTGGTCATGTTCTGGGTGGTTTCCGATTGCCCGCGCATCTGACCCTCAAACCCTCCGAAAATTCCGATCTAGCAGCGTTTCCGCCATAAGAACAGTGAATAGATTTGAAGGACAACCAAGGTTTCGGTGATGTATCAGGCGTCTATCTTGCCGCCCCGATCAGAGAGACCCCATTTAAACCGGCTTGTAGGCCACCGCCTCGATCTCGACCAGGATATTGATCATCAGCCGCGCCTCGGTGGTTGAGCGGGCCGGGAATTTGCCCTGTTCGAAAAACGCCGAATAGGCCTTGTTGAACCGGGCGAAATCGCGGGCATCGTGCAGCCACACCGTGGTCTTGCAGATATCGGAGAGTTCGCAGCCGGCCAGCTTCAGCGCCTCCTCGATATTGCGCATCACCTGCGCGGTCTGGGTCTCGACGTCGTGGGCTGCGACCGAGCCATCGGCAAGGGTCGGCACCTGGCCGGAGACATAGACGAAATCGCCGGCCCTGACGGCCGGGCTGAGCGGTGCGGGATTGGACGCGCCGCCTTCGGCGTGGAAGTGTTCGATCTTGCTCATGGAAAGGCCTTTCTTCGGGTTTGGCAAAATGGACCGTCATTCTCCAGCACACCTGCCACAGAAAAACTGCATCGCGCAACGCGCCAAAGCGCCGTAGCAGTGCTGCGGTCCGCTTCTCCAACGAAGGCTTTCCCGATCCCGATCCATCGGCTATGCATCGGTAAATCAACCCGAACCAGAGGAGAGGCCGGATGAAACGACTGGAAGGGCGGGTCGCGCTCGTCACCGGCGGCGTCGGCGGCGTCGGCGCGGCGGTGGTGAAGGATTTCCTGGCTGAAGGCGCCGCCGTCATCATCAGCGATATCCGCGCCGACAAGGTGGACGAGGCGGTCGCGGGTCTCAAGGCCGAGGGCCGTGCCGTCGCCGCTGCTGCGGCCAGCATCACCGATTACGAGGCCTTCAAGGCCGCCGTCGATGCGGCGAGCGGCGAACTGGGCCCGGTCGATATCGTCGTCGCCAACGCCTTTGTCGGCGGCACCGCGCCCACGCTCGACAAGACCACGCCGGAAAGTTTCCGCCAGGATGTCGCCGACAATCTCGCCGGCACGTTCAACACCGTGCGCGCGGTGATCGACGACATGAAGGCGGCCAGGCGCGGCGCGATCGTGGTGATCGGCTCGGTCAACGGGCTCACCACGCTCGGCCAGCCGGCCTACAGCGCCGCCAAGGCCGGGCTTGAAAGTCTGACGCGGACCATGGCGACCGAATATGGCGAACACAATATCCGCGCCAACATCATCTGCCCCGGCACGGTGCAGACACCGGCCTGGGACGCGCGGATCGCGCAGAAACCCGACGTGCTGGACGGGCTGACCCGATGGTATCCGCTCGGCCGCGTCGCCAAACCCGTGGATATCGCAAAGGCGGTAACCTTCCTTGCCTCCGACGATGCCGGCTTCATCTCCGGCGTGACGCTGCCGGTCGATGGCGGGCTGATGGCCGGCAATCTGCAAATGGCGCGCGAACTGACGCTGGAAGATCGCTGAGGCGATCCGCAGGACCGCGCCGAAAGGAAACGATGTGACGTTTGAAGACCTCGAAACCCCCGCCCCGCTTGTCAATCTCGCCATTGTCGACGCCAATCTGAAGCGCATGCAGGATTATTGCGATAGCCACGGCATCCGGCTGCGCCCGCATATCAAGACCCACAAGAGCATCGCCATGGCGAAACGCCAGCTGGCGCTCGGCGCGCACGGCATCACCTGCCAGAAGCTCGGCGAGGCCGAGGTGATGGCCGATGCCGGGATCGACGATATCCTGATTTCCTATCCGCTGATCGGCAAGGCGAAGCGCCTCGCCGCCCTTGCCGCGCGGGTGAAGATGACGGTCGCGATCGACAGTGAGCAAGCCCTTTCCACAGCCGCCGAGGCGGCCGCGAGCGCTGGCCATCCGATCGGCGTGCTGGTCGAATTCGACAGCGGCGCGAAACGCACCGGCGTGGTGCGGGTCGAGGATGCGCTGGCGCTTGCCCGCAGGATCACCGAAACGCCGCATCTGACCTTTGCCGGGCTGATGACCTATCCGGCGAACGAAAATACCGTCGCCTTCGTCAACGCCGCCCGCGCCGCCTTCGATGACGCCGGCATTGCCATTCCGATGGTCTCGGGCGGCGGAACGCCGGATGCCTTCAGCGTCCATGAGCTTGGCGTGATCGATGAGCTCCGGGTCGGCACCTATATCTACAATGATCGGATGATGATCGGCGCCGGCCATGCAAGCCTCGCCGATTGCGCCTTCGACGTGATCGCCACCGTGGTAAGCCGCCCAGAGGAAAACCGCGCGATCATCGATGCCGGCTCGAAGACGCTCACCAGCGATCCCGCCGGCAAGGGCGGGCCGGGCCACGGCCTGATCCGCGCCTATCCCGATGCGGTGATCGACCGACTGAGCGAGGAACACGGCATGGTCGACCTGACGCACTCGGCCGCCAAGCCCGAGATCGGCGAAAAGCTGCGGATCGTGCCCAACCATGTCTGCCCGGTCACCAACCTGCATGACGCGATCTGGGTCGAGGCCGATGGCGAGATCAGCGAATTGCCGGTGGATGCGCGCGGGCTGACGCGATAGGCGGAGCGCATCCAGCCGGCATCGGCTGACAGCGCCTGATGTAAAGGCCTCAGGCCATCGCCGCCTTCATCGCCCGGATTGCCACGGCATCGGTGCGGCCGGGCGCGGCGCTCTCGAACCCCTGCAGCTTCAACCCTTCGGCCTGATGGCGCATCGTGCAGGAGGCATGCAGTTCGCTGACGCCCGGGATCGCCAGAAACAGGTGGGCGTTTTCGGGAGTGAGCCCACCGCCCGGCATCAGCGCGATCCGTCCGCCCGCCGCCTTCGCCAGTTCGGCAATCAGCTCGCGACCCTCGCTGGCGCGCTGCTCCTGCCCGGAGGTGAGAATGCGCGGAATGCCGAGGCTTATCGCCGTCTCAAGCGCCGCGAAGGGATCGCGGGTCAGGTCGAAGGCGCGGTGCAGGGTGATATCCATGCCGCCGGCGGCCGCGATGAGGGTCGCAAGCCCATCCGCGTCGAGGTCGTGATTGCGGTCGAGCGCGCCGATGACCACGCCGGCAATGCCCGCCGCCCGGCAAAAGGCGATATCGCGCAGCATGGTTTCGAACTCCCGCGCCGAATAGACAAAGCCGCCGGCGCGCGGGCGGATCAACACATGGACGGGCACCGGCGCGGCGGCGGCGATTTCGATCAGCCCGGTAGACGGCGTCAGCCCGCCCTGGTCGAGCGCCGCGCATAATTCGATCCGGTCTGCGCCGGCTTCCACCGCCGTATCAAGTCCGCCGATATCGCCGACACAGATTTCCAAAAGTGTGGTCATGAACGTCTCCGGTCGAGAAAGAAGACCAGCAGCGCGCCGGCGAACCCGGCGGCGGCGGACAAGATAGCGGTTCCGGCATAATCGGTCACCCTGGTGCCGATCGCGAATTGCGCGGCGGCGATGCCGGCGCTGGCGAACATGTTGACGGATATCAGCGAGGCGCCGAGCCCGGCCTTGTGGGCGATCAGGTTCTGCAGATAGGTCACCGGGATCGAGATGATCGCCGCCGCCCCGAGGCCGGCGATCCCCGTCAGCGCATAGGCCTGCCACACCGCCGTGATATTGCCGAGCAGGAACAAATAGAGCGCATAGATCACCGTGCCGACGATCAGGATCGCGACCTGCGGCACATAGCGTTCCGCATAGCCCCAGCCGATGATGAACACGATCTCGAGGGCGGCGACGATGCCGACCAGCACGCCGATATCGGCGACCGCGCCGCCGGCCTGATCGGTCACGATCAGCGGCAGCACCGCGGCGTTCATATGCAGCATGGCGGTCATCAGCGCGATCGCCAGCAGGCGCAGCCACAGCCCGCGCTGCGAGAACGCCGCAAACGCCCTGAAAAAAGACTCCGCCGGCCGCACCCGCAGCGTCTTGTCCGGCTTTGCCATGCCGAAAACGAACAGCGCGAGACAGGCGAGCGACGCCATGCCGGCGAACAGAAAGGCGGGCAGCATATTCCGGCTTTCGGCAAGCGCGACGCCGACCACGCCCGGCACCAGCACCCAGGAGAGCGACAAGACCGCCCTGATGCCGGAATTGACCGATGCCACCTCAGCCGAGGGCAGACTTGCCGTTTCGGTGCGGACATTGGCGAACAGCAGCGGATAAAGCGCCGTGAACAGCGGAATGAACACGACCTTCGCCAGCGCGAAGCTTTCAATCGAAGGCAGAAGGTAGACGCTGGTAAAGCCGACGAAACCCGAAACGGCGCAGAGCGCCAACATCAGCCGGTAGCTGCCGAGCCGGTCGGTGAGGTTGCCGATCAGAACGCTTGCCGCCACCGAAATCAGCGCGCCCGCCGCCATCACCAGCGCATAGCCCCGATCGCTCATCCCGAGCTCCTGGATGCCGATGACCGAGAGATAGGGCGCGGTGGCGGCGCCCGCGAAGCCGAAACAGAAAACGCCCGTCGCCGATATGCGGATCGACGGGTTTTTCAGAATGAGCGAGACTGTGTTGGGCATGGGGTCAGGCCGTCGAAGGAGAGGCGTTGTCGGAAGATCGCGCAAAGCGCAATATCCGCAATCGCGCCGCGGCGAAAGCCTCCCTCGCTGTTGTCGGCAGGCAGCGCCCGTGACGATTCAGCGCCGGGATGCCCATGGCTTATTCCCCGCCGTCATGTGCCGCCCTCCACCGCTTCGAGGGGTGCGGCTCAGGCGCATAGGCGAAATCGCGCTGGAACGGGTAGCATGGCCCGCGCCGCCTTTGGTTGGGCAGGGCCTCGATATCCTGGTTGACCGCGCCATCGGTGAGCGCCATCAGGTTCGGATTGGCGATCGGCGCGAGCTCGGGCGAAAGATAGCCGGACTTGACCACCAGCAGCCGGAAGGCTTTGGGATCAAGGCCGAGCTGGGTGAAATCCGCGATATTGTGGTAGGGACGCCGGCGCGCCGACAACACGATGGTGATGCCGCCGGTCTCGACCACGGCCTGCCGCTCGTCGGGGCCCGCCGGATCGTCAAGACGGATGATCCTGGCCGTCGCGGTCGCCGACGGGCTCTTGTCATCGAGCGTGCCGCCGATGAAAAGATCGAGCACCGCGCCCTTGCCGGCGGCGAAACAATCCTCCACCGCCGGCCGGTCGGCGATCCCGGCGATCAGGGCGCCCTTGAAGCCGCGCGCGATCAGCGCGACAAGCACGTCGGCGCGGTCGCCGACCCCGCCGCCGGTGGGATTGTCGCCAGAATCGGCGAGGATGACGGGTTTCGTGTCCGCCTTTTCGGCGATGTCCAGCATCTCTTCCAGCGAGCCGGTGACGGGACCGAAGGCGAAGTCTGCGCGGGCATCCCAGTAGGACAACGCGATTTCTGCCGCCGCCTTTTCCGCCGCGACCCAATCGATTGCCGTCACCACGGCGCAAGCGGTGGCGCGCGGCTCGTCGGCCCAGACATAGCCGACCATCAGATTGGCGTCCCAGATGCCCTCACGCGCATCAAAGGCCGGCAGCTTGCGGTAGAGCGAGGCGGCGGGCTCGTCCTCGGTCGAAGTCCGCTCACCGGGCAAAAGCACCGGCACCGGGGCCCAGATCACGCCGGGGCGCATCCCGGTCTCGAGCGATTTCACCAGCATCGAATAGGCCCGGACCATGGTTTCGCGCACATCGATATGCGGCGCGGTGCGATAGGCCGCGAAGATGTCGATCTGGTCGATAATCGTCTGGCTGACATTGCCGTGGAGATCGTAGGAAACGGCGATCGGGCAGGCCGCGCCGACCACCTCCCGCGCGGCCGAGATCCAGTCGGCCTCGGCATCGTCCATGCCGTCGACATTCATCGCGCCATGCATGGCGAGATAGAGACCGTCGAGCGGCAGGCTGGCCTGAAGACGCTTCAGGAAATCGGCCTTGAAGGCCCGATAGGTTTCAACCGATACCGGCCCGCCGGGCACGGCGCGGGCATGGAGAAGCGGCAGGATTTCGACATTGTCCGCCTCCCGCAGGAAGCTGAAGTAATCCGCCTTCGGCAATGCGTCGCCTTCGAGAACGCGGAAGTTTTCCACCGTCATCAGCGCCGGATTGCCGGTCGAGCATTCGGTGTGGATGCCGCCGACAGCGATCCTGAAAGTCATGGCCGCCTCACAATTTCGGGGTTTTGGGGGCAAGGGCTGCAAACCGCAGCCAGTTCTTGCGCGCCTTCGGCGTCCAGCCGGCCTCGGCCACCGCCGAAATGCGCGGGAAGACCAGATGGTTGAAATAGCCGCGCGACAGGAAGTGTTCGCTCCAAATGCAGGATTGGACGCCGCGCATCCGCGCCTTCAGTTCCTCGGGAAAATCACCCTCGGCCTCGTAAGTGTAGCTATGCTCGGGCGGCACGGTGCCGGCCCAGCTTGCGCCCGGCTCCTGAAACGCCTCGTCCTGCACCATGTCGAGATAATAGGCCTGGCCCGGCGTCATCACCACGTCGTAGCCGTCCCTGGCGAGCGCGATGCCGACCTCGGGTTTCTGCCATGCCATCAGCAGCGTGCCGTCGCGTTCGACGCCGCCGCCATGGGAGACCTCATCCCAGCCGGCCAGCGTCTTGCCGCGTTCGGCGAGCATCTTCTGGATGCGCTTCATGAAGTAGGACTGCAGGCCGAACGTGCCGTCGATGCCTTCCTTCTCCATCAACGCCCGGGCGAGCGGAGAGGCAAGCCAGGTGTTGTCGGCCACCTCGTCGCCGCCGATATGGATGTAGCGGGCGGGAAACAACTCGACCATTTCGTCGAACACCTTGCCGAGAAACACATAGGTCTCCTCGATCGCCGGGTTCAGCGCGTTGTTCGGAAAACCCTGGACCGAATGATAGCTTTCCGGCGCCTCCTGCCCGTCGGCAAGCTCGGGAAGGGCGGCAAGCGCCGCAGTCGAATGGCCGGGAATATCGACTTCCGGAATGACCTCGATGGCGAGCGCGGCCGCGTGCGCAACCACTTCGCGGACCTCGTCCTGGCTATAGAAGCCGCGCACCGGCTCGGCGCCATTGCCAAGCTGCGGCGGCATTTTCGTGCCGGGCGCGCGGGTCGCGCCGATGCCGGTCAGTTCCGGATATGCCTTGATCTCCAGCCGCCAGGCCTCGTCATCGGTCAGGTGCCAATGGAAGATGTTCATCCGGTGCCAGGCGAGGATATCCAGAAGACGCAGCACATCGGCGGTCTCATAGAACTGGCGCGAGACATCGAGATGGGTGCCGCGCCAGCCATAGCGCGGCGCGTCCTCAATCGTGCCGGAGGCCGGGAAGCGGAACGCCGACCCTTTCTCGCGGGCGGCCGACAGCATCTGCGCCAGCACGGTCAGCGCGTATTGGCGGCCGGTGGCGGTCGCAGCCCGGATGGTGATCGTATCGCCGAAGCCGATGGCATAGGATTCTTTTCCCATACTCGCATCGGTCTCGAACGCCATCTCCTTGCCGCCTTCGACCGGGGCGAGGCTGAAAGGCACATGGCCGCTTTCAAACAGGCGCGAAAACAGCGCGGTCACGCTGTCGACCGATCTGACCGCATCAAGCGGCGTTCCTTCGGCAGGATAAAGCGCCACCGGCGGCGTCTCCGCCGGGACCAGCGAGAGCGCTGCCGGCCAGGGCAGGATGAACCACGGCTCCTCGAACTTGCCCTCCGGCAGCAGCGGTTTCGGACGCTCGGCCACGCCACCGGAAACCATCAGGTCGTCGCAGGCGACATCGACATACCGGTCATCATCGAGGATCAGGAAAGCGGACTTCGCGCCATCGGTGCGGTGTTTTGCCGGACGCGTCAGCCCGACCACCGAAAACGTCCAGCTCTCGCCGGGCTGAAGCACGAGGCCTTCCGGCGCCTTGAAGGCGTGGTAATTGGCGTTGCGCTCGATGAAGTCCGCGTTTTCGAACCGCGACGCGCCGCTCACCCGGGTGAGCGAGGTATAGGCCAGCGAAAACCCGGAAATCGCCGCGTCGGAGAGATTGAAGAGGCGGAAATCGAAGGCCCCGGTCGGGTCGCCTTCCACCGGACGCCATGAATTTTCGAGACGGAATGCGGAACTGGACGCGACGTTGGTCATGGACCCCTCTTTGTTTATGCGTGATGTTGCCGGTTTATGCGTGGTGTTGCCGCACGAAAAAAGTCAGTCGCCGAGAAGCTGACTGTCTTCCTTGTCGCGGTGAAGGACGAGCTGGGTTTTGATGTTGCGGAGCGTGACGGCGGCATGGTCGCGGGTGCGGTAGGCGACCAGATTGGCGAGAATGTCGATCACCGCCATATAGGCAAAACGGGTCGAGGTCGGGCGGAAGATGTTTTCGCCCTCCGGCAGGTCGATGCCGATGACGCAAGCGGCGGCCTTGGCGACGATGCTGTCGCTCTGGGTCAGCGCCACCGTCTTTAGCCCCGCGCGCCTGGCGATCTCCAGCGTGCGGGCAAGCTCGTGGTTGCGGCCGGAAAACGAGGAAACGACGATCAGATCCTCGGCTCCGGCGGCGGCCGTCATCATCAGCTGCATCGAATGGTCGGCGCTGGCGGTGATCTGCTTGCCGAGCCGGAACAGCCGGTTCTGCAGCTCCGCGGCGATCATCGAGGAATTGCCGCCCGCGCCGAAGGCGTAGATCATCCGCGCATCGGCGATCATGGCGGACGCCCTCTCGACGGCTTCGAGATCGAGCGCGCGGTGCATCAGGAACAGGGCGTTCTGCGCCTTGGTGACGACATCGGCGGCGACTTCGGACGCGCCGGAGCTTCTGGCCTCCGGATTGAGATAGCGCACGCCGACATAGGCGGTCTTGGCGAGCTGAACCTTGAAATCAGCGAAGTTCTGGCAGGACAGGCGACGGCAGAAGCGCGTCACCGTCGGCGCGGAAACGCCGGCGCGTTCGGCGAGCTCCACGATCGAGGCGTTGACCGCGAAATCGAAATCATTGAGCAGGATATCGCAGATGCGCTTCTCGGCCTGCGAAAACTGGTCCTGCTGCTCCTGTAGAACCGCGAAAATATCCATATCCTGCGACACTCTCCCTAATACCGGCGCCAGGCGCCGTTCCTGAATCCGAGCCAGCTTATCGCAAAGTTTCAGGATGGTCGGGCTCTTTGTTTTGACGCATCGGGTTATCGAAAAACCGGATTCCACTTTTTCGCCCGATGCTCTATGCAAATTATTTTCTTTATTCGTTGACATGGCACCATAAAAACGGAATTCTGGCTAGAGAAAATCCCCATTCACGAAAAAAATTTAGATAGACGGCCCAAAATGCGTGATCCCTTCGCCAACCCCTTCTCCGATCAAGACCGGCGCGCGATATGGGAGATGCTGATGCCGCGCGATATCGATGCCTTTCTTGCCGCCGACTGGTCGATGGTCGCCGATGATTTCGTCACGGTCGGCTTTTTCGCGCTTGATGCCGGGCGGCAGCGCAACCCGGATGACTGGCGGCTCGGCTTTCCCGATCTTGACCATTACCGCGATGAATGGCTGCGCCAGGCGCAGGACTTCGCCAAGGGCCAATATGCCGACGATCCGCGCACGGCGATCTTCAACGCCACCCGGCTTGAGGAGATCGAGATTTCCGGTGACAGCGCGCTGGTGCGCAAGAAGTTTGACGGCGGCATCAAACGCGCCGATGGCGGATTTGACGGCATGAACTGGCAGACGCTTTATTACTGTCGGCGCGAAGACGGAAGCTGGAAGATCGCCGGCTTTACCGGCTACCTGCCGCATCCGTTCTAGATCGGACAGACGGCGGGGAGGAACGGACAATGCGGATATTCACGGCGGCGCTGGCAACGGAATCGAACACGTTTTCGCCGATCTGCATTGATCGCTCCGCCTTTATCGCCTCGTTCTACGCCCCGCCCGGCGGCCATCCCGAAACCCCGACGCTCTGCACCGCGCCGATCACGGTCGGCCGCGCCTTTGCGCGCGAGCACGGTTTCGAACTGATCGAAGGCAGCGCCGCCTGGGCCGATCCCGCCGGCCTCGTCAACCGCCAGGCCTATGAGGGTCTGCGCGACGAAATCCTTGACCAGTTGCGCGCCGCGCTTCCCGTCGACGCCGTCGTGCTCGGCCTGCACGGGGCGATGGTGGCTGCCGGCTATCAAGACCCCGAGGGCGATCTCTTGACGCGTATCAGGGATATGGTCGGGCCGAACGTGCTGGTCTGCGCCGAGCTCGATCCGCACAGCCACCTGACGGCGAAGCGGGTCGCGGCCGCCGATTTCTTCGTCGCCTTCAAGGAATTCCCCCATACCGATTTCGTCGAGCGCGCCGGCGATCTGTGGCGGATCGCGCTCGATACGCTGGAAGGCCGGGTGAAGCCGGTGATGTCGGTGTTCGACTGTCGCATGATCGATGTGTTTCCGACCTCGCGCGACCCGATGCGCGGCTTCGTCGACCGGCTGATATCGATGGAAAAGGCCGACCCGGAAATCCTGTCGCTGTCGGTGATCCACGGCTTCATGGCCGGCGACGTGCCGGAAATGGGCACGAAGATGATCGCCGTCACCGATGGCAACAGGCAAAAGGGCGAAAGGCTGGCGCGCGAGCTCGGCATGGCGCTTTTCGAAAAGCGCGGCACCTTCCGCATGCCGGAGATCGACGAGCGCCAGGCCGTGCGCCAGGCGCTGCAATCGAAAAACCATCCGGTGGTGATCGCCGATATGTGGGACAATCCCGGCGGCGGCACGGCGGGCGACGCCACGGTGGTGCTGGCCGAACTGCTGCGCCAGGGGGCAACCAACACCGCGGTCGGCACGATCTGGGATCCGGTCGCCGTCGCCATCGCCATGGCTGCCGGCGAGGGCGCGGAAATCCCGCTGCGCATCGGCGCCAAATCGGCGCCCGGCACCGGCGCGCCGATCGACGGCACCGTGCGGGTGGAAAGGATCAACCCGCATGCCGAAATGCGCTTCGGCGACAGCATCGTGCCGTTCGGCCCGGCGGTGACGGTGCGCCTTGAGGGCATCAAGATCATTCTCAACACCGTGCGCGCCCAGAGCTACGACCCCTCGCTGTTTACCGCGATGGGCATCGATCCGCTTAAAAAGGACATTCTGGTCATCAAGTCGACCAATCATTTCCACGCGGCGTTTTCGCGGATTTCCGGCGAGATCATCTATTGCGCTGCCGGCACGCCGTATCCCAACAATCCGAAGCTCACCGCCTATAAATATGCACGGCGCGACATCTGGCCGATGGTCGACGATCCGCATGGGCTTGGTGTGAAGGAACCCAGCGTCGGTCTGGGCTGACGGGTGCGTATAAGGGCGCTGAGGCGTCTCTCTCGAGGCCGATCAATCGCTTATGTTTCTGAAGCATACCCCCAACATTTTCTCCCGCTTGCGGGAGAGATACCCCCGAAAGGGGAGTGAGGGTGGCGCAGCATCTCGTCTCGTGAGGGCGTTCGCGGGGATAGACTCCCCCCTCACTGCCCCTTTCGGGGCATCTCTCCCCTCCGGGGCGAGAAGATTGGGGGGCTGTGCGGCTGGTGTCCTGCCGGGTTCGGGGGATGCCGCCTTAGAGATGCCGGCCCTCGTCCACGGGCACGATGATGCCGGTGGAGCTGGTGAGGAGGGTGGCGCAGGCGATGATGGCGCGGGCGACGTCGTCGGGCGTGGTGATCCGCTGGAGCGGCAGCGTTTTGGCCATCGCCTCCAGCTTTTCGCGCGGGCGGCCCGGCACGAAACCGGTGTCGACGCCGGCGGGCGAGACCGAGAACACCCGGATATCCGGCGCCAGCGCCTTGGCAAGGCCGATGGTGAGCGAATCGAGCCCGGCCTTGGCCGCGCAATAGGCGAGGTTGCTGCCAACCCCGGTGCGCGCGGCAATCGAGGAGACATTGACCACCGCCGCGTCTTGCCCGCGCGCAAGCAGCGGGCGGAAGGCGCGGACCATGGCGAAGGGGCCGCGGAGGTTCACGCGCGTGATCCGGTCGAACAGGTCATCGGTGAGCCCATCGAGATCGTTTGCCGGCACAACCTCGGTGGTTCCGCCATTATTGACCAGCAGATCGACCGCGCCGAAACGGGCCTCGACCGCGGCGACGGACGCCGCGATGCTGGCCGGCTCCTCGATTGCGATGCGGAGCGGCATATGCCCCTCGCCCGGCAGCGCGGCGGCCAGCGCCTCGGCCCTGTCGCGGTTGCCGTGATAGCCGATCACGACCGACGCGCCGAGCGCCGCCAGCCGTTCGGCGGTCGCCCGGCCGATGCCGCCGGAAGCGCCGGTGATGATGGCGACGCGGGGCCGAACCGGCAAAATGTCGCTCATGACGCCTTCTCCCAATAAGGGTTTTTCAATTCCTGCTTCAGCACCTTGCCGCCGGAATTGCGGGGCAGCGCGTCGCGGATTTCGACGGCTGAGATCTTCTGCATCCGCCCGAGCCGTGCGTTGACCCAGTCGCGGAGCGCATCCGGGTCGAGCGCCGCACCCGCCTTCGCCACGACAAAGCCGAGCGGCGTCTCGCCCCATTTCTCGCTCGGGATCGCGATCACCGCCGCTTCCAGCACGCCGGGATGCGACAGCAGCTTCTCCTCCAGGTCCGAGGCGTAGATGTTGAAGCCGCCGGAGATGATCATGTCCTTCTTGCGGTCGAGCAGCACCAGGAACCCGTCCTCGTCGAACATGCCGATATCGCCGGTACGATGATAGAGCGTGCCGTCGCGGTCCCGCCAGTAGAAGGCGCGGTTGGCCTCGTCATTGCGGAAATAGCCGGACATCATCATCGCCGAGCGGCCGATGATCTCGCCGCGCTCGCCCTGTTTCACGTCATTGCCATTGTCGTCGATGATGCGGATCGTGTTGCCGGCGGCAGGCTTGCCGACCGTATGAGCCTTGTCGGGATAACGCGCGGCATCGAGGATGGCGGTACAGCCGCCTTCCGTGAGGCCATAGACCTCGAAGAAATCGCCCGGCCAGGTGTCGATAAGGGCGCGCTTGGCGGCGGCCGGCAGCGGCGCCCCGGTGGATTGCTTGACCCTGAAGGCGGAAAAGTCGCGTCGTCCGAAACTGTCCGCCGCAAGAATGCGCTGATATTGCACCGGCACCAGCATGGTATGCGTGGCTCCGAGGCTTTCGGCGAGATCGAGATAGCGTTCGGCATCGAATTTCGGCATCAGCGCGACGCGCGCGCCATGGAACAGCGCCGACAGCATCGGCATCAGCGTGGTGTTGGAATAGAGCGGGGTGGCGAGCAGCATGGTGGACGCGGCATCGAGCCCGAACAGCGTGCGCGCCGCCTGGCGGTAGCGCATGCGGTGGGGATGGACGATGCCCTTGGCGCGTCCGGTCGTGCCGGAGGAATAGATGATGTTGAACGGCGCATCGGGATCGGCGGTGACGGGCGCTGCAAGGGGCGGGGCGGTGGCGCGGAAATCCGCCGGTACGCGGCCCGCCTCATCCTCATCAAGCGTCACCACACGCCCGGCATAGGCCTCAGGCAGGTCATAGCCTGCCTGCACGAACACCAGCGCCGGATCACAATCGGCGAGCATGCCGGCAAGCGCATCGGGATGGGCGGACGCCGGCAGCGGCACGGCGCAACCGCCGGCGGCGATGATGGCGAGATAAGCGGTGACGAGCCCGATATCGGCGGTGCCGAGAAGCGCGATGCGGCCAACGTCGCCATCAGCCGAAAGCGCGCCGGCGATCGCCAGAACATCCTCGCGCAACTGCCGCCAGCTTGCCGCCTCGCCATTGCAAAGAAGCGCCGTATCGTCCGGCCGGGTATCGGCATGGGCAAGAATGGCTGCGATCAGGCCGCCTTCCTCGCTCATGCCGCCGCATCCTCGATCAGCAGGATATGCCGCGCGACGATCGCCGGGCGCTCCGAACCATCAAGCTCGATCACCGCGTCATTGACGATGCGGGTGCCCTTCGGATGCGCCTCGGCCTCCACCAGCGTCAGCGCCAGCCGGATGCGGCTTCCCACCGGCACCGGCATCACGAAGCGCATCCTGTCATAGCCGTAATTGAGCCCGCGCCCGCGCCCGCGCCGCTCGATCCGGTAGATATCGCGCTGCAGGCGCGGCATCAGGCCGACGAGGTAAAGCCCGTGCGCGATGGTCCTGCCGCCGGGCATCTCGCGGGCGGCGCGTTCGACATCGACATGGATCCAGTGATCGTCGCCGGTCAGCCGCGCGAACTCCGAAATCGCGTCCTGCGTCACCGCCACCCATTCCGAATGCCCGAGCCGTTCTCCGGCATGGTTTGCGAGATCGCGGGCGTGTTCGACCGTCAGCATCAGTTTTCTCCCCTTTCGCGCGGCGCCGTTCCGGCATGCGCTTCGTCAACAGCGAGCACAACCTTGCCGATCTGTTCGTTGCTGTCCATCAATTGATGGGCCGCCCGGACATCCTCAAAGGCGAAGACCTTGTGGATGCGGGTGCGGATTGCGCCGCTTTCGAGAAGCGGCCAGACCTCGCGCACCAGTTCGGTGGCGATCCGGCCTTTGTATGCGGCGGGTCGGGGGCGCAGCGTGGACCCGGTCAGCGTCAGCCGGCGGCGCACGATCGCGCGGATATTGACCTCCGCCGTCTCGCCCTGGTGGCTGGCGAGAAACACCAGCCTTCCGTCGGGCCTAAGCAAATCGAGCTGTTTCTGGGTGTAGGGTCCCGCCTGGGCGTCGACAATGACGTCGAAACCATCGGTCAGCGCGCGCAACTCCGCCGCCCAGTCGCCGCGATAGCTGACGGCGTGCTGCGCGCCGATCTCCCGGCAAACGGCAAGCTTTTCCTCGCTGCCGGCGGTGGCGAACACCTTGGCGTTGCGGAGCTTGCGGGCGATCTGGATCGCCGCCATGCCGACGCCGCTGGTGCCGCCCTGCACCAGCAGGCTCTCGCCCTCGGCGAGGCGCGCCAGCCAGATGACATTGTTCCAGGCGGTGAAATAGACCTCCGGCAGCGAGGCCGCTTCGATAAAGGTGAGGCCGCGCGGCACCGTCATGCATTGCAATGCCGGAACGGTGCAGAACTCGGCATAGCCGCCGCCATTGACCAGCGCGCAGACCGGATCGCCGACGCTGAAGCCGGCAACGCCTTCGCCGATCGCGGCGATTTCGCCGGCGACATCGAGCCCCGGGACCGGCGAGGCTTCCGGCGGCGGCGGATAGAGGCCGCGCCGCTGCTGGACATCCGGCCGGTTGACGCCGGCGGCAATCACCCGGATCAGCACCTCGCCGGGTTTCGGTTCGGGCTTCGGCCCGTCAACAATTACGAGCACCTCCGGTCCCCCGGCGCCCTGAATTTCCACAAGCCGCATGGCTTCTCCTCCCGGCATGGAGCGGCAGGCGCCGCGCCATGCGTCGTTTCAGCTTACTTCCAGTCGTGCACGACCGGGTTCGACAGATGGCCGAGACCCTCGATCTCGATGTCGATGACACCGGAAAGCTTGTGCATATTGACCGAACGGTGGCCGTTGGGGAAGTTGCCGACGCCCTTGGCCGAGGTGCCGAAGCAGATAATGTCGCCGGGCTCGAGCGTGAAGTAGCGGCTCGCCTCGGCGATCACCTCGGCGACCTTGAAGCGGTAGCTCGCCGTCGAATCGACCGCGAAGGGCTCTCCGTCGAACCAGCCCTTCACCTCCAGCGCGTCGGGGTTTTCAACCTCGTCGGCGGTGGTGATCCACGGCCCCATCGGGCCGAATGTGTCGGTCGCCTTGGAGCGGGTGTGGTAGACGAAATAGACGTCGTTGTCGTCCTCGCCCTTGCGGTTGCGCCAGGCCAGATGATGCGGGCGGATCAGGTCCTTCTCGCGGGTGGTGGCGATCGAATCGAGGCCGAATTTCAGGCCGTGCGAAGTGACGTCATTGGTGATGGTGAAGCCGAAGATCGCATCCTTCGCCTCCTCCACCGTGACCTTCCGGCAGCGCTTGCCGATCACCGCGGCAAGTTCGAGCTCCGGTATGGTCTCGCCGAAATGTTCTTCCATGATGATGGGCTTGTTGTGGCCGGTCAGGCAGGACGGCGCCTTCAGAAAGAAGTTCGGCACGCCCGGATCGCGGTGGGCGGATTTGCGGATGCCCATATTGTTGAAGGCGACGCCAAGCACCTTGGAGGGGCGCGGCTGCGGCGGCATCCAGTCGAGGTCTGCTTCATCGAGCGGCGCGGCCGTGCCCTTTTCGAGCGCCGCGCGCACCTCGTCGAGCCTGCCCTCCTCGATCAGATCGAGCATCGAGCGCGGCGCTTCGTCAAGGCCGGCGCTCGCATAGAGCTCTGACAACAGCACGGGCTTGCCGTCCTTCTGGGCGACCAGCGCCGGGCGTCCCTGATGATTGATCGTGCCTAGTTTCACGGTAGTCTCCTGCTGTTCGGGCGGGCTTCATGTCTACTTGCGTGTTTCGGCGCCCATCCGGCACACGGAGAAAGAAGGCTCAGCCGAGGTCGAGACCGACCAGCTTTGCGGAATTGTCGCGCACCATCAGGCGCACCTCGTCCTCGGAAAAGCCGAGCGCGAGCAGCAGCTTGATTGCCTGGCGCATGCCTTCGACCGGCGAGGGGTTGTCCACCTGTCCGAGGTCGGAGCCGATCGAGGAATGCTCGACGCCGGCGGCCAGGATGTGCTCCTTCAGTTCCTCCGGGGAGAACACGTTGAAGCGCGAATCCACATAGAGGCAGGCCGACTGCTCGATCAGCGCGCCGAACTGGGCGAGCTCCGTGATGTCCTGATAGGTGAAGTGCAGGCCGTACATCGGATGGTTGACCAGAAGCCGCTTGACGCCGCGCTTCTTCGCCTCCTCGAACAGTTTCCAGATTTCGTAGATATGCAGATGCCCCGATGACAGGATCGCGTCGAAGGCGGCGATCGAATCGAGGATTTCCTTCACGACATCGAGAATGTCGCCATAGGCATCGAGCACCGTGATGCCGGGCGATTTCTTAAGCTGGACGTTGGAGGCAAGGCGGGACTTGCGGTGGGAGGAGCGGATGTGGTTAGCCGATTGCGCCGTCGGCATCCAGACGAGCTTTGCGCCCTGGTTGAGCTGGGCGTCGACCACGTAGGGGTTCAGCCCGCCGGTGGTGTTGTTGAGCACCAGCCCGCCATACATCGCCACGTTCAGGTGGCCGAGCACGCGCTCCATGATCGGCAGGAAGGGGGCCACCGAATAGTGGTGATCCTTGAACATGATGCCGCGCATGCCGGCGGCAGCCGCCTGTTCCACGGCCTGGAAATGATCGAGCTGGCGCGCCATGGTGGAGGGGCCGGAATGGACGTGCAGATCCACCGCCCCCTTCATCAGCCCGTCGACGACGCCGTCGTCGATCGTCGCCATCAGCGCGCGCGCCTTCTCCCTGTTTTCCGCCCCGTTCTCTGCCATGCCAGTCTCCTTGTCTTGCTGGAAAGAGGTATAGGGCTTGACAATTTGCGCCGACAACGCGCAAACCCATCTCGTTTCGACAGACGAAACGCCACTGACCGGGAGGATGAGGTGAGCATTCGTTCGATTGAGCGCGGCCTGCGCGTGCTGCAGGAAATGAACCTGCAACCCTACACTTCGATCGCCAGCCTGCACGAGCGCACCAGGCTGCCGAAGCCGACGCTGGTGCGCATCCTGAAGACGCTGGAGCAGGCGGGCTATGTGGAGAATGATCCGCGCGTCGGCGGCTATCAGCTCTCCGCGCTGGTGGCCTCGCTCTCGTCGGGCTATCACAAGGAGCCGATGGTGGTGGAGGCCGGCCGGCCCTGGGCGGTCGCCGTCACCCGCAAGCATCAATGGCCGGTCTCGATCGCGCTTCTGGACCGCGATGCCGTGGTGGTGCGGTTTTCGACCGTGCCGGACAGTTCGGTCTCGCCGTTCCACAAGACCGTCAACATGCGCCTGCCGCTGATCACCCGCGGCCTGGGCCTTGCCTATCTCGCCTTCGCCGAGGAGGAGGAGCTGGGGCTGGTCCTGCGCATGCTGCAGACGTCGGAAGATCCGGAAAACGCGCTTGCCCGCAACCCGGAGAAGATGAACCGGCTGGTCGCGATGACCAGGGCCCGCGGCTACGCCACCCGCGCCACCCATGTCGAGCCGCGCAATTCCGATACGCTCGCCGTTCCCGTCTTCAACGATTCCGGCCGCGTGGTCGCCAGCCTCGGCCTCACCTATTTCCGCTCCGCCTTCTCCTCCCACCGCGAAGCCTGCGAACGCTACGCCCCGGTCCTGAAATCAGCCTCCAAGGAAATCACGCGGGACCTGACGCGCTTGAAGAGCAGTGCGCTGGTGTGAAACGCAGCTCCCCTAGGCGCTTCCCAACCGCGTGTTCGTTTAACGTGTGGAGGGAGACGCGACACTAAATCTAAGGTTGCTTGAAAGCCCTGCCCCTGATAATTTTATAGCCTTGAAGTTATATAAACTGAAGGCTATATTGCGTGGCATGGACTGTGGTTTTTGACGATGAGTTCGTTGACGATTTCCGCACATTCGACAGCGAAGTGAAGATCGAGCTGCGCGCCATGGTGTTGCTCCTCGCCGAACGCGGCCCCGAACTTGGGCGACCCCGGGCCGATACGCTGAACGGTTCGTGCTACGCCAACATGAAGGAGCTTCGGTTTGATGCGGCGGGTGGCGTCTGGAGGGCTGCCTTCGCGTTCGACCCCGACCGAAAGGCCGTGGTTCTCGTCGCCGCCGACAAATCAGGCGTGAGCGAAAAGAAATTTTACAAGAAGCTGATCAACACGGCTGACAGGCGCTACGAGGCCCATCTGCACGCGTTGAAAAGGAAGGATAAAAAGTGATGACGAAGTCCGCGGAAGACGTTTTTGCCGAAACCATGACGCCCGATATGATCGCGGCATCCGATCTGCGGGCGAAAGAGCTGCTCGAGGAATACGACACGCTCCAGAAGCTTCGCAAGGCGCTTGACCTGACTCAGGAGCATATCGGCAGGAAAATGGGCAAGAAGCAGGTATCGGTCGCGCAGCTTGAAAAGCGTTCCGATTTCCTGCTTTCGACGCTCAGGGATTATGTGGAAGCTCTCGGTGGAGAGCTGGAACTGGTCGTGAAATTCGAGGACCACGCCCCCATTCGCCTGTCTGGCATCGGAGAGAGGAACTTCTCCGATATTCCTCGCAACTGACCCCTGTCCACCGGAGCAGAAAAACAAATGCTGAGGCTGGAAAAATGGTGCCGCTTACGTGACTCGAACACGTGACCCCATCATTACGAATTGTTTTTTGGAAATTATTTCAGATATTTAGATGGAGTGTCACGGTGTTGGATCCTACTATCCAAGCTTTTGGATCGACTCGTCTTTTGTTAGTAGGACGATAGCACATCATGTCACCCGGTTGCTACGCGTTTCAACCCGTGACGCTACTAGGCCAATGCTAATCCCGCCGCACCCTACTAAACCCCCGGACCTCCCCCTATCAACGGGTTTTCACGTTTGGGCCGGGGAGCGGAACAGGCCTTCTCGACTGTATCGGGCGATAGACGGTTCTTGAAAGGCGATCGCCGCAAATTTTCGGACTTTAGTTAAGGACTATTCTTAATAAACGAAAATTCCATTTCTTTAATTAATGATGACTGCTATTTAAATCTCCGAACTTAGACCATTCGGAGTCGCGCAGCATGCAGGAATCAAACAAATCTGGCAGTCGCCTCGGCAGATTCATCGAAACGGCTGTTGCCGGCGAGCGCGTCAGAGCCTTCGTACCGCCGCCGCTGCCGCCGGAACCACCGATTGAACTTTCCCATTTACTTTCGCGCTTGAGTTCCGCGGAGCGGGCGCTTGGGCGGCTTGACGGCGTTTCGCTGCTCCTGCCCAACAAGGAACTTTTTCTCTATATGTACGTACGCAAGGAGGCGGTACTGTCCTCACAGATCGAGGGAACGCAATCCACTCTGTCGGATCTCTTGCGCTTTGAAACCGATGCCGTGGCCGGCGCGCCGCTGGATGATGTGCGCGAAGTTTCCAATTACGTCGATGCCATGATGTACGGACTGGATCGGATGGAGAAGTTGCCGATCTCTCTGCGCCTCATCCGCGAAATGCATGGCAGGTTGCTAAACAGCGGACGCGGCGCAGCGCAAAATCCCGGCGAATTTCGCACCTCGCAAAACTGGATTGGCGGAACCCGTCCCGGCAACGCGATGTTCGTTCCACCGCCACCTAACGAGGTGATGTCCTGCCTTGGCGATTGGGAGCGCTTTGTTCATGCGAATATGCCGGGAATTCCGCCACTTATAAAGGCCGGATTGCTGCATGTGCAATTCGAGACCATTCACCCGTTTCTGGACGGCAACGGCAGGCTCGGACGATTGCTGATCACCCTCTTTCTTTGTGCCGAAGGCGTCTTACGCCAACCGCTTCTCTATCTGTCGCTCTATTTCAAGACACATCGCGCTGACTATTACCGCCTCTTGCAAGAAGTCCGGGAACGCGGCGCATGGGAGCCTTGGCTTGAATTCTTCCTTGATGGCATCGCCGAAACGGCCAACCAGGCCTTCGATACGGCGAACCGCATTGCGAACCTCTTGGCGGCGGACCGCGAGCGTATCCTGGCGGAAGCGGACCGAACCGCGTCAGTATTGCAAGTTCACGATCTCATGCGGACCCGCCCGTTCCTGACTGCTGCTGTCGCGGTGGAACAAACTGCTTTGACCATGCCCACCGTCAACGCCGCCCTAGGGCAGCTTCAATCCCTTGGGCTCGTGAATGAAATCACAGGTCGCAAACGAGGCCGGGTTTTTGCGTACAGTGCCTATCTTGACATCTTGAGCGATGGCGCAGGTGGATGAAAAAGCTTGCCAAATTAGAGTCGCAGTTGCGCTACCTATTCTCCCCCTGCCAACGGGCTTCCCCGTTTAGAGGCCGATTTAAAAGTTATTGAGTGATATCAGAAG
>NZ_JAINWJ010000058.1 GCF_021021415.1 Martelella mediterranea | reverse complement strand
CTTCTGATATCACTCAATAACTTTTAAATCGGCCTCTAAACTGGAATAGCTAAAACTGTACCTGCGTTATTTTTATCAGAATTATAGAATAATGAAGAATCGTTTAGGGGGATCGGATCGGGGCGGGCCGAACTGGAAACTCCAATGAAAAAAAGAGTGAATATAATAGCTGATTTATACATGTAACCCTCCTTTGGCGAAGGGTTATATTCTTATAGACATTTTATTTTGTAAATATAACTTGTATTCATCTTAATGAAGTGCATGCATAATTATGCATTCTCACCCCCCCCAAGCGCCGCGCCCACCAGCGCCTTTGCATCCGCGCTGTCCCATTCGGCTGGCCCGTTCATCGCCCCCAGCAAACACCCGTTCTCATCGATCAGCACCGTTGACGGCAGGCCGAAGGCCAGGCCTTCCTTTTTCAGGGTGTTGAAGGTCGTCATGGTTTCGTCGCGGTAGAAGGCGAGCGCGTTTATGCCGATTTCGTCGAGGAAGCGGACCGGTTTTTCGTCGGTGCCGGTGTCGATGTTGACGGCGACGACCTCGAAGTTTTCGCCGCCCATATCGGCCTCCAGCCGGTCGAGCGCCGGCATTTCCTCGCGGCAGGGAATGCACCATGTGGCCCAGAGGTTCATCAGCACGGTCTTGCCAGCAAGGTTTGCAAGCGTGGTTTCGCCGTCGCTGTCGCGGAAGGCGAGGTTCGGGAGCTTTTGCGGCTTTTCGGCGGGGATGAAGGCCGCGACCTCGCCGATCGCGAGCGGCTTCAGGCGTTCGGCGGTCTCGGCGGCCGGTTTGCACTGGCTGGCGGCGAGATCGCCCATGCCATTGCCAGTCACGGCGTTTTTCACGTATACCGCGACGGCGCCGGCAATCAGGCCAGCGGCAAGCGCGATTAGAACCAGTTTGGCGGAGACCGGGCTTTTGCGGCTCTTCTTCTCTGTCATGTCATTCTCCAGATAGGCACTTCATGGCTTCCGACAACAGCACCTCGAACAAGATGTGGGGCGGACGTTTCGCCTCCGGTCCCGATGCGATCATGGAGGAGATAAATGCCTCGATCGATTTCGACAAGGCGCTCTATAACGAGGATATCGACGGCTCGATCGCCCATGCCACGATGCTTGCCGAAAAAGCCATCATTACGAAAGAGGACAGCGCCTCAATTATCGAGGGTCTCAATACAATTCGCCGTGAGATCGAGGCGGGCGATTTCGCCTTCTCGCGCCAGCTCGAGGATATTCACATGAATATCGAGGCGCGGCTGCGCGAGCTGATCGGCCCCGCCGCCGGCCGCCTGCACACCGCCCGCTCGCGCAACGACCAGGTCGCGCTCGACTTCCGCCTGTGGGTGAAGAAGGAGTTGCAGCGCACCGAGGCGGCGCTCACCCGGCTGATCGGCGTGTTTCTGACGCGGGCCGAAGAGCATGCCGATACGGTGATGCCGGGCTTTACCCATCTGCAGACCGCCCAGCCCGTCACCTTCGGCCATCACTGCATGGCCTATGTCGAGATGTTCGGCCGCGACCGCGCCCGCGTGCGCCACGCGATCGAGCATCTGGACGAAAGCCCGATCGGGGCGGCCGCGCTTGCGGGCACCGGCTTTGCCATCGACCGGCACATGACGGCGGAGGCGCTTGGCTTTGCCGGCGGGCCGACGCGCAATTCGATCGACACGGTCTCGGACCGCGATTTCGCGCTGGAGTTTCTCTCGATCGCCTCGATCTGCGCCACGCATCTGTCGCGGCTCGCCGAGGAAATCGTGATCTGGTCGACGCCGCAGTTCAATTTCGTGCGGCTGTCGGACAGTTTTTCCACCGGCTCCTCGATCATGCCGCAGAAGAAGAACCCGGATGCCGCCGAACTCGTGCGCGCCAAGACCGGCCGCATCAACGGATCGCTTGTCGCGCTTCTGACGGTGATGAAGGGCCTGCCGCTCGCCTATTCGAAGGACATGCAGGAAGACAAGGAACAGGTGTTCGACGCCGCCCGCAGCCTGGATCTGGCGATCGCCGCGATGACCGGCATGGTCGGCGATCTCACCGTCAACGTCGATGCGATGAAGGCCGCCGCCGGCTCCGGCTTTTCCACCGCCACCGACCTTGCCGACTGGCTGGTGCGCGAGGCGGGCCTGCCGTTCCGCGACGCCCACCACGCGACGGGCGCCGCCGTGGCGCTTGCCGAGAAGAAGGGCTGCGATCTCGCCGAGCTCTCGCTTGCGGAATTGCAGGGCATCAACCCGGCGATCACCGCGGGCATTTTCGACGTGCTGACGGTGGAGGCCTCCGTCGCCAGCCGCAAGAGCTTCGGCGGCACGGCCCCGGACGAGGTGAGGAAGCAGATCGCCTGGTGGCGCGAGCGGGTCTGAGGCGCGCGCCGGGCAGGGCCATGCAGGGCCGACTGGGGATTGACAGCCGGTGCGCCGCGACGGATCATCGGCTGCAACCAGGAGGCATCGCCATGGCGGACAATGTCACCAATGAATTGCTGCTTGAGCATCTGAAGGCATTGCGGGAAGACGCTAAAATGGCCCGCGAGGAACGCCGGGAAATTCGCGATGAGATCCGGGCGATCAAGGCGCATGTCGCCGCGCTGGTACAGAGCGACCTGAACCGCGACGGCCAGCAGGCCAGCATCTACGCGCGGCTTGACCGGATCGAAAGACGGCTCGAGCTTTCCGAAGACAGTTGATGTGGTTAGGAAAATACGTCGCAAATGCTGCGCCCGGACGCCGCGCCGCAATTTGGGGTGCACAAAGCGGTTCTGATCGGTTATCAGAATGGCCAGGGCGTTTGCGTTTGCGGGGCCCGTATCCGGTTCGGGGCTCTTGATGAAGACGATCACGATTGCAGTTGTTGCGCTGATGGCGCTTTCCCTTAGCTCCTGCGGACGCCGCGGGCCGCTGGAAGTGCCGCCGCCCACGCCCGAACAGCAGGCGCGCGCCGCGAAGACGCAATCCGAACCCACCATCCGGCTTGCCCCCAATGACAAACCGATCGTGTTCGACGGCTCGGGCGACGATGTCATCAATGCCGGGCCGGATGCCGCCGTCGATGGCGAGCCCTTCCTCCTCGATCCACTGCTTAACTGACGCAGGCCAGACGTGAACCATTTCGAATATCGCGACGGCGTTCTCCATGCCGAGGGCGTTTCCATACCGGCGATCGCGGCGGCCGTCGGCACGCCGTTCTATTGCTATTCCACCGCCACCTTCACCCGCCATTACAAGGTCTTCGCCGAAGCCTTCGCGGGAACCGACGCGCTGGTCTGCTACGCGGTCAAGGCCAATTCCAACCAGGCGGTGCTGAAGACGCTCGCCAAGCTTGGTGCGGGCATGGACGTGGTGTCGGAGGGCGAATTGCGCCGCGCGCTTGCCGCCGGCGTTCCGGCCGAAAAGATCGTGTTTTCCGGCGTTGGCAAAACGGTGCGCGAGATCGACTTCGCGCTCGATGCCGGCATCTACTGCTTCAATGTCGAATCCGAACCCGAGCTGGAGGTGCTGAACGCGCGCGCCGTGGCGAAGGACGTCGTCGCCCCGGTCTCCTTCCGCATCAATCCGGATGTGGATGCGAAGACCCATGCGAAGATCTCCACCGGCAAGAAGGAAAACAAGTTCGGCATCGCGTTTTCGCGCGCCCATGACGTCTATGCCCATGCGGCAGGCCTCCCTGGCATCCGCGTCACCGGCATCGACATGCATATCGGCAGCCAGATCACCGAGCTATCGCCGTTCCGCGATGCCTTCCGGCTGATGCGCGAGCTGGTGACGGAGCTGCGCGCCGCAGGTCACGACATCGACCATGTGGATGTCGGCGGCGGGCTCGGCATTCCCTATCAGTTCGACAACAATCCGCCGCCGGAGCCGCTCGCCTATGCGAGCGTCATCCGCGAGGAGCTTTCGGGTCTCGACTGCCGGATCGTGGCCGAGCCGGGGCGGATGATCGCCGGCAATGCCGGAATCTTCGTCACCGAGGTGATCTATGTGAAGGATGCCGAGGCCAAGAGCTTCGTCATCGTCGACGGCGCGATGAACGATCTGATCCGCCCGACGCTCTACGACGCATGGCACGATATCCGCCCGGTCGCGCTAAAGCCCGGGGCGGAGCGGATGACCGCCGATGTCGTCGGCCCGGTCTGCGAGACCGGCGACTATCTGGCGCTGTCGCGCGAAATGCCGCGTCCCGCGTCCGGCGACCTGTTCGCGGTGATGACGGCGGGCGCCTATGGCGCGGTTCAGGCCGGCACCTACAATACCCGCCTTCTGGTGCCGGAAGTGCTGGTGGATGGCGACCGCTTCCACGTGGTGCGCCCGCGCGGCAGCTATGAGGAGCTGATCGGCCTCGATTCGCTGCCGGATTGGCTTTAGGCCGGTCGCGGTAATGTGAACCGGGAATTTGCCGGCCTCACCTCGCTATCGACACAAAGCGTGCTATTCTGAAGCCATCACGCCGCGCGACCACAGGGGCTCATGACCGGGCAGAAACACACTGCGGGCAAACGCAATGATGCAGTCGATGATGCGCTGACGCGCCGCATCCGCCGCAAGCGCGCGCTCACGCGTTTCAATCTCTTCGTTGAACGGCTTGTGCCCCTTCTGCTGTGGCCGCTCGCGGTGGCGGCGCTTTACGTCGCGCTGTCATGGCTCGGCGTGTTCCTGCTGCTGTCGTTCGCGGTCCGGGCCGCGCTGCTGTTCTTCTTCATCCTCGGTTTCGCGGTCAGCCTCTGGCCGCTGCGCCATCTGCGCATCCCCTCGGCCCATGACGCAGAGCGGCGGCTGGAGGCGCACAACGCGCTTGCCCATCAGGCGATTTCGGTGCGGCTCGATCGCCCGGCGCGGCAAACGCCGGAGGCGATGGCGCTCTGGCAGGCCCATCAGCGCCGCATGGCCGAACATCTTCGCGCTATCGATAGCGGCCTGCCGAAGCCGGACCTTGCCTCCGTCGATCCCTACGCGCTGCGCGCGGTTCCCGTGCTGCTGCTGTTCGTCGCGTGGTTCTATGCCGGTCCCGATGGCACGGCCCGACTTGCCGATGCCTTCGCGCCGCCCGCGCGCGAAGGGGAGACGCAGGTGGCGCTCAGATTCGATGCCTGGATCTCGCCGCCCGGCTATACCCGCAAGGCCCCGGTCTATCTTCAGGCCGATGGCGGGGAGGCGATCACCGGCATTCCCGAGGGCTCGGTGCTGACCGTTCGGCTTTCCGGGGAGGGCGCGGACCAGCCGATCACCTTCACGCCCGATGGCAGCGAAGAGGCCCAAGCGCCCGCCGAGGCCGAACAGGGGACGCTCGCCAACAGCGCCAGTTTCTCGCTATCCTCCGGCGGTCGGCTCGATGCGGCCGGTCGGAGCTGGGACATTGCCGTCGATCCCGACGAGGCCCCGGTGATTGCCTTCAAGGGAACGCCCAGAGCGGCGGCGAACGGGGCGTTGGAACTCGACTACACCGTGACCGATGATTACGGGGTCACCCGCGCCCGCGCCGAGATCGCGCCGGCCGGCGATGTCGATCCGCATGCCGAGCCGGTCTATCCGCTGCCGCAATTTCCGCTCAACATGCCGGCGCGTTCGTCGAAGGATCATTCCGCCTTCACCAGCCGCAATCTGACGGAACATCCGCTGTCCGGCACGCCGGTCACGATCACGCTGGTCGCCGAGGACGCGGCCGGTCATGTCGGCAGAAGTCCCGCGCTTGAAATGGTGCTGCCGGAGCGCGCCTTCCGCAACCTGCTGGCCGGTTCGGTGGCCGAGCAGCGCCAGATCTTCGCGCTCGACACGCGCCGCATGCCGCAGGCGTTGCAATATAGCGCGGCGATCACGCTGAGACCGGAAGAGACGATCCCGGACCTCACGCAATTCCTGCTGATCAAGTCGGCGCAGACAAGAATGACGCTTGCTCACGACGAAGACAGCTACCGCGATACCGCCGATTACATGTGGGATATCGCAACCGGCATCGAGGACGGCGCATTGTCTGATGCCGAGCGGCGGCTGCGCGAGGCGCAGGACGCGCTGAGCGAGGCGCTGGAGAATGGCGCATCGGACGCCGAGATCGCCCGGCTGATGCAGGAACTGCGCGAGGCTATGCAGGAATTCCTGTCGGAAATGGCCCAGCGCATGCAGCCCTCCGAGCAGATGCCGGGCGACCAGCAGACCCTGCGCCAGCGCGATCTCGACAATCTCCTGAACCAGCTTGAAAACCTCGCCCGCTCCGGCAATCGCGATGCCGCCCAGCAGTTGCTTTCGGAGTTGCAGCGGATGATGAACAATCTCCAGCCGCCGTCTTCCACCGCCCAGCAGCAGGGCGGCCAGCAGAATTCCGAGATGCGCCAGCAGATCGACAAGCTCGGCGAACTGATCCAGGAACAGCAGCGGCTGATGAACGAGACCTTCGATCTCGACCAGCAATTGCGCGACCGCGAGCGCTGGGGCGATCCGCAGCCTTCGCCCGGCGAGCAGGGAGAGAATGGCGAAAAGGCGCCGCGCGACATGACGGCGGAGGAACTCCGCGAAGCGCTGAGGCAGCTTCAGCAGCAGCAGCAGGGGCTCGCCGAACAGCTATCGGAAATGCAAGAGAAGCTTTCCGAACTCGGCATGCCGCCGGCGGAAGGCTTCGATCAGGCCGGCGAGGCCATGGAAGGGGCGGCCGGCGCGCTCGGGGAGGGCGAGGGCTCCGCGGCCGTCGAGGGGCAGGGCAATGCGCTGGAGGCGCTCCGCCAGGGCGCGCAGCAGATGATGAATTCGATGATGGCGCAGGGCCAGGGCCAGCAAGGTCAGGGCCCGGGCGGGCAGACCGGCTGGGGCAATCAGGCCGGTCGCGATCCGCTCGGCCGCAACCAGGGCGCTGACGGGCTCGACTTCGGCGACAATGTCGACGTGCCCGACGAGATCACCGTCCAGCGCGCTCGCGAGATCCTCGACGCCATCCGCGAGCGGCTGAACGAACAGGCCCCGCTGCCCTCCGAACCGCCCTATCTCGAGCGGCTTCTGGAACCCCAGTCGCAGAACTGATTTTTGCGTCCATTTGCCTTTAAAAGACGGTCCTTCATGGCTACCTGATTCAATGACGCCCGCATCGGAGCGTCGGCATCAAGGAGTATCGTCATGTCCAAGAGATTCGAAAACAAAACCATCATCGTGACCGGGGGCGCTTCCGGCATTGGCGAGGCCTCTGTCCAGCTTCTGGCGCGCGAAGGCGCCAATGTGATTGTGGCCGATCTCAACGAGGACCATGCGAACAAGACCGCCGCTGAGGTCGAGAAATCCGGCGGCAAGGCCGCCGCCTTCGCCGTTGACGTGAGCGACCCGAAGGCCGTGGAAGCCATGGTGGATTTCGCCGTCAAGACATATGGCGGGCTTTACGGCGCGGTCAACAATGCCGGCATCGGCGGTCCGTCGGAGCCGATCGGCGACTACGACATCGACGCCTGGCACAAGGTGCTCGATGTCGACCTGCATTCGGTATTCTACTGCATGAAGTACGAGCTTGCCGCGATCGAGGCATCGGGCGGCGGTTCGATCGTCAACATGTCGTCGATCCTGGGAACCAACGGTTTTGCCACCGCGCCGGCCTATGTCGCCTCGAAACATGCGCTGGTAGGCATGACCAAGTCGGCGGCGCTGGAATATTCCAGGCGCGGCATCCGCATCAATGCCGTCGGCCCCGGCTTCATCCGCACGCCGCTGCTTGATGAGAACCTTGAGCCGGAGGATATCGAAGGCCTGGTCGCGCTCCATCCGATCGGCAGGCTCGGCACGTCCGAGGAGGTCGCCGCCCTGACGGCCTTCCTGCTCTCCGAAGACGCCTCCTTCGTCACCGGCAGCTATCATCTGGTGGATGGCGGCTATTCGGCGCAGTGAGGCAAGCAAAAGGCCGTTGCCTCGGCGGGCAGCGGCCCCGTTTTCCGACAAAGCCTTCCTCCCTCTCTCCCGTCATGCTCGGGCCTGTCCCGAGCATCCAAGCACGTGTCAACTCGACAGGCGTCTCGGACGAAAACTCAGTTCATGCCGTCATTTGTGAAACGCCAACGCCGCTCGTGCGGGACCGTGGTTAGATCCTCGGCACAAGGCCGAGGATGACGTCCGTAAAAAGGATCGCTTTACAAGCAGTTAGGGCACCGGCAGCGGCCTTTTCAAAACTGCAACCGTTCTAGCCCGGCCCTATGCCGCCAGCGCGCGGGCGACGGCCTTGCGGATGTCGGGAAGCGCGAAGGGTTTGGAGACCACGTCGACGATCTTTTCCATCAGGTCGTCGGCGCGTTCGCGCTGTTCGGCAAAACCGGTCATCAGCAGGATCTTGGTGCGCGGATGGTCGTGCGCGGCGGCGTGGGCCAAGGCGATCCCGTCCATGATCGGCATGCGGACATCGGATAGCAGAAGGTCGTAGTGGCTTTCGCCGAGCAGTTCGAGCCCTTCGGCGCCGTCACAGGCTTCCACGGTCTCGTGGCCGTCCAGCCGCAACGCGCGGGCGACGAACATACGCAGCGATGCCTCGTCTTCGGTAATCAGAATCCTCGCCATGGCGCTATCCAGTTCTCTCTGTCTTTCAAAACCCGTCTTGCAGGCCTGTTGTTCCAGGCTTTGTTGCAATGGAGATGACCAGAACTTTCCTAGCGAGAGGTAAACATCGAAATGTGGCGGTTTATGTAGTTAACAAGCTGTTCGGACTGCATTTATGCTTGATTAAGCATCCCCGGTCACCACGCCGACGAAAGGAAGCTCGCGGAAGGCATAGGCCACGTCCATGCCATAACCGACAACGAACTTGTCGGGGCAGTGGAAGCCGGCGTAATCCGCGTCGAGCGCTTCCTCGCGCTTGTTCTGCTTGTCGAGAAGAACTGCGACCGAAACATTGGCCGCGCCGCGCTCCAGCATCAGTTCGCGCGCGAAACGCAGCGTGCGGCCGGATTCGAGAATGTCGTCGATCAGCAGGACGTCGCGGCCCTCGACCTCGCTGTCGATATCCTTGACCATCCGCACCGACTTTCCGACGGTGCCGGTGCCATAGCTCGACAGCGTCATGAATTCCACTTCCGGCGCGAGGCCGACCTTGTGCAGCGCGCGGATCAGGTCGGCGGCGAACACGAAGGAGCCCTTCAGGATCGCGATCACGAGAAGGTCCTTCGACGGGCCGCTGGCGATCTCGCGGGCGAGCTCCTCATTGCGCGCGGCAATTTCCTCGGGCGAGAACAGAACTTCGATCTTTTTGCCGCGGACGACATGCATGGCGCGCTCCCTTGCCTCCAGCGCCGAGCCGTAAGGGCCGGAAACGCCGTATATGTTTGAAGATGGCCGGTTTTACTGGGTTTGGCCGGGCGGGGCAATCGCAAGGCCGGGCGCAACCGCGCCTCGAGGCCAAAACGCCGTGGATATCCGCCAAAATCGCATAACTTGCGGCCTGTTCACGACCTGTTATTCATAATCGCGGATAATGGAGGCGATGGAAAGACGAGGACAGTATCAGGGCATGGCACTGATTCAGTTTGAAAATGTTGGCCTGCGCTATGGAATGGGCCCGGAAGTCTTGCGCGACATGACCTTCGACATTCCCCGGAACTCCTTCCAGTTCCTGACCGGCCCCTCCGGCGCCGGCAAGACCACGCTGCTCCGGCTGATGCTGATGGCGCTGCAGCCGACGCGCGGCCTGATCCGCCTGTTCGGCCGTGACGTCGCCGTCATTCCGCACAAGGAGCTTCCGATGCTGCGCCGCCGGGTCGGCATCGTGTTTCAGGATTTCCGCCTGCTCGACCATATGACCACCTATGAAAACGTCGCCCTGCCGCTGAGGGTGCGCGGCAAGGACGAGGTCTCCTACCGCAATGACGTGATCGAACTCCTGAAATGGGTCGGGCTCGGCGAGCGGCTCCATGCCCGCCCGCCGGTGCTTTCCGGCGGCGAGAAGCAGCGCGTGGCGATCGCCCGCGCGCTGATCGACCAGCCGGAAGTGCTGCTCGCCGACGAGCCCACCGGCAATGTCGATCCGCCGATGGCGCGCCGTATCCTCAGCCTGCTGGTGGAACTCAACCGCTTGGGCACGGCCGTCGTCATAGCAACCCATGATATCGCGCTGATGGACCGCTATAATGCGCGCCGGATGATCCTTTCGGAAGGAAGGCTCGATATTCATGACTAGGCCGCCCCGCTCGCTTCGCGATCCCCGCATCGAGGAAAGAGAACGCGCCGAACGACGCCTTGCCGAACAGCGCGCGGAGGAAGAGCGCCTGCTGGAGGCGCGGCGGCTGGAGGAGATCCGCCAGCAGCAGGAGGAGGTCGCGCGACGCCAGGCGGAGCAGCAGCGCCAGCTCGCGCAGCGCCGCGCGGAGGAACTGGAGGAGCGTCGCGAAAAGGAGCGCGCGGCGGCGCGCCGGCAAGAGGCCCAGCGTATAGAAGCCCAGCGGGCCGAAGAGGCTCGACAGGCGGCGCAGGCGCGGCAGAAGGCATCAAAGCCGCCGCCGGCATTCCGGTCGCGGGCCAACCCCGTGCCGCAGGGCCAGGAAACGCCGGTCGCGCGGCGCGCCGAGCCGCCTCGTCCGAGTGCTGCTCCATCCGCAGACGCCGCGCCAAAAACACGGACCCAGCGTCCGGCCCCTGGCACCAAGTCGGGCCCAAAGCTCGGCGGGAAGACCCGTTTCCGTCCCGCGCGCCAGGCGCCGCGCAAGCCGACCCCCATCGTGCCGCCCTCCAATGTCCAGACGCGGGCGCTGATGGCCGTGGTGACGATCATGGCGTTTCTCGCCTGCCTCACGCTCGGCGCGGTCTCGATGGTGCGCGCGACCGCTGAAAGCTGGCAGGGCGGCATCTCGCGCGAGGTGACGATCCAGATCAAGCCGGGCGAGGGCCGCGACATGAACCAGGCGCTGCTGAACGCCCGCGACGTGGCGCTGCAATTCGTCGGAACGCTCGACGGGCGGGTGGTCGACGAGGCGGCAACCGAGCGGCTGCTGGAGCCGTGGCTTGGCACCGGTCTCGATTTCGATACGTTGCCGGTGCCGCGGCTGGTGATCGTTACCATCGACGAAAACAATCCGCCCGATTTCGCCGCCATGGCCGCGGCGCTGCAAAAGGCGGTGCCCGGCGCATCGCTCGACGATCATCGCGCCTGGGTGAGCCGGTTGTCGGCTATGGCGGATGCCACGACGACCATCGGCGTCTCGATCATGGCGCTGGTGTTTTCGGCGATGGTGCTGACGGTGGTGTTTGCAACGCGCGGCGCGCTTGCCGGCAGCCGCGATATCGTCGAGGTTTTGCATTTCGTCGGCGCGGAGGCCTCGTTCGTCGCCCGTCAGTTCCAGCGCCATTTCCTCAATGTCGCGCTCAAGGGCGCGTTCCTCGGCGGCGCGCTGGCCTGCCTGTTCTTCGTGCTGGCGCGGGTCTGGCAGCGGCGTTATCTGGCGACACCCGGCGCCGACCAGACCACGGCGCTGTTCGGCACGATCTCGATCGGCTGGGGCGCCTATTTTGGTATTCTGCTCACCATCGTCGCGATCGCCGGTCTGACGGCGCTGACCACGCGGCTGACGGTGATCCGCACCATTCGCGAGATCGACATTGTGCGCTCCGACCCGGAGCGGACCGATACGGTCTGATTTTCAGAATCCTGCCGCCGATCCGCCGCCTGAATTTCAACTCTATTTCCTGTGTTGTATAGGTTGGCGGGTCAGCCGTCTGATTCGGACGGTTTCACAAGCATCGAGATAACGACCCCGCGAACCGGGCGCAGAACTGGAAATGGATCGGGCATGGCGGAAAGGGTGCGCAAGCCGCATAAAAAAGGCGGCAGCGAACACGGGACGCGGCGGCGTTCTGCCGCCGGCCGTCTCGCGCGCCTTGTCGGCTTCCTTCTGCTGGCGATCGTGCTGGTGTTCGGCGGCGGTTTTGTGGCGTTCTGCTACAATGCGCTGACCGCAAGGCCGCCGCAGATCTACGAGACCGATGCGATCGTGGTGCTCACCGGCGGCTCGCGCCGGATCGAGGAGGCCTTCGCGCTGCTGGAGGCCGGCGCGGGCGAGCGGCTGCTGATCTCCGGCGTCAATCCCTCGACCACGCCCGAGAGCATCCTCAATGTGATCGGCGGCGACAGCCAGCTTTTCGAATGCTGCGTCGATGTCGGTTACGAGGCGCTGGACACCTACGGCAATGCCGTGGAAACCCGCAAATGGATCGAGGAGCACGACTATAGCCGCATCCTCGTCGTCACCAGCGCCTACCACCTGCCGCGCGGGTTGTTCGAACTCAGGCATATCGATCCGGATACCGTGTTCGTCGGCTATCCGGTGCCGTTCAGCGACCAGGATGCGTCGTGGCGGCAGAGTATTCGCTATCTGAAGATTCTCGGCTCCGAATATATGAAATTCATCGGCGCTCATCTGCGCGCGGAGACCGGGCTTTCGGCGCTTGCGCCGGCCGGGGAGGGGAACTGATGGGGATGATCCGCTCCGCCGCGTTCAACATCGCTTTCTATCTCGGCACCGCGGTGCTGATGATCGTGCAGTCGCCCTATTATTTCCTGGCCTCGCGCAAGAACGCCTATCGGGTGGTGGTGCAGGGCTGGGGCCGGTTCGTGAACGCGCAGATGCGGCTCTGGGCCGGCGCGACCTTCACCATCGAGGGGCTCGACAACCTGCCGGACGGGCCGTGCATCATCGCGCCCAAGCATCAGTCCGCATGGGACACGATCATGCTTTTGCCTTGGATCCCGGATTCGGTGTTCATGCTCAAGCGTGAACTGATCCAGATGCCGCTGTTCGGCTGGTATCTCAAGAAACAGCGCCAGATCGCCGTCGACCGCGCGCAGACCGGCCGCGCCATGGCAGATGCGATCGCGCGCACCAAGGCAGAGGTCGAGACCGGGCGCCAGCTCGTGATCTTTCCGGAGGGGACCCGCCGTCCGCCGGGGGCAGCACCCGACTACAAGCGCGGCATTCAGCGGCTCTACCGCGATCTCGGCGTGCCGGTCATTCCGGTGGTCATGCATCCCGGCCTGTTCTGGCCGCGCGGCAGCTTCCGCCGCCAAAGCGGGCATTTCAAGGTCCGCATCCTGCCGGCGATTGCGCCCGGAAAGGAACCCCGGCAGTTTTTCGACGAACTCGTCGGGACCATGGAGCGCGAAAGCGACCGTCTTCTGATCGAAACCGTCGACGCCAATCCGCATCTCGACCTGCCGGAGGTGACCCGCAAGCGCGTTGCCGAGTTGCTGGCCGCCGAGGGGCTCTAGAATGCGTCCTTGCGGACCGGGCGCGGCTGCTCATTTTTCAGGAGGCCTGCGATCGTCTCCAGCGCGGCGTCATTGATCTTCATCTCGCGCAGATGGTCGACGGTGTTGAGGAGATAGTCGCGATTGGGGCCCGACTGGCCGTGGCCGCCCCGCACCAGTTCGGCAGCGTGGTCAAGATCGAGCTTGCCGGCATATTGCTCATGCGCATGATCGACGACATAGGTGATGGCGGGCACGTTCTCGCCCGATGACAGGCGAACGGGCAGCACCAGTTCGCGATAGACGCGGGTGACGAGTTCGCGGCCGCGCAGATAGGCGAGGATTTCCTCTTCGTCCTTGACCCTGGCGGCGAGCGCCACGCCCTCGCAGAAGCCGCCGCGGTCGAGGCCCAGCACCAGGCCGGGCTTGTGCGCGGTGCCGCGGTGGACATGGGAGTAGACGCAGAGGCTGCGGTGATAGCCGGCAAGTCGGGCGGGCATGCGTCGATGGGTCGCAAAACCCGGATTCCACATCAGCGAGCCGTAGCCAAATACCCAGAATTCGTCCATATGCTATTGCCTGATACCGTTGAGTTCCGAAATTACAATGAGGCCCATGATGGCGAGATCAACCCGAACGCGCAAGTTTCTGAAATGGACGCTGATCGTTCTGATTGCCGTGATCGTCGCCTATGCCCTCGGCTGGTTCTATGTCGCCCGCACCGTGAAGGCCCGGATTTTCACGCTGCTGCAGGGCCAGGGTCAGCAAAACGTCGTCGTGAACTGCGAGGACATCGGCTATAACGGCTTTCCCGTCAAATTCGGTTTTTTCTGTGACGACCTGCATGTGCGCGACCGAACGTCGGACTCGGTGTTCGACGCGCCACAACTTATGGCTGAGGCGCCGGTCTATTCGCCGTGGTCGGTTCTGGCGACGCTCACCGGCCCCGCCACGCTGCAAAACGACGCCGGCATGCTGTTGCGCGCGGAGTGGCAGGATTTCGGCGGCAAGCTGATCTACAGGGGCGGCGCGCCGCGCCTCGTCTCTTTCGATTTCGAGGCCGTGACCGCCCGTTTCGCCGATCCCCAGGGCCGGCAGGGAACGCTGACGGCGGAACAGGGGCAGGGGCTGGTGCGCAATGACAACGGCGATCTCGATGTCGCGCTGAACCTGAACGAGGCGGTTCTGCGCCCGCAGAACAATGCCGACGCCTTGCCCGCCGTTTCGCTCAACTTTCTGGCGACCGTCGATGACGGCGGCGCGCTGCTCGAAACCGACTTCCATCCGCAAATGCTGCGCGGCAAGAGCGGCATCGTCAACCAGGCGGCGCTCGCGATCGGCGAAAGCCAGTCGACGATGGCGGTCTCGGGCCGCTTTGCCTTCGACAGGGACGGTTATCTCGATGGCCGCTTCAGCTTCGAGCTGACCGGCATAGACGGCGTCGCCCAGCTTGCCGCGCTCAGCTTCCCGGGCGCTGCCGGCGTCATCAATTCCGTCACCGGCCTGGTCAAGAACTTCACCGGCGGCCAGCGCACCGTGACGCTCGATGTGCGCGTCGAACATGGCAGGGCCGTGCTCGGCTTCATCCCGCTCGGCAAGATACCGCCGCTCTAGAGCCTTTCCGCATTTCACGGAAACGCTCTATCTCTTTGTTTTTACGCAATTCCGGAAGGTGAACCGGTGTCCATTTCACCTGGAATTGCTCTAATCAGTCCTTGTCGTCGAGCGCGTGGCGGCCGAAGTCGGCGGCCTCGACATCCTGTCCGGCCTCGATGATCGAACGGCGGATCTCGCGGGTGCGGCTGAAGAGTTCGAACAGCTTGTCGCCCTCGCCCCAGCGGATCGCGCGCTGAAGATAGGCAAGGTCCTCCGAAAACCGCGCCAGCATTTCCAGAATGGCGTCGCGGTTGTGCAGGCAGACGTCGCGCCACATGGTGGGGTCGGAGGCCGCAAGGCGGGTGAAGTCGCGGAAGCCGGAGGCGGAATACTGGATCACTTCCGATTCGGTCACTGTTTCCAGATCGTCCGCGGTGCCGACGATATTGTAGGCGATGATATGCGGCAGGTGCGAGACGATCGCCAGAACCTTGTCGTGATGGTCGGCGGCCATGGTGTCGACACGCGAGCCGAGCGCCTGCCAGAATCGGGTGAGCTTGTCGACAGCGGCGAGGTCAGCGTCTTCGGCCGGCGTCAGGATGCACCAGCGGCCCTTGAACAGGCCGGCAAAGCCGGCATCCGGTCCGGATTTCTCCGTGCCGGCGATCGGGTGACCGGGGATGAAGTGCACATTCTCCGGTACGAAGGGCGACATCTGGGCGATGACGGAGGCCTTGGTGGAGCCGACATCGGTCAGGATCGCGCCGGGCTTCAGATTGGGGGCGATACGCTCGGCCACCACGCCGGACGCGCCGACGGGCACCGAGACGATCACCAGATCCGCGCCGCGCACCGCGTCTTCGGCGGAAGCAGTATAGCGGTCGCCGAGCCCCAGTTCCTCCGCCCGCCGCAGCGTCTCCGGCGAGCGGGTCGAGACGATGATCTCGCGGGCAAGCCCCTTGGCGCGGATATCACGGGCAAGCGAGGAGCCGATCAGGCCGATGCCGATCAGCGCTATGCGTTCGAATGCGGTCATGCCTTTTCCGTTTCCGGCGCGGCGGCCAGGAAAGTCTTCAGCGCTTCTATGACGCCCAGATTGGCCTCTTCGGTGCCGACGCTCATGCGCAGCGCATTCGGAAAGCCGTAGCCGGCGACGGCCCGCAGGATATAGCCGCGCGCGCTCAGATAGCGGTCGGCGTCCGCCGCGCGCTTGCCATCCTCATCCGGGAAGTGGATCAGCACGAAATTGGCGACCGAAGGCGTAACCGAAAGGCCGAGGGCTGTGAGTTCGGCCGTCAACCGCTCGATCCATTTCAGATTGTAATCGACCGCCGCCCGGGTGAAGGCGTCGTCCTTGATCGCTTCCGTCGCCGCCGCGATGGCCGGTGCGTTGAGGTTGAAGGGGCCGCGCACGCGCTCCAGCGCCGCGATGATATCGGTCGGGCCGTAAAGCCAGCCGACGCGCAGCGCGGCAAGCCCGTAGATTTTCGAAAACGTCCGGGTCATCACCACATTGGCGTTGTCGGCGACCAGTTCCAGCCCGGCCTCGTAATCATTGCGGCGGACATATTCGGCATAGGCGGCGTCGAGCACCAGCACGACGTTTTTCGGCAAGCCGGCATGGAGCCGCCGGATTTCGGAGAACGGCACATAGGTGCCGGTCGGGTTTGCCGGGTTGGCGATGAACACCACGCGGGTCCGGTCGGTCACGGCAGCAAGGATCGCGTCGACATCGACCCGCGCATCCTTTTCCTTCACGGTGACGGGCGTGGCGCCGTTTGCGAGAATCTGGATCTTGTAGACCAGGAAGCCGTGCTCGGTGATGATCGCCTCGTCGCCCTCGCCAAGATAGACATGGGCGATCAGGCCGAGCAACTCGTCGGAACCATTGCCGCAGATGATATTGCCGGTGTTGAGCCCGTATTTGGCGGCAATCGCCTCGCGCAGCGCGCTCGACTGGCCGTCGGGATAGAGCGCCAGGTGTTCGCCGACGGACTGCATGGCGGCGATCGCCTTCGGGCTCGGCCCGAGCGGGGTCTCGTTCGATGACAGCTTGTGAACCTTGCCCGCGCCTTCGCCGTGGGACTTGCCGGGCACATAGGCGGCAATGTCCATGATGCCGGGGCGCGGCGTTGGCTTGATCATCTGTTCGGTCATCGGAAACCTCGAAAAATTGTCGGCCTTTTCCGGCCGGTTTTTAGCGTCAGCAGCAATAATTGCGATTGGGGTCTTTGTCGAGTGTCAGCCGCGATGTCGCGCGCGGGTGGTCGGCACGCCCTGCGGGGCGAGCGCCGGCACCAGAACCTTGCGCGCGGCGCGGGCGGCGACCGGAAGGCCCTGATAGAGCCGCTTCTGCGCCTCGATGATGTTGACGCCGGCAAAGGCGGGCCAGAAGGTGCGGCCCGACCGCTCGAAACTGGAGCGGAGCTTCAGCACCGCGCGGCTTTTCGACGGCGGAAAGAACAGCGCCTCGGCAAAGGCCGCGGGCGTGAAATTGGTCTCCCGCAGCAATTCGATGATCTGGCCCTTGGAATAGGGCCGGCCATTGCCGAAGGGCGTATGTTCGAGACGCGCCCACACGCCGCGCCGGTTGGGGGCGACGATGACGACCCTTCCGCCGGGCGCCAGCACCCGCCATAATTCGCGCATGGTCTCGCGCGGGGCCTCGGCGAATTCCAGCGCATGCACCAGCAGGACGCGGTCGATCGAGGCGTCGGGCAGGGGCAGTTCCTCTTCGTGGACGAGCACGGTTGCCGACGGTCCGAGCGGCGGCCAGTTGATCGCGCCCTGCGAGGCCGGCATCAGCGCCATGGTTCTTTCGGCTTCACCGGCGAAGCGGTCGAGATAGGGCAGGCAGTAGCCGAGGCCTGCCAGCCTTTCCTCCGGCAGCGCCTGCCAGATCGGCGTCAGCGCCATCGTGATCGAATGGGCGGCGAGCCTTCCGAGTTCGGTGTGATAAAACGCGCGCAGGTCTACGATATCGGCATTCATGAGCTGAGATTGACCCGGCTGATGGTTGGACTTCAATGTCCACCGTACTACATTGAACTCCATTGAGTAAGCAATTGCGAGGCCTGATATGCGTTCACTGGAAATTGCCGTCTTCATGTGCCGTTCCGACAATTACGGCGTCCTGGTGCACGAGCCGGAAAGCGGCAAGACCGTCAGCATCGACGCGCCCGATGGCGAAAAGGTGATGGCTGAGGCCGAACAGCGCGGCTGGACGATCACCGACATCTTCACCACCCACCATCACAAGGACCATGTCGACGGCAATCTCATGCTCAAGGAGAAATATGATTGCCGCATCGTCGGGCCGATCGAGGAGGCGGTGGTGATACCGGGTCTCGATCTCGCCGTGTTCGAGGGCGACGAACTCGAATTTGCCGGCCACAAGGTGGAGGTGATCGAAACCCCCGGCCATACCGCCGGCCATATCTGCTATCACTTCGTCGAGGACGGCCTGCTGTTTGCCGCCGACACGCTGTTCGCCATGGGCTGCGGCCGGCTGTTCGAGCGCCCGGCCTCCGATATGTGGCCGTCGCTGCAAAAGCTGATGGCGCTGCCGGACGAGACCGAGGTTTATTTCGGCCATGAATATACGCTCGCCAATGCCAAATTCGCGCTTACCATCGATCCCGACAATGCGGTGCTGAAGGAGCGGGCGGAAGCGGTGGCGGAGCTGAGGGAAGCGGGCGGCTTTACCATTCCGACCACGATCGGGCTGGAGAAGAAGACCAACCCGTTCCTCAGGGTGGCCGATCCGGCGATCCGCAAGACGCTCGGCATGGAAGCGGCGAGCGACGCCGAGGTTCTGGCCGAAATCCGCAAGCGCAAGGACAATTTCTGATGACCGCCGACGCGATCATCGAAGCGCTGGGGCTCCAACCCCATCCCGAGGGCGGATGGTTCGCCGAGACATTTCGTGATTCGGCCGGCGGCGGGCGCGGAGCCTCGACGCTGATCTATTTCCTCTTGAAGGCGGGCGAGCGGTCGCACTGGCATCGCCTGCATACAGCCGTCGAGGTCTGGCACTATTACGCCGGGGCACCCCTGAAGCTGATGCGCTCGGCCGACGGCAAGGTGGTGGAAACCCAGATACTCGGCCCGGACATCGCGAATGGCGAGCGCCCCCAGGGGGTGATCTCCGCCGGCTCTTGGCAGGCGGCCGAAACTACGGGTGATTTCACGCTGGTCGGCTGCACCGTCGCGCCGGGCTTCACCTTCGAGGATTTCGAACTCGCCGAACCGGGTTGGGCGCCCGGAAGGTGAGGTGAGCGGTCGCGCTGGTGTAGTATTTGTATACGGCCG
>NZ_JAINWJ010000057.1 GCF_021021415.1 Martelella mediterranea | reverse complement strand
GGTGAGCGGTCGCGCTGGTGTAGTATTTGTATACGGCCGTGAGGCTTGCTCCCAATACTCTCTCCCGCTGGCGGGAGAGATGCCCCGAAAGGGGCAGTGAGGGTGGCGCAGCGGATCAGATCGTGAGGGCGTTCGTGGTGATAGTCTCCCCCCCTCACTGTCGCTTTCGCGACATCTCTCCCCTCCGGGGCGAGAAGGTTTGGGGGCTATGCGGTAAAGTCCCGCATGACAGCCGGGCGTCAAATAAAGGGTCGGAGGGTGGTTCCCAGCCCTCGTTCACAGCTCCCGCTTAGGAATTCTTTCCTCTGATCATGTCGCGGGCGGCGGTCACCGCGCCGCCGGTGATCAGCAGGCATGCCACGATCACCCGCCAGCCGGGTTCGCCGAATCGAGCGATGATCAGGATGATGGTCGACAGCAGCGGCGCGGCATAGCTTGCCGCCCCCAGCACCTGGATATTGCCGTGCTTGACGCCATAGTCCCAGGCGTAGAAGGCGAGGCCGACCGGCAGCAGGCCGAGACCCGCCACCGCCAGCCACTGGCCGAAATTTTCGGGCCAGACCGTGGTCTCGAGCCCGATATGGCAGAGCAGCGAGAGCAGGGCGGTTGCCAGGCAGAAGCCGGTGACGACATCGGTCGAGACCTTGGAGAAGGAACGCGAGGCCAGCGAATAACCCGACCAGGTGAAGGCGCAGAGGAAGGCGGCGAAATAACCGAGCGCGTATTCCCCGCTGAAGGCCAGCCCGCCGCCGCGGGTGACCAGGATCGCCGTGCCGGCAAAGCCCGCAAGCGCGCCGATGATGTGGTGGGCTCTCAGCCGCTCGCCCGGCAGCAGCGCCGAGCCGACCACGATCAAAAGCGGCCACAGATAGGCAATCAGCCCGGCATCGACCGCCGGCGCGTTTCTGAGCGCGGTGAAATAGAGGAAGTGATAGCCGAACAGGCCGGCAATGCCGACGATCCAGACCTTTGGCGGCTGCCGCAGCCGCTGCAGGCGCTCTGGCCGCGCGATCAGCACCGCGATCCCCGGCAGGCTGGCGATGGCAAAGGCGATCGCCGAAAGCTGAAACGGCGGCACATTGCCGGAGGCGGCGGTAAACAGCGCCAGCAACGCCCACATCAGCACGGCTGAAAAGCCGATCAGAGTTGCACGCATGCTCATGATGCTAGCGGGGCAGGCCGAATTTGGAGGCGTAGATCGTCAGTCGCCCAATCTTGAGCGGGATATGGGCCATGACCGGTGCGAACACATTCAGTTCCTCGTTATAGGCAAACCAGACGACCAGTTCGCGGGAATTGGCGAGATATTCGATGTCCTCATCCTTGCGCTCATAGCCGGCTACCGGCTTGAACCGGACGGCACAGCCGATCGCGCGGCCGGAAAAGCCCTTGGTGGAAAACGGCCGATTTCCCGCCGAGGCCATCTCAAGCTCGAGCCGGGTTTCGCCGTCGAAGATCGAGATCGTGGTTGCGCACGGGTTCTTGGAAGGCGGCAGCAGCAGCGCGGTAACCGGGTCGATCACATTGCGCAGATGTTTCGGCTTCACCTCGACCCAGTTGTCTGCGCGCGGGCCCGGATCGGGCTCGATGGTGGATTTCGTCACCCGCTTGTTGGAAAAGGTGGCGGCATAATCGCGGGCGTAGTCGCCATCGCGGTAGATGAGCTGGAATTCCCGCGTTTCCGGTTTGCCGTTCTTCCACAATCCGTCGGCATCGACCTTGACGGCGATCGAGGTGAACAGATTGCCTATCCCCGCCGCCTCGATATCGGCATTGATATTGTACTTGCCGTCGGAAACCGTGGTGTTGAACACGGCGTCGGCGATCTTGATGCCGGAAAACGACAGCGTGTAGACGGTCTGCTGCTTGATATCCTCGGCGTGCGCGGCGGGCGCGGCAAGAAGCGCCACAGCGAGTCCGAGCGATTGAAGAAGTTTAGCTGCCATATCCCGCACCCGTCCATTGAAGTTCGATCACCCCCCGTTTATGTCGTAGCTGGCGTCAAAAAAACAGTCGTTAATTTTTTGTCCGCCGCGAAAAACCTCCAAATCGCCTTGACCTTTGGCGAAGGCAAGATTATAGAACCGCAACTTTCCAATGAGCCGCCAATTGGATCGCGGGGCATGGCTGTCCCGTTGAAAGCCTTGGCCAACGAAGAACAAGTAGGTGAAACCATGTCCCGCATGTGTGAATTGACTGGCAAGGGCGTGATGTCCGGCAACAATGTAAGCCATGCCAACAACAAGACCCGTCGCAAGTTTCTTCCCAATCTTTGCCGGGTAACCCTGATGTCGGAAGCAACCGGCATGAGCTATCGCCTGCGCGTTTCGGCGGCGGCGCTCCGCTCCGTTGAGCATCGCGGCGGTCTCGACGCATTCCTGCTGAAGTCCGGCGAGCGCGATCTTTCGCCGCGCGCCCGCCTTCTGCGCAAGGAAATCATCAAGAAGACGGCCGAACAGGCCGCCGCCTGATTTCAGGCATTCTGACTGAACTGGAGAGCCTTGCCGCCAGCCGGTAAGGCTCTCTTTATTCGTTCTCCAGCTGGTGGCATCACCCAGGGTAAAAAAATGCGACAGACGCAATCCGTTCTTATCTACAGCCTGCTGATGGCAGGCGTCGTGCTTCTTTCCAACATTCTCGTCCAGTATCCGGTTTCCGGAACGCTGTATGGCATATCGCTCGCCGATCTGCTGACCTGGGGCGCGTTCACCTATCCGCTCGCCTTCCTGGTCAACGACCTCACCAACCGACAGTTCGGCCCGTCGGCCGCCCGCAAGGTGGTGATCGCCGGTTTCGTGGTCGGCGTCGCGTTTTCCTTCTACGCCTCCGTGCCGCGAATCGCGATCGCCTCGGGCACGGCGTTTCTGGTCGGTCAGCTTCTGGATATCTCGGTTTTCAACCGCCTGCGCCGGCAGACATGGTGGAAGGCGCCCTTGGCCGGCTCGCTTCTCGGCTCCGTGCTCGACACGGTTCTGTTCTTCTCGATCAGCTTCGCCGCCATCTTCGCCTTCATCGGTCCCAACGACGAGTTCGCGCTCGGCACGGCGCCGCTTCTCGGCGTGTTCGCGCTCGAAGCGCCGCGCTGGATCTCCTGGGCGCTCGGCGATCTGTCGGTCAAGCTCGCCTTCAGCCTGATCATGCTCCTGCCCTATGCGGCGCTGATTTCCTGGCTCAGGCCGATGCGCACCGTCAACGGCTAGCTATGGCTACCGCCTCGCGCGGTCCGTTTTCGACAATGCTGTCATAGGCTTTGAGGATCGCGGCGCGGAAGGCGGGATGCGCCGCCAGATCCGCGTCGAAGACTGTGTCGATGGCGATGAGGCCGTCGACCAGCGCCTCGCCCTCGCGGTCCCGCGCCATAGCCAGCAACTGGTCGGCAAGCGGGTCGGTCAGCGTGCCGCCGCTCTCCGCCGTCAGCTTTACGAATCGCATCCAGCCGGCCACGGCGAGCGCCAGCAGCGGAAAGGGTCTGCCGGCCTCGATATTCTCCTCGACCGAATGCAGCAAGCGCTGCGGCAGTTTCTGGCTGGTATCCCAGGCGATCTGTCCGGTGCGGTGTTTCAGCTTCGGGTTGGCGAATCGGGCGATCAGGTCGTCGGCATAGGCCTCGATATCGACGCCCTCGGTTGCGGGCAGCGTCGGGCGCTGTTCGTCGAGCATCAGGCTGCGAGCGGCCTTGCGGAACACCGGATCGGCCATGCAGGCATCGACCGTCTCCAGCCCGGCGAGACTTCCGAGCATTGCCAGGAAGGTATGCGCGCCGTTCAGCATTCTGAGCTTCATCATCTCGAACGGTCGCACGTCGTCGGTCAGCATCGCGCCGCCCTCGGCATAGGGCGGGCGGCCGGCGGCGAAATCGTCCTCGATCACCCATTGGCGGAAGGGCTCGCAGACGATGCCGTTGTCATCCGCCCTGCCGCCATTGATATTCTTCAGCAACGCGCGTCCTTCGTCGTCGAGTGCCGGCACCACCCGGTCGACCATGGTGCCGGGGAAGGTGACATGGGCGTCGATCCAGTCGGCAAGCCGCCCGTCGCGCTGATGGGCGAAGGCGAGCACAGCCGTACGCACCAGCCGGCCATTGTCGGGCTGGTTGTCGCAGGACAGCACGGTGAGGCCGGAAAGCCCGGCCGCGCGGCGGCGCGCGAGCCCGGCGACAATCACGCCGATCGCGGTTTTGGGATTTTCCGGGTTTTCCAGATCGGCGCGGATGCCCTTGTGGTCGAGATCGAGTTGGCCGTTGCGGCAGCAATAGCCCTTCTCCGTGATCGTCAGGCTGATGACCGAGAGCGGCTCGGAGGCGATCAGGTCGAGCAGCGAATCGATGCCGTCGCGGCCCGGATGGCAGGTGCCGACGACCACGGCGATCTCGCGCGCGGTCACGCCGTTGCCGTCGATCTCTGCCACCAGATAGCGACGCCCGGCCTTGTCGAGCGCGGAAAGCTCTTCCACGCCGGAGTGCAGCCGGCAGGCCACCACGCCCCAGTCGCCGCCGGCGGCGTTCAGCCCTTCCTGCAGATAGACCATCAGATGGGCGCGGGCGAAGGCGCCGAAGCCGATATGGAGGATGCGCGGGCGGAGCGAGGCCGGATCGAAGGTGGCGCGGATGACGGTTTCTGGCATCGGAACTCCTCGTGCATGCCTGACATATTGCAGGCACCTTATCGCGGCGGGCGGCGGCTGCGGTCAAGCAAAGTTTGCATGTCATCGGCCGGAGCGCCAGAATGCAACCTCGCTCAAAGGGCGCGGAACTTTACCCGGCGCGAACCGTTTCTAAGCGCTATCCATCCAATCCAGCGAGGGCAATGTGGCCGGACGCGTTCTTCTTCAGTTTTTCCATTGGTATTATCCCGACGGCGGCAGGCTCTGGGGCGAGGTTGCCGAGAAGGCCGAGAATCTCGCAGAGATCGGCGTCACCGACGTCTGGCTGCCGCCGGCCTACAAGGGTGCCGCCGGCGGCTATTCGGTGGGCTATGACACCTATGACCTGTTCGATCTCGGCGAGTTCGATCAGAAAGGCACCGTCCCCACAAAATACGGCGACCGCGATGCGCTGGAGGCCGCCTGCAAGACGCTGGCGGAACACGGGATCGGGGCGATCCACGACGTCGTGTTCAATCACAAGATGGGCGGCGACGAGCGCGAGGCGGTCAAGGTGCGCCGCGCGAACCCCGATGATCGCAACGAGATCGAGGATGAGGCCTTCGAGACCCATGCCTATACCCGCTTCACCTTTCCGGGACGGCAGGGCAGGCATTCCGAGTTCGTCTGGAGCCAGAAGTGCTTTACCGGCGTCGATTATATCGAGGACCCGACCGACACCGGCGTCTTCCGGCTCGTCAATGAATATGGCGAGGGCGAATGGAGCGGCGAGGTCGATGAGGAGCTCGGGAATTACGACTACCTGATCGGCTCGGACATCGAATTCCGCAACCGCGCGGTCTATGAGGAGCTGAAATACTGGGGCCGATGGTTTTCCGAGCAGGTGCCTGTCGCCGGCTTCCGGCTCGATGCCGCCAAACACATCCCCGCATGGTTCTTCCGCGACTGGATCGGCCATATGCGCGAAAGCGTGAAGGAAGACCTGTTCGTGGTCGCCGAATACTGGCATCCGGATATCGGCGCGCTGGAGAACTATCTGGAACTTGTCGACCGCCAGCTCCTGCTCTTCGATGTCGGCCTGCACCACCGTTTCCACGACGCCTCCAAGGGCGGCGGCGATTTCGACATGCGCACTATCTTCGACGGATCGCTGCTTTCGGCGCAGCCCGAGCATGCCGTCACGCTGGTGGAAAATCACGACACCCAGCCGCTGCAATCGCTGGAGGCCGCCGTCGAGCCGTGGTTCAAGCCGCTCGCCTATGCCCTGATCCTGATGCGCGAGCAGGGCGTGCCGAGCGTCTTTTACGCCGACCTCTACGGCGCGGACTATCGCGACAAGGGCAGTGATGGCAAGGAGTATGATATCGTGATGCCGAAGGTCGAATGCCTGCCGGCGTTGCTCTCCGCCCGCAAACGATTCGCCAATGGCGGCCAGACCGACATGTTCGACGACCCGAACTGCCTGGCGATCGTGCGCCATGGAACCGATGAGGCGCCGGGCTCGGTCACGGTGCTCACCAACGGCGAGGAAGCCAGCAAGCATGTCGAACTCGGCGAGGGGCATGCCGGGGCAAGCTTCCGCGATTTTCTCGGTCATCGTGAGGATACGGTGACGGCGGATGAGAACGGTAATGCCGCTTTCCCGGTCAATGGCGGCAGCGTCAGCGTCTGGGTGCGCGAGGATGCGCTTTGAATGCCTATCCGCGCGGCAGCGTGCGAAAGGCCTTCTTCGCGGGCGAGCCCTGCCATTCGGAATGCTCGGCTTCCGCCTGTTTCCACGCCTCAGCCGAGCGCCGGTAGGCCATGGGCGAGGCGATTTTCGGGATATGCGCCAGCTCCCAGTGGATGCCGTTGATGGGATCGTCGAAAAACACGCCGTAATAGCCGGGCGCATAGACCGGATATTCCGCCGGCATCTCCGTTACGGGAACGCTGTTTGGAACGAGGAACTCCCGATGGAAGCGGTCGACCTCCTTCCGGTTCTTCGCCCACAGCGCAATGTGATGAATCCCGGTGGCGCGCGCCTCGTGGTCGAGCTTGCCGCCGGTTTTCGCAGGCTGGATGCCGATATAGCTGTGGGGGAACGGGAACCGCGCCATGTAATAGGTCGAGTGGTAGCCGATATCCATGGTCCAGAAGCTCTTGTAGCCCAGCCAGCCGAACATCCGGTCGTAGAACGCCACCGAGTTCTCGTAGTCGAGAACCGAGAATTCAACATGATTGACACCGCGCCAGCGCATTGTGCATCTCCTGTTTTGCGGCGGACGGGACATCCGTCGCGATCTGGTGTATGTGTTTTTAGACCACTGGTCTAAAATGTCAATGAAGGCGGATTGATGGCTGCGGAAGACAAGAGGAAGCCGATGGCGGAGGGCGACACGGCGCTCGCAAGGCTCGAAGCGCTGGCGTCGGATCGCCGCGCGCGCCTGCTGGACGCGGCCGAGGCGGCTTTCGCAGAGGCCGGCTTTGCCGGCGCGTCGATGAACGCCATCCTGACCGCAGCCGCCATGAGCAAGGGGCAGGCCTATTACTATGTTCACGACAAGGGCGATCTCTATTCCGCCGTGATCGAACGCGCGCTCGGCGAACTGGTCGGCCGGATGGACTTTTCCGCGCCGCTCCGGGCCACCACCATCAATGCATTCTGGAATGGCATTTACGCGGCGTTCGAGCGCCTCAGCGGGGCTCTTGTCGCCGATCCCGTTATGGCGGCGCTTGGCCGGACGATGTATGAGGGCCCGCAGACGGAAAAGGCGCTTGAAACGCCGCTCGCGCGGATCAGGGGTGCTCTGGAGCTGCTCGTGGAAAAGGGGCAGGGGCTGGGCGCTGTCCGCTCCGACATGCCGCGCGCGCTGATCGTCGACATGGTGCTTTCCGCCGCCCGCGCGCTTGACCGCTGGTTTGCGGAAAACTGGGACGATCTCTCGCCGGAAGAGGCAGCGCGCCTCAATCTTGAGGGGCTGAAGATGATCCGGGCGATGGTCGCGCCTACTGAGGATGAAAGGGCCGCTGGCCCGCGAGTCAGCCGGCCAGCCTGAACTCCAGCATCAACGTCTGCTGCAGCACCGAATCATTATCGTCCGAGATGATGATCAGGTGCAGGCTGCCGTCGGGCATCGCGATAACGTCGAGGCCTTCCATATTGTCGATCCGGTTCAAACCGCTTGCCTGCATGATCACCGGACCGTCGACCACCGCGCCGGCGCGGATCGTATCGCCGGAAATACGGCGGATGCGCATGCCGATCCCGCCCAGAAGCGAAAAACGCCTCTCCAGGAGCAGCAGGTCGCCGTCCGGGAGGAAGGCGGCGTCGGTGACGTCGAATTCCTGATTCTTGACGACCTTGAAAATGCCCGTGCCGGGACCGGAAATGATGGCGGCAAACAGGTTTCCGTCGCTGTCGATGCTCTTTTCCGCCACTACCACGGTACGGCCATCGGCATTGGTCGCCATCGCCTCGATGCCGCCATTGGCGCGCAACTCGTGGCGGGGAATTAGGAAATCGGGGCCGGGCTTCGCCGTTGCGTCGTCGTGGCCCTTCAGCGGGTACTGATCGATCCGGTGCTTGTTTTCGAAACCGACGAGGATCCGGCCGTCCTTGATCGTCATGCTCTCGGCATCCATGTCGACCTTTTTGGCATGCACGCCATCGGCGTTCTTCATCGGCGTGACCGTCACATCGGCGACGCCGGAAAGTCCTCCCATGCCATCGCGGGTAATCTCGCCATCGACCCATTGGCCATAATCGGCAATTGCGATGAAGCGCTCGCTGCCGGGCAGGAAGCGGATCGCGGAAAGCCCATGCAGCCCGGACAACTTGAGCCCGCCGACGAATTGCAGTTCGCCGAAGCGGGTTACGCTCGGGTCGCTGGCGAAACTTTCGATCCGCGTGGAAGAGACATCCGCCGCCGAAGCCTGCGCGCTGACGAGCGCCAGCGCAAGAAGAAGGGCACGTATCATCTGGCGCGTCGACGCGTCGGCGCCTCGGCGCCCTGTTCCTCGAACAGCGCGGCTAGCTGGTCGGTCATCGCGCCGGCCAGTTCGTCGGCATCGACGATGGTGACCGCGCGGCGATAGTAGCGGGTGACGTCATGGCCGATGCCGATCGCCAGCAGCTCCACCGGCGAGCGCGTCTCGATATGCTCGATCACCGCGCGCAGATGCTTTTCGAGGAAGTTGCCCGGATTGACCGACAGCGTGGAGTCATCGACCGGCGCGCCGTCTGAGATCATCATCAGGATGCGGCGCTGCTCGGGCCGGCCCATCAGCCGGTCATGGGCCCAGATCAGCGCCTCGCCGTCGATGTTTTCCTTCAGCAGCCCTTCGCGCATCATCAGGCCGAGATTGGCGCGCGAGCGCCGCCACGGCTGGTCTGCGGACTTGTAGATGATATGGCGCAGGTCGTTGAGGCGGCCGGGGGCCGCGGGCTTGCCGGCCTCCAGCCACTTCTCGCGCGACTGGCCGCCCTTCCACGCCTTGGTGGTGAAGCCGAGGATCTCGACCTTGACGCCGCAGCGCTCCAGCGTACGCGCCAGAATGTCGCCGCAGGTGGCGGCAACGGTGATCGGGCGGCCGCGCATCGAGCCGGAATTGTCGATCAGCAGCGACACCACGGTGTCGCGGAACTGGGTGTCGCGCTCCATCTTGAAGGAGAGCGGCTGCATCGGGTCTATCACCATGCGCACCAGCCGCGCGGTATCGAGATAGCCTTCCTCGAGATCGAAATCCCAGGAGCGGTTCTGCTTGGCCATCAGCCGGCGCTGCATGCGGTTGGCGAGCCGGCCGACCGCGCCCTGAAGATGGGCGAGCTGCTTGTCGAGATGGGCGCGCAGGCGCTGGAGTTCTTCCTGGTCGCACAGTTCCTCGGCGGTGATTTCCTCATCGAACTCGGTCGAGAACACGCGGTAATCGACTTTCTCGTTGAAATCGTCGAAGGCGGTGTTGGGGCGCTTGGTCTCGCCGGCGACTTCCGAATCGGGATCGGCCTCGTCGTCGAGATCGGTATCGGCCACTTCCGCGCCGTCGAGCTCGCCCTGGTCCATCTCCTCGTCGGCGCTGTCGCTATCATCGGCGGAGGCGGAATCCTCGCCGGCCTGCTCCTCGACCTGTTCGTCGTTCTCGCGTTCGGAGCGCGGCTGCTCCTCGTCGGAGAGGTTTTCCTCCTCGTCGTCATTGTCGAGTTCGTCGCCGGCATAGTCGTCGGCCATTTCCATCGACGACAGCATCGAGCGGACAACCCGGGCAAAAGCATCCTGATCGTCAATCGAGCTTTCCAGCCGGTCGAGGTCGACGGAGGCCTTGTCCTCGATGAAATCGCGCCAGTAATCGAGCACCTTTCCGGCCGATTCCGGCGGCTTTTCGCCGGTCAGCTTTTCCCGCACCAGCATGGCGACAGCCTCGGACACCGGCGCGTCTTCCTTGCGGTCGATGGCGGCGAAATTGGCCTTTTCGTATTTTTCCGCATGCATGGCGGCAAGGTTCTTGGCCATGCCGGGCATGCGCTTCGCCCCGATCGAATCGATCCGCGCCTGTTCCACAGCGTCGAAAATCGACTGCGCCTCGGTGCCGCCGGGCGACATATGGGCGTGGGTCACGGGGTTGTGGCAGGCCATGCGCAGCGCCATGGAATCGCCAAGCCCGCGCACCACGGCAAGCTCCTCGGGCGTCGGGCGCTTGGAGAATTCCGGAAGCCGGATCTGGTGGCCGCTCATGCCCGGCCGGTCGCGCGAAAACACGACCTCCGCCTCCCGTTCGCCGGAGATCGCGCGCACACAGCCAGAAACGGCCCGGTGCAGCGGCTCCAGGTCTACGGGCGCATAGGGGTTGGATTTTCGATTGTCGCCGGGACCGGCCATGAAAATTTCCTCAGGCGCTGATCACGACGTTGGCGGCGCTTTCCTTCAACTCCTCGCCGAAGGCGCGCTGATACTGCTCGGCCACCAGCGTGCGCTCCAACTCGTCGCACTTGTTGAGGAAGGTGACGCGGAAGGCGAAGCCGACATCGCCGAAAATCTCGGTGTTTTCGGCCCAGTTGATCACCGTCCGCGGGCTCATCACTGTCGAAAGATCGCCATTGACAAAGGCCGAGCGGGTGAGGTCGGCAACGCGCACCATGTTGGAAACGGTCTCGCGGCCCTCGGGCGTGGCGGCGAAGCTCTTCACCTTGGCGAGGATGATGTTCACTTCCTGCTCATGCGGCAGGTAGTTGAGCGTGGTCACCAGCGACCAGCGGTCCATCTGGGCCTGGTTGATCTGCTGGGTGCCGTGGTAAAGCCCGGTGGTGTCGCCGAGGCCGACCGTGTTGGCGGTCGCAAACAGGCGGAAGGCCGGGTGGGGGCTGATGACGCGGCTCTGGTCGAGCAGCGTCAGCCGGCCCGACGATTCCAGCACGCGCTGGATCACGAACATCACATCCGGGCGGCCGGCGTCATATTCGTCGAACACCAGCGCGACATTGTGCTGGTAGGCCCAGGGCAGGATGCCGTCCTTGAACTCGGTGACCTGCAGCCCGTCCTTGACCACGATTGCGTCCTTGCCGACGAGGTCGATACGGCTGACATGGCTGTCGAGGTTGACGCGCACGCACGGCCATTTCAGCCGCGCGGCGACCTGCTCGATATGGGTGGACTTGCCGGTGCCGTGATAGCCGGAGACCATGACGCGGCGGTTATGGGCAAAGCCCGCGAGAATGGCGAGCGTGGTGTCGCGATCGAAAAGGTAGTCGGGATCGAGGTCGGGCACATAGGGGTCGTCGGTCGAATAGGCCGGGACTTTCAGGTCGACATCGAGGCCGAAGGTTTCACGAACCGAGATGGTGGTGTCCGGAAGGTTCGAGTAGTCCAGATCGATCTTGCTCATCATTTCTCCAGCGCGGCCTCCTGGGAAAAGGCCGCTCAACGGTCTTTTATCTGCTTTTGATAATAGCGTCCTAGCAGAAGCCGGACTGCTTTAACAATTGGTATGCCTGCACCACGGCGCGAAAAGTTTCCTCCGAGCCGCGATCGCCGCCATTGGCGTCGGGGTGGTGTTTCTTGACCAGCAGCTTGTACTGCTTCTTGATGTCGTCGGATGTGGCCGAGGCGCTCAAGCCCAGCGTGTCGAAGGCCTTGGCCTCCAGCGTCTTCAGCTTGCGCTCGCGCTTCGGGCGCTGCGGCCTGCCATCCCTGCCGTCATGGACAAAGCCGAACGGATCGCGCATGCGCGCCCCCGATGCGGCATTGCCGGCCTTCTTGGAGCCGTTCAGCGGCGTCTTGCGGGTATCGCCGTTGACGCCGACGGTCCAGGTCGGGCGATGGCCGGTGAGCGCTTCCTTCTGATAGCGCGCGATCTCGCTGTCGGAGAGGCCCTCGAAATAATTATAGCCCTTGTTGTAGGCCTTCACATGCTCGAAGCAGAACAGGAAAAACTGTCCCTCGGCATTGCGGCCGACGGGGGCCTTGTGCTTTCCGGGCTTGTGGCAGCCGTCCCACTGGCACTCGGGCACAGCGGTCTCCGCATCGACTGGTTTTGCCGTGGCGGGGCCCTTGCGCTTGGTGCGGAGGCGGTCGAAATATTTGGAATCTAGATTCATGGCGCGTGATTATGACCTTCCAAGCCCGCCACAACAAGAATTGACAACGGGATTTCTTACTGGCTTTCTGCCCTGTTAACGCGTTGACCACGGCGCGGGGTTCGCGAAAGCCGGTTTTTGACCTTTCCGTCCGACGCGCCACGCGCGACAAGGAGTGAAACGATGGCGATGGCCGCAGCAATCGAAGACCGGCTGAATACCCTGTTCAATCCCGAACGGCTGATTTTGAAAGACGAGAGCGCGCAACATTCCGGCCACTACAATGATCCGGACGCGCCCGAGATCACCCATTTAAGGATCAGGATCGTATCCGACAAGTTCAAAGGGATGAGCCGCATCGCACGACATCGTGCCGTCAATGAGGCACTGGGCCCGGAATTCGCCCATGGCCTTCATGCTTTGGCGATCGAAGCCGCAGCACCCGACGAGCCGACGCGGTGGTAGCGGGGCGAGGGGCAGGTTGCGTGGACCGCGCTAAATCGCGACCCCGAAATGCCTCAGACCCTCGATCACGCCGTCGGCGATTTCGCCGCGGGCCTGATAGATACGGTCATTGTCCTTGGCAAGCGCCCGCAGGTCGTCATGGCCGTTGGCCGGGATGATGCCGCGCACCTCGGGGACCGTGAACATCGCGCTGTCATTGCCGGTGTCGCCGGCAACCACGACGTCATCATGGGCGATGTCGAGTTTTTGGCAAAGCCATGAAAGGCAGGCGCCCTTGTCGGCATTCTTCGGCAAGATGTCGAGATCGCGCTTCGACGAGTAGATCAGCTTGACCTCGAGCCCCTTTGCGGTCAGCGCATCCTCGATGGCCCGCAATCGGCCCTTCTTGGCGTTTTGCAGATACCAGCTTGACTTGTAGCCGTGCTGGTAGCGCTCCGGCTGGCGGATCACGTCGGGGATATTGGACATGATCCGCTCGACCGTCTCGACATCGAAGGCGGTGCCGATGAAATCATCGAAGCCGCCGATGGGCAGGCCGTTGCGGTGGTCATGCGCCATGGTGCCGACGCCGCCGATCAGGAAATCGGGCTCGGGCAGGCCGACCATGTCGATCAGTTCGCGGATATCGTCGACGAGCCGCCCGCTGTTGTAGACCAAGAGCGGCCGTTCGGCCTCGGGCACGGCCTCGAAGGCCCGGCGGAAGCGTTCCGTCGAGCCGTGGTCGCCGACAAGCGTGCCGTCGAGATCGGAGGAGAAAAGTCTGATGGCCATCGCTCAGTCGCCGTCATTCCAGGGTTCGGCCCAGTCGCTGTCCTGCAGCGACTGCCGCATCGGGCGGCCCTCGACCAGCGAGATCAATTGCTGGGCGATACCGGTCCAGGTGAACAGGCTGCGGGCCTTGTGCGCGCCCATGCGAGCCAGGCGATTATAGAGCCGCTGATGCTTGAACGGCTTCATCATCATGATGCCGAGATCGTATTTGTCGAACGTGTCGGCAAACAGCGCGTGACGGCCGAAGCTGATCGCGCGGTAGAGCCCGCCATTGGTGGTCACCACCGTCGGCGTGCCCGATGCCATCGCCTCGATCGCGGTCATGCCGAAGGGCTCGTAACGGCTTGAAAGCACGAACATGTCGGCCGCGCGATAGATATCCGGCAGATCGTCGTCGGAGACATAGCCGGAGAAATGGACCTTGTCCTCAAGCCCCAGTTCCTTCACCAGCGCCTTGAGCTCGTTCAGGATTTTGGTTTCGAGTTCGTCCATGTCCTCGCCGCCGACGGCAAGCTGTAGCTCGGCATCGGGAACCCGCTCGGCCATCACCGAGAAGGCCTGGATCAACAGGTCATAGCCCTTGTTGGTGGCGAGCCTGCCGAGCGCCAGCACGGTCTTGCCCTTGAAGCCGAAATTCTCGCGCAGCATGTTGCGGGTGGCGCCGGAGACCGGATAGAAGCGGTTGTCGTCGTAACCCGGCGGGATCATGTAGACCCGGTCCTCGCGGATCCCGTAATCCTCCACCAGCATGTCGACCTGGAGCGGCGTCGTCGCGATCACGCTGTCGCAGGCGCGGTAGATCTTGTTTTCGTGCTTGATCCGCTCGGTGAAGTTGAAGTCCTTTTCGAACTGTTCCTTCTTGTCGGGATAGTCGGTCTCCATCGTCCGCTTCTTCCACAGGCCGATCGAATGCGGGGTGTGGAGATGCGGGATGTGGAGCGCTTCGGCGAGCCGGAGGCCCGCATAGCCGGCGTCCCAGTAGTGGGAATTGATGAAGGTGTAATGGAGATCGTGCTCGCGCATGTAGCGCAGCGCATTCTCGCTCCATTCCAGCAGGTGCTTGTAGAGATATTCCTTGGGAATGAATTCCTTGCCGCCGCAGGGGATGCGCACAACCCGGACGCGTTCGTCGACCTCGTCGATCTCCGGCTGATCCTCGAACCGGCGGGTATAGATATCGACCGAGAAGCCGAGCTGGGCGAGTTTTTTCGAAAGTTCCAGGATGTAGACGACCTGTCCGCCGGTATCGGCGGCGCCAAGCGGCGGATCTGCGGCAACATATCCATGGGTGGAAACAAGCGCGATATTGGGATACTTATCGGACCCGTTCTTGTCTGCCATCTTCAATCCTTCCTTGCAAAATAAAGCGTGGCGTGTCGGCGCGGGCTCGGTTCTGTCATGGTTGCCGGGAGGAGGGCGAAAAGAATCGAACGGGCGCACGACCCGCCTTTCTCCGAACGCACAACCCGCGCGAAGTGTTCCACACAAACTTGAGCGATCCGAGGATATGTGGAACATAGGGGAACAGACGCATAAGGAAAACCCCTATGAATTCCTCCGCCAGCTTCCAGGACAACCCCGACGCGTTTCTGCGCAGGCTTTTCGATGTTGCCGTGGCCGCCGCTGATCCGATGAAACAGCTTGCGCGGTATCTGCCGGAGCCGCCGAAGGGCCGCACGATCGTGGTCGGGGCCGGCAAGGGATCGGCGCGCATGGCGGAGGCGCTGGAGGCCTGCTGGGAAGGGTCGCTCGAAGGCGTCGTCGTCACCCGCTACGGCCATGAAGCGCCCTGCAAGCATATCGAGATTCTCTCCGCCTCCCATCCCGTGCCCGATGAAGCCGGCGAGAAGGCGGCGAAACGCATTCTGGAAACCGTTTCGGATTTGACGGCGGACGATCTGGTGATCGTGCTGATCTCCGGCGGTGGTTCGGCGCTGCTGTCGCTGCCGCCGGAGGGCGTGACGCTCGCTGACAAGATCGCCGTCAACAAGGCGCTGTTGCGCTGCGGGGCGGCGATCGACGAGGTTAATTGCGTGCGCAAGCACCTGTCAGCGATCAAGGGCGGCAGGCTGGCCGCCGCGATCCACCCCGCGCGCTGCCACACGCTGCTGATTTCCGACGTGCCGGGCGACGATCCGGCGATCATCGCCTCGGGCCCGACGGTCGGCGAGACGACCACGGTCGAGGACGCGAAGGCAATCCTGAAGCGCTACGCCATCGATCTGCCCGATCATGTCGCCCGCCATCTCGATACCGAGGCGGCGCGTTGCGTGGCGCCCGACGATCCGCGCCTTGCGCGGGCGGAGAACCACATCATCGCCACCCCGTTCATGTCGCTGGAGGCGGCAGCCGACGCGGCGCGCGAGGCCGGTCTTGACGTGCTGGTGCTTGGCGATACGATCGAGGGCGAGGCCAAGGATGTCGGCATCGTCCATGCCGGTATCGCCGGCTCCGTCGTCCATCACGATGTGCCCGCCAAACGGCCCGCGATCATCCTTTCCGGCGGCGAAACCAGCGTGACCGTGAAGGGCGAGGGGCGGGGAGGCCGCAATGTCGAGTTCCTGCTCTCGCTTGCCGTCGAACTCAACGGGCTTGAGGGCGTCCACGCCCTTGCCGGCGATACCGACGGCGTTGACGGTCGCGAAGAGGTGGCCGGCGCCGTGATCGGGCCGGACACGCTCGACCGCGCGCGATCGCTCGGCCTCGATGCCCGCGCCTCGCTCGCTGACAATGACGGCCACAGCTTTTTCGAGGCGCTGGGCGACCAGGTCATCACCGGACCGACGCTGACCAATGTCAACGATTTCCGGGCAATTTTGATTCTCTGAATTGCAGCCCGCATCGCGGAACCGGCGCGCTTGCCGCGCGCCGGCGGTTCGTGCGCGCGAAATCGCGGCGCGGCCGGCTGAATGTTTGCTTCATTTTACGCTTTGGTAACCATATTCGCACATTTTTTGCGAGAGCCCGCGCGGCGAATCCCGCGATGCGCGTCCGGCACCTGGTTGGTTGAAGTGGATTACCAATGCGTCGTTTTGTAACCGGTCTTGCAGGCCTTTGCGTTCTCGCGCTCGCTTCCTGCGCCTCCAACGGGGAGCGCGATACCACCATCCTCAAGACCGCGCTGCTGCCGGCTCCGGCGCGCGTTCTTTCCGAAGCGCCAAACGCGATCGAGGTCATCACCACGGGTTCGATCGGGGAGATCATGCCGATAGAAGAAGCGCCGTTGCAGCTTGGCTCCATCCATTCGCGCATTGTCGACGGCGCCGATCGCGGCACGCAGGTCATGACCATCAGCCTTGGCGAGGACGGCCGCCCGGAACACCATCCGCTCGCGGGCCGCACGATCTATCTGGATGAGACCCGCGATATCACGCTGGCGCCGCTCGAAGTGGTGCTGACCTTCGATGACGGCCCGGTGCCCGGCCGCACCAATGTGGTGCTGGATGCGCTCGATGCTTATGGCGTCAAGGGCCTGTTCTTCATGGTCGGTCAGATGGCGCATTATTATCCGGAGACGGCAGTGCAGGTTTCGGCGGCTGGCCATACGATCGCCACCCACACCTGGTCGCACCCCTATCTGCCCGCGCTTGGCCATGATGCGGCCGTCGCCAATATCGACAAGGGCAGGGCGGTTGTGGAGGAGACGACCGGCGAAACGCCGCATTTCTTCCGCTTTCCCTATCTCGCCGAAAACGAATGGCTCGACCGCGCGCTTGCCAGCCGCGGCCTGATCCCTGTCGGCGCCGATGTCGATTCCCTCGATTATCGTGAAGCGACCACCGAGCAACTGGTGGAGCGGGTGATGCGCGGACTGGAGGCCCGTGGCGGCGGCATTGTGCTGATGCATGATCTGCAGGGCCGCACGGCCCGCGCCATCAGCCCGCTGCTCGCGCGGCTGGAGGAGGGCGGCTACAAGGTGGTGCAGCTTAAATACGGCGCCCCGCCGCAGAAGGACGATACGCTGGTGGCGCGGCTCCAGACAAATCCCCGGCGATAGCTTTCGTGCGCGCACGTACCGCAACGGCGTTCAACCGCCTTGAAATGCGCGATCCTGCGGTCTAGAACCGCCTCGGCCCGCCAGAGGCGCCGACATCCCGGATGGCGCGCGGCCAACAAGCACCGAGGGAGGCATCATGAGCCATCGTAAACTCTTTCTTCTGCCCGGCGACGGCATCGGCCCGGAAATCACCGAGGAATTCGTCAAGGTCATCAGCCTTTTGAACGACAAGGCCAGCGCGGGTTTTGAAATCGAGCGCGGGCTTGTCGGCGGCGCGGCCTATGACGCTCACGGCAAGGCGATCTCCGACGACGACATGGCGCGGGCGATGGCGGCCGATGCGGTGATGTTCGCCGCCGTCGGTGGTCCCAAATGGGACAATGTCGCCTATGACGTGCGCCCCGAAGCAGGCCTTCTGCGCCTTCGCAAGGATCTCGAACTCTTCGCCAATCTGCGCCCGGCGATCTGCTATGCGGCGCTTGCGGCGTCGTCCTCGCTGAAGCCTGAACTGGTCGAAGGCCTCGATATCCTGATCGTGCGCGAGCTCACCGGTGGCGTCTATTTCGGCGAGCCGAAGGAAATCATCGACCTCGGCAATGGTCAGCAGCGCGCGATCGACACCCAGGTCTACGATACCTACGAGATCGAGCGCATCGCCGCCGTCGCCTTTGAACTGGCGCGCACCCGCGGCAACCGCGTCTGCTCGATGGAAAAGCGCAACGTGATGAAGTCCGGCCTGTTCTGGAACCAGGTCGTGACGCGCGTTCACAAGGAAAAGTTCGCCGATGTCGAGCTGTCGCACATGCTGGCCGATGCCGGCGGCATGCAGCTCGTGCGCGCGCCCAAGCAGTTCGACGTGATCGTCACCGACAACCTGTTCGGCGACATGCTCTCGGATGTGGCCGCGATGTTGACCGGCTCGCTCGGCATGCTGCCGTCCGCCTCGCTCGGCGCGGAAGATGCCGTCACCGGCAAGCGCAAGGCGATGTATGAGCCGGTTCACGGCTCGGCCCCCGATATAGCAGGGCAGGGCGTTGCCAATCCGCTCGCCATGCTCGCCTCGTTCGCCATGTGCCTGCGCTATTCGTTCAACATGATCGAAGAGGCGGAAGCGCTCGACGCCGCGATCGCCAAGGTGCTCGATGACGGACTGCGCACCGGCGACATCATGGCGCCGGGCTGCCGCAAGGTCGGCACCAGCGAAATGGGCGATGCCGTGGTCGCCGCCTTCGCTGCCACGCTCGGCGTTTGAAGATGAGGGCCGGCGGTGGGGTTTATAACCGCCGTCGCCGCGCTATCTTGTCGGGATGAACGAGACCCGCGAAGACCTTCCCAAAACCGGTATCCGCATGCCGCCGCTTTTCTGGAAGCGGCGCGTTGCGCATGAGACCTTCCGCCTTTCCGCCACCTGCTGGCCCTGGTTTCTTCTGCCTGCCGCGACGCTGGCGCTGTTGTGCATGGCGACGCTTGACGGTCCGGTGGCCTCGGCGCGCGACACGATGTCATCGCGGTTTCAGGATTTCGCCGCGCGGCTGACCGACGTCACCACCGCGCCGTGGATATTGGGTGCCAGCGGGACTGTGACCGTCCTCGCCTATGTCGCTATCGCCTGCCTTGCCAGCCCGCGCGCGAAATTCCGCGCCGCGCTGGTGCTGCATCAGGGCTTTTATCTGTTCTGTTCCGTGGCGCTCGCCAGCGCCACCGTCAATGTCGTCAAGCGTCTGATCGGCCGGGCGCGTCCAACGCTGTTCGATACGGTCGGCGACCTGCACTTCAATGTCGGCGTCTGGGCCTATGATTACGCAAGCTTTCCCTCCGGCCATTCGACGACATCGGGCGCGATCTTCGCCGGGCTGGCGCTGCTCTATCCACGGCTTGGGCCGTTCTTCGCCGCCTTCGCCATCTTCTTCGGCTTCGCACGCATCGCTGTCGGCGCGCATTATCCGAGCGATGTCTCGGCGGGGCTGTTCTACGGCGCCTGGATTTCGGTGCTCGTGGCCTGCGTCTTCGCCCGCTACCGGCTGCTGTTCGCCGTGCAGGAACGGGGCCTGCCGGTGCGTCGACCGCGTCCGCGCCTGCGCGACCGATTGCGGTCGTAATTTTTCTGTGATGAACGGAGAGTAGAAAGGCGACGCTCGCCGGCCTCGGCGGCTGGGCGTTGAAGTGGTATGTCGGTTAGTGTATCTTACGCTATAGGCCGAGCAAGTAGATAATATTACAAAAAATACGGCTTTGAGGTGAACCGCAGGGGGTGGAATGTCGGAGCGCTATCGCTGGTTTTGTAAGCGCAGAAAACTGAAAGATCAGCCGTGGCCCTGCACACATTGGCGTGGCTTTATGGTCGGAGTTGCGGGGTTGTTGTTTGTGGCCTTCGCAGTTTTCGATTATCCGGTCGGCTTGATGGCCAATGACCTTCCCCGTCAGATTGTGGACTTTGGTGAATTCATCACCCATTTCGGCCAATCGGAATGGATTCTGATCGCCAGTTTTGTGGTGTTTTGCCTGGGTATGGCGGCGGCCGGAACGGCTGATCTTAGCGATTTGCGCGCGCGCGCAAAAGGCGTATTCCTGGCGCAGGCGGCGAGCTTCATGTTCGTATCTGTCGCCTTTTCGGGACTTGCGGTGAACGTTCTGAAGGGGCTTATCGGCAGACCGCGGCCGAATATGCTGATCTACCATCAGATCGGCCCGTTCTCATTCGACCCGCTAAGCTTCGCGAGTAGATTCGCGAGCTTCCCATCCGGACATGCCACCACGGTTGCGGCGATCTTCACAGCGGCGGCGTTTTTCATGCCCCGTCATCGCGTGCTGTTTTTCAGCCTTGCGGTCTGCACCGCCATGAGTCGCACCATCGTTGGTGCGCATTATCCGAGCGATGTCATTGCGGGTCTGGCCTTTGGCAGTTGGTGTACCTATCTGACTGCGATCATCTTTTCGCGCTATCGCATGGTGTTCAACATCGACCCCCACGGCTGGCCGGTGCCACGCAACTGCTTTTCCGCGCTGAAGCCGGAATTCATGCGCAAGCATCCGCATCCTGCAGCGCCCCAAACAGACCTTGACTTGACCACGCAAAAGGGCCATTAGCCTTCGCGGTAGAAGGAAAAGCCGAATATGCCGCTCTTTGCGCGTCACATTGCTGCTGATGTTGCCCTGGCGCCCCGCGCCGGCGGCCGGATTTCGCCTTCCCGCAGTTTCATGAAAACAGCCAAGAAAACGACGACGAAAACCGTCTGACGTTCCTGGCCTACCGCTCTCTCCCCGGTTCGGCCGGGGACGGGAAGATGCCGTTTCGGCCGCTCTTCCACTCCCGCGATTTTCGAGGAGAGAAACGAAAGAGAGCTTATCATCATGGGTTTCAAGATTGCAGTCGTGGGCGCCACCGGCAATGTCGGGCGCGAAATGCTGTCCATCCTCGAAGAACGCGGCTTTCCCGCCGATGAGGTCGTGGCGCTTGCCTCCAGCCGTTCCGTCGGCACGGAAGTCTCCTACGGCGACAAGACGCTGAAGGTGAAGAACCTCGAAAACCATGATTTTTCCGACACCGATATCTGCCTGATGTCGGCCGGCGGTTCGATCTCGCAGAAATGGTCGCCGAAGATCGGCGCGGCCGGCTGCGTCGTCATCGACAATTCCTCGGCCTGGCGCTACGACGCCGACGTGCCGCTGATCGTGCCGGAGGTCAATCCGGATGCGATCGAGGGTTTCCGCAAGCGCAACATCATCGCCAATCCGAACTGCTCGACCGCCCAGCTCGTCGTCGCGCTGAAGCCGCTGCATGATCGCGCCACGATCAAACGGCTTGTGGTTTCGACCTATCAGTCCGTTTCGGGCGCCGGCAAGGACGGCATGGACGAGCTGTTCAACCAGACCCGCGCCGTGTTCGTGGCCGACCCGATCGAGAGCAAGAAGTTCACCAAGCGCATCGCCTTCAACGTGATCCCGCACATCGACAGCTTCATGGAAGACGGCTACACCAAGGAAGAATGGAAGGTGCTGGCCGAGACCAAGAAGATGCTCGACCCGAAGATCAGGGTCACCTGCACTGCCGTGCGCGTGCCGGTGTTCATCGGCCATTCGGAATCGGTCAATATCGAGTTCGAAAAGGAAATCACCGCCGATGAGGCCCGCGACATCCTGCGCGAGGCGCCCGGCTGCCAGGTGATCGACAAGCATGAGGACGGCGGTTACATGACGCCGGTCGAATGCGCCGGCGAGGACTCCACCTTCATCTCCCGCATCCGCGAGGATGCGACCGTCGAGAATGGCCTTGCCATGTGGGTGGTCGCCGACAATCTGCGCAAGGGCGCCGCGCTGAACGCGATCCAGATCGCGGAGTTGCTGGTGGAGCGCAACCTGGTGAAGCCGCGCGCCATGGCGTGATGCCTTCTCCCGAATAGCAAACGGCGCCGGGATTTCTCCCGGCGCCGTTTGTGTTTTCAGGGATGTTCGGTCGGCTTTACAGAAATTCCACCTTGCCGGTCGCGATATCGTATACGCCGGCCAGCGATTTCACCGCGCCCGATCCGTTCATGTCGCTGAGAATTGGTCCGGTTTCCGCGGCAATCCGGGCGTTATAGACCGCGTTTTCCGCAGTAGCAGCGGCAAGCAGATCCTCGGGGTTCTGCTGCATGGCGTTGTAGACGGCGGGCCGGATGGCATTGACCAGGCTCGGCAGATGGCCCGGCGGCAGTTCGTTATCGCGGATCGAATCGATGGTCGCGCGTATCGCCCCGCAACTGGTGTGGCCGAGAACCATGACGGCCTGAACGCCGAGAACGGCGGCCGCGAATTCAAGGCTGGCAATGCCGTCCTCACTCAGGAAATTTCCGGCGACGCGTACGACGAACAGATCGCCCGGCGCCTGATCGAAGATCAGTTCCGGCACCACGCGCGAATCCGCGCAGGCGACGATCGCGGCAAAGGGCGACTGGCCGGCAGCCCTGGTGTTGCGCGTCACCGAGTGGTCGGCATTGTTCGGCGTATTGGCGACATAGCGCGCATTGCCGTCCATCAGGCGCTGGATCGCCTCATCGGGGGAAGTCGGCGGGGTGGCCGTAGTTTGCGCGAAAGCGCGCCCGCCAAACGGAACCGCAAGCGAAAGCGCCAAACCGCCCATCAATAGGCCGCGACGGCCGAGTGTTCCTCTATCGCATTGATCGCACATGGCATTATCCTCCTGCTGCGGCGCGCGATGCGGCCGCTCTGACCCTGTTGGTTTACCGATCCTGCAGGACCGGCAAGTGCAGTTTTCTGATTGCCGTGATACGCTTACAGCGACAGCTATTATTGGCTATCCGATTTCCGCAAAATTGCGGAAAATCAGTTCCGGCGGCAAGCTGCGAGCGTGACCGACGGCGTTTCGCCGAAGATGCGCCTGTAATCGCCCGAGAAACGGCCGAAATGCAGGAAGCCGTGCTGCATCGCCACCCGCGTCACCGTCGTCTGACGCGGGCTGGCCGCGGCAAGCGCCGCACGCGCCCGGTTGAGGCGCAGCAAACGCAGATAGGTATTGGGCGACATGCCGATATATTCGTGAAACGCATATTGCAGCCGGCGTTGCGAGACGCCGGTGGCCGCGCAGATATCCACGATCGTCGGCAGTCGGTCGCTTTCCACGCAGCTTTCTATATAGGCGCGCGCGAGGCTGCAAACGGCAAAGGCGCGGGCGCGTGCGGCACGCGAAAGGCCCTCGAAGCCCTCGCTCTGGGCGGCCACCTGCAGGGCGGATTGCAGCAGCAGGTCCCTGATCATCGCGTTGTCGCATGGCGTGCCGCGCTCAGGGGCTGCCTGGTCAGTGAAGGCCATGATATCTGCGGCGAGCCCCCCTTTCGAGGGCGTGGTCCATGACCGGATCGTCTCCGGCGCCTCCTCCCAGCCTCGCGGGTTGAGTATCCGTGCTCCTCGGATAAAGGCGGCCTGATCGAAGCTGATATAGGTCGTGCGCGTGCCGGCTGGCACGTAAAGATCGAAACATGTGTGCTCCGGCAGGAAAAACACGGTATCCGGGTGGTTGATGCCCTGATCGGAAAACCGGAATGCCTGGTCCGGGGTGCAATAGGAAAGCGTACACAGATTGGCCGGCGTTTTGCCGATCTTCTGGACCGATGCAGCCTGATCCTCATGCACGACCTGCTGGTTTCCGAGGTCGATCGTTTCCATGCGACAGACGGTTTTGCCGCGGCCGAGTTGAAAACACTCCATGTCGATCCAAGGCTGCATCGCGGCCTGATCGGCCGCGCATGTCAGCACCGACGATCGCACGATCGGCGCCATCGTTACGCTATCGGCCATACCCGCATCCCTCCGCCGATCGATCCTCTGTCAACGGCGCCGCCGCGGCAAGACCGGAAGGACAGCGATCGACCGGGACCTCCATCAGAAGAATAGCATAAGATTGAGAGAGAAGGGCGGCCTATATGCGCTATGGCGAACTTGCCAATCCAAGACAAAGGCCGAGGAAATTCCGCCACCCGACCATCAACGGTCGATCAGTCCTTCTTCAGGCTGGCGAGAACCTCGACGGTATGTTCCCCGAGGGTCGGCGGTGGGCGAACGGGGCAGCGTTCGCCGTCGATACGCCAGGGCGGGGCGGTGAAGGCGATGTCGTCTCCTTGCGGGTTTCGGTGGGTGACCACCATCTCGGAGGCCGCGGTGCGCGGATGGGTCAGTGCTTCGTAGAGCCCCAGGACCTCGCCGCACGGAATGCCGGCCGCCGACAGCGTATGCAGTAGGTCCGCGCGGTTGTGTTTGAGCAGTTCGCGTTCCAGTTCTGGGATCAGCGCATCACGGTGCTGCGATCGCAGGATGTTCGTGGCATAGCGTGGGTCATCGGCCATATCCGCGCGTCCGAGCGCATCGTTACACAACGACCTGAACTGTCGGTTGTTGCCGACCGCGATGACGAGCGGTCCGTCGGCCGCGTCGAACACGCCATAGGGCACGATCGAGGGGTGCGCGTTGCCGTAGCGCGGCGGGTCGGATTTCATCACCAGGGCATCGAGCCCGTAATAGGCGCTGAGCGTGACGCCGCAATCATAGAGCGAGAGGTCGATGCGGCGGCCCTGTCCGGTCCGTTGCACCTGCACCAGTGCCGCCAGAATCGCCTGGGCCGCGTACATGCCGGTAAACATGTCGACGACCGCGACGCCGAATTTCAGCGGCGGACGCCCGGCCTCGCCATTGATCGCCATCAGGCCGCTTTCGCCCTGGACCACCAGATCGTAGCCCGAACGCTTCGCCTCTTCGCCGGACCGATCATAGCCGGCAATCGAGCAATAGATGATCCGGGGATTGATCTTCAGCAGGTCCTCGAAACCGAGGCCGAAGCGCTCCATCCCGCCCTGCTTGAAATTTTCCACGACGACATCGGCATCTGCGACTAGTGCGCGCGCCGCCTCGACCATGTCCGGATCGCCGAGATCGAGCGCGACCGAGCGCTTGTTGCGGTTGAAGGCGTAGTAATAGGTCGTTTCGGTTTCGCCGAGGCGGATCCCCCAGTCGCGCGTGTCGTCGCCGCGCTCGGGATGCTCGATCTTGATCACGTCGGCGCCAAGGTCTCCGAGAACCTGGGTGCCGAGCGGGCCCGCGAGCACCCGCGAAAAATCGACGACTTTGATTCCTTCAAGGGGTAGAGCCGGCATTCCAGGACCTCCGATTGACGCATTTTCCGTCAGCTATTGACTTATTTACCGTCTAGCCGGAAATAAATTCGAATAGCTGTCTTGTCAAATCCGCGCTTCGCATGTTGTGACAAGGAAAAGGGGGAGGCCGCAATGGAAAAAATGTCGAATACCCGTCTCCCGGCCCGGGATGACAGCCGCCATCTACAGGCCCGGGGCAGCGGCTCGGGAAGATGATCCAATACCTGCCTTACGGCATACGGCTTCTGGTCATCTTTACGGTCGCCGCGGCGGGCGCGGGGGGCGCGGTTGCCGCCGGGATGCCCTTGCCCTGGATGCTCGGGCCGCTTTTTGCGGCGGCGGCGGTGGCGATGGCCAAGCCGAAGGTTTTCGGCGCGATACCGGTGATGCCGACGCCGCTGCGGAACATCTTCATTCCCATCATCGGCCTCATGATCGGATCGCAGGTCACGCCGCAGACGATCATGCATATGGGAAAGTGGTGGCCGTCGCTGCTTCTTGTGATTCCGTTCGCGCTCGTGACGCAGATGATCAGCTACATGCTCTTGAAGCGGCTGGGCGGCTTTGACCGCGCCACCGCCTTCTTCGCCTCATCGCCGGGCGGCGTCGTCGAGGCGGTGATCATCAGCGAGCGGTTCAATGGCGACCCGACGCTCACGGTGGTGCAGCATCTGGCGCGGATTTCGCTTGCGGTCACCATCATCCCTCTGCTGCTGACCGTCTATGTCGGCCATCCTGTCGGCAGCGCGAGCGGGGCAAGCACGCCCGACGCGGTGAACCCGATCGGAGTGCTGGATACCCTGCTGATGGCGGCCGCCGCCTTCGTCGGCGCCTATGTCGCCCGCAAGATCCACCTGCCGGCGGCCAATATGATCGGTCCGATGATCGCGAGCGCCGCGCTGCATTCCACCGGGCTCACATTCGCCCTGATCCCGACATCGCTTGTCCAGGTCACCCAGCTCGTCATCGGCGCCAGCCTTGGCGGACGGTTCGCGGCGGTCGACATGCGCACGCTCTACAAATCGGTGATGCTGTCGCTTCCGCTGATCATCGTTTCCCTGTCGGTGGCGGTGGCGGCGGGCCTGACGGTTTCGATGCTTGGCTATAATTCCGTGATCGTCGGATTCATTGCCTTCGCGCCGGGCGGCGTGACGGAAATGGGCCTGATCGCCATTTCAATCGACGCCGACCCGGTCTATGTCGCCTGCCACCATATCGTCCGGATATTCACGGCCGTCCTCTTCCTGCCCCTGATCTACCGCTTCCTGATAGCGCCAAGACAGTGAGCCTGAAACATGGAACGCCGCAGCCAGGCGACTTATGTTTAGAGCCGCTTATGCTCAGGGCGTCAGGGAGAAATATAAGAAGAAGAATTGTTAGCGGATGAGGGATTTGCCCCCGGATTATGATTTGGCCAAAGTGTTCAAGCAATCTAGGCTCAGATGTGGTCAGACTGTTTCGGTAGGTCATTGAATTGGTTGAGGTCGGGCTTTCCGATCTGCCCCAGTTGTTTCAAATGTACTCATTCAAACGCAACGGCTCTGACTCCCCTGTGACACCCGGACCCAACATTCAACATTTCAAAGGGAACGAATGACTTTCCTAAAGGTCAGAGAAACCCGGCGCGATCTTTCAACTCTATCTCCGCCAACCATATCTGATTTTCGAGCTGGGATTTCGTGGGTCCATGCATAGCGAGCGGCGTCCTTCATAACGATCACCGACCGAGGTTCAAGCAACGTGGCAAGCTTTGTACCGGTGCGCTTTTCTCGGAAAACCATTTCGCACTGAGAAAGTAAACTTAGCGAAACAATCGTATCGTCGAAACACGGTTCGCAATCAACATGCGCACTGATCCCATGTCCCGGCAGGTATTCATTCGCTATAACCTGATCCGGCGGATCATCGAAATAACCAGCAGCAACCAGACGACTTCCCAGATGTTGAAGCCACTGCGGCAATTCCCCCATATAAGCATCCGACGTGACAGCACGCGCTTTGTAGTTGTAGCGATATCCAAAATGTTGAACACGTCGCCTAAGCTCGCCACTCCAAACGCCGGCGTCGAGCCGTTTCTCAAACTCGCCCTCTTCCACCCGCGAAATAAAGTCGGCAGCATAGCGAGCGCCCGGTGAGAGGTGGCTCGGTTTGTCTGAACAGTTTGGGGCGTTTC
>NZ_JAINWJ010000056.1 GCF_021021415.1 Martelella mediterranea | reverse complement strand
TTTACGTGCGGCTTGCTCCGCTCAAACTTTGCTTTTGCCATTTTAGGCTCCTATTCCTGTCGAACCCGCGACGGGGTTGATCTCGTTATCTTTACGGCCGTGCTCCGGTCACTTCTGACCGGAGTATTTCGCCTGAATTTCCTGTGCAACGTTCGAAGGCACCGGCGCATTGTGGTCGAAGACCATCGAATACTGGGCGCGGCCCTGCGACATCGAGCGCAGCGTATCGACATACTTGAACATGTTGGCGAGCGGAACCTGGGCTTCGATCACCGTCGCGTTGCCGCGCGGTTCCTGACCCTGGATCTGACCGCGACGGGAGTTCAGGTCGCCGATGACATCGCCGACGTAATCCTCAGGCGTCACGACCTCGACCTTCATGATCGGCTCGAGAAGCTGTGCGCCGGCCTTGCGGGCGGCTTCACGGAAGCAGGCGCGCGATGCGATTTCGAAGGCGAGAACCGACGAGTCGACATCATGGTAGGCGCCGTCAACCAGCGTGGCCTTGATGCCGAGCATCGGGAAGCCTGCCAGCGGACCGGAGGACAGAACGCTTTCGATACCCTTCTGAACGCCAGGAATATATTCCTTCGGAACGGAACCGCCGACGATCTTGGATTCGAATACGAAATCCTCGCCATCCGGATTGGGTTCGAAAATGATCTTGACGCGGGCGAACTGGCCCGAACCACCCGACTGCTTCTTGTGGGTGTAGTCTTCCTCGTGGGCCTGCGTGATCGTTTCGCGGTAGGCCACCTGCGGCGCGCCGACATTGGCCTCGACCTTGAACTCGCGCTTCATGCGGTCGACGAGGATGTCGAGGTGAAGCTCGCCCATGCCGGCGATGATGGTCTGGCCGGATTCTTCGTCGGTGGCAACGCGGAAGGACGGATCCTCGGCGGCCAGACGGTTGAGGGCAAGACCCATCTTTTCCTGGTCGGCCTTGGTCTTCGGCTCGATCGCGATCCGGATAACCGGCTCGGGGAATTCCATCCGCTCCAGGATAACAGGCTTCAGCGGGTCGCAGAGCGTGTCACCGGTGGTGGTCTCCTTGAGGCCGGCAAGCGCGACGATATCGCCGGCATAAGCCACGTCGATGTCCGAACGCGAGTTCGAGTGCATCTGCAGCATGCGGCCGACGCGCTCGCGCTTTTCCTTGACCGTGTTCATGACGCCCGAACCCTTTTCGAGCGTGCCGGAATAGACGCGGCAGAAGGTCAGCGAGCCGACGAAGGGGTCGTTCATGATTTTGAACGCCAGCATCGACAGCGGCTCGTTGTCATCGGCCTTACGCGAGATTTCGGCTTCGGTCTTGACGTCGATGCCCTTGATCGCGGGAATTTCGACCGGCGACGGCAGGAAGTCGACAACAGCGTCGAGCAGCGGCTGAACGCCCTTGTTCTTGAACGCCGAGCCGCACAGCATCGGGAAGAACTCGACGTTGATCGTACCCTTGCGGATGAGTGCGCGGATCTTGTCGTTATCGGGCATGTTGCCTTCGAGGTAGGCTTCCATGGCTTCCTCGTCGATATCGACGATCGTCTCGATCATCAGCTCACGGTACTCTTCGGCCTTTTCCTTCATGTCAGCCGGGATGTCGGTGACCTCCCACTGCGCGCCAAGATGTTCGCCGTCCCAGACCAGAGCCTTCATCTCGATCAGGTCGATCACGCCGGCGAAGTCGTTTTCAGCGCCGATCGGCAGCTGGATGACAACCGGGGTCGCGCCGAGACGGGACTTGACCATGGAGACCGAGCGATAGAAGTCGGCGCCGATCTTGTCCATCTTGTTGCAGAAGATCATGCGCGGAACATGATACTTGTCGGCCTGACGCCAGACGGTTTCCGTCTGCGGCTCAACGCCGGCATTGGCGTCGAGAAGCGCAACGGCGCCGTCGAGCACGCGCAGCGAACGCTCGACTTCAATGGTGAAGTCGACGTGGCCGGGGGTGTCGATGATGTTGAAGCGGCGCTTCTTGCCGTCGCGACCTTCCCAGAAGGTGGTCGTCGCAGCGGACGTGATCGTGATGCCGCGCTCCTGCTCCTGCTCCATCCAGTCCATGGTAGCAGCGCCGTCGTGGACTTCGCCGATCTTGTGAGACTTGCCGGTGTAGAACAGGATGCGCTCGGTCGTCGTGGTCTTGCCAGCGTCGATATGCGCCATGATCCCGAAATTGCGGTAGTCTTCGATTTTGTAGTCGCGAGCCATGATATCAGGCCTTCCTCGGTGTTCTAATTACCAGCGGTAATGCGAGAATGCGCGGTTGGCGTCGGCCATCTTGTGCGTGTCTTCACGCTTCTTGACAGCAGAGCCGCGATTGCTCGAAGCATCCATGAGCTCGCCGGACAGGCGCTCGATCATGGTGGTTTCGTTGCGCTTGCGCGCGGCAGCAATCAACCAGCGAATGGCGAGCGCCTGGCGGCGCTCGGGACGGACGTCGACCGGCACCTGGTAGGTGGCGCCGCCGACGCGACGGGAGCGAACCTCAACGTGCGGAGCAACGTTGTCGAGCGCCTGATGGAAAACCTCGACCGGGTTCTGCTTCAGCTTGCCCTCAACAGCGTCGAGCGCGCCGTAGACGATCGATTCGGCGACCGACTTCTTGCCGTGCAGCATGACGGCATTCATGAACTTGGTGATCACCAGATCGCCGAACTTGGGATCCGGGTTGATCTCACGCTTTTCTGCACTGTGGCGTCGTGACATGTTCTTTGTCTCTCAACAGTTGTGGCGCTTATAACGCGGAGAACCTCGCGCAGCGCCAGAGAAATGAAAACCGAATTACTTCGGACGCTTCGCACCGTACTTCGAACGACGCTGCTTACGATTCTTGACGCCCTGGGTATCGAGCACGCCACGGATGATGTGGTAGCGAACACCCGGCAAGTCCTTCACGCGGCCGCCGCGGATCATCACGACGGAGTGTTCCTGCAGGTTGTGGCCTTCGCCCGGAATATAGCCAATGACTTCAAAGCCGTTGGTCAGGCGGATCTTGGCAACCTTACGAAGCGCCGAGTTCGGCTTCTTCGGCGTCGTGGTGTAGACGCGGGTGCAAACGCCGCGCTTCTGCGGGTTCTGCTCCAGAGCCGGAACCTTATTCCGCTTCACCTGGGGCTGACGCGGCTTGCGGATCAATTGGTTTACGGTAGGCATTCAACCATCCCTTGATTTCGTGTCTCATCGCCCTTCTGGGGCATATTTTATGCCGTCGCCGGCGAAAAGAAGCACATCCAGCGCTATATGCGCACAAGCACGGCCCAAGCCGCCTTTCCGGCGGATGGACCTAAAAGCAGAGGACACAGGCGCTTTGCCGCGTCATGCGTGCAGCATTTTGATCTTCAACGTGCTGTATGAGAACCTAGTCTGAGGTGAACTCCGGGACATTTGGCTTCCCGAACGGCCAGACCTCACATGGGTTCCGTTGGCGCGGACATACTCGGTTCCCCGGCTACCGTCAAGCCTGAAGCCCGGAATTTCTTTACCAAAACCCTTGAGGGGCGGCGGTTTGCGGGCCGATATCGCCGAAGCGGCAAGTTTTGGCAACAACCGGACCGCCCGGCGCAATAAAATGACTCACCGCTCATGACGCCCGCCTGCCAAGGTCGATCGTGCGCGCGACGCCGATTCTCTCAAGGAACGTCGCATCGTGGCTGACCACCAGGATCGCACCGTCATAGGCATTGAGTCCCGCCTCCAGCGTGGCCAGGCTCTCAAGGTCGAGATGGTTGGTCGGCTCGTCGAGAATCAGCAGCTCGGTCGGCCGCGTACCGCCGATCGCGGCGGCGAGCCCTGCCCGCAACCGCTCGCCGCCGCTGAGCGTCGAGACGGACTGCAAGGCGGCATCAGCGCGGAACCGGAATCGCGCGAGCGCGGCCCGGCAGGCATTTTCATCATCATCGGGATTGAGGCGGCGGAAATTGTCGCGGACGGTCTGGTCCGGATCAAGCAGCGACACCGTCTGGTCGAACAGCGCATGGGTCACATGGATTTCGGCGCTGCCGCCAAGCGGCGCGAGTTCTTTCGTTAGGATGGCGATCAGCGTCGATTTGCCCGCCCCGTTGCGACCCGTGATCGCCACCCGTTCGGGGCCGGTCATCTCGAAGGACAGATCGCGAAACAGAGGCTGCTCCGGATGATAGCCGCCGGCAAGACGGTCCGCCGCAGCGACCCGCCTGCCCGATGCCAGCCCCGAATGCGCAAGCGTTACCGTGAACGGCGCGACCACGTCGATCCTGGCGCGGGCGCTCGCCAGTTCCGAAGCCGCCTCCTGCTGCTGGCGTTCGGACAAGGCCCTGTCACGCGCGCCGGTCCCCTCCGCTTGCGCCTTCATGCCGTCGAGCACCATTTTCGGCTGGTCGCGGCGTGCGCGTAGCCGGCGTCCCATGGCATCGCGGCGCGCCTTGCGCTCGGAACGCTCGCGCACGGTGCGTGCGACCTTGCGGACATCCTTGCGCGCATCACGCAGCTCATGCTCCAGCGCCAGCCGCTCGGCCTCCTTCTCGGCTTCATAGAAACTGAAATTGCCGCCATAACGCGTCATGCCGAGCGATGTCAGCTCGACGATCGCGTCCATGTGTTCCAGAAGCGCACGGTCATGGCTCACCACCAGCGCGCCGCCGCCGAAGTCCAAGAGGAAGCGGACAAGGGCAGCCCGCCCGGCGACATCGAGATTGTTGGTGGGTTCGTCGAGCAGGATGAAGTCCGGCGCTTCGAAAGCCAACGCCGCCAGCCGGGCGCGGGTGATCTCGCCGCCGGAAAGCCTTGCCAGAGGCGTAGAGAGCGGCACGGCGAGGTCCAGCCGGGCAAGCGCGGCAACCGCCCTCTCCTCCGCCGTCCAGTCGATCGCGGCGAGCGTTTCGGCATCGGCCTCGCCGCGCTCCGCCCTGTCGATCGCCGCCAGCATGGCATGAATGCCGAAAAGCGTGGCGAGCGTCTCGCCTTCGCCGGCCGAAACCGCCTGGTCGAGTACGGCGATGCGCCCGGCAACCTCGACGCTGCCGGAGGACGGCGTCAGTGTGCCGGCAATCAGCTTGAGCAGGGTCGTCTTGCCAACGCCGTTGCGACCGACGAAGCCCGTCAGCCCGGCGTTGAAAACCGCGGAAATGTCTTTGAAAAGCGAGTGGCCGTCAGCAGTGCTGTAGGACAGGCCGGAAAGCGTGATGGTCGCATGCATGGATGGTATTCTCCCTCGAAGCCAGAATCTGTGCCGTCTTGAGGTGAGAAATCATCGTCCTGCGTGTCCCTTTCGATTGATGTGAGCCCTAGATACGCGCTTCTCCCGCCCGTTTCAAGGCCGTGACCGGTGGAACGGAACGGAGGATTTGCCGGATCAGGAAACCGGCCCGCTGCCAAGCGTAAACTGGCCGAAATTCGGAAATGCCGAGGAGGCGGTATTTCCGTCGTGAGGGAGAGGCTTGTTGATATCCATCTCGCTCTGGAACAGCGCCCATTTGTCGGTGGCAAGCATCTGCTCTGTGCCGGACCAGCCGGTCGAACCCGCGAGCCAGATCAGTTCGGCATGGCCCGCGCCCACCACGGCGGAGGCCACGGTTCCGGAGCCATAAACCCCGAGCCGGTATGCGCCCTTCAGCGCCTTGGAAACGGCGGCGAAATAGGATTCCACGGTCTGGAGATCGGCGCTCTCATAATAGTCATAGTCCACGGAGAAATAGATCGCGGACCCATGCGGCTGCCCGATCGCGGCCGCAAGCTTCAGCGCCTGCGCCGCATCACGGCTTCCGTTTGCCAGGTCGAGATCGCCGATCTTTCCGTCCGCGCCGCCGGTCTGCTCGAACACGACCGCCATCGTAAGACCGGCCGCGGCGAGCGCGCTGGCCTCTTCCGGCTGAAACTGCTTCTGCGGCAGGGACGAGGAATCCTCGAGATTGTAATAGCGGATGACGGTCTCGACGCCGCCGCTTTTCAGTTGGGGAATATAGGCCGTCGTGTTCCACGGCGTATCAATGATCCTGTACATAGCGCTCCATCCTCGCCAAACTCGATTACACAACCTATGGTATAGTAAATATCGAACAGCAACCAGATGGAAAATCTATGGTCGCATTCAAGGCCCGGATCGCGATATCATGTGACGAAGCAGGCTCCGCGCCATACCGGAAAGCGCCCCTTATCCCCGGCATCTGCTGATGCGGATCGGGAGCGACATCACAGAAAGGCCCGACATGATTGCCATACCCGGCTACACCAGCGACGGCGAGCGCATGGTCTTCATCATCACCGGCAAGGTCTACCATGAGTGGAACGGCGATACCGAGGTCCACGTCCTGATCGCCGCGCCGGACGAGGACACCGCCGTGCGCAACACGCTGAACGCGCTGGCAAACGAGGGCTATTCGGAGGCCGATCTCGACCAGATCGGCATGATCTCCGAAATCCCCGACGAGGAACCCCATGCGTCAGCCTATCAGACGGCGCTCGAAGGCGAAGTGGCGATCGTGAAGCTCGGCGGCAGCGACGACGCCGGCTTCTGAAGCTGGCGCTCGGACGCTTTCAATGGGTATTCGCGGGCAAGACAACGCAGATACGCCGCTCAGCCGGCGCTCTCGCTCGGCGATGGCGTCCATGCATGATGGTTGGCAGGAAAGGCGCGCGAGAACTGTCGGGCGGGCATTGGCCGGCTGATCAGGAACCCTTGAATGCAGATGTCGGGATAGATGGCGACGAGATGGTCGGCCTGGCCTTTGGTTTCCACCCCCTCGCAGATCAGGGTCACCTCGAGCGCGGCGGCAAGTTCACAGACCTTGCTGACGATCACCGCGCCGATCGCCTGCTGATCGAGCGCCTGGGTGAACATCCGGTCGATCTTGATGCCCGCGATCGGCATGCGGGCGATATAGGCGAGGTTCGAATAGCCGGTGCCGAAATCGTCGATGAGGATGCGATAGCCGCGTCTGCTGAAAGCCGCCATCGCCTGGGTCAGGCTGTCCTCGCTCGCCGTCGAACGCTCCGTCAGCTCCAGCGCGACCTGACCGGCGGAAAGCCCGTGGGTCCGGGTTTCGGTCTCGAGAAAATCCAGAAACTCCAGGCTCAGTATGTCCTCGGAGGCAACATTGATGCTGACATAGAAATTCGGATCGGCCGCAAAATGCGCCGCCATGTCCGTGAATGCCCGCCTGACGACGCTGCGGGTGATCCGCCCGATGAAACCGCAGGTCTCCGCCGCGGGAATGAAATGATCGGGCGGAATCAACGTCCCGTCGAAATCGACCAGCCGCGCAAGGGCCTCCGCCCCGCATATTCTATTGTCGGAAAGACTGACGATCGGCTGATAATGCGCCGTCAGTCGATCGTCGTTCAGCGCCCGCTCCAGCTTCTGCCGCCAGGACCGGCCTTCACGATAGAGATGGGCATGCCAGAGCCCGAGGCACGCGCCGGCAGAAACACCGCCGGCCAGGACAAGCAGGAAATCAAGCGGCGCCGTCTTCAAAAGGGCGGGCGCGTCATAGGTGGCGACGACGCAGACATCGGTCTTGTCATTGCAGCGCGAATAGACCCTGCGCTTCGCAATGCGATACCAATCACTGTTGCTTCCGAGCAAAGGCGCGAGCCCTTCGGTATCGCCGAAGGATTGATAGCTGTAGCTGGCGTCGCTGGTCAGCACCAGGGCGGCCAGGCGCTCGGCGGGGTCTTCGTAGCGCGCGAAGGCGGACGGCGCCGTCATCACCACGCTGTTGCCAAACGACGCCATGTCGGCCGCAAGCCCAGCCGGCGCGATGCCTCTTGTGCCCTTCCAGAGCGTGGCCCCGTTAACGCCCACGACCTGGGAACGCGACGGCATCTTCACCGGCATTGCCAGTTCGCCCCATATGCCGGTGCAGATCAGGTACCCGTCCCGCAAGCGACCGACATCGGTAAGATACGGAGCGGCGAACACGACGCCGCGCATCGCCTCCAGGTCCTCCGGTGAACAGGGCGCGTTGTCAGATCGATCGAGGGTGCGCAATACCGTCAGGCTTGTTTCGGCGACGGAGACCGCGTTTTGAAAGACATCGGAACCGTAATAGTCGACATACTCGTCGGCGTTATGGTTGCGGATGAACTCGGCGATCACCAGCGAACATATCCCGCCCAGAAAGACCCAGACAAGACAGATGATCCAGATACTCCGTCTACCCGCCTCCATAGCGCTTCCTTTCCGCCGCCGCGCTAATGAGGGGACCCGTCAGGTCTGCCCCTTTGAAGCGCAAATCGCCCCGACGATCCCTCCCAGATCGACCGTCGACGACAAGACCGCGTAACCAGCAAATGCTATCGCTAGCATTTTAGCAGTAAATGTTAAAGACCGCCAAAAGTCGGTAGCCTCTTACACAAAAGCTTGAAGACGGTCGGGCGGAAGTCCGAAGCCTGCTCGCCCGGCTGCGGCTCACTTTCCGGGTTCATCGCGGAGACCATCGGGGCCGCCTCGCCGGCGCGGAAAGCCTCGCGGCGGGCGTCGATGATGAGGTCGTCGCGGGCCGCGCCGCGACGACCATCCACCTCATGAACCTGGCGCCCCGTCCCGACTTTGTTATCAGAACGCACGAAGCGTTCCATTCTTCCGTGCGAAGCAAAGGCAGGAAACCCCTGATCGCCGCTCACCCCGCAACCACCTCAGTGTGTGCGTCTGCCTTTGATTTGGCTAATGATATTTCAGTTGGACCCAAAAATGGTCCAGCGCGGAAAGCCGAAGCGAAGGTACGGAACGCAGAAAGGCCCGCTGCTCCCACACAGGGCCTCCTTTCTGTCAACTCCGCAAGTGCCTACTCATCCAGCTTCGGCGAGTTCGACGCAATCGGCCGCGAGTTACGATCCTACCAGGTAAGGCTGTGAGGGTTAAGACACCGGGCCTGGCTGCGGGCCATCCAATATCTTGGTAGCAATCGCGGAGCAAGTGTTTCCCACAGCTGGCGGATCGTCGGCGACCAGGCTCCACTGCCCATCAACAACAATTGCCGACTTCATTGATACTTCAGAACCTTTGTTTCTATTGTAGACCATGACAGTGGTATCGGCCGTAGCCTCGGTCCCAAAAAGACATCATCCGAATAGCCGGTTATAACAGGAGGTGCCACGTGAGGAGTCTTTGACGACATTGGATCTCTCCATGAGCGTGGTTTCCACGTAGTTTTGCAGGCAGCGAACGCCCTGTCCTGCCTCTTTGAAAACCACTAAACACAACCCATAATTGCAAAACCTTTCCTTATAGTTGACCGTACTGCCCTTCGTGAAAGGCTGTCGAAACACTCGCCTTGGAAAGGGATGACACACCGATAGAACCCAGACGGAACGTCGCACACCTTCAAGAAACAACAAGGCCGCCGGCATTGCCACCGACGGCCTTGCGTTCACGACGCAGAAATCCCGTTCACCCAGATGCAGCAGATCATCTCAATCAACTGCGGATTTACGATCCTACCGGGTAAGGATTCGAGGGTTGAGATGTCGGGCTTAGCGAGCCAGCCGTTAACAGGGTAGCAATCGCGTAGCAGTTGCTCCCAACTACGGGCGGAAGGTCGGCAGTCAGGCTCCATTGTCCATCAACAACAATGGCCCACTTTTGCGACACCGTCTGCCCCGTGCTTGTAGTGTAGACCATGACGATGGTATCGGCCGTAGCCTCGGTCCCAGTGAAGACACCATCTGAGTAGCCGGTTATTACAGGCGCTGCGATGCTAAGAATGTTTGACGACATTAGATTTCTCCATGGGCGCGGTTCAATGTTATTTCACAGACAGAGAGCACCCCTTCCTGCCTGATAAAACACTAAACACTTCTACCATAGGTTGCAATAATCTCGTTATTGTCGCCTATACTGACATTGGTAAAGGGCTGCCGAAACAATCGCCTCGGAAATGGACGGTACGCCGAGGGAACCCGACTGAACGCGGCAAACCTTTCGAAAACAAAAAAGACCGCCGGCATCACTGCCGGCGGTCGAATATCTATCGAGCTATAGTAGGCTTATTCGCCCGGCTGCGGCTCGCTTTCCGGGTTCATCGCGGACAGCATCGGGGTCGCCTCGTCGGCGCCAGAAGCCTTGCGGCGGGCGTCGATGATCAGGTCGTCGCGGGTGGTCGCGATGCGACGAACCTGCGACATGGCGCGACCCGTACCGGCCGGGATCAGACGGCCGACGATGATGTTTTCCTTCAGGCCCTGCAGGGTATCGACCTTGCCGGCGATCGCCGCCTCGGTCAGCACCTTGGTGGTTTCCTGGAAGGACGCCGCCGAGAAGAAGGACGGCGTCTGCAGCGAGGCCTTGGTGATGCCGAGCAGCACCGGTTCGCCTTCCGCAGGCTTCTTGCCCTGCGCGACCAGTTCCTCGTTGAGATTGTCGAAGGCGATCGCCTCGACAATATCGCCGGAGATGTAGCCGCTGTCGCCCGAAGCCGTGATCTCGATCTTCTGCAGCATCTGGCGAACGATCACCTCGATGTGCTTGTCGTTGATCACAACGCCCTGCAGACGATAGACTTCCTGGATCTCGTTGACGAGGTAGGAGGCCAGCGCCTCGACGCCCTTGATCGCAAGAATGTCGTGCGGAGCGGGGTTGCCGTCGAGGATGTAGTCGCCCTTCTCGATGTAGTCGCCGTCCTGCAGATGGAACGGCTTCGACTTCGGAATGAGATATTCCACCGGCTCGACACCGTCTTCCGCAGGCTCGATCTGGATGCGGCGCTTGTTCTTGTAGTCGCGGCCGAAGCGGATCGTACCGTCGATCTCTGCGATCACGGCATGGTCCTTCGGACGGCGGGCTTCGAACAGTTCGGCCACGCGCGGCAGACCACCGGTAATGTCCTTGGTCTTGGCGCTTTCCAGCGGCGAACGCGCAAGCACGTCACCCTGGCTGACCTTCTGGCCGGGCTCGACCGAGAGGATCGCGTCAACCGAGAGCGGCAGGCGGGCTTCGCCGCCGCGCGGCAGCTTCAGCACTTCGCCGTCCTCGCCGCGAATGACGATGGCCGGCTTGAGGTCCGCACCGCGCGGGGTCGAGCGCCAGTCGATGACCGAACGCTTGGTGAAGCCGGTGGCCTCGTCCGTCGTTTCGGTAACCGAAAGACCTTCGACCAGATCCTCGAAATCGACCTTGCCTTCGACTTCCGTCATCATCGGGCGGGTATAGGGATCCCACTCGGCCAGACGCTGACCGCGCTTGACCGTGTCGCCATCGTCGACGAACAGCTTCGAACCGTAGGCGACCTTCTGCGAAGACCGCTCCTGATCGCGCTGGTCGAGGATCTGGATCGCCATGTTGCGGCCCATCGCCACCAGAACGCCGTCGGAATTGCGCAGAACATTGCGGTTCTTGATGCGCACCGTGCCCTCATAGGAGGATTCCAGGAACGACTGGTCGACCACCGTTGCCGTACCGCCAAGGTGGAAGGTACGCATGGTGAGCTGCGTGCCGGGCTCGCCGATCGACTGCGCGGCGATGACGCCGACAGCCTCGCCGAGATTGACCGGCGTACCGCGTGCAAGGTCGCGACCGTAGCAGACCTGGCAGACGCCCGTCTGGACTTCACAGGTCAGCGCCGAACGGATCTGCACCGACTGGATGCCGGAGGCTTCGATCCGCGCCACATCCGCCTCGTTGATCTGACGCCCGGCCTCGACGATCAGTTCGCCGGTGGTCGGGTCCTCGATGTCAACAAGGGCGGCACGGCCGAGAACGCGCTGACCGATGGAGGCCACAACCTGACCGGCATCGACGATGGCGGTCATGGTCAGGCCCTTGTCGGTCCCGCAATCGGCCGTGTTGACGATGCAATCCTGCGCAACGTCGACCAGACGACGGGTCAGGTAACCCGAGTTCGCGGTCTTCAAGGCGGTATCGGCCAGACCCTTACGGGCGCCGTGCGACGAGTTGAAGTACTCGTTCACGGTCAGGCCTTCCTTGAAGTTCGAGATGATCGGCGTCTCGATGATTTCGCCCGACGGCTTGGCCATCAGGCCGCGCATCCCGCCCAGCTGACGCATCTGGTTCACCGAACCACGCGCGCCGGAATGGCTCATCATGTAGATCGAGTTCATCTGCTTCTGGCGGCCGGTTTCCGGATCGAATTCGACCGCGCGAATGCGGGCCATCATCTCTTCGGTAACCTTCTCGGTCGCCTTGCCCCAGGCGTCGACGACCTTGTTGTACTTTTCGCCCTGGGTGATCAGGCCGTCATTGTACTGCTGCTCGTATTCCTTCACGAGCGCTTCGGTCTCGGCAACGATGGTGTGCTTGGCGTCCGGAATGACCATGTCGTCCTTGCCGAACGAAATGCCGGCCTTGCAGGCGTGGCTGAAGCCGAGCTGCATGATCCGGTCGCAGAAGATCACCGTGTCCTTCTGGCCGCAATGACGGTAGACCGTGTCGATCATCTTGGAGATGTTCTTCTTGGTCATTTCCTGGTTGCAGGTGTCGAACGGCACGTTGACGTTCTTCGGCAAAAGCTCGCCGATGATCATCCGGCCCGGCGTGGTTTCGTGGATCTTGGAAACGACATTGCCGTCCTCGTCCACGGTCTTGAACCGGCCCTTGATCTTGGCATGCAGCGTGACGACCTTGTTTTCCAGCGCGTGATGCAGTTCGCCCATATCGGCAAACACCATGCCCTCGCCCGGCTCCTTGTCGTTCATGATCGACAGGTAATAGAGGCCGAGAACCATGTCCTGCGACGGCACGATGATCGGCAGACCGTTGGCCGGGTGCAGAATGTTGTTGGTCGACATCATCAGGACGCGCGCTTCCAGCTGGGCTTCCAGCGACAGCGGAATGTGAACGGCCATCTGGTCGCCGTCGAAGTCGGCGTTGAAGGCGGTGCAGACCAGCGGATGAAGCTGGATCGCCTTGCCCTCGACCAGGATCGGTTCGAACGCCTGGATGCCGAGACGGTGCAGCGTCGGCGCGCGGTTCAGCAGAACCGGATGCTCGCGGATGACCTCGTCGAGGATATCCCAGACTTCCGGACGCTCCTTCTCGACCAGCTTCTTCGCCTGCTTGACGGTAGACGAGTAACCCTTGGCGTCGAGACGGGCGTAGATGAACGGCTTGAACAGTTCCAGCGCCATCTTCTTCGGCAGGCCGCACTGGTGCAGCTTCAGCTCGGGACCGGTCACGATGACCGAACGGCCGGAATAGTCGACGCGCTTGCCGAGCAGGTTCTGACGGAACCGGCCCTGCTTGCCCTTCAGCATGTCGGAGAGCGACTTCAGCGGACGCTTGTTGGCGCCAGTGATGACGCGGCCGCGACGGCCATTGTCGAACAGGGCATCGACGGATTCCTGCAGCATCCGCTTTTCGTTACGGATAATGATGCCCGGCGCGCGCAGCTCGATCAGCCGCTTCAGACGGTTGTTACGGTTGATCACGCGACGATAGAGGTCGTTGAGGTCCGACGTCGCGAACCGGCCGCCATCGAGCGGCACGAGCGGACGCAGATCCGGCGGGATCACCGGAACGATCTTCATGATCATCCATTCCGGACGGTTGCCGGAATCGAGGAAGTTCTCAACGATTTTGAGACGCTTCATCAGCTTCTTCTGCTTCAGGTCCGACGTGGTGTCGGCAAGCTCGGCGCGCAGGTCGCCCGCGATCTTTTCGAGATCCATGCTGGCAAGCATCTCGTAGATCGCTTCCGCGCCGATATTGGCCGAGAACTGGTCCTCGCCGAACTCATCGACGGCCATCATGTATTCTTCTTCCGAAAGGAGCTGGTTCTCCTTCAGGTCGGTCAGGCCCGGTTCGGTGACGATGTAGTTCTCGAAATAGAGAACGCGCTCGACATCCTTCAGCGTCATGTCGAGCAGCGTGGAAATGCGGCTCGGCAGCGACTTCAGGAACCAGATATGGGCTACGGGCGCGGCGAGCTCGATATGGCCCATGCGCTCGCGGCGAACGCGCGACAGCGTGACTTCAACGCCGCACTTTTCGCAGATAATGCCCTTGTATTTCATGCGCTTGTACTTGCCGCACAGGCACTCATAATCCTTCATCGGGCCGAAGATGCGCGAGCAGAACAGGCCGTCGCGCTCCGGCTTGAAGGTGCGGTAGTTGATCGTTTCCGGCTTCTTGATTTCGCCATAAGACCAGGAAAGGATCTTCTCCGGGCTGGCGATCGAGATCCGGATCGAATCGAAGACCTGCGCCGGCGCCTGCGGATTGAAAAGATTCATGACCTCTTGGTTCATGCCTGTCTCCTTGACTGGGCGGCATCGCCCTTGCTGGCAGTCGATCCGGTCAAAACCCCGATACCGGACGACCTGCCTTTAAAACGGTTGTGGCCGCGAAATGCGGCGAAACTGACACTTGAGGCTTACTTTCTAAGCATCGAGCGCCGGCGACGCGCCCGCCCTTGAAGGGGGCGCGTCGGCTCTCAACTTTATTCCGCGGCGTCCGGAAGCTCGACGTCCGGCTGCGGCTCCTCGGCGGAGTTCTCCAGTTCGACCGAAAGACCGAGCGAGCGCATTTCCTTGACGAGAACGTTGAAACTCTCCGGAATACCGGCCTCAAACGTATCATCGCCGCGGACGATGGCCTCATAGACCTTGGTACGACCGGCAACGTCATCCGACTTCACGGTCAGCATTTCCTGCAGCGTGTAGGCGGCGCCGTAGGCTTCGAGCGCCCAGACCTCCATTTCGCCGAAGCGCTGACCGCCGAACTGCGCCTTGCCGCCCAGCGGCTGCTGGGTAACGAGCGAGTACGGACCGATCGAGCGTGCATGGATCTTGTCGTCAACCAGGTGGTTGAGCTTGATCATGTACATATAGCCGACCGTGACCTTGCGGTCGAACTGCTCGCCGGTACGCCCGTCGTAAAGCACGGACTGGCCGGACGGGTCGAAGCCCGCACGCTCCAGCATTTCCGAAACGTCGCCCTCATGGGCGCCGTCGAAGACCGGCGTTGCGATCGAGACGCCGCGCTTGGCCTCTTCGGCCAGACGCACCAGACCGTCATCGTCGAAATATTCGACCTCGTTACGGGCTTCCGACGAATAGACCTCGCTCAGCGTTTCCTTCAGCGGACCGATGTCGTTGGTCTCTTTATAGGCCTCGAGCATCTCGCCGATGCGCTTGCCCATGCCGGCACAACCCCAGGCCAGATGCGTTTCCAGAATCTGACCGACATTCATGCGGCTCGGCACGCCAAGCGGGTTCAGCACGACATCGACATGGGTTCCGTCTTCCAGGAACGGCATGTCTTCGGCGGGCAGAATGCGGGAAACCACGCCCTTGTTGCCGTGACGGCCGGCCATCTTGTCGCCGGGCTGGATCTTGCGCTTCACAGCCACGAAGACCTTGACCATCTTCATCACGCCCGGAGGCATTTCGTCGCCGCGCTGGACCTTTTCGACCTTGTCCATGAAGCGCTGTTCAAGGCGGTTCTTGGAGTCGTCATACTGGCCGCGAAGCGCTTCGAGCTCGCCCTGAAGGTTCTCGTCCTCGACGGCGAACATCCACCACTGCGAACGCGGATAGGCCGAGATAACCTCATCGGTCAGCACAGCGCCCTTCTTGAAGCCCTTGGGGCCTGCAATCGAGGTCTGGTCGCGCAGCATGTCGGCAAGACGCGCGTAGACGTTGCGGTCCAGAATGGCCTGCTCGTCGTCACGGTCCTTGGCGAGGCGTTCGATTTCCTCACGCTCGATCGCCATGGCGCGCTCGTCCTTTTCGACGCCGTGACGGTTGAAGACGCGGACTTCAACCACGGTGCCGAACGTGCCGGGCGGCATGCGCATCGAGGTGTCGCGAACGTCCGAAGCCTTCTCGCCGAAAATCGCGCGCAGAAGCTTTTCTTCCGGCGTCATCGGGCTTTCGCCCTTCGGCGTGATCTTGCCGACGAGAATATCGCCCGGATGCACTTCGGCGCCGATATAGACGATGCCGGCTTCATCGAGGTTCTTCAGCGCTTCTTCCGAAACGTTCGGAATGTCGCGGGTGATTTCTTCCGGGCCGAGCTTGGTGTCGCGGGCCATGACCTCGAATTCTTCCAGATGGATCGAGGTGAAGACGTCATCCGAAACGATCCGCTCGGACAGCAGGATCGAGTCCTCGTAGTTGTAGCCGTTCCACGGCATGAACGCGACCAGCGCGTTGCGGCCGAGCGCCAGGTCGCCGAGGTCGGTCGACGGACCATCGGCAATGATGTCGCCCTTGTTCAGAACGTCGCCGACGCGCACCAGCGGACGCTGGTTGACGCAGGTGTTCTGGTTCGAACGCTGGAACTTCATCAGCCGGTAGATATCGACGCCCGACTTCGAGGCATCGAGATCTTCGGTGGCGCGGATAACGATACGGGTCGCATCCACCTGGTCGACGATCCCGCCGCGCTTGGCGGCGATCGCGGCGCCCGAGTCACGGGCAACGATCGGCTCCATGCCGGTGCCGACGAACGGCGCCTCGGCGCGCAGAAGCGGCACGGCCTGACGTTGCATGTTCGAGCCCATCAGCGCGCGGTTGGCGTCGTCGTTTTCCAGGAACGGAATCAGAGCGGCGGCAACGGATACGAGCTGCTTCGGCGAAACGTCCATCAGGTTGATGTTTTCACGCGGGGCCAGCATGACCTCGCCGGCGTGACGGCAGACGACAAACTCATCCTCGAACTTGCCATCCTCGGTCATCACCGAATTGGCCTGGGCGATATAGTACTTCGCCTCTTCCATGGCGGACAGGTAGATCACCTCGTCGGTGAGCTTGCCCTCGTCCGAAATCTTGCGATACGGGCTTTCGATGAAGCCGTACTTGTTGACGCGGGCGAAGGTCGCGAGCGAGTTGATCAGGCCGATGTTCGGGCCTTCCGGCGTCTCGATCGGGCAGATACGGCCGTAATGGGTCGGATGCACGTCGCGGACTTCGAAGCCCGCCCGTTCACGCGTCAGACCGCCCGGACCCAGCGCCGAAAGACGACGCTTGTGGGTGATTTCCGACAGCGGATTGATCTGGTCCATGAACTGCGAAAGCTGCGACGAACCGAAGAACTCGCGCACGGCGGCGGCCGCCGGCTTGGCGTTGATCAGGTCCTGCGGCATCACGGTGTCGATCTCGATCGAGGACATGCGTTCCTTGATCGCGCGCTCCATGCGCAGGAGACCCAGACGATACTGGTTCTCCATCAGCTCGCCGACGGAGCGGACGCGACGGTTGCCGAGATTGTCGATGTCGTCGATCTCGCCCTTGCCGTCACGCAGGTCCACCAGCGTCTTGACGACAGCCAGGATGTCTTCCTTGCGCAGCACGCGAACCGTATCCTCGGCATCGAGATCCAGACGCATGTTCATCTTGACGCGGCCGACGGCCGACAGGTCATAGCGCTCGCTGTCGAAGAACAGCGAGTTGAACATGGCCTCGGCCGATTCCATGGTCGGCGGCTCGCCCGGACGCATCACGCGGTAGATATCGAACAGCGCGTCCTGACGGTTCTCGTTCTTGTCTGCGACCAGCGTATTGCGGATATAGGCGCCGACATTGACGTGGTCGATGTTGAGGATCGCGATCTCGTCGATGCCCTGATCGATGATGCCGGCGAGATTCTTCTCGTCCAGCTCTTCGCCGGCCTCGAGATAGATTTCGCCGGTTTCCATGTTGACGAGGTCTTCGGCGAGGAAGGTGCCGTAAAGCTCCTCATCGCTCACCTTGAGCGCCTTGAGGCCGCCTTCCGACAGCTTCTTCAGCATGCGCGGGGTCAGCTTCTTGCCGGCCTCGACCACCACTTCGCCGCTGTCGGCGTCGATCAGATCGGAAACCACCTTCTGGCCGCGCAGACGCTCGGGCGAGAACGGCACTTTCCAGCCCTCGCCATCACGCTCATACGTAGCCTTCTCGTAGAAGGTCTCGAGAATTTCCTCGGTGTCCATGCCAAGCGCCATCAACAGCGACGTCGCCGGGATTTTGCGGCGGCGGTCGATACGGGCGTGGACGATGTCCTTGGCGTCGAATTCGATATCGAGCCAGGAACCGCGATAGGGGATCACGCGGGCGGCAAACAACAGCTTGCCCGACGAATGGCTCTTGCCCTTGTCGTGATCGAAGAACACGCCCGGCGAACGGTGCATCTGCGAAACGATGACGCGCTCGGTACCATTGACGATGAAGGTCGCGTTGTTGGTCATCAGCGGCATGTCGCCCATATAGACCGACTGCTCCTTGATGTCCTTGATCGACTTCGCGCCCGTGTCCTCATCGATATCAAACACGATCAGGCGCAGCTTCACCTTCAGCGGCGCGGCATAGGTCAGGTCGCGCTGGCGGCATTCCTCGACGTCGAACTTCGGCTGTTCGAACTCGTAGGACACGAATTCGAGCATCGAAGCGCCGGAGAAATCGGTCATCGGGAAGACGGACTTGAACACCGCCTGCAGCCCCTCGTCGGGACGTCCGCCCTTGGGCTCGTCAACCATGAGGAACTGGTCATAGGAGGCCTTCTGAACCTCGATCAGGTTCGGCATCTCCGCGACTTCCGGGATCTTTCCGAAAAACTTGCGTACGCGCCTGCGACCGTTAAAGGAAAGGGTCTGAGCCATTCAGGTAGCTCCTTCAATCTGCATCCGGGCCTGCAACAGACGGTCACCGATGGCCAATTGGCTCCGTCATCATTTAAGGGTCTTCTTGAGAACCCATTACCCAAAGGCCCGAAAAGGGCCTTTGGGTAATGGTTTCGGGTCAGTTGTCGTTGCGCGGGCGGTCCAACCGCCCGCGCAACAAAAAGCAAAGCTTACTTGAGCTCAACCTTGGCGCCGGCTGCTTCCAGCTTGCCCTTGAGTTCTTCGGCTTCGGCCTTGGAAACGGCTTCCTTGACCGGCTTCGGAGCGCCTTCGACGAGGTCCTTGGCTTCCTTGAGGCCGAGACCGGTGATGGCGCGGACTTCCTTGATGACGCCGATCTTGTTGCCGCCGGCTTCCGCCAGGATGACATCAAATTCGGTCTTTTCTTCAACGGCTTCAGCAGCAGCGCCAGCGCCGCCGGCAGCAGCAACGGCTACCGGTGCAGCGGCGGAAACGCCCCACTTTTCTTCGAGCATCTTGGAAAGCTCGGCGGCTTCGAGAACCGTCAGCTCAGAGAGTTCTTCTACGATTTTGGCGAGATCAGCCATGTTCATATTCCTTCAGTGTTGGTTCGAACTGGTTCGAAATTTTGTAAACAGCGAAAAACCGCATCAGGCGGCTTCGTCCTTCGTGGCGTAGGCGTTGAGCACGCGCGCAAGCTGGCTTGCGGGTGCCGAAGCAATCGTCGCGATACGGGTAGCCGGGGTCTGGATCATACCAACCAGCTTCGCACGCAGCTCGTCCAGCGAAGGCATCGTCGCAAGCGACTTCACACCTTCCGCGTCGAGCACGGTTGCCCCCATGGCGCCGCCGATGACAACGAGCTTGTCGTTGGTCTTGGCGAAGTCCATGCAGACCTTCGGAGCCGTCACCGGGTCATCGCAAAATGCGATGAGCGTCTGACCTTTGAAAAGGTCGGACATTCCCTCGGACTCCGTACCCTGAAGGGCAATTTTGGCCAGGCGGTTCTTCGCGACTCTGACAGTGCCGCCCGCTTCACGCATCTTCGAACGAAATTCGTTCATCTGCGCAACGGTGACACCGGCATAGTGGGCCACGACAACCGAACCGGAAGCCTTGAAGACTTCGTTCAGTTCCGTGACGAATTCGCGTTTTTCCGCTCTTTCCACTGCCTATCTCCAGTTGACAGATCCATTCTCGGACCTGTCGGTTTGCCTTTGCCGCAAGGGGCTTCTTGTTTTTATCCAAGATCCCAAGCGACGCTCGAGGATCCTGCCCCCATCGGCGCGCGATTTCTCAAGCGCCTAGGCACAACCAGGTTCGAACCAGTTAAACCGCCAAAGGTGACTTGCGTCGCCAACGGAAAAATTGGTCTCACCCGTCTCATGCAGGCATAATTAAGGTTGCCCACCTGCAATCTCGGACAGGAAACCGGGTTTTATCCCGGGTTTTTCCGGGCCCTGGAGCCCGGAAACTTGTCACCGGAAGCGCACTTCCGGAAATTCTTTACTACGCGCTCAGGCGTTGACCGACGAGAAGTCGATCTTGACGCCCGGACCCATGGTCGACGACAGCGCCAGGCGCTTGACGTAATTGCCCTTGGCGCCGGCCGGCTTTGCCTTGATGACGGCATCGGCGAAAGCGCGGATGTTTTCTTCCAGCGCGCTCGCGTCGAACGAGGCCTTGCCAACGCCGGCGTGAACGATACCGGCCTTCTCGACGCGGAACTCGACGGCGCCGCCCTTGGAGGCTTCAACAGCCGCCTTGACGTCCATCGTGACGGTGCCAACCTTCGGGTTCGGCATCATGCCGCGGGGCCCAAGCACCTTGCCGAGACGACCGACGAGCGGCATCATGTCCGGCGTGGCGATGCAACGATCGAAATCGATGTTGCCGCCCTGGACGGCTTCGACCAGCTCTTCGGCGCCAACGACGTCCGCGCCGGCTTCCTTGGCTTCATCGGCCTTGGCGCCACGGGCGAACACGGCAACGCGCACGGTGCGGCCCGTGCCGTTCGGCAGGTTGACGACGCCGCGGACCATCTGGTCGGCGTGACGCGGATCAACGCCGAGGTTCATCGCGATCTCGATGGTTTCATCGAACTTCGCGGTGGCGCGTTCCTTGACCATCTTCACGGCTTCCGACAGGGCGTAGAGCTTGTTGACGTCTACGCCTTCGCGGTTCTTCTGAATACGCTTTGCAATCTTGGTCATGGCAATCAACCCGTCACTTCCAGGCCCATGGCGCGGGCGGAGCCCTCGACCATGCGCATTGCGCCTTCGATATCGGCGGCGTTCAGATCGCTCATCTTGGCTTCCGCGATCTTGCGGACCTGCTCAGAGGTGATCTTGCCTGCCGATGCGCGACCCGGAGTCTTCGAACCGGACTTCAGCTTCGCTTCCCGCTTCAGGAAGTAGGAAACCGGCGGCTGCTTCATCACAAAGGTGAAGGACTTGTCCTGGAAATAGGTAATGATGACCGGGATCGGCATACCCTTTTCCATTTCCTGCGAGGCGGCGTTGAACGCCTTGCAGAATTCCATGATATTGATGCCACGCTGACCAAGCGCGGGACCGATCGGCGGGGACGGATTTGCCGAACCTGCCGGGACCTGCAGCTTGAGCTGGCCTGCAACTTTCTTAGCCATTACTCTGCCTTTCACGTTGTGGACCGGAACCCCGGCCCGACTGCCGGTGCATCACCGGCGGCTGCGGTTGCGTGGTGCGAACATCCGGGCGCCGGCTAAGCGTCCTGTTCTTCCACGCGCAATGCCCCCGAAGGGGCAAATCATCAAACTTTCTCGACCTGGGCGTATTCCAGCTCGACCGGGGTGGCGCGACCGAAGATCGAGACCTCGACCTTCAGGCGGGAGCGCTCCTCATCGACGTCCTGCACCACACCGTTGAACGATGCGAACGGACCATCGGAAACCCGAACCTGCTCGCCGATTTCGAAAAGCACGGTCGCCTTCGGACGCTCGACGCCTTCCTGCACCTGACCGAGAATGTGCTCGGCCTCGGAATCCGGAATCGGAACCGGCTTCTGGTCGCTGCCGAGGAAGCCCGTCACGCGGGGCGTGTTCTTGATAAGGTGAAACACCTCGTCATTGAGCTCGGCCCTCACCAGCACGTAGCCGGGAAAGAACTTCCGCTCCGAATCGACCTTGCGGCCGCGACGCACCTCGACGACCTTTTCGGTCGGCACGAGAATGCGGTCGAAATACTGGTCGAGACCCTTCTGGCGGGCCTTCTCCTCGATCGCCTCTGCCACCTTCTTTTCGAAGTTGGAATAGGCGTGAACGATATACCAACGCATAGCCATCTGCTTCCCCTTCCCCGATCAGGCGCCGAGATTGAGGATGAAATTCATCAACAAGCTCATCAACTGGTCCGCAGCAAAAAAGAAAAACGCCGCGATCACGACCATCACGATCACCATGAGGGTCGAAATCACAGTTTCGCGCCGGGAAGGCCAAACGACTTTGGCCGTCTCAGCGCGCACTTGCTGCAGAAACGTGAATGGATTGGTTTTAGATGCCATAAATGCCCACGCCTTTACGGCACGTAAAGCGGAAGATCCAGCTCCACGCGCCGCGAGTCTGTTTTTCACTACATATCATCGTTTTTCGTTGACACAAGAGAAAAACGTATTTTTGTTTTCACATTCACGCGAGCCGACCACTGATTTGCGTGGCAGGATCGCCGTGCTGGCAGGGGCAGAGGGGCTCGAACCCCCGACCTGCGGTTTTGGAGACCGCCGCTCTACCAACTGAGCTATACCCCTTCATCCTCAACAGGCGACAGGCGTTTCCGCGCGCCAGCATCAGACATGGCGCTCATTTACGGGGATGAGGCGCGCTTTGCAAGAGTGTTTTTCATGAATGCCTGTGAACATTGCGCAATCTGGCCCGTTGCCCGGTTGGTGGCGGCGTGACTCGCTCTACCCCCTGTCGCCGCAAAGTCATGGCGCGCGAAAACCTGCCACGTTTTCCGCGCTGCCCTGCATGCCGGTTCAAGTCCGGCATAACGTAGAAAGAGAGGTGCGGCGGGTCTACGCCCGCAGCGCCTCGTTTTCCGGATCGAACGGGCTCTCCTCCACGACGGTCGCGTCATAAAGGTCGCCGAGGATCCTGATCTTCAGCTTTGTGCCCGGCGTCGCGTAGTCCGGCTTCAGCATCGCAAGCGCGATCGACTTGCCGATTCGCCAGCCGAAACCGCCCTGGGTGGCGCGGCCGGCGAGGTTGCCGTCGCCGTCATAGATCGCCTCCGAGCCGCGCGCGTCACAATCGGTGACGCCCTCGACGATCAGCGTTGCGAACACCGAGCCAAGCCCCGCCTCCTTCTTCGAAAGCAATGCCTCCTTGCCGATAAAATCCTTCTTCGGCTTGATGAAGCGGTCGAGGCCCGATTCGTAGGCGGTATATTCGATCGACATTTCCCGCTGCATGGCGCGGTAGGATTTTTCGAGCGCCATGGCGCCCATCGCGCGAATGCCGAACGGTTTTATGTCGAATTCGGCACCGGCTTCCATCAGCTTGTCGAAGATGTAGGTCTGCATCGCGATCGGGTGATGCAGTTCCCAACCGAGTTCGCCGACGAAATTAACGCGCAGCGCATGGCAACTTGCCGCCCCGATCGAGATCGGCTGACCGGTGAGCCAGCCGAAATCCTCGTTTGCAAGCGAGGCGCGCGTCAGCTTCTTCAGAAGTTCGCGCGACCTAGGCCCGGCAACCACGAGTACGCCCATTTCCATGGTCAACGGCCGGAGCGTGACCGAGCCGTCGGTCGGCGCAAGTTTCATCAGCAGGTCATGGTCGTGGCTTTCCAGCCCCGCGCCCGAGACCAGATAGAAGCGGTCGGGCGCCCATTCGTAAAGCGTGAACTCCGCCCTCACCCCGCCTTCCTGGCCCAGCAGGTGGCAGAGCGCGATCCGGCCGCGCTTCTTCGGGATTGCATTGGCGAAAATCGAGTCGAGGAAGGCGCGCGCGCCAGGGCCGGAGACTTCCATCTTTGCAAACGGCGTCATGTCAAGCACGCCAACCTTTTCGTGGACGTGCTTCACCTCGTTGCCGACATGCTCGAAATAGTTCGAGCGCCGGAACGACCATTTTTCCACGATCCGGCCGTCTTCCAGCGGCGGAGCGTGGTTATGGCTGGTCAGCACATCCGCGCCGACGCCAAGTTCGCTCTCGTCCAGCGCATAGCCGTCCGGCGCATACCAGTTGGCCCGCTCCCAGCCATAGACCGACCCGAATACGCCGCCAAGCGCCTTCAGCCGTTCATAGACCGGGGATGTCTTCAGCGGCCGCGCCGCACCACGCTCCTCGTCGGGATAATGCATGGTGAAGACATTGGCATAGGCCTCTTCGTTCTTGGCGATCAGGTAGCCTTCGGTGGCGTAGGGGCCAAAGCGGCGCGGATCGACGCCGGCGAGATCGACGGTCGGCTCGCCATTGACGATCCATTCGGCCAACTGCCATCCGGCCCCGCCGGCCGCCGTGATGCCGAAGGAATGACCTTCGTTCAGCCAGAAATTCTTCAGCCCCGGCGCGGGCCCGACGATCGGGTTGCCATCGGGCGTATAGGCGATCGCGCCATTATAGACCTTCTTGATGCCGACTTCCGCGAAGGCCGGAACGCGCGCCATCGCAGTCTCGATATGCGGCATCAGCCGGTCGAGCTCTTCCTGGAACAGCTCGTATTCGCTGTCGTCGGAAGGCCCGTCGACATAACAGACCGGCGCGCCGGTCTCATACGGCCCGAGGATCAGCCCGCCGGCCTCCTCGCGCATGTACCACGCGCTGTCGGATTCGCGAAGCACGCCCATTTCCGGCAGGCCCTGCTTCTTGCGCTCCAGAATGGCCGGATGCGGCTCGGTGACGATATACTGATGCTCGACCGGGATCACGGGAATGTTGAGCCCGACCATCGCGCCGGTCCTGCGGGCAAAATTGCCGGTGCAGGAGATCACGTGGTCGGCGGTGAACGCCTCCTTGTCGGTCTCCACATGCCAGGTGCCATCCGTGTTCTGGCGGATTTCGGTAACCGTGGTGTTGCGCATGATCCGCGCGCCGTTGTCGCGCGCGCCCTTGGCCAGCGCCTGCGTCAGATCGGCCGGCTGGATGTAGCCGTCGCCGAGGTGCTGGATCGCGCCGAGCAGGCCGTCGGTTTCGCACAGCGGCCAGACCTCCTTGACTTCTTCGGGCGTCAGGAACCTGAAATCGACCCCGATGGTCTCGGCGATGCCGGAATAATAGAGATATTCATCCATCCGGTCCTTGGTCATCGCGAGGCGGATGTTCGACACCTTCGAGAAGCCGACATTCAGCCCGGTCTCTTCCTCCAGCGCGGAATAGAGATCGACCGAATATTTGTGCAGCTGTCCGACGGAATAGCTCATGTTGAACAGCGGCAGCAGGCCGGCGGCATGCCAGGTGGAGCCGGAGGTCAGTTCCTTGCGCTCGATCAGAACCGCGTCCGACCAGCCCTTTTTCGCCAGATGATAAAGCGTCGATACGCCAACAACGCCGCCGCCGATCACCAGTGCCCGAGTTTTCGTTGTCATCCGTTCCGCCTCTAAGGATAGCGTGTGTGCCCGCCTTCGGCGCATCAGTCTGATGACAAGGTTCCAATCCCTTTATGCGTCATGCTCGGGCTTGACCCGAGCATCCAGGCCCCACGGAGAAGGCTGCCTGGACCCTCGGATCAAGCCCGAGGGTGACCCCAAGAAGGTGGAGTCTGTCCGCAAACTGGCTCGCTTGTCTACGGGCCGTTCTTCACCTGACTATGCAACGCGCGCAGCCCCGCCAACAGCCCGTTTGCGACATGCAGTCTTGTGGCCGCGACGCGCTGAAAATCATGCGCTCGCGCGCCGGTCAGCGCTCGCCGCCGTCGTCGTTTCCGGCATCGGGATGGTCGAAGGATGGGGCGGTTTCGCTTTCGACCGGCGCGGGCGTTGCCTTGCGCATCTGCTTGCGGATCGAGTTGGCCAGTTCGTCGTGGCGCTCTTTCTGCGGAATGATGTGCAGGTCGCGCTGGGGATAGGGGATGGTGATGCCCTCATCGCGGAAGCGCTCGAAGATCGCCACTCTTATATCGTTGCGCACGGAAATGCCGTTGAAGACGTCGGCGAGATAGACGCGCAGCTCGAAATCGAGTGTCGATTCGCCGAATCCCATGAAGATCACCATCGGTTCCGGGTTTTGCAGCACCAGCGGGTGCGAGGTTCCGATCTCCATCAGGATGTTCATCACGGTGCGGGGATCGCTGTCATAGGAGACGCCGACAGCCACCTCGGAACGTCCCATCTGGTTGTGGTGCATCCAGTTGCCGACCGAGGCGTTGATCAGCTCCGAATTCGGCACGATGATCGACTGGCGCTGGAAGGTCTCGATCTCGGTGGCGCGCACCGAGATGCGCTTGACGAAGCCCTCCGTGGTGCCGGACACGATCCAGTCGCCCACCTTGAACGGCCGCTCCGCCAGCAGGATAAGGCCCGAGACGAAGTTGGAGACGATCGTCTGCAGCCCGAAGCCGATGCCGATGGAGAGCGCCGAGGCGACAAGCGCAAGGCTCGACAGATTGACACCGGCGGCCGAAATCGCCAGCAGGCCGGCAAGCACGATGCCGAGATAGCTGATGCCGGTCTTGACTGAATTTCTGACGCCTGCGTCGGCCTTGGAGCGCAGCAGCACATTGTTGTCGAACCAGCCCTGGAACCAGCGGGTGCCGAGATAGCCGCCGACAAACAGCAACACGCCGATCAGGATGCCGCCAAGCGAGATGGTGATCGATCCGACGGTGACGGAGGTCAGATTGTTGCCCGCCCAGAGCTTGATCTCCTCCCAGCGCACGCCCCATGACAACAGGATCATCGGAATGCCGAGAAAAAGCGTCGCCGCGTAGGTCACAAGTCCGAGAACGAGCGAGATCTGGTCGCTGCGCACACTCGATATGCCAAAGCGGTTGACGAAATGCCTGCCATAGCCGGTTCTCGCGAAACTGCCCGGCTGCGACACGGCCTGCCCGAGCAGCATGCCGAGATACATCGTTATCAGTACCCCGCCCGTCAGCACCACCTGATTGGCGGCGAAACGAGCGAGCGCCACATAGCCGATCAGCGCCGCCAGCACGATGAAAATGCCGACGAGCCGGGTCAAAGCGGCGATGATGGAAGGAAACAGAATCTTGAACGAACGCTTCTGCGCCGTCTTGCCGCCCATCGGCGCGCGGGGCCGGATAAACGACACCGCAATGAGTATGCCGCCGATCAGCACCGAGGAGACCAGGCTGCGCGCGACATCGAGGCGCAGGTCGGCATCGAGCGTGTCGTTCAGGACGTCGAGCAGGATATCGATCCAGTTGATCGCGGCAAGCGCGGTGAAGGCCAGCGTCAGGTTGCGCGCGGCCGGGTTGCTGACCGGCACCAGCCGCCATTGCGGGCGAAGCGGCGTCAGCACGTTGCGCGACAGCAGGAACACGAAAATGATGATGGCGGCCGAAACATAGGCCGCGCGCACGAAGCGCTCCACATCTGGCAGGAAGATGTTCAGACTGATGAACAGGACATAGGAAACGATAAGAAAGGCAAGCAGCGCCAGGCTCGGGATCGCCGTGGTCCAGAAACTCGCCAGAAGCCGGGCCACGTAATCGGGTTCCTGCTCCTCCAAATCAAGCTTGGTGCGCTCCAGGTAGCGGCTGGAGATGCGATAGGAGAACACCGCCGCCAGCAGCGAAAGGAACATGGCGGCCAGGAAAGGCAGCCGCTTCGCGTTCCAGATATAGTTCAGCCATCCGCCGTATGAGACCCTGAAAGCCGTGATCTCGGCGGCCAGCAGACGGCTGAAATCGGAGGAGAACAACTGCGTCAGTTCGGTGTGGGCAAACAGTGTTTCGGCGAATTGCTCGCGCCTTATGCGACTGATATCGGCAGAAGCCTGATTGGCGGCGGTGCTCAGCTTCTGGGCCTGATCGGACAGCGCATTGATTTCCGAACGCTGGGCCAAAAGCTTGTTGCGCTCGTCCGTGGTGACCGCCGGTTCCGGGGTCTCGCCCGGCCCTGGCGCGGAGCCGAGTTCGGCAAGCTGCGCGCGCACTTCCGTCAGCCGGTCCGAGGTCGCGCTCAGCGTTTTGGCAAGTTCGATCTGGAGCTGGTCCACCTCGGTCTGCAGTTTCACAAGCGCATCGGTGCCCGGTGGTCGACCGCTAAGCGAGTTGGTGACTGTCGAGAGCGTCTGCGAAAACCCGCTCAGCCGGTCCTGCATGTCCTGAACGAACGGATCGGTCGGCGTCGCGTCCGCCGCCGCTGGGCTGCTTGCTTGCGGCGCTCCCGCAGCCGGCGCAGCGGAAGCGTCGCTTGCCGTCGGCGTTGCGGTCTGCTGCCCCGTCGCAGGGGCGGCAGCCTGGCCGGTTTCCTGGGCATAAGCGCCCACCGCCGGCAATGCGAAGACGAGCGCCAGCGCCAGATACAGAATGCCGAAAGTCACCGTCCTTGCGCCGCCTCGCCAAATCAAACTGCTGGCCCTTTCACGTGTCCTGCACCGGTGCTCTTGACGAGCAGCGCGTCAATTTCAAGGCAGCGACCCTTGCCGCCGCCCCGGTTTTGTCACTTCTGGCCCCAGCCGGTGTTTTCATCGCTCGAAAGATAGGTCCGCTCGGCAGGGGTGGAGCGGCGCTTCAGGATCGCGTTGCGGTGGGGAAAACGGCCGAATTCGGCGATCACATCGCGATGGCTTTCGGCAAAGCGGGAGTATTCCTCATTGCCGAGCGCCTTGAACAGTTCGACCGAGCGTTTCTGGTCCTTCAGCTTTTCGGAATGTTCGAACGGCATGTAGAAGAAGGCACGCCGGTCCGCCGGCACCGCCTGGTCCGCGCCGCTGGCCACCGCGAACTTGGCTTCCCTGAGCGCAAGCCGGTCTGTGGCAAAGGCCATCGGCGTCGCGCGGTAGATATTGCGGGGAAACTGATCGAGCACGATCACGGCGGCAAGCTGCGCCTCGGGCGTTGCCCGCCACGGACCTTCAATCTTCTGCGCCAGAGCCCGGTGGGTGGAAAAGAAGCGGTAGAGGATTGTGCGGTCGAGCGCCGCCACATCGTCGGGCTGGAACCAGTCCTTGGGGGTCACCTCCTCGAACCAGAATGCAAGCACCTGTTCAGGGCTCGCCGCCTCGTCGATGAATTCGCTCATGTCGCCTCTCCTCGGCTTATGCAGTTCTGCTTGCGCATGACAGACGGGGACGATACATTTTCATATAGCTCCGCTCAAGCAAGACATTTGCGAGACATATATGCCTGAACCAGCCGGATCGCGGCGCGGCGTCACCGTCGTCACATCGTTGATCTTCGTGATCCTGTTGTTGCTGGCGATCCGCGGGGCGGCGGGATTCCTCAAGCCGGTGGCGCTGGCGCTGTTCATCATCGCCGTCACCTGGCCGATCAAGAACGCGCTGCAGAGATTCATGCCGGCGCTGGCGGCGCTGGCGCTTACCGTCATTTCCACGATCGTCGTGTTCGTGATCTTCGCCACGCTGGTGATCTGGGGCTTCTCCCGCGTCGCGACGTCGTTCATCGAAGCCGCGTGGCAATTGCAGGCCGCCTATCAGGACGCCGTCGCCTGGTTCGACGGTCAAGGAATTGCGGTTGCTAGTTCCCTGTCGGACGTCTTCAATGTCGGGCTCGTGGTTCGCACTGTCAGGCAAATTACCGGGCAGGCCAGCACCACGCTCAGCTTCTGGCTGATTGTTCTCGCCTATGTCGTGCTCGGCCTGACCGAGGTGGACAAGCTGCGCACCAAGCTCGATGCGATCAACCAGCCCGGTTTCGCGACTTCAGCCGTCAGAATTGCCCATGAAACGGCTCGTAAATTCGGCCGCTATATGCTCGTCAGAACCGAAATGAGCGCGATCACCGGCTTCCTGTTCTGGGGCGCGGCAACCGTTACCGGGCTCGACTTCCCCATCGAATGGGGCGTGATCGCCTTCGCGCTAAACTACATCCCGTTCATCGGCTCGGTGATCGCCACCGTGTTTCCCTCGCTCTATGGCGTCATTCAGTTCGAGTATTGGGAAACGGCGCTGGTTCTGTTTGTCTCGCTCAACCTCATCCAGTTCATCATCGGCAATTATGTCGAGCCGATGGTCTCGGGATCGACGCTTTCGATCTCACCCTTCGTGGTGGTGTTCTCGATCTTCTTCTGGACCTTCATGTGGGGCCTGTTCGGCACCTTCCTTGGCGTGCCGATCACGATCGCGCTCCTGACCGTGTGCGAGAACATTCCTTCACTGCACTGGATCGCCGACATTCTCGGCGGCAAATCGAGACCGAAAAAAGCCAGGGCGCTGCTGGCCGCGCCGCGCCAGGAATAAGGCTTCAGCGCGGCCGCTCGGCCCGGTCGCGGGTCATGCCCTTTGCGGCAAGCTCCGCCTCGTAGTCGGCGAACATGCGCGCGCCGTCCTCGCCCAACTCACGCAGATAGGTCCAGGTATAGATGCCGCTGTCGTGCATATCGTCGAAGCCGATGCGGATCGCGTAATTGCCGGCGGCCGCGACCGTCATGATCTCGACATTGCGCTTGCCCGGCACCGTCACCGCCTGGCCGGGACCATGACCCTTGACCTCGGCGGAAGGCGACAGGACCCGCAGCATCTCGGCCGGCAGCGCGTAGCGGGCGCCGTCGTCAAACGTCACGGTCAGGCTTTTGCGGTCCTTCGAGACCCTGATCTCCGTCGGTGTCGCTGTCAAAACCGGCTCCCTTTTCCGTCCAATTCACAGAGCTTTGTTTGACACCGGACTTGACGCTTGCCAACCCGAAGAACATCTTCCCGGCAAGGAGATTTTGCGTGAACCGGCATTTCAGCGAGATAGCGGACGAAAAACCCGCGCCGATGATCGACCCTTTCGGGCGCGCGATCACCTATCTGCGCGTCTCGGTGACCGACCGCTGCGATTTCCGCTGCACCTATTGCATGGCGGAAAACATGACCTTCCTGCCGAAACGCGACCTGCTGACGCTGGAGGAACTCGAACGCCTCTGCAACGCCTTCATCGACAAGGGCGTGCGCAAGCTGCGGCTCACTGGCGGCGAACCGCTGATGCGCAAGAATGTGATGCATCTGATCGAGGCGCTCGGCCGCCGCATTGAGGACGGCGCGCTTGACGCGTTGACGCTGACCACCAACGGTTCGCAGCTTTCGCGCTTTGCCGACGATCTCTATGCCGCCGGCGTGCGCCGCATCAACGTCTCGCTCGACACGCTCGACCCGCAGAAATTCCGCGAGATCACCCGCTGGGGTGATTTTCACAAGGTGATGGCGGGGCTTGAGGCCGCGCGCGCCGCCGGGCTGAAGGTCAAGCTCAACGCCGTGGCGCTCGCCGGCTTCAACGAGGCCGAAATCCCCGACCTGCTGCGCTTTGCCCATGGCGAGGGCATGGACCTGACCCTGATCGAAGCGATGCCGCTCGGCGAGGTCGATACCGATCGCTCCGCGCAATATCTGCCGCTGTCGAAGGTCCGCCGCGACCTTGAGGAGCGCTTCACGCTCACCGACATCCCGCTCGACACCGGCGGGCCGGCACGGTTCGTCAATGTGGCCGAGACCGGCGGCAAGCTTGGCTTCATCACCCCGCTCAGCCACAATTTCTGCGCAAGCTGCAACCGGGTGCGCCTCACCTGCACCGGCATGCTCTATATGTGCCTCGGCCAGGACGACAATGCCGATTTCCGCGCCGTGCTGCGCGATAATCCGGATGATGACGCAGCGCTCCACCGCGCCATCGACAATGCCATCGCCCGCAAGCCGAAAGAACACAATTTCGAGCTCGACGAGAAAACCTCCCGCGTCGCCGTCGCCCGCCACATGAGCATGACCGGCGGCTGAAAATATAAAGCATCAACGCGTCTTCCCCCACACTCGGTTCGGCGATATGAACCGAATGATCAAAATATGGGCGAATGATGCGTATTTCCTCAAATCTTTCCGGCGCGCTGTTCATGATCGCGGGCATGGCCAGCTTTTCGATCAACGACGCGATCGTGAAAAAGCTGACCGAGGAGATCGGCGTCGGGCAGATCATGTTCTTCCGCGGCCTGATCGTCATGTTCATCGCACTGATCATCGCCTGGCGGGCGGGCGTGTTTTCGCACATGCGGGCGGTGTTCGAGCCGCGGGTTCTGATCCGCAGCGCATGCGAGCTTGTCGCCGCCATCGCCTATCTCGAGGCGCTGAAGGCGATGCCGCTTGCCAATGCGGCGGCGATCCTGCAATGCCTGCCGCTCGCCGTAACGCTCGGCGCGGCGCTGTTCATGGGCGAGCCCGTCGGCTGGCGACGGTGGAGCGCGATCATCGCCGGCTTCATCGGGGTGATGATCATCATCAAGCCAGGACCCGCGGGCTTTGAGAGCGGCGCGCTCTACGTCGTGATCGCCATGCTTTTCGCCACCGCCCGCGACCTGCTCACCAAGGCGATCCGCACCGATGTGCCGGCGATCGTGATCACCCTGTCGACCTCCGCTTTGCTCACCATCGGCGGCGCCGGGCTTGGCACCATCGAACAGGACTGGGACCTGATGCGCTGGCCGCTCGTCGGCCTGCTGGTCCTTGCGGCAGGCTTTCTGCTGATCGGCTACCAGTTCATCGTGTTTGCCGTGCGCAAGGCCGATATCTCCTATGTCGCGCCGTTCCGCTACACCGGGCTGTTGTGGTCGACCATCCTCGGCATGATCATGTTTGCGACCTATCCGGGCGTGAACGTGCTGATCGGCGGCGCGATCGTCGTCGGCGCGGGCCTTTACTCGTTCTACCGCGAACGCCAAAAGGGTATCGAGCCGCTCAGCGAAACCACCCAGCCCGGCGGCCCGCAGGGCGGCGGATTGCTGGCGCGCGCCGAAGAGGAGGTCTTGCGCGATTGACGAAACCTGACCGCATTCCGGCCGTCATTCTCGCCGGTGGCGCCTCGCGGCGCATGGGCGAAGACAAGGCGATGCTCGCCTTCGGCGGTGGCACGCTGCTTTCCCATGCCCTTGCCCGTATTTCCGCACAAAGCGGACCGGTGGTCATCAGCCGCCATGATGGGGCGATGGCGGAATTCGCCGGCGCTCCCGTCGTCACCGATGGCGTCGGCGAGCACAAAGGTCCGCTCTCCGGCATCCTTTCGGCGCTTCGCCATTTCGAGGGCGGGTCGGCATCCCATATCGCCTCGATCGCCGTCGACACGCCGTTTTTCCCGGCGGATTTCGTCGAGCGGCTAGCCGCAGCAGCCCCCACCCCCAGCGAAATCATTGCCGCGCGCTCGAACGGCCGCGTCCATCCCGTTTTCGCCCTCTGGCCGCGCCTGCTTGCCGATGATCTTGCCGCCTGGCTTGCGGGCGGCAACAGGAGGCTGATGGGCTTTCTGGAGCGCCACCCGCACCGGTTCGTGGATTTCGAAATGACCGGCGATAGCGATCCGTTCTTCAACATCAACACCCCGGAAGAGCTCGAACAGGCCCGAATACAGTTCGGTTCGCTGTAAATCGGCTGTTGCGCCATCCCGCGACCCGGCATAGAGCGTAGGCCGAAAGACACGAGGCTGAGGCGATGGCGCGCAAGATCGACGAGAAGAAGCTGGCAAAGGCCTATAACCGGGCGCTGGCGCTGGAAAAGGAAGGCAGGCTTGCCGAGGCCGCCGAGGCCTATCGCGAGGTGCTGGCGATCGACCCGGAAGACCATGGCGGCGCTGCGGTGCGCCTTGCCGCAACCGGCTTCGGCGATACGCCGCTGAAAGCGCCCGGCGCCTATGTCGAGACGCTGTTCGACCAGCATGCCGATGATTTCGAGGATATTCTGGTGGAACAGCTTGGCTATTGCGTGCCGATGACCATCCGCCAGCGGTTCCAGGCGCTTGCGCTCGGCCCGTTCCGGCGGATGCTGGACCTCGGTTGCGGCACGGGCCTTGGCGCGGACGCGCTCAACGATATGGCTGACGATATCACTGGCCTCGATATTTCCGAGAACATGGTCGAGATCGCCTACGAAAAGGGGCTCTACGACACCCTGTTCGTTGCCGAGGTCGAGGAATTCCTCGAGGAAAGCGACGAGACGCCGTTCGATCTGGTGATCGCAGCCGACGTGCTGCCCTATCTCGGCACGCTCGATGCGCTGTTTCAGGGCGCTGCCGCCAATATGGAGACCGGCGGCATCTTCGCCTTTTCCGCCGAGACCCTGCCGGAGGAACGGCTGAAGGGTGCCGGCTATGCCGTCGGCCCGCATCACCGCTTCGGCCACAGCCTTGCCTATATCGAGACCGGCCTGAAGAACGCCGGTTTTGAAACGGTCGAAGTCACCGACATCAATGTCCGGATGGAAAACGGTCAGCCGACGCCCGGCTATCTGGTCATCGCCCGGCTTCAGGAGGCGTGACGGCGTCCCGCCTGATAAAACCGCCAGGGCGTATACCAGTGCCAGCGCGGGTCCAGCTTTTCCGGCACCGGGTCGAAGCCGCAAGTGCCGCCCGGCCCGCAGCGCCCGACGCGAAACAGGGTGAGAAACCCGCCCGTCCACAGCCCGTGGCGGGCGATCGCCTCATAGCCATATTCCGAACATGTCGGCAGATGCCGGCAGGACTGGCCGATCAGGCTTGAAAAGGTGAGCTGGTAGAACCGGATCAGGCCGAGACCCAGAAGCCGGCCCGGCGTCTTCGGAAAGGGTCCGCTGTAATTGCGCGAATGCCCGCTACCCATCGCGCCCGACGGCCTCGGCCAGAGCGGGGCCGCGTTCCAGCGCATCGAGCGCCTTGACGGTGGCCTCGAAGGTGAGCATCACCGAGCCGTGACGGGCGGGATAATCCTTCACCGGTAAGAGACAGCGCATCTCGGCAAAGCGGCCGTCCGGCCCCTCCCCGCCTTCCTTCAGCATGGCGCGCATCTTGTCCCGGGCATCGCGGATTTCCGCCGGCGTCGCGCCGATGATGGTCTCGGCCATGATCGCGGACGACGCCTGACCGAGCGCGCAGGCCTTCAACTCGTGGGAAAAGCCGCTGACGCGGCCATCCGCGAGGTCGAGATAGACCGTCAGTTTCGAACCGCACAGTCGCGAATGCGCCGAGGCCGATGCGTCGGCACCCTCGATAATGCCAAGCCGGGTCACATTGCCGGCATGCTGCAATATTTTCGCGGAATAGATATCGTCCATCGGTCACCCTGCGGCGCGTCTTTTCAATGCTTCATCCGGAAGATGGGTTTTCGGCGCTGTCGCAACAAGCCCGCAGCACACGATTGCCAAGGTTCCGATCCGGGTCTATTTAAACCGCCGGAAACGGGAAAAGCCATGCTGAATTTCGAAAAGCCGCCGCAGGACAAGGCCCTGCTCGATGAATCGCGCGACTTCACCCCGCGTTTTGATGAAAACGGTCTCGTCACCGCCGTGGTCACCGACGCGCGCGACAACGCCGTGCTGATGCTCGCCCATATGAATGCCGAGGCGTTGGCGCTGACGCTCGAGACCGGCTTTGCCCACTATTACAGCCGCTCACGCAAGGCGATCTGGAAGAAGGGCGAGACCTCGGGCAATCTTCAACGCGTCGAGACGGTGCTTACCGATTGCGACCAGGACGCGGTTCTGATCAAGGTGACCATGGCCGGCCACGCCGCCGCCTGCCACACCGGCCGCCGCTCCTGCTTCTACCGCTCCGCCTCGATCGAGGGCGGCAAGGCCGTGCTGACCAGCATCGACGATGACAGGGCGTTCGATCCGAAGGACGTGTATGGCGGGGAATAGGGATTTTCGGGAGGGAGATGTTCACCTCCCATTTCCGCGAATCTCAGTACATTGAAGCGTCCGGTTTTACCGCAGCCTCGCAGCCCACAATCTCCCCCCTTGAGGGGGAGATGTCGCGAAAGCGACAGAGAGGGGTAAAGGGCGCAAGCCCTAAAAGCCGAGTTCGCAGAAAGGGTTCACCCCTCTCGGGGCATCTCTCCCTCAAGGGGAGAGATTATTGGCTGAAAGGCCCGAGAAAGAAGGCGTTCCCCTCATCCGGCAATATACGACTTGATGTGCTCGGCTTCCTGCTCGACCTCGCGGATGCGGGATTTGACGACGTCGCCGATCGAGATGATTCCGGCGAGACGGCCGTCGACTTCGACGGGAACGTGACGGAAGTGGCGCTTGGTCATCACCTCCATCAATTCGTTGACGCTCACGCCCTCGTCGCAGCGATAGACATTCTCGGTCATTTCCGTCGAAACCGGTTGGGAAAGACATCCCGCGCCGTGCTTGCTGATCGCGCCGACCAGATCGCGCTCGGTGAAAATGCCGACAATGCTGTCATTTTTGCCGACGATCACGACCGCGCCGATGCGGTTTTGATGCAGGATCGTCGCGACTTCCGAAATCGACGTATCGCCCTTCGCGGTCACGACCGCGCGGCCCTTCTCGGCAAGTATCATTCTCACGGTAATGGACATCGAAACCTCCTCGTTTACGGCGCCGACGCGTGTCCGCCTCCGGCCGGCCACGCAAAGTCGAATGGTGCATGAGGTTTAGGGCGATTGCAAGGAAACCGTGACCGGGTCAGAAAACCAGGGTGCGCGGCCGCTTGACGTCGAACAGCGGGAAGGTGAGGAAACCGAACAGAAAGCCGCCGATATGGGCCTGCCAGGCGATTTCGCCGGCACTGACGCCTGCAAAGCTGACGCCGATCGCGATCAGCAGATTGCCAGCCAGCCAGACCAGCACGAAGGCGCGCGCGGTGCGATCGCGGAACACATCGGTAATGGCAAGCCGCGGCCCCAGATGCGCCTGCGGCAAGAACCGGCCGCCGGCGAACACGAAGCGGCAGGCCGCCCCCATATAGGCCGAGACCACGCCGGACGCGCCGATCAGCACGGTGACCGCGCCCCAATCCGTGGCGGCGAAGAAAAACGCAGAAGCCGCCGCGCTCGCTACCCACAGGATCAGGAACCGCACGGCCCCGATGCGCCGGGCGACGGGCGCACCGAAGATCGCCAGCCAGATGGCGTTGAAAACGATATGCGTCCAGCCGCCATGCAGCAGCGAATAGGTAAGCGGCGACCACAGCCACGCCCAGCCCTGTTGCGAAAGACTGTGGGCATAGCGCACCGGCAGGAACCCGAATTCCTGCCAGATCATCACATTGGTGCGATAGGAAAGCAGGAATTCCTGCACCAGGAAGATCGCAAACAGAACGGCCAGCGCGCCGACCACCACCGGCGGCAGGTTGATGGCTGGCTCGCGATGCCGTTCATGATCCATCCGGCCGCCGCCCGTTCGCGGTGTCTGCATGATCGCACTCCTGTTTGCGGGTGTGATATCCGATCGGCCGGGACTTGGAAAGAAGGCTTTGCATATGCGTGCCTTCTTAAATAAACCACGCCAATCGCCCGCGGATTTAATGGGATATTAACCCCGATTTGCGCACACTCACCGACAGTCTAGCAATGTGCTTTCCGGGCCGGTATCATCCGGCCACGGAACCGCCAGCAAACATCAACCGCCAGAATTCGCAAGAGTTTTTCGTATGCAGAGACAGGCAACAAGCCGATTCCCCAAGAGCCGGTTTTCAGCGGCCGCGATCCTTCTCGCGGCCTTCACGATTCTGCTGACCGGTTTTGCCCCAGCGCGCGCCGACAGCAATGACGCCGCCATCGTCATCGACGTCAACACCGGCAAGGTGCTTTACGGCGAAAACCCCGACGCGCCGCGCTATCCGGCCTCGCTGACGAAGATGATGACGCTCTACCTGACCTTCGAGGCGCTGGACGACGGCCGCATCACGCTCGACACCAGAGTGCCGTTCTCCAAGAACGCAGCCGCGGAGCCGCCGACCAAGCTCGGCATCGGCGCCGGCAATTCGATCAGTGTCGAGACGGCCATCTATTCGCTGGTGACCCGCTCCGCCAATGACGCGGCGACCGCGCTTGGCGAACTCCTCGGCGGTTCGGAATCCAATTTCACCAAGATGATGACCAACAAGGCGCATGCGCTGGGCATGACGAAGACGACCTACCGCAATGCCCACGGCCTGCCGAACAGCGCGCAGAAGACCACGGCGCGCGACCAGGCCCGTCTCGGCATCGCGCTGCGCCAGCATTTTCCGCAGTACTACAAATATTTCGGCACCCGCAGCTTCAAGTTCGGCAAGACCACGATCGGCAATCACAATCGCCTTCTCGGCAATGTTCAGGGCGTCGACGGCATCAAGACCGGCTACACCAATGCTTCCGGCTTCAACATCGCGACCTCGGCCATTTCCGGCAATCGTTCGATCGTTGCCGTCGTCATGGGCGGCGCGACCGGCGCCAGCCGCGACAAGTGGGCGACCCGGCTGATCACCACCTACCTGCCGAAGGCCTCCAATGGCCGCAAGCAGTTCGTGATCGCCCGCACCAAGAGCAGCGGCGGCCCGATCGTCGCAGCCGCCATGGTGTTCCCCAAGACCGGACCGATCCCCTATGCACGGCCCACGAGCCAGACCGGCGGCGTCGCGCTTGCCTATGCCAACGACAACACAGCGGCCGCCGCCCCGGCAGTCCTCTCCGGCCCCCAGGCCGAGCTGATCGCCAATGTTCCGGTGCCGAGCGCGCGTAGGGCGGCCGACAATGACGATGGTCTGAGCGTCGAGGACATTCTCGAAACCGCCGACGGCGTTGCCGATGCGGTGGGCGAAGCGATCGTTCCGGCCGCCGAGGCTTCGCAGCCCGACACCTCGATCAAGACCGGTTCGGTGCGTGCGTCGCGCGGCTGGGTGGTTCAGGTCGGCACCGCCGCCACGCCGGAAGCCGCCAGGGCGCTTCTCGCCAACACCAAGGGCAAGGCCGGCGGCGCGCTCGACAGCACCGAGCCCTTCGCGCTCGCCTACAATACCGGCGGCCAGTCGGTCTACCGCGCCCGTTTCGGCGGCTTCTCCGATCAGGAAGAGGCCGTGCGCGCCTGCCGGACGTTGAAGCAGAACGGCGTGAGCTGCTGGGCCAGCCTCCAGTAGACGCCATGAATTGACGGCATATTTCGGCTGTTTACGACAATAAAACGCCGGCCCCGATAACGGGCCGGCGTTTTTCGTAAAGGCTTTTGAAAGGTTTCCGCCTTACGCTCCAGAGTAAGGTTTTGGAAAGCAAGAACAGCGAAAGTTCGAATAGCCGCACCTCGCCCCAACGCGCTCCAAACCGCCGGTAAATCCTTGAGTGTCTTGCGTATGAGGATAGACGTGACCAGGAAACAGCGTTTAGGTATGATGTCAGGCCAATCATCTCTCTCCATCGATCGCCGCAGCAGCCTCAACCCGCTGCAGGAAGCCGCCCAGAAGCTCGCCGACTACGCCCGCTTCCAGGGGCGCTACAAGGCCCGCGAACTGGTCGGACTGCTCTCCAGCCAGAGCGAACGCGCCGCCCGCTCGATCGCGCCCGCCGTGAAGATCCATATCTATATCGCCGGCGAGCCCGAAGGCAGAATGCCCGTCAATCTCAGGCTGCGGTAAAATACAAAAAAAGGCCGCGCCGGGCGCGACCTTTTCTCATGACATGCAAAGCCAGGAAGGCGGCCCGACGGCCGCCTTTTGCCGTTACATCTTGACGGCGGAGATCTGAACCTCGACGCGGCGGTTCTGGGCGCGGCCTTCCGGCGTCGCATTCGAGGCGACGGGGTTGGACGGGCCGAAGCCGACGGCGGAAATGCGGTTGCCGCCAACACCGGACCGGATCAGGTAATTCGCCACGCTGTTGGCGCGCTCTTGCGAAAGCCGCTGGTTATATTCGAGCGAGCCGGTCGAATCGGTGTAGCCGTTGACGTTGACAGCGGTGCGGTCATATTTGCGCAGCACCGTCGAAACCGCATTCAGCGTCGAGTAGAAATTCGGCAGGATCGAATACTCGTCGGTCGGGAAGGTGACGTTCCCGGGCATGATCAGCGTCAGCATGTCGCCGTTGCGAACAACGGAAACGCCGGTGCCGGCGAGCGCCTGGCGGAATTCGCGTTCCTGGTTGTCCATATAGGCGCCGATGCCGCCGCCGGCGATTGCGCCGAGCGCGCCGCCGATCGCGGCCCCCTTGGCATCGCCACCCACGGCAAGCCCCGCCAGCGCGCCGAGCGCGCCGCCGGCGAGCGCGCCGGTGCCGGTGTTGTTGTTGACGGTCTGGCCCGAATACGGGTCGGTCGTCGTGCAGCCGGCAAGAAAGGCAAGGCCTACGGCTGCAATCGTGATTTTCTTCAGCATGGTGTCCCTCAGAGTTGAAAGCTTCGCCAATGTTGAAGCCGTTTCTTTGCGGCAATCATATGGCGCGAATGTGCGGCTTCTCGGGGGTAATCCCACAATCAGCCGCACCTGTTGTCAAGATAGCGCAGCCGCCTCAATTGGCCATGGGCGCCGCGGTCACGGGCGCGGCAGCCGTGGTGGCGGCGGCCGGCGGCGCGATCCGGATTTCGACACGGCGGTTCTGGGCGCGGCCATCTGCGGTATCGTTGCTCGCCACCGGATCGGCCTTGCCATAACCAACCGGCAGGATGCGCTGCGGGCTGACGCCGCGCTGGATAATGGCGCCGGCGACCGCATTGGCGCGCTGCTGCGACAGCTTCAGGTTATAGGCATCCGAGCCGGTGGAATCGGTATAGCCGTTCACGTCGATATCGGTGGCGCTGTACTTGCGCAGCAGCGCGGCAATGGTATCGAGCGCCGGCGTGAATTCGGGAACGATGTCGTATTTGTCGGTCTCGAAGGTGATCGAGGACGGGAACACCAGCGCGATATATTTCGGCGTCCGGATGATCGTCACGCCGGTGTCCTTGAGCTGATCACGGAACGCCTGCTCCTGGCTGTCCATATAGGCGCCCGGATCGGAAACGGAAATATTCGTCACCGACACTTCCTGCGGCGCGACGTCTTCGCCGCCGGTCGAAGAGCATCCGGCAAGCAGCAGCAAGCCTGAAAGAGCAATAGCGATGGTCCTGATCATGGTGTTCCCCTCTGTTCGCAAAATGCCGGAGCTTCCGGCTGGTCTCCATAACAACAGCATGGCGGATGATTCCGCAAGCTGCGCCCGACGGATTTCCCGGTAGCGCTAATGATGCCCCAGCAATGTCGCGTCGTGCATCTCGGCGTTCAGGCGGCGCTCCTCATCGACCTTCGGCTTGGAGAAGCGGGCGAGGATCAGATAGGCGACCGGGGTGATGTAGAGCGTCACGATGGTCGCGAAACCGAGCCCGCCGACGATCACCCAGCCGAGCGCGATGCGCGCTTCCGCCCCCGCACCTGAGGCCAGCACCAGCGGGATGCCGCCGAGCACGGTGGAGATCATCGTCATCATCACTGGCCTCAGCCGCAGAAGCGTGGCATGCTCGATCGCATCGCGCACCCCCTCGCCCCGGTCGCGAAGCTGGTTGGCGAATTCGACGATCAGAATGCCGTTCTTGGCCATTACCCCGATCAGCAGTACAAGGCCGATCTGGGAGTAAATGTTGAGACTGGTGCCGGTCAGAAGCATCGCGATCACAGCGCAGCCGATGCCGAACGGCACGGTCGCCAGAATGATCAGCGCGCTCCAGACGCTTTCGAACTGGGCCGACAGCACCAGGAACACGATGATGATCGCGAAGCCGAACACCATGGTCATGCCCGAGGCGTTCTCATCGAGCGCGGCGGCTTCCGCCTGTGCCTCGACATGGGCGCCGGGGGGCAGAAGCGGTTCCGCGATCTCGACCAGCCGCTGATAGGCCTCGCCCAGCGCGACGCCTTCCCCGAGGCTGGATGACAGCGAAACCGAAGGCTGCTGGTTTTCGCGCTCCAGCGTCGGCGCGATCGATTTTTCCTCCAGCGTGGCGATGGTGGACAGCGGCACGATGCGGCCGTCGCCTGCCTTCAGGAATATATTCCTGAGATCGGTCGGGTCATCGACCTTGCGGGTGTCGGAGCGAAGCTGCACGTCATAGGATTCGCCGTCGATAAACACCTCACCGACCGAGCGTCCGTCGAGCAGCGCCCTCAGCGCCTGCGACAATCCGGCGATATCGATGCCGAGATCATCGGCCCTGCGGCGGTCGAGCGTGAGGGCTAGCTGCGCCTGCGAGGCGTCATTGCTGAGACGCGGCGCGGAAAACATCGGATCCGCCTCCATCGCCGCCACGATTTCGGACGCTGCAACCGCGAGCTTCTCATGGGTCGAGCCGACCAGCGCGACGCTGAGCCCGTTGCCACCGCCCCTGATATTGAGCGAATTGGGCTGGAAGGCGAAGGCGCGCACGGCCGGTATCTGGCCGGCGGCCATGTTGACATCGCCGGCAATCGCGCTCTGCACCCGCTCGCGCTCGCCCCATGGGGCGAGCGTCATCACCATGAAGCCGCTGTTTGTGTTGCTGCCGAAGCCGGAGATCGAGAACACGCTTTCAATCTCGCCGCTGTCGAGCAGCGGCTGCAGGCGCTCTTCCACCTGCTGGATGCGGTCGCGGGTATAGTCCAGGCTGACGCCCTCCGGCGCCGATACCCGCATCATCAGCATCGAGCGGTCCTCGCTCGGCAGGAGTTCGTTGGTGATGTTGGCATAGGCGAGATAGGCGCCGAACATCAGCAACGCGCCGAAGGAGAGCACGACCAGCGGGGCGGCGAGCGCGAAGCGCAGCGTATGCGCATAGAAGCGATTGAAGCCGTTGCCGAGACGCGTCGCAAGCCCGGGCTTACCCTCCTTGTGCTGGACCAGGATGCGCGAAGCCAGCATCGGGCACAGCGTCAGCGCCACGAAGGACGACAGCATCACCGCGAAGGCGAGCACGAAGCCGAATTCGCGGAACAGGCCGCCCGCCTGTCCCGGCAGGAAGGACAGCGGCACGAACACGGCGGCAAGGGTGGCCGTGGTGGTGATCACCGCGAAGAAGACCTGTCGCGTGCCGAGCACGGCCGCCGCACGCGGACCCATGCCGAGCGCGCGCAAGCGCACGATGTTTTCGAGCACCACGATCGCGTCATCGACCACCATGCCGGTGGCGAGCACGATTGCGAGCAGCGTCAGGATATTGACCGAGAAGCCGGCGAGATAGATCGCGGCGAGCGTGCCGACGAGGGCCACCGGTAGCGTGATCGCCGGAATGATGGTCGCCCGCCAATCGCGCAGGAACAGGAAGATGATCGCCACCACGATCAGCGCGGCAAGCGTCAGCGAGCGGACCACCTCCTCGATCGAGCCCGAGATGAACACCGCATCGTCGCTCGAAACCTTGATCGTTGTGCCTTCCGGCAGGTTGGGCCTGATCTCGTCGATGACCCTGTGCACACCCTCTGATATTTCCAGCGTATTGGATTTGGCCTGGCGCACGATGCCGAGACCGATGCCCGGCTGGCCATTGTAGCGCAGCGCCGTCGCAGCCGTATCCGGACCGAAGACGACGGTCGCCACATCGCCGAGGCGGACATTGTCGGCGACCTTCAGATCGGCGAATTGTTCCGGCGTGGTGAGGTCGGCGGTGGCGCGCACGCCGAGCGCCTGGGTAGTGCTGGTGAGTGAGCCGGCCGGCACGTCCCACGACATGTCGGAAAGCGCATTGGCGAGATCGGCGACCGTCAGGCCGCGGCTGGCAAGCGCTGCCTGATTGAGGTCGATGCGGAAGATCTTGTCCCGGTCGCCATAGACCGCGACATCGGCGACGCCGGAAACGGCGGCAAGCCTGTCCTCGATATTGTCCGATACATATTTGGTCAGGTCATCGATATCGAGCGTGGACGAGGTGACCGCCAACCGCAGGATCGGCTGCGCGTCCGAATCCGCCTTGACGATGCGCGGTTCGTCGGCGTCGTCCGGCAATTGCCCCTCGACCCGGCCGACCGCGTCGCGCACATCCATCGAGGCGACGTTGATATCGGTGTCCTTGCTGAACTCCAGCGTCACCCGGCTGGAGCCGGTCTGCGACTGCGACGACATCGATTGAAGGCCGGAAACCCGTGCGACCGCGCCTTCGATGACATCGGTCACCTCGCGGTCAACGGTTTCCGGCGAGGCGCCGGTGAAGGTGGTGCGCACGGTGATCACCGGCTGGTCGACATCCGGCAATTCACGCACCTCGACGCCGAAATAGGCGGCAAGGCCGGCGACCACGATCAGCGCGTTGAACACCAGCGCCATGATCGGCCGGCGCACGAAGAGCGCGGTGAAGCCGTGCTCGGTCGAATGATCTACAGCGATCTCGTCGCGCTTTTCGCCGGGCGGGGTCTCCTCGCTCATGACGACGCCTCCGCGTTCGCCTCACGCACCGCGCCACCCTCGCGCAGGCGCTGGATGCCTTCGATGATCACGGGGTCGCCTTCCTCCAGCGCTGCATCAACCAGCACCACATCCGGGTCGCGCTGGATCACGCGGACCCGGACCTTCTCGGACGCGCCGTCGACGATACGCCACACGAAGGCGCCTTCCGAATCCCACTGGATCGCCAGCGGATCGACGCCCGGATATTCATCGCCGGGAAACCGCATGGTCACGTCGAAGGACATGCCCGCTCTCAGCGCATCATTTTCATTATCGAGGCGTGCGCGCACGGTGAAGGTACGGCTTGCGGAATCGATCCGGTTGTCGACCGCCTCGACCACGCCGTCAAAGCGCTTCTGGGGGGCTGCGACCAGGCTTGCCTCCACCGGCGTGCCGGGCGCCACCGCCGTTGCAAAGCGCTCCGGAACGTCGAAATCGACGAGGATCGCCGAGCGGTCGTCAATGGTGACGATCTCTGAAGAGGTGGTGACATAGTCGCCGACATTGACGCCGACGATGCCGGCGACGCCCGAGATCGGCGCGACGATCTGCCGGCGGGCAAGGTTCAATTCCGCCGTCTCGAGATCGAGTTGAGCGGATTTCTCGGCGATCTCGGCGTTGTAGACTTCGAGATTGGAGATCGAGGAACTGATCTTGCGATTGATCTCGGCCTGCCGGGCGGCGCTTTCGAGCGCGACCTCGGCCAGGTTGCGCGCCAGTACCTGCTCGCGGTCATCGAGCTGGACGATGACGTCGCCCTTCTCCACCCTGTCGCCGGAGGATATGCTGATCTCCGTGATCGTGCCGGCCTGCTCGGGCAGCAGCGTCACCGACTGGATCGCAGCACTGCTGCCGATCGCCGTGAGCTGATCATTGACCGTGCCGATCGTGACCGGCGCGGTAACGACCTGAACGGCGCCGCCGAAACCGCCGCCGCGGCCGCCGGACGGGGCGCTGGCCGTCTCGTTATTGCCGGCAATGCCCATCGAGGCCAGAAGTGCGCGGCCATCCGGCGCGAAATAGAGCCAGGCCGCGGCCCCGACTGCCAGAACGCCGAGACTGACGGCAAGCTGTTGATAAAGACGCATTCATGACCTCGGACTGGCAACTGGGGCGGGATTCCTGTCACCGAAGTATCGTTATCGGTTCCGCCTCCGCAAGTCGCCAGATCAAACCTCACCAAATTGTAATGTTACCTCCGTCTGGCGGCACATAATCGGTGGCCGGCATTGCCGGGGATGTGCTTTTTTTGTTCTCATTTCCCGCGCCGCCTTCACCTTTGGCATGCAAGCCACTAGATTGGCCTCATGAATCAAGGTGACGACAATATTCCGTTTTTCGACGAAGACGACGCGCCGCAGCCCGCGGCACCCGCCCGCTCCGGCCTTGCCGCGCGAGCGATGGCCGCGCGCCGCGCGCCGGATGCGCCCGATTATCTTTCTGGCCTCAACCCCGAGCAGCGCGATGCCGTGGAAACCACGGAGGGGCCGCTTCTGGTGCTCGCCGGCGCGGGCACCGGCAAGACCCGGGTTCTGACCACCCGCATTGCCCATATTCTTGCTTCCGGAAGGGCCTATCCCAGCCAGATCCTCGCCGTGACCTTTACCAACAAGGCCGCGCGCGAGATGAAGGAACGGATCGGCGCGCTGGTGGGCGGCGCGGTCGAGGGCATGCCCTGGCTCGGCACGTTTCACTCGATCGGCGTCAAGCTCCTGCGCCGCCATGCCGAGCTTGCCGGGCTGCGCTCCGACTTCACCATTCTCGATACCGATGACGTGCTCAGGCTGCTCAAGCAGTTGATCCAGGCCGAGGGTCTCGATGACAAGCGCTGGCCGGCGCGCCAATTCGCCGGCATGATCGACAACTGGAAGAACAAGGGCCTGACGCCGAAGACGATTGCCGAGGGCGATGCCCGCGCCTTTGCCAATGGCCGCGGCCGCGAACTCTATCAGGCCTATCAGGACCGGCTGAAGACGCTCAACGCCTGCGATTTCGGCGACCTGCTGCTGCACCCGATCGAACTGTTCCGTCAGCATCCGGATATCCTGAAGGAATACCACAAGCGCTTCCGCTACATTCTGGTGGACGAGTATCAGGACACCAACACCGCGCAATATATGTGGCTCAGGCTCCTGGCCCAACGCCCCGCCGGCGACGAAGGACCGATCAATATCTGCTGCGTGGGCGATGACGACCAGTCGATCTATGGCTGGCGCGGCGCGGAGGTCGACAATATCCTGCGCTTCGAGAAGGATTTCCGGGGCGCGAAGGTGATCCGGCTGGAGCGCAACTATCGCTCGACCGCGCATATTCTGGGCGCCGCCGGCAATCTGATCGCGCACAACGAAGGCCGCCTCGGCAAGACGCTGTTCACCGAACGCACCGATCCCGACGACAGCAAGGTGCAGGTCCATGCCGCCTGGGATTCCGAGGAGGAAGCCCGCGCGGTCGGCGAGGAGATCGAGCAGTACCAGAAAAGGGGCGAGGCGCTGAACGATATGGCGATCCTGGTGCGCGCCTCGTTCCAGATGCGCGAATTCGAGGACCGCTTCGTCACGCTCGGCCTCAACTACCGCGTCATCGGCGGCCCGCGCTTTTACGAGCGCCTCGAAATCCGCGATGCCATGGCGTTTTTCCGCCTCACCTGCCAGCCGGCCGACGATCTGGCGCTGGAGCGGATCATCAACACGCCGAAGCGCGGCCTTGGCGATGCCAGCGTGCGCAAGGTCCACGACTATGCCCGCGAGCGCAACATTCCGATGCTGGCGGCCGCCCGCGAACTGATCGACACCGACGAGCTGAAGCCGAAGCCGCGCAAGGCGCTGTTCGACGTCGTCACCCAGTTCGACCGCTGGCAGGATCTTCTGGAAACAACGCCGCATACCGAGCTTGCCGAGCAGATCCTCGACGAGAGCGGCTATACCGAGATGTGGCAGAACGACCGGTCGGCGGAAGCGCCGGGCCGGCTCGAAAACCTGAAGGAGCTGATCCGCTCCATGGAAGGTTTCGAGAGCATGCGCGGCTTTCTCGAGCATGTCTCGCTAGTGATGGACACCGAAAACAACGAAGATCTCGATGCCGTCTCGATCATGACGCTGCATTCGGCCAAGGGGCTGGAGTTCAAGACCGTGTTCCTGCCCGGCTGGGAGGAAGGCCTGTTTCCGCACCAGCGCGCGCTCGACGAAAGCGGCCGGGCGGGGCTCGAGGAAGAGCGCCGGCTTGCCTATGTCGGCATCACCCGCGCCAAGCGCCACTGCCATATCTGGTTCGTCTCCAACCGCCGGATCCACGGGCTATGGCAATCCACCATGCCGTCGCGCTTTCTCGATGAGCTGCCGGAAGACCATGTCGAGGTCGGCGAGACCGAGGTGTCCTATGGCGGCTACGGCCAGTCGCGTTTCGACCGCGCCGAGCCGTTTTCCAACACCTATGCCACGCCCGGCTGGAAGCGCGCGCAGGGCAACCGCTCTGACGCCACCCGCGACAATTGGGGCACCCGCTCAGGCCACGCGGTGGAGCGGATCGGCTACGGCGAAAGCGGGCCGCGCGGGCGCACGATCGAGGGCGAACTGGTGGCGCGCTCGACCGGCGAGGAGGACTCGGCCTACGCCATCGGCGACCGCGTCTTCCACATGAAATTCGGCAATGGCAACATCACCTCGATCGAAGGCAACAAGCTGACCATCGATTTCGACAAGGCCGGCCGCAAGCGCGTGCTCGACGGATTCGTAAAACCCGTCTGAACGCCGGAAGACAGTAATCGGACTGCCGAAGGGTCCTCCGTCATGCTGCTTTCCGGTTTAACCACTAGCATCCACGTTTCCTTGGGATTTTGGTTCCTTGATGGTCGCTCAGCCACCCACCTGCGTCATCAACTCTGTTTGATGGTTTGGTCTCTGATCCT
>NZ_JAINWJ010000055.1 GCF_021021415.1 Martelella mediterranea | reverse complement strand
AAGCTCACGCCGCCGCAACGTGCCACTCAGCCGCCGCTTACAGTCAATCGCACATACTACCGTCACAGAACACCCGAGCGCCCAAGCGCTGACGGCTCACATCCGCTCTCCTCAGGACGAGGAGACCCTGACTAAACAACCGCTAATACAAAACAATAGGGGAACCAAAACATGATAATGAGAAAACTCATTCTTGTTTCTACAATCGCATTCGTGGCCGGGCTAACCGGAAGCGCGCACGCCGAGACCAAGCTGCTGTTCAGCACCCTTTTCCCTCCCACGCACTCCCTTTACGCCGAAGTTCTGGTGCCATGGGCCGAAGCGGTGGAGGAAGAAAGCGGCGGCAGCGTCGAAATCGACTTCGCACCGTCGAGCCTGGCGCCGCCTCCGGAGCAGCTGGGAATGGTGGAAAATGGCATAGCCGATATCGCAATCCAATATACCGGCCTGCTTCCCAATCGCCTTACACCTCTTACCTTCACGGAGTTTCCTGGCCCTAACTACTCGACTGAAGTTACCTCGGTTGCGATCTGGCACGTCTATGACGAGATGCTGCGCGACAAGATAGATCTGAAGCGCGTCAAAATTCTGTCCGCGTTCAGCTTTCCCAAGACGTGGTTCTGGACCCTCAACGACAAGACCTACAACACACTCGAAGATTTCAAGGGCGCGCGCATTGCGACGACCACGGGTCTCGGCGCGACGGCATGGGGAGCGGTGAGCGACGGCGTGGTGGCCGGTCCGGCTTTCCGCTATTTCGAAATCGTCTCCAAGGGCATCGTCGACGCCTACACAACGATTACTCCGATTGATGTTCCCGGCTTCAACCTCGAAACCTACACGAAGGGCGGTATTGACCTTGGAGATATCGCGACTTCAGGCACCTTCATCCTCCTTGTCAACGATCGGAAATGGCGGAGCCTGACAGACGAACAGCGCGCCGCGATCGGAAAGGTCTCCGGCGAGGCGTTCGCGAGGCGTACTAAAGTTCTGGATGACAAGGTCGCCGAAACGCTTGCGCGGTTCGAAAGCCAGGGCATGACCCTCGGCGCGTTCTCGCCGGAGCTGCAGGCCCAGCTTCAAGAGAAAATGGGCTTCATCAAAGATGGCTGGGTAGAATCCGTATCCGCCATGGATATCGACGGGCGCGCGCTGCTGGATCGCTACCATGAACTTGAAACCGAACTGAGCGGCGAGCAGAAATGAACCGGACCAGATCGGTTTCTCTCGCCCTCGAGCGAACGCTTAACCGGCTGATCCTCCCCGCAGGGCTTTTCCTCTTTGCAATGATGGTCGTGACCGTCATTGATGTCGTCGCGAGGAGACTGATCGGACGCTCCATTCCTGGAGCGATCGATCTGGTCAGTGTCGGCTTCGCACTGTCCCTTTCATTGGCCCTGCCTGTGATCACCTGGCGCGAAACCCACTTCGTGCTCGAACTGTTCAGTTCCAACCCGACTGGCCCTCTCGGGCGGCTGCGGCGTCACTTTGTGGCTGGGATCTCGGCGGTCATCATCGGCATCGCGGGCTGGTGTCTGCTGCAATACGCATTGGACGCGTGGTACTATCAGGACGTCATGGGATATCTTCAGATTCCCGTCGCGCCCCTTGCCCTGATCATCTCGTTTTCACTTTTCCTGTCAGCAGCGATTTTCGCGATCCAGACATTTGGGCTCACGCGGCCCATCGTGCCCACCACATCTGAAGCGGAGGACACGCCATGACGGGTGCCCTGATTGGATTTGGGGTGCTGTTTGCACTCACATTTATAGGCGTACCGCTCGTCGCATCCCTCTTGGTGGTCGGTTTTGGCGGATTTGCGGTGTACAGGGGCTTCGGGGCGGCCGAAGCCGTCATTGGCCAGCAATTCTACGACGCAATGTCCAGTTACGGCTTTTCCGTCATACCCCTGTTCGTCCTCATGGGGGCGTTCATTCAGAGAGGCGGGCTGGCCGACGACCTGTTTGCGCTCGCGCGGGCGTGTCTCGGGCACTTGAGGGGCGGCATAGCGCACGCCACAATTGGCGCTTCAGGGGCGTTCGCCGCGGTGTGCGGAAGCTCCGTCGCCGCCGCCGCCACGATGTCGCGCGTCGCTATTCCGCAGCTGAAACGCTACAATTACGAGGTCGGTTTCGCAGGCGGCACGGTGGCGGCGGGCGGCACCCTCGGAATTCTCATTCCACCGAGCGTTCCGCTGGTCATCTTCGGCATCCTGACCGAAACGGATATTGCCGCGCTATTCATGGCCGGCATTCTGCCCGGAATTCTGCTGACTCTCTTCTACATGATGACGGCTTGGTTGATGGTTTTCCGTAAGCGGTGTTTCGCTCGCACACTGACCAAACATCTGTTCGCGTGATGGTTATCGGTCACTACCTAGTTGACGAAGCGCATATTGCGATCAGCCTATTGAGAGGTCGCTGACGCCTTGTGTTTGGCATCTGTCGCAATGTGCGCCAATGTCGTGGCAGCGTACTTCGCAATCAGATGGGCCTCTGCGGCAGCATGCGCCTTCTCTAGCACAGAGTTCGATGCACGCTCGACTGGGCAGGTTGGGTGATCTCGTGACACGGGCGCTGCGAGAGCTGGACCCTTTGTCAGAGCGCGCTGGACGTCAAGCACAGTAACCTGATCGAGCGACCGGGTCAGTTTCCAACCGCCTCCTCGGCCACCTTCGGATTCAACGATCCCATGCTCACGCAGCGCCCCGAGCGTACGGCGCACAACAACAGGATTTGTGTTCAGCATCTGAGCAATTCGTTCTGAAGTTTCCCTGCCGCCGAGTAGTCCCATGTGAACCAGCACATGCAGCATTCTGGCAAGCCGGGCATCGGTCGTCATTGCACACCTTTCCGCAACAATAAGAGTTACGCTATCTTGACATTCGGCCTTTAGCGTAACAGATATTGTTACGCTAAAGAAGGAGCGCAAATGCGACGCCGCCAGTTTTTGAGTCTTTCACCGTTCGTGTTTGGCTTTCCGTCGATAGCCCTGCCAGCAAATCAGGAGGCGTCCATGAAAGAGACAATTATTCAGACCCGCACGATCAACATGAGCATCCTGGATGCTGGTCAAGGCCCGTTGGTTCTGTTTTGCCACGGCTTCCCTGAGACCAAATACGCGTGGCGACACCAGATCAACGCAGTTGCAGAAGCTGGTTACCGCGCCGTTGCGCCAGATATGCGAGGTTATGGCGGTACCGACGCGCCTGAACACCTAGATCAATATACGGTCTTTCACGCGGTCGGCGACCTGGTGGCACTGCTTGATGCGCTTGGTGAGCACCAGGCGGTTGTCATCGGCCACGATTGGGGTGCAACAATTGCTTGGCAAGCTGCGCTGTTGCGGCCAGATCGGTTTCGCGCTGTCGTCGCACTTAGCGTGCCGATGATGGGACAGCCACCTATGCCGCCATCAAAGATTTTCCCGCAAACCGAAGACGCACTTTTCTACACGCTGTATTTTCAAAAACCTACGCTTGCCGATGAGGAGTTTAACCGGGATGTGAGCTTGACGCTTCGCAAGCTCATCTACGCAGCCAGTGGTGAAGCAGGCCCACGCAAGCCGGGCGATGGAACGCCCAATCCATTCGGAATGGTCGCGAAGAGCACCGGGTTGCTAGCAAGCCTCCCGACGCCAGCTAGTCTACCGGACTGGCTACCCAGCCAAGAATTTGACCAACTGGTGAGAGCCTTCGAACAGGCAGGCTTCACCGGCGGTTTGAACTACTATCGCAATCTTGATCGCAACTGGGAACTGCAGCAGGCTTACGTCGGCCAAGTCGTCCAAGTACCCGCACTTTTCATAATCGGCGAGCGTGATACTGGCCTCACTATACCCGGCATGGATCAGATTATCGCCGCAATGCCGAACTTGGTTCCTGACTTGCGAGGCTCCTATGTTCTTCAAGACGCGGGCCATTGGCTTCAACAAGAGCGAGCGAATGAAGTATCGGCGTTAGCGATCAAGTTTCTAGGCGAGCTGTAGACTTCCCGGATCGGATTGCCTCTCGTCTGGCCAACGCCAGACGAACCGACCAGCAGCTAATTGGTCAGGTCAAACTGCCGTGCCACTGATGCTGCGTAATTCCACGGTAACAACTCATCGATCCGACTTTGCTTATGTCCTTTCACGATGGCGGTGAGCGTGGCGGTCATGTAGCCAAGCGGATCGACGGCATTGAGTTTGCAGGTTTCGATCAGCGAGGCGATTGTTGCCCAGTTCTCTGCTCCCGCATCATGACCAGCAAAGAGTGCGTTCTTCCGGTTCAAGGCAATCGGCCGGATGGTCCGCTCGACGGTGTTGTTGTCGATCTCGATACGACCGTCGGTCAGGAAGAGCTTCAGACCATCCCAGTATTTGACGATGTAGGCCAATGCCTCGCCGAGCGGGGACTTCGTTGCCACGCGGGCGCGGTGACGGAAGAGCCACGCCTGCATCTCGGCGACGAGTGGCGCTGATTGTTCCTGCCGACCTGCAAGGCGAGCCTCAGGATCAAGTCCCCTAAGTTCGGCTTCGATGCGATACAGTTCGCCGATCCGCTTGAGGCCATCCTCGGCAATCGGTGCTGAGCCGTTGCGAGTGATCTCCACTAACTTGCGCCGAGCGTGAGCCCAACAATAGGCGAGCTGAATGTCTGGGCGGACACGCTCAGGGGCGATCAGCCTGTTGTATCCGGCATATCCATCGACCTGCAGGACGCCAGAGAACCCCTGCAATATCCGTTCGGCATGAATGCCTCCCCGGCCGGGCGCATAGGTGAAGGCGACACCTGGTGGAGCGCCGCCACCCCAAGGGCGATCATCCCGCGCCAGTGCCCAGAAGTATCCAGTCTTGGTTTTGCGGGAGCCGGGATCGAGAACCGGAGCACGGGTCTCGTCCATAAATAGCTTGGTCGAGCGCTTCAGGTCGGCGACCAGCGAGTCAAACACGGGACGCAATTCGAACGCTGCCCGACCGACCCAGTCGGCAAGCGTGGAGCGGTCGAGATCGATGCCCTGGCGGCTCATGATCTGGGCCTGCCGATAGAGCGGAAGGTGATCGGCATACTTGGAGACCAGCACATGGGCGACGGTTGCGTCCGTCGGCAGCCCAGCCTGGATCAGCCGTGCTGGTGCCGGAGCTTGAACGACTCCGTCCGTGCAACCACGGCAGGCATATTTGGGGCGACGAGTAACGATCACGCGGAACTGTGCCGGGATCACGTCCAACCGCTCGGAGACATCTTCGCCCATGCAATGCAGACAACCGCCGCAGGCGCAGATTAGGCTTTCTGGCTCAATAACCTCCTCGATACGCGGAAGATGCTTTGGAAGGGAGCCGCGATTGATCGCACGTGGCTTGCTAATCCTGCTTCCTGCAGGAGCGGCCGCCTCATCCTCAGCATGGATCACGGCGATAGCCGTCTCCAGGTCTTCCAAGGTCAGGTCGAATTGATCAGGATCGGTCTTCTCGGATTTGCGTCCGAATGCTGCCTGCTTGAATGCTGCGACCAGCTTCTCAAGCCGCTCGATCCGCTCATCCTTGCGGGCGATATACTCGTCTTTGCTGGCAATGGCGACATCCTTAGCCGCCTCGCTTAGCCGCGCCGCGATCAGCATCGCCTTCAGGGCGGCAACATCATCGGGAAGGTCGGCGGCATCAAGCATGGCCGGAAGCTACCAAAACCCGAGCCGATTTGCCTTCGGAATCTGCCGTGCTGAGTCATCGTGCCGCAGCTATTCGATAGCCTCTGGGGTTCTCGTCTGGACGGCATGAACACGCCGCCAATCAAGGCCCGCGAACAGGGCTTCGAACTGGGCATGGGTCAGCGTCATCAATCCATCCTTGATGCCGGGCCAGGTGAAAGTGTGCTCTTCCAGCCGTTTGTAGGCCATGACAATCCCGGAACCATCCCAGTAGATCAGCTTCAACCGGTCCGCCTTACGGGACCGGAAGACAAAGACCGTTCCGGTGAACGGGTCCTTGTGCAGCTCGTTCTTCACCAAAGCCGCCAACCCGTCATGACCCTTGCGGAAGTCAACAGGTTTGGTCGCCACCATGATCCTGACGCGGTTTGACGGAAAGATCATGTCTTTGCCGTCAGGGCGCGAGCGATAGCCGCGATCCGAGACGCTGACGCGCCTTCCTCAAGACGGATCGTGACGGGACCGATTACAATCTCGGGCCGTGTGGCAGCCTTTGCCGTCGGCGGCTCCGGCGCTGGAGCATCAACAACGATGGCGGCAAACTCGACTGCGTCTTCCGGCTCTGGCAGCACCAGCTTCCCTTGCCGCGCCAGCGTGCGCCAGGAGGACAGGTGGTTGGCCTTGAGCCCGTAGCGTTCTGCTACTTCATTCACCGTCGCGCCTGGCCGCAAGCTCTCCGAAACGATCCGTGCCTTGACCTCGTCAGGCCAATGGCGGTGCGCCTCACGCCTACTCCGCCGCGTTGTGAGAACCTCCAACGTAGACTCCATGGAGAAACTCCTTGTCTCTCATCCATGGAATGTCGATCACAGATCAGGCAGCGGCTGCCAATGTGGGGGCGGAACAGCGCTTACGGTTTTCCTGCGTCCCGGACTGGGTAAGCGCGCGGATCGCCTGCCCTGGCGCGAACGGCTGGAAGCCTTCAGGAAAACCTGGCTCATCGGCGGCCTGTTCCTGCTGGTCCTCGGCGGCATCTACTGGGGCTTCTTCACTCCTACGGAAGCAGGAGCCGTGGGCGCGGCGGGCGCCTTCATTCTCATGGCGATGCGCGGCAAGGCGGATTTCAAGAACATCACCGAGGCGCTGTCGGAGGCGGTCCTGACCACAGCTGCCATTTTGGTCACCATGAGCGCTTCCCTGGTCTTCAACAACTTCCTGACGATCACCGGGCTGACAGGCCAGCTTATTGAATGGGTTCAGAGTTATGCCGCGGTTCCTCTTCTGGTCATTCTCGCGATCTGCGCCATCTACATCGTCCTCGGTGCGGTATTCGACAGTCTCGCCGCAATGATCCTGACCGTGCCGGTCCTGACCCCGCTTGTCGCATCGCTCGGCTATGATCCGATCTGGTTTGGCATTCTCGTGGTCGTCGCGGTGGAACTGGGCCTGATTACGCCCCCGATGGGCATGAACGTCTTCATCGTGCAGCGCCAGACGCCGGGCGTCTCGGTTTGGACGCTCTTCCGTGGCGTAACGCCCTTCGTCATCGCGAACCTTATCCTTATGGGATTGCTTATCGCGTTGCCGTGGCTTGCCTTGGTGTGAAGTGGCTCGGGAAAATTGAACAGGCATCGTAAAGTTAAAAGACCCCGGTCAAAAGCCGCGCCCGCCGCTCACGCTTATGCTGCCTGCAGGCGTGCGATCTCATTCCACATCAGCATGGCTGCGGTTCTCAGTTCGCGGTGATGATCGGATGGAATATTGTGGCGTGGAATGTGAAAGAGATTTGCGACGGGGTCATGAATTGAAACGAACCGCTGGAGATGTCGGGCTGACTT
>NZ_JAINWJ010000054.1 GCF_021021415.1 Martelella mediterranea | reverse complement strand
TGTGCGAGCGATGCTCGACGCCAGGCATGATATCGCGCTTTGCCGCGCCATAGGCTTGCAACTTGTCGGTGATCATGACGCGAGGTGAATGCTCCTGTCTTTTCATAAGCTTTCGCATAAGGCGTTTGGCGACCTCATCAAGATACCATTTGTCGCCGAGCTTGCCGGCGGATCGCGTCCGGATATCATTGGCGAAATGCCTGCCGAATTTCTCCACCCAGAGACGCACGGTCTGGTGCGAAACGATGATCCCACGCGCCGCCAGCAAATCTTCGACCATACGCAGACTGAGCGGAAAACGAAGATAGAGCCACACGGCATGGGCAATTACTTCAGCTGGAAACCGATGGTGACGATAAAGGCGATCACGGGCGACTTGGGTCATGCTGAACGATCGCACAGGTCGATCGCCGACGGGTTAACATTACGGTTCCGCTTCTTCATAAGTCCGTCCTCAATGGGCCAGCCTCTAATCCAATCCGGAGGAAATTACTCGTGGCAGGTCAGTGTGACGGGACCGGCCGTCAAAGCGCCCCGGCCGCCCAGAGCAGGCCGCGGGTCAGGATCAGCCGCACATTGGGGATTTCAAGCTCGTCGGCTGTGTGTCCGAGGGAGGAATAGAACACCCGGCCTTCGCCATGAGTGGTGGTGAACACCACCGGCATGACGACGTTCTTGCGCCAGGGGTGGAATTCGCCGGAAAACGTGGTGGTCGCCAGCACCTCCACGGCCGGATCGTAGTTCAGGTAGTATTGTTCCGATGTATGTTCGAAGCGCTCGATCCCCTCCATGATCGGATGATCGGGCCGGGTGACGTCGACCTGATAGGTTATGATGTTCCCCGGATGGGAAACCCAGTAGCAGCTCGCGGCATAGCGGAAGGGCACGCTTGCCCGAAAGCTGGTCGCAAGCCCCATGTGGTAACCCGCCAGCCCCGTGCCCGCCCGCACCGCGGCGATCAACCGGGCCATCTTTTCCGGTTCGAGAACGCCATCCGTGATAACCGGAACCACGAGTGCATTGGAGCCGACGTCATCGGCGCCGAGCGCATCATAATCATCGGTCACATGGACCGCTAAGTCGTGCTCCTCCAGGATCTGGCGGACGACCTCGGCGCCTTCCCTGGGTGTATGCAGTTCCATTCCTCCGTAAACCACAAGCGCCTTTCGCTTCGTCATAGCGATCTTCTCCTCAATTCCTGATCATAGTCCGAGGCCCACAGCCTGCGTGCGATGGACGCCCTTCGGGACATAGTGGAAGACATCGTCGCGCTTCAAAAGCTTTGCCGCCAGATGGATGACCGAGAGCCACATTTCCGTGCCTTGCAGGCCGGGTTCCTGTCCATCGGCAAAGGCGAAGCCTTCCCCCTTCCGCCAGCGCGATGGCGCGCGGGCGATGATGGCGCGGGCGACGGCCTCGGCCTCGGCCCGGCGATGATCCGTGAGGTCGAGGCAGATCAGCAGCGGGTGGATGGTATCGAGCAGATTGCAGGCGGTATAGGTCAAACCGCAAAAACCGTCATGGTTGCGATAGTTGGCGAGCACGGAATTGATCGCGGCCTCGGGATGGGGCACAGGCAGGCCGAACTGCGCATAGGTGCCTCTCGTCAGGCGATAGAAACCATTGACCGGCAGCAGCAGGCCTTCCGAGGCCGTCGGCGCGCCCCACAGGCCGGTGCTCCTGTCGACATGAAGCGACAACCAGCCGAACAGCGTTTCCCGCACCCTGCCGGTCGAGAAGTAGCGCGCGTTGAAATAAAGGGCGGTCCCGATCGCATCAACGCAGGCTCCGGCCGACCACGCATTGGTCCGCCAGGGAAGGCTTTCCTGCCAGGCGCAGAGATCGGGAGCATCGAGCTCGACGGCGGCAATCCTGTGATCCGGGCGGTTGCCGAGCACTTCCAGCGCATAGCCAACTGCGAGGGTGTTGTAGAGCGCCAATCCGTCCTCGCGCAAGGGAAGGTCCGGCCGCGGCGGACGGCTGGGGTCGGGGAAAAGTCCCGTTTCGGGATCCTGTATCGCCTTCAGCGTCTTAATCGCGGCTGGAATGTCGAGCCCTTCCGGACGTTCATCGAGGCCCGCCGCGATTTCGATCGCATCGCAGAGGTGTCGGATGCTTGACCGCTCCTGGCCGTCGGCCTCGCGTGAGACATAGACCCCGTCGCGCAGGTTCCTCTGGAGGATCGTGCGCCATTCTGTCCTGATGCTCGCGCCCACGGATCGGAGGGCCGCTTCGATGTCGGTATTCGATTTCTCACCGCGCCGGCGGATCGGCTTTGCCGGCACGCCCCCGGCAATCGTGAAGGGCGGGACGTCGCGGGTGACCGTGGCGCCAGCGGCGATGACGGCGCCGCGTCCGATCCGTACGCCGTCAAGCACCACCGCATTGGCGCCGACCCACACGTCGTCCTCGATGACAATGCCCTGGGTGTCATGCGGCTGTCGCGCGATCGGGACATCGGGATCTTCATACCCATGGTTGAAGCCCATGATCTGGGCATGCGAGGCGATGCGAACATGATCGCCGCAGGTCACCTTGCCGGCAAGGCAGGCATAGGCATTGACCGTGCACTCGGCACCCAGGGTAACGTCGCCCCGGACGATGGCATAGCCGGCGATATAGGACTGAGCGCCCAAGACAAGCCTGTCGGTGAACACCGCGGCTTTTTCCGCGATATAGGCCGTGCCGTCGATTTCGGCATCCGAAGTTTCCGCCAGACGAGCACAGCGCGCCCGGTGGGTGGGTGAATCGATATCGTCCTGCGTCCGTTCCCACGTCAGGAACTGCAGCCGCGCCTCGCGGGCGGCCGTGCCGACGCCATCCTCAAGCGCTGAATTCATGCCGACCGCTCCAGCAGCTCGGGTTGGATTGCGTGTTCCAGCGGGTGACCGGAAATGAACCGTTCGATCTCGCTCACCGCCATCTCGCCCAGCCGCAGCCGCTCCAGCCCGCCGGCGCCTGCAACATGCGGGGTCAGAAACACATTGGGCAAAGTATAGAGAGGCGACCCGGTCTCGAGCATTTCGGGCGCCGTGACATCGAGAATCGCACTGATCCGACCACTTTCCAGTTCGCGGATCATTGCCTCATGATCGACCAGCATACCGCGCGCCGTATTGATGAAGGTGGCGCCATCCCGCATCCTGGAAAACTCGGCGGCGCCAATCATGTGCCGCGTCGCGGGCAAGGCGGGGGCATGCAGCGAAATCGTGTCCGATCCCCGCAGCAGACTGTCGAGATCGACGAGCGTGATCCGTTTGGCGATCGGATCGTCCGCGGTCACGTAGGGGTCATGGAGCAGGATTTCGACGTCCAGGATTTCGAGCAGTTCCGCCACGCGCCGGCCGATCCGCGAGGCGCCGATCAGTCCGACAGTGCGCCGGTAATTGCCGATCGGCCCGCTCATCAGCGGCCATGACGACGACCCGTCGCGGTCCCGGCGGTAGGCATCGCGCAGATCGAATACCTTCTTGTTGGCGAAGATGATCGCCGCCAACGTGTATTCGGCCACAGGCACGGCGTTCGCCGCCGCGGCGTTGGTAACGGCGATGCCGGCGGCATAGACCGCCTCGCCGATGGTATACTTCACCGTTCCGGCCGCGTGAGCGATCAGGCGCAATCGCGGCGCAAGCCGCAAAACATCCTCCCCGACAAAGGGGGAACCCCATCCGGTGACCAGAATATCGGTCTTAGCCAACAGATCCCGTGCCTGCTGTGTCGTGAAATCCTCCATCGGGGTTACGGAGAGGATCTCGCAGTGCCTGCCGAGCCGGTCGTACAGCCGTTCATCGAAGACATGCTGGGTCTTCTCTGCGGCCATGGCGAAACTCACACGTGGGCGCATCAGTATCTCTCCGCAATATCGATGGCGCTGACCGTGACACCGTCCCGCTTGAACAGCGCCTCCAGTTCACCGATGTCCGGCAGTGGCGGTGCCTCGCCCGGATCGATATCGCCAAGTGTTGCCGAAACAGCGGTCGCCAGCACGGTCGTGCCGGCCGGAATCTTGCCGAGGAGCTGGGGCACAAGGGTCCTGGAGACGACCAGATTGGTGTTCGGCAACGCCTTCTGCACCCGACCCTCCCGTTTCCCGCCAGACGAAAGATCGAGGATCTGGCTGAGGTCGGTGTGCGAGCGCGCGCGCGCGAGGCCATTCTCCTCATGACATTGGTCGACATCGAGATCGGCGCGTCCGATCGCGAAGCCGCCCTCGGTCGCATGCAGCGCGCGCGGCGTTTCGATCCGATGCACCCGCACATGCCAGTTCCCGGCCGGGACGAGCCAGGTTTCGACCGTCACGTCGTCCCAGGGTTTCCAACGCGAAAACAGCGTGTTCCCCGCGATTTGCGCCACTTCGTTATCCTCGCGGACGCGGTAGTGGCGCATATCGTCGGAAAGCGCCAGCATGCCGTCGAAGGCGCCGCGCTCATAGCCGCGCTCGTCGGCCTCGACCGAAAAGCCATAGCGCGAGGAATAGACAAACTTCGCGTATTTCTCGGCGCCGTGTCGCATCTGGTGGTTCTGCTGGCCGCTGGAAAGCGCGACGACATTGCCCTTTTGATGCTGCATCACCATGCCCGGGTGCCGGAGCGGAACCGGATCGCCATCGAAACCGGCCTCGGTCTCTTCCGCTTGCCAGAACGGGTGATCCGCGCCCAGCGCCAGTGGCAGGAAGGCCTTCAGCGCCCAGTAGGGGGAGCCCGCCGAATTGTAACTCTCGCTCATGAACAGGTTGGGATAGCCGTAACCGACCGACAGCACGCCGTCGCGGTCGGCAATCGGATAGCGCGACCACCACCTCAGTTGCCGCATGAAATGGCCCTTGATCTCGCCCCAGGGCAGCGCCTCGACATCGGCAAAGGCAAGCGCGCCCCAAAAGCCGCCGCAGGCGAAGCGGTAGGTGAGGCTTCGCCCGAAGGCGAGCGTGCCACCATCGTCATCGAACCAGTGGCGGATGTCCCTGGCAAACAGCGCCGCCCGCTCGCGATAGGCCTCTGCCCGCACATCTCCGGGTTCGGCGAGCTTCGCGTAGATCAAGCCGTAGAAATGCATGGCGAAGGGGATGTAGTGGTCGACGCGGCGGACATTGCCATCGCGATACCACCCGTCGCCCAGATAGAAACCGTCGAGCTCCTCCAGATATTGCTCCGTCAGTGTCCGGTCGAAATCGACGCCGACCCGCGTAAGCCCCATATCGACGAGAATGCGGAAAAACTTCCAGTTGTTGTTGGCATAGGCATAGCGGCGCAGCTGCTTCAGATAGGTGGCGATATTGTCCTTTGCCCTTCCCGGCAGCGGGTCCCACACCTTCTCCGGCACCATCCGCAGCGTGAAGCCGATTGCGGCCATTTCGACCATGCGTTGGTCTGTGCGCTCGACCGTGCCCCAGAATTCCGGGTGGTCGGGATCCATGCCGTTGGCAATGCCATCGCGGAAATAATCCCAGTAATCGAAGGAACCGCCGCCGGCCGCATAAGGTGTCAGTCCCCAGAGCGGACGTGCGAAGCCTTCGACATCGGCGGCGATGCGGTCGAAATGGGCGGCGTTTCCGCTCAGCCGGACGCGGGCGCGGCCTTCGGAGAAAAACGGCAGGAGCGGATTGAAAAGCGCGTGCAGCGCCTGCTCGACATCGCCTCTCGTCTTGAGCGGATTGCCGTAGAGCGGATTTGCGGTTGTGGGATCGTAGGTCATCTAGGCATAGGTTCCTGTAGCAGGGCTGTCCGAAAAGGCGCCCTTGAGTTCAATTGTCTCGGCAAAGTGACAGGCGGCCTCGCTCGGGCCGCCATTGATCGGCCTCAGCGCCGGCTTGTCCTTGCGGCAGCGGTCTTCGGCGAATTTGCAGCGCGTGTGAAACGGACAGCCCTCCAGGCGGTCGCCGAGGAAGGGGATCTCGCCCTTGACGGTGTCGTGCCGTTTTCCACGCCGGGTCGGGTCGGCGATCGGCAGCGCATCGAGCAGCACTTCCGTATAGGGATGGCGCGGCCGCTCGAACAAGGCCTCGGTCGGCGCGCTCTCGACCACATGGCCGAGATACATCACCACCACCCGGTCCGCGAGGTAGTTCACCACGCCGAGATCATGGCTGATGAAGATGTAAGTCAGGCCAAAATCGGCCTTCAGGTCCTCCAGAAGATTGAGGATCTGCGCCTGGATCGAGACGTCCAGCGCGGAGACCGCCTCGTCGGCGATCACCAGTTTCGGCTCGAGCACGAGCGCGCGGGCAATGCCGATTCTCTGGCGCTGGCCGCCGGAAAAGGCATGCGGGAAGCGCTGTAGCGCATCCCGTGGAAGGCCGACCTTTTCAAGCGTCGAGACCACTCGGTGTTCCAGCTCCGCGCCGCGGGCGGCCTTGTGGATGCGCAGCGGCTCGGCCACGAGGTCGAACACCCGCATATACGGATTGAGCGAGGACATCGGATCCTGGAAGATCATCCGGATATCGCGCCGCCATGGTTTCAACTGCCGCTTCGAAAGGCCGGAGAGTTCGACCGCGCTGCCCTCTTGCGGATGATAGGTCACGCGGCCACCCGAGGGATCGACGGCGCGCACGATGCAGCGGCCGAGCGTGGTCTTGCCGCATCCGCTCTCGCCGACAATGGCGAGCGTCTCCCCCTGACCAACCGTGATCGATACGTCGGAGAGCGCGGCAAGCGTGATCGGGTCTCCGAAAGGTCCTGCCCTCAAGGTAAACACCTTCGAAAGGTTTTCGACTTCGAGAAGTGCGGTCATGCGTGACCTCCATGGGCAATGCTCTCGCCGGCCATCGTCCCCTGTCTCAAACCCGACACGGCGGGGGCGTCATCATGTGTGAGCAGATGGCATCGCGCCCAATGCGCCTCGCCGGTCGTCGTGCGCTCGGGATAGTCCCCGGCGCAAGGGGCGAAGGCATGGGGGCAGCGCGAGGTGAAGGCGCAGCCTTTCGGCCGGTTGCGCGGCGACGGCACATTGCCTTCGATCGGCGCCAGCCGTTCGCGTTCCGCACGGCGGACCATGCGCGGAATGGAGTTCATCAGCGCCCGCGTATAGGGATGCTGCGGCGCGCGGAACACGTCGAAGACATTGCCCTGCTCGACGACATCGCCGAGATACATTACCGCGACCTCGTCGGCGATCTCGGCAACGACGCCGAGATCATGGGTGATGAACAGCATCGCCATGCCGTATTCTTCCTGCAATGCCCTCAAGAGATCGAGGATCTGCGCCTGGGTCGTGACGTCGAGCGCCGTCGTCGGCTCATCCGCGATCAAGAGGTCGGGCTTGCAGGCAAGCGCCATGGCGATCATGGCGCGCTGGCGCAGGCCGCCGGAAAGCTGGAACGGATAGGCATCCGCCCGCTGGCGCGCGCCCGGAATGCCGACCTGGTCGAGGAGATCGACCGTGCGGACCCGTGCCGCCTTCTGGTCGATCCGCTCATGAATCATGATCATTTCGTCGATCTGGTCGCCGATCGTGTGCACCGGCGACAGCGAGCTCATCGGCTCCTGAAAGATCATCGAGATCCGGTTGCCCCGGATCGCCCGCATCGCCGGGCTGTCGGGTTTCAGCGATACGATATCGACCGGCGCATTGCCCTCTGCCCGGAACAGGATGCGTCCGGTTCCGATCCGGGCGTTCCTGTCGAGCAGCCGCAGGATGGTGCGGGCGGTGACGGACTTGCCGCAGCCGCTTTCGCCGACGAGCGCCAGCGTCTTGCCGCGCGTGAGGGTGAAATCGACCTGGCGGACGGCTTCGATATCCGCCTCATCGGGCGAGGAGAACACGATGCTGACATTCTCCATCCTGAGCAGTTCTGCTTTATCGTCCATAGGGGTCTGCGGCATCACGAAGGCCGTCTCCTAGAAAGTTCATGGCAAGGATCGCGACGACAACGACGACACCCGGCGACAAAAGCCACGGCGCGCCTGCGAGTGTGCGGATGTTCTGGGCGTCCTGCAGCAGCGTGCCCCAACTGACGATCGGCGCCTGCAGGCCGAGGCCGAGGAAGGAGAGCGCCGTCTCCGCGAGGATCATCCCCGGAATGGCAAGCGTGGTTGCCGCGATGATGTGGCTGGTAAACGACGGCACCATGTGCTTGACGATCACCCGGTAGTCCGATGCCCCGTCAAGCTGCGCCGCGGTGACGAAATCCTCGGTGCGCAGCGCCAGGAACCGGCCGCGCACCACGCGGGCAAGTTCCGTCCAGCCCAGCATCGACAGGATGACGGTGATCGCGAAATAGGTCTGCAGCGGCCCCCAGTCGCGCGGGAAGGCGGCGGCAAGCCCGAGCCATAGCGGGATCGTCGGAAGCGAGCGGATGAACTCGATCGTCCGCTGCACGATGCCGTCGAAAAGGCCGCCGTAATAGCCCGAAAAGCCGCCGATGATTACGCCGAAGAACAGGCTGAGGATCACGCCGACCAGGCCGATCGACAGCGAAACCCGCGTGCCATAGACCAGCCGGCTGAGCTGGTCGCGCCCGAGCCTGTCGGCGCCGATCACGTAGAAGGGCGCGCGCGGTTCCAGCGTGCCAAAGAGCTTGCGGTTCATCGGGATGAAACCCATCAGCTTATAGGGCTCCGACGGCACAAAGAAGCCGACCGGATGACGGACCTCAGGGTCGATCGTGAACACCCGGCGCAGGGCCTCGGGATCGATCTCGGTCTTGTAGCCGTTCACATAGGGTCCGAACTGAAAGCCGCCGTCCGCATCGCGGGCGATGAAGTGGATACCCTGCGGGGGCGCATAGGTGTAGCGCGGATTGTAGGCGCCCGGCGAGGTCGGCGCGACGAACTCGGCGAAGATCGCAACCAGGTAGAACGCGATCACGATCCACAGCGAGACGAAGGCGAGCTGGTGCTGCTTGAAGCGGCGCCAGGTCATTTTCAACTGCGTTTCCCGCCCCGTCAGGGTGGCTTTCGCCGTTTTTCCAACCGCCGCCGGTTCGGACATGTCCGTGGTGATGGTCATGTCAGCGTCCTCCATAGCGGATGCGGGGATCGATCCACGCCAGGATCAGATCGGAAATCAGCGTGCCGATGACGGTGAGCACGCCGAGAAGCATGATGATGGCGCCGGCGAGATACATGTCCTGGGTGGTGAGCGAACGCAGAAGCAGCGGACCGGCCGTCGGCAGGTTCATCACCACCGAAACCACGACCGAACTCGACACCAGGGTCGGCAGCAGCCAGCCGATGGTCGAGACCAGCGGGTTGAGCGCCACGCGCACCGGATATTTCAGGATCGCCCGCCATTCCGGCAATCCTTTGGACCGGGCGGTCGTGACATAGGGTTTGGTCAGTTCGTCGAGCAGGTTGGCCCGCATCACGCGGATCAACTGCGCGGTTCCAGCGGTTGAAAGAACCAGGACCGGCGCCCAGGCATGCGCCAGGAAATCGAGAATGCGTTCAAGGTCCCACGGCGTACCCTGAAGATCGGGCGAATAGAGGCCGCCGAGCGTTTCGCCGAAATAGATGTACCAGAGATACATCAGCACCAGCGCGAACAGGAAGTTGGGAATGGCAAGCCCGACAAAGCCGCCGATGGTGGCGAGATAATCGCCGAGCGAATATTTGCGCACCGCCGCATAAATGCCGATCGGCAACGCCACGAGCCACATGACCAGCACGGCCAGACCCTCGACGAGTACGGAATTGCCGAGCCGTCCCCAGATCAGGTCGGTGACCGGCGCGCTCCATTCGAAGCTGTTGCCGAAATCGCCGTGCAGCACGCCGCCGATCCATTTGAAATACTGGACAATGAAGGGATCGCCGAGACCATATTGCCGGCGCAGCGCCTCGATGGTCGCCGGATCGATCCGGTCGCCGGCGGCACTTAGCTCCGCCATGTAGCTTGTCAGATAGTCGCCTGGCGGAAGCTGGATGATCGCGAACGAAACGAACGAAACCGCCCAGATCGTCAACACCATCGCAATCAGCCGCCGAACAATGAAACCGAGCATGAAACGTGCCCTTTCTGCAGGTTCCGGGCGGTTCCTCCGCGGCACGCGGGCCGCGGAGGAAGAGACACCCGGGAGGAGGCGTTCGGATGCTAGTCGAAGTACCACTGCTGCGGGTCGTAGGGCGCCGGCGTCGGAAACAGCCAGGCATGCTTCATCGGCTCGTAGACATTGCGCAAATTGTTCTTGGCGATGTAGTAGCCGTCCGGGGCCAGGCTGACACCGATGACCGGAAAGTTCTCCTTGGCGATGTCAAGGATCTGCCGCATCAGGGCTTTACGCTCTTCAGGGTCGGGTGAGGCCTTGAGCTGGCTATAGAGTTCCATCTGCTCCCTGGCCCAGTCCACCGGTTCGGAGGCGATTTCCGGGTCGGTTCCGTTGAACCATGACTGCCACTGGAAGGCCCAGGCGGACTCGGCATTGGCCGGGAAATAGTAGCGCGGCTCCTGAATGACATCGAGGCCGCCATCGCCCTGCCAGACCTGGGCGTCGAAATCGCCGCTCGGACGCTTGTCGTAGAACAGCGTGCGGTCGATATTGTTGATCTCGAGATCGATGCCGACCTCGCGCAACTGCAGCGACATCAGCTCCAGCATGTCGATCCATTCCGGGCGGAAGGCGGAGATCACATCGACGGTGATGACCGCCGGCTTGCCGTCGCTCATCAGCCGGATGCCCTGGCCATTCGTCTCGGTCAGTCCGGCTTTCTCGAGGTGCGCGATCGCGTCCTCGGGATCATACGCGGTATACTGCTTGGCCATCTCCTCGTCATAGAACTCGGATTCGGGACGCGGCGCCACCTGATAGGGTTCGCCCTGGCCGGTGAACACGGTGTCGATAATTTCCTGGCGGTTGATCGCCTCCGACAGCCCGATCCGGAAATCCTTGCTGTTATAGAGTTCCGCCTTGACCGGGTCGGAATGGTTGAGGTTGAGCTGGAGCACCAGGGTCGAGGACTGCGACGGCACATTGGCGCCGAGCCGGTAATCGCCCTGTTCCTGGCCGTCATAGAACAGCGGCCGGTTTGCCACCGTGGTGATATGACGGTCGGTGAAATCCATTTCGCCGTTGAGCGCCATCAGCGTCAGTTCTTCCGCACTTTCGCTGACCCGCATTTCGAGCCGATCTATGTAAGGAAGCTGATTGCCGTCAGGATCGGTCTTCCAGTAATAGGGGTTGCGTTCGAACACCACGCGGCTGGCATTCGCCGTCCACGGCTCGTCAATCACCCAGGCATTCATGAACGGCAGGTCGGGATTGCTCCACCGCTGGGTTTCCTGGCCGAAGGCGCATTTGTCCTCCATCATGAAGGCCCAGTTTTCATAGCCTTCGTCCTTGGCCAGTTGGTCGGCGTTTTCGTTCTCCGCCGGGTAAAACTGCCCGCAATAGGCCTTCTGCAGCGAGACCAGGGTGATTCCATTGACCCCGGCCAGCTCGTCGAGCAGCAGCCCGTTCGGCTCTTCGAAGGTGTAGGTGAAGGTCGTGTCGTCAACGACCTCAAGCGTGACCGGGTTGCCGGGATCGGTCAGGAACAGACCACCGACGGGATAGTCGGGGTCCTGGATGAGGTCGCTCGCGAAGGCGATATCGGCACTGGTGAACGGCGTGCCGTCAGACCACTTCAGACCCTCGCGCAGGTGAAACGTATATTGCCGCGCGTCCTCGCTGACCTCCCAGCTCTCGGCAAGATTGGGAATGATCTCATCCCATTCGCGATTATAGCGCACCAGCCCGTCATAATTCAGCGTGCGCGAAATCCAGGCGTTGTCGCCGCGCCCGCGCAGGCCGGAACGCCAGGTGCCGCCGTATTTGCCGATGCTATCGACCGGTTCCACCACCAGCGGATTTTCGGGCAGGCGCTCGTCCACCGGCGGCAGCGTGCCGTCTTCGACCAGCGGATCGAGCATCGGCGCCTGCTGCGCGGCGAGTGCTGCGCCTGAAAGCATCATTACAGCGGATGTCGCGAGCACGGAGTGCCTCACCGACCGCCGCACACGAATTGCATAAGCCATGTTCTTTTCTCCCTCGGGATCCCTCCCCGGACCCCGTCTCTTCTGGAACGGAGAAACCGTATTCGCAAAAACGCAAAATATCAACACCAATTCATTTATTTGCATTTTTTGCATAAATCGCGACAACGGTTCGCGACCACATTCTGCAAGTTGTTGTTATTCTGGGTATTTTCAGGATGAAGCCGCAAATGGCGAAGATGCGCACGGCGCTCGCTTGCCGCCATGACGACCTGTTGCGGAAATTTTCCGGCGTCCGCTCCCCGCGATAAAGCCGGTATCAGGCGATCACGTGAACCGTGCCGCCCACGACCAGAGAGACGCCGATTTCCATCTGCTGGATCGCCGTCTCGCCCTCGAGCTGATGCGAGAGCAGCCGGATTGCGCCGCGCCCGATCGCCTCGCGATCGACACGGATCGTGGTAAGGCGCGGTGAGGTCATGGCCGCAAGCGGCAGATCATCGAAACCGATGATCGAGAAACCCTGACCGGCCGAGGCAAGACCGCCCTTTATCCCCTCCATGATTTCCACCGCCGCAATGTCATTCCAGCAAAACAGCGCCGTGGCATCATGCTTCCGCCCGGCGATATCGCTCAGCAGTTCAAGATGTGTACGATCCTCGCCGCAAACCAGCACGGCCTCGCTGCCCGGCACATCCGCCATAGCCGTTAAAAAACCGCGCCGCCGCTCGAGAATGGTCGGCCGGTCGCCATAGGTATAATGCAGGATCTTTCTGTGGCCGGACGAAAGCAGGTGCTTTGTGGCCATATATGCCCCGTAGAAATTTGCAGGCGCCACCGAACTGATGCGCATGAGCGGATCGCTGCCGTTGACGAGCACGGCGTGGACATCCTGCTCCCGGCACCACACGGCCAGTTCATCGGTCGCATCGATCCCCGCCAGCAATACCGCGCCGGCGCCGGCCTCCTTTACGTGACGGTCTATGAGGTCCAGATTGACCGTTCGCTCGCTGATTACACGAACGTCGAGATCAAGCCCGCAGGCCCGCGCCTCGCTTCGCATGGCATCAAGAATGCTGACATAGAAGCTCGAAAGCCCTCCGGTGGCATTGGCAAAGGGAACGAGCGCGACCACGCGGCGATCCATCGCCCGCAGGCCCGGCATATGCTTGGATCGGTACCCCATCGTCCGCGCCATGCGCTGTACATCCCGCCGAACCGCTTCGGATATGCCCTCCTCATTCGCCAGCGCACGCGAGACCGTGCTGACGGAAACGCCGAGCCTGGCGGCGATGTCGGTCTGGTTGGGTCTGCGGGTGGTCGAGGCCATCTTTGCTCACTGTTGTCATTGTCTGATTATCAATTACGCAATTTTTGCATTTTTTGAAAGCCCCAATATGAATCGTCCAACGCTCTCCGTAGCCAGCGGTCGACTCGTCATTGGTGTTTAGAGCTTTTCAGCTCCACAGAAGCGTATCCCACATTTGCCAATAGTTTGAGCGCTCTCTGCGTTTGATGATCATGACAAGGCATCCGATGGTGCACCCATGCGTCGCGCGGTTCACCTCTGAACTATCCGCATCCAGAGCTTGAACTTGGCGAAAGCCTGCTCGATCGGATCGAGATTGGGGGATATCGCGACAGAAACGAGAGCCTTTCGCCTGCCACACTGCGGATGGGGCGGCGAGATGAAAAAACCTGACGTCACTCTTATACTGATCGCGTTTTGGCGGTCGCAGCATGTTCGGCTTGCAGCAGGGCTGGCATTGACCTCGGGCCTGAAAGATGAACCCTGGCACGAATAGGCGTGTAGTTGCCTGCCCGATATGGCTTTCGAGACAAACAATGACGAAAATGTCGAGATGAGAACAGCGGTGCAAAAGTCGGCCACGGAAGCGACGGAATAACTCGGTCGCGGGCGAAGTAAAATCCGGCCACCTATTTTCCTTCTGCAATGAGCGCAGGAGGGAGAGAGGATCTACACCGTGGAACTTTATCTGAAGGTTCGTCTGGCGGTCTCGGAAGGGATGAGCCGACGTCAGGCAGCCAAACACTTCAACATATCCCGCGACAGCGTAGCCAAGATGCTGTCGTATTCGACGCCTCCTGGCTATCAGCGACAATCACCAGTCCGGCGACCGAAGCTGGACGCGTTTGTTTCGACGATCGACCATTGGTTGGATGAAGACAGACAAGTACCTCGCAAGCAGCGCCATACGGCCAAGCGTGTGTTTGACCGGCTTCGCGACGAATGCGGGTTCACCGGCGGCTATACGATTATCAAGGACTATATCCGCGAACGGGAACAGCGCTGTCAGGAAGTGTTCGTGCCGCTTTCTCATCCGCCCGGCCATGCGCAGGCTGATTTCGGTGAGGCAATGGTCGTGATCGGCGGTGTCGAGCAGAAGGCCCGGTTCTTCGTGCTCGATCTTCCGCATAGCGACGGCTGCTACGTGCGGGCTTATCATGCTGCGGTGGCCGAGGTCTGGGTCGATGGCCACGTCCATGCGTTCGCCTTCTTCGGGGCCGTGCCGCAGTCGATCGTCTACGACAACGACCGCTGCCTTGTGGCGAGGATCCGGCCTGATGGCACGCGCAAGCGGGCGACGCTGTTCAGTGGGCCCACTACCTGATCCGGGATCGCTATGGCCGCCCCGGAAAGGGCAATGACAAGGGCAATGTCGAGGGCATCGTGGGCTATGCCCGGGGTAACTACATGGTCCCATCCCGCAGTTTGCGACCTGGGACGCGTTCAACGCCTTTCTGGAAGAACAGTGCCGGAAGCGCCAGCGCGACAGGTTGCGTGGTGAGAGCGAGACGATCGGTGAACGGCTGCAGCGCGATCTGGCTGCCATGCAGTCCTTGCCGGTGTCGCCCTTTGACGCCTGCGATCAGGCCAGCGCCAGGGTCACGGTCCAGTCTCTCGTTCGCTATCGGAACGATGCGCTCATTCAAAGTGCCGGATCGTCTCGTGCGCGCGGCGATTCGGTGACTATTCCGTGCCCGTCGCCTATGGCCACCAGGACGTTTGGGTCCGAGGCTATGTCGACAAGGTGGTGATCGGTTGCCGCGGCGAGGTCATCGCTCGCCATCCCCGAAGCTTTGATCGGGAGGATGTCATCTTCGAACCCGTGCATTACCTGCCGAGCACAACCGTCGAGACGACATCGGCGAAGGCGTAGATGGGCCTCCTGTCATCGGGGAAACTGAAGGAGCCGACGATGAAAACAGCAGTTATCACGGGAGGCGGGACCGGCATCGGTCTTGCAACGGGCACGCGCCTGATGGCGGAAGGCTATCGTGTGATCGCCGGCGGCCTGGATGCTGACGACGATATGACCGAAGGGATCGAGTTCATCCGCACGGACGTGACCTCACAAGCCGATCTTGCGGCATTGATGGACCGGGCCGACCGGATCGACGCGCTTGTCAATTGCGCCGGCATCATCCGCCAGTCCGCCGAATGGGAGCCAGAGGTTTTCCGCCAGGTTATGGAAATCAATGTGACGGCAAGCCTTGCGGCTGCGAATCTTGCCAAGGGTCCGCTCGAGGCGGCAGGCGGATCGGTGGTCAACATCGCGTCAATGTGGAGCTTCTTCGGCTCTGCAGGTTCGCCGGCCTATGCGTCTTCCAAGGGCGCGATCGTCTCCCTCACCCGGTCTCTGGCTGTCGCCTGGGGCAGGAACGGCGTACGCGTCAACGCCGTCGCACCAGGCTGGGTGACACTCGCATGGGCACAGGCGCGAAGAACGACCCGGAGCGCGAGCCCAGGATCACGGCACGGATCCCGCTCGGTCGCTGGGCGGAACCGATGGAGATCGCGAATGTGATCCATTTCCTGGTGTCAGACGAGGCGTCCTATGTCCACGGCGCGGTCCTGCCGATCGACGGCGGCTATTCGATCGCCTGATATAGCGAACACTCGGGATGCTGGAGTTGCTCGCATCCCGAGGTTTGAGGTTACGCGTTTCCCCGCTTCTTGATGCGGGTGACCTTGGCCTACGACGAAATGGTCATGCCGCAAGGTTGCAAATGTTCCTCCTTGGCTGGTTAAGTTCACAGACGCGTGTCTTATGAATAATTCGGCTTTCGCTACGCGGCGGTCAGTGGCGGTGGTCGGATCAGTACGGGCTTGGTCATGAACCGCAAGGAACATGGACCGTATTTGAGTGTGATCGGCCGCCGTCTTCGCTCGAGGCCTGAACGGAAACGCAGCAGCTTTTGGCTCTGCATGACAAGCATAGGACACGCGAAAATGATGAACGATAGGATCGGTATCGATATTTCAGAAAATCGGCTCGACGCCTCTCGCCTGAGTGACAAGGCTTTTAGCGGTTGAGGATATTGTAACCGGTCTTGCGGGATATCCCGAAATCTCGGCACAAATCGCTCATACCTTCTCCTTCCAGTAGGCGGGCAACAAATCGTAGGCGTTCTTCCACAACCGAACTTCTCCCCAAGGCATCGAGACCTTCCGCAAAGCGAAAAGTGTTACCCATGTCTCCGGTACAAAACGTCACCTATATCTTGGGTCGCTCAGGCCCCCTGACTCAGGGGTCGCCATTTTCCCGTTCTTCTATCTGCAGGACGTGAGATTCTGGATTCTGAAAGCCTGGTTCGATCCCGGGACGGGAAGCCATTCATCAAAACGCGCGGGAAAGGGCGGTGTTACACAAAGCCTGCCTGGGATGCACATTGCGGGTGCGGCCATGTAGCTGGACGGCATGGCCGAACCTCCGCTCACCTGCTCCCGAACCCTGAACTAGCCCGCCTACAACACGTCATTGCGGAAGCGTGGGTCGCTGACCTTCGATCCGTCGACATCACAGAAGTGCAGCACTCCGATTTCCAAGAACCCATTGGCGATGCATTTCAGGCTGACGGCAAAAGCACCATCCCAACGTTGACTGTACCGGCCAGCCGGTATAGTCAACGTTATGAAGGAGACGACCATTGGCACGAAACACCAAGAGAGAACTTCTGGAAGCCGCGGCCCGAGTCGCCACGAACAAGGGGATCCAGTCACTGACACTGGAGGCGGTCGCCAAGGAGGCCGGCATCAGCAAGGGCGGCCTTTTCTACCACTTTAAGACGAAAGAGGATCTGCTCTCGGCGATGGTCGAAGCTTTCGTCGAGGTGACTGAAAATAGGCTACCCCGTCCCGACGATCCGGATGCCGCTCCGGGCGCCTGGCCTCGCGGCTTTCTCGATGCCTGCCTCACCAAGAAAGATGCCGCTGTCGGCTCCTATAGCCGCTTGTCGGTCGCGGTAATGGCAGCCGTTGCCAACGATAAGGCGCTTCTCAAGCCGCTCAGCGACCGCCAGCCGGACTGGCGCGCCGCGCTCAACGATAGCGGCATCCCACCCGTCACAGCACACATCGTCCGACTTGCCGCCGACGGTCTCTGGATCAACGAAATCCTCTCGATCCCCATCCTCAGCGATGGAGAGCGAGAGGATGTGATCGCGGAGCTTCGACGCATGACCCATTCGAACGCGAAAAGAGAGGACAATTCTCATGAAGAACCGAACGACCGGTAGCTTCCGCAGCCTGGAGGTGAACGAAGGCGATGTCCTGCCGTCCCACCGTCAAACCTATCCCGCGATCCCTACCTTCTACCGCGGCATCGAGACCCAGTTTGTCGAGATGACAGTCGATCCCGAAGTGGCCGCCGCGCACGTTCCCAAGCCGCTTGTCGCCGATCCCAGCGGGGCCGCAATCGGTATCGCGCTGAAGATCCCGATGTCTTCATACGGCCCGTTCAACGAAGCCGGCATCCATCTCAAATGCACGCTCGACGGTGAGCCCGTCTGGTACAATTCGCACCTCTTCCTGAACAATGTGACCGCCATCTGCGCCGGCCGCGAGCGCTGGGGCGTCGCGAAGGAGTTCGCCGAGATCAGCTTTTCCGATCATGAGAACGTCCGCGTTTGTGAGGTCGTCAAGGAGGGCGCAACCCTTATGCGATTGTCCACGACCTGGGATGCTCTGGCCACGCCCGGTGAGCTTCCCGACATTACGCCGAACATGAACCTGAAGATCATTCCGCGCGCCGACGGCCCGGGCGCAGCGATCAAGCAACTCGTCGAGTATTGCTCGGAGGAAGTCGGAGAGTCGACGCAGATGTCCGGGCTCGGTCACGTGGAGTTTCGCAGCACCGCCAAAACAGACCTCGCTCCACTGAATCCGGTCGCGCTTGGGCGAGGCTTCTATCACCGCGGCGACCTCGCGGAACTGCACGGCAAGATCCGTCTCGACTATCTCGCCAACGGATGAAGGATTATACCATGAAGATCAAACTATTAAGCATGTCCGCAGCCGCCCTGCTGGCGCCTCAGATCGCCGCCGCGCAGATCGCCGATGCCTGCACGAACATCACGATCGCCGACGGCGGATGGACCGACAACGCGGCGCAGAATGGGTTTGTCACGAATGTTCTGAAGGGCCTTGGCTATGAGCCCGAAATCGAATTTCTATCGCTCGGTGTACTTTTGGAGGGCATGCAAGGCGGAAGTGTCGACGTCTTTCTTGCAAGCTGGACGCCGAACTCCGACGCAACCCTGAACCCGTACATCGAGTCTGGCGCAATCATGAATGTCGGGTACAACCTCGTCGGAGCTCAGTACGCCCTCGCCGTTCCGCAATACACCTATGAAGCCGGCTTGCAGAACTTCGCCGACATCGAGGATTTCTACGACGAGCTCGACGGAAACATCTACGCACTGGAACCCGGCAACGATAGCAACAACGTTATCGTCCAGATGCAGAAAGAGGGTGCATTCGGTTTCGACAGGTTCAATCTGGTGGAATCGAGCGAGAGCGCAATGCTGTCCGCCGTGGAACGCGCCGTACGGCGAAACGAGCCCATCGTATTCGTCGGGTGGTCGCCGCATCCGATGAATACACGTTTCGACATGGAATATTTGGGGGGCGGAGATGATTATTTCGGTCCAAATTACGGTAGCGCCAAGGTCTGGACCGGGCTGCGCCCCGGCTATGTCGAGCAATGCCCGAACGCCACCCGCTTCTTCAAGCAGTTGCGATTCACCGTGGAGAGCCTCAGCGTCGTCATGAGTGAAATTCTCGACAATGACGCCAATCCTGAAGTTGCCGCGCGTACTTGGCTGCAGGAGAACCCGGAAATTCTCGATAGCTGGCTTGATGGGGTCCAGACCGTCGACGGTCAACCCGGCCTGGAAGCCGTTCGGGCCAGCCTTACCGAATAATCAGTAATCAGACTCGGCAAGATAAAACACCAAGGGCGGCGACGGCCGCCCTTCTACCCACACCTCCGTTCTGGCTCTAAGGCCTCAGTCGAATATCGGCAAGTATGACTCCTTGCAGTCGATCGCTGCGGATGACACGAAGGCCCACTGTGGGCCGAGAGTGCCGCCGCACGCAATGTAGGTCAATGTCCGCTTTGCCGTCTGGCCATTCGGAAATCTGCCTGACGGGTTACGCCCTCCATGCCCGATGTTTTGGAGCCAACTTCTTGTCGAAACTAGAAAATCGATGCCGCTATAGCTGTTAAACGATGGGGTCGTAGGCTCATATCCCTTCAAGACCTTTCGGGTGGGTACTATTCTGCCATTATTCCGTCACCCTCTCACGAGAGTGGGTCAGGACAGATGCAGTGGCCGTCTTGGAAACGACGCCGTTCATTCCCTGCATGGTGCCTTGGGCGGCCACCTCTGCATCCACGGTCATGGTTTCCTCGAATCAGGAGATAGTCGATCAGGCGAACAGTGTCGAACCAGCCGAGCCTCTGACCGGCCTCGACAAGCACATGATGCGGCCAAGCGTGCTGGCGCGAACAGATCGGAAATCCAGTCCGATGCTTAGATCAACGCACCCTCCTTGCCATGCAGATCGGCCAGCTTGTTTCATTTTGATGTCAACCATCGACCTTTAAGTCGGGCGTTGAGGGATCAAAGGCGTTCTGGGCGGGGGCATCCTGTCGGTTGGCTGCCCGCTCTCTTTCTTGCTCCTTTTCTCCATCACGGTGCGATTTGATTGAGAAGAAGATTGTCGCGCCCAGCACGCCAATCTTGAATATCATGAGGACTATAGGAACCCAGTTCATCGTTTTTGACCCTTTCACTTTTTGTGTTGTTTTACGACGTCGATTGCGAGATTGTGCGGCCTCGGGCGACCTGGCGGGCATTGCCTCACCACACCGTGACGCGCTGTGTGCTGCCATCCGGCCTGTGGCGCAGTGCTGCCGGGAAAGCGCCCGCGATGCGTTCGAACTCCGCGAATGCCCTGTATCGTCCCTCAGGTTTCAGCTCTGAGAGCAGGGCCTGAAACGTGTCATCGTGATTCACCAACCTGCGCTGCGGGGCCATGTTCCAACTGTCGGCGGGATGCTCGTGGAGCCATACAATTTTCTGAAGCGTAGTTCGCGTATGCGCCTATTACAACCAATTTCACCCATACAATTCCCAAAATGACATACAAGCCGATTTATAGAAAGTCAATTTATATAGCGCGTACATAGTATTACGGCGCAATCTGGTAGATTCTTATCATGTTTTCTTTACACGTAAAGCCATACAATATAATAATTTGTATGGCTTTTGGAGTTTGAGGCGATGTGGACACCGCGACTGATCGAAGGCGCCCGGATGAAGGCAGTCGCGATCCAGAAGGCGCTTTCAATCGCGCCGCTGGCCATGGACAGCGAGGCCTGACGTCTCGCAGGGCGCGATCGCCTCGATGAAACGGCTGAGCGCCAGGAAAACTCCGAAGACACCGGATAGACCGCGACTTCGCGCAGGAGCGGATGCGACCGGATTGCATTCTCGACTTCAAACGCCGATATGTTCTTTCCGCGACCGCGGATGACGTCGTTTGCCAGGGCTGGTTCGGAATTGAACGGAGAGGATTGCTTTGTCAGATTGGGAGCCGGATATCCGCACCTTGAGGTGTTTCGTCACTGTCGCCGAGGAGCGGAATATCACGCGCGCGGCCAGTCGCCTGAACATCGCTCAGCCGGCGCTTAGCCGAAAGATCGCCAGCCTTGAGAATGACCTGAAGGTAACGCTGTTCGAGCGATCTGTCAGAGGCGTGGAAGTCACGCCCGCAGGAAAGGTCCTGCTCGACCGTGCCTATACATTGTTCGGTCAGCTTGCCCAAACGTATCATGATCTGACGGCAAGTTCGGAGAGACCGGCCGGCACTGTCGTTGTCGGAATGCCGCCTACACCGGGCGAGTTTATCTGTCCTCCTTTGCTTGAGCGGATAAAGGAACGGTTTCCGGATATCGTGCTGCGCTTTCAAGAAGGCTTCAGCCGGGAGCTGGAAGACCTGTTGCTCAATGGCCAGATCAGCCTGGCGGTGATGCATAATCCGCCCGAACGTACCGATATTTCCAGCCAGGAGTTGCTTGTCGAAAAACTTCACCTGATCGGATGCACGGGATCGCTCGAGAGGCCCTCATACACATTGGCTGAGGCGGCGGCGCTCCCCCTGATCATGCCCTCACGCTCCAACTACCTGAGGCTGCTGGCTGATCAGCATGCGGAGAAAATCGGAACCGCGCTGAATGTCGTTCAGCGTGTTGACGGCATATGGCATCTCAAGGCGCTCGTGCGGGGCGGACACGGTTACACGCTATTGACTTTCGGCGGCGTCCTGACGGAATTTCACCTCGGGACGCTGTCAGCAGTGCCCATTGTTGCGCCGGAAATCGAATGGAGGTTATGCACGGCGATCAAAACCGATCGGCGACACAACCTCGCCGTCAGCGCGGTCGAGGCCGTCATAGCCGAAATCGTCCGGGAGCTTGTTGAGCGTAATATCTGGCACTAATCATGCCCCACCAGCATGGAAAGCATGCGGAATTGGCATTTTCGGCATGCCTTGCGATTCATTAGTATTTCTCCTGAACAGTGGTTAGAGGAACCACTGAGTTGGGAGGGAACCAAATGAAGCTACTCATTTCCATTGCTGCCGTTGCCAGCATTATGGCAAGCGATGCGCTTGCCGACACCTACAAGTGGGTTACCTACAAGCCGCAAGGCGCCGGCGACGCCCAGGCGATCACAACGCAATGGTTTGCCGACCAGTTCGCCGAACGCACAGGCGGCAAACATGAAATCGAGATATTCTGGGGCGGCTCCGTCGCCAAGACGCGCGAAATTCCCGAAACGCTGGCCGCAGGGGTCGGTGACTTCGGTGACGTGGTGACGCCTTATTTCCCGGACCTCCTGCCACTCAACAACGCCATTGGTTTCTACATTCCGCAGCCGATGGATTCTCTGGGCGTCGGCGAGGCGATGGAGGAGTGGCATGCACGGTATCCGCAGTTCAGCGAGGAGCTTGCCGAGCAGAATCTGCACGCCGTCGGCTTCCGGCCGTTGGAAAGCTATGGTCTTCTCTGCACGAAGCCGGTTCGCTCGCTGGACGATATGAAAGGGTTGCGCATCCGCTCTTACGGTTTCGCCTATCCTGCGCTGATCGAGGCGATGGGCGCCATTCCGGTGTCGATTTCGACCGCCGACGCATACGAAGCGCTTCAGCGCTCGGTGATTGATTGCACGCCAATCGGCCCGGCACTGGCGCGGGGATGGAAATATGACGAAGTTGCCAAATACTACATCGAAGCGCCGTTCGGCGCCTCCTTCGGCCATATCATCGCAATGAACCTTGATAGCTACAACGCGATGGACGATGAGACCCGCGCTGTGATCGATCAACTGGGACATGACTACCTTCTGGAATACAGCCGCGAGCTCGACGAGGATGCCACGCGTGTTCGTGAACTCTGGAAGGGCGATCTCGGCGTGGAGGTCATGGAGTTTCCGGCAGGAGAGCTCGAAGCTTTGGTTGCCGATGAAAGAGTTCAGGCTGTCCGGGAAGAATGGATCGAAAAGGCCGAGGCCCGGGACGTGCCGGTCGATGACATCGTCGAGAAACTGACATTCTGAAAACCGAATGTTGGCGCGGGCACTTCCCGCGCCAAAGTCTCAGGAGAGATCCGATGCAATTCATAACGAGCGTACGCGCCGGCTTCGGACGCGTGCTGAACCTATGCGGCCTTATTGCCGGCGCTGCACTGATGGCCGTCATGTTGCTGGTCGTGGCAAATGTGCTGTTGCGCTATCTCTTCAACATGCCGGTCGGGGGCACCTTGGAACTGACGGAAGGGGCGCTTCCGTTCATTATTTTCCTGTCCCTTGCGATGACGCAATACGAAGGCGGGCACATCAAGGTTGTCCTGCTGACCCGCAAACTGCCGGAACGCTTGCAGCGAGCTCTTCTCGTTCTGGCGATGCTGGCCGGCGCAGCACTGTTTGCCTGGGCAACCTATGCCGGCTGGAAATTAACGGCGAAATCAATTGCCATAGGTGAAATCGAGCGCGGCTCGATCCGCTATCCATTGTGGCCGGTAAAAGGCGTGATTGCCTTTGGCATGGCGCTTCTGACCGTACAATTTTTGATCGATGCGGCTGCGGCCGCGCTCGGCGGCGCGCTTCCCGATACAGACCCGGAGGAAATCGAATGAGCAATATAGCTATTGGGCTTCTGGGAACCCTGTGCCTCTTTGCCGGCATTCTGCTCGGAATTAACGTTATGGTGGTGTTGGGGCTTGTGGGCGCACTGGGTCTTGCGGCACTGGTGGGGTTCAACGCATCGACCGCGATCCTGTCCACGGTGTTCTTCGACACCACGCATTCCTTTCACTTCTCCGTCATTCCGCTATTCCTTCTGATGGGCTTTTTCGCCATGCGGGCAGGCTTGGGCGAAGACCTTTTCGAAGCCGCTTCAAAATGGCTGGGCGGCCTGCGAGGCGGTCTCGCCATCTCGACCACGCTCGGTGCAGCGGCTTTCGGGGCGGCCTCCGGTTCGTCAGTGGGTACCGCAACAGTATTCACCAAGCTCGCGCTGCCGCAAATGCTCAACCGCGGCTACGACAAAAGACTGGCCTCCGCATCCATCGCCATCGCCGGCACTCTGGCGGTGATGATTCCGCCTTCGGCGCTGGTCGTGGTTTACGGCATCCTGACCGACAGTTCGATCGGCGCGCTTCTAATCGCCGGCTTCATCCCCGGCATCCTCTTCGCCCTGATCCTGTGCCTGTCGATCTGGCTTCAGGTGCGAATGAACCCGGAACTGGCGCCGATGGACACCCAGACCTACTCGCTTCGCGAAAAGGTTCTGGCGCTGCGCATGGCAGGCCCGCTTGTGCTGATTATCGTGGCGATCGTGTCGGGACTGTATCTGGGGATATTCACGCCAACCGAAGCAGGTGGCGTCGGAGCCATGCTGACGCTTGTTCTGGCGCTGATCAGGCATCGCGGTTTCAAGGGCATCGCCCTGAAAGAGACGCTGATGGAAACGATGCGCACCACGGCCATGATCTTTGCCATTCTGATGTGTGCGCTGGTGTTCTCGAAGTTCCTCGCCCTTTCCGGCGTCACCAACGTCGTCGGCGGCTTCCTGACCGGGCTTGAAGTCAATCGCTGGATCATCGTGGCGTTCGTCGCTGTCATCTACCTTGCTCTGGGCATGTTGATGGATGCGCCCGCGCTGCTGGCAATCACGCTGCCGATCACGCACCCGGTGATGATGAACCTTGGTTTTGATCCCGTCTGGTTCGGCATCTTCGTCGTGCTGCTGGTGGAAATCGGCGCGGTCACGCCTCCGGTCGGCATCAACTGCTTTGTGGTGCAGTCCGCCTCCGAAGGCCGGGTGCAGCTTGAAGAAGTGTTCCGCGGCCTCCTGCCTTTTGTCATTGCCGGTCTGGCGATGCTGGTCTTGCTGTGTATCTTCCCGCAGATCGCCCTGTTCTTGCCGGAGCGGATGCAATGAACGCAATCGCGTCATATTGGGGGAGACCAGCGGATAAGATCGTGCTCCGCAGCACCAAAACCTCGCCATTCGGACGCAAGGTGCGCATGGCGTTGATCGCTCTCGGACTGGAGGAGCGGGTGCATCTGCAATCCGCCGACACAATGGACGAGGATGACAGTCTGCGGCAACAGAACCCTTTGGGAAAGCTACCCTGCCTGATGATCGGAGGCGAGGCGTTCTACGACAGCCACGTCATCCTCGAAATGCTCGATGCGGTGGCCGGGGGCGGTCGCCTGTTACCCCGGGCCGGGCTGGAGCGGTTCCGGGCGCTGACCCGGGCGCGGCTGGCGGACGGGATCACCGACGCCGCACTGCTGGTCAGTTACGAAAACCGGTTCCGCGAGCCCGGTCAGACCTCCGAGCGTTGGCTGGCGCATCAGCGCGGCAAGATCACACGCGCCCTCGCCGCCTTTGAACCGGACCTTCCGGATCCCCGTCGCGCGGAGCTGGTGCAAATCACCCTTGCGGCGGCGTTGGGCTATCTGGACTGGCGTCAGCCGCTGGAATGGCGCGCCGATCATCCCGCGCTGGAAAACTGGCTTGACACCTTCGGGCGCAGCCACTGCTTTTGGAGCGAAACCGAAAGGACAAGAGAATGAGCCGATGGCCCGAACAACGCCTGCCTGCCCCCGATCCCAGCACTTACAATGAGCGCCAGCAGGAAATACACGACGCCATCGCCAGCGGGCCCCGCGGGGGCGTCCGCGGTCCTCTGGCCGTTTGGCTTCACCGCCCCGAACTGGCCGCAAAGGCACAGGATCTCGGCCGTTACTGCCGCTACGATACGGTTCTTGACCCCAAACTCTCCGAGCTCGCCATTCTGGTGACGGGCCGGGTGTTCGGATCGGAATATGAATGGCAGATCCACAAGGGCCACGCGCTCAAGGCTGGTCTGTCGGCGGAGATTATCGAGGAAATCCGGCTAAACCGCCGGCCGGACTTCAACGATGCGATGGAAGCGGTGGTCTACGACGTGTCGCGTGCGGCGCATGAGACGCGCAACATCGATGATGCGCTTTATGCCCGCGCCATCGATACTCTGGGAGAGCAGGCACTCGTCGATCTCGTTGGAATGCTCGGCTACTACACCCTGATATCGCTGACCATCAATATCTTCAGAGTGCCGCCGATGGGAGACAACCCGACGCCGGAGTTGTCCGATGAATGAACGACCGGTGACCTGGAAACGCGATCCGCAAACGACGCAGGCGCACCTGCCGGGCGGCGCGGCAGATTGCCATTGCCACGTATTCGGTCCCCGAGACCGGTTTCCGTACTCGAAGACCAATAGCTACAAACCCGCCGACGCCCCCAAGGAGGCGCTTTTCGCGCTGCACGACCAGATGGGGATCGACCGCTGCGTGATCGTTCAGTCGGCGGTGCATGGGCATGACAACGCGGCCGTCATCGATGCCATGCAGGCCCGTCCGGGACGCTATCTGGGCATTGCCCTCACGCCGCCCGACGCAGGCGATGCAATGCTGGACACCTTGGCGAGCCAAGGCTTTCGCGGCGTGCGTTTCAACTACATGGCGCATCTCGCGCCCGGCGCCGGGCCGGAGGAGTTGCGCGCGCTCGCCCCGCGTCTCGCCGAGCGGGAGATGCATTTGCAGGTGCATATGGCGCCAGACCTGATCGAAACGCTATCGCCGCTGCTGATCGAACTGCCGGTAACGGTCGTGGTCGACCACATCGGCCGGATTGACGCCTCTCTGGGCCTCGCGCAGCCCGCGTTTCAGGCACTGCTGCGTTTGCTCGACCACAAGAACCTGTGGTGCAAGGTGTCAGGCTGCGAGCGCGCATCGCGCCAGGAGCCGCCCTACGCCGATGCGGTGCCCTTCGCCCGCGCCGTGGTGGAGCGGTTTGGCGACCGGGTGGTGTGGGGGACGGATTGGCCGCACCCGAACTACCGCACCGTTCCGCCGGATGACGGCGATCTGTTCGACCTTCTGCCGCAGATCGCACCGAACGCGGCAGCGTTGCAGGCGCTGCTGGTCGACAATCCCACAAGACTTTATCGTTTCGAGGAGAACTGAGATGGCTGGACGGCTGGAAGGAAAAATCGCAATCGTGACCGGGGCTGGCTGCGTCGGTCCTGGCTGGGGGAACGGCCGCGCCACCTGCGTGCGTTTTGCCGAGGAAGGCGCCAGGATCTTTGCTGTCGACCTGCGCAGTGACACCATGGAGGAGACGCTGGAACGGGTTCGCGCCGCCGGAGGAGAGATCGAGCCCTATCTCTGCGACGTGACGGACCGCGCTTCGGTCGAGGCGATGGTTGCCGCCTGTATCGACAGGTTCGGCACGATCGACCTGCTCGTAAACAATGTCGGCGGATCGGCCAAAGGCGGCCCGACCGACCTGGACGAGGCCGGCTGGGACCGGCAGATGGATTTCAATCTCAAGAGCGTCTACCTGACCTGCCGCGCGGTGCTGCCGCACATGGCCGAAAAGGGCGCCGGAGCCATCGTCAACACCTCCTCCACCTCTGGCACCCGCTTCACCGGCTCGCCGCAGATCGCTTATGCCTCGGCCAAGGCGGCGATCATCCACTTCTCCAAGGTGACGGCGGTGGAGTTCGCGCCCAAGGGCGTGCGGGTCAACACGGTGGTGCCGGGACAACTCCACACGCCGATGGTCGAGTCGCGGCTTGCCGGTCAGCGCATGGGCGGCGATGTGGAAGCGCTGCTGCAATCACGCGTCAGGCGTATTCCGCTGGGATGGATGGGAGACGGCCGCGACACCGCCAATGCCGCGCTGTTCCTCTGCTCCGACGAGGCGAGGTTCGTCACCGGAACCGAGATCGTGGTTGATGGCGGCATGAGCGCGCGCTGCGACTGATGCATTGATGAGCAAAGCGCCGGCATAGGCCGACATTCTGTCCGGCGTGCGGGGAAGAGGCTTGCCCTGAAGTCGATATGCGCGAGGCGTTCATCCGCGTTTAGTGCCCATCAGCTGCCGCAGCAAAGCGTTAGGCTGACCGGAGGTTATGCAATCACCACATCCGGTCACTTTTCTGACCATCCTTTTGGCTTGATAAAGGCATCGCGGGTGATCGTGCACCTGCGTGTGCTATTCGAGAAGGAGCCTACCCCGTGACATCCGGACTCACGCCTGAAGAGATGGAGCTTGCGCAAGCCGTCCGCCGTTTTGCCGATGGCGAACTCGCGGCAGGTGCGCTCGAGCGCGCTCATTCCAGTGACTACCCCTGGGACGTCGCGCGGAAGCTCGCCGAAATGGGGATGCTGGGGATCACCTTCCCGGAAGAAAACGGTGGCGTTGGCGGAACCCTTATGGATGCGGTCATAACCATCCAGGAACTGGCGATGGTCTGCCCGAAAAGCGCGGATGTTGTTCAGGCCGGCAATTTCGGTCCGATCCGGACCTTCGCCGAATTCGCAACTCCCGCGCAGAAGGAGCGGTGGATGCCCGATCTGCTGGCCGGGAAAAAACTGATCTCGCTCGGCATGAGCGAGCCCGACGCCGGATCCGCCGTCACCGAGCTCAAGACGTCGGCGCGCGAGGACGGGGACGGCTATATCATCAATGGCTCGAAAGTCTTCTCGACCCACAGCCCCCATGCGGATCTGTTCCTGATCTATGTCCGTTTCGGTCCGGGCACCAATGGCATTGGATCGGTGCTCGTCGAGCGCGGCACGCCGGGCTTTACCATCGGTCAGCCGGCACCCTTCATGAGCGGAGAAGAATGGTGCCCGCTCTATTTCGAAGACTGCCGGATTCCGGCGGAAAACCTGCTGCTCGGACCGGGCGGTTTCAAAAAGCAGATCTCGGGTTTCAATGTCGAACGGATCGGCAATGCCTCGCGCGCGCTGGCGCTGGGCCGCCACGCCTATGAGGTGGCGCGCCGACATGTGACTGAGCGTAGCCAGTTCGGCCGCCCGCTCTGTGAATTCCAGGGGTTGCAGTGGAAGTTCGCCGATATGGTCGTCAAGCTGGAAAGCGCCCAGATGTTGCTCTATCGCGCGGCGCGCGATGGCGATGCCAACGGTCTGCCCTCGGCTTTCAATACCGCGGTTGCGAAGCTCGCCTGCAACGAGGCCGGGTTCGACGTGGCTAACGAAGCGCTTCAGACGATGGGAGCCTATGGTTACTCGACCGAAAGCCTGGTGGAGTATTGCGTCAAGCGGACCCGGGGCTGGCAGATTGCAGGCGGCTCTTTGGAAATGCTCAAGAACCGCATCGCCGAACATGTCTTCGAGCGCCGTTTCAGCCAAAGGCCGTCCTGATGACGGCGAAAGGATGGCAAAAGGCACTGCTGCGCCCCGACACGATCGCGCTTGTCGGGGTGTCCGATGATCCCCTCAAGACCTCCGGCCGCCCGCTGAAATTTCTGCGGGCGGCCGGATATGCCGGAAAGGTCTATTCGATCAACCCCAACCGCGACACCGTGCAGGGCGAGGCGGCCTATCGCTCGCTTTCCGATCTGCCGGAAGTCCCGGAACACGCTTTCATCCTCACCGGCGCACAATTCGCGCTTGATGCGCTGGAGGAGTGCGAACGGCTCGGCGTGCCGGTGGCAACCGTTCTGGCCACCGGCTTTGCCGAGGCAGGCGCTGCGGGGGCGGAGAATCTCGCCCGACTTTCGGCTCTGACCGGTCGGGGCAAATTGCGGGTTCTGGGTCCATCCTCCATCGGCCTGGCGAACCTGCATCATGGCATGACGCTGACCGCGAACGCCGCCTTTGCCGAGTCCGATCTGCCGAAGGGCGGACTGTTTGTCGCCTCGCACAGCGGCAGCCTTATCGGGGCGCTGATGTCGCGGGGCAAGCGCAAGGGGCTGGGTTTTGCCGGGCTGGTCTCCGTCGGCGGCGAGGGCGATCTAGCCATCGGCGATGTCTGCATGGCCGCGCTCGACGATCCCGATGTAACCGGCTTTCTGTTGTTTCTCGAACATATGGGACATGCCGACCGGCTGGAGCGCTTCGCCAAGGAGGCGGCACGGCGCGGCAAACCGGTCGCTGTCTTCAAGCTTGGCCGTTCCGACGAGGCGGCAGAGCTTGCGCAGTCGCACACCGGTTCGCTGGCCGGCGCCGACGAGGTGGCGGATGTGTTTCTCCGCGCCTGCGGCATGGCCCGCGTCGATTCCTTCGAGGGCCTGCTTGAGGCGGCGCCGCTTCTGGCCCGTGTGCCGGCGGCTTCAGCGCCCCGGCGCGGGCACGTCGGGGTGATCACCACCACCGGCGGCGGCGCGGCGATGGCCGTCGACCAGCTTGCCGGACGGGGCGTCGAGATCGTTCCGGCCAGCGAGGAAACCCGCGCGCGGCTGCGCGCGGCGGGGATCGATCCCGGCAATAACCGCATCCTCGATCTGACGCTTGCCGGCACCCGCTATGATATAATGCGTTCGGCGATCGAAATCCTGCGTTCGGCGCCGGAGTTCGACCTTGTTCTGGTCAGCGTCGGGTCTTCGGCCCGCTTCAACCCGGACCTTGCCGTGCAACCGGCGATCGATCTGATCGACGCGCCCGGCCATCCCTTCGCGGTCTTCCTGGTGCCCGATGCGCCGGATGCCAGCCGCAGGCTTGCGGGCGCGGGCGTGCCGGCCTTCGAGGACCCGGAAACCTGTGCCGATGCCGTGGCCGCGGCACTTCACCGCCAGACGCCGTCATTGCCGGAGCGCGGCGCAAAGACACCGCGCGGCGAAGGACGCACCCTCGACGAGGCCGAGGCCTATGGCCGCCTGGCGGGATTGCCGGTGGCCGACTGGGTGGCCCTGGACGCAGACGTGCCGGTTCCCGCCCTGCCCTTTCCCTATCCGGTGGTGGCAAAAGTTCTGGACGCGGAAATCCCGCATAAGAGCGATGCCGGCGGCGTTGTCGTCGGCATCGATGGCGCCGCCGCCCTGGCCAAGGCGGTGGCGTCGATCCGCGCCAATGTAGAGGCACATCTGCCCGGCCACAGGGTTGCGCGGATTCTCGTCCAGCAGATGCGCGCGGGCGTTGGCGAGGTGCTGGTCGGCATGCGCCGCGACCCGGAAGTCGGTCCCGTGGTCGTTCTTGCAGCAGGCGGGATCTTTACCGAGATCTATCGTGATGCGGTGATGCGGCTGGCGCCGATCGATATCGCCGGGGCGAAGGAAATGATCGCCGGGCTGAAGGCGACGCAGATCCTCGATGGCGCGCGTGGCCGTCAGAAAGGCGATCTCGACGCACTGGCCGAAGCGATCGTTGCAGTCTCGCGGCTTGCTTTGGCGGGCGACGTCATCGAAGCCGAGGTTAACCCGCTAATGGTTCTGCCCAAAGGACAGGGCGTCGCGGCGGTGGATGCGCTAATGCGCGTGGAGGCGGAATGACGGGACAGGTTCATCTGCAACGCGACGGCGATATCGCCGTCGTGATCATCGACAACCCGCCGGTCAACGCCGGTTCCCACGACATCCGCAAGGGGCTTCTTGCTGCAATCGACGAGGTCGAGAGGGATGAGCGACTGGCGGGCGGCGTCCTGGTCGGCGCGGGCCGGAGCTTCATCTCCGGCTCGGATATCCGTGAATTCGACCTGCCGCTCGCGCCGCCGCAAATGCCGCAGGTCATCGCGGCCATCGAAAGCGCGTCGAAACCCTATGTCGCCGCGTTGCACGGCGCGGCCCTCGGCGGCGGATACGAGCTGGCGCTGGGATGCGACGCACGCATCGCGGCGCCCGGAACCATGGTCGGCCTGCCCGAGACCGCGCTGGGGATCATTCCCGGCGCCGGCGGCACGCAAAAACTGCCGCGCCTTGTGGGCCAGGCAGAGGCGATCCGTCTGATCGCCGGGGCTGTGCGCGTCGAGGCCCGCGAAGCGCTGGCCCTCGGTATGGTCGACGCGATCGCAGAGGGCGATCTGCGCGAAGAGGCGGTCAAAATGGCACGCGGCCTTGCCGGAACCAAAAGGCGGGTGATCGACCGCCCTGTGCCCGAGCGCGGCGATGCCGAAGCGGCCGCCCAGCGCGCAAGCCGCCGCGCGCGTCCGCATGTGCTGGAGGCGATCCGCCATATCAGGAAGGCAGGCGCGGTATCGGCGGAGGACGGTCTTGCCGCTGAACGGCAGACATTTCAGGAACTCCGGGTGGCACCTGAGGCGAAGGCCCTGCGCCATATCTTTTTCGCCGAGCGCGAAGCGCTGCGCGGCAAGCCCGACCGCAAGGCCAAGCCGCTTTCGGTGACGCGTTTCGGCGTCATCGGCAGCGGCACGATGGGCGCCGGGATCGCCACCGCAATCCTGCAGGCCGGCAAGCCGGTCGTGCTGATCGACACCAATGTCGAGGCACTGGCCCGCGGCATCGAACGCATCGAACAGGCCCTCGACGGCGCGGTCGCGCGCGGTCGCATGAGCGCGGACGAGGCCCGGGAGGCCAAAGCGCGGCTGACGCCGCAAACCGAGCTTGCCGCACTGGCCGCATGCGAGCTGGTGATAGAGGCGGTCTTCGAAGACCAGGAGGTAAAGCGCGCGCTGTTCCGGTCGCTGGATGCGGTGCTGCCCGCCAACACGATCATAGCCACCAATACATCTTATCTGGATATCGACCGGATGGCGGCGGAAACGGCTCATCCCGAAAATGTCATCGGCCTGCACTTCTTCAGCCCCGCCCATATCATGAAACTGCTCGAAATCGTGCGTGCTGAAAAAAGCAGCGACGTCGCGATGGCAACCGGGCTGGCGGTGGCAAGAATGCTTGGCAAACAGCCGGTCGAGGCGGCCAACGCCTTCGGCTTCATCGGCAACCGGATCTATGCGGCCTATCGCGCCTCCTGCGAATTCATGCTGGAGGATGGAGCGCTCCCGCATGAGGTGGACGCGGCGCTCGAAGCCTTTGGCTTTTCCATGGGACCGTTTGCCGTGGCCGACCTGTCCGGGCTGGACATCGCCTGGAACATGCGCAGACAGAAAGCGGCGGACCGAAATCCGGCCGATCGCTATGTGCACATCCCCGACCGGCTCTGCGAAGCCGGGCGTTTCGGGCGCAAGACCGGAGAAGGCTACTATCGTTACGGCGACAGCGGCAAGCGCGAGCGCGACCCCAAGGTCGAAGCGCTGATCCTCGCCGCATCCGCGGAAAAGGGGATTTCCCGCAAAGACCTGTCCGCCCCCGAAATTCAGTTGCGCGCGCTTTCTGCCATCGTCAATGAAGCGGCGCTGGTGGTCGAGGAAGGGGTCACGCTGCGCCCCGGCGACGTCGATGTGGTTCTGGTCAATGGCTACGGTTTTCCGCGCTGGATCGGCGGGCCGGTCCACTGGGCGCGTCAACAAAATCCGGAAACGCTGCGGGCCGCCTGCGCCCGCTTTGCGGATATCTCCGGTCCGTCTCGTAAACTCGGAGATCTGCGCCTGCTCGGTGTGGATCGGGAAGGAAAAGAATGAACACTTTCAACAGCCCGCTCGATGCTCTCTGGGCCCCCGAAAGCGTCGCGATCGTCGGCGCCTCGGCAGATCCGAAGAAGACCGGCGGCCGCCCGGTCGCCTACCTGCTGAAACACGGGTTCGAGGGCGATATCTGGCCGATCAACCCCCGCGCGGACGAAGTCGCCGGGCTGCCGTGCTTTGCCAGCGTGGCCGATTTGCCAGGCGCGCCGGATGTCGCCATCGTCTTGCTGGGCGTCGACCGCGCCGAAGCGGCGGTCCGCGACCTGGCCGCGAAGGGTTGCAAGCTCGCCATCGTACTCGCCAGCGGTTACAGCGAAGCCGGCGAGGAAGGCCGAAACCGCCAGCAGGCGCTGCGCGCGGCCGCGGGCGATATGCGGCTGCTCGGCCCCAACACGATCGGCGCGATGGATCTTTCGCGCGGCATCGTATTGTCGGCGAGCGGAGCGCTGGAAGGCGACGATATCCACAAGGGCGGCATTTCGGTCGCTTCGCAGAGCGGCGGCATTCTGGGCGCGCTGCTGTCGCGCGGCGCGGCGCGCGGCATCGGCTTCTGCAAGCTGGCCTCGACCGGCAACGAGGCGGACCTCGATATTTCCGACCTGATCGAAGCCTACGCCCATGACGATGCAACCACCGTGATCGCCGCCTATATCGAAGGCATCCGTTCGGTCGAGAAGTTCCGCCGCGCCGCAATCGCCGCGCGCGCGGCCGGCAAGCCGCTCGTGGTCTACAAGGTCGGCCGGTCGGAGTCCGGCGCACGTGCCGCCGTCTCGCATACCGGCGCCATGGCGGGCGAGGACAGGACCTATGACGCGCTGTTCCACCAGGTGGGCGCGATCCGGGCCGAGACCTTCAGCGATCTTCTGGATCTGCCCGCAATGCTGGCGAGCGGCCGCAAGATGGCTGGCGAGCGGGTGGCGATCCTGACCTCCACCGGCGGGGCAGGCAGCCTGGTTGCCGATAATTGCGGTCTGCTGGGACTGGACGTGCCCGAGATCGATGCGGCCACAGCCAAGACACTGGCGGATCTGCTGGGCCAGGACGCGCCGATGACCTCCAACCCCGTGGATCTGACGCTTGCGGGTGTCGAGCCGGCGATCATGACCGCCGCAACGCAGGCATTGCTAGCCTCTGACGGGATCGACGGCGTGGTGGTGGTGGTCGGGTCTTCGGCGCTCGCCCGTCCCGACGTCGCCGTCGGCGCGATCCGCGCCGGGGCACGGGCCAGCGAAAAGCCGCTGATCGCCTATGTCAGCCCGCACGCGCCGCATATCGTCGAGCTGCTGAACCGTGAGGGCGTGCCGGCATTCGCCGCGCCCGAGACCTGTGCGACGGTGCTCAAGGCGGCGCTGCCGCAGCCCGAAGCTGGCGCTCCGCTCAAGGCGAAGCCCGCAACGGCGCTGCCCGAGGCGCTGCCCGGCGGCGCGCTGAACGAGGCCGAGGCGCGGGACCTGTTCGACGCATTCGGCCTGACCGGCGCCAAGAGCTTTGTGGTGCAGACCGCCGAAGAGGCCCTCAAGGCAGCAACGAAGCTCGGCGGCCCCGTCGTGCTCAAGGTGCTGTCGCGTGAGATCGCGCATAAATCCGACGTCGGCGGCGTGCGCGTCGGTCTAGCGCCCGAGGCCGTCGGACCGGCGCTGACCGAGATGGCCGGGACGCTTGCCAAGCAAGGGCTGCCCGAGCCCGAGGGCTATCTCGTCCAGGACATGGTGCGGGGCGGTATCGAGATGATCCTGGGTCTGCGCCGCGATCCCCAGCTTGGGCCGCTCATCCTTCTGGGCGCAGGCGGCGTGCAGGCCGAACTGTCGGGCGACAGCACACTGCGCCTTCTGCCGTTGCGCGAAGGCGATGCGCGCGGAATGATCGAGGATCTGAAGGTCAAGCGCCTGCTCGACGGCTATCGCGGAGCGCCCGCCTACGACACTGATGCGTTGATTGCTGCAATCGAGGCGCTGGCCCGGATGGGCGACGCTCTGGGCGAACGCCTCGAAGAAGCGGAGATCAATCCGCTGTTCGTTCTGCAGAATGGACAAGGCGTTGCGGCGGCCGATGGTCTCGTGGTGTTGAAGGACTGAATATCCGATGCGCCCGATCCGTCGGGCGCATCCCTGGCCACCGGGCAGTCGGCTTCAGCTTTTGCTGTGCGAGACGCGCCAGACGCCCTGGGCGGATAGGACCGGGTTATCTGCAACAGAGGCAATGGCGGACATAAAGACCATCCGCGAGGACATTTTGGTGACACATGGCGTCATTTCAACAAAATCGCCGATCTTTACGGGGGCGAGAAACTGGTGATTCAGACTGATCGTGGCGCCGCGCACGGCACCCGCCGACAGTCTCGCCGTTTGTCCGAGGCCCCTGTCCATGAATGTCATGAGCATTCCGCCATGCACCCACCCGTTGCGGTTTGCGTGAATCGGCAGAGCGACGAACGCGAACTGTGGCTGGCCGTCAAGCGTACGGTGCCAGAGACCGCCAACGTGGCCGATAAAACCGTCGTCCGGTTCCAGGCTCCATCCTGCTTTTACGAGATCATGTTCCATACGAAAACTCTTAAACGCCGAGCCCGGACACGCAAGCTATCCATCCAATACTTAGCCTAACCAAATGTAAGGCTCGCCCCAGCTTTAGCCTATTGCTTAACTCTTTGGAAGGCTGAACACTCCGTCAAACTGACGCGCTGGACCACAGGGAGGGGTAAAGTGCTTGATCGAGACTACAGAGACATTTTTACAGGTTTGGCGTTGGCGCTGATCGGAGGGTTCGCTGCCCTTTATGCGGCACAGCACTATTCTCTGGGAACAGTCAGCAGGATGGGGCCGGCCATGGTGCCGGTGTCCCTGGGCGTTATTCTCGCGGGGTTTGGTCTCTCCATCGCCATTCCGGGATTCCTCAAAAAAGGCGACGCTATCGTTCTGCCTTTCCGTCCCTTTCTGGTGATATCAGGCAGCATCCTGACTTTTGCATTCACGATCGAGACGCTGGGGCTCGTCCCCGCTGTATTCCTGACGGTCGTGATCGCAACTTTCGCTGAAAAGCGCGTCCCGCTGGTGCGCGCCCTTCTTCTCGGAGCGTCAATGGCTTTCTTGACCTGGGCGATCTTTGTCCTCGGCCTCGGTCTGCCCATCCATTCCTTTGATTGGCCCTTCTGATGGAACTGCTCGCAAATTTCGCCCTCGGGCTAGAAACGGCGATCACGCCGGCAAACCTGATGTACTGTTTTGCCGGCGTGTTCCTTGGAACCTTTGTCGGGGTGATTCCCGGCGTTGGGCCGCTCGCCGCGATCTCGATGCTGTTCCCGATCACGTTCTATCTCGATCCGACGGCCGCGTTGATCATGCTAGCGGGGATTTATTACGGCACGACCTATGGCGGCTCGACGGCCTCTATCCTGCTGAATATTCCCGGCGCCACGTCTTCCGCAGTCACCTGTCTTGACGGCTATCCCATGGCACAGCAGGGTCGCGCTGGCGTCGCTCTGTTCATGACGACCATTGCATCCTTCGTGGGCGGGTCGATCGGCATCATCATCCTCAGCCTGTTCTCGCCCCTGATTGCGGAGTATGCGCTTACCTTTGGTCCGGCAGAATACTTCTCGCTCATGGTGCTCGGCCTTGTTGCCGCATCCACGATCGCAAACGCCTCGCCGTCGAAGGGGCTCGCAATGGTGGTGTTCGGCATGCTGATCGCCACTGTCGGCACCGACAGCCAAAGCGGCGTCGGCCGCTTCACCTTCGGGTCCATGAGCCTTCTTGAAGGCTTCGGGATCAGCGCGATGGCCATGGGCCTCTTCGGGGTCGGCGAGATCCTGTCTTCCATCGGCGCCACGCGGAGCGCCAAGATCGACAAATCCAGCGCCAAACTGCTGAACATGCTTCCCACCAGGGAAGACTGGCGTCGCTCCTGGATGCCGGGCCTGCGCGGCTCGTCGATCGGATCGTTCTTCGGCGCGCTTCCGGGGACTGGACCCTCGATCGCGGCCTTCATGGCGTATGCCGTCGAAAAGCACATGTCCAAGCATCCGGAAAAATTCGGGACCGGGGTGATCGAGGGCGTCGTCGCCCCCGAAACCGCAAACAACGCGGCCGACCAGACCGCCTTCATTCCGACGCTGACGCTTGGCATTCCCGGAAGCGCCACAATGGCGCTCATGCTCGGGGCGTTGATGATCCACGGCATTCAGCCGGGGCCCACGCTGATCGTCGAACAACCGTCCCTGTTCTGGGGCCTGGTCATGAGCTTCTGGATCGGAAACCTGTTGCTGCTGGTCCTGAACCTCCCTCTTATCGGCATCTGGGTGCGGCTGCTGTTGATCCCGTATCACTACCTCTACCCCGCAATCATCGTGTTCCTGTGCATTGGCTCCTACAGCGTGCGTTCGAACCCCGCCGATGTCTTCATGGTTCTCGGCTTCGGGATAATCGGCTTTGCAATGCGCATCGCGAGACTGCCTGCAGCCCCTCTATTGCTCGGTTTCGTGCTTGGCCCGCTGGTCGAGATGCAGTTCCGCCGCGCCATGGTGCTGGCCCGTGGCGATGTGATCTCTCTGGTTGAACGGCCAATCTCAGGCACAGTTCTGGGCATCTCGCTTGCCCTTCTGGTCTGGACCCTGATCAGCGCGGTGCGCAAGCGCAAGCGCGATCGGATGTACAAGACCGAACAAACCTCGGTCGGAGGCTAGTTTTGAAATTGCCATAGGACCAACAGCCGGCCCCGTGGCGGGTCGCCAGGCGATCCGGAAAATACGCAGTTGCAGGAATCGAAACAGTTCAATCAAGGAGGAGAATATAATGAAAACGTTTCTAGGAGCAGTGATCGCACTGACGCTCGGCGCGACCGTCGCCAGCGCACAGGAAGATTTCCCGAGCGGGCCCGTGACGATTATCGTCCCCTATGGCACCGGCGGATCCACTGATACGACCGCGCGCCCGCTGGCCATCGAGCTGGAGAAGATCTGGGGACAGCCGGTAGTGGTCGTGAACAAGCCCGGCGCCGGTTCGATGATCGGCACGACCGAAATGACGCAGGCCGCCCCCGATGGCCAAACCCTGCTGATCAATACCGCGGCCATCTCCACGGCCCCGGCTCTTCAAAAGGACCTCCAATACGATCCCGAGACGGATGTCACGCCGATTTCCCTGTTGATCACCAGTCCCTATGTCTTGGTGGGGGGAGCCAAGGTCGAATCCGACGATTTCGCCGGTCTTCTGAAGGAAGCGGAAGAACGTCCTCTGTTCATGTCAACCGCCGGTCCCGGCAGTTCCAGCCATTTCATGTCCGAACTGGTGATCGATGCGGCCGACCTTCCCGCAGATGTCGTCCATTTCAATGGCGGCGGGGAAGCGGCAACCAATCTGATGGGCGGACATGCGGACACTTACATCTCGACCACCGCGAGCGTGATGCCCTATGTCAATGACGGGCGTCTCAAGGCCCTGGCGGTGCTAGCGCCGGAACGCTTCGAACTGTTGCCCGATGTTCCATCGAGCGGTGAGGCCGGCGTCTCCGGTGTCGACATCAATGGCTGGGTTGCAATGTTCGGTCCCGCTGGCATGGATCCGGCTCTGGTGGAAAAGATCAATGCTGATCTGGCGAAGGCAATGGCCTCGGACACCATGAAAGAGCAGCTCGAACAGAACTTCGCAGTCGCGGGCAAGCTGAAGCCTGACGAGTTCAAGGACGTCTACCTGCGTGATCTGAAGACCTGGAAGAATCTGGCCGAAAAGCGCGGCATCGGTCAGTAAAGCGATCTTCCAACCTGGTTCGCAGCCGGCCTCGCCAGGGGCCGGCTGTTTTCGTTCCGGCAGTCAGAAGACAGGACGTTCGCTCAACCAGGCGTCGAGATTGTCCACGGTCTCCGCATAGAACCGCTCGAAAGTTTCGCGCACGGAATATCCCAGGTGGGGGGTGAGCAGTGCATTCGGTTCCTTGCGGATCGGGTGGGACGCAGCCAGAGGTTCGCCATCGTACACATCGATGCCCGCGCCCCGAATGCGGCGGGTCTGCAGGGCTTCGAGCAACGCCTCGCCATCCACCAGAGGCCCGCGGGCGGTGTTGATCAGGATCGCCTCGGGTCGCATGCGCCCCAGATCTCCGGCGCCGACGATTCCCCTGGTCGTCGGGCCGAGGACGAGATGCAGCGATACGATGTCGGCCGAGCGGAACAGCGTCTCCTTGTCGACATAGTCGGCGCCCCCTTCCCGCGCCCTTTCCGCTGTCAGGTTTGGGCTCCAGGCAATCACGTTCATGCCGAAGGCTTTCGCCACCAGCGCCATGCGTGTCCCCAGCTTGCCGAGGCCCACAAGCCCGAGGGTCTTGCCGTAAAGCGCATTGCCGAGGCGCGATTGCCAGGCGCCTTCACGCATCGCGCCTGCCTCCTCGGGTATATGGCGCATCAATCCGATGATCAGCCCCCAGGCCAGTTCGACAGTCGCGTAGATGCCATCGCCGCTGCCCGATGTTGACATGACGGCGATGCCGAGTTCGGCTGCCGCGTCGACGTCGAGCGTGCGCGTCCGACGGCCTGTCCTGGCTATTGCCTTTAAGTTCGGCAGGGCGCGCAGCAGTTCGGCTGGCAGATCGGTGCGCTCGCGCATCAGACAAATGGCGTCGAAGTCCGCCAGCTCTTCGGCGACGCGCTCCGGCGGGATTGCGTGGCGGAAAAAAGTTAGTTCGGCACGGTCTTCCAGACGCGACCAATCGGCCAGATCCCGCGCCACGCCCATATAGTCGTCCAGAATAGCAACGCGTGCCATCCGTCCGGCGGGCAGCTGTCTCAGAGGTGTCATGAGGTTTTATCTCCAAGGTCGTTCCGTTGATCGTAGCGCAGCAATCCCTTCACGATCCATGGGATGCTGGGCATGAAGATGAAAATGCGCACGATGTGAAAGGTGGTAATCAGCACCACGTTTTCCTCCAGGAACTTCGCCGTCAGTGCCATTTCCACGGCGCCGCCGGGCGCCGCGCCCAGAACCACCGCTTTCCAGTCCAAGCCGGAGATGGCAGCGATGGCGATCGCGCAAAGCGAACAGAGCAACAGCAGAAGCATCGATGAGGCGATGGCCATCACCGACATGCCAAGCGCCGTGGTCAGAACCTCCCGTCGGAACTGCGCGCCAAGCCAGCTGCCCAGCACGATCTGTGCCGCCGCGATCATCAGCAACGGGTACGGCGTCAACGCGATCCCCGCCACGGAAAGGACGGCGGCAAAGGTCATCGGCCCCAGGAAATTCGGATTCGGCACGCCAAGGCGGCGAAAAATCATGGCGCCTGCGATACCAAGGACCACCAGAAGCACGATATCCGCTTGGAAGCCAAATTCGAAGGTCACCGGAGGACGACTCGCATCCGGCCAGCCCTCGATGGCGTAAAGGGCGAAGGGCACCACCAGAACGACGGCCGCAAGTCTGACGGTTTGCGAAAAAATCACCGGCACCGGATTGAGCCCGGCGGCGGCAGCCATGGTCGCCGCTTCCACCGGACTGGTCGGGGCGGAAGACAGAAAACTTTGCGCCACGCTCTGCCGTGTGAGCCGCGCGAATAAAAACGCGACGGCCATAATGCACATTCCGCTTGCGAGCGCCGTGCCAATAATCACCGGCGCAAGTTCCAGCAGCATGCCAAGCGCGGCGGGCGAAAACGCCAGTCCGACCTGAGTTGCAACCACGACCTGTCCTCCCGGACGCAGACGATCGGGCACACTCATTGACGGCGCAAGGACCATGAAAACCAACGAGGTCAGCACCAAAGGCCCGATCATCCACGGCAGAGGGGCGCCGATGCGTTGGAACCCCCAGCCCGCGAGCGCGGACGCAAGAAGAAGCAGAACGACCTTGAAAAAGCGTAGCGGGCCGGAGTCAGAATGGCGCGCGACCGGAGCAGGCGCGTGAGGGTTTTGAGGCATGAGCACAACTTTATTCTGGCCAGAGATCCGCCGCAGACTTGACCCCTTATCACGCTGAAGCTTAACCTAACTAAAACGGGCAATAACTGCCCGTTAGTACGCCATGGTTAACCTTAGCTTATGCAACGCCGCCGTATTAGCCTTCCCTTGAACCCGCTGCGCTCTTTCGCGGTCGCCTCGCGTCACAAGACCTTCACCGCCGCAGCCAGGGAACTGGGCGTGAGTCAGGTGGCGATCAGCCGCCAGATTTCGATTCTCGAGGACTACTTGAATGTCAGCCTGTTTGAACGTGGTGTTCGATCGGCAAAACTGACCGAAGCCGGACGTGCTTTTGGTCTTGAAATTGCGGCGCTCTTCGATGACCTGGAGCGCGCGACCCAGCGCATGATCAGCCACGAGACGGAAGGCACCGTCAACCTGCGCGTCCATCCAACCGTTGCCCACCATTGGCTCATGCCAAAGCTTATGGATTTCAGACATCGGCATACCGATATCCGCATTCGTTTTGACACGACGGTCGAACCTCTGGACTTTCGCGGCACCCATCTTGATGTTGCGCTTCAACTTGGCAAGGGCGATTGGCGGGATACGCGCAGCCGCAAGCTCTGGGATGAAGAGGTCGATGTCGTCTGCAGCCAGTCCTATCTCGATTCGATCGGAGGACTGCACGCGCCCGAGGAGGTGAGCAAGGGTGAACTTCTGCATTCACGCTACCGCCGGCGCGCATGGGAGTTTTGGGCAAACGCTGTCGAGGTCGATCTGGACGTCAACTCCGGAACGGATTTCGAAACATCGCTCCTGACCTACTCCGCCGCTCAGCAAGGCTTTGGTCTTGCCATCGGCCAGCTCGGCCTGCTTGACGATGTGATTGCCGCAGGTCGGTTGGTCCGGCCTCTGGAGATGCGGATACCCACCGGCGCGGCGTTTTACGTGATCTGGCCAACCACCGCGTCGGTCAGCCTGAAAACCAGGCGCTTTATCGACTGGTTGCTCGATCAGGTGGGCCAGCCGCGCGAATTCTTCAAATCAGGCGCACCCGGCCGCGACTGAAACGGTCAGACCCGCGATTTGCCGATCCTAACATCTAGTCAGGTCCGCCCCAGAGTTCTCACTGCTAGACTGACCTGAACTTCGGGAAGGATCTGGTCCATCATGAGTGGAAGACTGAGCGGCAAAATTGCGATCATAACCGGCGCCGGGCAGCAGCCCGGGTCGACCCCCGGAAACGGCCGCGCAACAGCGATCCGGTTCGCCCAGGAGGGTGCAAGCTGCGTTCTGGTGGATATCAACCGGGATTTCGCCGAGGAAACCCGTGAGATGATCGGTGAGGACAAGGCACTGGTCCTTGCCGCGGACGTGACCGAAGAGGCAGCGTGCCGGAACATCGTACGCGAGACCCTGGACACGTTCGGCCGCATCGACATCCTGCACAACAATGTCGGCATGTCGAAAGGCGATCGCGCGACGACGGATCTCGACGCCGATATCTGGGATCGCATCATGACGCTTAACCTGAAGAGCATGTTCATGCTCTGCAAGGCGGCCGTGCCCTCGATGCGCGCGCGCAAATCCGGCTCCATCATCAACATTTCGTCGACGTCGTCGCTGTCGATGCGGCCGACGGTTGCCTACAAGACCTCGAAAGGCGCGATCAATACCTTCACCCAGCACATCGCCGCGGAGAACGCGCGCTTTGGCGTGCGGGCGAATGTTATCGTGCCGGGCCTGATCGACACGCCCATGGCCATCGAGCGCCGGGCCGCCGAAACCGGGCGGACGCGCGAGGACATTCGCGCCGAGCGCGATGCCATGGTGCCGATGGGACACATGGGCGAAGCCTTTGATGTCGCGAACGCGGCCGTTTTCCTGGCCTCGGACGAAGCCAAATACATCACTGGCGTGCTGCTTCCCGTCGATGGCGGCCTGTTGCTGAAAAGGGGGTAGACGCATGTCCGGCAATCCATTGACGATCCTGGCGCAGGCCGCCGAAACGTGGCAGACGCGCCCGCTGACCGACGCGGTCGAACACGACACACGCCGTGCGGTTCTGGACTGGTTCGCGGCCCTGCTGCCCGGTTGCGCCGAAGGCCCCGCCCTGGCGTTGTCGCGCGCGCTCGCCACCGAGCGAGGCGCCGGCGAAGCGGCGTCCTATGTGGAGGGGCAGCGGGTTTGCGCTCGCCATGCGGCGATCATGAACGGCACCGCCAGCCATACGGTCGAGTTCGATGATATCTTCCGCGACGGGGGCTATCATCCGGGCAGTCCGACAATCGCCGCCGCGCTGGCCGTGGCACAGGCGGAAGGCGCCAGCGCCGAGGCTTTTCACCGCGCGGTCATCGGCGGCTACGAAGTCGGTTGCCGGATTGCAATGGCGCTGCAGCCCAGCCACTACCGCAATTGGCACATCACCGCGACCGTCGGCACCATGGGGGCCGCCGTTTCGACCGCAATGCTCAAGGGCTGCAATGCCGAACAGATCGCCCATGCCATCGCGATTTCCAGCAGCTTCGCAGGTGGCCATCAGGAAAATCTTCAGGGTCAAGGTCAGACCAAGCCCATGCATTGCGGCCATGCCGCCGACGCGGGCGTGCTTGCCGGGCTTGCCGCCGCAGAAGGTGTGACCGGTTCTCCGGGCAGTCTCGACGCGGCGCATGGCTATGCCGCCGCCACAAGCGACGGCACCGGGAACTGGGAAGCAGGTCTCGCCGGACTGGGCGACTGGACCCCGATCTCGCACATGACCTTCAAGAATCACGGCTGCTGCGGACACATCTTCCCGACCCTCGACGGCATCCGGGCGATGCAGGTCAAACAGCCGTTCGGCCCCGAAGATGTCGAGCGGATCGAGGTGAGCGGCTACGGCCCAACCGTTTCGATCTGCGACCGGATGGACGTCAACACCGCTCGGGATGCCCGGTTCAGCGTGCAGTACTGCACCGCTGCCCTTCTGCATCTGGGTGGCGTGCGTCTGGCGGCCTTTACGCCGGAAGCGCTGAACCGCGCGGATCTGCGCGCCTTCATGTCCAGGGTCTCGGTCACCGAGGATGCGGAAATCGCCGCGGCCTATCCGGTCAAGCGTCAGGCGCGGCTGAAGATCATCCTGAAATCGGGGCAGGCGCTGGAGCACTTCCAGCCGACGCGCAAGGGCGACCCGGACGATCCGCTGACCGATGCCGAACTGATCGAGAAATATGACGAGCTGGCGCGGGAGGTTCTGCCGCCCGAAACCGCCGACGACCTGCGCAAGATCATCATGACCTCCGACGACCTGCCCGGGCTTCTCGCCGTGACGCCTGTGCGGCGTTCCATCGCATAAACGAACAATTCAAGGACCAATGTCACCATGAATGATCACAGCACACCCGCCCTTTCGTCGGCGGAATTCATCGAGGTGGAAATCCGCGACGCCGTGGCGATCATCCGGCTCAATCGCCCCGACGTGCGTAACGCGATCAACGATCAGATGAGGGCCGAGATGATCGCCGCATTCGAATGGGCCGACCGCTCGTCAGAGATCCGGGCGGTCATCCTGACGGGAGCCGGCAAGGGCTTCTGTTCGGGCGGCGACATTGGCGGCATGCGCGAGCGCCTGAACGCGCCACAGGGCGACGTCGCCTTCAACGGCTGGACGCGTCAGAAGCAGACGCACCGGAGCGTCGCCGTCATTCATGGCTGCACCAAGCCGGTGATTGCGGCGGTGAACGGCGCGGCCGTCGGTCTTGGCCTCGACATGGCAATGGCCTGCGACTTCATCGTCGCCGTCGAGGGCGCCAAAATGTCGATGAGCTTCCTCAAGCGCGGGCTGGTGTCCGACGGCGGCGGTATGTATTTCCTGCCGCGCCGCGTTGGCCTTGTCCGCGCCAAGGAGCTGATCCTGTCCGGCCGTATCGTACTGGCCGAAGAAGGCCTTTCGATCGGCCTGGTCGACCGTGTCACCTCCGCTGACGACCTGCTCGACAGCGCGTGCGCCTGGGCCAGGGAACTGACCCAGGGGTCCCCGGCGGCGATCGCCTTGACCAAGTCGATCCTGGACAAGACCTTCGAAAGCTCGGACGACGAGGTCTTCTCGCTCGGCCGCCAGGCCCAGGCGATGTGTTACACCACCAAGGAGCACCGCGCCTCGATTGAGGCCTTCCTGGACAAGACAAGCACCTGATCAGGACGAGTTTTCTTTTGAACTCGTCCAACAGAGGTGGCTCGGTTTGTCTGAACAGTTTGGGGCGTTT
>NZ_JAINWJ010000053.1 GCF_021021415.1 Martelella mediterranea | reverse complement strand
GCAAGGATAAGGGACCATCAAGAACAACAGAGTTGATGACGATCACGAAGATCGCGGTGAACACGACCTCGAAGACCAGCGCCGCCGGCAGCGCATATTCGCCGAGATAGCCCGGACCCCAGCCGTTCTGTCCAAGGCTGGCCGTGGAGCCGGCGATGATTGCCAGAACGAATGCGCCCACCAGCCCGCCGGAGAACTGGGCGACCCAGTAGCGCAGCATTTCGCCGGCCGGCATGCGGCCCGCGACAAATACGCCGAGGCTGACGGCGGGATTGATGTGGCAACCGGAGATCGGCCCGATGCAATAGGCCATGGCGACGATGGCAAGACCGAAGGCAAAGGCGATGCCGGTCTGGCCTATGGCATCGCCGCCCAGAACGGCCGCGCCGCAGCCAAACAGCACAAGCACGGCCGTGCCGATAAATTCTGCCACGAGTTTCTTCATGTTGAGGACCCCGAAAAAACGGCGGCCCCCATTCCCCGAGCGGCTCGCCGACAATTGAACGATCAATGTGGAGCGACCCAGGTGTTTTTTTCGAGATATGCGCGATTGATTCGCGTTTAGCAAGCAAAATAAGAGAGCGGCAACCTATCCGTCTATCGTCACGGACCAGCCGAAGCGCGCGGACTTGCCGGCGGGCAGGGTGACGGTGAAAGGCCGGTCTTCGATCGCCGGCCCCTTGCCGTGGGCCGCGGCCATGCCGTGCCAGGGCTCGACGCAGATATAGGGCGCGCCGGGCTTGGTCCAGAGCGCCAGATTGGGCAGGTTTTCGAAGCGGAAATGCAGCGACGGGCCATCCTCTGCGCTGAGGCTCAGCCGATCGCCCGCGCCTTCGGGAAAGATCATCGCATCCTCCTCGAAATAATCATGGTCGAGGGCGAGCAAGCCGCCTGAGAAGGGGGAGGCGAGCGGCGTCAGGTCCAACAGGCCGTCGCGCAGGCGGATCATGGCGGGCGCGGCGCGGTTTGCGAGCGCGATGTGATGGACATGGCCCCTGGTGAGGCCCGGCATCGGCCAGCGGAAGGCGGGATGAAAGCCGAAGCCGAAGGGCATCGGCCGGTCGTCCCGGTTTTCCACCTCGGCGGTCACCGTCAGCGTCGCGTCCGACAGCGCATGGGTGATCGAGAGCGAGAATTCGAATGGATAGGCCAGCCGCGTCTCGTCGGTCGGGTCGAGCCGGAAGCGGCAGGAGGAGGACGAGCTGTCCTCGAGCGCGAACACGTTCTTGCGGGCAAAGCCATGCTGTTGCATCGGGAATGCCATGCCCTCGATCGTCACCCTGTTATCCGGCGCCTTGCCGACGATCGGAAACAGGATGGGCGCGCGTCCGGTCCAGTAGGCCGGGTCGCCATCCCAGAGCCATTCGCGCCCGTCCTTGCTGGTGAGAGATCGGGTCTCGGCGCCAAGCGGCGAGACCGCGACGGCGAGGCGTTCGTTCTTGATCAGAATGTCGTCGGACATGACTGCATCTCCCGTTTGCGGTAATGCAACAGTAGAGCAATTCCAGGTGAAGTGGATACCGGTTCACCGTCCGGAATTGCGTAAAACAAAGAGATAGGGCCTTTTCGCCTTTCCGTGAAACGCGGAATGGCTCTAGTGGAGAACGGCGAAAAAGCGGAACCGGTTCTCGCCAAATCCGAGGCGGCGGCGGAAAGCGGCGCGGCGAGAAAACCCGATGCGCCGGCTTTCACGCCCGCTATCATGCGAGGCGGCCTCAGATACTGTTCATCAGCACCTTGCGCAGCTTCTCGAACAATTCGTCGATCTCGGATTTGGAAATGATCAGCGGCGGCGACAGGGCGATGATATCGCCGGTGGTGCGGATCAGCAGGCCGTCTTCATAGGCTTTCAGGAAAGCGGTGAAGGCGCGTTTGGTCGGCTCGCCCGCGATCGGTTCCAGCTCGATCGCGCCGATCAGCCCGGTGTTGCGGATGTCGATGACATAGGGGCAGTCGCGCAGGCTGTGGAGCTGTTCTTCCCAATAGGGCGCGAGTTCTGCTGCCCGCGTCAGCAGGCCCTCTTCCTTGTAGGTGTCGAGCGTGGCGAGCGCCGCTGCCGACGCCATCGGATTGCCGGAATAGGTATAGCCGTGGAAGAACTCGATCATGTGCTCCGGGCCGCTCATGAAGGCGTCATGGATCGCGGAGGTCACGAACACCGCGCCCATCGGAATGACGCCGTTGGTCAGGCCCTTGGCGGTGATGATGATGTCCGGTTTGACGTCATAATACTGCGCGGCAAAGGGCGTGCCCAGTCGGCCGTAACCGGTGATCACCTCGTCAAAGACCAGCAGGATGCCGTATTTGGTGCAGATCTCGCGCAGCTTCTTGAGATAGCCCTTCGGCGGAATCAGGACGCCTGTGGAGCCGGCGACCGGCTCGACGATGACGGCCGCCACGGTCGAGGGGTCGTGGAGCGTGACGATCCGCTCCAGTTCGCTCGCAAGATCGCCGCCATGCTCCGGCTGGCCCTTGGTGAAGGCGTTCTTCTCGGGCAGGTGGGTGTGGGGCAGATGGTCGACGCCGGTCAGAAGCGTGCCGAACATCTTGCGGTTGGCCACGATGCCGCCGACCGAGATACCGCCGAAATTGACGCCGTGATAGCCCCGCTCGCGGCCGATCAGCCGGAACCGCGAGCCCTCGCCCTTCGCCCGGTGATAGGCGAGCGCGACCTTGAGCGCGGTCTCGACCGATTCAGAGCCCGAATTGGTGTAGAGCACATGGTTCATGCCCTCCGGCGCGATATCGACCAGCCGGTTGGCGAGTTCGAAGGCCTTGGGATGGGCGAGCTGGAAGGCGGGAGCGTAATCGAGTTCGCCGGCCTGTTTGCGGATCGCCTCGACGATCTTCGGCCGGCAGTGACCGGCGTTAACGCACCAGAGCCCCGCGGTCGCGTCCAGAACCTTGCGCCCGTCGGCGGTGGTATAATACATGTCCTTGGCGGCCACGAACATGCGCGGGGCCTTCTTGAACTGCCGGTTGGCGGTAAACGGCATCCAGAATGCGTCGAGATTGTTGGGCGTCACATTGGTGCTGTCGGACATGAGCTGCTCCACAAAAGAAAGCGACCCGTCGCCGGGCCCTGTTGCTTCAATACTATTGGAGAGCACGTTATCAGCGGCACCGCCGCCGTCAAGCGAAAGCCTCTGCCAAAAGGCACAATCCGTCAGGCATCGCCCTGACTATCCCTGTCGGCCCGCGATGCGCCGACCGACAGAGGCTCAGCCCGCCTTGCGGCTGGCGATCATTTCCTCGTCGTAGATCTCGCCGAGCGTATCGAGAAGCTTGCGGACCGGTTCGGCATGCGTGCTGTAATAGATGGTCTGCGCTTCGCGCCGCGTTTCCACGAGGTTCTGGGCGCGCAGCTTCGACAGATGCTGCGACAGGGCGGATTGACTGAGGCCGACGCGGACCGCGAGTGCGCCGACCGGCATCTCCCGTTCGATCAGCACGCAGAGAATCTGAAGACGCTTCGGGTTTGCCATCGCAGAAAGCAGGCTGGCGGCCGGAGAGGTCTTGTCTGACAGTTTGTTTGCGCTCACATCAGTACTCCTTGGCTTGCAACGAAGTGTCAATAATTTTCCCAATGCCTAAAATGGAATGTAACTGAGTCGTCTGGAAAAAAATAATACGAAATTTAGGGTATTTTTTAACAGGGTCGCCGAAAATAAAGGAAAATCCCATTTCCATCTGCCCGCTGCGCCAATTCAACTCGATTGATTACTGATAAATGACAAACTGGAACCGGTCTGGATGCGGCGCGTCCCGCGGTCGGGTCTTTACCCGGGGTCGATCAGGTCCTTGCCCTCGATGGCGTAGGCCTTGCCAAAGCCGCCATTGAGGTTCGCCGACACCGGCGTCAGGCGGAACAGGTTGAAATCGGGGAAATCGATGTAGGTCTTTGCCTTCGGGTGACGTTCGAGGAACCGCTTCCGCATCCGCGCGTGGTCTTCGCTGCCGCGTTCGATAACCCCGGCCAGGCACCGCGTCGTCATGCGCGGATGGGCCATCGGGTCGCCCTTTCCGGGTTCCCCCGTCAAAAGCGATACCCTGCCGTCGCGCTGGATCGCCCTGGTATGGCTCGATAGCGCCGAAATCAGGATCACGGGCGCGCCGTCGACATCGGTCGCGATCAGCACACGGCTTGCAAGTGGAAAACCGGTCTCCGGTTCGTTGACGGCAAGGGCGGCAAAGCCGGCATCGCGCAGAAGCGATTTTGCCAGCCGGATCGCCGCTTCGTCGGTTTCGCGCAGGGGAGAGGCTTTCTCGTTCATGCCAAAGGCCCTGCCGATTGCGGCCGCCGTGGCGAAAGGCCGGCGGCAATCTCGCGGTGCGAGATCGTTCCGGCAATCCGTCCGCCCTCGACAACGCCGATCGTTCCGGGCCGTTCCGCCAGCAGGCGTATCAGCGTCATGGCCGGCGTTGCGGCTTTGACGGTCGCGGCGATCTGCGTGTCCAGCTGGCTGCGCGAGGATACCGGGTTCATGATGTCTCCTGCCGTGAGAACCGTGAGCGGGTTGGTATTGGCGACGAAGTCGGCAACATAGTCGTTTGCCGGGTTCTTGATGATTACGCGCGGCGTGTCCGTCTGGATTATCTTGCCGCCTTCCATGATCGCGATGCGATCGCCGAGTTTGATGGCTTCGTCGAGATCGTGGCTGACGAACAGGATCGATTTTCTGAGGCGCTGCTGCAGCTCCAGCAACTCATCCTGCAGATGCGCGCGGATCAGCGGATCGAGCGCCGAAAACGGCTCGTCCATCAACAGGATTGGCGCGCCGGTGGCAAAGGCGCGCGCAAGGCCGACCCGCTGCTGCATGCCGCCTGAAAGCGCGTCGATCGGGCTGTCGGCCCAGTCGGAAAGGTTGACCAGCGCGAGCTGTTCTTCGATGCGTTCGCGCCGCTCGCGTTTGGGCACGCCCGAAAGTTCCAGGCCGAGGCCGACATTCTCGGCAACGCTCAGCCAGGGCAGCAGCGCGAACTGCTGGAACACCATGGAAACGGACCGGGCCCTCAGCGCCCTGAGCGCTTTGGCGCTCGCGGTATAGGGATTGATGACACCGTCTTCGGTATGCACGTCGACGTCGCCGCGCACGACCGGCGCCAGGCCATTGACGGCGCGCAGCAAGGTCGATTTTCCTGAGCCCGAAAGGCCCATCAGCACGACGATCTCACCGCGCCCAAGCTTCAGCGAGGCATTGGAGACCCCGACGAGGCTTCCGGTGCGGGCGTGAATATCATCACGCGAAAAACCGGCATCGATGAGCGGCAGGGCGCGGCGCGCATGCCTGCCATAGACGATATCGATTGCGTTGATCTCGACGACTGTTTCCATGGGTTCTGCGTCAGCATGGGCAGGAGGGGATGGCAGGCGGTTGTTTCTCATATTCGCGCACAAGCGGCAAGATGCGCCGCGCGAAAGCGGCGGCCCGCGCTTTTCTGTGGCTTTCTGCGATTCAGGCTTTTTGCGGGCCGCCGTTCGCGGCAAGAAAGAAGAAAAAGGACCGCAAAAATGGCGAAACTTCACTTTTACTATGCCACGATGAACGCCGGCAAATCGACCCTGCTGCTTCAGGCCGCCTATAATTACCGCGAGCGCGGCATGCATGCCGTCATCCTGCTTGCCGAACTCGATGATCGCGGCGGCAAGGGCGTGGTTTCCTCGCGGATCGGGCTCAAGGCCGATGCGGTCACGTTCGGGCAGGATACCGACCTGTTCGAATGCGCAAGCGCACTCAACGCAGAGCGCACGATCGATTGTCTGTTCGTTGACGAGGCCCATTTCGCCACCGCCGAGCATGCGTGGCAACTGGCGCGGGTCGTCGATGAACTCAAGATTCCCGTGATGGCCTATGGCCTCAGATCGGATTTCATGGGCCGGCTGTTTCCGGCATCGGCCGAGCTGTTCGTGCTCGCGGATGAAGCGAGGGAGGTGCGGACGATCTGCCATTGCGGCCGCAAGGCCACCATGGTCGTGCGTCTGGATCAGGCCGGCAACGCGCTGCTCGAAGGCCCCCAGATCGAGGTCGGCGGCAATGACCGCTATGTCTCCTATTGCCGCCTCCATTGGAAGGAAAAAACCGGCCGCCGGTAGAGCTTCGTCTTCGGCCTGATCTGCGCCGAACGCTTATTCGATCAGCTTGAGACGGATCGCCTTTGCCACCAACTGGGCCCTGTTGACGCATTCCATCTTGCGGATCGCGTTCGCCAGATAGGCATTGACGGTATGATCGGAGAGATTGAGGATTCTGCCGATCTCGTGCGATGTCTTGCCCTCGGCGGTCCATTTGATGACCTCCAATTCGCGCGAGGAAAGGCTCTTCAGGTGGTGGGCGGAAACCGGCCGTAACTGCTCGAACCGCCGGCAGGCGGCGACCGCCAGCCGGTCGAGCTCCGCCTTTTCCGCGTCGTCGAGCGGTTCGCGATCCCCGAACAGCAGGAAGGCCAGGGGCTCCGGCTGACAGTCCGGCGCGGTGAAGACAACCCCCATGCGGACATGGATGGTCTTGAGGCGCTGGCCGAAAGCCGCCTCCCTGTCATCCAGTTCGAACTGGTCGATATCCCACTCGATCGGCGAGGTCGCGGCTCTCCAAGACCGGACAAAGGCGGAATTTTGCAGGATCTCCGCCTGATCATAGGCCGCGATCAGGGGGTAGGGGAGCGAAGTAAAGTGAATCAGGGACTGCAGCAGCGCGTCCTTGCTCCGGGGAATGTCAGTCAACGTAAAGTGGTTGAAACCAAAGGTTGATGTTATCTCTCCAAGCGCTACGATAAGCTCCGCCGTTGTGTCCGAACGCGCGACCCGCGCCCGCAACTCCAGAATTCTGGATTCGTCCATCATCATCGCTATTTCTGCCATAACTTGTTTTATCTTAAGCATTTTTCGCATTTCAGCCCAAGATGGTCGATGAAGGTCGGCGACCTCCCGAGGAATATTATGAGAATAATGTTCGCGGACTATTCCCTCTTGAGTTGACACGGAAACTCTTTGCAGGCGAACATTGTCTTTAGTTTGATAAACCTTTCGACATGTAAAAATCAAGCTATGGTTGTAAATGAGATGTGAATATCCTCGTTCGGACTGCGATCTGCCCGTGGTTTGACGATGGTGCGGAGGGGATCCCGGCCAGACTTCTCGCCCTGGCGCAAAGCGCGGTAAATGCGCAGGCCCGCGCGCCGCCGGGAAACTCTCAGGGGTAAGCGGCGGCACGCCGCTGGCCCGACGCCGGATAATCGCCGATTGCGACCTGCTAAATTGCCTATTCCGCCGCCCGGCGCTTCTCCGAGGCCGCGACATCCGCCTCCACCACCGCAAGGCTCGCCATGTTGACGATGCCGCGCGAGGTCACCGAGGGCGACATGATGTGCGCCGGCAGGGCGCTGCCGAGCAGGATCGGCCCGACATGCAGCGCCTCGAGCATGCTCTGCACCACCGTCATGGTGATATGGGCGGCATCGAGCGAGGGGAAGATCAACAGATTGGCTTCGCCCGTCAGCGTACTGTTGGGCATGGCGCGTTCGCGCAACAATTCGGAGATTGCGGTATCGCCGTGCATTTCGCCGTCGACCTCGAGCTCGGGCATGCGGGCGCGCACCAGCGCCAGCGCTTCACGCATCTTGGCAGCACTTTCGGAATCGCGCGAGCCGAAATTGGAGTGCGAGACGAGTGCTGCCTTCGCCGTGATGCCGAAGCGGGCAACGGCGCGGGCGGACTGGATCGTGGTTTCCGCGATCTCTTCCGCGCTCGGGCAGTAGGTCACGTGGGTATCGGCGAAGAAGGTCGCGCCGCGGTTGGAAATCAACAGGCCAAGGCTCGAGAAGTCGCGGACGTCCTCATGCTTGCCGATGATGTTGCCGATATCGCGCAGGTGCTTTTCGAACCGGCCCTCGACGCCGCATAGCAGCGCATCCGCGTCGCCGCGCTTGACCGCCAGCGCGCCGATCACCGTGGTGTTGGTGCGCACGATGGTGCGCGCGCGCTCCGGCGTGACGCCCTTACGCGCGACGAAGGAGAGGTATTCGTCGACATATTCGCGAAACCGCGAATCGCTTTCCGGATTGATGATCTCGAAATCCTCATGCAGCTTCATGCGCAGGCCGTAGCGCTTCATGCGGGTTTCGAGCACGTTCGGGCGTCCGATCAGGATCGGCTGGGAGATGCCTTCCTCGATCAGCACCTGGGCGGCGCGCATCACGCGCTCGTCCTCGCCGTCGGAGAAGATCACGCGTTTGCGCTCGGCGGCCTTGGCGGCGGCGAAGACCGGCTTCATCACCAGGCCGGAGCGGAAGGCAAAGCGGGTCAGGTGTTCGTAATAGGCCTGATAGTCCGGGATGGGGCGCTCGGCGACGCCGGTCTCCTCGGCGGCGCGGGCAACGGCGGGCGCGATCCTGAGGATCAGGCGCGGGTCGAAGGGCGAGGGGATCAGGTAATCGGGCCCGAAGATCAGCGGTTCGCCATTGGCCGCTGTCCGCGATGCTTCCCAGACCTCCTCCTTCGCCAGCCCGGCAATGGCGCGCACGGCGGCCATCTTCATTTCCTCGTTGATCGTGCGCGCGCCGCAATCCAGCGCGCCGCGGAAGATATAGGGGAAACACAGGACGTTGTTGACCTGGTTGGGGAAGTCCGAGCGCCCGGTGCAGATCATCGCGTCATCGCGCTCGGCGCGGGCGAGGTCGGGCATGATTTCCGGCACGGGGTTGGCGAGCGCCATGATCATCGGTCGCGGCGCCATCTGCTTGAGCAGCGACGGTTTCAGCGCGCCTGCGACCGAAAGGCCGAGAAACACGTCCGCGCCCGCGATATGGTCGGCAAGCGCGTGGGCGTCGCTCTCCTGCGCGTAGATTGCCTTCCACTGGTCCATATTGGTCTCGCGGCCGGGATAGACCAGGCCGTCAATGTCGAACACCCAGATATTCTCGCGCTTCGCGCCAAGCGAAACCAGCAGGTTAAGGCAGGCAAGCGCCGCCGCGCCCGCGCCCGAGGCCACGATCTTGACGTGCTCCAGCGATTTCCCGGCAAGCTCCAGCCCGTTCAGGATCGCGGCGGCGACGATAATGGCGGTGCCGTGCTGGTCGTCGTGGAACACCGGGATCTGCATTTTTTCGCGCAGGATCCGCTCGACCTCGAAACATTCCGGCGCTTTGATGTCCTCAAGGTTGATCCCGCCGAAGGTGGGCTCCAGCGCGGAAATGGTGGAGACCATGCCATCGATCGACGGCGCGTCGATCTCGATATCGAAGACGTCGATACCGGCGAATTTCTTGAACAGAACGGCCTTGCCTTCCATGACCGGCTTGGAGGCGAGCGGGCCGATATTGCCGAGGCCGAGAACGGCGGTGCCGTTCGATATCACGGCGACCAGATTGGCGCGGGAGGTGTATTGCGCGGCGTCATGCGGGTTTTCATGAATGGCGATGCAGGGCGCGCCGACGCCGGGCGAATAGGCTAGGGCGAGGTCGCGCTGGTTGCCGAGCGGCTTGGTCGCCTGGATTTCCAGCTTACCGGCACGCGGATAGCGGTGATAAAAAAGAGCCTGCTGCTGGAGGTCTTCCCCGGCGGGCTTCTTTCCTGTCGGTTCGCTCATCGTCTGGTCTCCTTGCACGGCGAAAAATCCGGTCCCCATAAAGTCGGGCGACTATATGGTCGGAAAAAAGGAACTGCAATCCATCGGGATCGCTTCAAGCATTTTTGGAATTCGGGAGGCGGTGCGGTTGGCGACGCAGTGTTTACACATCCTCGTCTTCCGCGATCCGTTTTTTCGCGTATGTTAGCGTCTTCTGAAGCCGCGCCCGCGCGGGCAACCATTATCACGGAGCTGATTTATGAGCACAAACCGCATGCTGCAGCCGATGGCGCCGATTTTCCTGGCCATTCTGCGTGTCGTGGCAGGGATTCTGCTATTTGAACACGGTACGCAAAAAATCCTGCACTTCCCGGTCTCGGAGATGCATCCCCCGATGTTTTCGCTGCTTTGGGTGGGCGGCATTCTCGAAATCGTCGGCGGCGCGCTGATCGTGCTCGGACTGTTCACCCGCATCTCGGCCTTCGTGCTGTCCGGCATGATGGCGGTCGCCTATTTCATGTTCCATGCGCCCTCGAGCCTCTATCCAGCCAATAACGGCGGCGATGCGGCGATCCTGTTCTGCTTCATCTTCCTCTATCTCGTCTTCGCCGGCCCCGGCTCCTTCAGCCTCGACGGCAAGCGCAAATAAGCCTCAGCGCATTCAAGACAATCGAAAGCGGGCCCTGGCGCCCGCTTTTTTGTTGTGTCCGCGAAGCATGGTTGCCCTTGGACCCGAACTGCTCTAGGCCACGGCAGAGACAGAAGGAGATAGGCCGCCATGATGCCGAAGCAATATATCATTCCCGGCATGATGATCCGGGACATGCTGGTGCCGGTGCCGCTCGACTGGAGCCGTTCGGAGGGGCCGGTGCTGCAGGTTTTCGCCCGCGAGATCGTCGATCCGGTCAAGCGGCGGGAGGATTTGCCGGTGCTCGCCTTTCTGCAGGGCGGGCCGGGCGGCAAGTCGCCGCGTCCGGTCGCCGGCGGCCCGCCATGGCTGAAGGCCGCGCTGAAAACCCACCGGGTGGTGCTGATCGACCAGCGCGGAACCGGCCGTAGCAGCCCGATCGACGGTCATGTCATCTCCCGTTTCGAAAGTGGCGAGGCGGCCGCGGACTACCTGATGCATTTCCGCGCCGACAGCATCGTCGCCGATTGCGAGCACATCCGCAAACAATTGCTGGGCGATGTCAAATGGGAGACGCTCGGCCAGAGCTTCGGCGGGTTCATCACGCTCACCTATCTTTCGCGCGCGCCGGAGGGGCTCGCCGCCTGCTATGTCACGGGCGGGCTTGCCGGACTTGCCGCCGAGGCGGAGGAGGTCTATCGCCGCACCTATCCGCGCGTTCTTTCCAAGAACCGGCGCTATTATCAGCGCTATCCAGAAGATGAGCGGCTTGCCGCCCGCATTGCCGATTTCATCGAAGACAACCCGGTTCACCTGCCGGACGGCGACCGGCTGAGCGTGCGCCGGCTGCAGACCCTGGGGCTGGGGCTCGGCATGGGCCCCGGACATGAGGCGCTTCATTTCCTGCTCGACGAGGCCTTTGCGGATCCCGACGAAACGCGCCTGTCGGAGAGTTTCCTGTTTTCCGTGATGGCCGAGACCGGTTTTGCCGGCAATCCGCTGTTCGCGGTGCTGCAGGAGAGCATCTATGCCCAGGGGCCCCGGCCCACTGCCTCCGCCGCTGAACGGATAAGGGGCGAATTCCCGCGCTTCGATCCGGCACGCCGGCCGCTGCTGTTCACCGGCGAGATGATCTACCCATGGATGTTCGAGGAAATCCGGTCGCTGCGTCCGTTCGCCGCCGCCGTCGAGGCGCTTGCGGCAAGAACGGACAATCCGCCGCTTTATGACGCCACGCGGCTGTTCGCCAATGACGTTCCGGTGGCCGCCGCCATCTATCACGACGACATGTATGTCGACGCGGGCCTGTCGCTGGAAACCGCGAACCGTCTTGGCAATTGCCGGATCTGGGTCACCAATGAATATGAGCATGACGGCGTGCGCCAGAGCCCGGCGGTTTTCGAACGGCTGCGGGATATGGTGATGGCCGAAGGCGGCCCGCACCGCTGAATTCCGGGTGGGCCGAAGCGGCGCTACGCCTCTGTCGGCCTGCCCTTGAAAGATTTGGCGAGCACGAACATTTCCACGGATTCGGAGCGTGAGGCCGCGGGCTTGACGTGGATCACCTGACGGAAGTTCTGCTTGAGCATGGTCAGAAGATCGTGTTCTGCCCCGCCCTGGAAGGTCTTGGCGAGAAAATGCCCGCCCTCGGCAAGCGTCTCCACCGCGAAATAGGCCGCGACCTCGCACAGATACATGGTGCGCAGATGGTCGGTGCGGCGGTGGCCGGTGGTGGGCGCGGCCATATCGGAGATGACGACATCCGGCGGCCCGTCCAGCGCCTCGCGTAAAAGATCGGGGGCGGTCTCGTCGAGAAAATCCATCTGAAAGAACGCCACGCCCGGAACGCCGTCCATTTCGAGAAAGTCGATCGCCGCGACGCGAATGTCGGTATCGGTGGAGCCGGTGACCTTGGCGGCGATCTGCGACCAGCTTCCGGGTGCCGCCCCCAGATCGATGATCCGGCGCGCGCCTTTCAGGATCTGATGCTTCTCGTCGATCTCCAGCAGCTTGTAGGCCGCGCGCGCGCGAAAACCCTCGGTCTTGGCGCGCTGCACATAGGGATCGTTGAGATGGCGCTCCAGCCAGCGACGCGAGGACGCCTTCAGCTTGGTCTTCTTGACCTTCTGGCCGATCTTGCGACCCGTTCTGGCCGGTTTGGCGGGTGGTTTGGTCACAACATTCAGTCCTTGTTTGAGGCCGCGCCCTGGCGGCGGCTGAAGCCGCCGCGGCGACGCTGTTTGCGCCAGACCCCGTCATGCATCATCATATCGGTCAAAAGTCCCTCGCGCAGGCCGCGGTCGGCAACCCGCATGCGCGAGGACGGCCAGCGCCTTCGGATTGCCTCCAGGATGGCGCAGCCGGCCAGCACGAGGTCGGCGCGATCCGGGCCGATGCAGGGGTTGGCGGCGCGGCCGGCGAAATCCCAGGACAGCAGTTTCGACTGCATGGCCGTGACCTCGTCATCGGAGAGCCAGATGCCGTCGACCTTGCGGCGGTCATAGCGCGGCAGGTCGAGATGGACGCCGGCCAGCGTCGTGACGGTGCCCGACGTGCCGATCAGGTGAAACCCCTCGTCGTCCTTTCCGCCGCCGATGCCCGGACAGTTGAAATCGCCGAGCATCCGGGTGACTTCGGCCACCATGTCCTCGAAGATTTCCGGCGTCACGTCATGGCCGCCATAGCGTTCCGACAGCGTCACCACGCCGACGGGAAGCGACGTCCAGTGCGAGATGTGGTTGGCGAGCCGGTAGGACCGGTTCTCGTCGAGTTTTATCACCGCGATTTCGGAGGAGCCGCCGCCGATATCGAAGAGCACGGCCGACCGCGTTTCCCTGCCGATCAGCGACGCGCAACTCGATACCGCCAGTCTCGCTTCGGTTTCGCGGTTGACGATTTCGAGCTCCAGCCCGGTTTCCTCGCGCACCCGTTTGAGGAAGATCTCGCCGTTATCGGCCGAGCGGCAGGCCTCGGTGGCGATCAGCCGCATGCGCCGGACGGACCGGCCCCTGAGCTTGGCGGCGCACATGGCAAGCGCCTCGATGGCGCGGTCCATGGCGGCGGGCGACAGGCTGCCGGTGGCGGCAAGGCCTTCGCCCAGCCGCACGATGCGCGAGAAACCGTCGACCACGCGAAACTGATGGTGACGCGTGGGCTGGGCAATCAGCAGCCGACAATTATTGGTGCCGAGATCAAGCGCGGCATAGAGGCTGTGGCCGGGCGATCGATGCGGCGCGGCGGCATTGCCCTGCGGAGCCTCGCGACGGGGCGGAGGCGGCGCGTCGGCGCGCGAGGGCTGTTTCGCGGCGTCGGCGACCGGAGCGGTCGTCTCCCCGGCTACATGCTTGCAACCATCGGCCCCGAGCGGGCCCTTGGTATGAGCCCGGCGTCCGCGCCGACGCTTGCGTTTGCGCCGAGCGGGCTTGTCGCCGTCGCGGGCGGCTTGAGCCGGGCTGTTTTTGTGGTTGCCGTCGGACTGTCGATCCGAAGAGGGGTGTCGCGCAGCCTTGCCGTCGCGGCTTCTCGTCGTTTCGCCGCCATCTGGCGAACGCGCCTGTTCATCGCCACCTGCGACGGCGGCATCATGTGATGCGGGCACTCCGGCGGCGGCCTTGCGGCGACCTTTCCGGGATCGGCGGCGAGCGCGTTTGCCCTTGCCGCCATTGTTCAAGCGCGCCCCGCCATCGGACAGCTCAGCGCTGTTTTGGGGGTCTTCCACTTTGCCAATTCCATCACGCCGCGCAAACCGCAATGGCAGTTCGCAGCAAGGCGCTCATATGATTTTCAGTTGACGTAATCATAGCAGCGTAAGGCCGCTAGGCCAATGACTTTTCTGCGAGGATGCCGGCCACGCGCCATACCGTTGCTTCAAAGTCCCGCGCAGGCGGGGCTGCGGTCTTCTTGCTGCAAGCCATTTTCCGGCGTGACGGACGAAATGGCGAAACCCGGGTTCCAGACGCTTCAGCTTCGACAAAACCGGAACGGGTGCGGGGATTGGGGTCAGCCGTCCCAAGCTTTCGTAAGCGGTCTTGCCGAAGTGAGGAAAATTTTGCGTCTCCCCCTTGGCAAAGCCCGACCTTTCTGTTTATAAGCCCACCACATCCACGGTGCCCCTCGGGCGCCGCGTTGGGGAATAGGTTAACGGTAGACCCACGGACTCTGACTCCGTTAGTCCTGGTTCGAATCCAGGTTCCCCAGCCAAATCTATCGTCAAGTCATTGAAATAAAACACAGTTTTGTATGTTTCACTGCGCGTCAAACCCGCATTGTCACACATGACTGTAACACAAACGGCATCAGGCTGCGTCAGACGAGGTTGAAGCCGATGCCGACGATTGCCCATGTTTTCCGCCGAGGCGCCGTTTACACTTGGCGCCGCCGTGTTCCCGTTCGCTCTGGAAATGCAACCAAAGCTGGTTATATTCAGGTAAGCCTGCACACACACGATCCCGCCAAGGCTCGCGTGATCGGTGCAGCCCTGCATGCGACAAGCGAGAGAGCGTTCGAATTGATGGCAGCTTCACGATTAACCGCCGAGCAGGCAAGGACATGGCTCGAGCACGTCGTAAAAACAGAGCTTGATGCGATCGACAATCGCCGCCTTGCGGAACATGACGATATCTCGGGAGGCGGATACGAGGACAACCGCCTTCTTGATGAACTGGCCGCTCATTGTTTTCGCCTTCTGGCGAGTCAGGGAAAGGGCGCGATATTTGATCCATCAAAAGACAAGGCGCTGGCGGCGCGTGGCTTTTCCGACGAGGAGATCGAGCGCGGCGGCTATATGCTGGATATCTACAAGCGGGATTTCTGGTCTGATGCGCGACATGGCAAGACCGTGCGCGAAGCCGGTCGTGTGCTTGGTCAGGATGAAATATCGTCTCTGGTTTACATGGAGCTCAGACGGATACAGATGGAAGGCAAGTCAGTTGCCCTTTCCGCTTCGCTGAACCCGGATGATGACCGCTTGGGCGACGCCATTGCGGCCGCGAGCAGGGTGATCGAGGCGCGGGAAAGCGCTCGCCGCAATATCTTTGCCGACGGCACGGCAACGGCCCCGCAAGGACAGGATTCCGCGCTTGGTGGCGCAACGCCCGAGCCCGAAGCCATATCCGTCAAGCAGGTCGAACCGCTCGTTTTCCAGGGGAGCAGCTATTCGGACGATATCACTGATGTCGTTGGCCGTCTGAAAGCGATCAAGAAGCGCGAGGGAGCCGACGAGAAGGCGCTGCGGCAGTTCAATCAGGTATTCGGTGTTTTCCGGGAAATCATCGGCGTCCAGAAGATTCAGGAATTGCGGCAGCATCATTTCGCTCGCTACGTGGACACGCTGGGCGAATTGCCCAAGACCTATCGGAAAAGCCCGCGCGATAGGAACCGTCCATTGATTGAAATTCTCGAGGAAGCGCGAGATCTGCCTGATGACAAGAAGGGTATGTCGGCTTCAACGCTCAACCGAAACCTGACGTTTCTGGGTATGCTTTTGCAGAAGGCGAGGTCGGAGGGCCATGACGTCGATCCGAAAATCGACCTGAAAGGCCTGAAGCCGCGAAAGACGGTCAAGGCGCGCGATGAAAAACACGCGTATACACCGGAAGAGGTCCAAAAAATTTTCCAGCATCCGATGTGGACCGGATGCGTCGGTAAACGACGGCGACGCGTGCCTGGCTCCAAGATAATCAAGGACGGGCGATACTGGGTGCCATTGATCCTGGCACTTACGGGCGCCCGGCGGGAAGAGATCGCTGGTATCAAGGCCCGCGAGATTGTTCAGGTCGATGGCATCTGGTGTTTCGATATCAAGCCCAACGCAAATCGGGGCCTGAAGAACGCGCAATCGAAGAGACTTGTCCCCGTTCACGGTCAGCTTCTTGATCTGGGCCTGATCAAGTACGCGAGGAGCCGACGGGGTGTGACGGCTGATCTGTTTCCTGACCTGAAACCGAGCAAAGCAACAGGAAATTTCGGAGACCAAGCCTACCCGGCTTTCGCAAACGCGATGAATGACCAAATCTCCGATGTAGATAAAAAGTCCCTACATTCCTTCCGGCATTACATCATCGATGTGATCAACAATTCCTCGGTCAAAAGTGAGTATCGCAACGACCTCCTTGGTCATCTCGGTGAGAGTATTGGCTCCAGCAGATATGGCAGCGGCACCAGCATCGCCAACCTTCGTGCAACCATCGATCTCTTGCCGCGTATTGCTGCCCTGGAGCCGTTTTGTCAGCCGTTCGAGGTTGGTTCGAAATCGTGATTGGTAAACGGCTTTTGATGTTTCGGTGAGCCGGTCAGGCGTAGCGTCGGCGCGCTCAAGAGCAATATGTCCTGACGGATGAAAGGCGGATTTTTTGTTACCGCCGCATCCTCAGCGTGTAAATCGGCATATGGATTCGACGCCGATCAGCACGATAAGTCTTTGAAATATTTAAAGCGTGTGGGGTCCCGGGTGCCGTGCCGAATAACAGCCGAGGTTGAGGAAATCACCATTTCGCTCGGCTGACCGCATTTGACTGGCCGGGCAGGGCTGACATGATCGCAGCCCGGCCCTGCCTTGCTTTCGTCGAATTTATATGTAGTATGCTAACTAATAGCTACATAACATATAGTGTTCTATCGATATGTCCCGGACTTCGCCCGAACTGCAAATTGCCTTCGTCGAGACGCTTGGCGTCGCCAGCCGCAAGATGCGCACACTTTATGATGCGCGGGTTTCGCGGCTGGGATTGACGTTTTCGCGCGCAAGGGTTCTGACGCTGCTTGCCAGACATGGAAGCTGCAGCCAGAGCGCGCTTGCCTGCGAGCTGGAACTGGAAAAGCCGACCCTGGTGCGCACGCTCGACCGGATGGCCGAACTCGACCTGATCGAACGGGTGGCAGATCCGAATGATCGCCGGGTCAATCTGGTGCAGCTGCGGCCGCACGGAGAGGCGATGGCGGGGAAACTGCTCGCGGAGCGTGCCGGCTTTATCGGCGCGTTTTTCACGCCGGAGGACGATGAAGCGCTCGAAGAGGCGACGGGCCTGCTGCAGGCGATCATTGCGCGTATCGAGCGGCTGGAGCGCGAACCATGAGCGCCGTTCGGCCCCCGGCGGCGCATGAGGACGAAAAGCCGGTCGAGCAGGCGCCGGAAGCGCCTCGGCCGCTTTATCCCGGCGCGCCGCCGCCCCAGCCGCCGAAACCGCTGCCTCAACTGCTGCTCTACATGTTTGCCGCGACCGTGATCGGCCTCACGCAGGCGCTGGGCATGTCCTTCATCACGGTAACGATCCAGCAGATCGCCGGCCCGCTGAAGGCGACCACGGCGGAGGCGACCTGGCTGCTCGCGGTCTATCTGGTTCCGAACGCCAGCCTGACGCTGATGCTGTTCAAGATGCGCCAGCAATTCGGCATACGCCGTTTCGCCGAGCTCTCGATCATTCTCTATGTGCTGGTCAATCTCTGCCACCTCTGGGTGAACAGCTACGAGGCTGCGCTGGTCGTGCGGTTTTTCGCCGGCGTCGCCGCAGCGCCGATGTCGTCGATCGCAATCCTCTATATGCTCGAAGGACTGCCGGCCCAGAAGAAATTCTCGATCGGCATCTGTGCGGCGATGACGGTGATTTCGCTGGGCACGCCGCTTGCCGGCCTGATGGCGCCTGTGCTTCTGGACCATGGCGGCTGGCAACAGCTCTATGTCTTCGAGATCGGCCTTGCGCTGATATCGCTTGCCCTGATCTACAAGCTGCCGCTGGTCTCGGGCGAGCGCGTCAAGGTCATCAGCCGCAACGATCTTGTCGCCTTCAGCTTCCTGTTTATCGGCATGGGCGCGCTCACGGTCGCATTGACGGTCGGGCGGATCTACTGGTGGACGGAAAAGCCGTGGATCGGCGGGCTGATGATCGTCGGCATCGCTTCGCTGACGATCATGGCGATGATCGAGACGCACAGGGAAAACCCGCTTCTCGATGTCCGCTGGCTTACCTCTGCGGAAATCATCCATTTCACTGGCGCGCTGCTGATCTTCCGCATCATTCTCTCCGAGCAATCGAGCGGCGCGCGCGCCTTCTTCATGATGCTCGGACTTGGCAACGAACAGATGCGCGGCCTCTACATCGTGATGATCATTGCCACCATCGTGGCCGGGGCAACCTGTTCGCTGCTGCTGAAGCCGGGACGGGTCGCCGCCCTCCATGCCTTCGCGCTGGTGCTGCTGATCATCGGAACATGGCTCGACAGCCAGGCGACAAGCCTCACCCGTCCGCCGCAGATGTATCTGAGCCAGACGCTGATCGCCTTTGCCGCGGGGCTCTACCTGCCGCCCGCCATGCTGGTCGGGATCATGGCCGCGCTCAAGCGCGGGCCCAGCTACCTTCTAAGCTTCATCATCGTGTTTCTCACCACCCAGCGCATCGGCGGAATTCTCGGCTCCGCGCTGCTCGGAAGCTTCGTCACCTGGCGCGAACAGGTGCATTCCGCCGCCCTGGTTCAGGACCTGGCGGGCGGCGATCCGCTCGTCAGCCAGCGCATCGCCCAGCTTGCCGGAGCCTATGGCCAGACGATCGGCGATGCGGCGGTCCGCAAGGCCGAAGGTGCCATGCTCTTTGCGAGCCAGGTGCGCCAGCAGGCCTATGTGCTCGCCTATAATGACGGTTTTCGTTTCCTCTGCCTCCTGGCCTGCCTGGCCCTTGTGGTTCTCATCATCGATGTGGCCTTCGAGACATGGGAACACAAACGCGCCGCCGCCGAAGGGCTGCCGGCCTGACAACAACAAAAAGACGCCTCCAATGACACGCATATTCCGATCGCTCGCCACCTATCTGACCCTCGCCTTCGGCATTGCAGGCATCGCCGCCCTGCTGTTTGCCTGGGACCTGCCGCCCTTTGACGGATCGGTGGAGCGCACCGACGACGCCTATGTCCAGGGCCAGGTCACCCTGCTTTCGCCGCAACTCTCCGCGCTCGTGGCCGAGGTGTCGGTGACCGATTTCCAGACGGTCAGGGAAGGAGACCTTCTGGTTCGCCTCGACGACCGGATCTATCGCCAGCAGCTTGCGCAGGCGCAAGCAAGCCTGGATGCTGCCAAGGCTGCGCTCGATGCGAATGCGCAGGCGCAGAAGACCGCGAAGGCCAATATCAGTTCGGCCGAAGCCGGCATCGAAAGCGCCGAGGCAAGCCTTGAAAACGCCCGGTCGCAATGGGAGCGCACCGAGCGCCTGAGCGCCAGGGAACTCTCCACCGGAACCGATATGGACAAGGCGCGGGCAACGCTCGATCAGGCAAAGGCCGCGCTCGCGCAGGCCAGGGCCAAGGTCGATGTCGCCAGGCAGGCGCTGCAGACCACGGTCGTCAACCGCCGTTCGCTGGAGGCCAATGTCGCCGCAGCGGACGCCGCCCGCGCGCTTGCCGAGATCAATCTGGAGAACACGCGGATCACCGCGCCGCGCGATGGAACGCTTGGCCAGGTCAAGGCCCATCAGGGCCAGTATGTCACCGCCGGCTCGCAGCTCGTCGCGCTTGTGCCCGACACGCGCTGGATAATCGCGAACTACAAGGAAACCCAGCTCAACGGGCTGAAGCCTGGTCAAAAGGTGACCTTCACCGTCGACGCGCTCAACGGCGAAACCTTTACCGGCCATATCGAGCGCTTCTCGCCGGCATCCGGCTCGCAGTTCTCGGTCATCACGCCGGACAACGCCACGGGCAACTTCACCAAGGTCGCCCAGCGGGTCCCGGTCAGGATCGCAATCGATCCCGGCCAGACCGATGCCGACAAGCTTGTCCCTGGCCTCTCTGTGGTCACCCGCGTTGATGCCAGCCAGAGCTGATCGCCAAATGCTCTGGGTCCGTCTGGGCCGGGTGATCGCAAGGGTCTCAGGAGGATACGGAGAAGCTCCGCCCCTTTGACGGGCACCGGGGCGGTGACAGACCGCCTCAATTCCGATCTTCCTCATCATCGGCTTCGGCGTCACTGAAGACGGCTCCCACCTGTTTGACGAGGTCGTCGATTTCCTTGACAAGGACGCCTCGCGAGCCTCCCGCGACATGTGGCGTGAAGATCGTGTTCGGCGCCTGGTTTAATGGCGATGTGGCGGCGCGCGGTTCCGGCGCATGGGTGTCGAGCGCTGCGAAACCCAGTTGGCCGGAAGTCAGTGCATCGGCAAGCGCCGCCTCATCGACCAGAAAGCCGCGACTGGTGTTGATGAATATCGCCCCGCGCTTCATCCGGGCAAAGGCGGCCGCGTTCATCATCCCCTCCGTTTCCGGCGTCCAGCGCGCATGCAGCGAGACGATGTCAGAGCGGGCCAGCAGATCGTCGCGGGTCGTGAATTCAAGGCCGTATTGCGCCTCCTGAGCGGCGGGCAGGCGATGGCGCTTGGCATAAAGCAGCCGGGCCCCGAAGGGCCGAAGCCGCTCGGCGACCAACAGCCCGACCTGTCCCATGCCGATCATGCCGATCTTCGCGTTGAACAGGCCGCCAAGGCCACTGAGGCCCGGCCAGTTGTACGCAACACCGTCGATGGGAAACACCCTGTTGCGATCCCAGCGGGCATCGCGCGCAAGGGCATCGCTTTGCACCAGGTTCTTCGCCGCGGCGAGCATGAGCAGCACTGCGTGCTCTGCGGTGTAGGCAAGGGAAGGGCGCTCCATGCATATCACATCGGCCCCGGCGGTGCGGATGGCGGCCAGATCCAGACCTGTCGCATCCGACCCGAGCCGCACCACCCGCCGCAATGCCGGAGAAGCGGCGAGTTCTGCGGTCCCGATTGCCGCCCTGCGGCAGATCAGAATATCCGAACCGGCGCTAAGTTCCGCCAGACGGGGCTCTTCCGCAGTGCTCAGTGCGCGGACCTCGACTCCGGCGAGCCCATGGCGTGGGCCGATCCCTTCCACGGCGGAAACGTCGACCGGCTCGGGCGAAAAATAGCGTGTCAGCCATCGGTCATCGTCGCCCCTGGCGCCGCGCAGCGCAATGGCGGCCAGGCGCAGCATCGGGTCGGCATCGCAGATTGTGATGACCGGCACGGGCCGGTCTGCAGGTTCAGTCATCTTTGTTTCAGCCATGTGCGCTGCGCAGGCGGGCCTCTATCCTCTTGACTGCCTCCTTCACGGCGGTGACGGCGGCTTGAGGATGAAACCGGTTCGCCGGTCCGACCACTGTCAACGCATAGGAGCCGCTGCCGTCGTCGAGCGGAACGGACACCGACGCGGTGCCCACGGTCACTTCGCCGAAGCTGATCGCATAACCGTCGCGCCGGGCGGCATCGATGCGCGCGGCGATCTCGTTGGGCTTGATGACGGTCGCCTGCGTTTCCGCCTCCAGCGGCCCGCTTTCCAGCAGCATGGACAGTTCCTGCGGGCGCAGATGGGTCATCAGCGCAATCCCCGTAGCGCCGGAATGGAAGGACGAGGAATACCCCTTGCCATATTCGAACTTGATGCCGTGATGGGAGGTGATTTCCTCCACGATGACCTTGCGCAGGCCGATGCGCTTGCACAGCGTGACCGTCTCGTGGGTTTCGTCGCGCAGGGCCTCCATCTCTGCAAGGGCGGCGATGGCCACCTGCATGTAGCTGCTCTCGACCCGGGCGGAGAGCTTGAGAATGTCGCTGCTCAGGAAATAGTCCTTTGTCAGCGGGTCCTGCGTGACCATGCCCGCATCCATCAGATTCTTCAAAAGCCGGCTCGTGGTGCCGTTGCCAAAACCCAGTTGTTTGCCGATGCGCGAAAACCGGGTTTCGCCGTCCGCCAGCAGGAAGAGGATATCTATGCTTTTGCGGATGGAACTCTGCGGCTTCGTCGCTTCGGTCTTTTTGGCAATGTCCAACTGGTCCATCTCTGTCTCCTCTTCCGGCAGCAAATTGCGATCGATTGCACCGCCGCCCGGCCTCGGGAGAAGTCCCGATCACCGGACAACGGCTAGAATCTAGCCCAGTAAGGCTCGTTCCAAAGCGTCAGGTCGCGCCCTGCCTCTTTCTCGCGCGCGGTCTTGTGGACGCGGTGCCCGCAGATCGCATCGTAAATGGCCATGCCGCGGGCGCAATAGACAATGATTTCCTCATCGTTCTCGCGGCCTGCAACGTCGCCGGCGATCACACCCCCTAGGTCCAATAGCCGATCGGGCGTGATGATGCCGGCATCGATGAGGCATCCCGGCGTCAGGTTCCTGCGGTCCAGCGCTTCGTGGGAATTAGCGTAAAGCTTGTCGGCCCTGGCGAACAGATCATATTCCGCATCCCAGATCGATAGGTCGATGAAAAGCGCGCCGGGGCGTAGCCATTCGTAGCGAATATACGCCTGTTCGGGATCGGTCAGCGTGGTGGCGGGCATGACGATATCGCTGACGCGGACCGCTTCCTCGGCACTGGCGGCGACGGCCACGTCCAGCCCGTGCGCCTTGCGCAGGCGTTCGGCGAAGGCCTCCGCCCGCTCGGTCGAAATATCGAAGACCCGCACTGTGCCGATGTCGCGTCCGTCGTCGCAGACATGCACCAGGGCTTCCATCGCGGCCTGGTTGATGGGACCGGTGGCGATCACGGCCACGTCGTTCCTGCCGGATTTGCGCAGGTAGCGCGCGCCGAGCGCGCCAAGCGCGCCAGTGCGAATGCAACTGATCACGGCCGCATCCATCAGCGCGATCGGATAGCCGCTTTCGGGATCCAGCATCGTCAGCAGGCCGGAAGCGCGCGGGCCGCGGCCCTTGGCCGGGTTTTCCGGGTTGGACGGGATGTTTTTCAGTCCGACCATCCGGTCGCCGTCATTGTCGAGAAAGGCGGCGTGGATATTGGCCCGCTTGGTGCCCTTGTATCCCACGGTCTTCTTCAGGTCGTCCTTGGGAAGATCCCAGAACAAAGTCGCCGTCGTCGCCTCGATGGCGTCGCCCCGGTAGAGCAGGAGCGTTGCGCGATCAACGTCGGCGACCGTCGCGGGTATATCATCCGCGCCGCAGGCGACAGCCTCCTCTTGGGACAGATAGAGGAATTCTTGCTTAGACACTTTGGTGATCCTTCAGGTTCGTATGTCGGACTTAAAAGTCCATAATAAAGGTTCACGAAGCGCGATTATCTGTCAAGCGAAACTCCGAAATTTCAGAAATATGCATTTTCGGTTGACAGATGGGCTGTTCTCGCTTGGAATAATGTCAGACAAAAAAGTTCGTATAACGGACCTTCAGAAGGAGAATGTTATGAAATTGTCTATCTCCACCGGCCTTGCCGCCTTGCTGATCGCGACCGCCCCCCTGGCGGCGAACGCTGCGGACCGCGACCTCAGGGTCGCCTATGACGTCGGCGACATCAGTTCGCTGGACCCGCATCGCGCCTCAAGTCACGTGGATCGGGCGATTGCATCCATGGTCTTCAACGGTCTGGTGCGACTGCCCGCGGGCACCGCCAATATGGGCGCTATCGAACCCGACCTTGCGGAAAGCTGGGAGCAGAGCGAGGATGGTCTGACCTGGACGTTTCATCTGCGCCCGGGCGTGATGTTCCAGGGATGGGATGGCGGCGAGCCTTACGAAATGACGGCGGAAGACGTCGTCTTTTCGCTGAATAAATCCATGGACCCGGAACAGTCGGCCTATTCCGGCGAATATGCCGGCATCACCATTGCCGCTCCTGACCCGATGACCGTGACGATCACCACGCCGGAACCCTTGTCGCAAACCCTGATGCTGGCCAAGCTGATGAACTACGGCGCGGGTTTCATTATTTCCAAGCGCGCTTATGAGGACATGGGCGCTGACGGCTTCCGCCTCCATCCCGTGGGCACCGGCCCCTTCGGCTTTTCCTCCTACACGCCCCAGAGCGAAGTGGATCTCGTCGCCAACGAAAACTATTTCCGCGGCGCGCCCAAGCTGCCCGGCGTCGATATCCTGTTCATGGCCGACGTTTCCGCGCGCGGCATCGGTCTGCGCACCGGCGAGCTCGACGTGATCGAGGGCAGCAGCGAGCAGTCCTGGGTGCAGTTGATGGAGCGCTACCCGAATATCGATGTCGAGGTCTTCGGCCCCGGCTCCGCCTCGGTGCTGTTCCTGAACATGGACAATCCGCCGCTGGATGATATCCGCGTGCGCCAGGCGATAGCGCATGCGATTTCCCGCGACGCCGTTGTCGCAGCCATCGGCCCGGCAACGGCAACGCCGCTTCTTGCGCCCTTTCCGGGCGAATATCTGCCCGGCGGCCTGACCAATGACGAGGTCGTGGCCGATGGTCTGAACTATGACTACGATCCCGAAAAGGCTCGCGAACTGCTCGCCGAGGCCGGCTATCCGGACGGCATCACCCTGAAGGTGATCCATACCGAACTGTCGGTGATGCTGCGTCCGATGGAAAACATCCAGGCCCAGCTTCGCGACGCCGGCATCAACCTGGATCTGCAGGTCGTGGATCACGCCACCTATCACTCGCTGATCCGCGACGACGCCAGCCAGGTGGTGCATTACATGGCATGGCGGCCGAATGCGGATGTCTTCCTGACCCGCTTCTACGACAGCGCCTCCGATATCTCCGACGGATCCTCGCCCGACACCAATTTTTCGCATTATTCCGGTGTTGATGATCTGATCGCCGAGGCGCGCAACACGGTCGATACGCAGGAGCAGGCGGCTCTGTGGAAACAGGCGTCCGAACAGATCTTGCGTGATCTGCCGGCCATTCCCGTTTTCCAGGGTCGCAGCGCTATCGCGCACACGGATGCGCTGGAACTGGGTTACGAGCTGGAGGGCAACCTTGCCTTTTTCCTGCCGGTAACCGAACAGACAGATATCGCCGAATAAACCTCGGCTAGCGCGGACCGAAGCCCTTCTTCCGGGCTTCGGTCAACCGACTGGGAATATGCCATGCTAGAGATCATCGCGAAGCGGGCGGTCAATATCATTCCGATCTGCTTCTTCGTCTACACGATCGTCTTCTTTCTGCTTCGGATCGCCCCCGGCGACCCTGCAACCGCCATGCTGGGCGATTATGCCTCTGCTGAGGCAGTGGCCAATCTGCAGAAGCAGATGGGGCTCGATCGTCCGCTTGTGGTGCAATACTGGGATGGGTTGACCGGGCTTTTGCGGGGGGACCTGGGCACGTCCCTGTCTTCCGGCCGCCCGGTTGCCGACCAGATTCTGGCGGCTCTGCCCTACACGCTGGAGCTTTCGCTGTCAGCGCTTGCGATCGGTATCCTGCTCGGCGTGCCGCTCGGCATGATCTCGGCGGTGAAGCGCGATAGCTTCGTCGATCACGGCAGCCGCGTCTTGTCGCTGGCTGGCCTTTCGGTGCCCAGCTTCGTGCTGGGGATCGTGCTGATGCTGATCTTCGCGATCTACGTACCGATCCTGCCAGCCGTCGGCGGGGGTGATCGCGGCGATGTGCTCAGCATTCTGGATCATCTGGTCTTGCCGGCGACAACGCTGGGGCTGATCATGATGGCCTATGTGACCCGCGTCACCCGCAATGCCATGCTGAACGTACTGAGCGACGACTATATCCGCACGGCGCGCGCCAAGGGTATCCCGGAATGGCGCGTCATTCTCGGCCATGCCTTCCCGAACTGTCTGGTGCCGTTGATCTCGCTTTGCGCGATCAACTTCATCATGCTGATCTCGTCCTCGGTGATGGTGGAAATCATCTTTTCCCGCCCCGGTCTCGGGCGGCTGCTGGTCGGCGCGATGCGCCAGCGTGACTACGTCTCGCTGCAATCCGTTCTGGTGGTCTACGCCTTTCTGATCATCCTCGTGAACATGCTGGCCGACATCCTCTACGGCATCGCCAACCCCAGGATCCGGGCGAAATGACTGTGCTTCTTTCCCGTTTTCGCGGCAATGGCGTCGCCGCCTTCGCCCTTGCCGGGCTTCTCGTCCTGCTTCTGGTCGCAGCCCTTGCGCCGGTTCTGCCGATCGCCGATCCGCTTGATCACGACCCCTACAATACCCTGGCCGCTCCGTCCGCCGAGCACATTCTGGGAACAGACAACCAGGGCCGCGACCTGCTGTCGCGGTCGATCTACGGTGCTCGGGTTTCGCTTCTGGTCTCCATCGTCTCGATCGGGGTGGCGATGGTTGTGGGCACCATATTCGGCGTCCTTGCCGGATACTGGCGCGGCTGGACCGAAGTCGCGATCATGCGCGTCGCCGACAGTCTGATGGCGTTTCCGGCGCTGATCCTCGGCATCGCGGTCATGGCGATCCTCGGCTCGGGCCTGGACAAGGTCATCCTCTGTCTGGCCATCGTCATGACGCCGCGTTTCACCCGCATTGCCTATGGCGCGACCATGACGGTGCGCCCGCGCGAGTTCATCGAGGCGGCCAATGCCGTGTCAGCCCCCTTCCTGCGGATTTTCCGGGTGCATATCCTGCCCAACATCTTCAGTGAACTGCTGGTGGTGGGGGCGCTGTGGATCGGCACGGCGATCCAGATCGAGGCGTCGCTGTCGTTCATCGGAATCGGCGTGCCGCCGCCGCAGCCGACTTGGGGGAACATGATCAAGGACGGCCTCGACTATCTGCCGATCGCGCCCTGGATGGCGCTGGTGCCGAGCGCGGCGATTTTCCTGACGATCATCTTCTTCAATCTCGTCGGCGATTCCGTCCGCGACATCATCGACCCCAAGCACTACCGCTAGGATCAGGCCGCATGTCCACAATGACCACATCCCAGCCCAGCCACGCGGCAGATCGTATGCCCGATTTCAGCAACGACCTGCAACTCAGCGTCCGTGATCTGGAGATCACCCTGACCACCAGAGACGAAGCGAAGCCTCTGGTGAAGGGCATCAGCTTCGACATACGGCGCGGTGAGACCGTCTGTCTCGTCGGTGAGAGCGGATGCGGAAAGTCCGTGACCTCGCTTGCCATCATGGGGCTTCTGCAAAGCCCGCCGCTTTCGGTGACCGGCGGGCAGATCCTGCTTCGCGAGGGCGATAGCGTGACCGACCTCGCCGCGCTCACGCCGCGCGGCAGCGCCTATCGCGACCTGCGCGGACGGGCAATGTCGATGATCTTCCAGGAGCCGATGACATCGCTTAATCCGGCCCATCGCAATGGCCGCCAGATCGTTGAAATGATCCGTCAGCATATCAGCCTGTCGCGCGCAGCGGCGTGGGATCGGATGCTTGAAATGCTGCGGCTTGTCGGCATCCCTTCGCCGGAAATCCGGGCGAAACAGTACCCCCACCAGCTTTCGGGCGGCATGCGGCAGAGAGTGATGATTGCACTGGCGCTCGCCTGCGATCCGGGGCTGCTGCTGGCCGATGAACCGACCACGGCGCTGGACGTGACGACACAGGCGCAGATCCTGAACGAGATCCGCAAACTCAGCGTGAAGCGTCATACCGCGACGCTGTTCATCACCCATGATCTCGGCGTGGTGGCGCAACTCGCCGACCACGTCCATGTCATGTATCACGGCAAGATCGTCGAAAGCGGCACGGTGCGGGAGATATTCAAGAACCCGCGCCATCCCTATACGCGCGGCCTGCTGGCTTCCGTCCCCTCGCTCGCGCGCGACCAGGAAACGGACATGGAGACGCTGGATCCTATCCCTGGATCGGTCCGCGACCTGCCCGAAGATCCGTCCGCCTGTCCATTCCAGCCTCGGTGTCGCATGGCGCTAAAGCGCTGCGCGCATGAAACGCCGCCGGAATTTCAGGTGAGCGAAACACACAAGGCACGATGCTGGCTGGAGGCGGAAATCCGATGACAGAGATGAAGACAGACAACGATACCGTTCTGGATATTTGCGACCTCTCGGTCCGTTTCGACGTGGGCGGTGGTTTCATGGGGCGCGGCAGGAAGGTGCTGAAGGCGGTCGAAGGCTTCAACCTGAAGGTCCGTCGCGGCGAGACGCTGGGCGTGGTCGGCGAAAGCGGATGCGGAAAATCGACCTTGGCGCGGGCGCTGATGGGGCTGGTGCCGGTGCATTCCGGCAGGATCGGCTTTTATCCCACAGCGTCCGGTTTCGGGCCGGAAGGCCTCGACCTTGCAAGATGCGGCAAGTCGGCCTGGAAGAAGGCTCACCGGGCCATCCAGATCGTGTTTCAGGATCCCTTTTCGTCGCTCTCGCCCAAACAGACCGTCGGCAATATCGTCGGCGAACCTTTGATCGTTCATGGCGTTGCCCCGCGCGGCTGGCGCGAACGGGTATGCGAGCTTCTCGACATGGTCGGGCTGTCAGGCGCCGATTTCGACCGCTATCCGCATGAGTTTTCCGGCGGCCAGCGGCAGCGCATCATGATCGCCCGCGCCATCGCGCTGGAGCCCGAGGTGCTGATCGCCGACGAGGCGGTTTCCGCACTCGACGTATCGATCCAGCTACAGGTGATCCGTCTTCTAGAAGAATTGAAACAGAAACTGGGCCTGACCCTGATCTTCATCTCCCACGACCTGTCGGTCGTGCGCGCCCTGTCGGATCGGGTGGTGATCATGTATCTCGGCCGCCGGGTAGAGGTCGGGCCCGGTCGCCGGATTTTCACGGATCCGCGGCATCCCTATACGCGCATGCTGATCCGCTCCACCCCGGTGCCCGATCCCGATTTTCGGCTGGAGGAAATGGAAAGCTTCGGCGAACTGCCTTCTCCGATCGCGCCGCCGCCGGGCTGTCCGTTTCATCCGCGTTGCGCCCATGCGCAAGAGCTTTGCAGCGCCCGTCTGCCGGAGCCGCGCCCGCTGGAGGCGGGGCATGTGGCCGCCTGCCATTTCGCGGCGGATCTGCCGGTTATGCCGCCTTTGCGCGGCCAGGCGGCCTGATCATGGTCTACGATCTTGCGATCATCGGTGGCGGCATCAATGGCGCGGCGCTCATGCGTGAGGCGGCCGCGCGCGGTGCGCAGGTCATACTGCTGGAAAAGGCGGACTTCGGAAGCGGCTCCACCAGTCGGTCGTCGCGGCTTCTGCATTGCGGGCTACGCTATCTTGCGCCCGGCAGTTCGATGTCGCGTTTCCTGACCAGTCCCGACCAGTTGACGCGCGCCCTGCGCACGGTGCAGCGTTCCATGCGGGCCCGCAATGCGCTCGTCGCCGAGCGCCCGCATCTGCTCAAGCCGATCAGGATGACCTTTCCGATCTATGAAGGCGACACCTATCGCGGCTGGCAGATCGACGCGGCTTTCGCGGTCCTGCGTCATTTCGGTCGCGGCGGAGCACCGCTTGATTATCGCCGCTACCGCCCGGACCGGTTGGGCGAGGCGCTTCCCTTCGTCGACTGCCTGCCGAAGCGCAAGCCGCTGCGCCATGTTATCGCCTACACCGAATATCAGTTCGACTGGCCGGAGCGCCTGACCGTGGACATGGTGCTGGAGGCGGAGATGCTGGGGGCGGAGGCCCGCAATTACTGCCCGGTGACGGCCATTTCCGAAACCGGCGACATCTGGCGGCTCGACACGCCCGAGGGGGCGGTCGAGGCAAAGGCGGTCGCCAATCTCGCCGGCCCCTGGGTCGACAAGGTGGCGGGACTTGAGGAGCGGGCGCACCCGCGCATGGTCAACACGACGCGCGGATCGCATCTCGTCATGCAACTCGGGCTGGAATTCCGGGGGCATGGCGTGATGACCATGAGCGGGCTCGATCACCCGTTCTACTGCTTCCCCTGGCGCGACCGCCACTTCATCGGCCCAACGGAGACGGCCAGCACCGAGAACCCCGATACTGTACGCCCCGAGGCGGCGGAAAAGGCCGCCCTTCTGGCGGACCTCAAGGGCCAGTTGCCGGGGCTCGATGTGGATATCGGAGATACCGCGCTCGGCTGGGCGGGGCTCAGGCCCCTGACCCACGAGCCGCGCACGATGATGGCGGCGCGCAATCGGGTGATCCACCAACTGGGCCGCGCCGGCGGGCCGAAATTCGTCGCGCTCACAAATGGCTCGCTTGGCGCACATGCGATAACGGCCGACGATATCTCCGACCTGCTCGGCCTTTCGCGCGCTCAACGCCGGGAGCCGCCCGTCGTCGGGCCAGAAATCAGCCCGAACGACACCCATGTGCGCCATCTGGCAGACGTTGTCTGGCGGCGTCGGGGACGTGTGTGGGACGCAGATTGCGGGAAAGCGGATGCGGCTAGCGAGGTAGCCGCACTTGCTGGCCAGCTTGGCTGGAGCGCGGCCCGCATCGACGAGGAACTGTGGCATTTCCAACGGGAAACGGCATTTTTCCGCTACCCGGGTTCAGACGAGGTCCTCCCGCAGGAGCCCCTCGAACGCCCTGACAGCAAGCGGCAGTGACGGCGGAAAAGAAGCCCTGTCTCCATTTCAGTCTGAGGGTCGCCCGTTTCCTTTGAGCATCGCCTCGAGTTCGGGGTAGACTGCGGCGTTTCCGGCAATAAGCTTGTTGCCGCGGCGCAGTCCGTCGACCATCCGCTCGCCCTGAGGGGCATTGGCCGGCTTCTATCTTGATGAGCCGGCCAATGCCCTTCAGGGCGAGCCTTGTCTTTTCGTCTCAGCTTTACTGCGTACAGCTTTTCCGGTGCGCGCCGACGGCGGAGCGTGCGAGCAGCTCCTCGCATTGTTCCCTGGAATAGCCGAGTTCTTTCATCAGCACGGCCTCGGTGTCCTCCCCAAGAAGCGAAGGCGCAAAGCTGTGGCCGGTCGTCTTGCCGTCGAAGCGGATTGGACCGCGCACCATGCGGAGATCGCCGATTTCGGGATGGTGGACGGTTTCAATCAGCCCGTGCGCCTTGACGTGATCCTGCTCCAGTGCCTCGCCGATCGAAAGGATTGGCGCATTGGGTACGTCGAAGGAGGCCAGCCTGTCGAGCCAGTAGGCTGTGTCGTCCTGCATCATGCGGGCGTTGATGATCGGCTCCAGCAGGTCCCGGTTTTCGAGGCGAGTCTGATAGAGCGCGAAGCGCGGGTCTTCGATCAGGTTTTCACGATCGAGGCAGCGTGCGAAATTGTGCCAGAAACGCTCCGTCAGACAGGCGACGATCACATAGCCATCCGAGGTCGGAAACGAGCCATAGGGCGCGATGCTTTGATGCTGCGTGCCGACCGGCTTCGGGTTTTCGCCTGTGAGGAAATAGATCTGCGAGAGGTAGCCCTGCATCGCTATCAGGCTGTCGAGCATCGCCACTTCGACATGCCGCCCATGCCCTTTCACATCGCGTTCGTGCAGGGCGGCGAGAATGCCGAAGACGGAGAAGATGCTGCCCGCCATGTCGCCGAGCGGCAGGCCGAGCTTGTTTGGCGGCTGTCCCGGCTCGCGGTTGACGCTCATCACGCCGGAAAACGCCTGAGCGACAATGTCGAAGGCCGGCCTGTCGCGATGCGGGCTTGTCGCGCCGAAACCGGAGATCGAACGATAAATCAGGCCCGAATTGTCCGCCTTCAACGCATTATAGCCGAGGCCAAGGCGATCCATCACGCCGGGGCGGAAATTCTCCAGGACGATATCGCTTTTTGCCGCCAGTTCGCGGGCGATCTTCAAGCCCTCGGGCGATTTCAGGTCGAGGGCGACGCTTTTCTTGGAGCGGTTGAGGGCGATGTAATAGTGGCTCATCCCGCCCTTGAAGGGAGGAAAGCCGCGCGTCTCGGCTCCCTTTTCGGTCGGCTCGATCTTGATCACCTCGGCGCCGAGATCGGCCAGCACCATGGAGGCATAGGGGCCGGAGAGAATCCGGGAAAAGTCGAGGACCTTGATGCCCGAAAGCGGCCCCTCAGCCTTGTTTGCGTGCGCCATCCGGCCCTCCCTTACGCGCGATCTTCATCACCGCCGTCGCCAGCGCGACGGTTCTCTCGCCTTCTCGCACCGCGGCGTCGACGAACATCATAGCGCCTGATGTCTGCCGCACCGCTGCTTCGGCCTCAAGGCGGGCGCCGGGTCTTGTGCTGTCGGTGAAGCGCGTGCTCATCTCGACGGTTACCACCGGCGCCCGGTCGGCCGCCCGCCAGGCGACGAGTGCGATCGCCTGGTCGGCGAGACCGGCGATCACCCCGCCATGGACCAGGCCGATGGCGTTGGCATGTGCCTCGCCGGTTTCAAGCGCGTAGGTGAAGCCGCTGTCTTCCCGCCGTGAGAACGGCGGTGCAAAAGTCGGCCACGGAAGCGGCGGAATAATTCGGTCGCGGGCGGAGTAAAATCCGGCCACCTATTTTCCTTCTGCACTGAGCGCAGGAGGGACAGAGGATTTATACTGTAAATTGGCATAGGGGTTCGACGCCGATCGACACGATAAGTCTTTGAAATGTTTAAAGTGTGTGGGGACTCGGTACCACGCCGAATGACACCGCATAAGCGAGAGCGGAGGGCGAGGCTTTTGACCGGGGTCTTTAACTTTACGATGCCATCGCCGCGCGCTCACGGTGCGTGTGTAATCCGAGCCGTTGACGCCGATGCACTGTCGGAGCCCGTCGCGATTTTCTTGAGCCAGAAGTGCTCGGATGGTCCGAAACTGTCCTCACGGCGATCCCGGTGGCGTCGGGCTGCCATTGCGATCCTTGGCCTGATCTTCCGCGTGACGCCGCTGAAATCTCTCAAGGTTGCTGGTCATGCGCCACATTAAGTCGCGAAACGCCTCGATCTCCTCGTCGGAGAAACCGTCGAATGCGGCGGTCCAATACTGCGTGATCGCGCCATAGGCCTTTGCATGCGCAGCGATGCCGCTTTCGGTGATCTTGACGATCTGGCTCCGCCGATCTTTCGGGCTGGTGACCCGGCGGATCAGGCCCCGTCGTTCCAGCAGGCCGAGTGTGCGCGAGATATTGTTGCTGTCCTGGTCGACAAGCGTCGACAGGGCCACCTGATTGATCCCGTCGCTGACACGCAACTGGCGTAAAATGACCTCCTGCTCGCGCGACAGGTCGCTGTCGGCCGCTTTCAAAAGGCGCGATAGGGTAAGGTTCACCTGCTTGTTGAACCGGGCAACCGGCAGGCGTCGGACGGGTACGTTCTTCAGGTCTGTGTCGTCGGTCATCCGGGCCCAGAGGTTTTGGGAAGCGATCAGGCGAATATATCATTAGAGGGGCCGATGTTGTCCACCAGGACGCGACGAATTTCATTTGCCGCGCCGACAGCCATGGCGATCTGCGCCTCGCGGGTCATAGCGGCCACATGCGGTGTGGTGACGACTTGAGGCAGGGCAAAGAGCGGATCATCGAAATCGGGCGGTTCGGCGTCGAACACGTCGAGCGCGGCGCCGTCGATCTTGCCGGCTTCGAGGGCCTGGGTCAGCGCCGCAGTGTCGATCAGACCACCGCGCGAGGTGTTGACCAGCAGTGATCCGGTCTTCATCCGACCGATACGCTCTTCGTTCATCAGATGCCACGTGTCGTGCATCAGCGGACAATGCAGGCAGACCACATCCGCCTGCGCCAGAAGCCCATCGAGCGGGGCGGTCTCATAAGGGCAATCGTCGAGCATCTCCGGCATGGCGTCATATACGACGACACGCGCGCCAAAGGCATGGAACAAGCGAGCGGTGCGCTGCCCGATGCGTCCGAACCCGACGATGCCGACGGTGGCATGCGCCAGTTCGCGCCCCATCAGGTTTTCGCGGGCCCAGGCGCGGCTTTCCTTGATCATCCGCTCGCCCTGCGTGACCTTGCGCAGGGCCGCGAGGGTCAGGCCCAGCGTCGCCTCGGCCACTGCATTGGAATTGGCGGCCGGGGTGATCGAGACCGGGATATTGGCGGCGCGGATCGCATCGAGGTCAAGATCGTCGAGCCCGACGCCGTGCCGGGCAATGATCTGCACCCTGGTTTGCGCCGCGACGATCTCGGCATCCGTCTTGGCGATCTTATGCAGCACGGCATCGGCCGCCGGGATCGCCTTCAGGATATCGGCCTTCCGGGGCGGTTCGGGTAGGATCGTCAATTCGGCAAACTCCCGCAGCAGGTCGAGACCCTCGGGCCGCACGTTTCCAAGCACGAGGACGTGGTAAGGTTTGCGCATCTCAGACTCCGGAATAGGCGTTGAAGCCGCCATCGACGGCGGTGGTGGTTCCGGTCACGTAGCGAGAAGCGTTCGACGCGTACCAGAGTGCGGTCCCGATCAGGTCTTCGACCTCGCCGAGCCGGGCCATCGGCGTCAGATCGACGATTCTCTGTCCGCGTGCAGACAGCGAGCCGTCCTCCTCGAAGAGCGTCAGCCGGGCGCGTTCGTTGGGAAAGAACCCCGGGGCGATCGCGTTCACGCGCATTTCCGGCGAATAGTTCTGCGCGACATGACAGGCGAGCCATTGGGTGAAGTTGTTGACCGCCGCCTTGGCCGCGGCGTAGGCGGGGCGTCCTTCCAGCGGACGAAAGGCGTTCATCGAGGTGACATTGATCATCGAGCCGCCGAACCGGCTCTTCGCAATACTGGGCCCGTAGACCAGGCAGGGCAGTACGGCCCCGCCCATGATGTTCAGGTTCAGGGTCTCGCTGATGGCGCTGGCGTCCAGGTTGAAAAAGCCGGTATCGCCACCGGTCATCGCCGCCTTGATATTGCCGCCGGCGCAGTTGACCAGGATGTCGATGCCGCCGAACCGCTCCAGCGTCTCCGCGCAATGCGCCCGGAGCGCGGATTCGGACTGGACATCGACCTGCGACACGGCCGGCCGCGCCCCCTGCGCGGCAAGGTCATCGGCCAGCGCCTCCAGCCGGGCGGGATTGGAATTGTAGGTCAACGCCAGGTTGGCGCCGGCCTCGGCGAATCCGCGGGCGATGGCGCCGCCGATGGCACCGGATGCGCCGGTGATGACGGCGGTTCTGCCGTTGAGAGAAAAAAGCGACATCAATGCACGTCCTTCCATTTCGGATGTTCGAGAGCGTCCGGGTTGACGACATTGTCGGGGATGCCGCCGGACAGGGTGGCGAGGCATTGCCGTGCCGCCGTCATGGCGATGTTGCGCTGGGTATCGAACGTCATGGCGGCGATATGCGGCAGCACGATACAGTTGTTCATCTGCAAGAGCGGCTCGCTGCTGCGCACCGGCTCGTTTGCCAGAACATCCGTCGCCGCCGCAAAGATGCGTTTTTCCGCCAGCGCGTCATGAAGCGCTGCTTCGTCAACCACACCGCCGCGCGAGAGGTTCAGCAGGATGGCGGTCGATTTCATCCGCGCGAACTGGTCCGCGCCGATTAGGTTGCGGGTCTCTGCGGTGAGCGGGGTGTGCAGGGAGATCACGTCGCTTTCTGCCAGCAGGCGCTCCAGTCCGACCAGTTCCAGCGGCAGGTCGGACAGGCCACGCGATGAGGGCCGGGGATGATGGGCTAACACCCGCATGCCAAGTGCCGTCACTCGTTCGACTACAGCCCGCCCGATCCGCCCGACACCGACGATCCCGAAGGTCTTGCCGGTGACTTCAAGCCCGGCAAAGGCCTGCCGGTCCGGCGTGCCATTCAGACAGGCGGCGCTTGCCTGCGGGAGGCAGCGGGCGGCCGCGAACATCAGACCGATCGTGTACTCCGATATCGCCCCCGTGTTGACACCGGCGGCGATCGATACCGCGATGCCGTTGCGGGTGGCGTGGTCCAGATCCACGTTGCTGTAACCGGTGCCGTGCCGGGCGACATGGCGCAGCGCCGGGGCGGCTGTCATCAGTTGGGCGTCGATCAGGACTGGATCGGTTTTCGACAGGATGACCTGTGCTCCAGCGACCCGTTCAAGAACCGCCTCGCGCGTCAGCTCTTCGGTTCCGAAAGCGACGTCGGTCTTGCTACGCAGCAGATGCTCGGCTTCGGAATGGATCGGTTCGGTGACATAGAGCGGAATGCGCATGGGTTTGACAGCCATCAGCGAATGGTGAACCCGCCGTCGACCGGAATGGTGATGCCGGTGACATAGGACCCCAGCTCCGAGGCGAGGTAGAGGACCGCGTTGGCATAATCGACGGGCTCGCCCTGACGTTGGATCGCCAGCTTGGCCATGACCTTGTCGGTTTCGTTTTCGCCTCGATAGAACATCTGGCCGTCGCGCCCGCCGATCTTGGCGGTCGAGGTAAATCCCGGTGCCAGCGCGTTGACAGTGATGTTGTGCTCACCAAGCTCGCGAGCCAGCAGTTTTGTCGCCATGATGACCCCGGCTTTCGAGACCGAGTAGGGGCCGCGGCTGACATTGGCGTTGAGCCCCGTAGACGACGACAGGTTGACGATCGTGCCGCCCTGGCCTTGCGCGATCATCTGCTCGGCGGCATAGCGTGCGCACATCACCAGCCCTTTGAGATTGATGTTGAAAACCGCGTCCCATTCCTCGTCGGTCACGTGCATGAGGGTTTCGCGGCTCGAGATCCCGGCATTGTTCACAAGGATGTCGATGCGCCCGAGTTCCGCTGTACAACGCGCTACCATCTGTTTGACCTGCGCCCGGTCTGCTACGTCACAGACCACCGGCAAGGAGCGGCGTCCCAGGGCTTCGATCGCGGCGCAGGTCTGCTGCATGTGATCGTCATCGGCGATATCGGCGATGCAGACATCGGCGCCGCATTCGGCAAGCCGGATTGCCTGCGCCGCGCCCAGTTGTCTGCGCCCGCCCGTAACGATGGCGACCTTACCTTCAAGCGAGATCTGAATGCTCATTTTAGCGGCCTTTTCGGATTGGAATTGGTAATCTGTGCCGGTCTGGCGGTTCGGCGTCAAAAAAACATGTTGCTACATGCAAGTCAACAGGCCTAAGTTCGGGTGCAGGTTTTCAGCACGACAGAGAAGGCACGGTACATGTCCCCAGACCCGACACAGACCCTGAGCGAGCAACTTGCCGAACTGACTGAATGGGTGGGATCGCGCCCGTTGCCGGGCGCGGTCACGCAAGAGATCAAGCTTTGTTTCCTGGACTTTCTGGCCGCTACGCTGGCCGCGCCTTCGGACGCGGCCCTGCCGCTGATGGCAAATGCCTTCGGCGAGGGGCCGGCGCGCCTGTTGCATCGTCCGGAGCGGATCAGCGTGGCGGGGGCGGCTTATGTTCACGGCTTTCTCGCAACCGTCGAGGACATCGACGATGCTCATGCGCTCGCTTCGGGCATGCATTTGTCGGCCACCGTCTTTCCTGTCGCCCTGGCGCTGGCGCAATCAGGCAATCTGCCGATGCGGCGGGTCTTGCGCGGGGCGGTTGCCGGCTATGAAGTCGCCGGCCGATTGGTGCGTAGCATGGACGCCGGTCTGCGCAAGACCGGGTTCCACTCGACCGGGGCGATCGGTCCGTTTGCGGCCTGCGCGACCGCGGGGGTGATTCTTGGCCTGTCGCGCAAACAGCAGACCGATGCGTTTGGCATCGCAGCCAACGGGGCAGGGGGGCTCTTTGCTTTTCTGCCGACCGGGGCGTCTTCGCGCCACAGTCACGGGGCGAATGCCTGTGTAACAGGATTGATGGCGGCATTGGCCGCCAAAGGCGGCGTCACGGGCCCGGCCGATGTTTTCGAGGCCCCCGACGGCTTCATCCGCGCCTATGCCGGTGAGTGCGACCGGAGCTTTATCGACCGTCAGCTGTCCTCCGCTCCGGAGGATTTCGAGGTGCATAACGCCTACCACAAGAGGTTCATGGCCTGCGGACACGCCATTCCGTCCATCACCATGGCGCTGGAATCCCACGCGGGTCAGGCTTCAGATCCCGACGATATCATCGCGGTGCGGATTTATGGGTACAAAGCGAGCGCCGCCCTGACCCGGTTTCCGGTGCCCTCGGTTTCGGCGGCGAAATTCTCATTGCCGGTGATATTTGCGCTGGCCGCCCTGTACGGCGACGTTTCCGCACGGGAAATGCGGATGGAGGTGATCGAAAGATCGGAGGTGCAGGCCCTGGCGGCCCGGACCCAGGTGTTCGAAGATCGCCAGTGCACGGAACGGTTTCCCAAAGCGCGCTGCGGACGGGTCGAGATCGACCTTGCGAGCGGCGGTACCGTGCATCTCGAAACCGATGCGCCGGTGGGAATGCCGGCAAACCCCCTGCAGTTCGACGATGTAAGTCGAAAATTCCTCGCGATTGCGCCGGAGCAGGTCGCTGGGATGAAGCGCAACAGGGTGGTTGAGGTTGTTCGCGACCTTGCCGACAACGGGGGGCGGTTTCCGGCCTTTAAGGCATGATGCGCTATTGACAACAGTGTAATTGTCAACAATCGTATTATGATCGTAAACTCGATGAGTTATGGCTTGTGACATACAATTGAAGGACGCACGCGGTATGATAACGAAATTGACCATGAGCGCTGGTCCTCTGAGCGAACGCCTCTCCCGGTGGCGGCAGCTGCTGCCAGGCATCTTTGCCGCAACCCTCGTGGCCGGGGCCGCGCAGTTCGTATCGGACAACTATCAGGCGCCGACGATGCTGATGGCGCTGCTCTTTGGCATTGCCATGAACTTTCTAAGCGAGGAAAGCGCCTCGGCGCCGGGTATCCAGTTTGCCTCGCGGACAATCCTGCGGTCCGGCGTTGCCTTGCTGGGCGCCCGGATCAGTGTCGATATCTTTGCCTTGCTGGGCGTCTGGACAATTCTTCTGGTGGTTCTCGGCGTCGGTGCGACGATCCTGTTCGCCACTCTCATCGCGTCCTCGCTCAGGCAGGGCCCGCGTTTCGCCATCCTGACCGGCGGCGCCGTCGCGGTATGCGGGGCATCGGCGGCGATGGCGATTGCGGCATGTCTGCCCAAGGACGAGCGCTCGGAGAACAATCTGATCTTCACTGTGCTCTCGGTTACGTTGCTGTCGACGGTGGCGATGATCGTCTATCCGATCCTGATTCAGTATTTCGATCTGTCGATGATAGAGACCGGCGTCTTCCTCGGCGGGACGATCCACGATGTCGCACAGGTTGTCGGTGCAGGCTTTTCGGTCTCGGAGGAAACCGGGGAAATCGCGACGCTTGTCAAGCTGTTGCGGGTCAGCATGCTGGCGCCCATCGTGCTGGTGATTTCGATCTACTGGCGGCGCAAGGGCGGACAGCACGCCGAGGGAACCCCGATTCTGCCGCAATTCGTAATCTGGTTCCTGATATTCGCGGCCATCAACAGTGTCGGCTGGATGCCCGAAGAGGTCGTGGAGTTCACCGGGACCCTGTCACGCTGGTTGCTCGTGATCGCTATCGCCGCCGTCGGCATGAAGATTTCGCTTGCCCAGGTCATGGTGGTCGGCTGGCGCGCGATTGCCTTCGTGACGCTGGAGACAATCTTCATCGCCACACTGGTTCTCGGTGGGCTGAAGCTGATCGCCACCTTCTGAGCTCGGGGGTGATTCCCGAATAATACAAACCTTCGCGGTGACAACAATCTCAGATCAACAGAGGCGCACCGCCTGCCTTCGTGCGCCGCAGTACAAGGAGCAAGGTCATTCCGGACTTGGTAACAATAGGAGAAACCTGTGCGGTGCTGGTCGCTAAAACCGGTGGGCCGCTGCGGTATTCATCCGAATTCGAGCGGCGCCCCGGTGGGGCCGAAAGCACCGTCGCAGTTGGCGTCGCGCGCCTGGGACATTCCGCGGGCTGGATGTCGAAGGTCGGCGACGACGAGTTCGGCGAATACATCTTGAACGTCATGCGCGGAGAGAATGTCGATGTATCTTCTGTCCGAAAGAGCGCCGAGGCCCAGACTGGTGTGTTCTTTCGCGAAAATCGGGCATCGGGACCGTCTTCGGTCTATTACTACAGGAAGCACTCGGCCTTTTCGACCTATGGGCCCGACGATCTTGACGAAGATTATATCGCCAGCGCCCGAATCCTGCATCTGACGGGCATCACGCCCGGGCTGTCCGCCACCTGCCGCGCGGCAGTCGACCGTGCTGTCGATATTGCAAAGGCGAATAACGTCACCGTGGTGGTCGACCCGAACTACCGCGCCAAGGTATGGGGCGCCGAGGAAGCGCGCGAATGTCTCGAACCCCTGATGTTGCGCGCGGATCATGTGCTGGCGGGACAGGAAGATCTGGCAAAACTGACCGGAGTAACCTGCGAAAAGAAGCTGCTTGGCTATCTGCACGGCCTCGGATTGCCCCAGGTCATTCTCAAGCTCGGGCGCGAAGGGGCGATCCTGTCTGGCGACAATACGATCGAAAGAGTGGCCAGCTATCTGACCGACCGCCCGGTGGACCGTTTCGGTGTCGGTGATTCATTCGCGGCCGGTTTCCTGGTCGGGTTGCTCGAGGAGCTGCCGGTGCGCGAGGCGGTCTCCCTCGGCAACGCGGTCGCGGGTTGGTCCATCCGGTTGCCGGGTAATATCGAGGCATTGCCCGATTGGGATGACCTTCATCAGTTCCGCAGCGAATCGAATTTCGTGGTGCGCTGATTGAGCGCGTCAGAAGGAGTGGGCTGCCTGCCCACTCCTTCTGACGCTTCAGACACTTGCAAAGTCAGGAGTCGGCCGTCTCATTCGCCGAGGTTTCGTCGTCCAGGAACCGCGCGGCGAATTGCCGGACGTCCAGAACCCTGCGACGTTCCAGCATTTCGGCCTCGCGCTCGTTGCCTGCGGCAATCAGGCGGATCAACTCACGCCAAGTTTCGACACTGTTTTCGCGCGCGGCCTTTTCCGACAGGCCAAGTCGTGTATAGCGCGCGGTCTGCCTGGCCAGCTGAAAAACCATCTCCTGAATGCGAAGATTCTCGGCTTCGGTCACCAGTTTTTCGTTCATTTCGGCGCTGACATCCATGTGGACGCCGAGCGAATCGTCGGAAACCAGATTGCGTTCCAGAGCCGCACATCCGCGGGTCAGAGCCTCGACGCAGTCGCGAGTTTTCTTGTGCGCCGCGCGGGCTGCACAATAACCCAGCAGGACGGCACGCAGCTCGAACACCTGGTTGATCTCGTTGATCGTCAGGTGGGTGACGCGTGCGCCCTGGCGCGGGATGATATCGACCAGGCCTTCCTTTTCGAGGATGCGAAGTGCCTCGCGGACCGGTCCACGGCTGACCTGAAAGCTGTCCGACAGGCTTTGCTCGGTGATGGCCTGTCCGGGGGCAAGCTCTTCTTGCACGATGGACTCGGCAACCTGCTGAGCGATCTGCTCAGCCAGAGACATTGTCTTACGGACAGTCTTTTTTGCCAGCAGCATGTAGTCTCCTCGTTTTACCAGGCACCTCTCTGCAACATCCACGTCTCGCGCTGAGGGCTTTTGCTATTGTCGACAATAGCCAGTTTTGTCTCGGCAGCGCAAGCTTTGAGATGGTTTTCTTTCGCAGATCAACGGAACGGATGAAGATTTTGTGTCATTGCGGTTGTTGACAATCGTAATGTTTACTCTTATCAATCAGCTCAAGTGCTGACCTGATCGGCAAGCACTGAGATTGAACCGAACTACGGATAGGACCTGCGAGATGAGTATGAAGAACTTCAAAGGCGCCATGCCGGCGCTGATTACGCCCTTCGACACTGACGGAAACATCGACGTTCCCAAGTTCAACAGCTTCCTTGACTGGCTGGTGCCGCAGGTGAACGGTCTCTATGTCGTGGGGTCCTACGGCTCCGGCCCGATCATGTCGGTCGATCAGCGCAAGCAGGTGATCGACGTAGTTACCGAAAAAGTGGACGGTCGCATTCCGATCGTCGTCCACGCCGGCGATCCCGATACGCACACCACGATCGACATCGCCAAATTTGCAGAGGCGCGGAAGGTCTCGGCCATCGCGTCGCTGACGCCCTATTACTACCTGCACGGGCAGGCAGAAGTGGACGCGCACTTCCACCGACTGATCGACGCGGTGGAGACGCCGATCTATCTGTACAACAACCCGAAATACACCAATTTCTGCGTCACGCCCGAGCAAGTCCGCGCCCTGGCGGAGCGCGGTCTCAAGGGTGTTAAGGACAGTTCCGCAAGCATCCAGCTGTTTTACGATCTTGTCGCCGCGACCCTCGACTTCGAGGATTTCAACGTGCTCGTCGGTTCGCAGACAATCCTTCTGCCGGCGCTTGTCGGCGGCGGCACGGGTTGTGTTTCGGGTCTTTCGAACCTCTATCCGAAGGTGGTCAACGGGATCTTTGATGCTGCCAACAAGGGCGATTTCGAAGGCGCCCTGAAACTGCAGCGCGAAGCCAACCAGCTTCGCAAGTTGACCGGATCGGGCATCCCGGTGCCGTTCTACCATGCGGCCCTGAGGTCGCGCGGGATCGACATCGGCCATCCGAAACTGCCGATGCTGCCGAAAACCGAAAAGCAGGAAGCGGACATCGCGAAGGCGCTGGCGGAGTACAAGCACTTCGAGTGACGTGGATTGCGGCGGGCGAGGGAGTTCCTTCGCCCGTGCCTGCCTGACGCTGCGCGTCATGTGCCACCCCTCTCTTTGACGTCGAAGGTGACCGATGCAAGCCAAACTGGTCCTGTTCGATTGCGACGGCGTGATCGTGGACAGCGCAGCGACGACATTTCAGTGTTTGCGGGAAAACCTGCAGGCGTACGGACTTGCCCTGACTTCGGGCGACCTCAAGGAACTGTCCGGCGGCGCCACCTTGGCCGCGATGGGAGATGACCTGCGACGCCGGGGCGTTGACTTGCCGGAGAGCTGGCTGGAAGACTTCTATGTCTATCTCTATGAACGGCTTGACCGCGAAGTTCGCATCATATCCGGGATATCCGGGGTATTTGATGCGCTGGACACGGCCGGAATTCCCTATGCCGTGTGCTCGAACGGCCGACTTCGCAAGATGGAGATCATGTTCGAGCGCGTCGGGTTGTGGGGCAGGCTGAGCCGACGTCTCTATTCTGCCCAAGACATGCCCGCAGCCAAACCGGCGCCCGATGTATATCTCAGGGCCGCAGCCGATGCAGGCGTGGCGCCGTCGGACTGTGCCGTGATCGAGGACAGCGTGACTGGGCTGCGCGCCGCGCGCGCCGCGGGCATGCGCAGTTTGGGTTTTTTTGCCAACGAGAAGCCCGAGAAACTGGAGCCTCTTGCAGACATCCTGTTCGACGACATGCGCGCGTTGCCAGGTCTTTTGGGGCTGTGACGGCGAGACGGAGGGCGCCGAAGATCCTCGTAAATAACACAATCTTATTGTAGACAATATCAAAGTTGTATGAGAGGCTGGATGGCGTGGCTGGAGGAGTCACACGAAGGCATGAACGTTGTGCCGCCACTGAGGAGGAAAAAATGCTGACACAATTTTTAGCGGCTGGTCTTGGAGTTGCCACGTTGCTGGCGGCACCCGCCACAGTCATTGCGGAAGAGTTTCCGGAACGCCCGATCAAGGTCATCGTGCCTTTCAAGTCGGGCGGCGGTTCCGACGCCATCGCGCGCATTTTCCAAAGCGCCATTGAAGCGAATGATCTGGTCGATGTTCCAATCGTCGTGACCAATATCGAAGGCCCCGGAGGCCGCATCGGGTCGCGGACTGCAAAGGACGCGGAACCGGATGGCTATACGGTCCTGATGAACCACATGACCCTTCTGACCAGCGAAGCCACGGGGCTGGCCGACTTTGGATATCGTGATTTCGAGCCGATTGCGGGTACGGGGGACGTCTGTCTGACGGTGGCGGTGGCAGAAGACTCTCCCTTCGACAGCCTTGAAGAGGCGCTTGCTGCGGCCAGCGAGACCCCGGATACGCTGACTTACGGCGTGAACCTCGGTGCGCTGAACCATATGGGCGGGCTGCTGCTGCAATCCAGCAACGAAGGCTCGAAGTTCCGCTTCGTTCAGATCGGCGGCGATGTTGCCAATTCCACCAGCCTGATGGGCGGCCATATCGACATCACCGCCTTTTCGGCCGGCCAGTTCAAGGCCAGCGAATCTGCCGGCCTGCGCGGGCTGGCAATCCTGGCCGATGATCGCCATCCGGCGCTTCCGGATATTCCCACGGCGAAGGAGCAGGGCTTCGATGTGTCCTACTGTTTTGAATACTGGTGGTTCGTCCCCGCCGGCACGCCCGAGGATCGCGTCGAAAAGCTCGCCGACGTTCTGGAAGCGGCGATGCAGACCGAAGAGGTCAAGACGGCCTTCGAAAACCGCCTGACCATTCCGGAGTTTCGCCGCGGAGCAGAGCTGGATGCCTATATCGCGGATGAATACGCCAAGATCGAACCGGTCGCGGCGCAAGCAATGAGCCAGTAGATCGCGACCCGTCAACCCGGTGCCGCGCCTGCGGCGTCGGGTTGTGTCGAGCGCCGGAGGTGACATGAATAGCTCGAGATCAATATGGGCAATGGCCATCGTGGTCATCGGTCTTTCCGCGATGGCGATACAACAGGCCGGTGTGGCGCCGGACATCAGCGTCGATCAGTTTGGTTCGGGCACGGCACCGCTGGCTGTTGCCGTTAGCCTGATCATCCTGTCGGTCTTCATGGTCGTCGAGGCCTGGTTGAAGAGGGCCAATGAATTCGAGGACCTTCCGATCGTCAACCCCGAGGCCCTGAAGGCGCGGCGCGCGAAACCATACATGCAGCACGGCATCTTCAAGGGCACGGGCACGATTGGATTGTTTCTGATCTTCGTCGTGCTTCTCGAGGCGACCCGCGCACCGTTCTGGTTGCTGACCGCAGTATTCCTTTTCCTCGCCAGCCGTGTGATCGAAGGGAGTCTCCGGCAGTGGCTGATCTTGTCGCTTCTGCTGTCACTGGGCCTCGGCGTGGCCCTGGACGTGATCTTCGCGCGGTTCCTGTTGATCGAGCTCCCCTGAAAAGAGGTATGAACCCATGACAGAAGTCTTCGGTCTATTCGCGGGTCTGGCTGGCGGAACGGCCACGGTGCTGTCGCTTTCGATCCTGCCGTACTTGCTGATCGGCGTGTTTCTTGGTGTGACGGTCGGCGCGATCCCCGGCCTGACAGGCAGCATGTTGATCGCCCTGTCCTTGCCGGCGACCTTTTTCCTGACGCCCGAGCAGGCAATGGCGCTGCTGGTCGCCGAATATGTCGGATCGGTGAGCGGTGGTCTCATTTCGGCGACATTGCTCAGCATGCCCGGCACACCGGCCAGCGTCATGACAACGCTTGACGGATATCCCATGGCGGCCGGTGGTCAGCCGGGCCGGGCGCTTGGACTTGGCACCATGGCCTCGCTCGCGGGCGGGCTGATGTCGTGGCTGTTTCTTGTGCTGCTGGCAATGCCGCTGGCTTCGGTCGCGGTGCAGTTCGGGCCCTGGGAGTATTTCTCTATGGCACTTCTGGCGCTGCTGCTGATCTCGGCGGTTCGCGACGGCAGCATGGCCAAGGCCCTCTTGTCCGGGCTCTTGGGCGTGCTGCTGGCCTTGCCGGGAGAAGACCCGTCTATCGGTATGCCGCGTCTCACCTTCGGCATGCCCAGCATGGAGGCCGGTTTCTCCATGCTACCGGTTCTGGTTGGCGTCTATGCCATCAGCCAGGTCGTCGGTGATCTGCTATCCGATACGCGCGCGGTCGATTCCAGCGGTCCGGTCAGGACGATCACGGTTCGTATCGCCGATGTCGTGCGGCACCGGGTCAATCTGGCACGCTCGGCAGTGATCGGAACGATGGTGGGCATCCTGCCCGGGGTCGGCGCGAATATCGGGTCGGTCATGTCGTATCTGGTCGCCAAGAAATCCTCCCGCACGCCGGAAGAGTTCGGCCACGGCTCGGAAGAGGGAATCGTCGCCTCCGAGGCGGGCAACAACGCCACCGTCGGCGGCGCACTCATTCCGTTGATCTCCTTGGGCATCCCCGGAAGCATCGCGGATGCTTTCCTGATGAGCGCAATGGTGATCCATGGCATCACGCCCGGGCCCCTGCTCTTCACCACCAACGCCGAGTTGGTCTATGTGATCATGGGCGCGGCGCTGTTTGCCAATCTCGTCATGTTTGCCGTAATGCTGAGCACGATCCGCTTCCTGAGGCGTTTGACCGACATACCTTTGTCGCTGCTGTTCCCGCCGATCCTGGTTTTCTGTGTCGTCGGCTCCTTTGCGCTCAACAACCGGATGTTCGATGTCTGGGTGATGATTGGCTGCGGTGCACTGGGGGTTCTGATGAACAAGGCGCGCATTCCCCTGGCTCCGTTCGTGATCGGCTTCGTGCTTGCTCCGATTGCCGAGGCGAAACTGCGCACTGGTCTGATGATCTCGGGCGGTGACTATACCGCCGTTTTCGAGAGGCCGATCGCACTCGGGCTGCTCGCACTCAGCGCCCTGCTGCTGTTCATGCCGGCGATCAAGTGGATGCTGCGCCGCAGGACGGCGTGATACGAGGGAGAAGTCAAAATTGATGACATAGAGATTGTTGACAATAAGTGTTGGAGCGTCGACAATCTGAATCGAACGAAACGGGAGGAACTATACAATGACACTTCGAACGTGGAAGACGGCGCTGGCAGCCACCATGGCATTTGCCTTTAGCGGGGCGAGCGCGCTGGCCGAGTATCCCGAAAAGCCGCTCACGATGCTGGTCGGTTTTGGAGCCGGTGGCGGCACGGACGCGATCGGGCGCAAGATCGCCGTGGAAATGGAAGAGGTTCTGGGTCAGCCGGTCGTCGTGGTGAACAAGCCCGGCGGCGGCGGTCTGGTCTCCTGGCAGGAGCTGGTGGCTGCCGAACCCGACGGCTACACCATGGCGATCTTTCTGCCGTTGAATGCCGCGATCCAGAAGTACCTGAAAACATCTGAATCCTGGATTGATCCGCTTGAGGACATCCGGCTTCTGGGCATGGTGAACGCCGATGCCTGGGGCATCGCGGTCCGGGCCGATCAGCCTTACGACGATGTCGAAGGATTCGTGGAATGGGCGCGGCAGAACCCCGGCGCCAAGGTCAGCGACGGCGGTCCGGCCACGGCGTACCACTGGGCTTGGGAAGCGCTCAACGAGAAATACGGCCTGGGGCTGAAGACCGTGACCTATAAGGGCGGGACTGCCGGAGGTTTGAAGGCTGTTGCCGGCGGCGAAGTCGTGGCGGCCGGCTCTGGTGCGCCCGAGGCCAGTTCCATGGCCCGGGCGGGTCTGGTCAAGATGGTCGGTATCGCAGCCGAAGACCGCAATCCCAAGGCGCCGGATGTGCCGACTTTCCGCGAACAGGGTTTCGACTTTATCTTCGGTCCGTCCCGCGGCTTCGCGGTTCCGGCCGGCACTCCCGATGACGTGGTTCAAGTGCTTGCCGACGCTGTCAAGGCTGCCTATGACTCCAAGGGATACCAATCTCACCTTGAAAAAAGCGGCCAAGGCGGCTGGTACCTTACGCCGGAGGAGAGCGAGGCCTACGTCGAGAGCGTCGACGCCGAGTTCAAATCCTTGATTGATAGCGCAGGTATGCTGCGCTGACCGGCGCGAAAAGCGGGTAGCGGATAATGAACACGGATATCGCAACCGGATTTCTGGGCCTGGTCATCGCCTTTTGCGCATGGCTGACGGCCCGGAACTTTCCTTTGCAAAGCCTTGAAAACGGTCTTGGAGCGGGTTTCTTCCCGCTCCTCATCATCGGGCTGATCGCCCTGCTTTCGCTGACTTCCATCGCCGTCGGACTTGCAAAAAGCGGGCGCGCGCGCCCGGTAACTCTTGTACGAAAGGGCACCCCCCAGGCGGCGACCCTGCTACTGTCACTCGTCGTGTTTACCTTCCTGTTCGGTCAGGTCGGACTGCTGGTGCCGGTGATCATCCTCATCGTCGGGCTGATGTTTGTTCTGGGCGCATCTTTGCTGTCCGCTGCAGCCGTCGGGACGATTGCGGGCGGCGCCGTCTACGGCTTGTTCGTTCATGTCTTGCAAATGCCGCTACCATAGGTCCGGAGTAGGAAGACCATGTACAGCTTTTTCGACGCCGTCTCTCTGGGCATTCCACTTGTGTTCAAGCTGGATATCCTGATCCTGGTTTTTATCGGAACCGTCGCGGGGCTGCTGATCGGGGCCTTGCCAGGCCTGACCTCGGCCATGGCCGTCGCTCTTCTGGTGCCGATGACCTACACCCTGTCGCCGGAACAGGCCTTTGCCATTCTCCTGCCCGCCTACGCGGCCGGCACGTTCGGCGGATCGGTTGCAGCCATATTGTTGAACATCCCGGGCACTGGCGCGGCCATCATGACAACGCTGGACGGCTCGCCGCTCCGCGAACAGGGGCAGGCCGGGCGCGCGATCGGATTGGCCATTTCGGCATCGGTCCTCGGCGGGCTGGCCAGCGCGGCCGTCCTCATGGCCATTGCTCCGGCGGCAGCGCTATGGGCGTTGAAGCTCGGCGCGCATGAATATTTCGCGGTCGCGCTGTTCGGCCTCGTGGTGATCGCCTTCGTCAGCGACGCACCGGTCGCAGGCATGCTTTCCGGTGCGGTGGGGCTCCTTCTTGCGACCGCAGGCAATGATCCCGCCGGGGCGTACCCCCGGTTTACCTTCGGACAGTCCGAGATGGTCGGCGGCCTGCAATTCGTGCCGGTCATGATCGGCCTCTTCGGGATTGCCGAAGTTCTGACCGTGGTGGACAGGGGGCTGGCCGACCGACCGCCAGTAACGCAGAAGCTGAAAGGCGTCTATCAGAGCCTGTTGGAGCCGTTGGTCCGGTTCACGGTCTTGGTCCGTTCGATCATCACGGGCCTCGTGATTGGCATCATGCCGGGATCCGGACCCACCATCGGATCTGTCATGTCCTACGGGCTGGAAAAGAGCATAGGCCGGAACCGCGCGCAGATGGGGCGTGGCGCGCCCGAGGGCGTCATCGCCGCAGAGGCGGCCAACAACAGTGGCACCGGCGGCGCGCTGGTTCCGATGTTCGCCCTCGGCATTCCAGGCGATGCCGTCACCGCCATCTTGATCGGCGCCCTGCTGATCCACGGGTTGCAGCCCGGGCCGGCGATGTTCCTGGAGCAGCCGGAACTGGTGTCCAGTTTGTTCCTGCTGTTCGTCATGGGCAATATATTCTTCCTGGCCATCGGCCTGGCGGGCTTGCCGGTTCTGCTCAAGATTCTCGAAACCCGGCCGCGATATCTCTTGCCGGTCGTGATCTCGCTGTGTCTGATCGGCTCCTATGCAGCGTCGGCCAGCCTGTTCGACGCCTGGCTGGCGCTGGGGTTCGGCGCATTCGGTTTCTTCATGCGAAAGTTGTACATTCCGATCGCGCCGATGGTGCTTGGCTTCATTCTCGGCCCGTTGATCGAGGACAACCTGCGCCGCGCAATCATTCTGGACGATGGCGACATCAGCGGCTTTGTCGACCATCCGATCAGCCTTTTGGCGTTTGCCGGAATCGGCCTCATGATTGTGATGCCGCAAATCATGAAGCTGGGGAGACGTCGGGCACAGGAAGTCTCCGGTTCGTGACCCTCCGCGGGTCTACACTGAAGATCCGTCCGCACGACCTCGCTCAGACCAGGAAAAAGAAGGGAATCACATGATCTATCGGGACTTGGGAGCGACCGGCCTGAAAGTGTCGGAAATCGGCTTCGGCGGCTGGGCGCTTGGGGGCGTTGCTTACCGTGACGGTGTGCCTTCCGGGTGGGAGGGCACCGAGATGAAACGGTCCATCCTGACCGTCGAAAGAGCCTGGCGGCAAGGCATGACGTTCTTTGATGTCATTCGGCGTGACACCGGGACCCCACACGCTTTAACCCTTTCAAAGACTTATCATACCGATCGGCGTAGAACCCCTATGCAGATTTACAGACATGGCCCGCATCCAGCTTGCCGCCGGGTCGGATCGCACCAATATGGCGCTGGCGCAACATATCATTGCCGAGCAGCAGAAGGAGATCGAGGCCATGCGCGCTTGGCTGCGTCAGCGTGGCATCGAGACCGAGTGATGGGCGAGGAAGCGGGCTTGCCCCGCGTTCTCCAACTGCAAGGCGTCAAGACAATTGTGCAGGGCGCCTTGCCTCATGAGATGAGGACCATTCCGGTGAACCGAACACGAAGCCCTCAGGCGCGGGTTTTCTGTATTTGGTGTCATCACTGAAGCTGTCCATTTGCAAAGATGGGCCAGCTAGCGACTGACAGGAGACCAGTGGTTTCGCCATACCAGCGGCTGCCGACTTGGACCCGTTCTTGCTGGAACTGGCTTAGCGAATGCGCGTTGATTTTCTTACACACAACTGAAGGGAGCGAGCACAATGAACAGCCCTATTCGCACGCTGGTCAGGTAATATGGATGGATCCACCTTTCCCTCGGCCTTCTCGGCAATATCGGCTTCTTCGTCGGAAGCATCTTCTTCCTGCCTTCTTTGGAGCAATACAAAACGCTGGGCGTCTGGCTCTTTATCGTCGGCTCCTTTTTCATGCTGATTGGGGCGTTGGGGCGCCTGCTCGTGGATGTGACCGACAAAACGTGACGGCCGCCCACTGGGTTTCCTCCGCGCGTCGCGCCTCCATCGCCGCCGGCCCGAAAAAAAAAGGAACTTCGGCGATCAAAGCCTAAAGGATTTCTCAGCCAGTTGGCGCGACTGAAAAAGGCTCAATAGCCCGCCGCTTCGAGGCCGGTTTCGCGGAAACGCAGAGAGGTTGCTCGATCAAATGCGCTTTCAGACAAACTGATACAGTTGCACAGGCAAGGTAGGTGTCGCGCCGCAGCGCGGGGATGTGCTGGGACAATTGCCACATCACAGCACCCCCAATGCAACGACCGTCAATACAATGTAGCGACTGGCCTTGGCGATCGTCACGAGAAGCAGGAAGCTCCAGATCGGTTCGCGCAGCACGCCAGCGACCACGGTCAGGGCATCGCCAACAACGGGAGCCCAACTGAGAAGAAGGCTCCAGCGACCCCATCGATGATACCAGCGTGTCGCCCGGTCAAGAGCCTTTTCGTTCACTGGAAACCATCGCCGTTGCCGGAACCGCTCGATCCAGCATCCGAGTGCCCAGTTGACGGCGGAGCCGAGCACGTTGCCGATCGTGGCGACGACAATCAGCAGGGCAGGCGATTGCTTGCCGAGAACCAGCAAGCCGACCAAGGCGGCCTCCGACTGGGCAGGCAGGATTGTTGCAGCGACGAACGCAATTGCGAAAAGCCCGGCTAGTGAGAACAACCCATCCACATTACTGGTCGACGCGGGTGTGGTTGTGCACCTGGCGCTATCGTTACTATGGCATTCAACTTAGTGGCAAGCGCTGCCCTGAGCACAGCGCCAGCGTCTTTACCACATTGACGGTCGCTTTCCGAGCGACCATTCGCACAAGACGCCCGCCGCCTCTGCAGGAAGCGGGCGATCTGATTCATTGGACGTCGCAACCAGCGGCAGCATCGTCTGAGCGCCCCATCTACCGAGGCGCCCGTTGGAACCTCTGCCCGAACCGTTTCAGATCGGCCCTTCGTAGTCCAGGTAGGCCATCATGCCGCTCGCCATGTGATAGAGGTGGTGGCAGTGGAAGGGCCAGCGGCCGGGATTGTCGGCGGTAAACGCGATATCGACCTTTGCCATCGGCGGCACATAGACGGTGTCGCGCACCGCGCCCTCCAGCGTCCTGCCATTGATGCCGACAACCTGGAAGTGATGGCCATGCAGATGCATTGGATGTCCCATCATCGACATGTTGGTCATGGAAAGCCGGATGTGATCGCCGCGGCGCGCGCGCAACTGGTCCGCGCCGCCGATCCTCCAGTCATAGCCGGACATGCTGCCGGAAAGGACGAGGTCATGGCTACGGGTTGTGGAGCCGGCTTCTGAAGCGGAAAGGCCGCGAAGCCGGCTTTCCAGCGTGAGATCCAGCACTGGGCCGTCTTCCGCCCCGAAGCCTGATACCCTGGTAACGGTCGCGCCGCGCGTCGCCAGGATGATGCCGGTCCGTTCGCGCGCGCCTTCGCGCAGCGCCAGAACCGGAAAGGCCCCGCCTTCGGCCGGAACGTCGAGCATGATGTCGAGGCGTTGCCCCATCGAAATCCCGAAGCGGGCGCCGGAAACAGGCTGGACCGGCTGGCCATCGACGGCCACCAGGCGACCGGGAAGCGTGCCGGCGTCGATGGTGAAGCTGGTGGCGGTGGCGCCGTTGATGACGCGCAGGCGCACCCGGCCGCCCTTGTCGACGGCAAACACCTCCGGATCGTCCAGCGTCCGGTCATTGGCGAGGTAGGCATCATAGTCGATGTCGTTCAGGTCCATCTGCATTCCGGACATCGCCATGCCGGGCATCGCCGTGCCGGACATGTTCTGCCCCTGCATCATCATGGCGTGACCGCCCATCATCCCGCCATGGCCGCTTCCACCTTTCGTCAGGCCGGCGAGCAATTCCTCGGGCGAACGGAACGAGAAGTCGTGGAGCAGGATGACGACGTCCTGCACATCGGCCTTTCTGTCTTCCTCCGAAAGGATGATCAGCGGCGCTGCCAGCAGGCTCTGTTCCTGAAGCGTATGGGCGTGCATCCAGTGCGTGCCGCCGGCGGCGAGCGGGAAAGTGTAGCGGCGTTCTTCCCCCGGCGCGATCATCGGCGCCGGATTGTCGGGCACGCCGTCCATCTCCCATGGCGGCGTCAGGCCATGCCAGTGAACGAGCGTCGCCTCGTTGCTGTTGTTTGCAAGGCGCACATCGAACGGGCGTTCCGCCTCAAGGGTGAGGCCGGGCTTGCCGCCGGGCCCGGTAAGGCCGAAGACGCTGGCAGACTGACCGTTCACCTCGATCGTGCGGTTGGTGATCTGAAGGTCGATGGGCGTCTGCCGCGCCCGCGCGGGGCTGGCCCAGGCGATAGGCAGGCCGGGTCCGAAGGCTGCCGCGCCAAGCGCGAGCCTCTGCATGAATTGTCTGCGATACATGATCGTTCTCCCGATGGCCGGTCATCGGACCGGCATTGTCACATGAAGGATGGCCGGCATGGCCGGCGGTTCATGCGAGGGAGCGGGGAGGCTCGAAATCGGGCGGAACGGGATGGCCCTTCAGGCGCGAGGAGAGATCGGGGAAGGTGAGGTTTCTGGCAATGCGTGTCAGCAGGCCCGAAGTCGGCGTCGGCGGTCCATGTCATGCAGGGCGCCGGCGGGCTGCGCCTGGGTGATTGCGGTTTCGGGCGAGGTTGCGCAATGCGTGACGGCGCTCGCCGCGGAGGGCGAAAGCACGCCGAGAAGCATGGCCGTGACAATGCACAGCGCCTTCACCGCCGCTCTCATTGTCCGCATGTACCCCATGTTCAACCCATTCGCCGTGCGCCGGCGCCGGAATGCCTCGGCGCACCGGCGATCAGCAGACAGTGCGGGGCGATCATGGCCGATCTTGGGCCGTGTCGCGGCGTGCTGCGGGTCCCGATGCATGAGCCGTCCTAAAGCTTCGTCGCCCGCAGCCTCAGCGCATTGCCGATGACCGAGACCGAGGACAGGCTCATCGCCGCGGCCGCGACGATCGGCGAAAGCAGCAGGCCGAAGAAGGGGTAGAGGATCCCGGCGGCAAGCGGCACGCCTGCGGTGTTGTAGACGAACGCGAAGAACAGGTTCTGGCGGATATTGGCCATCGTCGCCTCGGCAAGGTGACGGACGCGCACGATCCCGGTCAGGTCGCCCTTGATCAGGGTGATGCCGGCGCTTTCGACTGCGACATCCGCGCCGGTGCCCATGGCGATCCCGACATCAGCGACCGCGAGCGCTGGCGCATCGTTGACCCCGTCGCCGGCCATGGCGACCGCGTGGCCGTCGCGGCGCAGGCGCTCGATCAGGTCGTGCTTGTCCTGCGGGCTCACCCCGGCATGGAGCTCATCGATCCCGAGTGTCCGCGCCACGGCTTTCGCGGTTGCCTCGGCATCGCCTGTTGCCATCACGATGCGCATGCCCGCTTCGTGCAGCGCGCGGATCGCATCCGGGGTGGTTTCCTTGATGCGATCAGCGACGGCGACAATTCCGGCAGCATGGCCATCGGCGGCGACGTACATCGCAGTCTTGCCCTCGCCCTGAAGCGTGGCGACGCGCTCCCGCAAGGCGATGACATCGATACCTTCCGCCTCCATCAGCGCGGCGTTTCCAAGCGCCGCCCTGCGTCCGTCGACCGTTCCCGTCACGCCCTGGCCGGTGACGGCAGCGAAATCACTGCTTTCCCGTTCCGGCGCTTCCGCTTCGCGAGCACCGGCGACGATCGCTTCGGCGAGAGGATGCTCCGAGCCGCGCTCAAGCGCTGCCGCAATCGAAAGCAGGTCCATGCGGTCGAAGCCGTCCCGCGGCTCGGCGTCGGTGAGCGTCGGCTTGCCTTCTGTCAACGTGCCGGTCTTGTTCACCACCAGCACGTCGACCTTTGAAAAGCGCTCCAGCGCTTCCGCATCGCGGATCAGCACGCCTGCATTCGCGCCACGTCCGGTAGCGACCATGATCGACATCGGGGTTGCAAGCCCCAGCGCGCAGGGGCAGGCGATGATCAGCACCGAAACCGCCGCGACAAAGGCATAGGAAAGCGCGGGTGAGGGGCCGAATGCCAGCCATGCCAGAAAGGCGATCACCGCCACCGCGACGACGGCCGGCACGAAATAGGATGCCACCCGGTCTGCCATCGCCTGGATCGGCGCGCGGGAACGCTGGGCCTTGGAGACCATGTCGACGATCCGGGAGAGCGTCGTCTCCGCGCCGACGCTTTCGGCGCGCATCAGGAAGCTGCCGTTCTTGTTGAGCGTCCCGCCGGTCACCGGCTCGCCTTCGCTCTTTTCGACCGGGACCGGCTCCCCGGTAATCATGCTTTCGTCAACCGACGAGCGACCTTCGATGACGATGCCGTCGACAGGCACGCTCTCGCCGGGCCGCACGCGCAGCACGTCGCCCGCCTGCAGCGTTTCGACGGGGACGTCCTCCTCGCCGCCGTCGGTGACCTTGCGCGCGGTCTTCGGCGCGAGATCCAGCAGCGCCCGGATCGCATCGCCCGTCCGTTCGTGCGCGGCAAGCTCCATCACCTGGCCGATCAGCACCAGTACGAGAATGACGGCGGCGGCTTCAAAGTAGACCGGGGCCATGCCCATAGCGTCGCGCATCGCCGCGGGAAACAGCCCGGGCGCGACAAGCGAGACGACGGAGAAAACATAGGCCGCCCCGGTTCCGAGCGCGATCAGCGTCCACATGTTGGGGCTTTTGTTGACGATCGACGACCAACCGCGCTGGAAGAACGGCCAGCAGATCACCATGACGGGCGTCGCCAGCGCGAATTGCAGCCAGCCGAACAGCGTGCGGCCGAACCAGTTCTCGAAGGGCAGGCCCAGATGGCTGCCCATTTCGAGAGCGAAGACGGCGAGCGCCAGCGGCGCGGCAATCATCAGTCGGCGCTTGAAATCGACAGATTCAGGGTTGGGCCCGGCATCGGCTGAAGGCGTCATCGGCTCCAGCGCCATCCCGCATTTCGGGCAATTTCCGGGGTGATCGCGCACGATCTCGGGATGCATCGGGCAGGTATAGAGCGTGCCTTCCGGCTGCGCTTCGGCCTCGGCGGGACCGGACGCGTAGCGCTCCGGATCCGCCTCGAACTTCGCCTGGCAGCCGCCGGAGCAGAAGTAATAGCTTTCGCCGCCGTGCTTCGCCATGTGGCGGGCACGGGCGCGGTCGACGGACATGCCGCAGACCGGATTCTCAGCACTCAGATAGACCGTCGGGTCTGCCGCGAAGCGATCCCGGCATTTTTCCGAGCAGAAGTGAAATTGCCGGTGATCATGCTCGACAGAAGGCTTCCCGGCGTCCGGTTCGACCGTCATCCCGCAGACTGGATCGCGCGTTACGGTCTCACTCGCAGCATGTCCGTCGTTGCCGGATCCGGACCAGTGGTTGGTGTGCGAATGCTGCATTGTGTGGCCTCCTGATGATGTCGGTCTTCCACAATATGGTCCTTCCAGCAACTGGAAGGTCAAGGCCGGTGATGCAGGTCTGGTGAACGTAGGGCCTTGTGGATCTCTTCCGGCGACTGCAGGTTTCCAGATTGCCACAGCGACAGCTGAAGGCGTGAAGCCCATCGCCGAACACTTCAGAGTGATTTGATCCAACCAGACATTTCCCGTCGCCGAAACGCAATGCGATGGGCGACGATGACGGGGTGGTCTCCCGACCAAGGAATTATTAACCGCCGCGATCCTCTAAACCTTGTTTTGTCTACGAAATAGGTGAGACTTAAGAGGTCGGCGGTTCGCTTCCCTTCAAGACCGCTGTTCTCTCTCAATGCTGGCAGTGTCACAACAACAGTGTGGTGAAAGCCTGCGGTCATGTCGCCGATGACGCGCACGCCATCCTCATTATGGATCAGGCGCGCTCGCACATGTTCAACAATCTCGTCGTGCCCGAAAACATTGCCATCCTGCCGCTGCCGTTGAAGTCGCCCGAGATGAGCCCGGTCGAAAACCTCCGGTAGTTCATCCGTCAGAACTGGTTGTCAAACCGGGTCTTCAAAGCAAACGAGGGACAATCGAACCGGATCGTTTCATCATTGATCCGATCGATCAAATGCTGGGACTAAGCTAGAGCAGTTTCCGATCATATAGGTTCATAGCCGGCGGCTT
>NZ_JAINWJ010000052.1 GCF_021021415.1 Martelella mediterranea | reverse complement strand
TAACCTGAAGGCCGCAGGTTCAAATCCTGCCCCCGCAACCAACACTGTTTTATCAAGCATATCAAAGGCTTCACTCGCACCGGGTGAAGCCTTTTTGTCGTTCTGCGCCGAAACACCCGTCGCGAGATGCAGTAGTCCCGCAATCGCGCCATGAAGGTCGATGTCGAGACCGGTTCCGTCTTCCGATGGCGTCAGAACGATCTTCTCGATCAGATCGCGAAGCGCTTCTTTCGACCCGAGCATCTGATCAGCTTCGCTCAAGCCAGCGATGAGCATTGTAACTTGCTCGCGATAGCGTGCCGCCATCGACGGGTGGTACAGGACCGGCTCCGGCGCCTCGATGGTTGCAAGCTCGTGCTCAAGGGCCTTGCGGCGCCGATCGAGGTCGTTCATGCGGTCCTTGACCTGATCGGCCGGCACGCCGGCGACAATCGCGTCAACCAGTTTGGCATGATCGTTCTTGACCTTGGCCAACTCTGCTTCCTTGGTTTTGCGATCTGATGCCGCTGAATTGGCAAGCCGGTTCCGTTCCGCTGTATATTCTTCGCAGAAAATCCTGACAACTTCCGGCTCCATCAGATTGTTGGTCAGCGCGTCAAGAACACGGGTTTCGAGATCTCGCTGCTTTATGGTGAGCATGTTGGTGCAGACGGCGTTGCCCTTGTTGCGCGCGGCGGAGCACCCGAAAGCATCTTTCTGTATTTTGGAAAAACCGCTGCCGCAGCAACCGCAACGCATCAGCCCGGAAAACAACGTTCGCGGACGCCGTCGGTCCCAGACGGCTGTTCCGGTGCCCTTCGATTTGAGCGCGCCTTGTCGAGCTTTGGCGGCCTCCCAGACGCCCTGATCGACGATCCGCAGATCCGGGACGTCGGTTATGGTCAGATCCTCTTGCCTGTTCGGGCGCGACACTCGCTTTCCCGTCTCGGGATCTTTGACATAGGTGAGACGGTTCCAGACAAGCCTACCAATATAGAGTTCATTGTTGAGAATGCCGGTGCCTCGTTCCCGGTTTCCATGGATTGTAGAGGCGCCCCAGTGCTTTCCGCGGGGCGCCGGGACTTGTTCGCGGTTCAACGCTTCCGCAATCTTCTTCGGCGAGATGCCATTCGCGTATTCGCGGAAAATACGTTGGACAATGGCTGCTTCACTCCGATTGATCGCGCGTTCTCCGTGAACGGGCTCGCCCACCTGATCGCGCCTGGCGACAACATCATAGCCATAGGTCTTGCCGCCGGCGGATTTGCCTGCCGATGCACGGCCGCGAAGCCCCTCGCGTGTCTTTTTGCCAAGATCCTTGAGATAGAGCGCATTCATCGTGCCTTTCAGGCCGATATGCATCTCATCGATGCTGCCTTCCGAGATCGTCTCGATCATGACGCCGGCAAATTGAAGTTTTTGATAGAGGCCTGCGATGTCGGCCTGATTGCGTGACAGACGATCGAGGGCGTGCGTGATCACAATATCGAATTGCCGCGACTGCGCATCGCGCATCAGCTTCTGGATTCCGCTGCGCATCAGGCTGGCGCCGGACGTTGCGCGGTCGGAATAGATCTCGACTACATCGAGACCCTGACGCTTTGCGTAGTCATGGCACGCGCGAACCTGGTCATTGATCGAGGCGTCACGCTGAAGATCAGTCGAGTAACGGGCGTATATGACAGCGCGGATGGGACTGGACATCGCTGGTCTCCGGATTGCCTCTCACCCCGGATCGCGATCATGGTCCTTGCGTGCCTGATCACGAGCGAGAGCGCGGATGAAGTTGTAGAAATCTTCTTTATGGTCTGAAGGAGCAGTCGCATTGTCAACAGACAAAGTGCGGGCGTCACCCGCCACCTTGTTCCTGATTTTGACATGCCTCGTCCGTTCTCGCGCCATAGGCCCGAGTGCTCCAGTCCGGTGGAGGCCTTGCCTCCGCTGTGGTTGATGGGAGCAGTTTACCCGGTGTGCGAAAATGTTATCCAGTCCAAATAATACGAAAAACTGCGTAAAATGTTGATAACTAAGAGAAATCTTATGAAAGATTCCCCTTATAACGAGAGTGTATGTTGGTTGTGCTGAAACGTCTGTACCTGTCAATCGTTTAGTGAGGGCAAATGCCTCTCGCTTTATGGCGCATCCCGCAGACGCGCTTTCGCCAAAAAAACCCGATTGCGCGCAGCAGCAGGAAACATGCGGCGGACATAAGCGCTGCGGCGGGCACTGTGATCACCCAGGCTGCGATGATCTTGATGAAGTGGGAGCGACGGGCGCGTTTGCGCGTTTCAGGCTTTCGGGGTTCCCCAGTTTTCCGCCGATCCGGCGTCGCGGATCGGCGTTGTGGCCATGCCAGAACACATGGCCGACGCTCGCCGGGCTGTGCCCGGCTCGCGGAAACCATGGAAGAACCATGTACCTGAGCAGCGACAAGTGTTCGGGTATCCCGAACAACATATCGCGCTATTCCCTCTATTGGCTGACTGATCCGCAGTGGAAACGCATGGATCGGGCGTGGTGTCGCACGTCCGCGAGGAGGACACGCCATGGCTAGAGCTAATTGGTAGACGCCAGCGGCTCACGGGCATGCAAAGACCTTCTTGCTTCCGGTCTCGCCTGGGAGTATCTTCGTCGCAATGACGAGTCTCAAAGAGATTTTCAGCGTCTGATCCGGACCGGGCGTTCGGATGGGAGTGAGCTCGAAAACTTCGTACGACGGTGGGGATTGCGGTTTCCCGCACGATCCACTGTTCTGGTCCCCCCGATTTCAGCCGCAGGCCGTCAAACTGGTGCCGGCCGGACCGGACGAGGCTACCGGCCAGCCGGCCATCGTTCTCGCCCATCTCGACGGCCTCGAACTGCGTCGCGCCGCCGACGCCTGGCACGGTATTTGACGGACGGATGGCGTCGAACACCAGTTCTGGCTGTCCGAATCCTTGCCTGATGCGACGGCATTCTACATCACCGCTCTTCCGATGGACGAATTCCTCGAATTGCGCGCCCATGCCGCACGCCGCTTCTGCGCGGCAGAAAACCGGGGCAGGACTTCAGGAATATTCCCGATCAACTCCGTCTTCGGGAACCTCCTAGATCCTGCCTTAGCGAGGCTCGGTACGAAAAGAGGCGGCTCGCAGGATTTCATCCGACAGCTCAGGGTTGCCTTCCCGCACTGCACGCGACAGGATTATCGCGCCAACGAGCGTCGACAGGGTGGCAATCGCCGCCTCGCGGCTATGGCTCTCGCTCGCGGGGAACACATCCTCTATCAGCTCTATGTAACGCTCAAGCCCATCTGCGTAGGCCTGCTGTGCTCCAGCAACAGAGCGCCCCACGTCAACGGGCAGACTGCCAGTCGGGCAACCTCCCCCGGGGTTGTCGCGGTGTTCGGCCGAAAGGTAGTTTGCCAGCCGATCTGCCATGGGCGTCGTGTCACCCGCAGCATTGTCTCTGGAGATTTCGCTCAAGGCCTTGTCGAACGCGTATCGGACCGTTTCAGCTGCAAGATCGGCTTTTGATCCGAAGTGATTGTAGAAGCCGCCATGCGTGAATCCGGCGACCTTGGTTAGGTCCGCGACGGAGACGTTGTCGAAGCCATGCACTTTGAAGAGTTGCGTCGCAGTCTCGAGGATCTTCCTCCTGTTCTCTGCCGCCACTTCCTTGGTCACCCGCATCACGTACTCCCCTGAGGCTTGACAATGATGTCATATATCATCATTAATTTGATGTCACGTGTCATTATTAAAAGCATGGGATCGCACATTGCAAGCGAACAAGGAGTGACCATGAAGGCTGTCGTTCAGAACGCCCTGGGGGGACCGGCTGATGTGCTGAAGCCCATGGATATCGAGGACTACAACGAGCTCGGCCCAGGGGAAGCCCTGGTCGACGTCACGCTTGCACCTGTCCATCATGGAGATCTGCAACTGATCCGAGCGCAACCACGCATCCCGGAGGATGTCGGCTATGTTCGACACGGTTCGGAGGCTGTCGGCATCGTTCGCGCCCTTGGCTCGAAGGCCGAAAGTCAGGGTAATCTCCAGATCGGCGATCGGGTTATCGGATTTCCGGCCGCCGGATCCTGGGCGAAGAGCGTCGTGATCCCAGCTTGTGCGGCTATCCCTGTCCCGCGGAACCTCAGCGATGAAATCGCAGCGCAACTCATGATCAATTATGTCACGGCGCGCATGATCCTGCGCGGTTTGCGCAAGTCGGCTAGCGAGGAGGTGCTGCGCGATGGTGCGGTGCTCGTCACCGGAGCCGGCTCGGTCGTTGCGCGTCTGCTGCTGCATCTGTTGGCCAAGGAAGGCCTCGCGCCAATCGGTCTCTCACGCAGCAAGGCGAGCGCGACTCGTGGCATGGCAGAGCTGAACGGCGCACAAATCGCCGCGAGCGAGGACGCGGACTGGCAGGCGCAGGTGACGTCCCTGGCCCGCGGAAAGAAGATCGTCGGCGTTCTCGATTGCGTTTCCGGTTCGCTGGTCCGGGAGTACGCATCGCTGTTGTCTGATGACGCGGCCATCGTCACCTACGGCGCTCTTGGCGGCACCAGTCTCGGTATCGGTGCGCCGGAAATTGTCGGCCGTCAGTTCATCATCCGCGGAGTGGTGTTCACGAGATGGTTCTCCGAACTCTCTCGTGAGGATCAGGCCGAGGACATTCGATCGGCATTCGACCTCGCCTCCGAAATGCCGTCCCTTTTCAAAACCGGAGGTGTTTTCGGTCTGGCCGAGGTTCAGGAGGCAATTGCGGCCGTGGAGGCACCGAACCGCGACGGCTTCATCTTCTTCAGGCCATAGCCTCAGCGTTGCATGCTGGCCGGTCGAAAGGACCGGACCTGCAGAAGGGATGAACTCGCCCGCCGGCGCGAAATCCACCCGGTCGGCTGGCGGTGAGTATAGCACCACAGGAGAAGCATCATGAAAATTGGAATCTTAGGAGCAGGAACGGTCGGCACCACCCTTGGAACGCACCTTGCGGCGGCGGGCCACCAAATCCTGATCACGAATGGCCGCGAGACGGTAAGTCTCGCTGAAACTGTGAGAGGGCTTGATCAGCCTCTCGAACCGGTCACGGTCGATGACCTTCTCGATCAGGCCGATATGATCCTTCTGGCCGTGCCTTGGCGGAACGTCCGAGACGTTCTGCGCAAGGATATCGATTGGGGCGGGCGTATCGTCGTCGATGCCACGAACATCATCCTGAGCATCATCCCCGATATTCAGGTCGACAACCTTGAAGGCGATTCCGGAAGCGAGATCGTTACCCGTTTGGCGCCCTCCGCTCGCGTCGTCAAAGCGTTCAATACGCTTCCTTTTGCAACGATGTTCGCACCGGTGCCGACAGGTTTCAGACGTGTCCTGTTCGTCGCTGGCGACGACCCGGACGCCGTCTCGGCTGTGTCAGGTCTGATCGAGCAGATCGGCTTTCAATCCGTAGCGATCGGTCCGCTCGCGACCGCAGGTCGGCAAATGGAAATTGGCGGCCCGTTCAGCAGGCTTGAGCTGTTTGCAACTGATGCAGCATGACAACTCTCCGGGAGACTCTCCTTTTATTTCCTGGATCGGCAGCCATCTCCCATGATAGATTTGAAACGGAAACAACATGATATCGCTGACCGCCGAAGAAACGGCCAACATCGCGACGATCGATGCCTTCATCGCCGCGTGGAATGCGAAAGACCACGCCAAGGCCATAGCCTATCTCGCGGATGATTTCAGGTTCACTTTCGGGAAGATCGGGAGGACACCAGATTTCAGCCAGCCAGACTTTGCAGTCACGATGGACCGCGCGACCAGCGTTGACATGACCGTTACGCCCGGCACGACGTGGGCGCGCGGACCGGTAGTCAGCCACGAACGGGTGGATGACATCCAGTTTCGAGACGGAACGAAAGCCGAAGGCAAGTTCATTGCCATCTTCACGCTCCGCGATGGCAGGATCGTCGATTTTATCGACTTTGAGTCCTGATAGAACGGCCTCTCAGCGATCCTGATATTGCAGCTCGGACTGCGTGCGTGGTCGTGGCGCTGCCGTGACGTATCTGCCCCATAGTGCTTCCTTCCATTCCATGGAAAACATCGCACCATCAAACTCTGGGATCAAACGCCTAATTCCGGAACAGATTTTCGACGTCTGCGATCTGATCTTTGACGACGTCGAAGAACACTTGTGAAAACAGCTCCGCTCCCTGTGTCTTGGCAATCGGCGGAAAGATAGCGGAGAAGCGAAACTCGATCTCCGGCGCGAACGGCTTCACAGCGATCTTTTCCAGGTCGATCGCCATGACGGAGAAGATATCGGCGACAGAAATGCCGAGCCCGGCGGAAACGTAGCTTGGAACGGTGTTGGAATAGAGCGTCTGCACCGTCCTGCCGGGTTGAATGCCCGCAGCCTCCATCGCGGCTTCGATCTGCATCCGAAGCAGGCTGCTCACGCCGAGCGAAATGAACGGCTGCCTGGCGAGGTCCTCGACGGTGACAATGTCCTTTGCCACCAGTTCATGCTCTCTCGGCAGCAGGCAGATCGCTGATGAAACGGGCATCTCCAGATGGTCGATATCCGTGCGCTCCGGCGGCACGCGACACAGGCCCACCGAAAATTCGTCGCGCTGCAGGGCGTCCAGGATATGCACCGAATTATCGGAATGGATGAAGAAATCGGTTTCGTGCTGCCTGACCCGAAACCGCCTGATGGCCTCGGGCAAGGCACCGGACGAAAGCGTCGACATGGCGGCAATCCTCAACCGTCCATCCTGCTGCTCGCGCATTTGCCGGGCATTGTCGCGAATGCGCTCCATGGCATCAAAGTATTTTTCCACCTCGCGGAACAGCGCGACGGCTTCGGTGGTCGGGCGGACGCTCGACCATTTGCGGGCGAACAGGGTGATACCGAGATCGGCTTCCAGGTCGCGCACCAACCGGGTCACAGCCGGCTGGCTGATGTGCAGGATGCGGCCAGCGGCCGTCATGCTGCCGCTGAGCATCACGGCGCGAAAGGCCAGCATCTGGCGGTGATTGAGCGATCGCAACCTCGTCTCCTTGAACCGGAAATGGCCCCAATGCAGGCAAACATGAATGAACGTTTTCAGCAATGGCATAACATTTCCTGATGCTGTATTCCAAAATTCGATTCGCCACACCGCGCAGCGCTTCACTACGATCAGCGCAAAGTACTGCTGAACAATAAGAAGGAAGCACTGTGCCGGATATCATTGGTGAATATGTCGACCGCCTGGTGACTGTCGAAATGCGCAACCGCGGCATGAACCACAATATCATTGCGCCGATCTACAACGAGGCGCGACGCGAGGGCGGCGGTCGTCCGATCACCGCGCGCGCTGCCGAGGCACTCGTCGAGCATGTCGGTGAAGGCGATGTCGTGCTGATCGTGACCGGCGCGGGTTATATGCCCGAAGTGCCCCATGGCGAAAGCGACGGCCCGCCCGGCGCCGTTTCGCTTGCCCGCGCGCTGTATTGGGGGCTGAAGGCCGTGCCGGTCTATGTTTCGGAAGTCTGTCACGCCCCGCCAATCAAGGCCTCGTCAGAGGCGGCGGGTCTAATGGTGCGTGACTATGATCTGGCCAAGGGCCGCCGGATGGGGGCAGCGCAGGTGACGGCGCCGGAGGACCAGGCAGAGATCGACGGCTGGGCGAGCGAGCTTCTTGCAAAGATGCAGCCGAAGGCGATCATCGCGATCGAGCGACTGGGCCCGAACGAAAGCGGCATCGTGCATTATTCGACGGGCGTGGCGCCCAAGAACTGCGTCAACATCGCGCCGTTGTTCGATCAGGCCGCGGCCCAGAATGTGCTGAGCATCGGCATCGGCGACAATGGCAATGAGATCGGCTTCGGCCGTATCCATTCCTTCATGCAGGACTTTCATCCCTATGGTCGCGAAACCCAGACTGACGAGCCGGGCGGCGCGATCACGGTGACGGCGACGGATATCTTCCTGCCCGCCTCGATCTCGAACTGGGGCGCCTACGGCGTCGCGGCGATGCTGGGCTTCCTGTTGAAGGACAAGGAACTGGTTCAGGACCCCAAGACCGAAGAACGCGTGATCCGCGCCTGCCTCGATGCCGGCGGCTGGGAAATGCGCTACTGCACCTCGCGTTTCATCGTCGACGGCGCGGAAGGCGAAAGCTCGATGGCCATCGTTCAATTGCTGCGCGACATGGTGCGGCTCAATATTGCTCCACCTGACCGTGGGCTGTCCCACGGCAAGATGAAAGAAGCGGCGCGATAAGCCGCCAAATCGGCCTTGCTTCGGCGAGGCCGCCCTCAGACCAACAGAGAGAGAACCCACATGCATACATCCCACAAGTTTGTCGCCGCCGCAGCCATTGTCGGGCTGCTGCCTCTTGCAGGCTTTGCACAGGATCTGCCGAAAACGGAACTGTCTGTCATCGGTTCGCCCGTCAACTCGCCGAACTGGACCAATGTTCTGCAGCCGTTCTGGAATGAAACCATTCCTGCCGACAGCAACGGTCAGGTCACTGCCGACGCCGTCAGCATGACCGACCTGGGCGTCAAGGGCCCCGAGTTGATGCGGCTTGCCGCCTCTGGCGTTGCCGATATCATTGCGGGCAGCACGACGCTGATTTCCGGCGAACTGGCCGAAAACGACTCGATCGACCTTGCCGGGCTGGCACAGGATATCGACACGTTGCAGCAGGTCATCGAAGTCTACCGCCCGGTGCTTGAGGAACGTTATCGCGAACGCCTGGACGTGGTGCCGCTCGGCTTCTGGCCGACGGGCGCGCAGGTGCTGTGGTGCGCCACTCCGGTTACGAGCCTGGATGACCTGACCGGCAAGAAGGTTCGCGTGTTTTCGACCACGACCTCATCGCTGACGGCCGCGCTCGGCGCCACACCCGTGACCATGGCCTTCAACGAAGTCGTGCCCGCCTTGCAGCGCGGCGTGATCGATTGCGCCTTTACCGGCTCCAATTCCGGCAATAACGCCAAGTGGACCGATGTCGCGACCCACCTTGTCGACCTCACGGTCGGCTGGGGCGTCAACTTCATCGTCGCCAATTCCGCGACATGGGATGGACTTGACCCCGCCGTGCAGGAATTCCTGCGCTCGGAGATCCGCGAGAAACTCGAACCTGCCGGCTGGGAGATGGCCCGTGTCGCGACCCAGCAGGGCATCTGGTGCTCGGTCGGCGATGACCGCTGCGAGCCCGAGGCGACCGCGCCGCGCAACCTGACCAAATCCGATCTGACGCTGGTCGAACTCACCGCCGCCGAAAACGAACGTCTTCGCGCGATTGTCGCTGAAAATGTGATGCCCGAATTCACGCAGGCTTGCGGCGCCGATTGCGTTCAGCGCTGGAACGAAACGGTCGGCGAGGTCGTCGACATCGAGCTCGAGCCGGCGAGGTAAGGGGATTGGAAAACACCCTTATCTCTCGCAAACTGGCACGTCTCGCCCGTTTCGCGGCCATCGGCAGCGGCTTGCTGCTGCTGGGGTCCGCAGGGTTGATGACGGCAGAAATCCTGGCGCGGAGGCTGTTTCACCACAGCCTCGTCGGCGTCGACGAACTGGCCGGCTACGCCTTTGCCATTGCCATGGCCTGGGGTTTTGCGCAGGCGCTGTTCATGCGCGCCCATATCCGCGTCGATCTGGTCTATCTCCGCATGCCGGCCGGGGTGCAGCGCTTGCTGGACGTGCTGGCGCTGGCCGCCTTTGCCGGAATCATCGGCATTGTCGTTTTTCATGCCTGGGGCACGCTGGCGGAATCGCTGCGCCTTGGCGCGCGCGCCAGCACCCCGCTCGCCACGCCGCTATGGATACCGCAGGCGCTATGGCTGGCGGGGCTGATCTTCTTTCTGATCTGTCTGATCGCGCTGCTGTTTGATCTCGTGCGTGCCCTGGTGCGCGGCGAAAAGGCGCTTGCGGCCGAACTGGGCGCGTCGGAATCGGCGCTGCGGAGACTTTGACATGGGCATAGCGTTAATTCTTCTGTTCCTGCTGATCGCCCTCGGCTTGCCGATTGCCGCGGTTCTTGGTTGGCTGGCGGTGCTGCTGGACTGGCTACTGACGCCGCTGCCGCTGCAGCGCGCCTTCGGGGAGATCGCATGGTCGCACAGCATCGAATTCACCCTGATCGCGATTCCCATGTTCATCATGATGGGCGAGATCCTGCTGCGCTCCGGGATCGCCGACCGGATGTATAGCGGCGTTTCGGCCTGGCTCGGCTGGCTGCCGGGCGGGCTGATGCACGCCAATATCGGTGCCAGCGCGCTGTTTGCCGCGACATCGGGATCGAGCGTCGCCACGGCCGCGACCATCGGCACCACAGCGATGCCGCAGGTCGATCGCCACGGCTACAGCGAGCGCCTGTTTCTGGGCAGCCTGGCGGCCGGCGGCACGCTGGGTATTCTGATCCCGCCTTCGATCAACATGATCATCTACGGCTTTCTGACGGATACCTCCGTGCCGCGGCTGTTCATGGCGGGTCTGGTCCCCGGCATCGTGCTGGCGTTGATCTTTTCGCTGACCATTCTGGTTTTGTGCGTCGTCAAGCCGTCGCTGGATGGCGACCGTGCGCCCATCACGGCCAGGGCCTTGCTGCACAGCCTATCCGATCTCGCCCCACCGCTCGGGCTCTTTGCCGTGGTGATCGGGTCTATCTATGCAGGCTGGGCGACGCCGACCGAGGCCGCGTCGATCGGCGTGATTGCCTCGTTGGTGCTGACGGCGCTTTCCAGAAGGTTGAGTTGGTCGATGATGGTCGAGGTGTTCATCGGCACGGTTCGCACCTCGTCGATGATGATCCTGATCACGCTGCTGGCCTTCCTGCTGAACTTCGTCATCGGCGCAACCGGCATGGCGGGCACGGTGAATGATCTTGTTCGCGGGTTGAACTGGAGCCCGCTGGCCACGATGCTGCTCATCCTCGCGGTCTATCTGGTGCTCGGCATGTTCATGGATACGCTGGCGATGATCGTGCTGACCATCCCGATCGTCACGCCGATCGTCGTTGGCCTTGGCTATGACCCGATCTGGTTCGGGGTGATGATGGTGCTGGTCGCCGAGACCTCGGTGCTGACGCCGCCCATCGGCATGCTGTGCTATGTCGTGCATGGCGTGCGGGGAAGGGGTGATTTGACCGACGTCTTCATCGGAGTCACTCCCTTCATTATTGCGCTGATGGCAATGATCGCCCTGATGCTGGCCGCGCCCCAACTTGCCCTGTGGTTGCCCAATCTGTTGTTTTAGCACGGTTTCGGTTGTGTCGTTCGCAGGGGCCGGCTGCGAACGGCCAACAAAAGGTCATTGATCGAACATCGGCTTTCTGGAACTCTCAACCAGGATCGGACAGTCAGCAGACGGCCCCATTTCTGCCGGTCCGCAAAGCGCCGCCTATTCGGTCATGAGACTGGATTTGGCGAACGCGGAAAAGCCGACATTAATTGGAGCAACGCTTGCTCTTATAGCCAGGAAACCTACAGACGTCACCCCGCGTCGGGCCTGGAATTGCGGAGTAGAACCGTCAGGACACCGGCCAGTGGCAGCCAGGCCGACCAGACGAAGATGGCGTGGACGCTGGTGGCGTCTGCCAGCCAGCCGAATACGGCAGAGGCGAGGCCGCCGACACCGAAAGCCGTGCCGTAGAACAGGCCGGAGATCATTCCTATACGTGCCGGCACAAGACTTTGGGCGTGAACAATGATCGCGGGAAAGGCCGAGGCAATGACCGCAGCCGCCGTGATTGCGGCCACTATCGCCCCGACCTGCCCCAAATAGGGAAAAGCCAGTGCGAAGGGCGCTGCCCCCCAAAACGAAAAGGCTATGACGCGAGCCGTACCGAGCCGATCGCTGAAGGCGCCACCTATAAGGCCTCCCCCCGCAACCGCCGCATGAAAGCCAAACAGGACGATAAGTCCCTTCGAAGCCGGAAAGCCGAGTGCCGCCTCCAGATAGAAAACCAGGAAGCTACTGAAGCAAACGATATAAATGTATTTCGCGCAGACGAGAGCAAAGAGAAGCGCGAGTTGACCTGCCGGATGCGCGACGGATGATGTTTGCTGACCGGCAGGGACGCGGAAAGGTCGCGTCGCTGCATGAGTTATCTGATCCGGCTCGGCTGCAGTGATCCATACTGTCAGAAATACGCCGATCAAGGCAACGAGCAGGAACCATGTGATCGAGCCCTGACCATAGGGGAGTACGATCGCCGCTGTCAGCAATGGTCCCGCCATGGTGCCGAGACTGCCACCGAGCTGGAAGAGTGATTGGCCCAGGCCAACTTTTTCGCGTGCCCATTTGCGCGCAAGCCGAGCCGCTTCGGGATGAAAGACCGCAGACCCGAGGCCGAGGAACAGGCTGGAAATCAGGAGATGGATGTAACTCCCGGCCAACCCGAGCATGAGGATGCCAACGCCGCTCAGCGCCATTCCGAAAGCGAGGCTCCATCGCTGCGCACGACGATCCGTCAGCGCGCCGACAATCGGTTGAAGTACCGAAGCTGTGACCTGATAAGTCAGGCTGAGCATGCCGATCTGCAGAAAGTCGAGGGAAAGCTCCGTGCGCAATAGCGGATAGCTTGCGATCAGCAAAGCCTGCATCAGATCGTTCAGAAAGTGAGAGGTGGCGATACCGGAAAACCGGAGCTGGCCTTCATCATGTCTCCGTACGGAGACCGTGGTTTGACTGGACATTGGAAACTCCCGTTGGTTCCCAGTGTTCTTGCCCGTGCCCGTTTTGCAATGATATCTATCATGAGCCAAAAAACATCGCGAGTGAGCCATGACCGAAGACATTACCGGACCAGAGGATATTATTGCTCTCGGACGGCGATATGCCGATGGCAGCCATTTGGAAGAGCATCGTCATGAACGCTCGCAACTCCTCTACGGACTGACTGGAACCGCGATCGTGACCACACAGTCTGGCCTGTGGATGATGCCACCCGATGCAGCGCTCTGGATTCCGGATGAGACACCACACGAAGTCACGATGGTTGGCGAGGTGAATATGCGCAGTCTCTACCTGAAGCCCGCGCTCTTGCCTCAGATGCCTCGACATTGCGTTGTTCTTGAAGTGGGAACGCTTCTCAGGGCCTTACTTGATGCGCTTGCGGAGACGAACGGGACTGGAGATAACAGGCGCAGACTGATGTCTGCATTGGTATTGCTGGAAATCGCAAGCCAGCCGATTGTTCCTCTGACGCTTCCATTGCCGCCGGCCGGCCCGTTGAGGAACCACTGCATGGCTTTCAGCGCTGCGCCGAATGTCCACGCAAAACTAGACGACTGGTGTGCAGCCCTGAATATGAGCAGGCGCAATTTCACCCGGGTGTTTCGCGCAGGCACCGGCCTGAGCTTCGTGGAATGGCGTAGCAGGGCTTGTGTACTGGCAGCCATTTCCCGGCTATCAGCAGGTCACCAGGTGACCCGCATTGCATTCGACCTCGGCTATGACAGTTCCGCCTCATTCGCTGTAATGTTTCGCCGTGCAACAGGCGGCGTCCCATCCCGCTACAGGCAAAAGCAATAAGGAGCCGAATCGGCGTGGGCAGTCCCAATCACATTAGCTGATCAGGATAGCGAAAGCCGAGGACCAACTTAGCGCGGATATGCGCCCCCATATAGGACGTTCGGGGCTCTCGCGGTCAGACGTCTGCTTATGAGCCCAAACCGGTCATCTGCCCTCGGCGAAATGGTTGTGAATCCTGAATTTGGCGGCCTCTCGTCCGATGCCAGTGGTTCGGCAAAGTTTGCGGTATGGTGGAGAGGTGATTCAGATAGAGCGAGGAGCCAAGATGTCCGCAGATATCATCGTCGAACTTTCTTTGTTTGTTGAACATGGGCGGGAGAGAGGCCGCTAATTTCTATGCCGCCGCCTTTGGTGCGCAGGAAGAGAACACCAATGACATCGATGGCGCTCTGGCGGCTGTCGAAATGCGGTTCGGGAACCTGCCTGTGTGGGTCGCCGGCTCTAATCCCAATCGCGAAAAGTCTCCATCCTACGGTGGCCCTTTCTTTCCGAAAGAACCAGGGGCGGTCAGCACGATTTTCCAGCTCATGGTTGGCAACATTGAAGGTGTAATGCAGCGCGCCCTTTCAGCCGGAGCTGTGATCCGAGACGAAATCCAGACTGACGTGATAGGCCGCCGCGTGGCCTCGGTCTTCGATCCGTTCGGCCACATTTGGGCGCTCGTGGAGCGTAAGGCCGAGGGCATGTCACTCGCAGCTTAAATCTATCGCAAATGTCTGTCGCGAAACTTCGACTTTTGAGAGCGAGTTTCGCGACGAAAATTCCCTTTACTTTTCAGGGCTGGAGGATTTGTTTGATATGTTAGGATATTTGCGACGCTTTTTGCGTTAGGAGCAGCCGGTGGAACAGGTCCGTTCGATCACATAATGAAGCCGCTCTTGCACCTTCTGTCATTGGGTGCCTTCGACCACCGGCTGCACACAGATGTTGATCAAACCCGATACTCTAAGCGAGAGACAGCGCCCGCTTGACCTCGTCCAGCGGAATCGTTCCGGGCCGCAGTTTTTCTCGTACCATGCGGGCAGCGAGTTCGCAGAACCAGGTATTGGCAGGAGTGGGGACACCATGCAGCCGCCCCAGTAGAACGACTTCACCGTTGAGATAATCGGTCTCGATAGATCCCGTGGAGCGGGCAAGGCTTTGCATGGAGGAGCTCCCCGCACGGCTGAAACCTGCGATCGATGCCATCTTCATCAGCCTTCCACGGTTGGGATCGGTTTCACCGACGCTCTGCCATTGCACGCCCGAAGCGGCGAAAACCACCTCTGCCTCTTCGCGGAGAAGGTCGACGATTGGCGCGATATCGCCCTGGTCGGCGCATGCGGCCTCGACGATGTTGTGAAGGTTTAAGAGCAGCTTTCCATATTTGTTCTTCATCACGTCCGGAACCACAAAGGCTGGCAGGCCTGACGCCGTGAGCGCCTGCGCGACGGCTTCATCGACACTGTCGAAACCTTGCGGATACCGGCCAAGATAGAAATAGCCGGAGTGAGGTGATCCGAAGGCGAGGATCTCGCCAGGCGTGACATAGTCCGCCGGCAGTATGACGCTCACGCCATGTACATTGGCAAAACGCCGCAAAGCGGTGCGTTCGTTCTCGACACCGTTCTGGAAGCAGAAGATCGACTGGTCCTGAAGGCCAGCCGCCGCGAGTTGCTCGATCACTGCACCCATGTGTTGGGTCTTCGTACAGACCAGCACCACATCGTCAGGAAGAAGCGCGATCGCGCTCGGCGATTCCACGCATTCGAAGTGACAGGTCTCGGTTCCCCTGGGAGTCCGCAATGTCAGCCCCTTCGCTTTGATCGCCTTTAGCTGCTCGCCGCGCGCGATCCCGATGACCTTCTGACTGGCCGAAGCAAGCGAGACCGCAATCGTGCCGCCGATGGCACCCACACCATGAATTATGAAGCGCATTTTCAAACACCTTGTGCAAGCGATCCGGACAGGCCCGGTTCCATCTTGTAATTTTAAAAGACTTGGGAGGAAGACAACGAACGTCCAGATAATATTTGCGATTCCGGCCGCATTAAAGATCGACAGCGCTTCGCCAGACCAACCCTTCGATGGTGATGTCAGGTTAACGGAGGCGAGTTGGGATTCGACCGGCTCGAAGTGATCATGCGGCGATCCCGGCCATGCCTTCCAATGTGCGAGCGCCCTGAGACGATGCAGGTGGACGTCGATGGCGGTCTTTTTCAGGTGGGTTGGGACGAAGAGATTTCGGACTGCGGAGAAGACGCTGGTGAAACGTTGCACTGCGCCTGCCGAACGGAACCGCTGCATCACCCGCTCCCGTTTTCGCAGCGGCAGGTGCGAGTTTTCGGCTCGATTGTTCAGCCCCTTGTGCGATCGATGCTCGACCGCCGGCATGATCTGGCGCCTCGCAGCACCATAGGAGCCAAGCTTGTCTGTGACGATGCGCTTGGGTACGCCTCCCTGCTTCGACATCAGCCGGGTCAAAAGACGCTTGGCAGCCTTGGTGTTCCGGCGTACCTGGACGATCTCGTCGAGCACATAGCCGTCCTGGTCGACGGCCCGCCAGAGCCAGTGTTTGCGGCCGCCGATTGTCACCACGACCTCGTCCAGATGCCATACATCCGTTGGGTTCGGCGCTTTGCGACGCAGACGGCGAGCATAGACTGGCCCGAACTTCTTTGCCCAGCAGCGGATCGTCTCATAGGAAACGATGATACCGCGCTCCAACAGCATCTCCTCTACCAGACGCAGGCTCAGTGGAAACCGGAAATACAGCCAGACCGCATGGGCGATCACAGATGATGGGAAACGATGGCGCTTGTAGCTGACAGGACTTTGGCTCATGACCGCTAGATATCTGCAAATCTTTCAGCTGCGGTTAACCTGACATCACCGACTGCGCGCCGCGCCATCTTTGAGCGCTTGCTGACCGATGGCCGCGTCGAGCTCGACTCGAACATCGTTGAACGGGCAACCCGGCCGCAGGCCATAACGCGGAAGAATTCACTGTTTGCCGGCAGCGACGGCGGCGGAAGAAGCTGGGCAACGATCGCCACGCTGCTGCAGACGGCAAAAATGAACAATGTCGATCCGAATAGCTGGCTTACCCAGACCCTCGAGCGCATCGCCAACGGTTGGCCAAGCAGTGGAATCGAAGCGCTTATGCCGTGGAATTACCACGCCTGAACGGGCTCGGTTTGCCGCTTACACCTGACTTAGCTCGCCGCAAATTCCTGCTGGCCGGGGAATATACCTAACTCATGAGCGGAAAAGCCTAGGGTGTCACTCTGCCCCCAGCCGAAACCGACCCCAATTACAGATTCCCATCCTAAGCAGCAGCAAAAGAACTTGGGCGTCTACATCGACCGAGTTCATCTGCAAGCAGCGGGCTCGAGCCAAAAAATCAACCTAAACCCAACCATCAAAAACTGGAACTTAACCTCTGAGTTAATAGTGCTTCTGTAACGGTCCGGTGAAGTGGTCTGAAACAGTCTCGATAAACTGCTTCTCGCACCAGTTCTTGAACAGCTTGGCCGCCTGCCCGAGCTCAACCTCCGCCAGTGTGTGCAGACCCGATATATGGCGGTATGTTTCAGGGTCGGGACATAGCATCGTCACCCCATGGCGCGCGAACAGAGCGGCATTTATCTCGGATGTTGACATCAGCAGTTCCGTCTGCCTGATAAGCTCCAGGGAGCTCAGCGTCGTGTTTGTGCTGAGGGCATAGCGCCGGCCGATGCTTTGCCATCTGGCCGGATCGTGATCGTATTCGAACTTATGTTTCAGCCAACCACAGGACAGAAGCTCCTCGGCCGTAGGCGAGCGCCCCAGCGCGCGCAGCGGGTGCTTCTGCGATGCGTAGACGATATAAGGCGCTTCCATCATCGGCTTGAACCGCAGCTTTCCGGTCGCCTCGTGGCGCGGCAACAATATGCCATAAGATAGCTCGTAATTTCCGGCCGAAAGCCCGGCCATGCGCTCGTCGCTGCCGACGATGTCAAGTCTGACGTCGATCTCAGGATGGGCCCTGGTAAACGCGGCGACAATGGCGGGCAAGATCGCGTTACCCCAAGAGTCGCCGGCGCATATGCTGAGCGAAAGTGAGCCGCCGACCCCTTCATAATCGATTCTCTCTTCCGCGCTATGCAACAAGTTCAATGCACGACTTGCATGGTCGTAAAGAATACGACCGGCGCCGGTCAGTTCCATCTTTCCGTTCCGCCGGACAAAGAGTGTGGTGCGAAAACGCCGCTCAAGCAGAAAAATTGACCGAGAAAGGGCTGGTTGCGACAGATTCAGAGTCTCAGCCGCACGCGAGACGTTGCCGATATCGGCTACTGCGAGGAATCTCAAAAATTCATTCATGGAGCCCACTATGCAAATTTGTAATGATGCATCTGAAATGGATATTGGACCTGACGTGGTCGTTGCGTCAAGTTTCGAGCAAGGGAGGAAAAGATGACTACACGTGGATTTAACGGTTACGGTGCCTATGTCGCCCCGACGTTCCTGCTTCTGGGGACGATCACGGTCGTGCCGCTGATCATCACCTTCATTATCAGCCTGTTCTATCTGGACGTCACCTCAGGCGCGGCGCCCGAATATCAGGGCTTCTATAATTACATCTCCCTGTTTTCCGACTCGCGATTTCTCAATTCGCTCAAGGTAACGGCGGCGCTGATTTTCATTCCGGTCGCCCTGCAGATTTTGTTCGGTCTGACGCTTGCCATCGCGCTGCGCGAAAAGCTGACGGGTACGCGCTGGATGCGGCTGCTGTTCCTGCTGCCTGCTGTGATTCCGCCGGCGGTCAGCGGCCTGGTCTGGAAGCTCTTCGTCATTCCCGGCGCCGGCGGACTGAGCTATCTGGCGGCGCTCACCGGCGCGAGCCTGGAGGCGGATCTGCTCAGCATGCCGCTCACGGCGCTTGGGGTGGTGATCGCGGCCTCAACCTGGGTCGGCACGCCCTTCGTGGCATTGTTGCTCCTGTCCGGCCTCGAAACCATCAGCAAGGATCAATACGAATCCGCCACGATCGACGGCGCGACATGGATGCAGTGCCATCGTTTCATTTCGGTGCCGACAATCATGCCGATCATCAGAACCGTCATGGTGTTCCGCATTCTCGAGGCGCTCGCGATTTTCCCGATCATTTTCGTGCTGACCGGGGGCGGACCTGCCGGGGCGACATCACCGATCAACTTCTACGCCTATGTCACCGGCTTCGATTATTTGCAGATCGACTACGCGGCCTCGATCATCGTGATGTTCTTTCTGGTCATGATGACGCTGTGCACGCCGTTCCTGGTGCAGATCGCCAAATCCACTTCGAAAGGCGCCTGATATGCATCTGAGCCGCCCCGAAAAGATCTTCTGCTACGCAGTTACCTATATCTTCGCCCTGTTCCTGCTGGCGCCGGTGATCTGGATGCTGTCGACATCGTTCAAGTCGCAGCTCGAGATTTTCAGCCAGCCCCCGCGTCTGATCGCCTCGCTTACCCTTGCCAATTATGCGGCGGTGTTGACCGACCAGGCCTTCACGCATGCATTCATGAACTCTATCATCGTCTCCTCCGGCACGGTGCTGATATCGATCCTGTTCGCGGTGCCGGCAGCCTACGGCCTGTCTCATCTGACCGGCGGACGGCGTGCGGGGCTGCTGTCCTGGGTTCTGATCGTTCGCGCCGCGCCGGGGATGATCTACGTCATCCCATACTACATGGCCTACAGCCAGGTGGGGCTGATCGACACATATTCCGGTCTGATCCTGATCAATTCGGTTTTCACCATCCCTCTCGCGATCTGGATCGTGATCCCGTTCTTCGATGCGGTGCCGCGCGAGATCGAGGAGGCCGGCATCGTCGACGGCGCCAACCGTTTTCAGGTGCTGACCAGGATTGCGATCCCGCTGGCGGCGCCCGGCATCGCATCGACCGCGATCCTTGTGTTCATCTTCGCTTGGAACGAGTTCCTGTTCGCCCTGATCCTGACGCGGGTCGAGGCGCGAACCGCAGCCGTCTCCATCCTCAATTACATGGCTTACGAGGGGACCGAGTGGGGCAAGGTTGCCGCAGCGGGCACGCTGATACTGCTGCCTGTTCTGTGCTTCGCCGTGCTCATTCGCAAATATCTCGTCCAGACCACGGCCGGAGGCGTGAAGGGATGAGGGCGCAATCGCGCAGGAGGAAGAGTGACCATCGCTCGACTGAGAGCATTTTTCATCATTATCCAAAAGGGAGGACTATCATGAAACAGCTAACAGCAATTGCAGCCATTGCCGTATTGGCGGCCAGCGCCGGAGGGGCCGCAGCGCAGGACAAGCCATTCGAAGGCGTCACCCTGCGCGTTCTGGGCACCCAGCAGCCCTGGGAAATCGAGCTGCAGAAGCGTGCCGCGGAATTCACCGAAATGACGGGGGCGGAAGTCCAGTTCGATCTTTTTTCGCTGACGCAGGGCATTCAGAAGGTCACGGTCGAGTTGTCGTCGCGCTCGCCGGCCTATGACCTGGTATTCGTGGAAGCCTCCGAGGTCGTGCGCTTTGCGCCGGCAGGGCTGCTAGAGCCGCTGAACCCCTACATTGAGGCTGCCGGCGATGTCGATATCGACGACTTCCTGCCGGCCACCATCGAAGCCAATACCATTGACGGCGAAATCTATGCATTGCCCCATTTCGCGGCAACGCAGATGCTCTACTGGCGTCCGGATATCTTCGAGGAGGCCGGGCTGGACGGTCCGCCCGAGACATTCGCGGAAATGATGGAGCAGTGCCGGACGATCGAGGAGAAGGTGGACATCACCTGCACCGCCATGCGCGGCAAACCCTCGACCTCGGAAAACATCTGGTACTGGACCCAGATCCTCAAGGGCATGGGCGGCTCCTATGTCACCTCATGGCCGGACGACCTGACCCCCGCGATCAACTCGCCCGAGGCCATCGAGGCGGCTGAATATTATGCCGAACTGATGAACGAGCATGCGATACCCGGATCGGTCTCCGCCAGCTATGACGAGGTTGTCATCGCCATGCAGCAGGGCAATATCGCCATGACGATCGAGGGCGCGCCGCTTGCGGGCCGCATCCTCGATCCCGAATTGTCCAAGGTATCGGGCAAGCTCGGTTTTGCCGTTCCTCCGGGCGGTCCGGCAGGCACTTTCGCGCCGTTCACCAGCCAGGCCTATGGCGTCAACGCCGCCTCGCGCAATAAGGAAGCCGCCGCGGCCTTCCTGATCTGGGCGACCGGCACTGACAATATGCTCGATATCGCCAGCAACTCGTCCTTCGTTGCGGTTACCCGCAATTCGGTGTGGGAAGACCCAGCCTTCATCGAGAGCCACGGCTACGACTTCGGCGCTGGCAGCTTCACGCAGGCCTATCGGGATACGCTCGCGGCGGCCGATCCGTTCTACCGATTGCCGATCGCCGAATTCCGTCCCGCGGCCGATCGTGTCGGCATCGCGCTGCAGGAAGTCGTCACCGGCCAATCCAGTGCCGAAGACGCGCTCAATGCCGCCAATAGTGACATGGAACGGACCTTCCGACGGGCGCGCCTGCTGCCCTGATAGGGCCTTCGCCAGATCCAGAATCCAAATGCAACTTTCTTCCCCGCCGCTGGCGGGGAACCAAGGAGAGACCGTTCATGACACAACCAAATATCCTCTGGATCTGCACCGACCAGCAGCGCTGGGACACGATCTCGGCGCTTGGCTTCAAGGGACTGCGGACGCCGAATATCGACAGTCTCGGGAAGGATGGCGTCGCTTTCCGCAATACCTACACGCAAAGCCCGATCTGCACGCCGAGCCGCGCAACCTTTCTGACCGGCATGTATCCCGCAGCTCACAAGGTGCAGCGCAATGGCTGCGATGCCTTTCCTGACGGGCTGGAACTGTTGCCGCACGTGTTCCGCGATGCCGGCTATCACACCGGACTTATCGGCAAGCTGCATCTTGCCGCGGCCCAGAACCGAATCGAAAAACGCGCCGATGACGGCTATGAAGAGTTTTACTGGAGCCAGTATCCTTACCCCGAAAAGCACGCCACGCCGGAGGTAAAGAAGGCTCATGATTATCACAACTGGCTGATCGAGCGGGGCGTCGATCCCGATGAAGCCTACTCGTTCGTCGGCGAGGCGCTGACAGAGGGCGTGCCGAGCGAGTATCACCAGACCACCTGGGCGGGCGAGCGTGCACGCCGGTTCATCAACGCCCACAAGGACAAGCCCTGGTTCCTGTCGATCAACCTGTTCGATCCGCATCCACCGTTCGATCCGCCGGCCGAATATGTCGACCGCATCGATCCGGCCGCCGTGCCGATGCCGGCGTTCCGCGAGAGCGACCTGGAGCACCACAAGCGGTTCCGCGACGTGGATCAGCAGACAGTGAACCCGGTCGATCCGCGCATCGTTCCGCAAACCGGTGCCGGTACCGCGGTGCCGGAAGGGCGCGAAAGCCACGACACGCCGCCCGACAGCTATGATGCTCGCAAGATCAAGGTCGCCTATTTCGCGATGATCGAACTGATCGACGACATGGTGGGCGCGCTTCTCCGGACGCTTAAGGAAACCGGGCAGGACCGCGATACGCTGGTTCTGTTCATGTCCGACCACGGTGAGATGCTGGGCGACCACGGACTCCTCTACAAGGGATGCCGCTTTTACGAGGGGCTGGTGCATGTGCCGATGTTGATTTCGTGGCCTGGACGCACGGTTGCAGGCATTTCGGATGCGCTGGTTGAACTGGTTGATCTGCCTGCGACCCTCTGCGATGCGGCTAAAGTACCGCGGATGTATCAGGATCAGGGCAAGTCGTTGTTCCCGCTGCTGACCGGGAAAGCGCCGCTCAATACCCACAAGGATCGCGTTCTGAGCGAATTCTGGGATGCGATCAGCTTCCCGGGCAGTCGCGGATCGCGCGGGAGCATGTATTTCGACGGGCGCTATAAGCTGAACATCTATCACGATGTCGGTGAGGGCGAGCTTTTCGACCTTGAGACGGACCCCGACGAGTTTGTTGACCTGTGGAACGATCCTGATCACGCGGCACTTCGGGCCCGCCTGACCGAACGGGCTTTCTCCGAGATGATGCTCGTCACCGGGATCGGGCCCGAGCGCGTCGCCGATTTCTGAATACGGGTCAGAGGGAGCAGTTTCCATGTCACATGTCAGTCTCAAAAACGCGAAGAAGGCGTTCGGAGCAAGCGTGGTCATCCCCGATCTCTCACTTGAGATCGAGGACGGATCTTTCACAGTGCTTATCGGGCCGTCCGGCTGTGGCAAGTCCACACTGCTCAGGATGGTTGCAGGCTTGGAAAAGTTTAGCGAAGGCCGGCTTGAAATCGGTGGCCGTGATGTGACGGAGCTGGCGCCTTCTAAACGCGGCATCGCCATGGTGTTCCAATCTTATGCGCTCTATCCGCACATGACCGTGCGCGACAATGTCAGCTTCGGGCTGCGCCTGGCCAAGACCCCGAAAGCCGAAATCGATGAAAAGGTGGCGCGCGCGGCGCGTATCCTGCAGCTTGAGCCGCTTCTGGACCGTAAACCTGCCGAACTTTCGGGCGGACAGCGCCAGCGGGTCGCGATCGGGCGGTCGATCGTGCGCGATCCTGATATCTTTCTATTCGACGAGCCGCTATCCAATCTCGACGCCGCGCTGCGCAGCCAGATGCGCGTCGAACTGATGGAATTGCATCGCGAGATCGATGCGACCATGATCTATGTGACACATGATCAGGTCGAGGCAATGACCATGGCCGACCAGATCGTGGTGATGAACGCCGGCAGTATCGAACAGGTCGGCAGTCCGCTCGACCTTTACGATCGCCCGGCGACACCGTTCGTTGCCGGTTTCATCGGATCGCCCAGGATCAATTTTTTCCAAGACGAACAGGCTAAAGAGGCAGGTGGCGACCTTCTGGGCGTGCGTCCCGAAGACCTGCGCATCGTGACAGGACAAGGGCGATGGCACGGCAAGGTTCGTCTCCTGGAGCAGCTCGGGTCCGACACCCTGGTCCACGTTGTGCTGGATGACGGAAACGACGCGGTGGTGCGCACAGACCGGGCTGGTCCCGAACTGCGCGACCAGGAGGTTTCGCTGGATGCCGATCCCGCAAGCTTTCACGTTTTCTGTAATGGCGTTCGCATGGAGGCTCTGTTGCAAAAAATCGATTGAAGGCCGAAAGACGGGTGTTGTCACATTAACTTTGCCTAGCCGAGAAGGGCCTGGTGGGAATCGTCAACTTCACGGAATGTGGTACTTGGTGCGCGAATTACGGGTTATGACAGACCGTGATCCACGATTTCGCCGCATCGCTTCCCCCTGAAGTCATTGCCCACGCTGTGTGGCTCTATTTCCGGTTTCCTCTTAGCCTACGAATGGTCGAGGACTGCTGGCTGCTGGACGATCCATTCCACGACGAGTCCGCTGGATCAATTGCGCCTTGAGTTGATACCGCCTGTGAGCGGCGGTAGCAACAGGCCCGAAGCGGATGAAGAGCGTACGACCAGTTCTCCGAGAACCGGAAACTCGCCGGATTCTGGCATGGGCACATCGGAATACAAATTTTCGAGTATCGAGATCGCGCAGGCGACCATATTTTCCTCGTCCTGGCGCATGGTGGAAAGGTCGTAGGGCGCCCACGTGGCCTGCGGAATATCGTCGAAACCGACAATCCGCAATGTCGCCGGAGCGTGAAGCGTCGGCGTTTTCCAGAGCGCATCGATCGCGCCCATGGCGATCAGATCGTCTCCGCAGAATACGCCGTCCGGCGGGTTCTCGCTGGCGAACACCCGGAGGGCCTGGCGCGCGCCGCCCGCGAAGCTGAATTCGTCATTCGATATCACCGGATTGAAGCCTTGCTTCTGAGCCTCTTCGGCAAAGCCGCGGCAGCGATCGGCATTGGCCGGGTTGTTGGTCGGTCCGCCCATGTAGCCGAGCCGGGATGCGCCCTGCTCAATCAGATGTCGGGCCACCTGCCTGCCGGCCAGAACATTGTCACAGCTTATGGTGTAGAGGCCCTTGCGGCGCAGATGGGTGTTGAACGAGATCACCGGCACGCCGAGATCTGTCAGTTGCCGCGAGGCGGCCTCCGTCATCACCGAAAGCGCCGAGACCACGGCATCGACGCGATAACCGGAAAGACGTGGCACGACGGCATCAAGCGCATCGTCGCTATCGACGTGGCACAGCATCACCTGACAGCCGATTTCCTGCAGTCGTTCGGTAAAATGTTCCAGCACGCGGGAATAGAAGGGGTTGTGCAACCCGCCAAAAACGAGCGCCACAATCTTGGATTGCTGGGTCAGCATGATCCGGGGGAGAAGGTTGGGTCTGTAACCGAGTTCCTCGGCCGCCGCCTCCACCCGGGCCCGAACCTCGTTCGAGACATGGATGTCGCCGCGAAACGTCCGGGAGACCGTCGATTGCGAAACGCCGGCACGCCTGGCAACATCGGTCGATGATGCGTATCGTTTCCGCAAATGGGTTCTCCTCAAATTGGGTTCAGTCGCGTTGGTTGGCAGCGGAGGACGCTCGCAACGCTTGCGCCTCCGGTGACCCGCGACCCCTGTCTACCGTACCTGCATATCCGAACGCCAACAGCGTTTGCAACTGATCCGTAACCGCCCCGTGCCGGTGGCGGATGCTTCCGGGACCACGAATGAAGCGCGCCTCGGTGGCAGATGGCATGCTGTGGCTGTTGATCATCCGTTTCGCGTCGTATTCCAGATATTCGCCACGTGATGCCGACCGTTTGCCGACATCCAGAAGCGGCGGCATCAAGCCGTACTTGCTTACTTTGCCTGCCAAAAATCGACTCCCGGAAATTTCCCGTTGACGCTTATAAATGACTATGCATAGTTAGTCATGCACAATGAATAGCAAGTCAAGTGCCATTTGGGAGGATATCATGACACCGCTTTCTCGTCTCGCGCCGACTCGTCGCGCATTCTTGGGCTCGCTCGCATCGGCGGGCGTGCTGGCCACGGTTCCGTTCGCACGCCAGGTTTTCGCGCAAGGCGCTGAAAAGCCGCTTCTGGTAAATTCCATCCGTTCGCTTTCCAATCCCTATCATGCTGCTTGGAATGCCGGCGGCGAAGCCTATGCCAAATCCGTCGGCCTCGACTATGTGACGCTCGTCACCGAGGGCGACAGTGAAAAGGGCGTGGCCGACATCCGCGGCATCCTGGCACGCACAGGCGGCAACGCGGTGGTCAATGTCGACCCCAATGATGCTGCCGACGCGCGCCCGATCGTCGAAGCCTGCGTCGATGCCGGTGCCCACGTCTTTACCCAGTGGAACAAGCCTGCTGATCTGCACCCGTGGGATGTCGGGCCCAATTACGTGGCCCATATGAGCTTCAACGGCGAACAGTATGGCCGTGTGACTGCGGAGAAGGTCATTGAGGCCATGGGCGGCAAGGGCGGCCTGCTGGCGCTTGGCGGCATCCTGTCGAACACGGTCGCGATCCAGCGTCGCGCCGGCCTCGAGGAAGCGGTCAAGGCCGCGCCCGACGTCGAGCTCCTCGACTACCAGGTCGGCGACTGGCAGGCTTCCAAGGCCTATGACATCGTCAATACTTGGCTGACGCGCTTCCCCTCGAAGTTCCAGGGGATCTGGTGCGCCAATGACGACATGGCCATCGGCGCGCTCGAAGCGCTGCGCATGAACGCGATGTCCGGCCAGGTCGCGATTTCGGGCATCGACGGCATCGAGACCGCGGTGCAGGCGGTGGTTGATGGAGAACTGGTGACGACGGTCTCCTGGGACCCCTTCTGGCAGGGCTCCTATGGCCTTGCGCTCCCGCTCATGGCCCGCCTCGGCAAGGTTGACGTCGAGACGCTCGGCAAGGACAAGCGCGAATTCTACGCCGAGGGCGTGGTGGTCGACGACGGCAACGCCGCCGAGTTCTTCGAGGCCAATTTCGTCGCAGAACCCGAGCTTGATGTGGACGATCTCTGGTCCCGTTACGCCGGGCCTATCGAGCAGTCCTGACATCTGCTCGATGCCGCGTCCGCCCTTGTCGGGCGCGGCTCTCTTTTCTCACTTAAGAATTTCAGGTTCAGGGAGTTCTCTGTATGGCTACCGAAGCCGCTGGACAGGCGAGGCCTTTGTGGCGCCGGCTGGGATGGCCGCATTCCAGTTCGCCGCTCGCGCGTCTGGCTCCGACCTTCATCGCCCTGATCGTCGCGGTCGCCGCGATCTCGATCTACAATCCGCTGTTCCTGAGTGGCGCCAATATGGGGCGTCTGGCAACACTCTCCGCCATACCGGTGCTGCTTTCCGTGGGTGCGACATTCGTCATCCTGATGGGCAGCATCGACCTTTCGGTGCAGGGCGTGATCGCGCTTTCGGCGACCATCGCGGCGATGGTTCTGCGGTTCGACCCCGGACCTTTCGGTAGCGTGATGGCTGTTTTGGCGGCAGTCTTCGTCGGGTTCGCGACCGGAGCGGTTTCAGGTCTTCTCCATACGCTCCTGCGCATTCCTTCCTTCATGGTCACGCTCGGCATGTGGTTCGTCTCCGCGGGACTTGCGACGCTGCTCCTCGGCGGCGGAACCATTGCGGTTCGCAATGCCGATATCCGCACGCTGATCGTGACCCGTATTCTCGGCCTTCCGCTGTCCGTCTGGATCACGATCCTGATCATCGCGCTTGCCGCTCTGGTGCAGGCGCGCACCCGGTTCGGCCGGCATGTGATGGCGATCGGTGGCAATGAGGCGATTGCGGTGATGGCCGGGCTGCCCATCCTGCGCACCCGGGCAATGGTGTTCGCGATCGCCGGCGCGTTCTATGGCCTGGCGGCAGCCCTTGCGGTAGCCCAGCTCGGCCAGGGCAATGTCGATATCGGCGAGGGCCGTCTGTTCACCACGATCACGGCCGTCGTGCTCGGCGGTACCAGCCTCAGCGGCGGCGTCGGCGGGGTCTTGAACTCTGTCCTCGGCGTCTTGCTCGTCACGGTTCTAAGCAATGGCATGATCCTTCTCGGCGTGCCGCCCTATCTGCAGCAGGCCGTACTCGGCGCGCTGATCATCATCGCTGTCGCATCGTCGACCGCGCGCAAGCGGGAGGGAATCTGCAAATGACCATCCGCCTTGAAAACATTACCAAAACCTACGGTCCTGTCACCGCGATCGCCCGCGCCAGCATCGAGATCCGCCCCGGCGAGGTCATCGGTCTGGTCGGCGAGAATGGTGCCGGCAAATCGACGCTGATGCGCATTCTGTCCGGCGGCGCGCGGCCGACATCGGGCGATTACACGATTGACGGCAAGCCGGTACAGTTTTCCGGCCCGCTCGATGCCAATGCCGCGGGCATTGCCATGGTCTATCAGGAGCAGTCGCTGATCCTGACGCTGTCGGTGGCCGAAAACATCTATCTCGGCCAGGAATGGCGGTTCATGAAATATGGCCTGGTTGACCACGCCGCCATGCGCAAGGCAGCCCAGCGCAACCTTGAAAAGGTCGAGCTCGATATCAATCCGGCGATGATTGCAGGCGAGCTGAGTTTCGCCCAGCGCCAGATGGTGGAGCTTGCCAAGGCGCTGACCCTTGAGGAGCGCAATACGGAGCGGCTGGTGATTCTGCTCGATGAGCCGACATCCGTGCTGGAACAGGCCGAAATCGACGTGCTGTTCGCCCGCATCCGCGCGCTCAAAAGCCGGGCAAGCTTCATCTTCGTCTCGCACCGGCTGGATGAGGTTCTGGAGATATCGGACCGCATCTATGTCATGAAGGATGCCGAGGTGGTGGCCGAAATACCGGTGGGCGAAGCGCACGAGACCAAACTGCACGAGATCATGGTCGGCCGTGCCCTCGAGCACAATTTCTACCTTGAGGACAGGCAGTTCCCACCGCGCGAAACGGTTGCGCTCGAGCTGAAGAAGCTTGGCCGTGGCAAGGAATTCCAAGACATCGACCTTACGCTGCATGAGGGCGAGGTGCTGGGAATTGCCGGCGTCATCGGTTCAGGCCGTGAGGCGCTGGTGCGTTCCGTGTTCGGCATGGAACGCGCGGAGACCGGCGAGATATGGGTCCAGGGCAGAAAGGTCGATGTTACCGACCCGTCCGTGGCTGTGAAGCTCGGCATCGGTTTCGTGCCGTCCGAGCGCGCGACCGAAGGCATGGTACCCATGCTGCCGATCTCGGAAAATATCTCCCTTGCCAATCTCGACAGCGTGGTCGGCTCGCTCGGGCTGAACCGAGCGAAGGAAACCGGGCTTGCGAGGCGCTGGATCGAGCGGCTCAACATTCGCGCGCCGGGACCGGAAGCGCCGATCCGCTCGCTTTCCGGCGGCAACCAGCAGAAGGTCGTGATCGCGAAATGGCTGAATGCGCGATCGCGCATTCTCATCCTCGATCATCCGACGCGCGGCGTCGATGTCGGGGCCAAGCACGAGGTCTTCAGCCTCATCCGTGATCTGTGCGAGGAAGGCTTCGCGATCCTGCTTCTGGCGGACACGCTGGCCGAGACCATCGGCCTGTCGCATCGCGTTATGGTGATGCGCGACGGCCGGATGCAGGCGGAGATCGCGGCGCCTGCCGACGACAAACCCTCCCAGACACGCATTGTGGAGCATATGGTATGAGCATCCTGTCTCGACGGCAACTTCTTGCCGCAGCGCCGACGCTGTTCCTCATCATTATGACAGTGCTGATCATCATAACTTCGCCGGGCTTTTTCCGCGGCAGCACAATTCTGGTGATCCTGGCGGATTCGGTGGTTCTGTTTACTTTGGCGGCAGGGCTTTCCTTCGTCATCCTGTTGGGATCGATCGACCTCTCGGTGCCCGCCGTCGCCTCCCTTGGCGGTGTGATCGTGGCGTTGACGATCCCATCCCTGTCCTATGCCGCGTTCCCGGTTGCTATCCTTGCCGGGGCTGCGGCGGGGCTGATGTCGGGCGTCGTGCATGTGGTCCTGCGCGTGCCGTCCTTCATCGCGACGCTTGCCACTGGCGGCGTTGTGTCCGGCCTGGCGTTGTTCATTTCCTCGTCGCGCACGGTGACGATCGCGGGCGAATACCGCTACGTGCTGACGCCGGTTATCGGCACCACCTTCGGCATTCCGAACATCATCCTGATCGGCGCGGTGATTGGGCTGATCGGGGTCTATATTCAGCGTTACACCAAGTTCGGCCGGGCGATCCGGGCAATCGGCGCCAATGAAAGTGCTGTGCGCGCCTCCGGCATCCATGTCGGCCGCAGTAAGCTCATCGCATTCACCATCGCCGGCGCCTTCGCAGCCGCCGGCGGCGCATTGCTTGCAGCGCGAATGACCAGTGGCAATCCGTCGGGCGCCGAACAGCTTCTTCTGCCGGCAATCGCGGCCGTTCTGGTGGGCGGGACCGCGATCACGGGCGGCACTGGCGGCGTCGCGCACACGGTGATCGGCACGCTGATCGTCATCGTCATGCGCATCGGCATGACCTTTATGGGCGTTGACGCCTTCGCGCAGCAAATCTTGTTCGGCACGGTTCTTATCTGCGCGATCGCGCTGACCCTCAATCGTGGCCTTCTTCAGGTCGTCAAATAGCATTCAAGCATTCTGGAGTAAGAAATGAATCTCAATCTCAAGGGCAAGGTCGCCGTCATCACCGGCGCTTCGGCGGGCATCGGACTTGCCGTGGCAGAAGGGCTGGCCGCCGAGGGCGTACGCGTCCTGGTCAACGGCCGTCGGGCTGACAAGGTGCAGGAAGCTTGCGAGCGGATAGGCGAACTGGCAATTCCCGCCGTCGGCGATGTCGCGACGGAAGAAGGCGTTGCGGCCGTGGTTGCCGTCGCTGAAGAAGCCGGCGGCGCCGATATTCTGATCAACAATGCCGGAACCGGCTCCAACGAAACCATCATGGAAGCCCCCGACGAGAAGTGGCAGGCTTATTGGGATCTCCACGTCATGGCGGCGATCCGGCTTTCGCGCGGTCTGGTGCCGCAGATGGAGAAGAAGGGCGGCGGCATCGTGCTCAACACCGGATCGATCTGCGCCGTCCAGCCGCTCTGGTACGAGCCGATCTATAACGTGACCAAGGCCGCGCTGATGATGTTCTCGCGCACGCTCGCAACCGAGGTGGTCGGCAAGAATATCCGCGTCAACTGCGTCAATCCTGGCTTGGTGCAGACGCCCGACTGGGAAAAGACCGCGCGCGAACTGACGGCGGACAAGGGCGGTGACTGGCAGGCCTATCTTCAGGAGGTTGCCGACGAGCACGCTCCGATCAAGCGGTTCTGCTCGCCCGCGGAGCTTGCCGATTTCTACGTCTTCCTGTGCTCCGATCGCGCGAGCTACTCCGTCGGCTCGACCTATTATGTCGATGGCGGCATGAAGATGACGGTCTAGCGCGGCGCGCGCCAACCGCTTCTGGAAACCGCGACTGGAGGAAAACATGCGTGCACTTGTTCTTGAACGAAAGGGCGAACTTGCCCTTCGCGATATTGATCTGCCGAACGAGCCTGGCCCGGACGATGTCCGGATCGCGGTTCACACCGTGGGCGTCTGCGGCAGCGATGTTCACTATTATACCCATGGCCGCATAGGCGATTATATCGTGCGCGAACCGATGGTGCTGGGGCATGAGGGCTCGGGCACCGTGGTCGAAGTCGGCGCGAATGTGAAGAACCTCAAGGTCGGCGACCGGGTCTGCATGGAGCCGGGCATCCCGGATCTTTCCTCGCGCGCTTCCAAGCTCGGCATCTACAACGTCGACCCTTCGGTCCGATTTTGGGCGACGCCGCCCGATCACGGCATTCTGGCGCCCTACACGGTTCATCCCGCAGCCTTCACCTATCGACTTGCCGACAATGTAAACTTTGCCGAAGGCGCGCTCGTCGAGCCCTTTGCCATCGGCATGCAGGCGGCAGCCCGCGCGCGGATTAAGCCGGGCGACGTCGCCGTCGTCATCGGATCGGGAACGATCGGGATCATGGTCGCGCTTGCAGCTCTTGCCGGCGGCTGCGCCAAGGTCATCATCTCGGATATTTCCGACGCCAAGCTGGCGATCGCAGCCGGCTATCCCGGCATCGCGCCGGTCAACGTGGCCAACGAGGACCTCGCCGCTTTCGTCTCGGCCCAGACGGATGGTTGGGGCGCCGATGTCGTGTTCGAGGCGTCGGGCAATCCGCGCGTCTACGACGACATGATCAAGGCCGTCCGTCCCGGCGGGGCGCTGGTGCTCGTCGGCCTGCCGCCGGACCGCGTGCCTTTCAATGTGAACAACGCCATCGCCAAGGAAATCCGGGTCGAAACCGTGTTCCGCTATGCCAATGTGTTCGACCGGGCGCTTGAGCTGATTGCTTCCGGCAAGGTCGATCTGAAACCTCTCGTCTCGACAACCTATCCCTTCGAAGAGAGCATCGCCGCCTTCGAGCGCGCCGCCGAGGGGCGTCCAGCGGACATCAAGATCCAGATCATTGTCGATAAGGGCGCGACGGGTTAAGGGTGTTTCGCTGTCGGGCGCATCGGGCTGATGTCCGCGAGAATGCGCGGCATGAAATGCGTCGCGGGAGGGACCATTGCCGAAGACGATAACCAGGGTCGAGGACCTTCTCGATGCGCTTGCCGCCTTGCAAGGAGGCGCGCGCCGTCTCGTCGCGATCGCCGGGGCGCCGGGCAGCGGTAAATCCACACTGGCCGAAGACCTCGTTGAGCACCTCAATCGGCAGCTGCCGGGTTCGGCCGCTGTCATCCCGATGGACGGGTTCCACCTTGACGACGGATTGTTGAAAGCGCGGGAAACTCTGTCTCGCAAGGGCGCGCCCTATACCTTTGATGTCGGCGGTCTGGGGGTGATGCTTCGCCGCCTCAGCGCCAATGAAGAGGACGAGGTCATCGTTCCGCTGTTCGACCGCAACCTGGAGATTTCCCGGGCAGGGGCGCGCGCCGTTCCCAATTCGATTCCGCTGTTGGTGGTGGAGGGCAATTATCTGCTGCTTGACGCGCCCGGCTGGCGTGATCTCCGCGATATTTTTGACCTTACCATCAGTCTCGATGTTCCGTTTGACGTTCTGGAACGCCGGCTTTTGCAGCGCTGGACGGACATGGGCTTTACGCCGGAGGCCGCCCACGCCAAGGCGCATCAAAACGACCTCCCCAATGCGAAGACGGTCATCGAGAGCAGCCGTGCCGCGGATATCGTGTTTCAAACGTAGGTATTCGGGATATTCGCCGGATGCATCAAGCATGGGAGGTCTATCGGGTCCGCATTCCTGCGAAATGCGGACCCGATCTTTTCTCAACTGTGCTCTAGAATGTCCCGGTATGAAATCCGCCGTCGACGGGTAGCGTCACGCCGGTGACGAAGGCGGCGGCGTCGCTGCACAGGAACACGATCGGACCGACGAGATCCTCGGCTTCGCCCCAGCGCTTCAGCGCCGCGCGGTCGGCGATGACCTTTTCGGACGGCGGATTGCTCCAGAGCGCCCTGGTCATGTCTGTACGGTGGTAGCCGGGCGCAACCGCGTTGACGCGAATGCCGTCAGGGCCGAAGCGGTGCGCAAGCGCCCGCGCCAGTCCCATGATGCCGGTCTTGGAAGCGGTATAGGCCGGCACCTCGACATCGGCGAGATAGCTCAGCATGGAAGCGACGAGGATCACCGATCCCTTGCTCGCCTTGAGTTTCGGCAGCGCCGCCATTGTCAGGCCGAATGCGGAGGTCATGTTGACGTCGACCACCTCGTCAAACGTCTCAGCCTCCCATTCCGCTTCCGGCCGGGCGATGCCCTGGGCATTGATCAGGATATCGATCGTTTCCTGCGCGGCCATGAAGGCGGCAACCGCCGCCCGGTCCTTCACGTCGAGCTGCGCGAACGTGATGTCCGGGGCAGAGGCCTTCGCCGCCTTAAGGCGCGCGGATGAGGACCCGCACGCTGTCACCGAGGCGCCAAGGGCGGCGAAACCCTGCGCGATCGCAAGGCCGATGCCGCTGGTGCCGCCGGCGACGATGACATGTTTGCCGGCGAGAAATTCCGGAGCGAATGGTTGCAGGTGGGCGTCCATCTGTTTTGCCTTTCCGCGCGAAAACGCGCATTCATCAATTCATCAGAGCGTCGAGATCGTCATAGATGTGCTGAGCATTGTCATAGAGTCGATTGTAGATCGGCATCATCCGGTCGTAGAGGTCGCGTTCGGCAGGATCCGGCATGATCTCGCCGGTATAGCGGATCATTTTCGCCGCCGCCTCGCCAAGGCCGCCTTCATTCCCGCTTCCGGCGGCCATCAGCACAGCCGCGCCCATAACGCCGCATTCGAGTTCCTCGGGCACGAGATAGGGCACGTCGTACATGCTGGCCTTGATCTGCAGCCAGAGCGCGTTCTTCGCGCCGCCGCTGGCCGCGACGATACGGTCCGGCTTGCCGCCGAGGTCTTCGATCCGTTCCAGCTTCTGGCGCACGGAAAAGGCGACGCCCTCAAGCACCGCGCGGTGCAGCTCTGCCAGCCCGTGCTCGGCCTTGAGCCCGAAGAACTGGGCGCGGGAGTTGCGTTTTCTCGCAAACCGCTCGCCGCTGAGATAGGGCAGGAAGAACAGGCCGTTCGCGCCTGCCTCCGCCTTCTCGGCGTCTTCGGCGACGCTGGCATAGCTGCGTTCATTGTTGTGGAAGGCCCGTCTGGCCCAGCGCACGGCATCTCCGCCGGCATCGAGCAGGGTCATCGCGCCCCAGGTTCCGTCCGCGCTGATGACATTCGAGATTTCGGGATCGAGCAGCGGCTTGTCGATGGTCACGGTGATGATTGACGACGTACCGGTGACATCCGAGCCCATGCCCGGTCCGATAACGCCCGATCCCAGAAGCGCCATCGGGTAATCGCCGGCCCCCACGAGGACGGGAATGTCTGGGGAAAGGCCAAGCTCTGCCGCGACATCGGGCAGCAGCGGGCCGAGCACGTCCGAAGGCGTCAGCAATTCGGGCAGGAGCGCACGGGGAACGCCCGTCATCGCGCAGAGCTCGTCCGACCATTGCCGGGACCGCCAGTCCATCAGGAAGCTCAGCGAGGCCTCGGTGATATCCTGGGCGCGTCTGCCGGTGAGGCGGAAATTGATCCAGTCCTTCGGCATCAGCAACGTCGCGCTTCTGGCAAAGGCCTCGGGGTCGTTCTTAGCGATCCACGCTAGCTTGAAGGCGGGCCATGCGGGCGCGGGCAGGTTGGCGGCAAGCGCCAGCGCCTTCTCGTTACTGATCGTTTTCGCGAAGGCCTCGACGAGCGCGACGTTGCGCTTGTCGTTCCAAAGCAGCGCCGCCTCACGGGTCAGATTGCCGTCATCATCAATCAGTACCGAGCCGTGCATCTGTCCGCAGGCGCAGATGGCGGCAACGCGGTCGGCGGCGTTATCGACCTTCTCCAGCACCTCGCCGATCGTCGCGCAGGTGCCTTCCCACCAGTCAGCGGGGCGTTGTTCGGACCAGCCGAAGCGCGGCACGATCTGTTCGTGCTCCTTATGGCTGAAGGCGAGGATGCGACCGGTCCTGTCCACCAGCGCACTGCGAAGCCCGCCGGTGCCGACGTCGATTGCAAGATAGAGATCGCGCATTGATTCCTCATAGAGATCGCGCATTGATTCCTCCGAAGGTCGGCCCTGACGCGTGCCCGGCCGGCTCTTTTATATGCTTTGGAGCATGCGGCAGCTAGGCCGCAGTTTCAAGCCGAAAATGTAATTAAACTACATTTGTGCGACGAATATCGTAGAAAATTTACGAGAAATGGCGATGTTTTGCCCTTTTACCCCTTTCATCGGCAGCAAATTTGGTTCTATATGTAGCTTAACTACCTTGAGGAGTGACATGTATCAGACCCCGACGTCGCACGTCATCGACCCGCTGAGCGGCGTGATGACAGGTGCCACCGGCCGCTATGAAAAGAAGCTGTCGGAGCTTTCCGGAATCTATCTCGACACCGCCGCCTATGAGGCCGAATGCGCACGGCGCGGCGATGATGTCGTCTACACCGTTCACGAGGCGCGGCCTCGCCAGGATCATGGCGATCTTATCTTCGGTACGACCTTTATGGAACCGGGACGGATCGGCAATGAGTTCTTCGTCACGCGCGGCCATATTCACGCCGTCGCCAACCGACCGGAGACCTATTATGGCGAAAGCGGATCGGGGTTGATGCTGCTGGAATCGCCCGAGGGAGAAACGAAAATCCTGCCGCTCGATCCTTGCGTCCTCGTCTATGTGCCGCCTATGTGGATCCATCGCACCGTCAATATCGGCACCGAACCGCTGGTGCTGAGCTTCTGCTATCCCTGCGATTCCGGCCAGGACTACGGCATCATCGCCAAGTCCGGCGGCATGGAGACGCGTATCGTCGCCGATGGCGATGGCTGGAAGGCGATCCGCAACCCCAACTACCGGCCGAGAACCGAAGCAGAAGTGCGCCGCATCCTTGCGACCGCCGACCAGCAATGAGGCAGCCCCGGCAGGGAGACCCCTGCCGGTATTGCGCAAATCAGACTGCATTCCCTTCCGCTGAAGAAGTGGAAGGTACGAACGGGAGAAATCATGGATATTTTCGAAACCCTCTCGGGCTATGGCGTTGTGCCGGTGATTGCGATCGATGATGCCAAGGATGCATTGCCGCTCGCTGATGCCCTGATTGCCGGTGGGTTGCCGGTCGCCGAAATTACCTTTCGCACCGATGCCGCGCGTGCGGCGATCGCCGCCATCGCGAAGGCGCGGCCCGACATGTATCTCGGCGCGGGCACTGTTATCACGGAAGAGCAGGTGAATGCCGCCAGCGACGCCGGCGCCAAGTTTGCGCTCTCTCCCGGGATCGATGCCGACATCCTGGCCCACGCGAAACGCCGAGGTCTGCCCTTCGCCCCCGGCATCATGACGCCGAGCGAATTGCAACTGGCGCTGAAGGCCGGTTGCCGCATGGTCAAGTTCTTTCCGGCAACGCCCGCCGGCGGGCCGAACATGCTGAAGAACATCGCCGCGCCCTACAAACACACAGGCATCGGTTTCAATCCGACCGGCGGGGTGAGCCTTTCCAATCTCGGCGATTGGCTGGCGCTCGGCGAAGTGCGCGCCGTTGGCGGGACCTGGATTGCCACCAAGGCTGACATCGCCGCCGGCAACTGGAACACGATCACCGAAAACGCCCGGGCGGCAGTGGCCAGCGTCAAGGAACTGAGAAAAGCATGATCGAGCTCAAGCCAGCTACGCGGCCGACCTTTTACTTCATCGGCGTCACCACGGGGAAATCTTCGATCATGAAGGTTTTTCCGAAATGGGCGCGTCATCTCGGGATCGACGCCGACATTGCGGGTATCGACCTCGTCCCGCATGACAGCGTCGAGAATTATCGCGCCGTGGTCGATTTCATCAAGAATGATCCGCTTTCGCTCGGCGCGCTGGTCACGACCCACAAGCTCGACCTTTATGCCGCAGCCAGAGACATGTTTGACGAGATCGGGCCTCATGCCCGGCTGATGAGCGAGACAAGCTGCCTTTCCAAGCGCGACGGCAAGCTGATATGCGATGCCAAGGATCCGATCTCCTCCGGCCTCGCCCTCGATGGCTTCCTGCCGCCGGATCATTTCGCCAGAACCGGCGCTGCTGTGTTTTCGATGGGCGCTGGCGGTTCGACGATCGCGTTGACCTGGCACCTGATGCAGCGCGCACGCGGCGAAAACCGTCCCTCTCGGATCATCGTCTCCAACCGCTCGGCCGCGCGCCTCGACCATATCCGCGAGATTCACGAGGAAATCGATACCGGGGTTGTCTGCGAATATCACCTTGCGCCGGAGCCTGCGGCAAACGACGCGATCCTTGCAGCGCTTCCCGCCGGCAGTCTCGTCATCAACGCCACGGGACTTGGCAAGGATGCACCGGGCTCGCCGCTTTCCGATGCCGCGCAGTTTCCGCAAAACGGAATTGTCTGGGAACTCAATTATCGCGGCGACCTGATCTTTCTCGACCAGGCAAATGCGGAGCGGGATGGGAAGAAGCTGCAGATCGAGGATGGCTGGACCTATTTCATCCACGGCTGGACGCAGGTGATCGCCGAGGTTTTCGATATCGAGATACCGGTCTCCGGCCCCTCTTTCGAAGAAATTTCGCGCATTGCGGCGGAGGCGACAGGGCGGTCATGAGCGGACGCATTCTGATCACGCCCCGGTCGCTGTCGAAGGGCGATCATCCGGAGCTTACCCCGCTCACGCGGGCAGGCTTTGAACTCGTCTGCCCGACTCCGGGCAAGATGCCGGGAGAGGCTGATCTGATCGAAAACATTGCCGGCTGCGTTGGCTGGCTTGCTGGCGTCGAGGCGGTTTCGCCCGCCGTCATCGAAGCGGCGCGCGATCTTCGGGTCATCAGCCGCAACGGCACCGGGGTCGATAATTTGCCGATGCCGGAAATCGAGGCGAGGGGCATCGCCGTCCAGCGCGCCGCCGGCGCAAATGCCCGCGGCGTTGCAGAATTGGCGCTGGCCTTTGCGCTTGCCGGGCTCAGGGATCTCGTTCCCACGCATATGGGCGTGGCGGCGGGTCACTGGCCGCGCCGGATCGGACGCGAAATTCATGGGGCCGAAGTTGCCGTGGTCGGTCTTGGCGCGATCGGCGTCGCGTTTGCGGAGTTCTGCCTCGCGCTTGGCGCCAATGTGCGCGGTTACGATCCCTTTGCGCCGGACGATCGTCTCGTCCATCCGGCCTTTCGACGCTGCGATCTCAACGCGGCGCTTCTCGACGCCGAGATCGTCAGTCTGCATGTTCCCGCGCAGGCGGAGCCGATCATTGGCGCTGGCGAGATCGAACGGCTTGCGCCGGGCGTGGTCATCGTCAATACCGCGCGTGAGAAGCTGATAGCGCCCGATGCCATGATGGCCGCACTCGAAAGCGGGCAGGTTGCCGCCTATGCCACCGATGCCTTCGACCGCGAGCCGCCGGAGCTGACGCCGCTTCTGCGCCATCCCCGGGTGATGCTGACGAGCCATATCGGCGGCTTTACGGTGGAATCGGTCGCGCGCGCGACGCAGGGCGCGGTCGCCGGACTTCTGGAGGTTCTGGTTCATCATGAGGCTTGAAGCGGTTTCGGGATTTCCGCAGAGAGGATCGCCGGGGCTTTTCTGGCTCGGCCAGGCGGGGTTCTGGATCGAGACCGGCGCACACCGGGTCCTGATCGATCCCTATCTTTCGGATTCCCTGGCGATGAAATATGCCGGCGCCAAGAATGATCACAAGCGCATGGCTGCGCCGCCGATCCTTGTGGAGGACCTGCCGCGCCCGGATCTGGTGTTGGTTACCCACGCCCATACCGATCATATGGATCCCGGAACGCTCGCGCCGCTCGCCGCACGCTTTCCCGACCTTGCCTTCGTTGTTCCGGCGGCGCGCGCAAGCGTTGCCCGCGAGCGGATAGGCGAGGGGGCCAATCTCGTGCCGGTCGATGCCGGCGAGGTGTTCGAGCCGCTGCCAGGGTTGGAACTGACCGTCTTCCCCGCCGCGCACGAAGCCCTGGAGCGTGACGAAGCGGGGCGTCATGTCTTCCTTGGTTACGGCATCGCTTCCGGGCGGCTCAGGATTTACCATTCGGGCGACAGCATTCCGTTCGAGGGGCTCGACGCCGCCCTTGCCGCCTTCGCGCCTGATATTGCGCTGCTGCCGGTGAACGGCCGCGATGCCAGGCGCCTGGCTGCTGGCATTCCGGGCAACTTCCACCTGGACGAGGCGGTTGCGCTTGCCCGCCATACCCCCTACCTCGTGCCGCATCATTTTGGTATGTTCGCGTTCAACACGCTCGATCCGCAGAAAATCGACGCGGCCGCGCGGGTGACGCCTCGCCCCGCCATCGTGAAGCCCGCCCTTGGGAAGACGCTCCGGATCGTGCCCGGCCACGAAGGAGCACGCCATGGATCAGAGGGCATCCCACACGGATGACAACCTGCTGGAGTTGATCGTCCGCGCCAAACCCGGACTGCGGAAGTCAGACAGCAGGGTTGCCGATATCGTCCTCGATCGTCCTGCCGAGGCGGTGAACATGACGCTCGCCAACCTTGCCGAAGCGGCAGGCGTCAGCGAGCCGACCGTCATTCGCTTCTGCACGGCGATCGGGTGCAAGGGATATCGCGACATGCGCGCCTGGCTTGCCCGTTCGCTCGCCTTCGCCCGCACCACCTCGCATACGGCGATATCGTCGGAGGACGATCTGGCGACCATCATCACCAAGGTGTTCGACTACAATCTTTCCAATCTGAACTGGGCGCAGGGCCGGCTGAAAGCCGAGCATGTCGAAGCAGCGGTGAAGCTGCTCTCGGACGCCAGGAGAATCGAGTTCTTCGGCGTCGGTGCTTCCGGTATCGTCGCGCTGGACGCGCAGCAGAAATTTCCGCTGTTTGGCTGTCCCTGCGGCGCGCCGACTGATGCCCACCAGATGTTCATGACCGCCGACATGCTGGGTGCCGGCGATGTCGCGGTTGCTATTTCCAACACCGGTAACACCCGTGAGGTTCGCGAGGCGCTGATGGTTGCGCGCGCGCGGGGCGCAAGCACGATCGCGCTCACGGGGCACGAAACCTCCATGCTCGAGCATTGCGACGTCGTGCTCATGGTCGAAACGCTTGAAAATACAGACCTCTACACGCCCACAGTATCAAGGCTTTCCCACCTCGTCGTCATCGACATCCTGGCAACCGCGGTCAGCCTGCGGCGCGATGGCGCGCATCATGAGCGCCTGCGTCAGATGAAGGCCACCCTTGCGCGGCTTCGGAGCGGCAGAATCGATTGATTTGGTAGTTTTACTAGCCAATTTGCCCATAATTTCCTCGAATATGTAGCGCATCCGCTTGACGATGCCGAATTTATGTAATTTAACTACATATATGGGAGCGCCGTGAGGACGGGGCCCTTTATGTCAGGAGGAAATCAATGAAGACGTTCAATCTCGCTCTTTTGGCGACTGCGGCCATGGCTGCGCTTGCCGGTTCCGCACAGGCGCAGGACGACTGCCTGATCGGCATTTCGATGAAGACGCTCGGCGCGCCCTACTTTGCCGCCCAGGAGCAGTATGCTCGTGAATATGCCGAGGAAATCGGCTGCAAGACCGTGTCGGCCGATGCCGGCGATGACCTCAACAAGCAGGTTGCCGATGTCGAGGATATGGTCGCGCAGGGCGTTGATGCACTGATCATCAATGTGCGCGACAGCCAGGGCCTTGTACCTGCCGTTAACGCCGCCGCCGCCGCCGGCGTCAAAGTGATCGCGATCGACTCCACCATCGATCCGTCGGCCAATATCGTCACCCTGGTGCAGTCGTCCAATACCCAGAACGGCCAGCTCGTCGGCCAGTGGCTCGCCGACCAGACCAAGGGCGAGGACCTGAAGATCGCGTTACTTTCCGGCGATCAGGGCAATGAAGTCGGCCAGGAGCGTCGTCTCGGCGTGCTCGCCGGCCTGATTGAAGGCCAACTGCGCAATGGCGGCAAGGCGAGCTTCGAAATCGTCGGCCAGGGCTGGGGCAACTGGGGCAATGAGGGTGGCCTCACCGCCATGGAAGACATCCTGACGGCCAATCCGGACGTCAATGTCGTGCTCGGCGAAAACGATTCCATGCTGCTTGGCGCCCGCAATGCCCTGCGCGCCCAGGGGCTGGAAAACGATGTGCTGCTGGTTGCGGCCGCCGACGGCCAGCGCGAGGCGCTCGAACTGATCAAGGAAGGCGAATATGGCGCCACCGGCCTCAACAGCCCGCGCGTCGTCGCCACCACCGCCGTCGATATCGCCAAGCAGGCCATTGACGGTTCGCTGGATGAAAATACGCCGAAGGTGACCTATACCACGCCGGCCGCCATCACCCAGGACAATGTCGACCAGTATTACGACGAAAACTCGGTATTCTGAGTTCGCTCCGGAGGGCGGTCTCCGCCCTCCGGCCACGTGAAGGGGAAAGTGATGACGGATGTCGTTGCGCTCAACGGTATTCACAAACACTTCGGCGGACTGAAGGCGCTCGAGGGGGTGGACTTCACGCTCCGGACGGGCGAGATTCACGCGTTGCTGGGTGAAAACGGAGCGGGAAAATCCACGCTCATCCGCGTTCTGGGCGGTGAGCACATACCGACCCATGGCGAGATCGCGATTGATGGCGAGACGGTTCACTTCAGCCGTCCGCAGGATGCCATCGAAAAAGGCATCACCATCATCCACCAGGAGATGGCGCTTGCGGGCGACCTCACAGTCGCCGAGAACATTTTTCTGGGCGAGCTTCCGGGCTTCATCCGGTGGGGCGATATCAACAAACGGGCGGCGAAGCTGATCGCCGATCTCGGGTTTGATATCAGGCCGGATGCCCGGGCCGGGTCGCTCTCGGTTGCCCATCAGCAGATCGTCGAGATCGCCAAGGCGCTGTCGAAGAAGGCACGCGTCATGGTTTTCGATGAACCGACGGCCGTGCTTTCGGTGCAGGATGCACAGCGTCTGCTTGCCATTATCGGAGAACTGCGCGACCGCGGCGTTTCGATCATATACATTTCCCACCGGCTCGATGAGGTCATGCAGATTTCCGATCGGATGACCGTTCTGAAGGATGGCGCAAGCGTCGCGACCGTCGAGCGCGGCGATGTCGATACCGACGGGCTGATCCGCATGATGGTGGGCCGCCCGCTGTCCGATCTTTTCGGCGCCGATGTTGAGCGCCCGGTGGGCGAGGAGATCCTGCGCGTCGAAGGCCTCGGCCGGACTGGCGCTGTCTCCGACGCGAATTTCTCCGTTCACGCCGGCGAAATTGTCGGCATTGGCGGCCTTGTGGGCGCCGGCCGCACCGAACTGGTTCGGCTGATCTATGGCGCCGACCGGCACGATAGCGGCGCAATCTACATGAAGGGCAAGCGCCTCCGGCTCGGCCAGCCGAAGGACGCGGTTGCCGCCGGCATCGGGCTTGCGCCGGAAAGCCGCAAGGATCAGGGCGTGCTGCTCGACATGGCGATCCGGGTCAACGCCACGATGGCGCGGCTGTCGCCGCTCACCACGGCGCTTGGGATCATCCGCCGCAAGGCGGAGCGTGATACGGTGCTGGAACTCGCCCGCCGCATCCGCCTCAAATCCGACGGCCCGGATGCGCCGGTTTCCAGCCTGTCGGGCGGCAATCAGCAAAAGGTCGTGCTGGCCAAATGGTTTCACGCCGATGTGGAATTGCTGATCTTCGACGAGCCAACGCGCGGCGTCGATGTCGGCGCCAAATCCGAAATCTACGCGTTGATCAAGCAACTCGCCGCCGAAGGCCGGGCGGTGCTGGTGGTATCCTCGGAGCACCACGAACTGTTCGGACTTTGCGATCGCATCCTGGTGATGCGCGAAGGCGTGATGACCGGTGAATTGTTCCCGGACGACTTTTCAGAAGAAAACCTCCTCAAACTCGCGATGTCGGGCGCTGCTCAAGGTGTCGCGCCTGCCCAAACGACCGTGTGAGCCGATGATACAAGAAAAAACCTCTCCCATTGCCCGGTTCTCGGCGCTTCTCCACAGCATCGGCCCCGCGCTGATGCTGGTCGTGCTGCTGATCTTTGCGACATCGATGTCCGACGTCTTTCTCAGCCAGCGCAACCTTTTCAACGTGTTGCGCCAGGTCTCCGGCATCGGTCTGATCTCGGTCGGCATGCTGTTTGTGATCCTGACCCGCGGCATCGACCTTTCTGTCGGTTCGGTGGCGGCCTTGGGCAGCGTGACATCGGCCATCATCGTGCAGCAATACGGAACGGGCGCGGCAATCGGCATGGTGATCATCGTTGGCGCCGCCTGCGGCCTGTTATCCGGCCTGCTGGTCGCCCTCCTGCGCCTGCCGCCCTTCGTTACCACGCTTGCGGTCATGACGATCGCGCGCGGCGCGGCGCTGATCGCGTCGAACGGCCAGCCGATCCGCATGGGCTCGGCAGGCGACTTGATCACCGGCTTCGGCGTCGGCAGCCTTGCCGGCGTTCCCTATCCGGTAATCCTGATGGTGGCTGTGTTCGTGATCGCGGGGCTGGTGCTGACCTATACCCGCTTCGGCCGCATGGTCAAAGCGGTTGGCTCCAACGCGGAGGCCGTTCGTCTGTCGGGCATTTCGATCGCGCGCTATGAGGTTTCGGTCTACGTCATTTCCGGTATTCTGGCGGCGCTGGCGGGCGTCATCTCCTCCAGCCGCACCGGAATCGGCTCGGCCACCATTTCGGTCGGCGCGGAGCTTGATGCGATCGCCGCCGTGGTGATCGGCGGCGCAAGCCTGCTTGGCGGACGCGGCGGGGCAATCAACACCTTCATCGGTGTATGCATCCTCGGCGTGATCTCGAACCTCATGAACCTTGCCCATGTGCCCGGCTATCACCAGCAGGTCTTCATGGGCGTCATCATCATCATCGCCATGCTTCTGCAGTATGGCACAGCAGCCCTTCGCCGTTGAGAGTAACCGAAATGTATATGGATCGTTTTTCATTGAAGGGCCGCAGGGCCCTCGTCACTGGGGCCGCGCGCGGCATCGGTGCCGCTATCGCCGAGGCTCTGGCCGAGGCCGGCGCCCATGTGATCCTGACCGATCTTGGCTCCGCCGCGGAGCCGATGGCGAAAACGCTTTCGGAGAAGGGCTTTTCAGCCGAGGCAATGGCGCTTGATGTTGCCGATCCGCGCGCCGTGGATGCCGCGGCTCAGGCCGTGGCGGCATCCGGTGGTCTCGACATCCTGGTCAACAATGCCGGGATCGCGATTTCCAACGAGCCCGCAGAAACCATGTCGGACGAGACCTGGAACAAGGTCATCGACGTCAATCTCAACGGCCTGTTTTGGTGCTGCCGCGCCTTTGGGCGCGAGATGCTGGAGAACAAGAAGGGCTCGATCGTCAATGTTGGGTCGATGTCGGCCGTAATCGTCAATCGTCCGCAGGAACAGGCAAACTACAATGCCTCGAAGGCCGGCGTTCATCACCTGACGCGCTCGCTGGCGGCCGAATGGGGCGCGCGCGGCGTTCGTGTCAACGCGGTCGCCCCGACCTATATCGAGACCGAAATGAACGCCTATGTCTATGAGGACGAAGTGATGTATCGGCACTGGATCGGCGGCACGCCGATGGGCCGGATGGGCCGCCCCGACGAAGTGGCCTCCGTCGTTCTTTTTCTGGCGAGCGATGCCGCAAGCCTGATGACCGGTTCAATCGTATTGGCGGATGGTGGCTATGTCTGCTGGTAACGTGCTCAAAGGTATCCGCTTTCCCGGCCGCTATATCCAGGGACCGGGCGCGCTGGAACGTCTCGATCGAGAGATCGAGGGTTTTGCGCCGCATGCGTTGATCCTGCTGGATGCCGGCGTCTATGACCGGTTCGCTCCCGAACTGCGGTCGCATCTTGCCAAAGGGCGGGCCACGCTTGTCCGCTTCGCCGGCGAGTGCTCGCTGGATGCGATTGCCGAGGCAGGGGCGCAGGCGCGGGAGGTTTCGGCCGGCGTCATCGTCGGCATGGGCGGCGGCAAGGCGCTTGATACCGCCAAGTCGGTCGCCGACGATCTGTCGTTGCCGGTGATGATCGTGCCCACGATCGCCGCCTCGGATGCGCCCTGTTCCGCACTTTCGGTGGTCTACAATCCCGATGGCTCGGTTTCTCATGACCGCTTCCTGCCGCGCAATCCCGATCTGGTTCTGGTGGATACCGCGATCATCGCCAAGGCGCCGCCGCGCTTTCTTGCGGCAGGTATCGCTGATGCGCTGGCGACCTGGTACGAGGCCGCTTCCTGCGAAAGGAGCGGCGCCAACAATTGCCTCGGTCTGCCTGGGATTTCGCTTGCCTACACCATCGCCGCGACCTGCCGCGAGACGATCATGACCTGTGGGGTGGAGGCGCTGGCGGATTGCGCGCGCGGCGAGGTCAGCCCGGCGCTTGAGAGCATTGTCGAGGCCAATATCCTATTGTCCGGGCTGGGCTTCGAATCCGGCGGCGTGGCCACCGCCCATGCTGTCCATCATGGCCTGAGCCAGCTCGATGAGGTCCACCACTACCTGCATGGCGAGAAGGTTGCGATCGGCATTTTGACGGGACTTCTAATGCAAGGAGACATGGATGAGTATGACCGCGTGCGGACATTCATGCTGCGGGCAGGTCTGCCGACGCACCTTGCCGAGATCGGCATCGCGGACGTGACGCCCGAAAAGTTGTCTATCATTGCCGAGCGCGCCTGCCGACCGGGAGAGATCATCTATAACGAACCGGGGCCGGTGACGCGAGAGATGGTCATCCGTGCGCTGGAGCAGCTTGTTTAAATCACGGACAGTGTCGTGCAATGCCCCATTCTCTCGACTCTCGCACAGCCGAGCTCAGTGTCCCTCGCCTTCAAACGATACTGATTGACGGTTGACCGCTACTCCCGGATACCGTCGCGGAGGGATTCTACACTAAGTCTTTGTTTCGCTGACATACTGACGACCAATATTTTGACCGGTCGGTTGTTCGTACCCGTTCAAGACCGCACATTCTTTCCAGTTAATATACGCCGCCTGACTGATCTCCAACCCTGCAGCAGATCTCGGCCACGGCACGCCGTGATCGCCCTGCTTCAGAATAAACGCTTTCTTGTCGTCCGAGAATCTTCGTTGTCTTAACCTCTTCCTCTCGTGCTTCCAAACGGGAAATCACAGCGGAAAAGCCCAATACCAAACGATCCAGTCTTCAAGCGCACAACAAAAGAAATCCACTTGGCGCTAGTCAAACCAACTGACGGTTGGCCAGCGCGGTGAAAGCGCCATCCTGCGCGAGCAGTTCGTCATAGCTCCCGCTCTCGACGATCCGGCCGTTTTCGAGAACATAAATGCGGTCGGCATGGCGGATTGTTGAAAGCCGATGCGCTATGATGATGCGCGTCGCCTTCATGCGTTCCAGCGCGGCGCTGACCTCGGCCTGGGTGACATTGTCGAGCGCGCTGGTCGCCTCGTCGAACAGAACGATGCGCGGCTTGCGCACCAGGGCGCGCGCGATCAGCAGCCTTTGCTTCTGCCCGCCCGAAAAGGTTGCCGCCCCTTCGCCGACCGGCGTCTGCAGGCCCATCGGCATCGCCCTGATATCCCGCTCGAGGCCGGAATCCCTGACGGCCTGCCAGATATCGGCCTCGGTGTAGATGCCGTTGGCGGTGATGTTGTCGCGAATGCTGCCGGTCAGGAGCTTGCCATCCTGAAGGACCACGCCAATCTGCCGGCGCAGCGCGGCGGGATCGAGCTTTTCGAGATCATGGCCGTCATAGGCAACGCCGCCCTTCTGGGGCGTCGCGAAGCCCAGCAGCAAGCGCAGCAGCGTCGACTTGCCGCTGCCCGACGGCCCCACGACCGCCACGAACTCGCCGGGCCGGATATCCATGCTCACATCGTCGAGGATCGGCCGGCCGGCCGCCTCATAGGCGAAGCTGGCATGGGCGATGACGATCCGGCCGCTCAACTCGCCGGGGTCGATTTTAGCGCCGGAAACCTCCGGCTCGCCCGCCAGAATGGGCTCGGTGCGTTCATAGAGCGGCTTCAGCGACATCAGCGTGACGAACGCGCCGGCAAAGCCGGAGAGCCCGCCGTAAAACTGCCCGAAGGCCGTGTTGAACGCGATGAAGGTACCGGTCGATACGTCCTCGACATAGAAGGCGAACACCGCCAGCGCGACGATATGGAAGACGATGAGGACCCCGCTCGTCAACAGCCCCTCGCTGTAGGACAGCACGTTGGAGCGCAGCCGGAAATGCATGTCGCGGGCAAAGCGCTCGGTCCAGTCGGCAAACGCAAGCCGTTCCGCACCGTTCACCTTCAGCGTGGCAATGCCGGACACGAACTGGAAGGTTCTGGCGGACAGTTTTCCGCGCAGTTCGTATTGTTCGCGCTGGTATAGCAGTTGCAGATAGGCAAAAGCCGAACTGATCAGAATGACGAACACCACGAAGCCCACGGCAATGCCGGCTAGCATGGGCTGATAATAGACCATCATAGCCAGGCTCACGGTGGAGAACAAGCCGCTGAACAGCACCGAAAGGGTCGAGCCGCTGAGCGCCCGGCTGAGGGCGTTGATCCCGGATGCCCGGTTCGCCAGATCACCGACCTCGTATTGCTGGAAGAAGGAGGCCGGCAGGCGCAGCAGCCGGTCCCAGACCGCGCTCTGCACCACCGCGTCGATCCGGCCGCGCATCCGCAATTGCGTCAACGCCCGCGCCGTACCGAAGCCGAGCGTGGCAAACGCCGCCGCCACCAGAACGATGGTGACCTGGCGCAACTGGTCGTATTCGGCCTTCGGGATGATCGTATCGAAGATATGGCCGGACACCAGCGGCGTGAGCAGCGCCAGCAGCGCCGCGCAGGCCGACGCGATCAGGATGGTGGCGAAGGCACGGACATTGTTGCGGAACACGAAGCCGAGCAGCATGCGCGACGTCACCTTGCCGTCCGGCAGCGGCCGATAGAAGATATAGGCTTCCGGCGCGAGCGTTTCGGCAAACTGCCTGCCGACCTTGCGCTCGCGGCCCTCGGGATCGATATGGCGATAACCGAAGCGGCCGGGGATGAGGCAGGCGGGTTCGCCGCTTTCGGTGAATGCCAGGAACGCGCCGTGATCGCCGCGCCACCATTCCTCTGGCAGCCGCGCGCGCCTGGAGCGCACATGGTTGGCCCGGGCGATCGCCGCGATCGCCTCGCCGCGCTCCCCTTTAACAAGAGACCGTTGGGCCTTCAGCCGGATACCATCCGCCGCCGCCACGCGGGCCGCGCAGCGCGCCAGCGCATCGGGCTCCAGCGTGCCCGCTGGCTGTTTCGCCCGGTGATCGAGAAGCGCCGCCACCTCGCCGGAGGCGGCCTTCAGGCGCAGCTCCGCCGCCTGGTCGCGGCGCGAGACGTCGTCCCGGCCGTCGAGGCGATTTGTGGCCAGCGTCGTTGCGATGCCTGCGAGCGCGACGCGCAACGCTTCCGCGCGCCCGCGTTGCAGCCATCCCGCCTCGGCAAGGGCTGCGCTATCATGGACCCGCGCCGTGACCGGGGCCTGCGCCTGGACCCAGAAATCCGCCGTCAACGGCGCCAGACCCGGCCCGAGCTCGCGCCCGTCGCCTGACTTGAGAACGCCATCCGTCTCAAGCCAGAGCAATGCGCCGGCGGCGCAGACCGCCGCTCCTTCCGGTATCGAGACATGCTGCCCGGCGCGCAACGGCGCGATGCCGCGCGGCGGCAGCGCGGATGGGCACGCTGCCAGCAGGCGGCCGATCCAGGCGTCGATGCCCGCGCCGGACGGCCCTTCTTCGGTGGCGGCGAGGCGGCAACCGGGTGCCGGGACAACGATGATATCGGGCGCGCCGCCGTCCCAGACGACATCGGCCAGCCCGGTGAATGCGTCGCCGCCTGCAAGGCGCATGAGATGATGCAGCGGCCCGTAGATCTGCGTATCGGGGTCGACCGCGAATACGTCGGCAGCGCCCTCTTCGACAACGAAGACGCCATCAACCTCATTGAGCGGGATGGCACGTGGCATCCGGGCGGCGTCGCGGGCCTTGCGAAGCGCCGGTGGCAGGTCTGTTTGCGGGCTGTCGGTCATCCGGTCTGCTTCTCAGTGAGCGGCCACAAGGCGGGCATAGTGCCCGTCCGGCTCAGCTATCAATCGATCATGCGTGCCGCGCTGGACGATCCGGCCCTGATCGAGAACGATGATCTCGTCGCTGTCGCGGATGGTCGAGAGCCGCTGGGCGACGATCAGGCAGGCGCAGCCGCGCCGTCTAAGGTTCATGTCGACGGTCTGCTCGGTAACGGGGTCGAGCGCCGACGTCGCCTCGTCCATGATCAGCACCGACGGATCGCGCGCCAGAGCGCGGGCAATCTCGAGCCGTTGGCGCTCGCCGCCGCTCAGGTTGCGCCCTGCTTCCGACAAGGCGGCATCGATCCCCTGCTCGCGCACCAGCGGCAATTGATCGAGGCAGGCATCGGCGACCGCGCGGCTGATCGCGGGTTCGGGGATCGATGTATCCCAGAGCGTGATATTGTCCCGCAATGTCCCGCTGAAGACATTGATATCCTGGCTGACCACGCCGAGAGACGAGGTCAGCGTCAGACGGTCGATCTGTTGCAGGGGGATGTCATCGAAGAATATCTCGCCCTGCCATGGCCGGTAAAGCCCGGCAACCAGCTTGCCGACGGTCGACTTTCCCGAGCCGCTGGCGCCGACGAGCGCGATCCGCATGCCCGGTTGCAACAGCAGCGAAAAGTCGTCGAGCAACGGCTTTTCAAGCCGGCTGTATCCGAAGGTGACATTGCGAAGCCCGACCTTGCCGACAAGTCTGGCTGCGGCGGTGACGGACTGCGGCCGCGGCACCACTTCCGGCTCGGCGGAACCGTAATTGATGACATCGTCGAGACGGTTGAGATCAACCTGCGTCGTCTGCAATGACGAACCCAGTCCCACGAGCCCCGAAATCGGCCCGTTGAAACTGCCGACCAGAACCTGAAACGCGACAAGGTCGCCAACGGTCAGCCGACCGTCCAGAACGAACAGGGCGCCGAGGCTAAGAATCGCGATATGCCCCAGCGCTGAAAGAGTTCCCGGCAGCAGGCCGAGCAGGTTGTTTTGCCGCCCGATGGTCTGCGACAGCGAGACGAGCTGGGCCTGAAGGCCGCCCCAGCGGGAAAACAAATCATCCTCGAGCCCGGCGGCCTTGACCGTCTCGATCGCCGACAGGCCGCTCATGATCGCCGAGGCCTGCTCCGCCCCGTTCTTGGCCAGTAGATGGCGCGCATTCTCCAGCCGCAGCCAGACGACCCGCGCCATGATCAGGTTGATGAAGGCCATGGTGACGACGAGCGAGGCCAGCGGCACGCTGTAGGAAAACATCAGAGCGCCATAGACGACGATCGAGATCATGCCGACGATGCTGAACGCCAGCGGACCGGAGATCATCGACGCCACCCGGCCGGCGGAACCAAGCCGGCTCGAAATATCCCCGGCAAAACGCTGGCTGAAAAAGTCCATCGGCAGATGCAGCAGACGCCACAGCACCTTGCGCGTCATGTCGATGCTGACCCTGGCGGAAAACCGCATCAGGTAGTGCTTCTGCAGCCAGCTCAGAAGCAGGCTCAACCCGCCGGCCACGACATAGGCCGCAAGCAGCGGCCTGACCCAGTCCTCCTGTCCTCCCACAAGGAAGCCATCGACATAGATCTTGCTGAGCGCCGGTATCACGATGCCGGGAATGACCATCAGGAGCGTTACCAGCAATATGAAGGCGAATGGTCCTGCCGTCCCGCGCGAAAGCTGCCTCAACTCGCGCAGCACCGATGGTTTCTCGCCGCCGGTCGTAAAATCCGGCCCGGGCTCGACGGTCACCACGATGCCCGTGAAATCCCTATCCATCTCCGACCAGGCGACGCGCCTGCGCCCCTGCGCCGGGTCATTGATCTGGGCGCCCTTGCGGTCGATCTTTTCCAGCACGACGAAGTGATTGAAACGCCAGAAGATGATGGCCGGCAGCGTCACCTCGCGCAGTCGCTCCAGTCCGACCTTGAACCCCTTGGCCTCACAGCCGAAGCGTCTGGCGGCCTCGATGAGGCTCCAGGCGTTCGAGCCATTCCGCGACACACCGCATTCGAGCCTCATCCTTTCAAGTGCGACCCATCGTCCGTGATGGGCTAGCACCATGGCGAGACAGGCAGCGCCGCATTCGACCGCCTCCATCTGCAGGATGGTCGGCGTCTTTGCACTGCGAAAGATCCTTCCCGGTCTCAGCGCCGAAAACAGCTTCGTCATGCCCGCGCTCCGCCGATCATTGATCGAGACCGAGGACATGGCGGATAGCCGGGATCACCAGAACGATCGGCGGCACCTGTTCCACGGCGACATCTGCGTCGGCCAGGGTACCTGTACGGACCTCCATATTCGGACCGTGCCCCGAGGTCCATTTCAAGCCGGAGGGCGAGGCCGCGTCCTTCTCAAGCTGAACGCCGAAGGCGATCGGGGGTTCATTGCCGGCAAGTGCCTTGGCCAGCGTTTCGTTGCCAAGCTGACGCGCGACGGCGGTGTCGCTTTGCGGATCTTCGCTGACCCAGACGACCTTTCCGCGGATGGTACCGAAACGTGACGCCTCGACGGTCGAGGGCGAAACATTGACCTCCATGCCCGCCAGAATTTTCTTGCCGTGCAGCGGATTGGCGAAAAACACCCCTTCGATATCGGTGTTGACGGGCTGGACCGTCACGATGGGCGATCCCGGCTGGACAAAGGAGCCGATGCTGGCGTCGACTGCGATGACCTGTCCGGCCATGTCGGAGAGCACCTTTCCGCCGCTATCAAGCGTGTCTTCGAGATCGGCCAGGTTTTCCTGGGCCTTCAGCAACCGGTCGCTCATCGCCTGAAACGCTGTGGTCTTCTGGTTTTCAAGCTCAAGCCGCTTGGCCGCAAGTTGCTCCTTGTCGAATTTGTTCCCATCCAGATTCGCGGATGCCTCAATGAATGCGTCCCGGGCCTGTTCGAGCCTCAGCGGCGTTATCGCGCCATCGCTGCTGGCCTGTTCGAAGCCTTCGAGAATTTTTTTGCGGCTCTCGAGCTGCTGTTCGTCCCATGCGATCTGGCGCTCCAGATCCTGTTCCTTCTGCTTGAGGTCGGCCAGCTGTTGCGGCAGCAGGTTGTTCCAGTAGGTTTCCAGAAGATCCTGCTCGGTCTTCAGCGAACGCAGCGTGCGCTCCGCCTCGCGCTTGTCTTCGGCCACCGAGACGATCTCGATGGATGCCAGAAGCTCGCCTTTTTCAACCGTATCGCCTAGCTGAACCGGCAGCGAGCGCAATATGCCCGAGTGGGTCGCAACGAAATCGCGGGTCTCCCCATAGGCCGGGCCGAGAATGCCCTTGCCTTGCACAAAGGTCGTCACCGTTCCGAAAATGCTCCAGTAAATCGCGCCGCAGAAGACGAGCGCGATTGCGATCGCCACAACCCAGCCGCTCGGGCCGACGACACGCATCAGGCTGTCGGTGCTTTCAGGGGTCTGAAGATGTTTGAGAGCGGATTCGCGATAGACCTGTTTGCGGGGCTCTTCGGAATTGGACATGAACTTGGCGCACTTTCGATATTCTTGGAGCACGATGTTACGGTGCTCGATTTCCACGTCCGAAAAACCGCCCAGCCTGCATTTCGCTGCGTTCAGAACTAATCCGTCGCTCGCGGAGCGGGATCCGCTCCTGCGAATGTTGGCGTTCGAGAAAACTGCCGAGAACGATCTCTAGAGTCTTGCTGGCTGGCAGCCCAGTACCGCTTGTTAGATCTTTAGTCACCTACCAGGGTGGTCGCCCTTAACGTCTGTCTTCACCATCGCCAATTAAGTCGCTCCCGGCGACTTCCATTCTGGAAGTCTACGCTAGTCAGGCCCTCCATTCGCTCCTGGGCACTTTTCACTGGAGGAACGTCTCTTTCAGAAAAGCGGCAGCTTCTTCAGCCGTAAGCAGCTTTCGCCCAAGTCGCCTAAGCCGGCGACCTGAGTGGCGATTTAGTCATAGTCGGGATCATCCCTCAAGACATCCGCGACCCGCTTGGCCGCCCTTAAAAATCCCGCCTTCTCGGCATCGGCTTCCGCACCGGCACTAATCGCTTCAGCGATAGCGCCACCTGCTGCGACGCCTACTGCCATCGACCCCGCAATTGCGATCCCCTTGGCGATATCAGGATGCGCTTCAGCCTCGCTCTTGGTCCAGTTATATGCGGAAGAAGCGGCGCTACCGACATCGTCCGCCCCTGTTTTAATTCCGTCCCAAACATCGCCAAAGACGCCGCCACCAGCAACGACTTGCAGCTCCTCTTGATTGAGCTCATCCATGTTCGTTTCGTCCGACTTGGCTGGACAAATGCCGTTTGCAGAAGCTTTCATAAGACAACCTTCCGTCAGATTGGATTTATTAAGAAAGGAAACACACGACCCGACATTCTTCACGCAACCCCATTTCCGGCCTCGATCATCATCCGACGTGGAGCGGCGATACTCAAACCGCTCGACGCAATCACCGGCCTATATGGCTTGGACCGACGGCGGTCAGCTTGTTGAAAGCCTGTTCGGACACCTCATCGCCGGCGACATACTTCATTTCCCTGAGCAAGTTTCCTAAGTTCCATTTTTTCGAGCTTAGGACCCCTCTATTTCCGACCTTCGTCGGCTTACCCTTCGGCGACGATGGTCCAACGCGACCAGCTGTGCGGTCAGTCGGATTCGTCGAACATATCGCGCATGTTGTCTTTAAAGGAAAGTCCGTTGGGCTTCAGCGCCACGTCGGCCGCCGCATCTTCGCCTGCGTCTGCAAGCAAATATGCGACACCGCCGACAGCCGCAATGCCAACAGCCCCAACCCCAGCAGCAACGTAAGGATGCTTCTCGGCTTCGTTCTTAACCCATTTGCCCGCCGTCGCAGCCGCATGACCGACATCTTCGGCACCCTGTTCAAGATCACTCAAGGCATCACCGAAAAAACCTCCGCCAGAGACACTTTGGAGGTTCTCCGGGCCGAGCTCCTGGAGCTCGGTATCGTCGGTCTCCGGACCGGCCAGTTTTTTACCTTCGTTTGTCATCATAACTCCTTCATAGAAAAGTGTCGCATTGCTTGCCACGTGATCGCCTTTGCCGTCGTTCATCGAGCAGCGATCTATCAGAAGCCCACTGGGGTTTTCTTCTCATGGTCGGCGATTGAATCCCCGATATCCTCCACAGAATCACTAACAAATCCAATTGCTTAATGGCAATGTCGGCAAGCGTGACGGAATTATCAATGGTCAGCTTTATCTCATCAGCACCAGTCCGCAGAGGCGTCCCATATACCCTTGGCGACATCCTCGACGCCGGTCTCAAGCGCCGATCCGGCCTTGGACGCTGCATCGCCAACCCATTCCGCGCCTTTAGCGACATCCGAGGCGCCGGCTTCGACCACATTTTTGGTTGCGTCGACGGCATTTTCGATGCCGCTGGCGATGCTCTGCGTCACATCATCGCCGGGGCCGATCAAGCCGGCCAGGACGCCGCCGGTCGCCCCCTGCAATTCCTCGGCGCCCAGCTCCGTGATTTCGGTGTCGTCGGCATCGATTGGAGATTTCATGTTCTCTTTTGGCATTTCGTTCTCCTTCAGCTTGATCTGTTCCAAATCGCTTTGTCGGCATTTTCGAGATCGCTCTTGGCGGTCATCGCGGCTTTCTTCACCATCCTGTTGTACAAAAGGTAAAGCCGCATCCGCGCCTCTGTACGATCGGGAGCGCAGCGCTTCCGAGACAGCATCCTTAACTCATACGGTGGCGTTCTTTGCGTTATGCAGTTCTTTCGCTTGCCACGCTTTTGTCGCCAGTCAGCAGAAAAGTTCGCGATCGATATCCAATGCGTTGAATGTAATATAAATCAGAGAAACTATCAAATAAGAAACGCATAATGAAGTAAATTTAATTAGTTACATTTTGTTTCAAAGTAACATTATGTAACAATCCGGATATGCTCGCTGCCGTTCTCCAGGGTGGACGTGGCCGACGGTCTATGTCTGGAAGGTCATTCCGCGCTTATCCACATGCAGCGGGTAATGTCTCCCCGACGAGCAGGGACGAGCCGGTTATATGGACCCGCGTTGCGCTCGCGGGAGCAAGATCGTAACTCTCGTGCCCATGCTCTCGATGCTTTCAATCTCGAGCCTGCCGCCATGGGCGGCGGCAATGCGCGTTACGAGCGACAGACCAAGGCCCGTGCCTTCGATCTTGGCCGTGTTCGAACCGCGAATCCTTTCTTTGGAAACGGATTCGATCTCACTCGCAGGAATTCCGATTCCTTCGTCTTTGACAGAGAAGGCCACGAGCGGTCCGTCAACCGCGACTGACAGCGTCACCGGCTTTTCTCCAGTCGGCGTCGAGTATTTCACGGCGTTTTCCAAGAGATTTATCAATGCCAGGCTGAGCATGTGGCTATCCACATCGATCTCCACGTCCTGCTCTTCCGGTGGTATGTCAATCTGGAAGGCCGCGCCCGGCATCAATTCTCTGGCGCGACGGCCGATATCGGAGATCATCGGGCCAATGCGGATAGCGCAAAACTGCGGTTCAAGCGCGGAGCCCTGAATGCGGCTTCGTCCAAGATTGATCTCCAGCACTTCAACGAGGCGGGCAATTCCGCGGCGGATCCGCTTTATCCTTTGGCGATTGGGTTCGTCGTCCGCGGCCAGGCTGAGCTCGATCGTATCGACGCTTGAACGGATCGAAGCGAGTGGCGTGCGATACTGGTGGGAAATAACCTCCATGAAGCGAACCTGGTTCTTCTTATGCTCCATCTCGGCCGCGAGCGCGGCCTCGGCGGTCTGCTTGGCCTCCGCCAGTTCTCTGGTGCGCTCGCGCGCGATTTCTATCGCGCGCTGTTCAGCGTTCCGGGCAGACAGAAGCGCCTCTTCCTGCAGCGCGGCATTGAGCCGATTGGCCATTCTCAGACGCCAACTGAGCATCAGGGTCAGCAGCATCGCTTCCAGCAGACAAGCGATGGCATAGCCCTTCGACGCCAATTCCGGCAGGCCGGGCACATTGGAATAGTAAAGGAGCATAAGCGTAAGCCCCATCCACAGCGATACGAAAGCGGCGGCGCGCAGATAGGAGGCCCAGTCGCCGCGCCGGATCGTCCAGAGACTATAGCCGGCTGTGATCGTCACGAAGATCTGGATCAGAAGGTTTCGCAGCGGCGCGAAATGAAGATTGAGCCCAAAGAAAATGGCAATCGTGCAAACAAGGCCGGCCACGGCAACGAAGGCGCATGTCCAGAGCATCCAGCTTCTCCGGCCACGCAGATCGAAAACGCGCCAAGTTGTCAGCGCTCCCGCCGTCAGCCCGAAGGAAGAGAAGAACGCCAGGAAAATGTCGTTGCCGGTTCCGCCGGCGGGGAACAGAAGCAGCCGCGAATATCCCAGACTGCCTATGTGATATGCGGCCGCGCTCAGCGTACTGAGGGCGAGCAAGGGATAAATAGGATCCCGATCGAACTGGAACAGGATCAACTGGGTGATCAGCAGAAGACACATGCTGCCCAGCACGATGCCGCCCACAATACTCACGAAGGCATCCTCCACCACATAGGCTTCAGGGCGGTACAGTCTGACATTGAGAAGTAGGGTGACGTTCGGCGAGGCGACTCTTATGTAGGCGATCTTCGGGCGTCCGGCTATGAACGACAGCGGAACCACTTCGTCCAGCCCGGAATATCCGTTGGTCGAGAGCGGCCGATGCGCGCCGAGCGCGATATGGGTGAAGTCGTTCACGCCAAGATCCGGCGCCATGTCGGCAAGATAAACATCAATCATATCGACGAAGTTTGGCGACAGCGCCATCAGTGCGGGCATCGTCTGCTCGGGTGTCATCAGGATTTTCAGCCAGACGACGTCGCGGCTGTAACGCGCGCCTATCCCGTCACGGGCAGACGGCGTGAAGCGGATGGCTTCACCGTCGGCCAGAATGTCCGCAAGAGTAAGCTCGGCAGTTTCGTCGACGAAGGTCGAGACGTGCAAATCGGGCACGTCGCCGGAACCGGCGTCCATTGCCCAAGACAATCCGCCGGCTGCAACAAAGAGCGCCATCGTCAGTATCGGAACGGTGCTCAACCACTCCAGGCACGGAAAGTGCATCCAGAAACGGCGGAGGCGTCTGGACATCGCGAATGCTCTCCTTGATTATCGTCGCTTACGAAGGAAGCGCATTCAGAAACCCGATCAGACAGCAATGACGGAAGATGTTCAAACTATCAAGCATGCCGATGGGCAACTCAAGGCAATAGTCCGCATACTACTGGTTGAAGACGACGACGATTTGCGCCAGAGCCTTGCCGAATACTTGAAGCTGAGCGGCTATGATGTGACCGAGGCATCCAGCGGACTGGAATTTTACAGGGCGCTGCGCAACGCAACCTTCGAAGTGGCCATCATCGATGTGAATCTCCCCGATTGCAGCGGCTTCGAACTCGTGAGTGATCTTGCCGGCGAAGCAGAGGGCCGAGGCATCATCCTCCTCACCGCGCGCACAGGCCGCGATGATCGCGTCCGGGGTTATCAGCAAGGTGCCGATCTTTACCTCACCAAGCCTGTCGATGGCCTTGAGCTTGTGCTGGCGATCCGCAATCTGGTCCGCCGCTTGCCGGAGCCGCGAAAGGCGGGGGACGATGCTGATGTCGCACAATCCATCAATCAGACCTGGCGGCTTGACCGTCTCAACTATGTACTGACGTCTCCCGCCGACATCGGAATCGATCTGACCGGACGCGAAATGCAACTTATGGCGCTTCTCGTCGAGGCCAAGGGAGATCCGGTCAGCCGGAGCAAACTGGCGTCCGAGTTTGGCTATGACGACAAACCCGAAACGCGCAGCATTGATGCGATCGTTCACAGGCTGAAGCAGAAGGCCGCTTCCGCCAACGTCGACCTGCCGATCAAGTCCATCCGCTCGATCGGCATCAGCTTTGCTGCGACGACCGAAGTCGTGTGATGCTCTTTCATTCACCGCGTGAGCGCTTCGAGCGAGCCCGCGTCATCTCAACCTCAAACCTTGCTTTAGAGCGGTTCTGTGTTTGACGGAAAACGGATCGACGCCTTTACGAAATCGCAACGCTCGCACGTCTGCGAGATCAATTGCGTTCCGGCGATATATGGGTTGAGGGCAGCCGTTCGTTCCGACCGCTTGACGAGCGTCTGATCGAAAGAGCCAAGTTCGAAAACTTTAAAAAAGAAGGCAAGCTCGGCCTTGGTGTGCAGGGAGATGGTGTTACGTGGCTTGTTGAAATCCAGGAGATGCTGGACTTCAATCTCAAACGTCTTGCCCACCGCCCCCGCAATGGGAAATTGGAAGGCGCCAGACTTGAAGCGGGCAACTTGGTTGTGACGCCGCGGGCGAGCGATACGCGCTGCCACAGCCCGGTGATGACCGCTTCCTTCATGTCCCCGGCGCCGAAATGCGCGCAGGTTTCCGCCCAGAGTTTTCCCAGCCGCTTCTGTCTGCGTGGCTTGCGGCCTTGATCGTTATCGTCATGTCGTTGTCCCGGGCGTTGCTTCATTGAGCAGTCGGCCGGGCGCATCGCGCGGGATCTCCCCTTCGCGCAGCCAATCAAGCGCGAGCGGCCATAGACTGTCCTTGAACCGGTCATGGAAGAAAGCGAAATGTCCGATGGATGATACGCCAATGTCGGCTGGAGCAATGCGCCAATGATACCGGCGGCTGGACGTGAAATAGGCGAGCAGTCGGTTGAGGGCCGCAGGCGTGCCGTGCGGATCGTCTTCAAGGCCAATCGCGAGCATAGGCGCTGTCACCCTGGCGAAGCGTCTTTGCAGGTTTATAGATTCCCGCTCCCCACCGATGAAACGATCCTGCCGCACGGTGTGCTCGAACCGGGCCTTCATTCGGCTCCAGTCCCGGACCACGCCCGTGGGCGTGTCCTCCATCCAGCCAAGCCGTTTGGCCGGAAAGTAGCCGAACATCCGTGTCAAAAGCGGCATGACGATGTGCCACTTGATAAACATGCGCCGGCGTTCGGCCTCGTCGTAATCCCGCCAATAGGCGAATTGGGATCCGACGGTAAGAATGCGTCCGATCCGCCAATTCGAGGGCGCAAGCCCGATCGCAAAGCCGCCGATCGAATGGCCCACGACATGGATTTCCTGCCCCGGAAAGGTGCGTTCAGCGTATGCGAGCGCTGCCTCCAGATCGTGCGCGCCCCAATCCACCCAGTCGGCACGGTATCCGCGCAAGGATTTCGGCCGGGATTCGCCGATCCCCCGGTAATCGAAGGTGAGTACGTCGAGCCCGTTGAGAAACAGGTAGTCGGCGAAGCGCGCATAGTAGCTGCACCTTACAGACGTCGCGGCGCTGATGATCACGATCGGGCGCGCGGCCGCAGCACCGCCGTGTCGCCATAGAAACCCGCCGAGAAGCTGGCCATCATCCGTTTCCAGGCGCACAGGCAAGGCCTGGCCTGCCGCCCCTCGGACGTTGGCGATGTCTGTCTCATGTCCGGGGTTGATCACGCTCGCGCCCCTCGATTGTTGCTTTCAGATATCCGTTTTTGCTTCGCCAGAATGGAGATTGTCGAATGAGCATCCCTCCATATGGCGTGAGAAGCACTCATTTGTTCTCATCTTCGATTGCAGGTTCTTTTGCTGAAAAGCTTGAAATCAGCCAAGGAAAGTCGATGAATCCAATCGTTCGCCTTCGAGAACTGCCGCTTCAGACACAATCGCATGGTGGAGCTTATGAAGTGCACATGGCTGCCGTCGCAGCGCCGTCTGGCGCGAAGCGGCTTGGCGCTCGCTACGTTGAAATGCCCCCGGGCAAGAAGGCTTGGCCCTTTCATTGCCACCATGCAAATGACGAGCTCTTTGTCATTCTGGCGGGGGCCGGTGTGCTGCGATATGGCGAGGAAGAACATGGGGTGTGCGCCGGCGATGTCGTCGTTTGCCCCGCCGGTGGCGTTGACACAGCTCATCAACTACGGGCGGCAGGCTCTGAACCGCTGCGTTATCTGGCGATCAGCACCATGAATGAACCCGACGTCCTGGAATATCCCGATAGCGACAAGGTGACGGTATTCGCGGGCTCCGCGCCGGGTGGCGAGAAAGCCGCCCGGCGCCTGGAACTGACGGTGAAGAAAAATGCCGCAATCGGCTATTGGGAGGGAGAAGAATGAAGCTCCGCCGAAACGAGAGAAGTGAACTTTTCGCCATTCCCGCGGTCTGGGCTCTGACGCTTCTCACGACCACCGCTTTACTGCCCACATCAGCGCTTGCGATGGAGCTGGCGGGGCCGTGTTCGAAGGAATTCGGGCCTATGACGGATGTATATTCCTGTCCAACGCGCATTTCTCCCGCTTCCAGCGTTCTGCAGAGATCGTCGGGTACACGCTTCCCTATTCGAGCCGTGAGCTCGTCAAGGCATGTGAAGCCGTTCTCTGGGCCAACGAATTGAAGGATGCCTATATCCGTCCCATTGCCTGGCGCGGCAGCGAGAGCGTGACGGTGGCCGCCCGCAACGCCACTATCCACGTTGCGATTGCCGCCTGGGATTGGCCGCCGCCGACCGCCGAGGGAAGGAGCACGACGGGTATTCGCCTTCAGCTCTCCTCCTGGAGGCGTCCGCGTGTCGATACGGCGCCGACGGCCTCCAAATGCTCCGGTCTCTACATGATCGGCACGCTCGCGCGGCATGCCGCAAATGACGAGGGTTTCGACGATGCCCTGTTGCTCGACGTCGACGGAGATGTTGCCGAAACGACCGCGACGAACATAATACTGGTCGAGGGTCGCAAGCTCGTGTCCCCGGTAGCAGACTGTTTTCTCGACAGCATCACCAAACGCCATGTCTTCGCTCTCGCGGAGAAGGCCGGCCTGGAACTCGAGGAGCGAAAAGTCTCGCTGGAGGAGTTGTGCGCGGCTGATGAAGTCTTCGTTGTCGGCACGTCGATCGAGATCCAGCCCGTCGTCGAACTCAAGGGGCCAGCGATTGGGGCCCAATGGAGCGTTGGCCCGCTTACCCAACGCCTCATCGACAACTTTCAGAACTCGGTTCGCCAAAAATGTCCCGCATAGGCGGACACCCTTGCCGAAAGGGCCGGGTTTCGATGCGGACGTCATGTTGTTTGTCTCGGAGCAGAACATTTTCGTGATTGCCGATAGTATTTGACGTTACACATTGCTGAAAGTCTTGAGCAGGTGTTTCCCGCGATCAGACGCGTCGCTTCATGAGCGGGACCGGCGCAGGGACGGCCAAAAATACCAAACCACTGCCGCCACTACGATAGAACCACCTGCTATCGCCCATTTTCCTGGATTTTCGGCAAAGGCCAGCCAAACCCAGAGCGGACCGAGGACGACATCCAGAAGCGCGATCAAAGCCGACTCCGACGAAGCGACATGACGTCCACCCGCGAGGAACAGCAGGAATGCGAGCGCGGTCGTGAGAAGGGCCAGCATGAATATCAATGCAAGCGCACCGTACCCCGGAAGCTGGCCGGATGAGAATGGGAATGCCGCAATCGCACACAACGCTGCCCCCGCGGCATTCACGTGAATGAGATTCAGGGCTCGATTGCGGCGTGTGACGATGAGAAGCGCCCCAAAGCTCAGCGTCATTGCGAAGGCCAGCAAGTTACCCTTGATATCGCTCGCCCCCAGTGCCGTCCCCGCAACGAGCACGATCCCGATAATAGATACCGTGCTCGCCATCAACAGGCGTCGCGAGGCTGCTTCCCGACCGACCGCGAAGGCCAATGCGGCTGTCACGAAGGGAAGTGTCGCGTAGATGATCAAAACGTTTGCTACCGTCGTCATCGTGAGTGCGGCGACATAGCAGAACATTGCGGTGGCGGAGAAGTAGGCGGCCAGGCAGAAGCGCCAGTCGAAACGCACCGCTTCCGCCGGCCTTGCGATGGCGATGGCAACAAGGCAAAGGCAGGCGAAGAGAGAACGCCATAGGATCAGATCCCAAAGCCCAAGATCAATTGTGCGTACGAACAGGCCAGCAAGGCTCCAAAGCACGGTTCCTGCGCCAACCAGTATCAGACCGTAGACGCGCCGTTCCCCACTCTGTTCCTCTGACCGCCGCATCTCAGACAGATCGCCAGCCCAAGCCGGCGCAGAACGCAGCAAGGAGCATCCGCCCTTTGCTAGTGTCGAGGCGTTGCTGCGCAAAGCTGATGAACTGCCATGGCGGATGATTGTCTCGTCATTGTTGTTGGGGTCAATTGACGATAGGACTGTATGGCCCGGTGTCTGCCAGCAATGTCTGCGCTTGTGCGGCATGTAACGAGACACCCCGCTGCCGCGCATCGATGCTGTCATCAACATTGAGAGCCATGAATGCTCCTGCTGCGGCAATGGCCTGCACCGGATCGGCGAAGACATCGGGGAGAAGCTCAACATCGTGCCGGTGCAGTTCCGCGTGTTCGTGGTGCTCCGTCCCAAATACGCCACTCGTGCGGGGCAGGAAGTCGGCGTCCAAGTTCCGGCTCCTGTGGCTGCGCGAAGGCGATATTCCAACCAAGGTGACCGTCGCTCAGGTGCTGGTCTCAAATACACTGTCCATTTGCCGCTCAGGCAGGCTCAATTACACAAGCGACAGGGGATCGATCTTGAACGCTCGACACGAGCCGCCTGGGGTGGTCGCGCAGCTTGGCACGGGCGTCCGGTTCACTAAAGGCTGTTCGAGCATCTCAAGGACGCCGAAAGCAATAGGCGCCTGAGGGCCGTTATGCAACTCGGTGCCGAATCGGACTAAAGACCGGGTCTGTCCAGGTCTTCCGCAGGTATCTCGTCTGTCGAGACAGAGGGGTGCCCGGTTGAGCCGACAACCGTCCTCTTGATTAGCTTAAGAAAGTTTTCGAAAATCTTTCTTGCTGGAGTTTGACGGAGGTCAGGATTCAGGAAGTTCTGGAGCCGTCCGCTGATATTTGGATTAGAGGGTTGGAAGCCTCTGGGGGAGAAATGGATCTCGCCCCGTTCCGCTGCAGAGAGCGTTTCCTCCATCGCAACCTCAAGCTCATCAAATGCGGAGACCCTGGCGGTCAAGTCTTCCTCTCGCCGTCGGATTTCCTCTTCGCGAAGCAAAAGCCGCGCTTCTCGTGCTTTAAGAGGCCGATTTAAAAGTTATTGAGTGATATCAGAAGGA
>NZ_JAINWJ010000051.1 GCF_021021415.1 Martelella mediterranea | reverse complement strand
TTATCCTAGCTGTGCAGATTTCCCGAGCCACCTCTAACCGCTGGAGGCACTGGTGAAGCGTTATTGATTTGTTTGGCTGGGGAACCTGGAGCCTCAGTCAACTCAAGGCCAAAAATAAGTCATTGAAATAAAATAGCTAAAACAGACGGCAGGCTGGCGTGTTACAGCTTTGTGCAACATAAATGCGACGCAAGATCGATGCAATGGCAAATGCCACGCTGGCAAGCTGCTCCCCGATAAAATGCGCCTTCCCGACGCTTCGACCTGCTCGCTGCGGGACGCGCCCCTGATCTTGTGAAGACACCGGGCGGTGTCGGCTCTCACGCCGAATAGCCGTTGGTCTGATACCAGCGCCAGGCATCTTCAATCATGTGCCGAAGCGTGGAACGTTGCGGTATCCATCCCAGCTCCACTTCGGCTCTTCGGCTGCCAGACACCAGCATCGCGCTATCGCCAGCGCGGCGTGGGCCGAGGCGATGGGGAACCTGAAGGCCCGTCGCGGCCTCGCACTCGGCGATGACTTCCTTGACTGAAAAGCCTGACCCCGTTCCCAGATTGAACACCCGGTTGACGTTTCCTTCGAGCATCAATTCCAGCCCTTTGATGTGGGCATCGACAAGGTCCATTACATGGACATAATCACGCACGCAGGTGCCGTCGGGCGTCGGATAATCCGTGCCGAAAACGGTCAAAGCATCACGCTTGCCAGCGGCGGCTTGAATAATCAGCGGGATAAGGTGAGTTTCAGGCTGATGCCATTCTCCGATCTCGGCATCGGGGTCGGCGCCGGCCACGTTGAAATACCGAAATACCACGGCGTTCAGGCCATGGCTGAGCCTGAAGTCGCGCAGGACCTCTTCCACTGCTCGCTTGGAAGAGCCATAGGCATTGAGAGGGATCTGGCCGCTTTGCTCATCGAGCACCACGCCATCCTGGTCGCCATAGGTCGCGCAAGTCGACGAAAAAACGATATGCTTGCAGCCAGCATCGACCATGGCCTCAAACAGGTTGAGCGAGCCCAGAACATTGTTGCGCCAGTAGCGGCCCGGTTCGCGGCTGGCTTCTCCCACCTGACTAAGCGCTGCAAAATGCATCACCGCAACAGGTTGGTATTCGACAAAGGCCGCGTCCAGCGCCTCACGATCCAAAAGGTCACCCTGTACAAAAGGACCGAACTTCACGGCTTCCGCCCAGCCGGTGATCAGGTTGTCGAAAGTCACCGAATATAGCCCTGTCGGGCCAGCAGCTTGCAGGCATGGGAGCCGATATAACCGGCTCCGCCGGTGACCAGGACGTGCGTCATGAATTATACTGAACTGATGCGGTGGATGCCCCCCACCCAGCGGCATCGGGTATACCAAGACGGTTCTATATTCACCGAGCGGAGGGCGCATCAATGACATCGAAGATCAGCATTCTGGCAATCGACTTGGCAAAAGGTAGCTTTCAGGTTTGTGCGGTCGGATCTGACGGGACGGTTCTGTATAATCGGGCACTGTCTCGGAACCGGTTGGCGACGCTTCTGGGCGAGCAGCCGGCCTGTGTCGTCGCTATGGAGGCATGCGCCACGTCGCATCACTGGGGCCGGATGGCGCAGTCTCACGGTCATGAAGTGCGTCTGGTGCCGGCGGCGTATGTGAAACCGTTCGTCAAGCGCCAGAAGAATGACCGCGCGGACGCGGAGGCTATCGCCGAGGCGGCCATGCGTCCCACCATGCGTTTCGTGGCAGTGAAGAGTGCAGAAACCCAAGGCCGTGCTGTGGCGTTCCGCACCCACCAATGTTTGGTCCGGCAGCGCACGCAGCTCATCAACGCGCTGCGCGGCCATCTGGCCGAATTCGGGCTGGTAGCGCCGAAGGGACCGGCGAGCCTGAAACTACTCGAGAATGCGTTAGCGGACGAGAGCAGCGACCTGCCTGACCCGGTTCGGGAGATGGGGGCGGTCTATCTCGAGCAGATCACGCGGCTGAGCGACGTGATCGAACGGCTGGCAAACGAGTTGGAAGATGCATCGAAGACAGATTGTGAGTTGCGGCGGCTTTGCACCATCCCCGGGATCGGCCCCGTGACGGCAGGCGCCGTGGCGGCGTTTGCGCCCGACCTCGACACTTTTGACAGTGGGCGGAACTTTGCGGCCTGGCTGGGTCTGGTCCCACGGCAGAGGTCCACGGGGGGCAAGGCCAGGCTGGGGTCGGTCAGCAAGATGGGACAGACCGATATCCGCCGACTGCTAATCGTCGGAGCGATGAGCGTGATCCGGTGGGTCGTCCGGAAAGGCGGCAGTTCGAATCGCTGGCTCGCTGCTCTCGTGGCACGCAAGCCCAGGATGGTCGCGGCCGTTGCGCTGGCGAATAAAATGGCCCGAATGATCTGGGCCATGTCGACCAAGCAAGAGGATTATCGAATGGCGTGACCTGAAACCGAAAAGGAAAAAGGCACGACATGGCCGCAAGGCCGGGGTGAGCGATCGACGAGGAGTACGCGACACGGACTTCGAAGTTCAAGGCAGGGAAATTCAGACCCGGGGCTCGAGCGCTTGCAGCTCTCTGAACCGATGTGAACCCAGCTTTCCGAACAGCATACCGGCCCGTGGCGTCATCGAAGGCCACAATCTGAGGCCTGACACACGTCCGATCGAAGACCCCGCCGAAAAATCGAAGATAAAGCTTGCCAAACAGGGGGCAATACCCCTCAAAATTCACCTGTTACAAAGTCCAGCGAAAAAGTCGACTCCAGCTTCTCCCTCGACGCGCTGAAAGAGACGGAAAGATAAGGCGACGCCGCCTGCCGCCAAGTTTCATTCAGCTCCGATTAGAGACTGCGCAAGAAGAGGATATCGTGCGAGCCGCCTGCGCAACAGCCTCTCTTTCCGTCACCAGTCGCACCGCTTCCGTTTTAAACTCCCGGCTGAAGTTACGTCTCGGATTAGCCCATCTCCAGTTTCGTGGTCACGATCTTATCTTCATGACCACGAAACCGGCAGCAGCTCAAAGACATCCGCGGTGAGGCGCGTATTATTGAGTGGGCTTTCGGCATCTGTCCGAGCGCGTTGATGGAAGCCGTTGCACTTCTCCCCAAGGATATCGAAACTCAAACCGGTTGATGAACCGGGCTCGGAACTTCATAGCCGTTTGAGATTTTTGCAACAGAGCCGCATGCGATGCGAGCCTTCCATTTCCCACACGCCCTTCAGCCGTCCAGAAATGCCTGGTTTTCGGCGCAGCTCAATCTGCGGTGACTGCAGCCAGTTCCTTTTCCAGATCCCGGATCTCGGCCCCGCCCGCCATCAGCCGGCGAATCTCGTCATGTTCGAGATCGTTCTTGTCGCCGCACCCGATCACCTCTCCAAGAGCCAGGAAAGTGAAGCTGTCGGCGACCAGCTGCGAGTGTATCTCGTTGTGGGTGATGAAGATGATCGCGATATCGCCCTTGGCGCGTACCTTCATCATCGTTTTTAGGACGCTCATCTGCTGCTTCTGGCCCAGCGCCGATGTCGGCTCGTCGAGAATCAGCACCTTGGCGCCGAAATAGATCGCCCGCGCGATCGCCAGCGTCTGGCGCTGGCCGCCCGACATGGTGCCGACCGCCTGACGGGGATCGGAAATGTCGATGCCGATCTTTTTCATCTCGGCGTGGGTAATCTCGTCCATGGTCTTCATGTCGAGAAGCCCGAAGGGCCGCACGCCCCTGTAAAGCTCCCGCCCCAGAAAGAAATTGCGCGTGACGCTCATTAGCGGATTGATCGCCAGATCCTGATAGACCGTGCCAATGCCGGCAGCAGCGGCATCGCGCGGCGAATTGAAGACGACTTCCTTGCCCTCGACATAGATTCTGCCCTCGGTTGGCTTGTGGACGCCCGACAGGATGCGGATTAGGGTCGACTTGCCGGCCCCGTTATCGCCCAGCAACGCCAGCACCTGGCCCTTCCTGACCTCGATATCGATGCCGTTGAGCGCGGTGAAGGGGCCGAACCGCTTGACCAGCCCTTCCGTTCTGATGATGGGATCGGCCATGATCACAATCCTCCCGTGATGCGCTTGCGAACGTTCTCGTTCAGGAACACGGCGGTCAGCAGCACGACGCCCACAAAAACGCGATAGTACGAACCGTCGATGGACGGAATGAAGAACACGGCATTGGCCACGAGGCCGAAGGTAATGGCTCCGAAGACCACTCCCAGCACCGAGCCGAAACCGCCGGTCATCAACGTGCCGCCGACCACGGCGATAGCGATGGCCTCAAGCTCCTTGAGATTGCCCTTGGCAGCGTCCGCGGTGTTGGTCTCGAAGACCTGACAGGCGGCAAACAGCGTGGCGCAGAAAGCGGTGAACATGAACAGCGAAATCCTCACCTTGTCGACCGGCACGCCGTTGGCGCGCGCGCTTTCGGCATTGTCGCCCGTGGCGAAAATCCAGTTGCCGGCCTGGGTGCGTGACAGAACGACATAGGCCACGACGACGACGATGAGCCACCAGAGAACCCGCGCGTCGAAACCATAGACCCACTGATTGCCCGCGCGGTTGAGATTTCCGCCCAGCATGAACCAGAAATCATAGAACCAGCCGAAGACTTCGCCGCCGAAAAGGTTAGCGAACCAGCTGGTTTCCTTGAAATCGGGCAGACCGGAAATCTGGGTGGACTTGTTGATGATTCGGAAGCACACCTCGGTCAGGCCCCGGAGAAAGAACAAAAACGCCAGCGTAACGATGAAGCTCGACAGTCGCGAGCGCACAACGATGTTGCCGATCAGCCAGCCGATCGCCAGCGTCATGACAAGCGTCAGGGCGAAGGCGGTCAGCGGGGTGGCCGGACCAAGGCCAAAAGGCAGCCCCCATTTCAGCATCATCGACATCGACATGCCCGCGAACCCGATCATGGATCCGATGGACAGGTCGAAGTCTCCCGCGATCATCAATAGGCACGCGCCGGTAGCGATGATTCCGAATTGCGCGATGATCGAAAAATTGTTTTTCAGCCCGAGCGGGTTGAAGGCGTTGCCGTTGCTCGCAATGGCAATCGCGATGATCACCACGACCATCACCACAAAGGATCCGATCTCGGGATGTCGAACCAGGGCGGAAAGCCGGCTCCCCTTTTGAAGCCGGTCCGCCTCTGTGCGTCCGGAACTCGATGTTGTCGGTGTTGTTGAATTGGTCATTTTTCCCTACCGATCTCCGACCGAAGGGCTGATCGGCCCTTCGGTGGAAATTCGCCATCTCGTGTCAGCGGTACGTACCGGCCTGCTCGCGCACGGCGCTCGCATTGGCCTGATCCACGAAACCCGGTCCCGACGGCACGTCGATTGGCGGCACCATGCCGGACCGGGTGTTGTAGAGATTGAGGAAAATCACCCCGAGATATCCCTGCAGATAAGGCTGCTGGTCGATGGTGAAATCAACCTTGCCTTCCTCGATAAGGTCTATGACTCCGGCGCTGAGGTCGAAGCAGACCAAATTCACATCCGCGGCGCCGACTTCGTCGATTGCCGTGGCCGCAGCCTCGCAGGTATGCGGCGCGACGGCCAGAAGCGTATCCACCTCCGGGTCCGACTGCAAAGCGGCGGCAGTGCGGGTGGTGATCTGCGCGACGTCGTTGGAAACGTCGATCATGTTCAGATCCTGGCCGATGGCATCGAAGAACCCCTCACAGCGGGTCACGAGATCGGTGTTGAAAGCCTCGTGGTTGAGGCATAGCGCGCGACCGATCTCGCCTTTCTCTTCCAGCAGGCGCTCGCCCGCGCCCTGCCCGGCCACCTTCGAACTCTGACCGATATGCATCAGGGCACCGAGCTGTTCGGAATATTCCTCGCCTGCATTGATGGTGATAACGGGGATGCCGGCTTCGGTCGCGTCCGTCACCGCCCCCCCAAGCGCGTCGGGATCGGGCAGTGAAACGATGATGCCGTCGGGCTGGGTCGCGGCGGCGGATTCGATCAGCCTGGCCATGTCGGCCATGTCGCCGGACGGGGCAAAATTGTGCTCGAAATCCGCTCCCACCTGTTCGGCCGCGTCTCGCCCGCCCATTTCAACGATAGGCCAGAACGGGTCAGTGCCCATGGTGTGGGTTATCATGACATAGCGCTCCGCAGAGGCCGCGCACGCCATCGACATCAAAGCCGCCGAGGCTAACAGTAGTTGCTTCATTTCAGTTCTTCTCCCTGGGTTTGTTGCCCCGATCGGGGCCGGTGATCCCGGGGCCTATTCGGGATAGGCTCCCGGGATATTCTGATCGTAGTCGATGAGCGCGCCGGTCATGACGCCCGATTGTTCGCTGAGCAGATAGCTCGCCAGCTCCGCAAGCTGGGACGGCTTGGCCAGTTGCCCCATGGGTTGGCCCGCCTCCGCGCGTTCAAGCCAGCCGTCTGTGGCGCCATGATATTTTCGCTGCGTGCCGTCCTCGCCGGGCGTATCCATCCAGCCCGGCAGGATCGCGTTGCAGTGGATCCTGTCGAAGCGGTGGGCATTGGCCACATTCTTGGTCAGCGTCGCCAGCGCCCCCTTCGAGGAAGAATAGGGCGCGAGATAGGACTGCCCGCAATGGGCGCAGTTTGACAGGATATTGACGATATGGCCGCGTCCGCCTTGGTCGAGACGATGCCGGACGAACCCTTGGATGAGGAAAAAGGGGCCGCGCACATTGGTCGTGAACATCTCGTCGAACAGTTCGGGCGTGGTACTGGTGATCGAACCGCGCGCGCCGAGCGCCGCGGCATTGACCAAAGCGTTCACATCGCCAAAATCCGCCACGGTCCGCTCCACCAGGGCCAGGCATCCGGCCGGATTCTGAAGATCGAGAGACACGAATTTCGCGTCCACGCCGCGGCTGGCGAAATCGTCGACGGCCCTTGCGCCCTTTGCTTCGTTGCGGCCGGTGAGCATCAACCGGGTGCAGCCCTCGTCCGCCAGCCGGCTGGCGATGGCGTGGCCGACGCCCTGAGCGCCGCCTGTGATGATCGCGATCGTATCGGTATGGGGTTGGTTCATGCCTAAAACTCCTGATCGAGGTCGGTCAGATGGATGGTCTTGCCCTGTTTGAGCGAGGCGGTGGCCGCTTCCGCCAGACAGGCGGCCATATGTCCGTCCAGCGCATTCACCGGCATATCGCGCCCTTCCTTCGCACAATCTAGGAACAGCTTGATTTCGGCCGTATAGGACGGACCGTAACGCTCCATAAAGAATTCAAGAATGGGCGCGTCGGCGCCCGGCGCTTCTTTCGTAAAGCTGCGGAATCCCGACTGGCGCGGATTGTCTGACACCACCATGCCGAGGGCGCCGAAGGCTTCGATGCGCTGGTCGAACCCGAAGGCACAGCGGCGCGAATTGAGGATCGTGATGATCGTTCCGTCCTCCGCCAGCATGGTCACGGATGCGGTGTCCACATCACCCAGCCTGCCGATTTCCGGATCGACCACCGAAGTCCCGTGCGCGGTGACCGAAACGATCGGCGCGCCAACTATCGACCGCGCCATATCGAAATCATGGATCATCATGTCCCGAAACAGCCCGCCCGAGCGCGGGATATAGTCCAGATGCGGCGGGAAGGGATCGCGGCTGGTGATGGTCAGTTGCTCAAGCCGCCCGATCCGCCCGGCCTTGACCGCTTCACGCACTGCGGCATGGCCGCGATCGAAGCGCCGGTTAAACCCGAGAAATACCTTGCGCGCCATGTCTTCACCGGCGGTTTCGACAAAGGCTCTGGACTCATCATAGCTGGCCGCCAGCGGCTTTTCGCACAGCACCGGCTTGCCGGTTTTGCCAGCCTCGATCAGCAATTCCACGTGGGTATCCGAAGAGGTGGCGATCATGATGGCATCAACCGCGCCGTCGCCCATGGCTTCGGCGGGAGAGGAGGCAACGCGCGCGCCGGTATCGGCTGCCAGCGCCTCCGCCGCCGCAATCACGGGGTCGTAGATCATCGCCACATGCGCTCCCGCCGCGATGATCGAGGCTGCATGTACACGGGCCATCCGCCCTGCGCCCATGATTGCAATTCCGGTCATCTCACTCTCCTAGGGTAACGCGGCTGCGCTGCGCCACGGATTGCTCCATGGCGGCGATGATGCGCTGGTTCTCATAGCCGAAGGCGAAATCGGGGAAGCAGCGCTCCTGCCCGGCGATCCCGTGAATCAGGTCATGGACTTCAATCACCTTCACGTCGAAATAGCCAAGCCCGCCGCCGGCGAAATCGAAGCCGAAAAAGCCGTTGAACTGCTCGACCTGACTGCCGGCCAGCAGGGTCTTGAAGCCGCGGTCGTGCTTGGGTTCGCTGTAGCGGGCGATCTTCAGCTCGTTGAAGCGTTCGCCATCCATGACGATCGTGCCCTCCGTTCCCGATATCTCCCAGTATATGCCGAAGACCTTGCCTGCGGCGATCCGCGAGCTTTCGATGATGCCTCCAGCGCCATTCGTGAAGCTCACGAGCGCCTGGAACTGATCTTCATTCTCGACTTTCAGCCGCGCGCCCGATGCGTCCGCCGCCGCGCCGTAGCCGGAGCCGCGGCCCTGCGCGGGACGTGCTTCAAAGAATGTCTGCTCCTGACCGACCACGCTTTCAACGCCGCCCATCAGATATTGCGCGACCGATACGACGTGACTGCCCAGATCGCCCAGCGAACCGGATCCCGCCTGCTCACGCGAGCACCGCCAGGACCAGGGCATTTCGGGATCGTTGAAAAAACCCTGATCGAACCAGCCGCGAAACCGTGTCAGCCGACCGATATCGCCGCGATCGATGAGTTTTTTCGCCAGCAGCGCGGCAGGCGTCTTGATATTGTTGAAGGCGACCATCGTCTTGACGCCTCTGGCGCTGGCGGCATCCCTGAGCCTGCGGGCGTCTTCCAGCGTCACCGTCAGCGGTTTTTCGCAGTAGACGTGCTTGCCCGCCTCGATGGCTTCCAGCGCCATGTCGAAATGCATGGCATTCGGCGTGGTGATGTCGATCACGTCAATTTCCGGGTCGGCCAGCATCGTCCGCCAGTTGCCGGTGGAATGGGCAAAGCCGAAACGGGCCGCGGCCGACGCGGCGAGTTCCGCAGTGGCGTCCGCCAGCGTGTGGAGCACCGGCTGCAACGGCAGATCGCGATAGAGCAGCCCTGCCCTGTGAAAGGCATCGGCATGGGCCTGGCCCATGAAGCCGGAGCCGATCAGCCCGATATTCAAAGTCTTCCTAGTCATTCTAAACTCCGAAAGAACGGTTTCACACCGTTTCGCGGTTGAGGATTGTATCGCTGACGAAGCGGAAGGCGCGGCTCGCCGTTTCAGCCGGCGGCGCCTTGGCCGGATCCTGCTCGGCCTCGACAACCAGCCAGCCGTCGTAAACGCCGCTGGCAAGAAAGCGGGCGAGTGGATCGAAATCGACGGCGCCGTCACCGGGAATGGAGAACATTCCCATCCGCACGCCATCATTGAAGCTGATGCCTTCAGCGCGGACCTGCTGCATGACATCCGCCCGCACGTCCTTGAGATGAATGTGCCGGATCCGCTGCGCATATTTATCAAGCAAAAGCGCATAATCGAAGCCGCCTGCGTAAGCGTGTCCGGTATCCAGCAAGAGGGAAACGGCTGGGCCGGTATTGTCCATCACGGCGCAGACTTCATTCAGCGATTCGGCGACCATCATGAGGTGGTGGTGATAGACCAGGACCAGGCCCCATTCATCGCGCAGCTTTTCGGCAAATTCGGTCAGGCGGGCGCCATAGGCCGCCATGTCCTCCGCCGTCAGCGTCAGCCGGGCGGACAGCGGCACGTCGAGCGCTTCGTCGGCCATATGGCCGCATTCGCCGTAAACCATCACCGCAGCGCCCAGCGCCTTCAGCCTGTCCGCGTGCTCGCGCACCGCCTCCAGTTCCTCGGTCACGCTCCGCTCCGCCAGGAAACCGCTGTACCAGCCGGAAACAAATTCAAGGCCGCGCGCTGAAAGCAGAGCCGCAAGATCATCCGCATCCTCGGGAAAGGCGCGGCTCATCTCCACGCCGGAAAAACCCGCCGCCCGCGCCTCGGCCAAGATCGCATCGGCGGAGACATCGCGGCCAAGATCTTCCAGAACCTCATTGACCCACGACAGCGGGCTTACTCCAAGACGGATGCTGCGGAGGGCAGTCCGCGCGGCGGCATTATTCGACATCAATTCCTCCCGTAGCCGGCAATGTCTCTTCAGACCTGCGGCAGGTTGTTTATACATGCAGGATTTCCATCTTTGAACTTGCAAAAATGATGGCTTTCCATCATTTTTGAACAATGAGCAGAAAAACCACCCTGGAAGAGATCGCGAAGGCGGCCGGCCTGAGCATTGCAACGGTCGATCGCGTCGTGAACCGGAGAGGCGGGGTCTCGCCTAAATCCGAAGCGAAGGTTCTCGATTGGGCCCGACGCCTTGATCTCGACCGTAAAATCTTCAGAGCCCATGCCGCGACGCTGCGCATCGCGGTCCTTCTTCCATCGCCGGACAACCCCTTCTTCGCGGCAATGAGGGATGCGTTTTCCGCGCTGGAAGGGCACGGCGACGGTTTCAGAATCCGCTGTTTCATCCATGATATCGACCCGATCGATTCCGCAAGGATCGTGAAGCGCATCCATGACCTGTCCGAACAATATGACGGCATCGTCATCTGCTGCCCGGATCATCCGGATGTATCGTGCTGTCTTGCGGCTGTGAGCAAGCGCATACCGATCGTGACCCTCGTCAGCGATCTGCCCGCCTCGGGCAGGCTGGCCTATGTCGGCCCGGACAACAGACGCATAGGCCGGGCCGCCGGCGAACTGATGGGCCGTTTCATCGGGCGCGACGGAGGCAAGGTTCTCGTATTGCTGGGCTATCACCGGATTATCGGCCATCAGGAACGCGAGATGGGTTTCCGCGCCGTCCTGCGCGAACGCTTTCCCGGCCTGAGCCTTCTGGATATCGCCGAGAGCGAAGAAAACAGCGCGCGGGCGGCATCGCTCGTCAGACGTGCGCTTGAAACAAGTGAAGACGTGCGCGGCATTTACAACGTGTCAGCCGGGAACTATCGAATCGCGAAGACCCTCGAGGAACTCGGAAAAACCGGCGATGTAGTGTTCATCACCCACGAACTCACGCCGCTTCGCTGCGAACTGCTGCGAAAGGGCATTCTCGATGCTGTGATCGACCAGAATCCGCGCCTTGAAGCCAGCAAATCGCTGGAGATTCTTGCGGCCCACTTCAAGCGCGCGGAACAGCCGAACGTCCCCGAAGCCTTCACCGCATTCGAGATTTTCCTGCGCGAAAATTGCCCGAATCTCTAAGTGTCTGTCCAAGAATGGGCTATCGGTGAGTGTCGCTGCTGCAGGTAGAGCGTCTATATCTCGATTTCCAGTGTCATTCGGAGTGGCACCGGGCCCCACATGCTTCAAATATTCCAAAGACTTATCGTGAAAATAGGTCGAGAAAAACGCTCATGCATACCCCCAAATGCGGGTTTGTGGTTATGTTGCGCTGATCCTTGCTAAATTTTTTTGACAATCTTTGTCATTTTTGATATTCTCTTAGGTAAGGAGATCGAACAATGGCAACCATGAATGTTTCGCTGCCTGACCCGATGAAGGCTTGGGTTGAAGCCCAAACAAGCGACGGCCGTTATAGCAATGCGAGCGATTACGTCCGCGACCTGATCCGCAAAGACCAGGAGCGACACACGGCCGTCAAAACACTGCAGGCTGCAATCACCGAAGGCATCGAAAGCGGCGAGCCGCAGGCTTTTGACCATACGGCCTTTAAGTTGCGAATGCGCGAGCGTCATGCCATCAAGTAAGCTGCAATATCGGCTTACACCAAAAGCCTTTGAGGATTTAGACGAAGTTTGGAGATACACGGCCGAAAACTGGTCACTCGATCAAGCGGATCATTATATTGACGGTCTGGCTCAAGCGTTTGACATGATCGCGTCCATGCCATTACTTGCGCGGGAGCGCATAGAGTTTGATCCGCCCATCCGTGTCCACCATCACCAAAGCCATTTGGTGATCTACACCATCAACAAAAACCAAATAGATATCATCCGTATCCTTGGCGGGCGGCAAGACTGGCAAGTGATCTTACGCGCCACCGAATAATAAAACACAAATTTTGGCGTGTGGTTATGGTTTGTCATATGTGGAACGACCCGCCTGACAAGGGCTTTTTTTCAGACGTTGGATCACGCTGGAACGGTGCGGTCGATCCATTTATTCAGTTTGGCATACCGACGTTTAAGGCTTCCGAGCAATATGGGCGAGGATGCCCAAAACAACCGAGCCGAGCACCAGATAAATTCCCCTTGTCACCATTTCTGCGGTCGTGCCCCCATAGCGCCGCTCAAAAAAGGCTTGGGCTTGAGCCAAAGCCTCGGGGTCATCAATGGGCAACATAGAGCCAAGTACGAACCCCATTCCAAGGGAGATCACTCCGAATGTTAGCCCCAGCCACGCTAGGAATGATCCGATGCGGACAAAGAACATGGTTTTCTCGATTTCTGCTGCGACGCAAAGCCTGATCCAGTCTATCAAATATCAACCAGAGGAAACAAATACTACTGCTGTCGGTATCCACGCGGAACTGAGCCGGTTAGGCGCATAAGGTCACGCTGGATCAGTTCTCAGTGGCAATCAACATCATGTCTAAGGCCTCCTGTGCGATGCGGTAATTTAATACCGCCAACCTCGCTAAGCGAAAACCCGGCTTTCGGACCACTCAATGACCGATAATCAGGGCACAGGAAAAACGACGTATTAATATTCCTGAGCGTTTCCTATTTTGCCAAGCGTTGTAATAAGAGGGGAGACGCACATAACCCTACTTACGATGCGTTGGCAGGGACAAAGATGACATGGAGGCACACATGAGAGAAGTTCCAGATTTCAACAAAGACCGGTGGCGGGAATTCATTTCTTCGCAGGAGGCCCTGTTCAGATCATCGGTTTTTGACCATCTGGCGAACTATTTCGAAGACAACCTCTACAGGGCCGACAGAGCGGGTGACGTAATGCCCGTCATCTCTCCGAATGACTTCAACTGCCCCGGTCTTGAGATTATCCAGGGTTTGCCGGCCGGTTATGACATGCCGTGCTTGATTACTGACGGAAAGCCGGAAAAGGGTTATCTGTTTTTCTGCGCACAGGACCCTTTGCGGAATTGGCAAAAGCACGCTGCCCTGACGGTCAGTACACCTTTCGGCATCGATAATGCCAAGTTCCGCAACAGCTACAAAAACTATGGTGCTTTCTGGGAGCTCATACTGCGGTTTGTGAAAGCCGGCTACGGGGTTTGGGTCACTGACGCACGAAAAGTATGGACACCTGATTATGGGCGCGCTGATGCTCTCGCGCCGGTTTTTGCGGAAGTTCTGGAACGAGAGATAGAACTTGTCGCACCGGCAAAAATCTTTGCTTTCGGCGGCCAAGCCTATCGGTCCTTTGTCAAAACCTCCGCTTTCGAGCGCGTTATCGGCGTTCAGCACCCCTCTTACAGGGCAAAAGCAAGCTGGAAATACGAAGGCGCTACCAGAGAATATCCAGACAGCCCACAAGGCCGACTCGAGGCAACCGTCGACCGATATATCAGAGCCATGGAAACCTGACAGCGATAAAGACTGATGGTGCGGCAAGCCGACATTGCGGAGCTGATCAGCATCTTGCTACGCCGAGGATTGATGCCAAGTTGGCGACCCCATTACCTGTCGGCAGGATAAAAGACCGAAACCTAACTTGCACGTATCGAGGAGCGCCCCCTTGCACATCCTGATGACGGTGAACGCCGCATGGAATATCTGGAATTTTCGGCGCCCTCTCGTCGAGGCGCTCCAGGCTGACGGGCATCGCATCACAGTCCTGGCGCCGCCCGATGGATCGGTGGACGACCTTAAGCGGATCGGCTGTCGGTTTCTCCCGCTCAAGATGAGCGTCAAGGGCCTCAATCCAGTCCGCGACCTGGAACTGCAATACAGGCTGAAGCGGATATTTCAGGAAGAGCGCCCCGACGCCATCCTCAGCTTCACGATCAAGAACAATATTTTCGGGGCCCGAGCGGCGCGCGCCGCCGGCGTGCCCTTTATTCCGAATGTCACAGGGCTTGGAACAGCCTTTCTCTCAGGCGGACTGCTGCAGACCATAGCCGAGCAGCTCTATCGAGGGGCGTTTGCCAACCTGCCGATCGTCTTTTTCCAGAATGAGGACGACCGAATCCTGTTTCTCGAGCGGAGGCTGGTGCGGGCTGACCAGACACGGTTGTTGCCCGGCTCCGGCATTGATCTGGTACGCTTTGCTCAAACCGAGATGCCCGCAGCGGATGCACCGCCTGCGTTTTTGATGATTGCCCGGCTTCTGCGCGACAAGGGCGTGATTGAATTCGTTGAGGCCGCTCGGCAGATCAAGATGCGTCACCCGGAGGCAACCTTCCAGCTGCTGGGCGCGGCAGGCTCGGAAAACCGCACCGCGATCGACGCTGCGACTGTTGACGCCTGGGTGGCCGAGGGCGTTGTGGAGTATCTCGGGACCACCAGCGATGTGCGCCCGGCGATAGCTGCTACCTCCTGTGTGGTGCTGCCCTCTTATCGCGAGGGTGCGCCGCGAACATTGATCGAGGCAGCCGCGATGGGACGGCCGCTCATCGGAACCGACGTGCCTGGTTGTCGTGCCGTGATCGACGACAATGCTTCAGGTTTTCTTTGTGAGGCTCGCAATGCAGACAGCCTGGCCACGGCAATGGAACGGTTTCTCGCGCTGTCGCCGGAAGCCCGCGCCGAGATGGGGCAAGCCGGGCGCGCGAAGATGGAACGCGAGTTCGATCAGGCATTGGTCGTCGAAGCCTATCGCAATGCCCTGACGACCGTTATCGGCAACCGGCAAAGTTAGCCCCAATGGATACCGTCTTCTTCATAGCATCAAAGCTGGTGGGCGCGCTCCTGCGGCCCGACACCTGGATCATCATTGCCTTGGCGTGCATCGTGCTTGCCTTGCTGCTGCGGCGCAGACGTATCGCTTTATGGATCAGCGGCGTCAGTCTGGGACTGCTCGTCGCGCTCAGTATTCTACCCCTTGGCGACCTTCTCCTGCAGCCCATCGAACGACGCTACCCGGCTGACCCCAGCCTGGCGAATGTCGACGGCATCATCGTGCTCGGCGGCGGCGAAGACGCACGGGCCAGCGCTTTTTGGGGCCAGCCGCAACTCAACGAAGGCGCGGAGCGCTACACGGCCGCGCTCGCGCTCGCGCGGCGGTTTCCCGACGCCAAAATTCTCTTTACGGGTGGCAGCGGCGCGCTCCGCGACGCCGCCGGCGCCACGACCTCGGAGGCCGAGATTGCCGAGCAGTTCTTTCTCGCACAGGGTTTGGCGCGCGAGCGTCTCTTACTGGAAGACCAATCACGCAATACAGCCGAGAACGCCCGTCTCAGCCTGGCGCTTGCCAACCCCAAGCGCGGAGAAAACTGGGTTCTGATCACCAGCGCCTTCCACCTGCCGCGCGCCATGCGCAGTTTCGAAACCGCCGGCTGGGAAAACCTGGTGGCCTTCCCCGTCGATTATCGCACGTCGGCCTTTGGCGACGGCATTGGCTGGAATCTGACACGGAACCTGGCCGTGCTGAACACCGCGATCCGCGAAAATGTGGGACAGCTGGCCTATTGGCTGAGCGGGCGTTGACCCCGTGTTTCGCTACACCGCCCGAAGTTGGTCGGGCTGCACGGCAACCCGGGTCTGCCCGCCCATAATGTCTATAAGCACCCAGACGCGGCGGTCCGGCGTCACGGATTCGATTGTGGCAATCAGATCCGCGAACGGCCCCTTGGCCATCTTGACCCGATCACCCTTTTTCAAGAGCTTCGACGGCAGCACCACACCCTGCTCATTGCAACGCATCATCAACTGGTCAACGAGACCGGCCGGGACTGGCGTCGGCTCTTTTCCAAGGCTGACAAGCCTCGTGATGCCATAGGTTGAGTTGACCGCGCGCCACCGACCCTGCAGCGTATCAAGGGCCACAAAAAGATAGCCTGGAAACAGCGGCCGCGTTTGGACGGTGAACCTGCTCCCGTTGCGCTTGGCCTCTTCATGCAACGGCAAAAAGGTCTGGAAGCCCTGCCGGGCCAGATTACGCTCGGCAATCTTGTAGCTGTTGGGCTTGAGCTGCGCCAGAAACCAGACCCTGTCGTGATCGCTCATCCATGCCCCCCGTTCAATTTGCGCGAACCATGCCCCCAAAACAGTCCACGTTCAACCAGGAACTTTCCAGAGACCCGACGCCGATGTATGAGGCACGCGATCCGAAACAAAATGGACCGGCGTCTAGCTCGGCTGTGTGCGACACCGCGACGATCAGTTAACGTTGCGCAGGCTTATTGTCACAAAACTCGGCTATCATTTTTGCAGTTCGGGCTTTTCTAAAATAGCGGGCCATGATACCGTTCAAACTTGAACGACCATGTTTGGATCAAGTCAACACATTCATAGCAATGACCCCCCGGGAAGAGCCAAGGGCGCTTCTCGTGCGGTAGCCTGCAAAGAGAACGCAATCTGATGGCCGGTCAGCGCAGCAAAACGCAAGAGGATGTGCGTTTCCGCGTCCTGCGCCTCCTTCAGGAAAATCCCGAAATGTCCCAGCGCGACATCGCAGATGCCGTCGGCATCAGTGTCGGCGGGGTGCACTACTGCCTGAATGCGCTGATTGAAAAGGGAATAGTGAAACTGGGGAACTTCTCCGCCGCGCAAGACAAGCGCCGCTATGCCTATATCCTGACGCCAAAGGGCCTCTCGGAAAAAGCGGCCCTCACATCCCGGTTTCTCAAGCGCAAGATGGAAGAATACGAGGCGCTCAAGGAAGAGATTGATGCGCTTCAAAGCGAGATCGAACTGGGGGCCGGCAAGGCCCCTCCCCCACGCAAGTAACCGCAGACACGGAAAGAGCATTCATTGAAACGCGTTCTCATCACCGGCACGGCTGGCTTTATCGGCTTCCACCTTGCGAAGCTGCTGCTTACCGAAGGCTTCACCATCCACGGCTTCGACGGGATGACCGACTACTATGATGTGGCGCTGAAGCAGCGGCGTCACCAGATGCTTCTGCAAAACCCTAATTTTGCGGCGAGCGAGGGCATGCTTGAGGATCAGGCCTTGTTCGACCGCGTCGCGGATGAGTTCGCGCCCGATGTGATCGTTCACCTCGCCGCCCAGGCCGGCGTGCGCTACAGCCTTGAAAACCCGCGTGCCTACCTCGACAGCAATGTCATCGGCACGTTCAACGTCATGGAAGCCGCACGCCGCCTCGAGGTGCAGCACCTGCTGATGGCCTCGACCTCTTCGGTCTACGGCGCCAATACCGAGATGCCTTTTATCGAAACCGAAAAGGCCGACACCCAGCTGACGATCTATGCGGCGACGAAGAAGGCCAATGAGAGCATGGCGCATGCCTATGCGCATATTCATAACCTGCCGACCACGATGTTCCGCTTCTTCACCGTTTATGGACCGTGGGGCCGGCCGGATCTTGCGCTTTACAAATTCGTGGACGCGATCCTCGATGGACGCCCGATCGATATCTACAATCACGGCGACATGTATCGCGACTTCACCTATGTCGATGATCTGGTCCGCGCCATCAGTCTGCTGATCGACGCCGCGCCGGTGCGCCCCGAAGACGGCATTGTGCCGGAAGGCGACAGCCTTTCGCCCGTGGCCCCTTACCGCGTGGTGAATATCGGCAACTCCGACAAGGTGCGCCTTCTGGATTTCGTCGATGCAATCGAGGACTGCCTCGGGAAAAAGGCCGAGCGGAATTACATGGGCATGCAGACCGGCGATGTGCCGGCAACCTGGGCAAACGCTGAACTCTTGAAGACGCTGACAGGCTACCGGCCACAGACGGACTTCAGGGATGGCATCGCGCGGTTTGTCGAATGGTACAGGGATTATTCGGGAAAATGACATCAGAGCTCAAAACGATCGCCATTATCGGCCTCGGCTATGTCGGCCTGCCGCTTGCTGTCGAGTTTGGCAAGCGCCGCCCGGTGATTGGCTTCGACATCAATCAGGGTCGCATCGATGCGTTGCGCGCGGGCCGCGACAGCACGCTGGAAGTATCGGAAGACGAACTTGGCGAGGCCTCGCACCTGTCGTTCACGGCCGACCCCGCCGATCTCGCCGCGGCAAGCGTCTATATCGTCACCGTGCCGACCCCGATTGACGCGCACAAGCGCCCGGACCTGACCCCGCTGATCAAGGCCTCCGAGACCCTCGGCAGGGTTCTCAAACGCGGCGATATCGTGATCTACGAATCCACCGTGTATCCCGGCGCCACGGAAGAAGACTGCGTGCCGGTGCTGGAACGCATTTCCGGCCTGACCTTCAACAAGGACTTCTTTGCCGGATATTCTCCGGAGCGGATCAATCCCGGCGACAAGACCCACCGCCTGCCCGATATTCGCAAGGTGACATCCGGCTCGACGCCGGAGATCGCCGAAGAGGTCGATCAGCTCTACGCCAGCATCATCACGGCGGGCACTTACAAGGCGGAGAGCATTCGCGTCGCCGAAGCCGCCAAGGTGATCGAGAACACGCAGCGCGACCTGAACATCGCGCTGATCAACGAGTTGGCCATCATCTTCAACAAGATGGGCATCGACACCGAAGCCGTACTGAAGGCGGCCGGCACCAAATGGAACTTCCTGCCCTTCCGGCCGGGCCTGGTCGGCGGCCACTGCATCGGCGTCGATCCGTATTACCTGACCCACAAGGCCGAAGAGATCGGTTACCACCCACAGGTGATCCTCGCCGGTCGGCGCATCAATGACGGCATGGGCGCTTATGTCGCCGGGCAACTGGTCAAGGCCATGCTGAAGCGCCGCATTCAGGTGGATGGCGCGCGGGTGCTGGTCCTGGGCCTGACATTCAAGGAAAACTGCCCGGACCTCAGGAATACCCGCGTGGTCGATGTCGTGCGCGAATTGCAGGATTACGGCATCGAGGTCGACGTACATGACCCTTGGGTCGACCCGACAGAAGTACAACATGAATACGGACTCGAATTGGTTAAAACACCAGAGCTTGAGGCCTATGATGGAGTAATCTTGGCCGTTGCACATCACAACTATCGCGAAACAGGTGCCAAGTCGCTGCGCCGCTACGGACGACTCGACAGCGTGTTTTGCGATCTGAAAAGCGTTTTCACGCGCGGCGAAAGCGATCTGAGACTGTGATCGATTTCACCTCTTGGAAAAAGTGTTGGGCGTTGCTGGACTCGCACGAGCAGCGGAGCGCGTTGATCACACTTGCGGCTGTAAACATCGCAGCCCTATCATCGGCACTGATGGTGGGATCGGTTTTGCCATTCCTATCGGTTCTGTCGAATCCCAACCAGATCGAGCGAATTCCCATACTGGCCTGGGTATATAATGCATTTGGGTTCGAAAATGATTATGCCTTTTTAGTAACACTCGGCTTTGCATCTTTCGCCGTGATATTGGGCACCAGCCTGATTCAGATCGCGAAGACGTACGTCGTCTCGCGATTTGCCATGATGCGGATGCATTCTATCAGCCATCGCCTACTAGTCGCCTATCTACGCCAACCCCACGCCTTCTTCCTCAATCGTCACACGGGCGAGATGGGAACGCGGGTCTTAGCGGAGTCGCAACAGTTGGTGTTGCAGTTTCTGCTTCCGGCGACGGAACTTGTCGCCGCGACGTGTACGGTAGTCGCAATCATCAGCGTGCTTTTGTGGGTCGACCCGATGATAGCGGGAATCTCATTTGGGGTTCTGGGTGGCATCTATGGCGCGACATATGCATTCAGTCGTCGCTTCCTTAAACGATACGGATATGAGCGAGCAGCCGCCAACAGCGAAAGGTTCAGAGTCTCCAATGAGGCCCTCGCCGGGATCAAGGACCGCGGTTCTGGCGAACCCGTGCGACACTTGACTCCTTTTCCCACGTTTCCACAAACGCGTTCGGCAGCCACGTGGCCTACGCCCTAGCGTCAGACTGCACGGCCTCTGTATTTAGTCCAGTGGTCGTGAATGATCCTCGACCGCGCGCAAGCTACCTTGGACTTGACGAGGGATATGTGATCAAAAAGCAGATGGTTCAGTCTGACGCTTGGCTGCGGCAGAACTTCAGCCAGCTGATGGTCTCATGCCCCCAAAACGGGCTACGAGACTCTGCACTGGGACGAGAGTATGTTGGTGCGCCCTATATTTTGAAGCCTGATCGTATACGTGGAGCCGTTGGTTGGGACATTAGGTCCAGCCTAGTTGGCTCATTGCGCCGGATACGACACGCAGTGCCGCGTCTATTACGGCATGGAAAGGATAGACCATTCTAATTTCCATCATCTTACCGGATCTGAGAGGTGGTGGGGCGGAGCGGGTCCATATTGATCTTGCCCACGAATTCTCCAGTGCTGGGCACGACGTGGAGTTCGTCTTGATGAAAGCGCGGGGCGCATTTCTGGATGAGGTACGAAAGAGCTTTTCCGTGGTCGATCTCGACATCCACCGCTTCCGTGCGCTACCTTTTGCTCTCGTCCGCTACCTGCGGCGCCGACGCCCCGCCGCCTTGCTGGCCGCGATGTGGCCACTGACTGCGATCACCCCGTTCGCCGCCCGCATGTCCGGACATCGCTGCAAGGTGCTAGTGTCGGAGCATGGAATGTCGGCAGAATACCGCGATTGGGGTTTGAGGCATCGCGCTTTGCTAAGAATTTCTAGCGGGATAGGCTATCGTCTCGCGCATATCCGGGTCGGTGTCTCTGCCGGACTTATTCAGGATATGGCCAATCTTTCATGGATGAGGCCCGACCGATTTCACGTAATCCATAATCCTGTACCTCTGCGACCTGAGCCATCCGCTTGCGCGATACGCGAAGCAGAGGCACTCTGGTCCGCTCCCACGGGAGCGCGCATTATTACTGTGGGCAGGATTAAGGCAGTCAAAAACCACCCGCTACTTCTGCGTGCTTTCGCGCAGCTTGAGAGGCCAGAAGCTCGTTTGATGTTCGTTGGAGAAGGAGCGGGGCGCGACGCGCTATTGAAGCTTGCAAAAGAGCTGGGCATCGCTGACCGAGTGATCTTCGCGGGTTTTCAATCCGACCCAACACCGTTCTATAAAACGGCAGATTTGTTTGTGCTGACGTCCAACTATGAAGGGTTCGGCAATGTCATTGTCGAGGCTCTAGCTTGCGGCACCCCAGTGGTATCCACTGATTGCCCCTCTGGCCCCGCTGAAATCCTCGATTTCGGCCGATTTGGCCGACTGGTTCCGGTTGGTGATGCTATTTCGTTGACTAGGGCAATTACCGCATCTCTTGACACCCAAGTGGGACGCGACGTTCTTAAGGAACGCGCTGCAGATTTCGCTCCGAGTAAAGCATCAGAAAGATACCTGAGGCTCTTTGAAAGAGGGACGTAGAAATGCTCACAATTCGTGATAAAATAAGATTGCGCGCAAAAGATACTGAATTTAACTCCCCAGATAAATTGATCAGATTTGCTATTTCATCAAAAATATTAAAGAACCCGTTTACTGATTGCGATAGGGAGAATAAATGTATCTTTATCCACATACCGAAATCTGCAGGGAAAAGTGTGCGCAGAGCTCTTTTTGCAACTGAATCTTACCATATCCCAGCTGTCCGATATCAAGCAGCAGATCCTGTTTGCTTTGAGGCGTACTTCAAGTTTTCCTTCGTTCGCAACCCTTGGCATAGATGTCTTAGTGCGTATGAATACCTCAAGAAGCGTTGCAGTTCTGATATGTCCTTCCCTGATCATAGATGGGCGGCAAGCAATTTAACTAACGTGAATAGCTTTAGTGACTTCTTAGTTTCCCTTGAAAATCCAAATATAAGAAAATCAATTAAGAGATACATTCATTTTCGGGATCAAATCGACTGGATTTCCTCACCAGGTAAAAAAAGAAAAATTCTCGTTGATTTTGTTGGACGCTATGAAGAAATATCAAAAGATTATACCGAAATATGCAGAACTCTAGGATTAACTGTTCATCCGCCCCTACCGCCCGGAAACAGTAAAAGCCATGACCAAGATTACCGACGAATTTACACGAGCCAAATGGTTGATTTGGTTCAGGATATATACAGGACAGATATAGAGACGTTTGGATACGAGTTTGAGTAAAATCCTCTACCTAACCCGCAATGGCCTATTGGAGCCGCTCGGGCAGAGTCAGGTCTTTGCCTATCTGCGCGGACTCTCTCAGGAACATGCAATCACTTTAATAACCTATGAAAAGCTTGAGGATTGGGCGAACCAAGCCAAAATGAATAAGGCACATGAGGCATGCGCGCGATATGGAATTCGTTGGCTACCACAGAGATTCCGCTCTCACCCGAGTATCATCGCCCCCGCACTCAGCATGATGCGGATGATATGGCTGGTCTGGCGAGAGGTACGTCGTGATGGGATCCAATTGATTCACGCAAGATCTTATATCCCAGCAGCAGTCGCATTGACCGTCAGCCGTTTGACTGGGGTGCCATTCCTGTTCGACATGCGTGCGCTTTGGCCGGAAGAGCTGATTACCGCAGGCCGATTGCGTCGCGGGTCAATGATACACCGCGCCATTGCGGCGTCAGAGCGGGCCTGTCTTGCCAAGGCGGCCGGGGTGGTATCGCTGACACACGCGGCGGTTAAACAACTGAAATCAGCGTATCCTAAAGAGCTGAAAAACCAGCGTCTTGTCGTAATACCTACCTGTGCGGACCTTGAACGTTTCACGCCCGTGGCAGACAAGCGGCATGGGCCCACAGTACACGGCTGCATTGGCACCATCCTATCGGGATGGTTTCGGACAGATTGGCTGGCGAGCTGGATACGCGTCGCGGCCACGCGTGATCCTGACGCCCGGTTTGAGATCGTGACACGTGATGATGGTGTACGTGTGCGCGCGATCCTTGACCCAGAGAACGAACTGACCGAACGGCTTAGCATCGGTCCGCGCCCTTCCGAACAAATGCCGGACGCTGTGCGCGCTCATAACCTCTCAGTGATGTTCTATGCGGGCGGAGAGATATCTGAGCTCGGTCGTTCCCCCACCCGAATGGCAGAAGTGCTGGGTTGCGGACTACCGGTTGTGGCCAATGAAGGAGTGGGGGATGTGGCCGACATTATCCGTAAGAATAATGTCGGCGTTATTGTAGAGGGGACAAGCGTCGTGCAGATGGAAAGAGCGCTCGAGGCACTCCGGATCCTAATGCAAGATCACGATCTGCCCGGACGATGCCGCGCTACGGCCGAAGCCGTCTTTTCTCTCGAGGCAGGCACTGAGGCGTACCGCGAAGTCTATGCGTTGATCCTAAACATGAAAGACACCCGATGTGTGGCCTAACAGGACTTCTTCGCTCCGCACCCAGGGGCGACATCATTTCGCAAGTGGCCAGGATGACCGCCCGCCTTCGGCATCGAGGCCCCGATGATGAAGGGGTCTGGGCCGAGGGCGGCATCGGCCTTGGCCACAAGCGGCTAGCAATCCTCGATTTGAGCCCGACAGGCGCGCAGCCAATGCACTCGGACAGCGAGCGATATGTGCTGGCTTACAACGGGGAGATCTACAATCATCTCGATTTGCGTCATGCGCTTGAGATAGAAGGTGCGGCTCCGTCATGGCGAGGACAGTCTGACACTGAAACGCTTCTGGCTGCAATTGCGCATTGGGGATTGGACGTCACGTTGTGTCGTGCACACGGCATGTTCGCACTGGCACTCTGGGACAGGGCAGAGAAGCGCCTCAGCCTCGCGCGTGATCGAATGGGAGAAAAGCCACTTTACTGGGGTTGGGCGGGAGAGGATCTGGTATTCGGGTCAGAACTCAAGGCTCTGCGCGCCCATCCCGACTGCCCACGAGAGGTTTGCCGCGAAGCATTGGTTCAATACCTGCAGTTTATGTATGTGCCCGCCCCGCGCAGTATTCATCCAGGCCTTTACAAGTTGGAACCAGGCACGATCCTAACGGTCGATGGTGCACCGCCCGCTACAAAACCCAAGGAACCGATCCGACCAGGTGCGCAGCATAGTAGTCTTAGCATCCGCCGCTATTGGAACCTGAATACAGAGGTTGAGGCAGGCGCAGACAACCAAATTCAGGACGAATGTGAGGCTGTTTCAACGCTTGGCCATGTTCTTGGCAAGGCGGTGCAGCGACAGATGTTGTCGGATGTGCCTCTTGGCGCATTCTTGTCCGGTGGCGTGGACAGTTCTGCTATCGTAGCACTAATGCAGGCTAAAAGTGAAAGACCAGTGAAGACCTTTACCATTGGCTTAGACGAGGCTGCTTTTGACGAGTCTCCTCATGCCGCCGCCGTAGCGCGGCATCTGGGCACTGATCATACAAAGCTGCACGTGACCGATGCCGACGCGCGCGCGGTGATCCCAGATCTCCCGCAGCTATATGACGAACCGTTCGCGGATTCCTCGCAAATTCCGACTCATCTGGTCTGCCGTGCTGCGCGCCAACATGTGACTGTGGCGCTTTCAGGTGATGGCGGCGACGAATTGTTTGGAGGCTATAACAGGTACTTCTGGGGGCCGCGCATATGGGACCGCTTCGCGTACATGCCTCATACCCTGCGCCGTGGCCTTGGATTGGCCATTTGTGCTGTTCCACAGTCGGCGTGGAATGCAGCAGGTCCCCTGTATTCGCAAGAGCGAAGGGATAGCTCAGTGCTTGGCGACAAGGCGCATCGGCTCGGATATCGTCTCCAGACTGTCAAAACGAGCGATGATTTGTATCGATCGCTTGTAACCGAATGGCCTCTCCATTCGAGAATTCTCAAAGAGATTTCAAAACAACCTTCATCCCAACTCGATGACCCTCTGCCCAAGTTTGGCGCTGACGATCCGGCGATGCTGATGATGGTCCAAGACATGCGTAGTTACCTTCCTGACGACATTCTTTGCAAGGTTGATCGCGCCGCCATGGGGATCAGCTTGGAAACGCGTACACCGTTCCTTGATCCGGATGTGATAAGGCTAGCAACGCGCCTGCCGATGGACATGAAGATACGGGATGGAAAAGGCAAATGGGCCTTGCGGCAGATGCTTTATCAGCATGTGCCAAATGAGATTATTGACCGCCCCAAGGCAGGCTTTGCAATACCGATTGGTATATGGCTTCGCGGCCCGCTACGTGATTGGGCCGAAGACCTTCTTTCGCCTGAGCGCTTAGCGGAAGATGGACTGTTCAATCCGGACATAATTTACCGGACATGGTCAGAACATCTTTCGGGACGCCGAGACTGGACGACGCGGCTTTGGGCGATCCTGATGTTTCAGGCGTGGTATGCGGCGCAGGCAAACGCATGAACATTCTGCTGTTGTCGCGCTATTCGCGCTTGGGGGCGTCCAGCCGGCTGCGTACAATGCAGTATTTGCCAGTTCTGCTACGCGAAGGTTTTAATGTTGAGGTCGCTCCATTTTTCGACGACGCCTATTTGGACGTACTTTATTCGGGCCAGGGAACGCGCAGCTCAACCATGGATTATATGTTGCAGCGCTTTAGGAAAATGCGTGATCGCCCTAAGCCTGATATAATCTGGCTCGAAAAAGAAGCTTTGCCTTGGGTTCCGTGGCTTATCGAAAGCGTAATTCTGCCACCTAGGGTTCCTATAATCGTTGATTACGACGATGCAATTTTTCACCGCTATGACAAACACCGAAGCGTATTGGTTCGAACACTACTTGGCCGCAAGATTGGGAAAGTGATGGCAGCCTCGTCTCTCGTGGTTGCCGGAAATTCCTATCTCGGAGATTATGCGCGACGCTCCGGCGCGGCGCTGGTAAAGACAGTGCCGACAGTTGTCGACCCTGATGCTTATCAGGTGCGTCTGGGTTCAGCGGACGAAAGTTGCCTACGCGTTGGCTGGATCGGCACTCCACAAACATGGAAGGCACTCGCCAATCCTGTCCATAAGGTAATAGCCCCGTTGCTCAGAGAACAAGGTGCTTTGTTTCGTGCTGTTGGAGCGGGCATGATTGGGGGCACCAACGGAACGCTCGAAATCCTCCCTTGGAGCGAAGACATTGAGGTGAGACTGATCAATAGCATGAATATTGGTGTCATGCCTCTGCCAGACACACCTTGGACGCGGGGAAAATGCGGCTACAAGTTAATCCAGTACATGGCATGCGGTCTGCCAGTGGTCGCTTCGCCGGTAGGGGTGAACAAAGATATAGTGGAACATGGTGTGAACGGTTTTTTGGCAGAAACTGACGAAGAGTGGCGCTCGGCCATAGAGACGCTTCTGTTGGATGCCGACCTGCGCCGCCGCATGGGAACCGCAGGTCGTTCGAAGGTAGAAAAGCACTACTCTTTACAGGTGTGGGGGCCGCGCCTGGTACAAATGTTTCGCAGTGTCGCAGATCAGGGGCGGCGCACGTAATGCTCTATGTCGGATTGACCAATTTACTGTTCCTCTTGCGCTTGGCGCTTGCGCGGAATGGCGCATTGCGCAAGAGGATTTATTTCTTAGTTCTGGCGGCCCTCTTTGTGTTCTCAGCCTTCCGTTATCAGGTTGGTTGCGACTGGAAGGGGTATTTTTACCAATATTTAGGTGCTGCAAATTTTGATTGGTCATCTATTACAGAAATCCGAGATCCAATTTGGTGGGCATTCCTTGGGTGGATTCAAGCCATGGGTTTACCTTACCCGGTTGCCAATATTGCTTCTAGCGCGATTTTCTTTCTCGGCGTTCATGTTCTGGCCCGACGGCAGCCTGATTCACTCGGTTTTCTGGTTCTTCTCTTTCCGATTCTGATCATCAACATGCCAATGTCCGGAATCCGCCAAGGCGCGGCGATTGGTTTGTTGTGTATCGCCTTCGTGGCCTTCATCGATCGCCGTCCGATAAGGTTCGCTTTCTGGGTTGTGGTGGCCGCTGGATTCCATTCGAGCGCGCTGATATTCATTTTGCTCTTCCCCGTTGCATCAGGACGCTACACGCGAAACCGATTGATGCTTGCCGGGATCCTTGCCATCCCTGGCGCATTTTTTCTTGCGTCGGGCGACGCCGCTGAAGTTGCGACCAGTCGATATCTCGGGACAGGGGTTGATGCAGCAGGCGCTGCATTTCGCGTCGGCATACTTGGGCTTTCCGCGCTTTATTTTTTTCTCTTCGTACGCAGAAAATGGCAACGGACGTGGCCTAAGGATTATAGCCTTGCCAGCATCGGGGCGATCGGAATGGCACTAGCGTTTCTTCTAGTACCGGTCTCCTCTGTAATGGGCGACAGGTTCGGCTATTATCTAATCCCGATCCAAGCAATGATCTTCGCGCGGATTCCCTTTTTGCCATTTCGCGCCAATGCGGCGCTGCATGCGGCTCTGCCATATCTGGGTCTGTTGCTGGTTTTCACAGTTTGGTCGCAACTGTCTTGGCATTTCAAACAGTGCTACATCCCATATCAAACTTGGTTATTTGGCTTCCCTTCGGATGACCCATTTGGTTTCTAGAACGCGTCCATTGACGCGGAATCGTATTTAGGGATTCTGATCGTATCCCTGCAGATTGTGTAGCTGGATTGACCTGCCACTGAATTTTCATCCGGCTGCGATTAGAGACTGGGCGGTTTTTGATACGCCAAATGGCGCGGTGTAAGCAACCGGTGGAAACGCGAAGCTTTCCTTTTGCGTAGCGTTGGAGCCGGTTGCGGTGATGGTTTCGGCATAGCCTGCCGGGGTCTGGTATCCGAGCGATGAGTGCGGTCGGAAATGGTTGAAATCAACTGGACGCCTCGAATTACCTACCGATTTCCGCCGTTTCGTGATTCACTTCGTGCACGGTGAATTTTCGGAGAATGGTGATGCAAGTACAGCTCAGTTTCTTTGATGTTTGAAGTGGCTCGGGAAAACTGAACAGGCGGTATAAGTGGTTTTCGGCTCTTCGATCCGGCATCATGCCGTCAACAGGAGCCCGTATGACAAGAAGACCCCGCCGTAATCATAGCCCCGCTTTCAAAGCGAAAGTCGCCCTGGCAGCGATCGAGGGCGAGAAGACCATGGCCGAGCTTTCGCAGCAGTTCGACGTCCACGCAAACCAGATCAAGCAATGGAAAGATCAATTACTCGAGGGCGCGATGAACGTCTTCGATGACGGACGCAAGGAAGATGCGGCGCCTGCCGTCGAAGTTAAAAACCTTCATGCGAAGATCGGCGAACTGACACTGGAGAACGATTTTTTAGCCGGCGCGCTCGACAAGGCCGGATTGTTGGGCGGAAAGCGATGATCGACCGGAACCATACCCTTTCCATTTCCCGTCAGGCTCGGGCTCTCGGCATCAGCCGTGGCAGTGTCTATTATCTGCCTCGGGCGACATCGGCGGCGGATCTGGCGCTGATGCGCCGGATTGACGAGCTGCATCTGGACTACCCCTTCGCCGGGAACCGGATGTTACAGGGGCCTTTGATAGCAGAAGGCTATCATGTCGGGCGTCTGCATGTCAGAACGCTGATGAAGAAGATGGGGATCGAGGCGATCTACCGGCGCCCGAATACCTCGAAACCGGCGCCGGGACACACGATTTGTCCCTATCTTTTGAAGAACGTTGCGGTCACCCGTCCCAATCAAGCCTGGGCAATCGACATAACGTATATCACGATGGCGCGGGGCTTCGTTTATCTCTGCGCCGTCGTCGACTGGTTCTCTCGGCGGGTGTTGTCGTGGAAACTTTCGATCACGCTGGAAACCGCGTTCTGCATTGAGGCCGTCGAGGAAGCGCTCGGTCGATATGACAAGCCAGAGATATTCAACAGCGATCAGGGGTCGCAGTTCACATCCATTGATTTTACCGGCGTGTTGAAAGAGGCCGAAATCAAGATCTCGATGGACGGCAAGGGTGCTTGGCGCGACAATGTCTTCGTGGAGCGGCTTTGGCGGTCGATCAAGTATGAAGAGGTCTATCTTCACGCCTACAAGTCTGTCGCGGAAGCCCGGGCGGGTATCGGACGATATCTGACCTTTTACAACAGCCGCCGCCCGCATTCATCGCTTGACCGGAAGACACCCGATCAGGCTTACTTCAACGCGCTGCTCGCGATATCTGAGGCAGCATAAACAAGGCCGGAAACCACTTAAGAACGACCAGCAGCCTGTTCAAACAAACCGAGCCACTTCACCGCACCGCCGCCGCGGAGGTCGGGGAGAAAGATGGTGATTAGTGAGCTATTCTCTGTAGCTCGCAATTAATCTTTGGGCGCGATTTATGGCTCCACATAGATAGCCATGCATTTGTCCGTAGACCGTCCAGCCGACCGCTTCTATAATTCTATTTCTATTCAACATGTTACTATGCCCAATCTCCGATCGCCCAAGCGCGATATCGAATCTGCCATCTCGAGGGTGATCTAAGAAGAAGCGATCGAATCTGGAACGAAGATAATTTTCTGAGTGCACTTCCATCAACCGCTCCACTCTAGACAACGAATGATTGTTTGGATTTCCATTTCCAAGAAATACCTCCTCGTTGTAGCTGTATAATGGGCCTGAAAAAGAAAAACGACATCCCGCGTAAAGAGCATAAACAAAGTGACTACCCATAGTATTAGAAGTTACAAATTTAAATGCATCCAGCAATGAGCGGGTCCTACTAAGACTGTTTGCGTCATCAGGACGGGCGCCCAATACAACGTTAAGGCCTCGCTTTTCCGCAGATTTATGCAATGCACCACCCCAATCTAAGTGGAATATACTAACATATACTCCATCAAAATCAGACTTTATTGCCTCCAGGTAATCAAAATATTCAATTTGGGAGTCATTTAATCGCTCTGACTCAGCTGAATGTGGTGGGATAGCGAGGAGCGCATGATCATTTCGTACTAGGTGTTGATTTCCTAAATAGCAAAATGGCAAACCTCCAATGAACACCTTCTTGAATCCTGCAGCCTTCAATGCTTCATATTCGAGGTTGTTTCGAACAACTACTGGTACTGATCGATGTAAGTTGCCAACAGCAAGCGTTTCCTCCGTTGGCTGATCGTCCCAAGCCCATCCATGTAGCCATTCTGAAAATGTACGCCTTGGTTTTTTCAGTCCGCAAATATCGGCCAGTAAATACGTAAATCCATATCTATCGATACTTCCTTTTGCACACACAGGACGAACGGGAGGAATTAGCTTTTTGAGATCTTCAGGGCGTTGCCACTCAGATAAGGCCGGGTGCATTTTTTTTCCAGCAAGAAAGCGCTAATAATCGGCGATCAGGTTAAGATTTACTGGCGTATTTTTTTTCCTATCATGCAGCACCTTCTTTCCAAGAATCAATTCTAAAAACTTCGGCGCTAACCCGTATCCTGGCCGCACGCTTCGCACACAATCTTCAGTCACGAGATCACCTGCCTTCATATCTTTCACGAAATACAGTGAGCGCCGGAACTTTACATTTCCCTGCTCACTCGACTTGCGCCCGTAGTCGACGCTACCGACAGCTTCCCAGGCAGTGCGCGCGCCCTCGCACAGGGTCATGAACTCAGCAGGTTCCAGTGAAAAGCTATCGTCAGGTCCGCCACCCGTGCGGTCCAGTGTCATGTGTTTCTCGATAATGCATGCTCCTAGAGCGATACTTGCAATAGCTGTGGTGTTGTCGAGTGTATGGTCTGATAGTCCCACAGGCACGCCGAAGCGAGCCGCCATGTCGGCGATGGTCGCAAGGTTGTAATCCGCCGCAGGCGCCGGATAGCCAGACACGCAATGCAGCAACGCCAGCTGCTGGCAGCCGCCCTCGCGGGCAGCTTCGACCGCTTCGGTGATCTCTTCCAGATCGGCCATCCCGGTGGATATGATCATCGGCTTGCCCTGAGCGGCGACATAGCGGATCAGCGGCAGGTCCACCGCTTCGAAGCTAGCGATCTTGTAGGCCGCGGTGCCAAGACCCTGCAACAGGTCCACTGCTGTCGGGTCGAAGGGCGAGGAAAACAGCGTGATCTCGCGCCTAGCGGCATGGGCGAACAATTCTTCGTGCCACTCCCACGGGGTATGAGCCCATTCATACAGGTCATACAGCGTGCGCCCTGCCCAGAGCCCTTCGGTAATCTGGAAATCCGGCGCGTCGGATTTCAGCGTGATTGTATCGGGCCGGTATGTCTGGATTTTGACAGCATCCGCCCCTGCCTCAACCGCAGCGTCAATGATCTGCAGCGCCTGCGCCAGATCACCGTTATGGTTGGCCGAGAGTTCGGCAATCACATAAGGCGGGTGACCGGGTCCGATAGGCCGACCGTCGATTATTATGCTAGTCATCTCTTTGGACCTTTTTCAGAATGACAGAAAACACAGCACCATGCATTTCGAAGAAGGCAGGAAATCTGTTCGGATCACTGACCCTAATTTTATCAAATTGTTCGGCAATGGACAGGCTTGGATCGAGTTCACTGTCTCTTGGCGTCCTGCGCGGATAGTAGGTTGCCTCGTCATCGGGCTGAGGATGAGGTGCATCGCCATTCTCGACCATCCTGATAACCTGATCCAGAAGTGCGATTTCGGTCTCAAAAAGACATGTGTTGATCTCATCATATAGCGCATGGGGGATAACATCGAAGGTTTTCTGAGCCCAAATATCGCCGCTGTCGACAGGATCCTCAGCACTAATGGCAGATACCGTTATGGTCTTTGCCCCCTCCAGAATAGCCCACACATGCGGGCTCCAGCCGCGTCCTTTTGGCAAAGCGCTTGCGTGGAGGACCACACAACGCCCATAAAGCGCGCGTAGTTCGGCTGAGATCATCTCTGTACAGGATATCAGGAAAAGTATGTCGCCAGATTTCAGTTGATTCTTGCGGCGCAGAATCCTTATCTCGTGTTGCTGCGCACGCTCCTCTCCCCATGTTACCAGCCATGGGTTGACTGGATGGTCTTGGCTCGAACACAACAGATCAATTTTCATGCAAATGTCTCCATGTGAAGTGCCGCAACCACCCGTGCCGCCCCGTTACCATCACAAATATCGGCGGCCCGATCTGACATTTTGCCCAACTGCGACGGCGCCGCTGCCAGCGCGGCTTGAAGGTTCTGCGCAAACTCCGGAACATTCAATGGGCCGGGGTACAGCGCGGCGCCTGCGTCACTCAGCGCCCGTGCGATTCCGGCCTGGTTGTCCGCAATCTCCACGATGATCGTGGGTAGACCTAGGGCGCAGCGCTCCCATGTGGTCGAGCCAGCGGCCCCGATGGCCAAATCGGCAGATGCCATGCGCGCGGCCATATCGGTCACGTCGGCGGCTATCTCTGTCGGGCGCGGCATGTCACGGGCTAATGCGCGGACATGATCCAGTGCCGGGGCTCGCGCCCCCATCACCACCGTGATACGCAAATCCTCGGGAAGATCAGCCCCCTTCACGGCGCGCAGTACCTGAGATGTGGCATCCAGCAGATCGACGCCGCCCATGTTGATCAGCAGATGGCGCAACCCGCGCCTCACCCGCTCTGCCAATGCGCTTGCGCGCGTTTGTGCAAACTCGGGGCGCAACAGCGCATGGCGCGGGCCTGTCAGACAGATGCAATGTTCCGGCACAAGCCCGTCGTAGTCGTGCGCGTCATGGCCCAGGTTCTGGTCCAGCAGCATATCGCAGTCATGCGGGCGGTCGGCCAAATCGTCGATCACCATCAGCTTGGAGCCCTCGGGCCGTACCGCGCGCTGCCAGCGCGCATCGAAGGCGTAATGGTCCATCACCAGCCAATCCGGTCTGTCATCCAGTGCGGCGCGGGTTTCCGCGGCATCCGTGGCCCAATCCACACAGGCCCAAGCCGCATGCGCGGGAGGCGCTTCGGGTGCCGGGCCGGTCCCTGCGGGCAGAAGCGCAAGGCCAAACCCGGCCGCCTCAATCTGTGCGGCTAGGTGCCCCGGCAGTGCCCGCGTGACAAAGCGACACGTCGCCCCTCGCGCCCGCAAGTCACGCGCCAGCGTCAGGCAACGCATGACGTGGCCCGTGCCGATACTCAGCGACGCGTCGGCGCGGAAGGCGATGGTCATGGATGTATGCAATTTAGTTATGCCAAACGAGTTCACTACACCGAAACTTCGTTTTTCTTTTCAAGTAGAAACCAAGTGATATCATCTTGCGGAAAATGGGGGTCATGGCGATAGACAAAACCATAATCGATAAGTGTCATCTCGGGGTGTGCATCCATAATTTCTCCTGCAAAGTCTCTCTTATAAAGTCGATTTTCGTGACCACGATAATTTATCGCCACCGGTGCAGGATTGTAGTATTCAGCAACAAGAAGGTAACGACGCGTGGCTGCGGTAATTTTTCTGTACACTAAGGGCAGCGATTCAGGATCTATATGAATAAGAACACCTTTGATTAGCGCCAGGTCACATTCTGGTGGAGAAACCTCAAGGATGGAGCCCTTGATAACGTTTTCCTCGCCAATGCTTTTCGCCAATCGGGTTGCCGCATCCAAATTGATCTCGATACCCTGAATATGCATTGATGGATAGAGCAGCTTTAAGGCTTTGAGGTTCATGCCTATATTTGCGCCAAATTCCACGCATGTTTTTACACTTCGCGCTGATCCCAAGGCTTTTGAAAAAAACGCTAAGTTTGAAGCGAGTAGGTCATCTCCAATGTTTCGGTTGATATAATCTGTCCCGAAGTCCCCTGCCCAAAACGCTTCCTGTTCTGTTCTGAAAGAATGTTTCTTACTCATCCTTCTTAGCCCTTTTAATCCCTGATATCTGCATCATTTGTTCCGCACGCACCCAATCCTCTTCGGTATCAATGTCCTGCACGCGATGGCGCGGTAGGATCAGGCTCTGTGCACCCGGACCGAAAATCCTTTGGTTACTGGCCCAAGTCTCTGCCCGGCCCCAGTAGAACTGCCCGGCGTCGTGCCAAGCCTCTTCCAGATCCTGCGAGCGGGTCTGCATTTGGTCGGGATCGAACATCTCGACTTCGCCAGCACTGTTCCGCCGCAAGGCGCGTTGAATAGGGAAAGCGTAGGTTGTCACGCTCAGAACGAACGGTGCGCCCGTCTCTTCCAAGAGTATCAATCCAGCCCGCAGGTCGTCTAGCGTAACAAATGGCGCTGTTGCATATAGGCAGCAGACAGGTGTTTTGGCGGCTACGTTCAGTCGCTCAATGGCGTCGGCGATGACGGGCACAGTTGGTGTGTGATCATCTGCTAATACCTTGCTGCGGCGAAAAGGGGCTTCGGCCCCGTAATGTTCAGCCGTTTCAGCAATCTCATCATCATCTGTCGAAACAACGATCTGCTCAAAGCATCCGCTTTCTTTAGCCGCCTGGATGGACCAAGCGATCATCGGCCGACCGCAGAAGTCGCGGATATTCTTGCGCGGGATGCGTTTGGACCCACCCCGTGCCGGAATGATGCAGATGCTCATGTGGTGAGCGCGTCTGATAGTGCTGCAACAACCCGCGCCTGCTCGTCATCCGTCAATCCAGCATGCAGCGGGATCGAGATGGCGCGGGCATAGTAAAACTCGGAAGCCGGGAAATCGCCGGGGGCAAAGCCAAGGTCGCGATAATAAGGCTGCAGATGTACCGGGATGTAATGCAGGTTCACGCCGATCCCGTCCGCGCGCAACGCCTCGAACGTCGCGCGGTGGAGGGTCGGGTCATCCAGCCGGATGATGTAAAGGTGCCAGGACGACTCCGACCTTTCCATCCGCCCGGGGCAGCGCAGTGGCAGATCCGCCAGAAGCTGGTCATACGCATCCGCCACGGCCCGGCGCCGCGCGATGAACCTGTCCAGCTGGTCCATCTGGCTCAGGCCCAGGGCCGCCTGCATCTCGGTCATGCGGTAGTTCCAGCCCAGGTCCAGCTGCTGGTAATACCACGGCCCGTCGGGCGCTTGGGTCATTAGCGCGGGGTCGCGGGTTATGCCATGGCTGCGCAGGCGCTCCATCCGCACGGCAAGCTCTGGATCATTGGTTAGCGCCATGCCCCCTTCGGCGGTGGTGATAATCTTGACCGGGTGAAAGCTGAACACAGTGATGTCGGAATAGGCGCAATTGCCCACCGGTGCGCCAAGGTAGTCCGCACCGATGGAATGGCTGGCATCCTCGATCAGCCGCACGCCATGAGCGTGGGCCAGCGTGGCGATCCGTGCCATGTCTGGGGATTGCCCGCACATGTGCACGGCGACGATCACCTTGGGCAGGCGGCCCGCGCTTGCGGCGGCATCAAGCTTTGCCTCCAACGCCTGCGCGCAGATGTTGAAGGTCTCGGGGTCGATATCGACGAAATCTACCTCGGAACCGCAGTAGCGCCCGCAATTGGCCGACGCTACGAAGGTGATGGGCGAAGTCCAGAGCAGGTCGCCCGGTCCAAGATCAAGCGCTAGGCAGGCGATGTGTAGCGCCGAGGTGGCGGAATTGACCGCCACGGCGTGCCGTGCCCCCACGCGGCCCGCCACCGCTTGCTCGAAACGCGGCAAAACCGGCCCCTGCGTCAGAAAATCTGCGCGCAACACCGCCTCGACCGCGGCGATGTCGTCTTCACTGATGATCTGCCGGCCGTAAGGAATCATCAAATCGCTCCGATCTTGCTCTTGTTCGTTACTATCCAGTCGGCTAGAGCCGTGTCGCTCAGCCACTCGGGGTTGCCATCGCTGGTGTAGCTGAAATCCTCCGCTACCTTGCGCCCATCCTTGATGCGCGCGGGGTCATCGGCCCACCTGTTGATCGCCGGCAGGATCTTGAAATGCGCGTCGTATTCGTACGTGTAGGGCGCGTCCTCGATGCCGATCATCTGCTCGTGCAGCTTTTCACCGGGACGGATGCCGACGATCTCGTGGCGCGCCGCGGGGGCTACCACGCGGGCGATGTCGATGACCTTCATCGAGGGGATCTTCTTGACGTAGATTTCGCCGCCGACCATGTCCTCGAAGGCGTGCCAGACCAGTTCGACGCCCTGCTCCAGCGATATCATGAAGCGGGTCATACGGCTGTCGGTGATCGGCAGAACACCCTTGTCAGCGACCGACATGAAGAACGGGATGACCGATCCGCGCGATCCCATCACGTTGCCGTAACGCACCACCGAGAACCGCGTGCCGTGTTCGCCCGCATAGGCATTGCCCGACACAAACAGCTTGTCCGAAGCCAGTTTCGACGCGCCGTAAAGGTTGATCGGGGATGAGGCTTTGTCGGTCGACAGCGCCACCACCCCCTTGACCCCCTTGTCGATGGCCGCGTCGATCACGTTCATCGCGCCGTTGACATTGGTCTTTATGCACTCGAATGGGTTGTACTCGGCAGTGGGCACGATCTTGGTGGCCGCGGCGTGGACGACGTAATCTACCCCATCGAAGGCCCGGTAAAGCCGGTCGCGGTCGCGCACATCGCCGATAAAGAACCGCACGCGGCTGTCATCGCCGTAAAGCTTGGCCATTTCCCATTGCTTCATCTCGTCACGCGACAGAACGATGACCTTCTTCGGGTTGTATCTCTCAAGCACCATGGGCAGGAACGCGTGCCCGAAAGAGCCCGTGCCGCCGGTGATCAGGATGATGGAGTTGGAAAGCATGTAATGTGGTGTCCTTAATGAATAGGTGTTCAGGCAGCGTCGGTGACCGTGGCAATTTTCTGAAAAGCCGGATTGTTCTCCATCAGTGCCTCCCACGTGTCACAGCCCACTAGCCACCCCTTGTCCAGAACGATAATCTGGTCGCAGTGTTTCAACGTGCTCAACCGGTGCGCAATCATAAGCACTGTCTTGTCACCGGGAAGTGCGTCGATAGCGGCCATGACCTCGAACTCGGTGAGATTGTCGAGCGCGCTCGTGGCTTCGTCAAAAACGATTAGTTCGGCATCGTGGTAAAGCGCGCGCGCGATCCCGATGCGTTGGCGCTGTCCGCCCGAAAGGCGCACGCCGCGCTCGCCTATGGTTGTGGCATAGCCGTCAGGCAGTTCTTCACGGATGAACGCATCGATGCGGGCGATCTCGGATGCGCGGCGTACGCGTGCGTCGTCGATTTCCTGCGGCGGCACGCCAAGAGCGATGTTTTCGGAAATACTCCCATCGGTGAGAAAGATGTCCTGCGGCACATAGCCGACAGTTTGCTGCCAAGCCCGCAGGTTGTCGGGGGTGATCTCTGTCCCGTCGACCAAAATGCGCCCCTCCTCTGGTGTCAGCAGGCCCAGCACTAGATCCGCCAGCGTCGTCTTGCCCGCCCCCGTGCTGCCGACAACGCCGATCCGCTCACCCGCACGGATATCGAACGAGACATCCTTCAACCCAGCAAGTTCGGCATTGGGATAACGGTAGGAGATTCGTCGGAACTCAAGACGCTTCTTGAAGCCGAGTGCCGCCGGGATAAGCTGCGGCAGACTGCCCGACCCGGCCTTACCCATCAAGTCGTCATGGACGACTTCCACGGCGGCGCTTCCAGCCTGAAGTTGCGCTAGAGACTGGTAAAGCTTCCCGAGTTCCGGCATCAGACGCTGGCCTGCAAAGGCGAAAACGCCTAGAATCGGCAGTATACCTCCGAGCGCTGCGCCTGAGGCAAGGCCTTCTGCATCCATCAGCACGATGCAGAGCAGTATGACGCCGCCGAATGCAACAGCCTGCAGCGCGAATTGCGGCACTTGCGAAAGTACCTGTACCCCCACGATCGCGCGCGCCATGCGCTGCGATGGATTGGCATATCGGGCTGCATAAGACCATTCCCGGCCAAGCAACTTTATATCCTTGATTCCGCCAAGCGCCTCGTTGGCAATCCGGAACCGCTCGCTGTTGGCCGCAGCGCGCGCACGTCCGTAGCCTTTCAGGATGCGGCGGCTGAACACATAGACCGCACCATAAACGCCGCCCAAGACACCGAACGCGATAACTGCGATGATTGGATCTACCCACATAAGCAGACTGACGATAGCGATGACGGTGAGCATCGAGGCAATGAGTTCCGCAGCGGGACGCAGAAACTGCACAACCAATTGCTCCGACTCCGCCAACACCCTTGTGCTCATCTCACCAGTATGCCGGTTAAGAAAGAAGGGGTAAGGCTGACGCAGATAGGCAATCAAAAGACGGTGACTAATGGAGTGAACACGCATCATGGCAAAGCGCGCCACCACATAGGTCTTTCCAATCTGTATTAGGCTCGTCATCACGATCACGGCGAAAGAAGCACCACCCAGCGCGACCAGAAAGGCGTAATCCCCGTCGAAGCCGAAAGTCTTGTAGGCCCAATTCAAAGCCGAAACACGCTCGATCCTGCCGGGATCGGACAGCACCGACAGGAACGGCAAGACCGATCCTACCATCAGGGCCGATGACAGCGCACCGAGGATGACGACAGCGAGCGTGATCCACGCATTGCGGCGCTCGCGCGCATCAAGCAACGCCCAGGCCTTTTTCCATGTGTCGAGATCCATCATAGCCTCAGATCGCTGTCTTCAGATGCAAAGTCGCTTTTCAGATCACAGAACACGTGACCGGTGCGTCCATAGCCGCGCAACGCGCTAGGGCCAACTTCTCTATAGCTGTCGTGCGCCCCGGCCAGGACGATACCGTCATAGGCGTTTGGCTTCGGCGTATCGAGCAGCGCGATCCCGTATTCCTTCTGCGCCTCCGCCGTATCGACCCAAGGATCGTGCACATCCACCTGCACGCCGTAGTCGCGCAACTCAGCCACGACGGCGACCACGCGGGGGTTGCGCAGGTCGGGACAGTTCTCCTTGAAGGTCAGCCCAAGGATCAGCACCCGCACGCCATCGACATGAAGGCGGCGTTTCAACATCGCCTTGACCAGCTGGCCGGCGACATAGGCCCCACCCCATCATTGCGCCTCCTGCGGCTGATGGATCCGGATGCTTTCGCACGCGCCTTCGCGACCTTTGCGGCAGCCTTTGCGCGGGCGCGCCGCGAGGGGGTGGCGCTTGACGGAAAGGCATTGCGGCGGGGCTATCAAACGGGGCTTCAGGCCGCCCCGCCGCTGACGGTCTCCGCCTTTGCCGCAGACACGCGGCTGTGCCTGGCTGCGGCAGCGCCCAAAAGCGGCGGCAACGAGATTACCGCGGCCCTCGAAGTGATCGAACTCCTTGATCTGACGGACAGATTGGTCACGGCCGATGCGCTTCACTGCCATAAGGATATGGCGGCGGCAGTCACCAGGCGGGGCGGCGACTACCTGCTGGCGCTGAAGGGAAACCGGCGCCACAGGCAGCAACAGGCCAGGCAGGCGCTTGCCCATGGACACGCGCAAAGCGTCATCCGGGAAGAGGTGAGCCATGGCCGCAACGAGTGGCGAAAAGCTGAGGTGATCGCAGCCGACATGCCGCTGATGGATGGCCACAAGGCCTTCAACCGTGTCACCAGTCGTTGCGATGACGCGGCGGCGAAGACGCACCTGTTCATGACCTCCACCGTACTGTCCCCGAAAGACGCCCTCGATCTGGCGCGAGCGCTTTGGCAGGTCGAAAACGGTCTGCACTGGATCCTCGATGTGCATCTCAGGGAAAATCAGAGCCGAGCCCGAAAGGACCACGCTCCAGCCAACATCGCGCTCGTCAACCGCATCGTCAGAAACATCCTGAAACTGGCAGACAACGACAAAGTCCCCATAAGCCACCGCATCAGAAAATGCGCATGGAACGACGACTATCTCATCGCAGCAATCGATCATATGCGATAGCCCTGCGAGAAGAGGGGGCGGTAAATTTGCGCCATGATCTCCTTCGCGCGCTCGGCTTCGACGCCGATCACCATGCAATCGGGTCGCGTGAAGTCCTCGATCGCTGCACCCTCGCGCAGGAATTCCGGGTTCGACGCCACATCGAACTCAACCTCATGCCCTGCAATGCGAATGATGTCAGCAACTTTTCGGTTCGTCCCGACTGGCACCGTCGATTTTGTGACGACGACAGCGTAGCCAGTCAGCGCTTTGGCGACTTCCTCGGCGGCGGCAAACACATAGGAGAGATCCGCGTATCCATCGTCGCGACGGGATGGGGTGCCGACGGCAATGAACACGGCCTCCGCACCATCGACCGTATCAGCAAGACTGGTCGTGAACGACAACCGACCAGCCGCAGCGTTCTTGGCGAGCAGAACATCTAGGCCCGGTTTATAAATCGACACCTCACCAGAATTCAGTTGGGCAATCTCCGCTTCAGACTTATCGACACACACGACAGTGTGGCCAAAGTCAGAGAGGCATACGCCGGACACAAGGCCGACGTAACCAGTTCCAATGATTGCTATTTTCAAATCAGTTCAACCCAACTTGCAGAAAAGCGATCAACCATTGCGACCAGTGCCATGCGGCACCAAATCATCGCCCAGCTCGTCCCGAAGCGCCTCGATCTCGGCTTTCAGAGCATCGTACTCTTCGATCTTACGCTCGAGAAACCGCTTGGTGATGGCGGCTTTCTCGGCGATGCCCCTCGGTGTCAAAATGTACGCGTAGCGCCGTTTGTCCTCTGCCGCAGTGAAATTTCCTAGTTTAATCAGCCCTTTTTCAATCAGAGCATTCAGCACGTAATGCATACCTCCAACGCTCACTCCAACAGCTGCCGCCAGGTCACGCTGGGACATTTCCGGGCTCTCTTGCAGAAGGCGAAGCACGCGAAAATACGTGTCCTCCTGCAGCTTGGTGCGCTTGCTCGTCATCTTGCTTGGGATTTTCTCAGGCTACCGCACAAGGACTGCCAATGGGGCGCCTTGTTGGATGCAAAGGTGATGATAAGAATAGATTCAACATCGCTCAGTTTCGAACGGTAGCAAATGCTGTGGGCGCAAACAAGAGGAAATCCAGAGATTTACGAGGTATTCGTCAAAAAGATCGCAGTTGTCGATCTGCGAGATGGGCGCTCAGACGCGAGCGCAGCCTCGCCTGAAGTGAGCCCGCAGCCGGAATTCAAGCCCGCATCCTTCCCTTAACCGTTGAACGTAATAAGTTCATCACTGAGCGGCACACCGCATCTCGCGGATGCCTGCGGGGTTCTCATCTTCGACAGGATCGAGGGTGACTGGAAACTGACGCGGGCTGAAGGCGTTGTCGACCTGCCCGGGGCAGACCATGTCGCCGCCATCGAGGCGATGCTCGGCGACAATGTCGATGCCTTTCTGCGCTCGGATGTCGAGATTGCCTATCATCCGGAATGGCTGCGGGGCGATACGGGCGGGCAGCATTTCTCGTCCGGACACGCAGTCGCGGCGCGCTACATCCTCGGCGATGACATGGGAGGATCGCCGGAATATATCCGCCCGACCGATCCCTGGCAGGGCGGTACCATCAACCATGAGATCACGCTTTATGCCGTCGATGGCGCCGAGGACCGTATGCCGCTGATCTTCACGCTTGCGCCGCGGGACTTAGCGGTCCCGGCTCCGGCTTCCGCCGACCTTGCCGGTCACCGCATCCTGTCCGGCGATATGGAAGGTCTGACGGCCTACGAGATCTTTGAGGATGACAGGTTCCTCCTGGCAATCAAGGCTGTCATCGGCAATGCCGATATCGAGGCGCTGCAGCGGGCATCGGCAGTCAGCGCCGGTGGTTTCGAAGAGAAGGACGGCTGGTATGTCCATGGCGGATGCCGGGCGCATGTCTGCGGCAGCGAATTCACGTCCGTCGCGGTGCAGACATCCGACGGATCCGTGGTGATCGTTCATTCGGTGGATGGCACGCCGCATGTCTATGGCGCCGATGCCGACAGCCTGCCGCCGGTCTTTGCCCGGCACGGGCTTTGACCTCTCACTTCATTCCGGTTTCCATACTCGGTCGGCCCGCTGCCGGCATCTGCAAGGAGTCTCTCATGACAAACGCGGCAACGTTCGATCGCGGTTTCCAGGTCGAGGAGCAAGGCGATGGCCTTCTCATCACCGGCAAGGGCGCCGGGCTCTCGATCGGGCGAATGATCCTGATGTTCTGCCCGCTTTTGTTCCTGGCAATGCCCACCGCCTTCTATCTGGTGAACGGCCCGCTCGGCTTCCTGCCGGAGAGCGCCGGCTATCCGTTGGGTGTGTTCATCAACGTTGCGGTCCTGTGGGGGATCAACAGACTGAAAAGCGCGCGATTCGCATTCCGGCTGCTGCCATCCGGATTGCAGCGGGACGGCAAACTCTATCCCTACCAGGAGATCGGCGAGATCTTCATCGACAATCCGCACATGAAGGGGCAGACATTCGCATCGGGCGGCATTGTGCCGGGCTTCGTCGTGGCGGGCAGCGGGCCTGCCGGCATGACCGCCGCACTGTCGATGGTGACGGCCGCCGACACGACCTCCCGGATCATCGGCCTTGGCGCGCGCATGGGGGCGTCGATCAACTACCGGATCAACATGCGACACGGAAAACGGATCATCCGGCTGGCGACGTCGCTCGACGAGAATACCGCCCTGTCGTTGTTCGGGTTTCTGACGCAGGATGCTTGAGCATCATTCTGTTCGTACACCCCGAACGACACGTCAAGGTCGATAAATGTGGTGGCGGGACGTTACCGGCCCCTTGTCAAAATAGTCCTGTAATATCCGACGAACCATCTCCGGTCTGGTCGGTATGTCCTCTTCCTCGCGACGTCGGTCGTCAATCAGCCGCAGCAGTTCCTGAGAGACACGCAGTGTCAGCGGAATATTGTCTTTTCTGGGTGGAGCCATCACTTTTTCACCTTTTGATGTTGACATCAGAGTCGCGTAATGGCATAAAAAACGAGCGCTGGCAAGGGTTGCACCCCTCGACCAACGCTCTGACCACTCAAACCTGTGTAGAGGTTATCATGGCTATTCACGCTCCTATCACGCCGCATGCGGCGGATGAAGACTTATACTCTCCATCAACACTCACCAGCTCTCCGATTTCACTGCTTTTTGCGGCCATGCTGTTGCGTCTCGAGGTTTTCATTGAAACCGAGCACGAGATCGACGGGGTCGCCCGGGTCTTTGATCCCGCCTGTGCTGCCTGGCTGCATGACGCGGAAAACGCACTGGACCGGCTGACAGATACGGTTGCCGCCCTGCAGCTTCTGCCGAAGTGCTGCGAGGGTGATGGCGTGTTGCTGCATTTCACGGGGATCCTGTCCGGGCTCATCAGTGCGCAAACCGCGAATGAAGCGGCAATTGCGCGCGTCAAGGCGGTCTGCCTGCCCGACCTGCTGCAGTTCACCGCAAAGACATTCGAGGGACAGCGGGCATTCCGGCTCGTGCAGCAAGGCACTTGCCTGGTCGAGGCGTTGCAGACACTGGAGCTGTTCCGGGAAGCCAATGATGCCGTAAACGAGCCTTCCCTGAATACGGAACCAACGTTTTCCGGATAGCCGCGCTTCGGAGTCGGCACAGGCCTGTCGGTTTTTCCAGATCCTGACACCGCTTCCTTTGCGGCACGCATTCCGGCTTCCGCCATGCGTGCCAGGCCTGTCCTGTCGCGCCCTTCCGGCCACCATCATTGCCGGTTGGAAGTGGCGACCGCGACTATTCCATCAAGAGATCAAGCATCGCACCAGGTCGGCCCGGTGCGCGCTCCCCTTCATCCTGCAATCAGGAGGAACAATCATGTCAAAAAGACAAGGTCGCCAGACATCTGGCAAACGCAATTCAGCGTCCAGCCAATCCCGGCGACGCCTGCACATCCCACATCGATCACGGCATGTGCCGGACAGCGAGTGGCGGCGCACCTATCCCGGTCCGGTTCCGCCGCAATGGCAGGACATCGCTGCAGCCAAAGGCTTTTTAATTGTCGATCGCGTCCGTGATCGCAATCATGTTGTCCTTCGATGCCGGGAATGCGGCGCCGATACGGTCCAGAAAGCTTATGTGCTGCGAACAGCCCAACCCATTTGCGGCGGTTGCCTTGAGACCCGCCGTTTGCAGGATGCCGCCAAATGCGGTTTCACACTGCTCGAGCGCGACGAGATGCACCACAAATATGGACATTACCGACTACCATGCGGCCATGCCGCGCGCTTGCAAATCGGCCGCGTCGAGCGACTTGCGCGCGAGGGAACGGCCGCCGGCAGAGCGGGCTTCCACTGCCCGACCTGCTACGCGGCCCGACTGAGCTCCGATGCTGCCGCTCAGGGATGGACACTGCTTGGACCAGATCCGGAAGGCAATGCGAACTACCGTTCCTACAGGCACGATAGCTGCGGTCACACCCAGAGGATCGCTATCGCCAACATCATCACCGGCCGCTTCGGATGCGAGCAATGCGGCACATGCTGGTCGGCAGCACCGAGCGAGATCTATGTTCTCGCGTTTGAAGTGCCACACAAGGGCAGCTTCATCAAGCTTGGCTATTCGCGCGATCCGGAAAGCCGCTTGCGCTATCAGTTGGGCATTCCGGGTTCCGTTGAGGCCAGTGTCCTGTATCGGTTTGCCATGCCGACCGGCCATATCGCCCAGAAAACGGAAAAGGCCCTGCACGCCAAACTGAAGCAGCGCTTTCCGGATTCGGTCATCCCCTGTAACGAACTCGCAGACTGGATCAACGTCAAAACGGAAATCTATCGGGCAGACATACTCCCGCATGTGCTCACGCATCTCAAAGCGGCAACCGCAAACCAGCAAACTTCGCCACGGTCAGGAAAGCCGAGATCTTCCGGATAGACATGCCATTCTGGAACAGTTTTCCAGGAATGGTTTCAAAACGCCCGTATTCCGGTTCCGAAAACCGGATACGGGGAAATTTCTGGAATGTTATTCCAGAACAGCATTGTGTTGGGTCGCCGTCACCCGCCGTTCCGGATACCGCCTGGCGTTTCGGAACGAGGCCTTTCCGGGACCCGATGCTGAACATCCGGAATAAGAACCGGCAAGCGCCAAAGTAACCGTAGTCCCGCTCGGAATGGACTGTCGGACAGCGCATCGCCGTCCTCAGCTTTCATCTTGCTTCGGTCAACGAGCAACCATCACAAGGAGGATCCGCCATGACGGATCAAGCACCACGCCCCGCATGGGCCGCCTATGGCGAAGAGCTCATCCGCCGGCTCCGCCGAAACCCGCAGCTGGATCGCTACCCTGGCCGCTCGGTCAACAAGTGGAACAGCGTTGGCCCGCATAGAACACAAGAGCATGCGCAGCCAGGTTTGCTGGATTTTCTCAACAAGCGCGCCCCATCCTATGTCGACGAGGAAAGCGATGAAGGCGACTTCACCGGTTACCCTGATTTCGACGGCGATGCGCTTGATATTTCCATGTCTGAGGAGGACGGCCCCTCGCCAATGCAGCCGATTCCGCACCCGACGCTCTCGTTGGCACTGAAACTTGCAGCCACTTTTGGCAGCGAGGATGCGTTCATCGCCTGCTTTGGCGCGGCCAGTTCGGTCGTCGTGTTAGGGAATATCGAGCCGCAGGAAGTGGCCCTCGCGCAGGATCTCCTGACACTGATCGTCATGCCACCCGGATGGATTGTTGCCTCCGAGGCGAGGATGCTCAAAGGCGAGCCGAACGCGCTTTGTCTGCTTGCTCCCGAGATCACCAATGGGCGGGTTGCTGAACGTGTACTCAATATTTTCGGGTCCGACATCCGCACTGCTCTATCGCTTCCTGATCGTCTGTTCGTCCTCGTTCCCAGAGGGTGCGAGTTCCCGCCTGATCTGAAACGAGCCCTGCCTGCGCCAGTGCCGATCGCGCCACTGAGTCGGCCAATCTTTGGCGAACATCTGCGTTACAGCCACGGGCTTGCCGATGGAAAAGACCACGCCGCCTTACTTGAGCGGCTGCCGGATGAAAAGGCGCTCACGGAACTGCCTGGCTCGGTCCTGTCCGCTGCACTGCGTGCGCCAACGGCGCGCGCGGTTGTGGACCGGCTGTCATCGGCAACGGAGAAATCATCGAAGCCGGAAAAACCGGACGGTCCTCGACTGGAGGATATGGACGGCAACAGTCCGGCCCTGCAGGCGGCGCGGCAGTTGGTCGCCGACCTCGCCGCATGGAAGGAGGGCACGTGCGAATGGTCGGAACTGACGCGGTCAATGATTCTCCACGGTCCTCCAGGAAGCGGAAAAACATGGGTGGCCCGCGCCATGGGCGCAAGCGCCGGGATTTCTTTCGTTCAGGGCTCCTTTGCCGAGTGGCAGAGCGCCGGGCATCTCGGGGACATGCTGGCGGCCATGCGCCGGTCGTTCGCGGGGGCGATTGCAAAGAAACCCTCGATTTTGTTCATCGATGAGGTCGACGCCGCCGGCAGCCGCTACGACACGGATAATCATAACAGTTCATACAGGCGGCAGGTCATCAACGCCGTTCTTGAGCAGATCGATCTGCTGATGCGCGAGGAGGGTGTTCTCCTGATCGGCGCCTGCAATGACATCGCCGGCCTTGATCCCGCCATCCTGCGTCCCGGACGCTTCGACCGCAAGGTTCAGGTCCCGCTGCCTGGAAAGGCCGAGATTGCGGGCATTCTGAAATCCCGGCTTCCGGCGGAATTCTCATTGTCAGATATCGATGACCTGGCGCGAGCCGCAATCGGCATGACCTGTGCCGATGTGGATGCCGCCGTCAGACAGGCAAAGTCGATCGCACGCAGCCAGAACAGGGCGCTTGAGTTCCAAGACCTCCGCACGCTTGTCGGCTATTCCCACACTGAGGCCGATCAGGCGCTCGATTGGCGCATCGCACTGCACGAGTGCGGCCATGCCATCGTCGCCACCGCGCTCGCGCTCGGCCCGGTCACGCGCATCATGCTGGAACCGCTCGGCGGCGAAACCGTGACGCAGAACCGTCGCAATCAATCCCTGCTGCGTGATGTCCACGCTGGGATCGCGTGCCTGATGGCCGGGCGGGCGGCGGAGCGTCTCGTCCTCGGCGAGATTTCGGCAGGTGCGGGTGGCAGCCGGCAGTCAGATCTGGCCCGAGCCACGAACATGGCCCTGCAGATCGACCATCAAATGGGGCTTGGCGCCTATGGTCCGGTCTGGCGCGGTGATGCGGACGGACTTGCACTTCATGACCCCGCCCAGAGACAGCGTGTCCAGCAGCGTCTCCTGAACGCGGAGACGCTGGCAACCAGGATCCTCCAGCGCCATCATTCCGAGCTGGAAGCGATGGCCAAAGCGCTGATTAAGGATCGCGAACTGGTCGGTAAACGTCTCGAGAAAATGCTCGAGAACATCACGCCGGGTACCGGCATACTGGAAGAGATCATCAAAGAGCCGCAGGCCAAACGGAACGCAACAAGGCAAACTGCCACAACAAGACCAGCCAAAACTCAGGATTCTCCATAAAGAACAGCAGGTCAGAGGACGGACACATGACGCGCCATTTGGCACCGGCGCGTTCAGCATCGACAACGAGCACCGAGATCACAATTCCGGCAAGTCAGGCGCGGGATCGGGATCACCATCCTCGAAAGGCGTTTCCTTCTCCGCTGCCCCAGCTCGCAACTCACGCACAAGACCGTCGCGGTCGATGTCCAACACACGGCTTCCATCATATAGGAAGTGGCCGTCGAGGGTCTGTCCACGAAGCATCTCCTGGCCTTGATAAACAACGAAACTGACACGCGGCATGGGTTGACCGCGCTGTGCCGCTGCATCCGCCACTCTCCGGATCAACTCTGCCCGTGTTGGAAATTCTGTTATGTTCCCAGCGGCTGGCCCAGCGCCGTCAACACCTTTGAAAGATCGTTCCTTATTGCCGATATATCTTGTGCCTGCGCCAGGATGTGCGTCTCGATATGCTTCACTTTCCGCCGCGTTTCCTGATCGGCCTCCAGCGCCGTCACCGCGCGATCCATCTGGTCCGCCACGCGCTGGATCTGGTCTATGAACCGCTCGATCCGGGCCGAGATATCCGGATTTTTCTCCTGCATCAAAAGCATTTCCAACGGGTCGATCAGCGCGGTCAGGCGCTTGATGTCCCGACCGAGCTCCTCCCAGTTCACCTGCGCTTCCTTCCTCTTTTCCATTCATTGACTCCAATCGTTTTTCGAGGGATCTCCACCGTGCCTGATCAAGGCGCAAAAGCGACTTCGCCAAAAGGTGAGACGCCTGTCGTTCAATCAGGCGGCCGAGCAGGCACCTGAACAGCTCTCCGATCCGACGCGTGATCTTGTTCGTTCCCGCTGATCTGGCGTCTGCGGACAACGGTGATTGATGAATATCGAGGTCGCTCGATATCCGGAGCTCTTCCGACCATGGCGCTGTCTCGCCGTCCCGCTCTGTCCAGATATGGTTTGCGGTTCTTTTAGACCTGTGCCTGAACAAGGCGCCGGAAAGCGCCAGATGGCCCTGATGGCAGGCCGGCAGTGAAAGTCCCGGTCCGCTCAGAATATCACCGGGTCGTTCCAGCACCGTATCCGGATAGTGGTAACGGGACCGATTGAGCGCCGCACGCCTTTCCATTCCCACGGCCAAAAGTGATGGCGCCCGCCGGAGCTCGTCCGCTCTTTCGATCAGACGCTCGCCCATCGACAGGCTATGTCGCGGGTCTTCCTCGCGAAAGAGATCTGAAAAGGCATAGCCGGACAACCGGATATCACGCTCCAGGCCGGGTCCTGTGAACGTTGTCGTACGAAGATTCTTGCGTTTAACGCGAATGCCGAGCTCAGACAGCTCCGGCGCAATCGCATCAAGAAGCATTTCCCGCGAAAATATGCGGGTATAATCAAGGTGGGCTGCGGCAATCTCGATGATCCTGTCACGCATATCGGCGCCAGGATCATTGCCATTCCGCTCGGCCTCGCGTCTTTGCTTTAGCTGCCTGTCGGTCATTGCGAAATCGCGCTTTCGCAGCGGCGAAAGAGGGTCTGCCCACCCGAAACGGCCATTGACCGTATCACGAAAGGAATCCCAAAGGCTGCGGCTGACCCGCCCGGGTGGATTGGCGTTATAGGCGCGCGGGCTACCATCTGCTTTCAAAACCGCCCGCGGCAGCATGATGTTCACCTCCAGTCGGCCGGTATGCGTGTGCGTGCCGACAAGCGGATGAAAGCAGGCTCTCTGCGGCAGCCCGGCATAGGCCACATGGAAGAAGAGGTTCAATGTCTGGCCAACCTGCATTCGCGAGGCGGCATCACCGGCATTGAATGCGGCGACATCAATATCGCTGCGATCAAAGGACAGGGTCGCGACCGAATAACGATGCTTGGTCTCCAGAAGCTGCATCGCAGCCAGCACGAGCCGCGGGTCACTGATCAGGACTTCCGGCGCAGGGTCGCGGAGAACAGAAAGGCGCTGCCCGTTCATATCCTTGGTTACGCGCTGCGCGATCAGATACCGGATCGCTGCCATCAGATTGCTCCGCAGATCCGCTCCGCTATGCGGCGACCATCCCAGGATCATCGGAACACCAAGCCGTCAACGACACGATCATAGGCGCGCTCAAGTCGGAGAAGCGCCTGGAGCACTTCAGCATTCCCGCCGTTCCTATCAATCACATCGACCAGATGGTCCTGCCGATCCCGGATACCTTGCAAGGTCTCGATGATCAGCAATCCCTGCCTGGCGCTGATCGGGCGGTCAGTACGCCTCTGGCAGAGATAGGCTGAAATCGTCATTCCCGCAGCCTTTGCCTCGTGACGGATCTCCGCCCAACGACAATCTGTCGTCCACACTTCCCTCTGTTTGCTCTTTTCCGCTTCGGCTTTTCTTGGGCGTCCAGCCATGAACTTCATCCGCTTTCCGGTTCAAAGGGAATTTTACCCCCGGCGTGCGAGGAGCCTTGATGAATCAAAAGTGCTCGATTTTTGTGAAAAAACAAAACGGTGTTGATTGCCACTGAGAACTGATGGAGTGGATGGCCCCTCCCGACGGCATCGCAATGTGCCAAAGTGATGTTTGCAACGTCACTGGAAGGAGAGAGCATCCATGAACGAAGTTAGCATTGTTGGCGTGGACCTTGCAAAGCGGGTCTTTCAACTCCACGGGGCTCGGGCAGATGGCACCGTTGCGTTTCGCAAGAAGGTAACGGCACGGCTTTACCTTGACCAGATCGAGGTGCTTTCCGAAAAGATTGATGCGCTCGAGAAGGTGCTCAAGCTCGAAGCGACCCGGTCGCAAAGCACCGTCCGGCTCATGACCATGCCAGGTATCGGGCCCGTTACCGCCATGGCGATAGTCGCTTTTGCTCCAACGATGAGTACCTTCAAGCGGGGGCGCGATTTTGCGGCCTGGCTGGGGCTGGTTCCACGCCAACATTCAAGTGGTGGAAAACAGGTTCTGGGCCGAACATCGAAGATGGGGCAACGCGATATTCGGCGACTGCTGATCATCGGTGCGATGACCGTGATCCGCTGGGCGGGACGCAAAGGCGTTCCGGAAAGCTCCTGGCTGGGTCGGATGTTGTCGCGCAAACCGCGCATGCTGGTTGCGATCGCTTTGGCCAACAAGATGGCCCGGTCAATCTGGGCGATGATGACAAAGAACGAGGATTACAGAACTCCGGCCCTGCCTGCTGGCTAAGTGCAAGCACGAAGGTAAACCAGCAGGGTCAGAGCGTCGGGAGTGTGAGGAGGTCAGCGAACGGTAAGGACAAGGATACGGTGAGAGAGGATCTGGAAAGGAATACGGGTCAGAGAGCCAGCAGCTCGCAGAACTGATTTGCGCCAGATCCGCATAGCTCCATACCGGCCAGCGGTCAGTGATTTGCCGCGTTAAAGGCCTGATACATGACCGCACCCGATCACAAGTCCAAATCGTTCAACAAACTTCTTGCGCAATCGAGGGCATCCATACATGACCCGGCGTTTCCACCGAGAGAATGGAAATATAAGGCCACGTCGGGTCATGTTCTCAGTGGCAATCAACAAACAGAGCCCCGGCAGGTCGCCGGGGTTCGCTTCGCAGCGTTCTTCAGGCGGTAGCCGCCTGATGCGCTTAGGAGAATCTCGACCTACTGCTTGGAGGGCAGCGGCATCCAGTCGGGCGTGGCGACATCGGCGTGGGCGAAGGCCGGCAGTTTCTCGCTGAGTTCCTGCATGTTCTTGATGTCGTCATCGAGCAGAGCCTGCTGGGTGATCAGCGTCGGCGGCACGATGACGTTGTGGCCGGGGTCTTCGCCGGCGAGCATCATTGCGAGCGCCCGCACCGAAACCTCGCCGACGACAGCCGGATTGGTGGCGGCCGTCGCAACCCATGCGCTGCCGGGCTCGCGCATGGCGGCAATATCCGACGTCGAGACGTCGGCCGAATAGATCTTGATCGCATCCGACATGCCGGCCTCGTCGACGGCGATCTTCACGCCCTTGGCGAATTCGTCATAGGGCGCGAACATGACGGTGATGTTCGGGTTGGCCGACAGCACCGAGCGGGCCTGGTTGGCAACGGAGTTGGCGATCGGATTGTCGAGCGTGCCGAAAGTGGCAACTTCGTCGATGCCCGGATATTTTTCCTTGAATTCCTGCCAGACCTCGTCACGGCGGTCGAGCGGCGCGATGCCTGCGACATAGACATAGCCGGCGGTAAAGCTGTCGCCATTGTCCTCGATTGCCTGTTCCAGCGCCAGACGGGCGAGATCATGGTCCGACTGCTCGATCTGCGGGATGGCGTCGTTTTCGACATTCACGTCGAAGGCAACGACATCGATGCCGGCATCAACGGCGCGCTGGGCGGCTTCGCGCATGCTTTCCGTCAGGCCGTGCTGAATAATGATACCATCGACGCCAAGCGCGATCGCCTGATCGACCATGTCGGCCTGAAGGGCGGCATCCTGGCGGCTGTCGAGCACGCGAAGATTGAGGCCGAGCGCCTTCGACTGGGCTTCGACGCCAGCCAGATAGGACTGGAAGAAGTCGCCGGTCGACAGATAGCGCACCAGCGCGATGGTGACATCTTCCGGCTTGTCGAAGGGCGCCGGCATATCGGCGGCCATGGCCGGCATGGCTGCGGCGGAAAGCATTGCGCCAGCCGCCATGGTGTTGAACAGTCTGCGTGTGATTTTCATTTTCTCATTCCTCCACGTCTGAGATCCAGATTTGAGATCGCTTGCGCCTCCTCCCGCAGTGCCCGATACCGGCGCCAGTATCGGTCCTGTCGACGGGCGGCAAAAAACCGCCCGTTCATGTTCAGTGCTTATGCCGCGTCGAGAGCGCGAAGGTGAAGACCAGCGCGATCACCAGCACAGCGCCCTTCACGAAATCCTGGGTGTAATAGGGCGCGTTCATCATCGTCAGCCCCTGCAGCAGAATGCCGACGAACAGCGCACCGATGGCCGTGCCGAAGGCATTGGGCTTTGCTGCGCCGAGCACGGCAAAGCCGATCAGCGCCGCGGCCACGGCATCGAGCAGAAGATTGTTGCCCGAGGCGATATCGCCGCGACCGAGCCGGGCGGCCAGCAGAATGCCGCCGATCGAGGCGAACTCGGCAGAGATCACATAGGCGAGGATCTTGTAGCCGTTTACCGGCGCGCCGGCGAGGGCTGCCGCGCGCTCATTGGAGCCAACGGCATACATCATCCGGCCAAACCGAGTGAACTCCAGAAACAGCCAGATCGCGATCGCCAGAACGATCAGCACCACGACCGAGACCGGCACGAGATTGGGCAGGATGAAATCGAAGCGGTGACGACCGAGCGCCAGAAAGGCAGCGCTGAAAGCGCCCTCGGCCTGCGAGCCATCCGGCAGCGTCATGCCGGTGGCAATCGAACGCCCTTCCGTCGGAATGCGCTGCAGGCCAAGCAGCAGAAACATCATGCCGAGCGTGGCGAGCAGATCGGGAACGCGGCCATAGACGATCAGAATGCCGTTCACAAGACCGATCAATCCGCCGATCACGAGGCAGACGGCAACAGCTTCAAACGCGTTGCCGCCCATGACCACCATGACATAGGAAGACGCCATCAACGCCGTGGTCGCGACCGAGCCGATCGAGAGGTCGAAGCCGCCAACCACCAGCGTTGCCGTGACGCCGAGCGCCAGGATGCCGGTGATCGATACCGATTGCAGGATGAAGACCGCGCTCTGCGGCGAGGCAAAGCCCGGAGCGGCGATCGAGAAGATCAGCACCAGCGCAAGCAGCAGCGCCAGAAAGCCATAACGGATTGCCAGCGCGCGGACATTGCCCGAACGACGGCCTTTGTGTTCCGGCTTCGCAACGGCGGAATTCTGGGCGAGTGCGTTTTCTTCGTTGGTCATTGGCTCACCATTTCCAGACGCCCGGCGATCTGGGCGAGAAGTGTATCAAGGTCGACTTCGAGGTTTCTGTGCTCGCCGACTATCGTGTGTTCGGACATCACCAGAATGCGGTCAGCAATCTCGAACGCCTCGTCGAGTTCGGTCAGGAAGACCAGCGTGGCCCGGCCGCCGGTCGACTGCCTGAGGGTCGACGCGATATCGCGCCGGGCGGCGATGTCGACGCCCTGAAACGGCTCGTCGAGGATCAGCAACCGCGCGTCATGGCTCAGCCAGCGTCCGACCATCACCTTCTGCTGGTTGCCGCCCGATAGCGTTTGCATGGCATCGCGCTCCGTGCGGCAGACAACGTTGAGGCCCGAAATCTGATCGCGCGCCTGCGCCTTTTCGCGCGATCGGCTCATGATCCCGAAGGATGACAGGCGCTTCAGGAACGGCAGGCTGATGTTTTCGTAGATGTTGAAGTCCGGCACGATGCCGCTGACGGCGCGGTCCTTGGCGACCAGAAACACGCCGCTTCCAATGGCAGCGCCCGGATTTTTCGGCGCATAGGCCCTGCCTTCCAGCGACATCTGCCCGCCATGGGGCCGGCGCGCGCCGAACAACGTTTCCGCCAGCACGGTCTTGCCGACGCCGACAAGGCCGGTGACAGCCACGATTTCGCCCTCGCGCAGCGTCATCGAGAACGGCTTTTTGCCGGGGGCAATCTGGAGGTCTGTTGCGGAAAAAACCTCGGTCCCGCCATCGCGCACGTCCACATGGCCATGGCTGATGGTGCGGCCGAGCATGGCGTCGACAGCGCCCTTGTAATCCAGCTCCGGGCCCTCGAATACGCCGGAGATCCGGCCATCGCGCAGCGCCACGATGGTATCGGCCAGCCGCCGGATATCCGACATGCGGTGCGAGATATAGAGGATCGCAACGCCATCGGCGCGCAATCTGTCAAGCAGGGCAAAGAGGCGATCGGCTTCAGCGCTCGAGAGCGACGAGGTCGGCTCATCAAGAATGAGAACGCGCGGCTTATGGGCCATGGCGCGGGCAATCGCCACCATCTGGCGGTCGGCCAGCGACAGGTCGGAGACCTGTGCGGAAAGATCGAGCGAAAGCCCCATGGCTTCGGCGACGACACGGGCCTGTTTGCGAATCCTGTAAGGATTGAAGAACACCGAAGCGCCACGCCCGGTCAGCCGGTCGAGCACGAGATTGGTCGCGACATCGAGATCGGCGGCAACGCCGTCATTGATGTTCTGGTGCACGGTGACGACGCCGGCGCGAATGGCTTCAGCGGGGGTAGCGGGGGTAAACGGCTTACCGGCCAGCGTGATGGTGCCGCTGTCAGGGCGATAGAGACCCGTGACGGTGCGCACCAGCGTGGATTTGCCGGCACCGTTGGCTCCCATCAGCACGGTCACTTCTCCGGAGCGCAAGCGCAGATCGACGCCATCCAGCACCTGGATCGGCCCGAACGCCTTGCGCAGCCCGTCTATGCGGAACACTGCGGTCATGAAATTCATTTCCTCCCGCCATCATCCTAGAAGCGGAAATCGTCAAATGTCAACAGCAATGACATTTGCCAGAAAATAAAAATAGCAAATGTCATTAGTGTTGACAAATGACAGATCGCGGCGCTACCGTGCTGAAAAAGCCCCGCGAGCGCAAACCGCCGGGGCGCATTTGGGAGGATGTCTATGGCGCTGGAAGAGGCCTTTGCGGCACTTGAGCCCGAAACCCTGCCGTCACGGCTGGGTTCACTCGGAATTCTGACGGACAAGCTGGGACCGCCCTCGGGCTGGCAGGTCCGGGAGGTCGGCGACGGCAATCTGAACCTCGTCTTCATCGTCGAGGGCGGCGGCAAAAGCATGATCGTCAAGCAGGCGCTGCCCTATGTCCGCCTTGTGGGCGAAGGCTGGCCGCTGCCGCTGACGCGCTCCTTCTTCGAGTATAACGCCCTCATCCGCCAGGCCGAACGCGCGCCGGGAAGCGTGCCTGAAGTCTTTTATTTCGATGAGCGGCAAGCGATCATAGTTCAGGAATTCCTGAGCCCGCACATCATTCTGAGAAAGGCGCTGATCGAAGGGCAGGTACTGCACCGGCTCGCCGAAGATCTCGGCCTGTTCATGGCGCGCACCCTGTTCCGCGGCTCCGACCTTTCCATGGAAGCGGCCGCCCGCAAGAAAGACATGGCGCTTTTTGCCGGCAATGACGCGCTTTGCGACATCACCGAGGCGCTGGTCTTCACCGATCCTTATTACGACGCCGAGATGAACAGCCACACGACGCCGGAGCTCGACGGCATCGTGGCTAGGCTGCGCGCCGATCGCGACCTGAAGGTGACGGCGCAGGAAATGAAGCTCGCCTTCGTCACCCGCGCCGAGACCATGCTGCATGGTGACCTCCATACCGGCTCGATCATGGTCACCGAGGACGAGACGCGGGTGATCGACCCCGAATTCGCCTATTACGGCCCGATGGCCTTCGATGTCGGCATGCTGCTCGCCAATTACTGGATGGGCTTCTTCTCGCAACGCGGTCACGAACAGAACGGCGCGCGCGAGGATATGCGGCGTCATCTGCTGGACACGATCACAGGCACATGGACCGTCTTCCGCGACGAGTTTTCGCGGCTGTGGCGCGAGGAGCGCACCGGCATTCTGTTCCAGCGCGCGCTCTATGAGGATCAGGGCGATAGGCTCGGCGCGGAACAGGCGCTGGAGCGGTTCCTGCATGCGCTGTTCGAGGACATGCTGGGCTTTGCCGGGCTGGAAATCCATCGCCGTATTCTGGGCCTCGCCCATAATGCCGATTTCGAGACCATTGCGGACCGCGCACAAAAGGCGCGGTGCGAGACCGCAGCGCTCGAATTCGGACGCCACATCGCGGTCAACCGCCGCCATATCAGCAGCCTTGATGCACTGGAAAGACTGGCCAGCCGGCTGGAAGAGGAGAGCGCCCCATGAAGGTTAGCGATAAACACTACCGCACGATCTGGCCGCACGAGGATGGCCGTTCCGTGGAGATCATCGATCAGCGCTGGCTGCCGCATGATTTCCGTGTCGTAACCCTGTCTACGGTTGACGAGATCGCCACGGCGATTGCCGACATGTGGGTGCGCGGCGCGCCTCTGATCGGCGTGACGGCGGCCTATGGCATCGCGATCGCCATGGCGGATGACCCCTCGGACGCAAATCTCAATGCGACCTCCGAGAAGCTGCACGCAACGCGGCCGACAGCCATCAATCTCAAATGGGCGCTCGACGAGATGCGGCACACGCTCTCGAACGTCGCGACCGACGAGCGCGCGGAGGCAGCCTATCGCCGTGCCGCCGAGATCGCCGATGAGGATGTGGAGCTGAACCGCGCGATCGGCCGCCACGGGCTGGAAATCATCAAGGAGATCGCAGCGAAGAAGAAGCCGGGCGAGCCGGTCAACATCCTCACCCACTGCAATGCCGGCTGGCTTGCCACCGTCGATTACGGCACGGCGACCGCGCCGATCTATCTGGCGATGGAGGCCGGCATTCCGGTCCATGTCTTCGTCGACGAAACCCGGCCGCGCAATCAGGGCGCCTATCTCACCGCCTGGGAAATGGACGGCCATGGCGTGCCGCATGACCTGATCGTGGACAATGCGGGCGGCCATCTGATGCAGCATGGCGAGATCGACATGGTGATTGTCGGCACCGACCGCACTACAGCCTCGGGCGATGTCTGCAACAAGATCGGCACCTATCTGAAGGCGCTGGCGGCGAAGGATAACGGCGTGCCGTTCTATGTCGCCTTGCCCTCGCCCACGATCGACTGGACGGTGAATGACGGCGTCGCCGAAATTCCGATCGAGGAGCGCAGCAGCGACGAGGTGAGCTTCGTCCAGGGCGAAAACGCGGCGGGCGAAATCATCTCGGTGCGCGTATCGCCGAAAGGCACGCCCGCCCGAAACCCCGCCTTCGACGTCACCCCCGCCCGCCTCGTCACCGGCCTGATCACCGAACGCGGCGTTGCGGAGGCATCGGCCTCAGGCCTTGCGCGCCTCTTTGAACAAGAGAACTGATCCCATGTCCCTGACCAACGAAAAAACCACCGAGGATATCGCGCACGGCATCCGCAAGCGGGTGTTCCTGCATACGATGCGCAATAATGGCGGCTATCTGAGCCAGGCCTGTTCTGCGGCCGAAAGCCTCGCCTTTCTTTATAACGAGGCGCTGCATCTCGGCGCGCCGACCCTGCCGTCGGTTCCCAAGCCCTTCGCCGGCGTGCCGTCGGCCCACAACCCGGATGCCTTCACGGGCGCGGGCTATCACGGCCCGTTCGCGCCGGACTATGACCGCTTCTTCGTCTCGCCCGCCCATTATGCGCTGGTGATCTATTCGGCGCTGATCGAGGTCGGTCGGATGGACGAGAACGCGCTCGACCACTTCAACAAGGATGGCGGCTCGGTGGAGATGATCGGGGCCGAGCACAGCCCCGGCATGGAGGTCACCACCGGCTCGCTGGCGCAGGGGCTTTCCATGGCCTCCGGCGTCGCCTTCGCCCGCAAGCGCGCGGGCGAGAAGGGCAAGGTCTGGGTCTATATGTCCGACGGCGAGTTCCAGGAAGGCCAGACCTGGGAGTGCATCTCCGCCATGCGCCACCACGAGATCGACAACATCCGCGTCATCGTCGACGTCAACCGTCAGCAATGCGACGGGGCCATGTCATCGGTGCAAGAACTCTACGACCTGCCGGAACGGATTGCCGCCTTCGGCGCGACCTGCCGCTCGATCGACGGGCATGATCTTGAGGCGATGCGCAAGGCCGCCGACAGCGCGGAGGCCGGAAAGCCGCTGGTGATCCTTGCCAATACCTCGCCTTTCCAGGGCATGGACTTCCTGAAGAAACGCTTCCCGCGCCTGCATTACGTGCGCTTCAAGAGCGCAGACGAGCGCATCGAGATGCGCGACGCGCTGGCGGTCGAGCTTGGCGTTGACCTCAATGAAATCGAAGAGGCCTGATCATGGTGGACATCGTCAACAGACCCTACGCCACGGCGTTCGAAACCTTCGCGACCGCGCGGCCCGAGGTGATGTGCCTTTCGGCCGACCTCACCTCGTCCTGCGAGGTCGACGGCTTTCGCGACCGCCATCCCGAACAGTTCCTGTCCATGGGCATGGCCGAGCAGAACATGCTTTCCTTCGCCGGCGGGCTGGCCATGCAGGGCTACCGGCCCTTTATCCACACCTTTGCGGTGTTCCTCTATCGCCGCCCCTATGACCAGCTCATCAACTCGATCGCCTATTCCAACCGCAAGGTGCGGATGATGGGCTTTCTGCCCGGCATTACCACCCCTGGCGGCATCACCCATCAGGCAATCGAGGATATCGCCGTGATGCGTGCCATCCCCAACATGACGGTGCTGGAAGCCGGCGACGCGACCGAGGTTGAAACCATTCTCGAAGTTGCCGACAGCATTGACGGCCCGGTCTATGTGCGGGTGCTGCGCGGCCAGGTGCCGCGGCTGTTTGCGACCCCGTTTGCGTTCAACAAGCTCCGTACGCTCAGCAAGGGTGACGATGTGCTCGTGCTGACATCCGGCGTGTGCACCGAGGAGGCTCTGCGCGCCACGGCAGCGCTATCGGGAAAGGGCGTTGGCGTCCATCACCTCCATGCCTCAACGCTGAAGCCTTTCGAACGCGACACCTTCATCGAGGCCGCACGCGGCAAGAAGGGCGTGGTCACGCTCGAAAATCATATCATCACCGGCGGTCTCGGCACGATCGCGGCAGAGATCATCGCGGAGGAAGGGCTTGGCGTGAAGCTTCGTCGCCTCGGCCTGAACGATACCTTCGCCCATGGCGCTTCCAAGCCCTATCTGATGAAAAAGTACGGGCTGGACGCCATTGCCCTGGTCCGCGCGATCGAGGATGTGCTCGACCACGAGCTCGACATCACCGACGATGCGCTTGAGGCGGTGCGCCTTGACGCGGTCCATTCGGCCGAAAAGGCGGAGGCGCTCTGATGGCGAACCGGTTTTCGGCGGGCTATCTGATTTCTGATGCTGACTACGAGACCGCGAAACAGCGCGCGCTCAACATCACGGTCGAGCAGACCGTCGAGATCCCGCGGGATATCGTGCCCGCCGGCTATGTCGAGGATGAAATCCTCGGTCGGCTGGAAGCGCTTGAGGCAACCGACGGCGGTTATGTTGCCGAGATTTCCTACAGTTTCGATGATGTCGGCGGCGATTTTCTTCAGCTTCTGAACGTGCTGTTCGGCAATTCCTCGATCCTGTCGAAAACCCGCCTTGTCTGGATGAAGCCCTGCGCCGGGCTTGACGCGATCACGCCGGGTCCGCGTTTCGGGCGCGACGGGCTTTACCAGCTGGCAGGCGTTTCCGGCGGCCCGCTGTTGATGTCTGCGATCAAGCCGGTCGGCCTCTCCACGTCGGAGCTCGCCCGGCTTGCAGGCGATTTCGCGTGCGGCGGCATGGATTTCGTCAAGGACGATCACGGGCTTGTGGACCAGAAGACCTCGCCCTTTTCCGAACGGCTTGCTGCCTGCGTCGAGGCAATCGGCGAGGCCAACGCCAAAACCGGCTTCAACACCCGGTTCATTCCCAACATCACCGCGCAGCGCGGCCAGACAATCGAGCGCGCCTACGAGGCGAAGGAAAAGGGTGCCGGCGGCGTGATGCTCGCCCCGGCGCTCGCGGGCTACGATGTCGCGCTGCAATTGGCGGAAGACCCTGATTTCGGCCTGCCGGTGATCTCGCACCCGGCCTTTTCCGGCGCCAATGTGGTGGGCGGCGATTGCGGCTTTTCCCACCGCTTCTATTACGGAACGCTGCAGCGCCTGATGGGCGTGGATGCTGCGGTCTACCCCAATTTCGGCGGCCGTTTCGGCTTTTCGCGGGAGGAATGCCTGTCGATTGTCGATGGCTGCGCGCAGGAGTTTTCGACACTGAAATCGATCCTGCCCGCGCCCGGCGGCGGCATGACATTCGAACGCGTTCCGGAAATGCGGGCGGCCTACGGGCGGGACGTCATCTATCTGATCGGCGGGGCGCTGATCCGCGAACGGGAAACACTGGTGGATGCTTGCAGACGCCTCGGCGAAACGGTCAGGGCGGGGTAGGAGGCTCTTCTTGCGGCGCGGAAGCGAAGCGGGCAAATTCACTTTTTTCACCCGACATGGATAATGTCCAGACCACGATGAGATACTCATGCTGATCCGACCGAGCGACCGCATTCTCCACAAAGCCGCCTGGCTCTATTACACCCATGGCCTGCGCCAGGATGAGGTGGCAAAACAGCTCGACATATCGCGCGCCTCGGTCGCCATGTATCTGCGTCGTGCCCGCGAAATGGGCATCGTCACCATCTCCACCTCGACCGAGCTTTTCGCCGATGATGTTCTGGCGCGGGAGATGGAGGATGCGTTGGGGATGGACGCGGTCTGGATCGTGCCCGAGGACCGTCAGGCGCTCGACCCGGAGACCGAAATGCCGGTCGTGGCCGCAGCGGTGTTCCAGGGGCTGATCAACAAGGGCGACAAGGTTGGCGTTGCCTGGGGGCGGACCGTCTATCACATCGCCGACGCCATGCCGTTCGCCGATCTGCAGGGCGTCACCGTGATCCAGCTCTGCGGCAATCTCGGCGCGCCGTATAACTACCGCCCGGACCAGTGTACCACCGAAATCGCCCGTCGGCTGAATGCCGAGGGCATCAACTTCTACGCGCCGCTGGTGCTGAGCACCGAGGCGCTCTGCGCCCAGCTGCGCAATGAGGAAATCATCCATCAGCAGATGGCGATGATCGGCGAGTGCGATCTGGTGCTGTACTCCGTCGGCGGGATAGCACCGGACAGCCATCTGGTGAAATGCGGTGCGCTGTCGGCGGAAGCGATCGAGGCGCTTGGTGAACAGGGCGCGGCCGGCGTGATTGCCGGACAGGTGATCGACCGCGACGGCGCGATCATGGATTGCGAGCATAATCGCCGCTGCATATCCGCCGATCTCGACACGGTGCGCCAGATTCCCAAGCGGCTGATGGTGGTGCAGGAAGCAGAGAAATTCGAGGCGCTGAAGGCGGCGCTCAGGGGCGGCTTCGTGTCCCACCTCGTGGTGACACGGTCCATGGGCGAACAGCTCATGGATGCCTGGAAAGCCTGAACGCCGTCACTGGATACACATTTGTAAAGACCGGGGTCAAACGGCCCCAGGGAGGATGACCGATGGAAAATCTCTGGAACGATGCCGCGGCCAAGGCGGCGGTTGAACGCTATGGCGCAAACGGCGTCAATGAGGACCTCGCGCTTTGCACCTACACGACACGTCTTCTCGGCGGGGAATCTCGGCTGGTGCTCCATGGCGGCGGCAATACCTCGGTCAAGACTGAAGCGAGCGACCTCGTCGGCGAACGTTTCGACGTGCTTTGCGTCAAGGGCAGCGGTTGGGACATGGCGACCATTGAGCCGGCGGGGCTGCCGGCCGTCAAGCTTCGCCCACTGCGGAAGGCGCGGGCCTTCGACAAGCTGTCGGACGAGGACATGGTCACGCTCCAGCGCGCCAATCTGATCGACCCAGCCTCACCCAATCCCTCGGTCGAAACCCTGCTACACGCCTTCCTGCCGCAGAAATTCGTCAACCACACCCATTCCACAGCGGTGCTGGCAATCGTCGATCAGGCCGAAAGCCGTCGCCTTGCGAATGCGGCTTTCGGCGACCGGTTTGCCTTCGTGCCCTACATCATGCCTGGCTTCGCGCTCGCCAAGGCCTCCGCCGAGGCGTTCGAGGCAAAGCCGGACGCCGAGGCGCTGATCCTCGACAAGCACGGCATCTTCACCTTCGCCGAGACCGCGAAGGAGGCCTATGACCTGATGATCGACTATGTCTCGCGCGCGGAAGACTATGTCCGGCGCGAGGGCAGACCGGCCTTCCACCCCGTTAGCCTGCCGGACGGCATCGCAAGCGCAGACATGATTGCGCCGATCCTGCGCGGGGCGGTGGCGATCAGGCAGAAGGGCAAGCGTTTCGGACGGATGGTCAATGATTTCCGGACCTTGCCCGCGATCATGGACTTCGTCAACGCCGGCGAACTCGCCGATATGGCCGAACGCGGCGTCTCCACGCCGGACCTCTCGATCCGGATCAAGACCGGGCCGATGGTGCTGCCCGCCCCGCGCGCGGATGATCTCTCTGGCTTTGCCGCCGCCACGACTGCGGCGGTGGACCGCTATGCCGAGGCCTATACGCGCTACTTCAACGAGAACAACGACCGCGACGATGTTGACCGGACTATGCTCGACGCCATGCCGCGCCTCACCCTGGTGCCGGGTGTCGGCCTCTTCGGGCACGGGCGCAGCGCCAAGGAGGCGAAGATCGCCGCCGATCTCGGTGAGATGTGGATCGAGGCGGCGCGCGACGCGGAAATGGTCGGGCGGTTCGAGCCAGTCAGTCGCCAGGATCTGTTCGATCTGGAATACTGGTCGCTGGAGCAGGCAAAACTGGCCGGCAACAAGCCGAAACCGCTCTCCGGCCAAGTGGCGCTGGTCACCGGCGGCGGCGGCGCGATCGGTGCGGCGGTCGCCCGGCTGTTCGCCGCCGAGGGTGCTCATGTGGTGATTGCCGATCTCGACGGCGGGCGCGCCGAAGAAGTGGCGCGCGCGGCCGGCAATAGCGCGATCGGCGTGGCGATGGACGTCACCGATCGCGCTTCGGTCAAGGCCGGCTTTGCGGCGGCCGTGTCACGTTTCGGCGGCGTCGATATCGTGGTGTCCAATGCCGGCGCGGCCTTCCAGGGGCCGATCGCAACCCTTGACGATGCGGTGCTGCGCAAGAGCTTCGAACTGAATTTCTTCGCCCACCAGATCGTGGCGCAGGAGGCGGTCCGGATCATGCAGGCGCAAGGCACGGGCGGCGCACTGTTGTTCAACGCCAGCAAGCAGGCCGTCAATCCCGGCGCGGATTTCGGCGCCTACGGGCTTGCCAAGGCGGCAACCCTTTTCCTGTCGCGTCAATATGCGCTGGAACACGGCAAGGACGGCATCCGCTCCAACGCCGTCAATGCCGACCGCATCCGCTCCGGCCTGCTCGATGACGCCATGATTGAAAGCCGCGCCGCCGCGCGCGGCCTTTCCGTTGAGGATTATATGGGCGGCAACCTGCTGCACCGCGAAGTCACGGCGGAGGATGTGGCCCGCGCCTTCTTCGACCTCGCCTGCGCGGAAAGCACTACCGCCAACGTGACCACTGTCGACGGCGGCAATATCGCGGCCGCCTTGCGCTAGAGCAATTTCTTACCGTTCAGAATCGGACTGGGATT
>NZ_JAINWJ010000050.1 GCF_021021415.1 Martelella mediterranea | reverse complement strand
TTGCGATAGGCGTCTTCCCAGTCGCGGTTTTCATTGGTGGTGACGCCGTGACCATCGGAGAATGTGTCGACATTCTTGCGTGCCAGAAAATTGAGGCGGTCGAGGAGAAGAGACATGATCCGTTCCTTTGTTTCGGGCGATTAGCAGGGCACCGGCGCGTTGCGGCGGGTGTAGTAGAAGAAGGTCAGCACGGCGCAAATGACGTAGAAGATGCCGAAGCCCCACAGCGCCATGTCCGGTCCGCCGGTCATCGAAATCGAGGTGCCGTAGGACTTCGGGATGAAGAATGCGCCATAGGCGGCAATCGCCGAGGTGAAGGCGATGATCGCCGCGCTCTCGCGGTCCGTCTGCTTTTGCAGCGCGCCCGCATCCAGTTCCGGCATCAGGCGGGGCACTTCCCGGCGCATGATTGCCGGGATCATCTGGAAGGTCGACGCATTGCCGACGCCGGTCAGGAAGAACAGCGCCATGAAGCAGGCGAAGAAGGCCCAGAAATTGCCGCCCGCGCCGTCATGCGGCAGGAATTGCAGCACGCCGACCACGGCGACGAACATGCCGACAAAGGTCCAGAAGGTCACCCGCCCGCCGCCGAAGCGGTCGGAAATCCACCCCGTGCCCGCCCGGCTCAGCGCGCCGACCAGCGGGCCGAGGAAGGCGTAGGACAGCGCGTTGACCTCGGGGAACTGGGTTTTCATCAACAGCGGGAAACCCGCCGAATAGCCGATGAACGAGCCGAATGTGCCGGTATAGAGAATGCACATGATCCAGTTGTGGAAGCGCGAGAAGATGACCGCCTGATCAGCGAACGAGGCCTTGGCCGAGGCAATGTCGTTCATGCCGAAATAGGCGGCGATGGTGGCGGCGATGATGAACGGCACCCAGACGAAGCCGGCATTCTGCAGCCACAGCCGTCCCCCGTCGCTCAGCGCCTGCGGTTCGCCGCCAAGCGCGCCGAAGACGCCCATGGTGATAACGACCGGCACCAGGAACTGCATGACCGAGACGCCGAGATTGCCCAGCCCGGCATTCAGGGCCAGCGCATTGCCCTTTTCGGCCTTGGGGAAGAAGAAGCTGATATTGGCCATGGACGAGGCGAAATTGCCGCCGCCGAGACCGCAGAGAAGCGCCAGAACGAGGAAGATCAGATAGGGCGTTTCCGGGTTCTGCACGGCATAGCCGATGCCCATGGCCGGCAGCAGCAGCGAGGCGGTGGAGAGCGTGGTCCACAGCCTGCCGCCGAAGATCGGCACCATGAAGGAATAGAAGATCCTGAGCGTCGCGCCCGAAAGCCCCGGCAGGGCCGCGAGCCAGAACAGCTGAGCATCGGTGAAATCGAAGCCGATCGCGGGAAGCCGCGCAACCACGACCGACCAGACCATCCAGACCGAAAAGGCCAGAAGCAGCGCGGGAATGGAGATCCACAGATTGCGCTTGGCGATCTTCCGTCCGGTCTTTTCCCAGAAGGTTTTGTCTTCCGGGTTCCATTCCGTCAGCGTCGCCGCCGACGTCTTCGGCGTCATGCCCTCGAATTCCGGCAGTTCCGGCAAGGTGTCGGTCGTCGCCCGGTTGCGGCGCTCCATCTGACGGATGGAAAGATGCATCCATGTCAGGGCGACCAGCACCAGCAGAAACAGGAAGGCGAAGCAGGTGGTGTAGACGCCGGTCAGGTCCAGCAACGTGCCGAACACGATCGGCAGGACGAAGCCGCCGAGCCCGCCGATCATGCCGACGAGACCGCCGACCGAGCCGACATTGTCGGGATAGTAGACCGGGATGTGCTTGTAGACCGCCGCCTTGCCGAGGCTCATGAAGAAGCCGAGACAGAAGATCATCAGCACGAAGGCGCCGAAGCTCATCGCGGTCGTAAAGATGATGTCGCCGCCCTTGGCGTGGATCGTGTAGCTCGTCGGCGGATAGGACAGCATGAACAGCAAGAGCAGCGCAAAGCCGAAGGTCCAGTACATCACCGAACGCGCGCCGAACCGGTCCGAGAGATGACCGCCATAGGCGCGGAACAGGCTGGCCGAGAGCGAGAAGGCGGCCGCCGCCATGCCCGCGGTGCGGATATCGACGCCGTAGACATCGACGAGGTAGTGCGGCAGCCACAGCGCCAGCGCGACGAAGGCGCCGAAGACGAAGAAATAGTACAGCGAGAAGCGCCAGACCTGCAGGTTCTTCAGCGGCGCAAGCTGGGCCGCGACCGTGGTGGCCTTCGCACCGGAACGCCGGCGCGCCTCGAACACCGGATCATTTTTGGAAAAAACGAAGAAGATGACAGCGATCGCCGCAAGCGCAAAGGCCCAGACATTGGCCACCGCCTGCCAGCCGAAGGCGACCATGACGAAAGGCGCGCCGAATTTGGTGATCGCCGCGCCGACATTGCCGGCGCCGAAAATGCCGAGCGCC
>NZ_JAINWJ010000005.1 GCF_021021415.1 Martelella mediterranea | reverse complement strand
GTGACGTAACGGCGACGCATCAATCGTGCCCGGTTCGTCGCCGCATAGCCCCCCAATCTTCTCGCCCCGGAGGGGAGAGATGTCGCGAAAGCGACAGTGAGGGGGGAGACTATCCCCGCGAACGCCCTCACGAGTTGAGTTGCCGCGCCACCCTCACTGCCCCTGTCGGGGCATCTCTCCCGCCAGCGGGAGAGAGTATTGGGGGCTATGCGGCGAGGCCATGCACGATGGCCTTGCCCGTAATGTTCCAACCTGAAGCCGTCAGATACGCTCGCCGGTCTCCGCGTCGAACAGGTGGATCTTGTCGATATCCGGCTTGATGGTGAGGCGGTCGTGGGCATCGACCGTCAGCCATTCGCGCTGGGCGACCATGATGTCGTCCTCGCCGATGCGGCAGATGATCTGGGTTTCGGCCCCGGTCGGCTCGACCACCACAACCTCGACATCCACGCCGCTGTCGTCGAGCGCGATGTGCTCCGGACGGATGCCGTAGATCACCTTCCGGCCGGGCGCGGCCGCGCAAGCGGGCGGAAGCGGCAGCCGCCCGCCGCCATTAGCGATAAATTCCGGCTGCCCGTCCGTGCTGACGCGGCCTTCGATCAGGTTCATGCCCGGCGAGCCGATGAAGCCCGCGACGAACACGTTTCTCGGCGTCGCGTAAAGCTCGAGCGGCGTGCCGAACTGCTCCACATGGCCATCACGCATCACCACGATCCGGTCGGCCATGGTCATGGCCTCGATCTGGTCGTGGGTCACGTAGACGATGGTGGTCTTGAGCCGCTGGTGGAGCTGCTTGATCTCTGAGCGCATCTGCACGCGCAGCTTGGCGTCGAGATTGGACAGCGGCTCGTCGAACAGGAACACCTGCGGCTGGCGCACGATCGCGCGGCCCATGGCGACACGCTGGCGCTGGCCGCCGGAGAGGTTGCGGGGATAGCGGTCGAGCAGCTTTTCCAACCCGAGGATCTGGGCGGCCTCGCCGACGCGGCGCTTGATCTCGTCCTTCGGCGCTTTTGCCAATCGCAGCGAGAAGCCCATATTGGCCTCCACCGTCATGTGCGGATAGAGCGCGTAGGACTGGAACACCATGGCGATGTCACGCAGCTTCGGCGCGACATCATTGACGACCTTGCCGCCGATCGCGACCTCGCCGCCGCTGATCTCCTCAAGTCCCGCGATCATGCGCAGGAGCGTCGATTTTCCGCAGCCGGACGGGCCGACCAGAATGACGAACTCGCCCTCCTGAATGTCGATATCCACGCCATGCAGGACTTCCACATGTCCGTAGCTCTTGCGGACCTTTCTTACGTCTACTGAAGCCATATCGGTTTCTCACTTGCCAGATTGCGGCGCGTAGCACCTGTCATGTTCATGCGGCCTGCCTCGTCCTTGAGCCGGTGGCGTGGGCATAGGGCAGAAGGGCCGCGTCGATCGCGGCAAGGCACAGATCGCGCGCGTGCGGCGCGACCCTGCCGGCGACCACGTCCGGATAGATCCGCGCCATATGCTGGCTGATCAGCGTTTCGGGAATATCGCCCTCAAGGCGCGCAAACAGCGCATCGATCGCGGTGGCGGCTTCCTTTTCCGGCCAGTAATAGCGGATCCGGTCGCTGTAGCTGAAATGGCGCTGCAGCCGCTGTTCGGCATCCGAGCCGGTGTAGTGGGAGCGCCAGTGGCCGGGTTTTTCCAGCATCAGGCTCTCCATGGCCGAAAACAGTGTCCCGTGGCCATCTTTGCCATCAAGCGTGGCGGCTATGGCATCAAGCCCGTACAGCGCCTCGCGCAAGGCGAAGGTCAGGCCGGGCCCGACCTTGAGGATCGCGAAGCCGTCATCGACGAGCTGAGCCAGCGCCTCCATCGGCTGGTAGTCGGTGGAATGGGCCTCGTAGATCAGGCCGGGCAGACCATCCAGTGCGCCGACCAGCGCACGGGCCCGCTCGGGCTTATAGATTGCAACATTGGCATTGCCGAATTCGACGCCCGGCTGAACCACGATCCCGACGACCCGATCAAGCGCCGTGGCAATGCCGGCATCGGTGAACGCATCGCGGTGGACCGCATAGGTGTTCTTCACGGCGTCGGCATCGGTTGGCTCGATGTCGTCAAGGGCGTGGGTCGCCCCGCCCGGCGGCGGCACCTCGGTGCCGATGATGTAGACCGGCGGGCGGTGGCCTGCGTCTTGCGCCGCCTGTTCGGCGACCTTCGCGAGCCTTGCTGCGCGTTCCGCCGTCAGGTCGTCGGCAAGGGCCGCCGGTTCCCCGGCGCAGCCCATCGAGGTGTCGAGATGGAGCTTCTCGAAGCCCGCCGCGGCATAGGCGGCGATCATGGTTTCGGCGCGGGCCATCGCCTCGTCCGCGGCAAGGCTTTTCCACGGATTGGGGCCGAGATGATCTCCGCCGAAGATGATGCGCTCGGTTGGAAAACCGATCGCGCCGGCGATCTTTTCGATGAAGGCGCGGAAATCCCGCGGCGTCATGCCGGTATAGCCGCCGTACTGGTTGACTTGGTTGCAGGTGGCCTCGATCAGCGCGACCGCGCCATCGGCCGCAGCGCGCCTGAGCGCTGCCTCGATCACCAGCGCATGGGCGGAGCAGACCGAGGTGATGCCGCGCGGGAGCGCGCCGCTGCGCCCGCCGAAAAGGCGGGCGAGCGCGTCGTGGCGGTTGTGTTCAAGCGGTGCCGTCATGCGAGCTTCACCACCTTGGTCAGATGGCGCGGCGCGACGGTGTCGAGACCTTTCATCTGTGCCACCCGCTCGCCGAGGATCTGCAGTGCCGGCAGCATGGCAAGCCCCGCAAGCGAAAGGCCGGTTTCGAGATCGAGGGCGAGGTCGCCCGGCCCGCCGAGGCCGATCACCACCGCGCCCTTGTCCTGAAGCTCCCTCACAACCTTGGCTTCCTCTGCCTTCTGGTCGGAATAGAGCATGACCACGGCGGTTTCCTCGCTGACGAGGCTGATCGGGCCATGGCGGTATTCCAGCGGGTGGAAGGCCTGGGTCACGGTCTGGCTCATCTCCATCAGCTTCAGCGCGCCCTCAAGCGCGATGCCGTAGAGCGGGCCGCCGCCGAGGAAGACGAAATGCGAGCGGTTCTCGATGAGCTGCGGAAGGGCGGCGTCGAGATCGTCCATCAGCCTGCGGGCGGTATCGATGATCGCGGTCGTCATATCCTGGCCGATCATGCGCTGGCCGAGCAGCAGCATCAGGCTTGCCGACACCGACATCACGATGCCTTCGTCGGGATGGGAGGGCGAGACCACCAGCGTATCGCAGTTTTTCGCAAGCGGGCTTTCCGGCTCGACGGTAATGGCGGTCACATGGGCGCCGGCGGCGCGGCTCGCCTTGGCGGCGGCGACCGTTTCGGTGCTTTCGCCGCTGCGCGACAGCGCGATGACATGGGTATTCTTCCAGTCCGGGAAGAAGGCCTCCGGCCGGCTCAGCCATTCGGCGCCTGGCACCGCGATCGCGGCGCGGCCTGCGAGATTGAAATAGGCCGCAAGCGACAGCGCAAGGTTATAGGATGTGCCGCAGCCGACGATGACGGTCAGCGCCGCGTCATGCGAACCGGGTTTCCAAGTGATCGCCTTTTCCCAATAGGGGAATTGCTCGAAAATCACTTTTTCAGTCGTGTTCATGTTGTCTCCGGTTTATTTGACCGAGCCTGCCAGCAGACCGCTGACGAGGTACCGGTTCAGGAAAATGACGACGAGGGCGGGGATGATGATGGCAACGGAACCGCTTGCCGTTATCAGGCCGTAGTCGACGAAGTTTTTGGTGACGAATTCGGGGATCAGCACCGTCAGCGGCTTGGTTTGCGCCGGCGAGAAGATCAACGGAATGAGGTACTGGCCCCAGGCGCCGAGGAAGGTGAGGATGGCGGTCGCCGTCAGTCCAGGCCCCGCCAGCGGCAGCACGATGTTGAAGAAGATGAAGAGCCGTCCGGCGCCATCGAGCTGGGCCGCTTCCTCGAGCGCGATCGGAAGCGACTCGAACACGCTTCTGAGCAGCCAGAGCGACAGCGGCAGATAGGCCGAGACGTAGATCAGCGCGATGCCCGTATAGGTGTCGATCATGTGCAGGCTGATCAGGATCCGGTAAAGCGGGATCAGCACGGCGTAGGCCGGGATCGCGAGCGTCGCTACCACCAGGATGAACAGGGTCTTGCGGCCCGGAAAATCGAGCCGGGTGAAGGCATAGGCCCCGAGCGCGGAGATCGCCACGCACAGCACCGTCGCCAGCGCCGAGGTCACGATGGAGTTGAACAGCGCCGCGCGGAACTGCGCCCAGACCTCGACCCCGCCGATGCGGTCGATGCCGATGCCGAAAATGCGGGCGAAGTGATCGAAGGTGATGTTCTGCGGGAAGAAATGGATCGGGCGGGCCGAGAAATCCTCGGTCGGCGTCAGCGCGCTGGCGAAGGTCCAGTAGACCGGTCCCAGCGACCAGATCAGCAGCACGGCAAGGCCGGCCCAGATCATCATGCGATAGGCAAGAGACTGTTTCATCAATCATACCGAGTGTTGCGATAGACGCGGAGCACATAGACCAGCGACACCAGAAGCGAGACGAAGGTGATCGTCAGCGACAGCGCCATGCCGTAGGAAAAGCGCAGGTTCTGGAAGGTCTCGAGATAGATCTGCACCAGCACGGGCCGGGTTTCGAGGCTCGCCCCGGCAAGCACCCATGCCTCATCGAAAAGGTTGAAGGCCTGCACGGTAGCGTTGGTCATGGAAACCGCGATCGCGCTGCGCACCAATGGAAGCGTCACCAGCGTCAGCATCTGAAAATTGGTCGCGCCGTCGATGCGAGCGGCCTGATAGAGATGGTCGGGAATGCTCTGCATGGCGGCAAGCACGATGACGATGGTAAGCGGCATCATCCGCCAGACATGGACCACGGTGACGGCCATGATCGCGCTGGTGCGGTCGTTGAACCAGATGTGGTTTTCGAAGGGCAGTCCGAGGGCGGTGAGGATGCCGTTCAGAAGGCCGGCGCCGGGCTGGTAGATCCACAGCCAGATCACAGCGTTGACCACGCCGGGCAGCGCCCAGGGCAGGATCACGGCGGCGAGGATCCACTGGCGTCCGACCTTGACCTGGTTGATCAGGGCGGCGGCCAGCACGCCGAAAACGGTCTCGGCGAGAACGGCGAGGATCACATAGGAAAATGTGTTCATCCAGCTCATGCCGAGCTGTTTGTCGGAGAGCATGCGGGTGTAGTTGGCAAGGCCGACGAAGGGCGTGCCCGGTTGCATCGGATTGACGCGGTGCAGGCTGTCCCAACTCGTGACGAGCATTGGATAGAAGACCAGCGACGCCATGGTAATCAGGATCGGCGCGGCCAGAAGCAGGCCGAGCATGGTATCGGCATTGAAGCCGATACCGCGCTTGCCCCGCATTGTGGAGGCGGCAGATGTCATTGGGCCATGGCCTGTTCGGCGGCGTCGGCAATGTTCTGCATCGCCTGTTCAACCGTGATCTGGCCCTTGGCGGCGCTGTTGATCGAGGTATTCACGGCGCTCGAAAACTCCGGATACCACTGCGGCGTGCCCTGCTGGAACAGCGGCTCGACCGTGGTCGACTGTTCAACGAGAACGTCGCCGGAATGCATCACGCCGGTCTCGTTGACGGCCGAAAGCACCGATGTGCGGGTCGGCAGGAAGCCGTTCTTGTAGTTCTCCTCCTGGAAGTCCTTGGAGGTGAACCACTTGATGAACTCAACCGCGGCTTCCTTGTTCTGCGAACTGTTGGGAATGCCGAGCGCTTCCGGCAGGCCGAAGCTGCGGGTCTCGCCGCTTGCCGTCGGCACCAGAATGGCCTCGACATCGCCGGCGACCTTGGACTGATCCGGATCGTTCATCTGGCCGAGCCGGCCCGGTTCGCCCGAGATCATGACGCTGGTCTGGCCCTGGGAGAACATGCTGTCATTGATCTGGCTGTCGGTCAGGCTGACTGCGGCCGGGTCGACGAGGCCTTCGTCCAGCAGCATCAGTTCGAATTCCAGCGCCTTGTAACCGGCGGAATCCGGCGATGTGAACAGCGGCTTGAAATCGGCGTCGAACAGTTCGCCGCCAAAGGCCTTGGTCAGCAGATACCAGCTCGTGGATGCGCCTTCGGTTGCCGAAAGCGGCAGGCCGATCGGATATTCGACGATGCCGGCTTCCTTGATCTTCTTGGCGTCGGCAACGAGCTCGTCGAGCGTCTTCGGCGGCTCGGTGATGCCGGCTTCCTCAAATTGCGCCTTGTTGATCAGCATGACGCGGAAGTCGTTGGTGTAGGGGATGCCGAGGATATCGCCATCGACGGTGAAGATCTTGGTAACGCCGATATCTTCGACGGTCGCGGGGTCGATCACGTCGTTGAGCGGCATGTACCAGCCGGCGGCGGCAAACTGGCCGGTCCAGGACCAGTCGAATTCGGTCACATCGGCGGGCGCGGTGCCGGCGACGAGGCCGGTGACGAGCTTGAGGCGGATATCGTCCCACGAAAGCGTCTGGAGGTCGACATGGATGCCGGTGTCTTCCTCGAAATCGGCGGCGATATTGGCGCCTTGCGGGGAGGGCAGAAGCACCGTGATGGATTCGCCGGCCAGCGGCTTGGCATCATCGGCAAGCGCCGGGATGGCGAGCAGCATGGCTGTCGAGGTGGCGAGTGATAAAAGCAGTCTGTTCATGTTCCCGTCCTGTCTGGTTTTTGGAGAGTTCAATCCGTCCCGTTTCGGGCGGAGGCGATTTGCCCGACAAAGCCCTCTTCGAGCGGCCAGTCGAGACATTGGGCGGCCGCCAGCAGCGCGCCGCCAATGGGGGAAAGTCGGGGCGGAACCGGCGCACGGCCGATCCGGCGCGTCAGCGCTTCAAGCAGCACCGGGCTTGCGAATGCGCCGCCGGCATAGGTCCAGTCGGCATCGCTCGCGCAGTGTGGGGCGATGGCCATGACGTGTCGGGCCAGATCGTCGGCTGCCTCTTCCATCAGCGCGTTTGCGCCGGCATCGCCGGTGCGGGCCACGCGGTCGACCACTTCGGCAAGCGCCGCGATGCCCGCGCGGGGCCGCTCAAGGCCGGTCACCCAGTCGCCGAGCGCGTTCATCGGGTCGGCTCTGTCGAGGGAAAGGGCGTCAAAAACTGCGTCGGTCAGCGCGGTCGGTTGCCGGCGACCGTCGATCGCCTGGCTGATCAGGCTGAGCGCGGCGCGACCGATCGCATAGGCGCTGCCCTCATCCCCGATCATATCGCCCCAGCCGCCGACGCGGGCGGAGCGGCCGTCCTCATCGCGCGCCCAGGCCATGGAGCCGGTGCCGGAGAGGATCAGGATGCCGGGCCGGCCGGACAGCGCGCCGAAATGGGCGGCCTCGACATCGTTCAGCACATGTCGTTTCGCCGCCGGAAAGGTCTCGGCGATCGCCTGTTCCTGAAGAGCGGAGAGGCGGGTCACCTCGCCATAGGCCGGCAGTGCGGCCGCCACCGCCTGGATTTCGGCGGCCCCGGCAAAGGGGCGCAGCACCGTATCGAGGACTTCGCGCCATCCGGGATTGTCCATCGGATTGACGCCGCCGCCGCGGGCCGTCTTCACGATCCGCCCCATCCTGTCGGCAAGCGCCGCCAGCACCTTGCTGCCGCCGCCGTCGATGCCGAGGATCAGGCCGTCGGTCATCCGTTCGCTCCCGCCTCGACGATCGTGTTATCGATCCCGTTGTCGTCGAGATGCGCGCGCCATTTCTGTGAAATGGCGGAATCGGTGATGACGTGCGCTTCGGTGAGGGGCGCAACCTTGTAGGTCGCCATCGTGTCAAACTTGGTGGCATCGGCCAGCACGAAACAATGCGCCGAGCGGGTCAGCATGCGCCGGTTGAGGTGGGCCTCGCCATTGTCGATGCTGTAGATCGCGCCATCGGAACCGATCGCGCTCGCGCCCAGGAAAAGCTGATCGAACCAGATCAGGTCCAGCATGGCTTCCGCCTGCGGGCCGACCAGCGAGGCGTTTTCGCTGCGCAACTGGCCGCCGAGCAGCGTGACCTCGAGATTCGGAATGTTCAGGAATTCCTGCGCGACGATCAGGCCGTTGGTGAAGATGCGCAGCGGGATCGGGCTGATCCGGATCAGCCGGGCAAGCTGCAGAACCGTGGTGCCGGCATCGAGGAAGATCGCGGAACGCGGCTGCAGGGTTTCATAGGCCGCCGTGGCAATCGCCCGCTTGGCGGCAAGATTGCGCTTCTCGCGGGCCTGGAACGCCATTTCCACCGAGGAGCCCTCGGCAATGCGCGCGCCGCCATGGACCCTGACGATCGAGCCCTCCTGCTCGAGAATCTGCAGATCGCGGCGGACGGTGGCGAGCGAGGCGCCGATCGCGTCGGCCAGATCCTGGATCGCGGAAAACCCGTTCACATAAAGATGGCTGCGTATCGCTTCGAGACGATCGACCTTGACGCCCTGTGGCTGAGACATCCGCATTCCCCTGTTATTTTCGATCACAATGCTGATTGAAACGATCATTGTCAATCAGTTTTATGATTTATTATGATCGAAAACGCCGGCGACATTGCTGTCGCCGGCTTCGGGAGCGGAGGAAAAGGGCGCAAACTCTAGTGATAAGCGGGCAGCAGGTCCCCGTGCCGCTCAATCAGCCCATCCACCAGTTTCCAGATTTCGTCCGGGGAAAGCTCGGCCGATGTGTGCGGGTCGAGCAGGGCGGCCTGGTAGATGCGGTCGCGGCTTTTGGTCAGCGCGGCCTCGACCGTCAGTTCCTGCACCGAAATGCTGAGCTTCATCACCGCGGCGAGCTGGGTCGGAACCCGGCCGATCCGGATCGGCTGAATGCCGTTATGGTCGACATGGCAGGGCACTTCGACGATGCATTCGTCCGGCAGGTTGGAGATCAACCCGTTATTGGGCACGTTGCCGTAGATCAGCGCCGGCTTGCCGGTGACGCCGGCATGGATGATGCCGGCGGCATATTCATTGCTGCGGCACACCTCGATCGGCCTGTCGCCTTCCAGCTCCTTGCGAAGCGCATGCCATTCGGCGATCTGCTCCTTGCAGCGGCGGATATATTCGTCCAGCGGAATGTTGAAACGGTCGATCAGGTCGTCGCGGCCGTCCTTGATGTACCAGGAGGTATACTCCGAAAAATGCTCGCTGGATTCGGTGACGAAATGGCCGAGCCGTTTCAGCGCGTCGAAGCGCACCCGGTCGTCGTCCGGCACCTTGCCGTCGGCGAGAAGCTGGCGCAGGCGCGGATAGAGATCCTCGCGCGAACCATCGGCATGCAGCTTTTCATATTTCAGGAAAAACGCGATGTGGTTGATGCCGGCCGAGAGGTAATTGATGTTCGCCACATCCTCGCCGAGATAGGAGGCGAGCTGGCCGGCGGTGTGCTGCACGCTGTGGCACAGACCGACGGTGCGGATTTCCGGCGCGATTTCCTTGATCGCCCAGCAATTGATTGCCATCGGGTTCACATATTGCATCAGCAGCGCGTTCGGGCAGACATCCTCCATGTCGCGGCAGGTCGCCTCCAGCACGGGGATGGTGCGCAGCCCGCGGAAGATGCCGCCGATGCCGAGCGTGTCGGCGATCGTCTGGCGCAGGCCGAACTGTTTCGGCACGTCGAAATCGGTGACGGTGGCCGGCTCATAGCCGCCGACCTGCATCATCAGGATCACGAAATCGGACCCTTTCAGCGCCTCGCGCCGGTCCAGCGTCGCGTCGACGCGGATATCGTCAAGGCCGAGCGCCGCGCAGATGCGGCGGGTGACGATTTCGGAGGTTTTCAGCCGTTCGGGATCGATGTCGAACAGGCTGATGGCGATTTCGCCGGGGAGATCGGAGGACAGTACATCGCCGAGAATGTTCTGGGCGAACACGGTGCTGCCGGCGCCGACAAGGCAGATTTTGGTCATGATGGGTTCCTTTCTTTTCGGCGAAGCTATATCTCCAAAACAAGATTTTCCTCCGGCGCTCATATCGATTAGTCCGGGATTGGAGTGGTGAGCGATGGCAGCAGGCAATTATGAAGTGGACGACCTGACGCTGGCGCGCGGCGATTTCCTGATCGAGCGCCATATCGCGACCGCCATGCCGGCGGCCCACTGGCACGATCACGTCGAGCTCAACCTGCTGCTTGAAGGCGAGATGACCTATCTCTTCAACGGTCGGCGCGAGGAGGTCGAGGCGGGGAGGCTGGTGCTGTTCTGGGCCGCGATCCCGCACCAGACCATTGCGGTCACCGACAACGCCGCCCTGATCGTCATTTACCTGCCGCTCGCCGATTTCCTGGCGCTGCCGATCGATCGCGAGGCCCGGCGCTTCACCATGCAGGGCGGGTTTTTGACCGACCCGGCCGCCACCGGCCATGACGGCTTCGTCACCGCGCGCTGGGTGGAGGAGTGGAACAAGAGCGGGCCGCAGCGCCGGAGCCTGCTGCGCGAGGAAATCGCGCTGAGAGTGCGCCGCTTCATTCTCGATTGCGTCGAAACCGGCCGGCTTTCAGGCGGGGAGGCGGGGACGGCAGCGGTCGCCGCCGCCGTGCGTCATGTCGAGGCGCTGACCGATCTGGTCAACAGCCATTACGGCGAGCCCGTTTCGATGCCGGATCTCGCCGCCCGCGCCGGCATTCATCCGAGCACCGCCAACAAGGCCTTCCGCGATGTGCTGGGCCTTTCCGTCAACGAATATCTCACCCGCTACCGGGTGGCGCGCGCCATGCAGAGGCTGGTCGACACCGAAGACCCGATCCTCACGATCGCCTATGATTGCGGGTTCGGATCGAGCAGCCGGTTCTACGAATTGTTCAAGGCGCGCACCGGCCAGACCCCGCTTGCCTTCCGCAGGGCTCTGTCTCGCAAGGGGTGAGACAGGCGTTGAGACCGGCCCTAATGCAAAAACCCCGGCAGATATTCTGCCGGGGGCAACTGCGAAGACCTTGTCTTACTGATTGGCCTTGATCTCGAGATTGAGAAGCTGGGGGATGGCCTTGGGCGCGGCGGCACCCGCCATCACCACGGCCAGCACAGGCATCTGCATCTGCGGCTTGATGCTGACGGAGAAGCTCTGCGGATCGGCCAGGTAACTGTCGACCGCGGACGAGATAGAGGCGGCAAGGTCAGGCATTTCCAGCCCGGCGAGGCCCGCCGTCATCTGCCCCTTCCACTCGGCGATCAGCGCATCGGTGGAAATATTCTTTTCCTTCGCGATCGTCTGGATCAGACGGTTGGTGATGCTGTCATCGGTAAACCGGATCGACAGGCCGCTGACGCCGATGGTCTGGCCGAGCTGCATCAATTCGGCCTGATAGGGATTTTCCTCTTCCGACGAGGCACCGTCCGAAGGGGCGTCCTCCATCTCTTCGCTCTGGGCGATCTCCGAAATCTTCTGAAGCGTTTCCAGCGTTTCAAACGTGACGCCGGTCAGTCCCATGCCGAAGTCGAGCGTGCCGACATTCTCCGTGGCGAGGCTGTAGGTGGCGACGTTGAGATCGCCCGTTTCCAGATCCCAGTTGCCGCTGATCGTGAATGTCGACGTGGTCTGCAGGAGATCGAGTTCCTCCAACCTCGCGCGGGCTTCGGGCTCCAGATCGTCGACCTGCGAAAGGTCGAGCGAAATCCCGGTAACATCCGCGAGATAATCGGCCTTGGTCCGCGCCTCGTTGAAGTTCTGCTTGGCGGAAGCATCGTCGATCGTCAGGAGCTTGTCGCCTTCGACGGTGACGCTGATGTTCTTGACCTCCGTGCTTTCGCCATAGCCCCAGCCGGAAAGAACCGCGAGGTCGGCGCTGGCGGGAACATGGATATTGGTCTCGGTGTACGAGGCGATGGCGATCTCAGCGTCTTCCATCGTGAAGGCCATGTCGGACGCCGTCGACTTGCCGATCATGTAGCTGCCGTCGGCATTTTCCTGAACGTCCTGAAGGTCGAGCGTGATCGGCGCCTTCTGCTTGAATTCGTCCATCTCCTCGCCCGCTTCCGCCAGGGGCGAAAACTCCATGCCGGAGATCGTCACGCTGCCGTTCGAGCCTTCCTCGACGCTGTCATAGGTGAAGGTCATGTGCGACTGTTTTTCGGTGACGGCTTTCAGTTTGGCCATCAGATCGTCGGTGTCGAGGGCAAACGCGGGAGCGCCCGATGCGGCCAGAAAACTGCCTGCGAGAAGAAGCTGCGTGAGACGTGATGTGGGCATGAAGTGCTCCCTGAAAATTAGATGTTGCGCTACGGTTTATTGGCCATATAAGGCCGAATTGCAATTTTGCTATGAATGCCCGGTAAATGGGGCGCGTTTTCCCTTGTTTTCAGGGGATTGCGGGCGGCCCCGCCTTGCGGGCAAGGGTTGTATCCTCTAACAGAAACCCATGGGAAAAGAAATCACGCCACCGGAAGACGGCGACGGACACACGGACGCCGTGGACCTGCGCAAGGCCCTTGAGGAACGCTACCTCGCCTATGCGCTTTCGACGATCATGCACCGGGCGCTGCCGGATGTGCGCGACGGGCTGAAGCCCGTGCACCGCCGCATCATTCACGGCATGAGCGAGATCGGTGTGCGCCCGAACGCCGCCTACAAGAAATGCGCGCGCATCGTCGGCGACGTCATGGGTAAGTTCCATCCCCATGGCGACGGCTCGATCTATGATGCGCTGGTGCGCCTCTCGCAGGATTTCGCCCAGCGTTATCCGATGGTCGACGGCCAGGGCAATTTCGGCAATATCGACGGCGATAGCGCGGCCGCCATGCGCTACACCGAGGCGCGCATGACCGATGTCGCCGCGCTGATGCTGGAAGGCATCGGCGAGGATGCCGTCGATTTCCGGCCGACCTATAACGAGGAGGACGAGGAGCCGGTGGTGATGCCCGGCGCCTTCCCGAACCTGCTCGCCAACGGCTCTACCGGCATCGCCGTCGGCATGGCGACCTCGATCCCGCCGCACAACGCCCATGAGCTGTGCGAGGCGGCGATCTACCTGATCAAGCATCCCGACGCCACCGTCGAGGACATCATGACGCTGCCGGACGCCGACGGGCCGAAGGCGAACATGATCCAGGGCCCGGACTTTCCGACCGGCGGGATCATCGTCGAGGATTTCGCCTCGATGGTCGAAACCTATAAGACCGGCCGCGGCGGCTTCCGGCTGCGTTCGCGCTGGGAAAAGGAAGACCTCGGGCGCGGCAACTACCAGATCGTCGTCACCGAAATTCCCTATGGCGTGCAGAAATCTCGGCTGATCGAGAAGATCGCCGAACTCCTGATCGCCCGCCGCCTGCCGCTCCTGGAGGATATCCAGGACGAATCGGCCGAAGACATCCGCGTCGTTCTGGTGCCGAAATCGCGCGCCGTCGATCCAGCGCTGCTGATGGAATCGCTGTTCAAGCTCACCGATCTCGAACAGCGCTTCTCGATGAACATGAATGTGCTGTCGCAGGGCAAGGTGCCGAAGGTTATGGGCCTTGTCGATGTGCTGAAGGAATGGCTCGGCCACCGCCGTGAGGTGCTGCAGCGCCGCTCGCGCCACCGTCTGGCCGCCATCGACCGCCGGCTTGAAATCCTCGGCGGCCTGCTCGTCGCCTATCTCAACCTCGACGAGGTGATCAAGATCATCCGCGAGGAGGATGAGCCGAAGGCGGTGATGATCGCCCGGTTCGAGATCACCGATGTCCAGGCCGAGGCGATCCTCAACATGCGGCTGCGCGCTCTGCGCAAGCTGGAGGAAATCGAAATCCGAAAGGATTTCGATGCGCTGACGGCGGAAAAGGCCGATATCGAGGCGCTTCTGGCATCAGAGGAACAGCAATGGAAGACCGTCGCCTGGGAAATCGGCGAGGTCAAGAAAACCTTCGCCAAGGCGACCGAGCTCGGCAAACGTCGCTCGACCTTCGACATTGCGCCTGATACCGATGTCGAGGCGATCCAGCAGGCGATGATCGAGAAGGAGCCGATCACTGTCGTCATCTCCGAAAAGGGCTGGATCCGGGCGCTGAAGGGCCATGTCGACACCTCCGGCGTGTCGTTCAAGGAGGGCGACAGCCTGAAGCTCGCCTTCCCGGCGCAGACGACCGACAAGCTTTTGATCGTCACCACCGGCGGACGTGCCTTCACGCTTGGCGCGGACAAGCTGCCCGGCGGGCGCGGCCATGGCGAGCCGCTGCGCATCATAGTCGATATCGATGCCGACCAGGATGTCGTCACCGCCTTCGTGCATGAGGCCGGTCGCAAGCAGTTGATCGCGTCGACCGCCGGCAACGGCTTCATCATCGATGAAGACCAGATGGTTGCCAACACCCGCAAGGGCAAGCAGGTGATGAATGTTTCGGCCAAGGACGAAGTCAAGCTTTTGACGCCTGCGGTCGGCGACCACATCGCCGTGATCGGCGAAAACCGCAAACTGATCGTCTTCCCGATGTCGCAGGTCGCCGAGATGGCCCGCGGCAAGGGCGTGCGCCTGCAGCGCTACAAGGATGGCGGCCTGTCGGACGCCAAATGCTTCGCCATCGCCGACGGCCTTAGCTGGACTGACAGCGCCGGCCGCACCCATATGCGCACCGCCGAAGAACTGCTCGAATGGCGCGGCGACCGCGCCATGGCCGGCCGTATCGCGCCCAAGGGGTTCCCGAGGAACGGCAAGTTCAGGGGGTAGGGGCGGCGGAGCGCTGCGGCGAAAGGTGCTTGCAGGACAATGGGCCGCAATGCGGTTATTCACCGGAGCTGCGGCCCTGGTCATCAACCCTTTCGACATCTCCGCCCAACGCCACGGCGCTTTGCGAAGCTCCCTGGTTTACACCTTCGCCGTCAGCAGTTTCACGCCGGCGAACACGAAGAAGCCGCCCAGCGCCGCCTCCACCACGCGGCGGAAGCGGGTGAGGCCGGCGCGGACCATGGCGCTGGAGAGCAGCAACGCATAGGCGCCGTGGCCGGTGAAGGACATCAGGAACGATCCGGCGACGAACAACAGGACGATAGGGGCGGGGGCATCGCCAACGCCGCCGACGCCGGCGATTGCCAGCCAGAACATGATCGCCTTGGGGTTCGAGACCTGCAGCAGATAGCCGCCGGCGACCTGCCGCCGGAACGAGCGCAGCCCGGGCACAAGCGGCGAAAGCGGCGGCGGATTGAGCATCTTGCCGAAGGATTTGAACGCCAGGAAGAACAGATAACCTGCACCCGCGAAGCGCACCATCTCCATAGCATGGGCAACCTCTGCGAAAATGATCGAGAGCCCGAGCACGGTGGCGATCGAAAGGGTCATGCTGCCGCAGGCGACCCCCAGCGCGGTTGCCACCGCAGCCCCACGCCCCTGACCCATCGCCACGCCCAGGATCAGCATCACGCTCGGCCCGGGCGACAACACGCCCACCAGCAAGATCGACCACGCGAGCATGAGTTGCGGGAGGTAGTAGGTGAGCATGGTAGTGCCTTTATTTCCGTTCAGGCGAATTGTTCGATGTAAGGTAAGCTCAGAGCTACACTTCGTCACGATCGAGTGCATCGCGCCGAGGAGTTATTCAGTCGTCATTATTATCTTCGAGTGGTTCTAGCTCATCCCCGATATCGGAGTCCTCTTCAGACGGACCATCGTCGTTTCCATTGCCGCTGTTTTGTGGTTCTCTTCCTTTCTCTTGGTCAAAGTGTGTTGCGATCAAATCTCTAAGCTTTTGGTAGCTCGTTGGAGGGGGAATGGTCTCGCTTTCGTTGTTTTCTGGTAGTACGATTTCATCCGTTCCAACTACTTCACAGTAGGCTTGAAGATATTCAGAAATACTTTCATTGCTAATGTTGCTAGAAAGTTGAAGTATTTCTCGCTCTTTCGTTCTAAATTTTTTTGTAGTCAAATGATTCATTGTGTCTATATAGATCATAGGGTAGGGTATGCCCTTGTTTACTCCTTTTAGTTCAGTTGGAAGGTCTATTCGTATTTGATAAGAGAGTCTTGAGCCTTCAGGTATGCTAGTAAATAGTCTTGCCAGCTGTACGCTCAGCGTAAAACGTTCGCGCGTCGCGGTGCTGGCGACACGAAACCCGGTGTCTATGGCTTTTCCTAGGAAATCGTAATCAAATGGTCGGGTGTCGGCTGCATTTTCGAGGGCTTCTGATGCTGAAAAAAACTCTTCATCACTTTCTGTTTTTTTCAGCTGAACAGCCCGGTTCGGTTCCGGAAATGCGGCGAGCCAAGCAGAGCCTTTGACGTTAAGATCAATTCCTTCGTCAACCAGGTGCTTGCGATAATCATGCAGTGTATCGATGAAAGCGCTAACCGCAGTTACTACAGCCTTTTTGTTTTTCACGCGAGAACAGAAAACAAGTTCGTCTCCGACCGCTTTCCATATCACTGGACACTCATGGTCGCCGTCGAGTTCATTAGCTTGCTTCTGGTAATTTCCGCGGTAGCGGCTAGGGAAATCGCCATAAAACTGCTGAAAAACCGTCACCCACTTAGGTGTGATACCTTCTTCTCGATCCTCGCCAGCTGTTGAATTTTTGAACGCTGTGGAGCCGCTCAAATCGACAGACAGGAATAACCGAACGCGATACTCAGCAGGGTCGTACCGCTTCGGAGAAGACTCAGATTCCAAGAGCTTTGGCCCTTACTTTCACGGCCGCTTGTGTGACGCCAAACGTGTCGCTCGCGACCCCTAAGGCGTATGCCTCTCTAAATTCTTGTTCCGGCATCAAGAATGCTGACGCAAACCAGTTTGCTTCCCATTCGCATCTGACGAGGTCAGAATCGCTTTCATCAACGCTTCGGGTTGCCTTCATGCCTTGTCCAGGAAAGGTGCTCCGGACTTTAGGCCAATGGACTAATTTATGGCCAAGCTCGTGGGCCAGAGTAAAATTATCTCTTAATGAACTAGTATGCGAGGACAGGCGGATCAGGAATTTACCATCCGGCTCGACCACTACCGCGTCGGTCTGGTCTTCATCAAACGCACTTATATATTCGATCTCGCCGCCATTTCTGCGAATCAAATCGGGTAGGTCAAACCCGTTCGATATTTTAGCAATTTTTCGCTGCTTTTCAGCGAATGCAAACATGTTGGCTTTACTGACCCGAGAAGGTATGGGGGGGTGGTAGGTCACAAGTTTATTCTCAATATCCATACTGGCAGTCATCGCTCTCTCTCCCTCTTCGAGTGACGATGCAGGGGATGTTCCTAATTCGTTCCTTTATTCTATATATAGGAAGAGATTCGGTAAAGTTGAGATTAATGGGGTTTTAGTTTAAAGAATAATCGATTTCAATGGTGTCTGAACTGCCCCGAACGTATCAAATCCGTTCGAATTGGCCCGGCACGCCACAGACCGCAAATCGTTTGACCTCAAGCGCATCGGCTTTGCCGTCATCGCCAGGGGAAAATGGACGGCGAACCTGCGCCGATCATAGCCGTGCTCTTCCCGCGATACCGGGTTTCACGATGCGGCGTTGGCGTCCCGCTTTCTCAACTCGTCGCGGATTTCGAGCAGGACCTGAAGTTCGCTCGGGCCGGGCGGCGGATCGGCCACGGCGGCCTGCTCCTCGGCGGCCTTCCTGTGGGCCTCGGCGGCCGCGCGCATGCGGTTGATCGCCTTGACCAGCATAAACACCACGAAGGCGATGATCATGAAGTTGATGACCGCGGTGATGAAGGCGCCATAGGCAAAGATCGCGGCTCCTTCCTCGCGCGCGGCCGCAAGGCTCGCGCCATCCGGCACGCTGCCGCTGAGGACCACATACATGTCCGAGAAATCGATGCCGCCGATAATCAGGCCGATGACCGGGTCGATCAGGTCGGAGACCACAGAGCGGACGATCGCGGTAAAGGCGGCCCCCACGATAATGCCGACCGCCATATCGACGACATTGCCTCTTGCGATGAAATCACGGAATTCTTTCAGCATGCGCTCTGACCCCTTCTTTCGGCGATGCGCTGGCGCACCGCATTGATAATCGTCAGGAAACTTAGCGCAGGGATGCGCCGGCTTCTACATGGGGCGGGCGAAAAATACGGAACGGCGGGACGGGCTAGGCTTCGAAATCGCCCGGGTCGGCGCGTTCCCAGCCTTGGCCGGTCAGATGCTCCTGGGGCTGGAAGCGCTTCTTGTAGTCCATCTTCCGCGAGCCCTTCACCCAATAGCCGAGATAGACGTAAGGAAGGCCCATCGTCTGGGCGCGTTCCACATGGTCGATGATCATGAAACTGCCGAGCGAGCGCTTCACATAGGCCGGGTTGAAGAAGGAATAGACCATGGACAGGCCGTCGACCATGAAATCGGACAGCGCGACCGCAACCAGTTCGCCTTCCTCCTCCAGCAGGCCGGTCGCCACGCGATACTCGATCAGGCGGGTCTCCACATGGGTTTCCTCCACCATCACCTTGTAATCGTCGAGGCTCATATCGGCCATGCCGCCGCGCTGGTGGCGGCTGTCGAGATAGGTGCGGAAAAGGTCGAATTGTTCGGCGGTGGCATAGGCCGGGCGTTCAACGCCGACGAGATCGGCGTTCCTGGCCTGGGTCTTGCGCAGCGAGCGGGTGGGCGCGAATTCACCGGCGACGATGCGTACGGAAACGCAGGCGCGACAGTGTTCGCAAGCCGGGCGATAGGCGATGTTCTGCGAGCGCCGGAACCCGCCCTGGGTCAAAAGGTCGTTCATCTCGCCGGCGCGGGGGCCGACGAGATGGGTGAACACCTTGCGCTCGCGCTCCGCCTCAAGATAGGGGCATTGCGCCGGCGCGGTCAGATAGAACTGTGGCGACTGAGTGGTCTGCGTATTCATGCCCGGCGCACCATGCAACGAAACTTAATCACAGGATGGCGCAATTCACGGGAACGTCAACCTTTCTGATTTGCGGGATGCGCGTTTCCCGCAGTTCAGTAGCGCGCTTCCTCGCGCACCACGACGGCGCCGATCAGGAAATCATGCAGCAGGCGCTTGCGGTCGGTGAACAGGCCGACCAGCAGGATCAGCGGCGTCAGGAGCGAGTTGAACAGCCAGAACAGCGCCAGATGCACCAGCGCGGTCAGGAAATCGATCCTGAGGCCATCGGTGCGCAGCATTCTGAGGCCCATCGCCCGCATGCCGGGGGAGGCCTGGGCGGAGCCGCCGAGGCTGAAGCCGAAATAAAGCGCCGCCACGATGAAATAAAGCACCGGATAAAGAAAGAAGGCGAGGCCGAGCGTGGCGATGCCAACGAAGAACAGCAGCACCGCCGCCGGCACCCAGAGAATGGCGATCACGATATAATCGAAGATGAACGCCAGAACGCGCCGCGACAGCACGCCGGAATAGGCGTCACTGGCCGGCGGGGCCGAATAGGTCATGTTGCGTTCGAGGCTCATCGTTGTCTCCGTTGTCAATCGTGGTTCCAAACCCGATGTGGGTATTGGCTGGGGGAATGCAATAATTCAGCCCCTCGAGACTATGATTTCGCCAGCTTTTGCGCGACCTCGATCGCGAAATAGGTCAAAATTCCGTCGCAGCCGGCGCGCTTGAACGACAGCAGCGTTTCCATCATCACCCTCTCGCCGTCGATCGCGCCGCGCTCGGCGGCCATCTTGATCATCGCGTATTCGCCGGAGACCTGATAGGCGAATACCGGCAGACCGAAGGCTTCCTTGATGCGCCAGCAGATGTCGAGATAGGGCAGGCCGGGCTTGACCATCAGCATGTCCGCGCCTTCCTCGACGTCAAGTGCTGCATCGCGCAGCGCCTCGGTGCCGTTGGCGGTGTCGATGTAATAGCTCGCCTTGTCGCCCTTTAAGAGGCCCTTGGTCGAGATCGCCTCGCGGTAGGGGCCGTAGAAGCCGGAGGAGAATTTGGTGGCGTAGGACATGATCCCGACATCCTGGAAGCCCGCCGTGTCGAGGCGCTCGCGGATCGCGCCGATGCGGCCGTCCATCATTTCCGAAGGCGCGATGATATCGGCGCCGGCTTCCGCCTGGGCCACCGCCGCCTCGCAGATATGGTCGACGGTCGCGTCGTTGACGATTTCGTCGCCGGTGAGAATCCCGTCATGGCCGTGGCTTGTGAACGGGTCGAGCGCGACATCGGTGATCACGCCAAGCGAAGGGGCGGCGTTCTTCAGCGCCCGCGTCGCGCGGTTGATGAGATTGTCGGGGTTGAGGATTTCCGACCCCGACATGTCGCGCTTTTCGAGTTCGATATTGGGGAAGGTGGCGATCGCGGGAATGCCGAGATCGGCAGCCTTCTTCGCCGCCTCCGCCAGCCGGTCGACGCTCATGCGGCTGACGCCGGGCATGGCCGGGATCGGCTCCTCGATATTGTCACCGGGAATCACGAAGACCGGCCAGATCAGATCATCCACCGTGAGCCTGTTTTCGCGCACCAGACGGCGGGTCCATTCGGCCTTGCGGATGCGGCGCATGCGGCGATGACCGGTGATCCTGTCCACGAGGTGGGTCTTGTCGTTCGGCTCGCTCATCGTCTTCTCCGGCGCTGCTTCGTTCAGGTCGGCTTGTAGCATGTCGCACCGCCCGGACAAACACGCCGTTTTGTCGCTTTGGCGCGTTGCGTCAGGGTTTGTAACTTCGATTTTTGCAGCGTATAAGGCGGCGATGAATTCCGAGCAGTCACGTCCGCCACAACCCAGTTTTTCGCAGATGGCCTTCATGGTCTTCAAGCGCTGCGTGGCCGCGTTCTTGATGGCGATCGCGCTTTACAACTGGGCGGAGTTGATCGGCCTTGCCGGCACGGGGAGGTTCGATCTCGTCAGTTCCAACGAGCGCATCGTCGAGGTCGTGCTCGCGGTCGCCTATCCCGCCGCCGCGGCCGGTCTGTGGTTCGGCGTCGGCTGGGGGCTCGTGCTCTGGGCCATCGGGGCGGCCGTCGAAATGTTCCTGGTCGGGGCCGCCGCCGCGCTCGTGGGCATTCACGTTTTGTTGTTTGGCCTCTACGCCGCTTTCTGGATTTACCTTGCCTTCATTCGTCGGCGTTAGAATCTGCCGAAAAATGCCGTCGGTATCGATTTGAAACCCGACAACAATTGGCCATATTGATGTGCAAGGCACATCCATAGAGGCGTCCTCGACGCCCGCGGGACAGAAGAGAACTGGATTCTATGACAAAAGACCTGAACAAGACCGTCAGGACCGTGTCGCGACGCGGTTTCATCGCCGCCGCTGCGGGCGCTGTGGCGCTGCCAAAGCTTGCCGCCGCGCAATCGGCCGTCGACGCTTTGATCAACACGCCCGGCCGCGGCAAATGGGACGAGCAGTTTGACGCCGTAACCTCGCGCGCGCAGGCCGCCGTCAGCTCCAACCAGCCGATCCTCAGCCCCAACGCGCCGATGAACATCATGCAGGCGATGGCGGAGTACCAGCGGATCAATGCCAATGGCGGCTGGCCGGAAGTGCATCCCAACGTGCCGCTCCAGTTCGGCGTCTACGATCCGTCGGTGCGCCAGTTGCGCCAGCGCCTGATCGTCTCCGGCGACCTGCCGCAGGAAGCGGGCATCTCCGATTCCTACGATTCCTATGTCCAGGGCGCGGTGAGGCGGTTCCAGGCCCGTCACGGCCTCGCCGAAACCGGTTATATCGATGAATACACGCTGAAGGCGCTCAATGTCAGCGCCGCCGTACGTCTGGCCCAGCTCGAAACCAATCTGACGCGCGTCGAGGATCTCGGTTCCGATCTCGGTCAGCGTTACGTTCTGGTCAACATTCCGGCAGCCTATTGCGAAGCGGTGGAAGACAATGCCGTGGCGCTGCGCAATGTCGCCATTGTCGGTCGCCCCTCGCGGCCCACGCCGCTGTTGAATTCGAAGATCTTCGAGATCATCTTCAATCCGCCCTGGACCGTGCCGCGCTCGATCATCCAGAAGGATATCATGCCGCTGATGCGCGAGGACCCGAACTATCTGGTCGACAACAAGATCCGGCTCTATGACAACAAGGGCCAGGAAGTCGATCCGCTGACGGTGGACTGGAACGCCGAGAAGGCGCCCAACCTGACCTTCCGTCAGGATCCGGGCCCGAACAGCGCCATGGCCTCGACCAAAATCAACTTCCACAACAAGCATGCCGTCTACATGCACGACACGCCCAGCCAGTCGCTGTTCAACGACATTTTGCGCTTCGAATCATCGGGCTGCGTGCGTATCGAGAACGTTCGCGACCTCGATGTCTGGCTGTTGAAGAACACACCCGGCTGGAACCGCCAGAAGATCGAGGAGACGATCCATGCCGGCATTTCCACGCCGGTGAACCTCGCCGATCCGGTGCCGAACCACTTCGTCTACATCACCGCATGGTCGACCAAGGACGGGATCGTGCAGTTCCGCGACGACATCTACAATCTCGACGGCGCGCCGGAACTGGCGCTGCAGACTACCACCGGCATCGAATAGGCGTTTCCGCCCGTCCGACGTTTTCGGCTTCCAAAATGCCGCCGCTGAGCAATGCTTGGCGGCGGCATTCGTCTATTGCACGTTTTGAAGGCCGGCGTTAGAACGCAAGCGCCTTTACGGAATGCTTCCGCGATAAACCCTGAGGAGCCCGCGATGACCAGTCAGACCGCGTTTACCGAGAACTTCTTCAACCGTTCGCTTGCCGACACCGATCCCGATATCTTCGATGCGATCGGCAAGGAACTCGGTCGTCAGCGTCACGAGATCGAGCTGATCGCGTCGGAAAACATCGTTTCGCGCGCCGTGCTCGAGGCTCAGGGCTCGATCATGACCAACAAATATGCCGAGGGCTATCCGGGCAAGCGCTATTACGGCGGCTGCCAGTTCGTCGATATCGCCGAGGAACTGGCGATCGAGCGCGCCAAGAAGCTGTTCGGCGTCGAATATGTCAACGTTCAGCCGAATTCCGGCTCGCAGATGAACCAGGCCGTGTTCCTGGCGCTGTTGCAGCCGGGTGATACCTTCATGGGTCTCGACCTCAATTCGGGCGGGCACCTGACCCATGGTTCGCCGGTCAACATGTCGGGCAAATGGTTCAACGTGGTCTCCTACGGCGTTTCCAGGGAAGACAACCGCATCGACATGGATGAGGTCGCGGCGAAGGCCGAGGAGCATCGTCCGAAGCTGATCATCGCAGGCGGCACGGCCTATTCGCGCATCTGGGACTGGAAGCGCTTCCGCGAGATCGCCGATTCGATCGGCGCCTATCTGATGGTCGACATGGCCCATATCGCCGGTCTCGTCGCCGGCGGCGTGCATCCGTCCCCGTGTCCGCATGCCCATGTGGTCACCACCACCACCCACAAGTCCTTGCGCGGCCCGCGCGGCGGCGTGGTCATGACCAATGACGCCGACATCGCCAAGAAGGTCAATTCGGCCGTATTCCCCGGCCTTCAGGGCGGACCGCTGATGCACATCATCGCCGCCAAGGCGGTTGCCTTTGGCGAGGCGCTGCAGCCTGAGTTCAAACAGTATGCCGAGCAGGTGGTGAAGAACGCCCGCGCGTTGGCCGCCTCGCTGATGGAAGGCGGGCTCGATGTCGTCTCCGGCGGCACCGACAACCATTCCATGCTGGTCGACCTGCGCAAGAAGAACGCCACCGGCAAGCGCGCGGAGGCCGCCCTTGGCCGCGCCTATATCACCTGCAACAAGAACGGCATTCCCTTCGATCCGGAAAAGCCGTTCGTGACCTCGGGCGTCCGTCTCGGCACACCGGCCGGCACCACGCGCGGCTTCACCGAGAAGGAATTCGCCGAGATCGGTTCGCTGATCGTCGAGGTGCTCGACGGGCTGAAGCAGGTCAATTCCGACGAGGGCAATGCCGCCGTCGAGGCCGCGGTGCGCAACAAGGTGGTGAACCTCACCGAGCGCTTCCCGATGTATGGCTATATGGGCTGATGCGCTGCCCGTTCTGCAATTCGCCTGATACCCAGGTCAAGGATTCGCGCCCGGCGGAGGACAATACGTCCATCCGCCGCAGGCGCGTCTGTCCGGATTGCGGCGGGCGCTTCACCACGTTCGAGCGCGTGCAGCTGCGCGAGCTCGTCGTGGTCAAGAAGAACGGCCGCAAGGTGCCGTTCGACCGCGACAAGCTGGTGCGCTCCTTCGAGATCGCGCTGCGCAAACGCCCGGTCGAGCGCGAGCGCATCGAGCGGGCCGTCTCCGGCATCGTCCGGCGCCTGGAAAGCTCGGGCGAGCCGGAGGTGCAGTCGGAGGAAATCGGCCTTCTGGTGCTGGAAGCGCTCAAGAACCTCGATGATGTGGCCTTCGTCCGGTTTGCCTCGGTCTATCGCGATTTCTCCACCACGGAGGATTTCGAGGAGATCATTACCGAGTTCTCGGCCAAGATCGCCCGCGAAACCGGCGTCCAGCACGATTGAATTTCAGCAAAACACTTGCAAGCCGCTCGCCCGCATGGTTTAGCGGCACCACGAGCGCTGTCGCGCAAGATTACTGACCGCATCCTGACCGGATTGCGAGGAGCATCATGACCACGGAAAAGACCGCCAACCAGCGGGGCGCAGCACGCCTCGCCGCCGTTCAGGCCCTTTATCAGATGGATATCGGCGGAACCGCGCTTGCCGATGTGCTGGCAGAATACGAGGTCTACCGCCTCGGCAAGGAGGTTGACGGCGACACCTATCTGAAGGCAGATCCGGCCTGGTTCCGCTCGATCGTCACCGGCGTCGTGAAGGACCAGAAGACCCTCGACCCGATGATCGCCGGCGCGATCTCCGAGGGCTGGACGCTGTCGCGGCTCGATTCGACGCTGCGCGCCATCCTGCGCGCCGGCGTTCTGGAAATCGTCTCCAAGCCCGATGTGCCCACCGCCGTGATCGTCACCGAATATGTCGAGATCGCCACCGCCTTTTTCGACGGCGAGGAGGGCAAGCTCGTTCACGCGGTGCTCGACCGCATCGCCCGGCGCGAACGCGGCCAGCCCAAGGGCAACTGATTCTCCCGGTCGGCGTATCTGAGAACGCCGCATAGCCCCCCAATCTTCTCGCCCCGGAGGGGAGAGATGTCGCGAAAGCGACAGTGAGGGGGGAGAGTGTCCCCGCGAACGCCCTTACGATTTTGAAATGCCGCGCCACCCTCACTGCCCCTTTCGGGGCATCTCTCCCGCCAGCGGGAGAGAGTATTGGGAGCAAGGCTCAGCCCCTCTATGCAATCATCGGCGGCAGCCGGTGGGCGAAGTCGGCCCTATTCCCCAAGCGCGATCCCCTCGCGCCTCGGATCGGCTCCGCCGTAGAGCATGCCGTCCTTGATGGCGATCGCCTGTAACCCGGACGTTTGCGGACCGATCTTCACCTTGAACCCCATCGCTTCCAGCGGCGCTGCCATGGCTTCCGCACTGGTTCCCGCCTCGATATCATAAGTGCCGAAGCGGTTGAGGAGATGCGGCATGGCGACGGCTTGCTGCACATTCATGTCCCAGTCGAGATAGGCGATCACGGCTTGCGCCACATAGCCGATGATCGAGCTGCCGCCCGGCGAGCCGATGACCAGCGCCGGCTTGCCGTCCTTCATCACGATGGTCGGCGCCATGGACGAGCGCGGCCGCTTGCCGGGTTCGACGCGGTTGGCGATCGGATAGCCGGCCTCGTCGTGTGTGGCGAAGGAGAAGTCGGTGAGCTCGTTGTTCAGCAGAAAGCCGGACTTCGTCATCAGCCGGCTGCCAAAGCCGTTTTCGATGGTCGACGTCATCGAAAGCGCGTTGCCATCGGCATCGACGATGACGATCTGGGTGGTGGAGGGGAGTTCGATGGCCGTCCCGTCGCCATAGCGGATCATGGCGTGATCCCAGGCGGGAAGGCCGGGTTCCGCCGTCTCCAGCGCCTTGTCGCCATCGAGCAGTTTCGCGCGCATCCTCAGATAGTCCGGCGCGACCAGTCCCTTCAGCGGCATCGGCACGAAATCGGTGTCGGCCATATAGCGGCCGCGATCGGCAAAGGCGAGGCGTGAGGCGTCGCCGATCAGCCGCCAGCTTTCCGGGTTGTCCGGTCCGAGCGCGGCAAGGTCCTTGTCGGCGGTAAGGCCGAGGATCTGGCCGACGGTGAGCGCGCCGGAGGAGGGCGGGCCCATGCCGCAGACGTCATAGCCATGATAGGCCACGCAAACCGGGTCGCGGTCGATCACGCGATAAGCGGCGAGATCCTCCAGCGCCAGCAGCCCCGGATTGCCTTCGGCCTGTTGTACGGTCTCGACGATATCGGCGGCAATCGCGCCGGAATAGAAAGCCTCGGCGCCATCTGCCGCGAGTGCCGTCAGCGTCTCGGCATAGGCCGGGTTCTGGAGTTGATCGCCGGCGGCAAGCGGCTCGCCGCCCGGCAGGAAATAATCGGCGGTGGTGGTGAACCGGCCAAGCCGTTCGCTGTCGTCGGCGATCTGACCGGCAAGGCGGGGCGAAACGGCAAAGCCATCCGAGGCAAGCGCGATCGCATCATCGAACAGGCCCTGCCATTCGAGCCTGCCCCAGCGCTCATGCGCCGCCTCCATCAGCATCGGCGTTCCGGGCGTGCCGACCGAGCGGCCGCCGACAACGGCATCGTAAAACTGCAGCGGTTCGCCATTGTCGTCGAGAAACAGTTTCGGGGTTGCCGCGCGCGGCGCGGTCTCGCGGCCGTCCAGCGTCGTCAGACGGTTTTCCGCGGCATCGTACCAGACCAGAAACGCCCCGCCGCCCATGCCGGAGGATTGCGGCTCGACGAGGCCCAGAACCGCCTGCACCGCCACCATGGCGTCGGCGGCGCTGCCGCCCTCGGCAAGCACCCGCGCGCCGGCTTCCACGGCCAGCGGATTGGCGGCGGCGACCATCCATCTCTCGGCCTCGACGGGCCGGCCTTCGGCCTTGGCGGCAAGGGCCGCTTCGACCTCGGGCGAGGCGGTGGAAAAGCCGGCTTCGACCGTGCCTGCTTCCGGGGCCACGGCGTCGGCGGCCTGCTGGGCTGCGACCGGAACAGTCAACAGCGCCACGAAAGCGCTGCCCGCGATCAATCTCATCATGTCCCCTGTCTCCTCTTTCTGCGCTTGATGCGCGCAAGCTTGAGCAGAGTGCGCCAGAAATAGTCGGCCGCGTCAAGGAAAGGCAGCGGCAAAGCGGGAACTTATGGCGCCGCTCGACGGTTATGAAGACGATAGCTCTCCAGAGGTCTTCCTCCATGTCTTCCAAAATCGCGATCATCGGCTCCGGCCCAACCGGGATCTACACGCTCAAGGGGCTGATCGGCGAGCATGCGCCGCTCGAGATCACGATTTTCGAGCGCGAGGACATGCCGGGCAAGGGCATGCCATACCAGCCGCACATCAATGACCGGGCGATGCTCTCCAACATCGCCAGTATCGAAATCCCACCGATCTGCGAAAGCCTGACCGCGTGGCTGCGCCGGCAGGACGACGCGACGTTGCAGGAATTCGGTATCGCCCGCGATGCAATTGCCGAACGCACCTTCTACACCCGCGTGGTGCTCGGCGAATATCTCCAGGCGCAGTTTTACGGGCTCGTTCAGCAGGGGCGCGAAAACGGTCACCGGATCGCGGTGAAGGCCGCGCATCGGGTGGCCGACATCGCGCTGATGCGCGACGATATCGAACTGACGGTGGAAACGCCGGCAGGCGAGTACGAAAAAGCGGTCTTCGATCATGTGGTTCTGGCAACGGGCCATGACTGGCCGGAGGCGACCGAAACCCGCCCGGGCTATTTCGTCTCGCCCTGGCCCGCGTCGGCGCTGAAGTCGATCCCGGCCTCGAAGGTCGACATACTTGGCACCTCGCTCAGCGGCATCGATGCGCTGATCACGGTCGCGACCGCCCATGGCGGTTTTCTTCTGGATGACCAGGGCGATCTGCAGTACCAGCCGCATGCCGATACGGAAGGCTTCAACGCGACGATGATGTCGCGCAAGGGCATTCTGCCGGAGGCGGATTTCTACTGCGAAATTCCCTATCGGCCGCTGGTCTTCTGCACCGAGGAGGCGATCGAACGGCTGATCGCCACCCATGAACACGGGCTGCTGGACGCCATTTTCGCGCTTTTCAGGCAGGAACTGGCGCTGGCCGATCCCGATTACGCCGCCCGCATCGGCCTTTCCATGCTGTCGGTCGAAACGTTGGCGTCGGCCTATTTCAATGAACGTCAATCCGCCGATCCGTTTGCCTTTGCCGCGCGCAATCTCGCCGAGGCGGAGATGAACCAGAAGCGCCGGCACACGGTCGAATGGCGCTATGCGATCCTGCGCATGCATGAGGTGATCGCCCGCGCGATCCCGCATCTGGACGCCGCTGATCTCGAGCGTTTTCACAAGCATTTCAAGACCGTGTTCGTCGACGACTATGCCACAGTACCGCATGATTCGATCCGCCGGCTGCTGGCGCTGCACCGCGCCGGAAAGCTCGCGGTCTGCGCCATCGGCGACGATGCCGAGATCGACAATGAGAGCGTTCAGAGCGGCGCCGTCGTGCGTTTTGCGGGGCAGGAACTGCGCTTCGACGCCTTCATCGATGCGACCGGCCAGAGCTCGCTTTCGGCCCGCGATCTGCCGTTCCCGACGTTGGTCGGGCAGGGCGTGGTCAGCTCGGCTTCGACGCGGGGCAGTCTTATGGCTGACGGGATGGTGCGCACCGGCGGCGTCGATCTTGATGCGGCCTTCCGGCCGATCTTCACCGAAAATCTTTCCCGCAACCTCTACTGCGGCTCGATCTCCTTCCTGCTGCACAAGCTGCCCTTCGTGCAGGGCATCACGTCCGCGCGCGACATCGGCGACGTGATTTCAGCCGCGATCCTCGAAAGCGAGGCCGAAGGCGCGCTGACGGCCGCCTGACGGCTCAGGCGGCGCGGCTGGCGATATCGCCGGTGGCGATGAAGCCGGGCTCCTCAATGGTGCAGTAGATGCCGAAATTGCGCCGGTTGTGGCGCAGGAGCGAGCGCAGGATATCGGCGTTTTCGGAGATCTCCGGCTGCGGCGCGATGGTCATGCCGCAGCGGCGGGTCTCCTCGAAGCCGACGATCAGCGCCTTTCCGAGCTGCAGCCTTCGCGTAACCCATTCCTTCTCCGGAAATCCCGCAAGACCGGGCGTCTTCAGCACCACATTCGGGCGGAACCGCCGGCTTGAGACTTCGTCAGTCCCGGCGAGGGTGGCAAGGTGTTTCAGACCGTCGGTGGTGACAAGATGGATCGGCGAGGGGAGGTAGCGGTTGAGGGCAACCGGGCCGGTATCGTCGGCATTTCGGGCGTAGGGACGCACGTCGACGGCGAAACCGAAATGATTGGCGAGCCTTTCCGCAAGACCCGCGTCGTCCACGCCCGTCCATCCGCCATCGGGAAAGCCGATCTCCGGCCGGTTGTCCTCGCCAAGTCGGGCGCCGAGGAACAGCGCCGGCCGCCAGCGCAATTCCTTTTCGGGGGCCGCGGGCGCGCCGGTTTCGGCATCGCAGATGCACCAGGCGCGATCGAAGGCAATGCCGTCGCTGCCGAGCACGGCGGAGGTCAATCGCTCCCCGCCGAGCGAACTGACGGGATAGCGCCAGATTTCAATGATTTCGCCGAGCGGCTCCATGTCGACCTCCTGACCATATTGCGGAATCTGTTCGATTCCGATCGGTTCGTCCATGCCTCAAATCTTCAGCGCCCGCTTTACCGCCGCATCGATCAGTTCGATCCCGCGCGGTATATCGGACGAATCGATCGAGCCGTAGCCGAGCCGGAACAGCGGACAGGGCTCTGGCGGGTTTTCGAAGAACACCGCGCCGGGTTCGATCAGCACGCCGTCGGCCTTCAATTCCTCGGCGAGCCTTGCGCTGTCAAGCCCGTCCGGGCCTCTGAGCCAGACACTCGCCCCGCCGGCCACTGCCGCGCTTTCAAGCGTCAGGCAGCTTTTCGCCAGCGCCTGATCCAGCACCGCGCGCCGCTTCACCATCGCGCCACGCAGCCGCACGATGTGGGCGTCATAATGGCCGAGCGCCAGAAAATAGGCTGTGATGCGCTGCAGGTGGCCGGGCGGGTGGCGCAAAAGCATCGTCCTCAGCTCGCGCGCCTTTGCGATCAGCGGCGCCGGGGCCACCAGATAGCCGATCCTGAGACCCGGAAACAGCGATTTTGAGAAACTGCCGATATAGAGAACGCGGCCCTCGGTATCGAGCGATTTCAGCGCCGGGGCTGAGGGCCCGAGATAGGACATCTCGAAATCGTAATCATCCTCGACGATCACGAAATCCTGGGCGACTGCGCGGTTCAGCAGCGCCTGTCGGCGACCGAGCGGCATGGTCGAGCCGGTGGGAATGTGATGGCTGGGCGTGATCATCACCAGTCGCGTATCGTCCGGCAGCGTTTCCGGGTTCAGCCCCAGCCCGTCGACCGGCAGAAACGTGACCGGGCTTTGCGAGCGGCGCAGCGTCTCGGCGATATCGGGATAGCCCGGCTCCTCGGTGACGGCCGGCCGGTCGGCGCGGCACAGAAGCTCCACCGCGATATAGAGCGCGTTCTGCGCGCCGAGCGTGACCAGCACCTCATCCGGTCGGGCATGGATGCCGCGTCGGGGAAGGGTGTTGGAGCAGATATAGTCGATCAGTAGCGGATCGTCGCTGCCGTAGCGATCGGTCGAAAGATCGCCGAAATCGCGGCTGCCGAGGGCCCGGCGGGCGCAATCGCGCCAGGCGTAGTGATCGAAAAGGCGTGGGTCGGGCTGGCCATAGATGAAGGGATAGCGATAGCTGCGCCAATCCGCCGGCTTGCGGATCACCCGTCTGGGCGGCGGATGGTCGGCAAGCCATTGCGACCAGTCGAGCGAAGCGTCGCCCGCTGTCGCGCCGGCGACTTTCAATCCGCGATGAGGCGCGGTGGCGGCGACCGCGACGCCCGAGCGCGGCAGGGTTTCGAGATAACCCTGGCCGACCAGTTCCTGATAGACCAGCGTCACTGTCATGCGCGACAGGCCGAGCGCTTCGGCAAGTTTGCGGCTTGACGGCAGACGGGTGCCGGGCCGCGCGCCGCTTTCCAGGATCGCGCGCACAAGGGCGGCCGCGAGCCGCCCCTGCAGGGTCGACGCGTCGGCGGCGCGCAGGAAAATGCTCTCGGCTGCAATCGTGTTTTTCATCTGGACCTAACGAAGCTGCAAACTGGACATATCGCGGAACCGCGCTTGCTGCAATCTTGACGGCCGTCAAGCGACCGCGATCTCAATCAAGCGGCGTACCAATCCAAAAGTAGGGGACTACAAATGACCATTCTCACCCGTTTTGTGACCGGCGCCGTGGCCGCGCTCGCGCTGAGCCTGCCGGCTGCCGCAACCGAATACCGCATCGCCGTCGGCGACGGCGCGGGCGGCACCCAGGAAGCGCTCGGCCTAGCGTTCATCGAAGCGCTGGAGCAGGAATCCGGCGGCGAAATGACCGGCAAGCTGTTCCTGAACGGTCAGCTCGGCGACGAGCAGGACACCGTGACCGCGGCCGCCACCGGCACGCTCGATTTCTCGATCCTCGCGATCAACAACATCACACCGTTCTCGCCGTCCGTCGGCACGCTGACGCTGCCTTACGTGATCCTCAGCCAGGACGATGCCGAACAGCTCACCCAGGGCGAGATCGGCCAGCAGATGATCGAGCAGACCATCGAGGATGCCGGCGTGCGCATCATCGGCTGGGCCTATTCCGGCTTCCGCGTGCTGACCAACTCCAAGCGGCCGGTCTCCACCGTGGAGGATTTGCAGGGCCTGGTGATCCGCGTTCCCAAGAACGAGATCATGATCGAGACCTACAAGAGCTGGGGCGTCAACCCGACGCCGATGGCCTGGGGTGAAACCTTCGCCGCCCTTCAGCAGAAGGTCGTTGACGGCCAGGACAACCCCTACATGACCGTCTATGCGATGAAGTTCGACGAGGTGCAGAAATATATCACCAACCTGCACTACATCTTCTCGATCGAGCCGCTGATCATCTCCGAAGCGCTGTTTGAAAGCCTGTCGGAAGAAGAGCAGCAGCAGGTGCTGGCGGCAGGCGAAGCCGCGACCCAGGCCTCATCGGAATTCCTGCGGGCGGAAGAGTCCAAGATCAAGGAGGAACTCGTCAGCCGCGGCATGGAGATCACCGATCCGGCCAATGACGAGCAGGAATTCATCGACCTCGCCACCACGGCCGTCTGGCCGAAATTCTACGACCAGATCGGCGGCAAGGACGTGCTGGACAACGTGCTGACCTCGCTCGGCCGCGAACCGGCGAAGTAATGGGTGAGGGGCGCTGACTCGAACGGTTGCGCTCCGCCCGTCCTCTCTCTCATGCGTCACCCTCGGGCTTGACCCGAGGGTCCAGACAGCCTGTTCCGTGTCGCCTGGATGCTCGGGTCAAGCCCGAGCATGACACGAGAGGAGGGGGCAGGCCGTAACCGACAGCGTTGCATCCCTCCCGCCATCGCCGTCCACGCCAATCCTCCCGAGGTTGCCATGTCCGCATTCTGGTCATTTGTCGACAAGTTCGAAAGCCATGTGTGCCGTGTGCTGCTGGCCGTGTTCGTGACGCTTCTGTTCGTGCAGATCGTCGCCCGCCAGTTGTTCGGTTTCTCGATCACCTGGATCGAGGAACTGTCGGTCATCCTGTTTGTCTGGTTCGCCTATTTCGGCGCGTCCTATGCCGCGCGGATTGCGGCGCATAACCGCGTCACCTTCCAGCTGAACGCGATGTCGCGCAAGAAGGCGCGTATCATCGAGGCGATCGGCGATGCGTTCTGGATCGCCTTCAACATCGTTTTCATAATCGAATCAATCGATTTCATCGGCCGCCTGAAGCCGTTCGTGAAGGCGCAGACGCTTGGCTGGGAGATGCGCTACATCTATCTGGCGCTGCCGATCGCGTTCACGCTGATGACGATCCGCATCCTGCAGGTCAATTACATGAAACTGGTGATGGGCATCGATCCGGCCGATCCCGACAAGGCGAGCGTCGAGGCCGCGATGGAATTCGCCGCCGACGAACAGCGCGCCTATGAGCGGAGGCACCCCTGATGGACGGCCTTCTGATTGAAATCCTGTTCGGCTCGTTCTTCGGCCTGCTGATCCTCGGCGCGCCGATCACGGTGGCGCTCGGCGTCGCCTCGCTGATCGCCATGCTCTATCTTGGCGACAACCCGATCAAGATGGTGCAGATGGCATGGTCGTCGGTGGGTTCCTTCCCGCTGATGGCGCTGCCCGCCTTCATCCTCGCCGGCGCGCTGATGGAAGCCGCAGGTCTTTCCCGTCGGCTGATCGCCTTCGCCGAAAGCCTTGCCGGTCCGTTTACCGGCGGGCTCGGCGCGGCCACCGTGATGGCCTGTCTGTTCTTCGGCGCGATTTCGGGCTCGGGGCCCGCGACGACGGCCGCCGTCGGCATGTTGATGATCCCGGCCATGGCGCGCCAGGGCTACGGACCGGGCTATGCGGCCTCCGTCACGGCGGCGGCGGGCGGTCTCGGCATCATCATTCCGCCCTCGATCCCGATGGTGATCTTCGGCATCTCGGCCATGGGCATGCAGCCTCCGCCGGAAGCGATCGAAGCGCATGGCGTGTTCCAGTCGGTGTCGATCTCCAAGCTTTTCATCGCCGGCGTCCTACCGGGCGTGGTGATGGCGGGCGGTCTTTTGACCATGAACTATATCCGCTGCCGGATTCGCGGCTTTCACGGTTCCGACGAGCCGTTCTCGCTGCGGCGCGTCGCCAGCGCCGGCTATCACGGCTTCTGGGCCTTGCTTGCCCCGGTCGTGATCCTCGGCGGCATCTATTCCGGCTATTTCACGCCGACCGAGGCCGCGATCGTCGCGATCTTCTACACGCTGTTCGTCGGCGCGGTGATCTATCGCGAACTCGATGTCCGGCAGGTCATCAAGGCGCTCGACACCACCACCTGGCTTGCGGGCCGCGTGTTGCTGGTGCTGTTCGCGGCCACGATCTTTGGCCGGCTTCTGGTCGAAAACGACGTGCCGGGCGTGATTGCCGGCGGCATCCTGTCGCTGACCGACAATCTCTATGTGATCTGGGCCATGGTCATCGGCCTGCTGCTGATCATCGGCATGTTCATGGAAACGCTCGCGGCGATCATGATCCTGGTGCCGGTGATGCTGCCGGTCGCCTACATGATGGGCATCGATCCGGTCCATTTTGGCATCGTGATGATCTGCACGCTGTCTGTCGGCTTCCAGACGCCGCCGCTTGGCGAGAACCTGTTCATCGCATCCGGCATTTCCGGGATTTCGATCGAGCGGATCAGCCTGCGCGCAATTCCGTTCGCGATCGCCTCGGTCATCGCAATCTTCATCATCGCCAGCTTCCCGGCAATCTCTCTCTGGCTGCCGCGAATGATGGGCTACTAGGGCAAGGAAAACTCCCATGACTGCACATAATAAAAAACTCTCCGCAGACGACCTGAAGGCCACCTTCGACGCCTTCAACCGCCACGATATCGACGGTGTGATGACCCATTTCGCTGATGACTGTGTGTTCTTCACCGTCGCCGGCGATCACGAATACGGCAACCGGATCGAGGGCAAGGAGGCGATCGCCAAGGCCTTCGTCGGCGTCTGGACCGCGATGCCGGACGTGGTGTGGGCCGATCACAGCCATTTCATGTCCGAGGACGGATCGCGCGGCGTCAGCCAGTGGACCTTCCGCGCCACCAATCCCGACGGCACCCGCACCGAGGTTCAGGGCGTTGACCTGTTCCGGATCCGGGACGGCCAGATTGTCGAAAAGCAGGCGATCCGCAAACAGCGCCCTGCCATACCCGCAAAGTGATGTGAGACGATCATGCAGGTCAATGCAAAACGCCTGGGATCGAAGCCGTTCGATCCGCATTATGATCCCCTGACCGACCGCACGCTCGGCCCGGGCAGCGACTACGCGCCGACCTACTGGATCGGCACGGCCGACGAAACGCCCGAGGATGACGGCCCCGTGACCTCCGACATGGATGTCGACGCGGTGGTGATCGGCTCCGGCTATACCGGGCTTTCGACCGCGATCCACCTTGCCAAGATGCACGGCATCAAGGCGACGGTGCTGGAGGCCAACGGCGTGGCCTATGGCTGCTCCACCCGCAATGGCGGTCAGGCGCAGATCAGCGCCGGCCGGCTGAAGCGCAGCCAGTGGATCGAGCGCTGGGACCTTCCAACGGCGCGCGCGCTGCACGACGAGATGGTCGAGGCCTTCGATCTGTTTCGCGGGCTTGTGCGCGACCACGCCATTGCCTGCGAACCGCAGGATGGCGGGCATTACTACATCGCCCACAAGGCATCCGCCATGCCGTCGCTGGAGGCCGAGACGCGGCTTCTGAACGACAAGTTCGGCTATGGCGCGCGGATGCTGACCCGCGAGGAACTACATGAAACCGTCGCCCGCGACATGGAGGCCCATGGCGCGATGTGGGAGCCGGATGGCACCGGCATCCACGCCGCCAAACTCGCCTTCGGCTATCTGCGCGTCGCCCGTGAACTGGGCGCGAAGGTGCATACCGACAGCCCGGTTCAGGGTTGGGAATACAAGGACGGCGTCCACCATCTGAAGACCCCGCGCGGCACGGTGCGGACGAAGCGCGTGGCGGTCGCCACGGCCGCCTATGCGCCGCGCGGGCTGCATCCACGGGTGAAAGACCGGTTGCTGCCGATCATGTCGAACAGCGTCGTCACCCGCGTTCTGACCGAAGACGAACTGCAGTCCGTCGGCATCAAAAAATTCTCCCCACTGACCGACACCCGCACGCTGCGTAACTACTACCGCCTGCTGCCCGACAACCGGCTGCAGATCGGTTCGCGCGCGGCGATCACCGGGCGCGATGCCTCGAACCCGGCGCATCTCAAGGGGCTCTGCGATGCGATTACCCGCAAGTTCCCGGCGCTCGCGGGCGTCGAGCTCGACTATAGCTGGTGGGGCTGGGTCGATGTCTCCCACGACATGATGCCGCGCATCACCGGCATGCCGGACCTGCCGGGTGCCTATTATTCGCTGGGCTATGGCGGCAACGGGGTGATGTATTCGGCCATGGCCGGACGCCGCATGGCCCAGCTTGTCGCCGGCGAGCCGATCCCCGACCTGCCGATCTACGGCAATGAACTGAAACACGAGGGCTGGAAGACGCCCTTCCGCCGGCTCGGCCAATGGGGCCTCTATCAACTCTATCATTACCGTGACGAGCGGAAGTAAGGAAAAACAACGATGAAAATGACCACCGAGGAAGCATTCGTCAAAGTTCTGCAGATGCATGGCATCGAGCATGCCTTCGGCATTATCGGCTCGGCGATGATGCCCGTCAGCGACCTGTTTCCGAAAGCCGGCATCACCTTCTGGGACTGCGCGCATGAAACCAATGCCGGGCTGATGGCCGACGGCTTCACCCGCTCCACCGGCAAGATGTCGATGGCGATCGCCCAGAACGGCCCCGGCGTCACCGGCTTCGTGACCCCGGTCAAGACTGCCTACTGGAACCATACGCCGCTGCTGCTGGTAACCCCGCAGGCTGCCAACAAGACGATCGGGCAGGGCGGTTTCCAGGAAATGGAGCAGATGCGGCTGTTCGCCGATTGCGTCAGCTATCAGGAAGAGGTCCGCGACCCCTCGCGCATTCCCGAAGTGCTGAACCGGGTGATCATGGAAGCCTGGCGCAACTCCGCGCCGGCGCAGATGAACATTCCGCGCGATATGTGGACCCAGGTGATCGATGTCGAGCTGCCGCAGGTTGTCGCCTTCGAGCGTCCGGCGGGTGGCGAACTGGCCGTCGCGGAAGCCGCGAAGCTGCTCTCGGAAGCGAAGTTCCCGGTGATTCTGTCGGGCGCGGGCGTTGTGCTGTCCGGCGCGATCCCGGATCTGATCCAGCTTGCCGAGCGGCTCGATGCGCCGGTCTGCAGCAATTACCAGCACAATGACAGCTTTCCGGGTTCGCATCCGCTGGCCATGGGGCCGCTCGGCTATAACGGTTCCAAGGCCGGCATGGAGATCATCGCCAAGGCCGATGTGGTGCTGGCGCTCGGCACCCGCCTCAATCCGTTCTCGACCCTGCCGGGCTACGGCATCGATTACTGGCCGAAGGACGCCAAGATCATCCAGGTCGACATCAACGCTTCGCGTATCGGCCTCACCAAGAAGGTGACGGTCGGCATTCAGGGCGACGCCGGCAAGGTGGCGCGCGGCATTCTGGCGCAGCTTTCCGAAACCGCCGGCGATGCCGGGCGCGCGGACCGCAAGCATCTCGTATCCCAGACCAAGTCGCGCTGGGCGCAGGAACTGACGAGCCTCGATCACGAGGATGACGATCCGGGCACGGAATGGAATGCCGGCGCGCGCACCCGCGACGCGGATCTGATGTCGCCGCGTCAGGCGTGGCGGGCGATCATGCAGGCTGTGCCGCAGGAGGCGATCGTTTCCTCCGACATCGGCAATAACTGCGCGATCGGCAATGCCTATCCGACCTTCGAAAAGGGCCGGAAATATCTGGCGCCCGGGCTGTTCGGCCCCTGCGGTTACGGTTTCCCCGCGATCCTCGGCGCCAAGATCGGCAATCCCGATACGCCGGTGATCGGCTTTGCGGGCGATGGCGCGTTCGGCATCTCTATGAACGAGATGACCGCCTGCGGGCGCGATCCCTGGCCGGCGATCACCATGGTGATCTTCCGCAACTATCAGTGGGGCGCGGAAAAGCGCAACACGACGCTGTGGTACGACAACAACTTCGTCGGCACCGAGCTTGACCGCGACACCTCCTATGCCGCGATCGCCAAGGCCTGCGGCGCGCACGGCGCCCAGGTCCGCAGCCAGCAGGAACTGACCGAGGCGCTGACGGCCGCGGTGGAGCGGCAGCTCGCCAACAAGGAAACCACCTTCATTGAGGTGCTGCTCAACCAGGAACTGGGCGAACCCTTCCGCCGCGACGCGATGAAGAAGCCCGTTGTCGTCGCCGGCATCGACGCCAACGACATGCGCCCGCAGAAGGGCGCTGCTTGAGCGGGGCTGAGGCCGTGCAGCAAACAATCTCCCCCCTTGAGGGGGAGATGCCCCGACAGGGGCAGAGAGGGGTGAACCCTTTCCTCAAATTCGGAGGTTGCGGTTTGTGCCCGATACCCCTCTCTGTCGCCATCTCCCGCTCAGGGCAGGGTTATCGTATATGGCGTAGCAGCTTGCTCCCAATACTCTCTCCCGCTTGCGGGAGAGATGCCCCGAAAGCGACAGTGAGGGTGGCGCAGCATCCCAAAGCTGTGAAGGCGTTCGCGGTGATAGGCTCCCCCCTCACTGTCGCTTTCGCGACATCTCTCCCCTCCGGGGCGAGAAGATTGGGGGGCTATGCGACAAAGTCATGTGCGATAACCCTGCCCTCAAGGGGGTAGATCGGGGCTGAGGGGCTCTCTATTGGCGGCGGGTCGGAAACGGACGTCGAGGCTGTTTCAGCCACAAAGCTCCGTTGAGTTTGTCTCACTCATCTCGGCCCGACTTCCCCCGGTCCGGCCGAAACGTATAGCCCGTCTCCACCGCCGCCAGTCCGTATTTACCGCGCAGGCGGTCGATCGCGCCCTCTGCGGCGGCGCGTTTGGCGGCGCCGGGGTCGACGAGGTCCGGTGGGTCGGCGGTGGCGGGGTCGCAGAGGTCGGAAATGCCGATGCCGATCAGGCGGTATTTTGTGCCGTCGGTCTCGTTCTTCAGCAGGGAGAGCCCGTTGGAGAAGATCCGGTCGGCAAGCTGGGTGGGGGCGCTCAGATGGCGGTTGCGGGTGCGGATCTTGAAGTCGGCGGTCTTCAGCTTCAGCACCACCGTATGCCCGGCAAAGCCGGCCGCCTTGGCGCGGCGGGCGGTCTTTTCGCTCAAGCGCCGGAGGATGGCGCTTAGCTCCTCGAGATCAGAAATGTCGGTGTTGAAGGTGGTCTCGTTGGAGATGCTCTTGGTTCCCCGTTCCGGCTTGACGGAGCGCGTATCCTCGCCGCGGGCGAGGTGGTAGAGCCTCGGGCCGATCACCCCGTAGCGGCGCAGCAGCTCATTCTTCTCCATGGTCTGGAACTGGCCGATCGTGGTGATGCCGTCGCGCTTCAGCGTTTCGGTGAACGCCTTGCCGACGCCCCAGATCATCCCGACCGGCTTGTCGGCGAGGAAGCTCTTGGCTTCCGCCTCGCCGATGACCGAAAAGCCGCGCGGCTTGTTGAGGTCGGAGGCGATCTTGGCGAGGAATTTGCAATAGGACAGGCCGATGGAAATGGTGATGCCGAGTTCCGCCTCCACGCGCTTGGCAAACCGTGCGAGCGTGACGGCGGGGCTTGCCCGATGCAGCCTGCCTGTGCCGGTAAGATCGAGAAAGGCCTCATCGATCGAGAGCGGTTCGACCAGCGGCGTCAGTTCCAGCATCATCGCCCGCAACTGGCGACCGACGGCGACGTATTTCTCCATGTTCGGGCGGATCACCACCGCATCCGGACAGGCCTCCAGCGCCTTGAACATCGGCATCGCCGATTTCACGCCGCTGATTCGGGCGATATAGCAGGCGGTGGAGACCACGCCGCGCTTGCCGCCGCCGATGATCAGCGGCTTGTCGGCAAGCTCGGGATTGTCGCGCTTTTCAATCGCGGCATAGAACGCGTCGCAATCGATATGGGCGATCGACAACGTATGCAGTTCGGTGTGACGCAACAGCCGGGGACTGCCGCAATGGCGGCAGCGACGCGCCTCGCCCACGGTCGCCTTCAGGCAATCGCGGCACAAGGCTTCCGGAGTGGGCGTCGTCTCGGCCATGACCATCAGAACAAAGGTTGAACACCCGAAATTACCGCCGTGACCGCCGCAAGGCAAGCAGCGTTGCGATGGCGATCAACCGTTTTCGGCGATGTGGCGGCGGATCAGCCGGTCGGCGTGGTCCCAACCGGTCGCGACCACGGACGGGGCTTCGGTCTTCGGCGCCATCGCGCGATAATCGTCATTGATCAGCAGGTTGATCGTCAGCGCGTCGGGCAGGGACTCGGCAACCGATCGGCAATTGTAGAGCATGTCGTCCACGAAGATCAGAACCGGCGGGTCCTTGCTGCAAAGCGCGCTCAGCACCGCGCCCTTCGGCTCCTCCGAGGCAATCAGCGGAAAGCCGAATCCGAAACGGGACAGCAGGCGGCGGCGGGCCTCGCGGTGGCGCGGCGGCATGGCGGTGAGCAGCAGGACGTCGGCGATTTCGCTGAGGCCAGTGAGCGTTTCGCGCGCGGCGTCGAACGGCTCCTGCCATTCCTCCTGGGCGTCGTAGAACGCCGTTAGAAAGGCGCCGACATCGGCATCGGGAATCTTTTCGCCGGTCGCAAGGCTGGTCACATTGCCGTTCAGGCTGAAGGTCTCCAGCACCAGTTCATGGTCATGGGCCCTGAGGAAGGCCTTGAATGGCTCGAGGAATTGCAGCACGACCTCGTCGACATCGACAACCACCAGGGGACGGTCGCCGATCTGCAGGCCGGAAAGCTCCTCGTGTTCAACCGTTTTCAATCGACCTGTCCGCCATATTCAAGCTTCTGCCAGGCATAGGAAACCGTTTCCGGCTTCACCTTGCAGTCATGGCAAAACGCCATCAGCGTGGGTTCATGCCCGGCGATGAAACCGATCATGGCGCTTTCGAAGCCGGGACTTTGCGAGAGCGCGCGCAATTCGCCGATATTGATTCCGGTCAGCGCTGAAAACCGGTTCAAAAGCTCCGGTTCGCCGGAAAGCCAGACCAGAATTTCGACGGCCAGCGCATGTTCGCGCGAGGGATTTTCAGATGGATCGGCAAAATTTTGCACGCGGATTTCCGTTTCTTAACCAAATCGGCCTAAACTTGGTCGATGATGCGCTCATAATTCGGTGAGAGCGATTCTAGCGTTTCACCGGCGCGTTGCAAGCCGGACCATGGGCCGGTGCCAGGGGATTGCGTCAGATGGCGAAACAGGTTCTGATTGTAGAAGATAACGATTTGAATATGAAACTGTTTCGCGATCTGGTGGAAGCCTCTGGATATGAGGCGGTGGAAAGCCGCACGGGCGCCGATGCGGTGGAACTGGCACGGCTGTTTCGGCCGGGGCTTATTCTGATGGATATCCAGTTGCCGGAGCGTTCCGGCATCGATATTGCCCGCAGCTTGAAAGCCGACGCCGAATTGGCGACAATACCGATCGTCGCGATCACGGCGTTCGCCATGCGCGGCGACGAGGAGCGCATCCGCGAGGCCGGATGCGACGCCTATCTTTCCAAACCCGTTTCGGTGCCGAACTTCATCAAGACCGTGAGAACCTATCTGGGCGATGCCTGAGGAAACGACCGTGAATAGCTTCGGCGAAGAAAGCATCGTTCTGATCGGCGGCGAGGGGGCTGTGGCCCAGACGCTCGCCGCGATGCTCAGTTCGTGGCCGGTCGGTTTCTACCAGGCCGATTTTTCCGACAGCGACGGCATGATGGCGGCGGTCAACGCCGCAAGCCTGATCCTCGTCGCCGTCGATGACGAGGATCCCGCGCCGGCGCTCTCCTGCTGCGGGATTTTGAAGGAGCATGATTCGGGCATTGCCGCGCCGGTCGCGATCATAACGCCGGAAAAGGCCGATGCCGGCCTCAGGCTGGCAGCGCTTCGCGCCGGCGCCGACGACGTGATCGGGCTGGAGCACAATCTGAATGCCGCCGCTGCGCGGATTTCGGCGCTGCTGCGCTACAATGCGCTGCAGAGGGAGGCGGGGACGTGGGAGCGCGCCGCGGTGCGCACCCAGGCCGATCCCGTGCCCGATGACAATGTGAAGGTGCTTGTGGTCGCCGAGGACGCGGCGCTTCGGCAGGATATCCTCAAATCCATGCTGTCGCTGACCACGACGATCGCCACCGGCGATCTGCCGGAGGCGCTTTATCTGGCCGCAAGTCACCGTTTCGATCTCGTGCTCGTTCACGGCGGGCCTCAGCTTTCCGATGCCATGCGGATCTGCGGCCAGCTTCGCTGCGTGCCGGGCATGCGCTTCGTGCCGCTGTTCGCGCTGTCGGAGCCGGGCGGGCTGTCGGTCGTCTCCAGCGACGCCGCCCGCAGCGCGGATGATTGCATGGACTGGCCAGGCGAAACCGGCGAACTGGTGCTGCGGGCGCTGCTGCATCTGCGCCGCAAGCGTTTCATCGCGACCATGGGCGCCGGCATGACGGATGCGGCCGAGGACGCGCCGCCGACTGAAGCGGGCGAGGGGCTGCTGGCGCCGGATGGTTTTGCCCGCGCGCTCAACACGCTGAAGCGCGAGGCGAGCGAGGCCGGAGAACCGCTTTACATGGGCGTACTCAGGGTTCCCGAAAGCGTGGCCGACGAAAGTGCCGCGGCCGTGGCGTCGCTGATCCGCTACCACCTGCGGGGCCGCGAGGCGGCGAGCCATGTCGAGGCCGGACTGTTTGCCATCCTCTATCCGGATCGGGGCAGGGATGATGCAGAACACGCGATCCATGCGCTGCATACCATGCTGGATGCAAGCTGGCGGCAGATCGCCGATGAGCGCGCCCGCGCGGGTGTGCTTGGCTCGGCGGAGGGCGACGATATCCCGGTGTTCAAATCGGCGTTGATGGAAGTGGGCTGAAGCCCCTCGAGCATTGCCGGGTGAAGTGAACCGCGCTGTTGGGCACGCTGCCTGACATGAAAAGCGAACTTCACTTTCCCGTTCGATAATCTAATCGAATAGAGCTCACGTAATTAACCATAAAATAGACTGAATTGAGCGCGAACTGTTAAAAACGGTTGATTATTTTCTGTGTGCGTTCAACTTTACTTTAGCTGCTTTAAGCAGTTGCCCCATGATGCTCAGGTCCGCCGCATCTCCTGGTCTCGTGGGGTCGACCGGCTGACGGTAACCGGCTTCCTCGTGCCGCTGCCGTTAGCCGGTCGCTCTCGTGTTAGCGCTGTCTAATATACAAGAAAGCGGCGCGAAAGCCGGTCGCGGTTTCGCGGTAAAACCCTGAAAAAACATAAAGTTACGCCCTCAATCGTCCATCACACGGGATCGAGGGCGCAGAGGCTCGCCGTCAAGTACGGCGGCTTGGGGCTACTTCTCGTCAGGCACGAAATGCATTGCGTGGCCGTTCATGCAATAGCGCAGGCCGGTGGGCTTGGGGCCATCGGGGAAGACGTGGCCGAGGTGGCCGCCGCAGGTGGCGCAGCGGATCTCGGTGCGCACCATGCCGAGAGAATCATCGCGCAGTTCGATCACGGCGTCCTTCCTGACCGGTTCGAAGAAGCTCGGCCAGCCGCAGCCGGCATCGAACTTGGTATCCGAGCGGAACAGCGGAGTCTCACAGCCGGCGCAGTAATAGGTGCCGATTTCGAAACTATCCCAGTACGGGCCGGTAAAGGGGCGTTCGGTGCCATGTTCGCGCAGGATGTGAAACTGCTCCGGCGTCAATTTGTCGCGCCATTCTTCTTCGCTTGCGGGATTTTTCTGTTTATTGATGTCTGTCAAAGTCGCGCTCCAACGGTTTTTCACGTTTAATGGCTGTCTGTAGCGATAGATGTGTCGTAGGCTCAGAAAAAGCAATGCCTTGGCAGGAAAGCTGGCCATGGAGGGCGTTTGCGGTTTTGCGCTTGTGAAAAAGACTTGGACGCGGTTGAGCGCATGCTAAACTTAACGTAACTGATCAGGTTCAGTTGCGTGGATGCCCGGCAGACTAATTTTTGGAGATGCTATGTCGCCCAGTGAGACGACACTTATATTTCTGGCCCTTCTTCTGCCCTTCATCGGGGCGGTTTTATCTCCGATCCTCTACCGCATCTTCAAATCCCTCGCGCCCTGGCTTCTGGCGCTGCTGCCGCTGTTTTCGCTGGTCCAGTTCGCCCGCCTCGTGCCGCGCGTTGCTGACGGCGAGGCGCTGACCGGCGGTTATGACTGGGTGCCGAGCCTGGGCCTTCGCTTTTCCTTCCTGATCGACGGTCTTTCGCTGACCTTCGCGCTGCTGATTACCGGCATCGGAACGCTGATCGTGCTTTATGCCGGGGGCTATATGAAGGGCCACCCGCAGCAGGCGCGGTTCCTGTCCTTCATGTTCATGTTCATGGGGGCCATGCTCGGCGTGGTGATCTCCGATGGGCTGCTGATGCTGTTCATCTTCTGGGAGCTGACCTCGATCACCTCGTTCCTGCTCATCGGCTTCGACCATGAAAAGGATGCCTCGCGTCGCGCCGCGATCCAGGCGCTGGTGGTGACCGGCGGCGGCGGGCTGGCTTTGCTCGCCGGCGTGCTGACGATCCAGTATATCACCGGCGCGAACGGGCTTTCGGAACTGCTGGCAAGCGGCGATGTGCTGCGGCAGAGCCCGCTTTATATTGCCGCGTTCATTCTGGTGCTCGGCGGCGCGTTCACCAAATCGGCGCAGTTTCCGTTCCATTTCTGGCTGCCGAACGCCATGGAGGCGCCGACGCCGGTTTCGGCCTATCTGCACTCCGCCACCATGGTGAAGGCGGGCGTCTATCTGCTGATGCGGCTCAACCCGGTCATGGGCGATACCGCGGCGTGGATGACCGTGCTGCCGGTGTTCGGCGGCGTCACGCTGCTGGTTGGCACGGTGCTGGCCGTGCGCCAGACCGACCTGAAGCTGATGCTCGCCTACACCACCGTCGCCTCGCTCGGGCTGATGGTGATGATGACCGGCATGGGCATCGAACACGCGGTCGAGGGCGCGGTGCTCTATCTGATCGCCCACGCGCTGTTCAAGGGCGGGCTGTTCATGGTCGCCGGGCTGATCGACCACGAAACCGGCACCCGCGACCTGACGAAACTTGGTGGCCTGGCGAAGGCGATGCCGATCACCTTTGCGGCCGGGCTTGCCGGCGCGATATCGATGGGCGGCCTGCCGCCATTCGTGGGCTTCCTCGCCAAGGAAGGGATCTACGAATCGCTCGATGCCGGAACAACGTTCGCGACCATCTTTCTGATCGTCGCGATCATCGGCAACGCGCTGATGTTCGCCGTCGGCTTCGGCGTCGGGCTGAAGCCGTTTATCGGCGCGAAGACCGAGACGCCGAAACACGCCCACGAGGGACCGGCGCTGATGTGGCTCGGGCCGATCACGCTCGGCCTTGCCGGCCTGCTTTCCGCCGTGTTCGCGCACTACTTCAATACCCATTTTTCGGGTCCGATGGCGAGCGCCGTCGCGGGCGAGGAGATCAGCATCCATCTGTCGCTGATCCCGCATATCGGCCTGCCGCTGGTGCTGTCGGTGCTGACCGTCGCGATCGCGCTGGTGATCTACTGGCGGCTTGACGCGTTGAGGGGGGCGATGGCCGGCATGCTGACGCGGCTTGGCCCCGGGCCGGATCTCTGGTTTGACAGTTTCATGCGCGGTCTCGTGAGACTGTCATTCAGGGTGACGCAGACGATCCAGCCGGGACGGCTCGAATTCTACATCACCGCGACCTTCGTGCTTGTCGCGGCCGTGCTGATGGCCTCGCTGTTCTCGTTCGGCGAATTGCCGGTATGGCAGGGCCTGCCGGAGGATCTCCACCTCGCGCACTGGGTGATCCTGCTGCTTGCCGTGATCGGGCTTGGCGCGGTGATCGGGGCGCATAACCGGCTGACGGCGATCGTGACGCTCGGCATCCAGGGCTTTTCGGTGGCCGTTCTGTTTCTGCTGCTCGGCGCGCCCGACCTGTCCTTCACGCAGTTCATGGTCGAAACCCTGTCGGTGGTCATTCTGACGCTGGTCATGACCCGCCTCAACCTGACGCCATCCGACCACCGCGCGATGGGGCAAAGGCTGTTCGACGGCGCGCTTGCCGTCATTTGCGGGCTCGGTTTCACGCTGCTCTTGATGCGCGTCACCCAGGTGCCGTTCAATGACCGGCTGTCGGAGTTCTTCAACAGCTATTCGAAGGTGATCGCCCACGGGCACAACGTCGTCAACGTTATCATCGTCGACTTCCGCGGAACGGATACGCTCGGCGAGATTGCCGTGGTGATGATCACCGGGCTTGCCATTCTGGCCCTGATCCGGCTGCGCAACACAAGGACCGGCACCACCCCCAAGGAACCGACAGAAAGCGAGGTCCGATGAACACGCTGATCTTCAGAACGGCGGCGCCATTCCTGTCGGCGTTGATGATGCTGTTTTCGATCTACGTTCTGCTGCGCGGCCACAATGCGCCTGGCGGCGGCTTTATCGGCGGTCTGATCGCGGCCTCGGCAATCGCCATTTTCGGTATTGCCATGGGGGTCTCGGCGGTGCGCCGGGCGATCCATTTCCATCCGCTGGCCTATGCCGGAGCGGGGCTTCTGCTCGCGGCGCTCTCGGGCTTGATCTCGATCTTCGCGCATACCCCATTCATGACGGCGCACTGGATCTATCCGGTGATCTACGGCGTGGAAGTGCCGATCTCGACGGTCACCACCTTCGATATCGGCGTCTATCTCGTGGTTTTCGGAGCGATATCGTCGATCTTCCTGGCCCTTGAAGAAAGGGACCATGTCTGATGGAGTTCGTGCTCTCGTGCCTTGTCGGCATCTTCTTTACCGCCGCGATCTACCTGATGCTGTCGCGCCACAGCGTGCGCATCATGCTGGGCATCGCCATTCTCAGCAATGCGGTCAATCTGCTGATCTTTACCGCCGGGCGGGTCAGCGGCTTCGTGCCGCCGATCATTCCGAAAAGCATGGACACGCTGCCCTCGGGAACGGCAAACCCGCTGCCGCAGGCGCTGATCCTGACGGCGATCGTGATCGCCTTTTCCTTCTTTGCCTTCCTTCTGGTTTTGACCTACCGCGCCTATCAGGATCTCAATACCGATGATACCGACGATATGCGGGCGGCGGAGCCCAAGGACCAGCCCATGCCGCCGCTCGGCTATTGAACGGGGATATCAAGACTGAACCCATGGCAGCTTCCGCTTACCAAATCGATCCTTCCGCCGCGCTGACAATGGCGCCGACGTCGCTGACGGACTGGCTCGTCATCCTGCCGGTGGCGACCTGTATCGCCGTCGGCGCGCTGCTGCTGATGATCCGCAAGCACACCGTCTGGCATCCCGTGATCGCCATTGCCGCCCTTGCCTTTCTGGTCGTCATCGACAGTCTGCTGCTCTATACCGTATGGGAAAACGGCCCGCTCACCATGGTGGCGGGCCGCTGGCTGCCGCCCTTCGGCATTGCCTTCACCGCGGACATTATGAGCGCGCTGTTCGCGCTGGCCGCCGCCATTGCGGGGCTCGCAGGCGCTGTGTTCGCGCTTGGCAGCATCGACGCGAGTGGGCGGCGTTACGGGTTCTATCCGTTTTTGCTGCTGCTGATCGCCGGCGTTTCCGGCGCGTTCCTGACCGGCGATATCTTCAACCTCTATGTCTGGTTCGAGGTTCTGCTGATCTCGTCCTTCGGCCTGCTGATCCTGGGTTCCACCCATGAGCAGCTTGACGGTGCGATGAAATATGCGGTGCTCAACCTGATCGGCACCACGCTGTTCCTGATCGCGGTTGCCTATACCTACGCCGTGTTCGGCACGCTCAACATGGCCGATATCGCAATCAGGGCGCGCGAAACCCCGACGCTGCCGACCGCGACGATCGGGGCGCTGTTCGTGCTGGCCTTCGGCATGAAGGCGGCGGCCTTTCCGGTCAATTTCTGGCTGCCGGCTTCCTATCACACGCCGCGCACCGTGGTTTCGGCGCTGTTCGGCGGGCTTTTGACCAAGGTCGGCGTTTATGCGCTGCTCAGGGTCATGGTGATGATCCTGCCGGCCGATCTTGCATCGCTTTCTTCCGTCGTCGGTCTTGCCGCCTTCCTCACCATGGTGCTGGCCGGTCTCGGCGCGATCGCCCAGCATGATATCCGCCGCGCTGTCGGCTATATCGTGATCGTCGGCATCGGCAACTGCCTTGCGGGCGTTGCGATCGGCGGCATGGACGGGCTGCAGGGCGCGCTGTTCTACGCGCTGCATTCGATGATACTGATGACGCTGCTCTATCTGATCACCGGCCTTGCCGGCCGGCTCGCCGGCGGCTTCTCGCTCAACCAGATCGGCGGCATCTACAAGCGCTATCCGGTCTTTGCCGGCCTCAGCCTCGGCGCGTTTTTCGCAGCCGCCGGACTGCCGCCGTTTTCAGGCTTCTGGCCGAAGGCGATATTGGTGCGCGCCGGCGTCGAAACCGGATCGTGGTGGCTCGCCGCCGGCATCCTGTTTGCCGGGTTCTGTTCGACGATCGCGCTTGGCAGGATATTTCTGCTGGCCTATTGGCGGCCCGCAGAGGGTGAGGTTTCCGAGACGCTCAGGATACCTTTTTCCGAGTGGCTGCCGATTATCGGCCTTTCCGCCATCATTGTCGTCTTCGGGCTCTATCCGGAGCCGGTGTTGGACCTGACGGCTAAGGCGATTGGCGGGATTCTTTCGCCGGAGGGGTATTTCCTGTCGGTCTTCCCGGGAGGAAGCGTGCAATGAAGATACTGCTTTCCAATCTCGTTCTGGCGATCTTCTGGGTTGCCGTAACCGGCAGCGCCTCGCTGCACAATCTGTTCTTCGGCATCATCATCGGTGCGATCGCGGTCGGACTGGTGCGCCATCAGATCGGCGGAACAGGCTATTTCTCGCGCGTGAAGCGGCTGTTCAAGCTGCTGATGCTGTTTCTGTACGAGCTCATGGCCTCGGCCTGGTCGGTCGCGAAACTCGTCTGCTCGCCGCGCATGAACGTCAAGCCCGGCATATTCCGCTACGAACTGACGCTGGAAAAGGATTTCGAGATCGTTCTGCTTGCCAACATGATCACGCTGACGCCCGGAACGCTGTCCGTCGACGTTTCGGATGACAATAAGTATCTCTATATCCACGCGATTGACTGCGCCGATCCCGACGCGATCAGGAAGAGCATCGCCGAGGGCTTCGAAACCAAGATCAGGGAGGCTTTTGCCTGATGACGCCTGAGGAGATCGTACAGCATGCCGCAGATATGTCCCTCGTTCTGCTTTCGATTGCGCTGCTCTTGACAGTCTATCGGGTGGTGAAGGGGCCGACGCTGCCGGACCGGGTTCTGGCGCTCGATATGATCGTTGCCGTGGGCGTGGGGTTCATCATCGTGATCGCGGTGCGGACCGGGTTCACGCTTTACATCGACATCGCCATCGCGCTCGGCCTGGTCGGTTTTCTGGCGACCGTCGCCTTCGCGCGCTTCATTCGCTCCAGCGCGATGCGGGCCGATACCGAGACGGGTTTCAAGGTGAAACCGCATCCAATGGCCTACGATTCCGGGCCATCGGGCGAAGACGTGCCGGTGGTTTCGGCCGATGCGGAAAAGAGCGGGGAGTAGGTAAATGGCGCAATATCTTCTGGCCGGGCTGGTTTCCCTCCTGATGCTTGCGGGCGCGGCCTTCACGCTCACGGCTGCAATCGGCATCATCAGGCTGCCTGATCTCTATTCGCGCATGCATGCGGCCTCAAAGGCCGGCACGGTCGGCGCAGGGCTGATCTTTCTGGCAATCGGCATTCATGCCGGCGAGATATCCACTTTCGTGCGGGCCTGCGCCGGCATCGTATTCTTCATCATAACGGCGCCGATCTCGGCTCACCTACTGGCGCGAGCCTCTCATGAAGTTGGCTACCCGCTATACGAGAATACGGTCAGAGATAAATTACAAAGTAGAGACAGTGACTAGCAGCACGGTTTTTGTGACTTTGGAATGTTTTTAAGTATTATGCCATGGGCAGACCCGAAATCGCGTGGTCGCGCTTCGCTGCTTTCAATAAAGACGTTAAAACGACGATTTAAACTTTACATTTGTCATTGAAGTGGTATTCCGTCCAAGAGCGCGTGAATATTTCACGCGTTGATGAAAATAATCAGGCCCTATCCGTGAGGCTGTGCTACCGGTTTTCCGTGCAGCGCGGCTTTAATTTCTACGCAGAAACGACGACGACCAACGGCGCTGCTTGAAGAGATTTTCTGAAGGCGTCCTTGCACAGAGTAACTGCGGGCGCGGGCAGGCAAAGAAAGAACAGGAGTGAAGAATGACGGATGCAACGATCGAGCAGGACAACCAGGCCCTCGTGGAACTGACCGCCGATATCGTGGCCGCTTATGTGAGCAACCATGTGATCCAGACCGGCGATCTGCCGGGGCTCATTCACGAGGTGCACGCCGCGCTGAGCAACACCGCGAAGCCGCAGGCCGCCGCCCAGGCGCAGGAAAAGCAGAAGCCGGCGGTTTCGGTTCGCAAGTCGATCAGCGGCGACCATCTCGTTTGTCTGGAATGCGGCGGCAGCTTCAAGTCGCTGAAGCGTCACCTGATGACCCATCATGACCTGACCCCGAATGCCTATCGCGAAAAGTGGGACCTGCCGGCGGATTATCCGATGGTGGCGCCGTCCTATGCCGAGGCGCGTTCCCGCCTTGCCAAGGAAATGGGTCTCGGACAGCGCCGCGGGCGCTAACCGCGACAAAACGATTTCGCTCCGAATCTGGATGCCGGCGGTCGAGAGACTGCTGGCATTTTTTTGTGTGCGAGCGCTAGCAAATGCCGGCATCCTATCGTGGGCTTTTGCCCTAAGGTTGTGTTTACCTTCATGCAATGCCCGCATAGGTAAACGGTTGAAGAGAGTAGGAAAATAATCCTATTATGGAGGAAAATAAGTAAACAAAAACAACAGGCGGTTTCGAGGGTACCCCTCTTTATGTCCCCGCTTCCGGCGCCGATGTAAGAATAAAATCCTATTTCTCAGGGAGCTGACATGAACGAGCAACGCGTAGCATCGCCGGTCGCGACGACCTTCCATCAACGCCTGAACCATCAGCCAGCCTGGTGCATCGAGAGGGCAAGCCAGATGTCGGATATCCGCAAGGCTTGCCGCATTGTTCTGCTGATCACCAAGGAAATGGCGCTTGTCGCCGGCGAACGGATTTCGATCCGCGCCGAAAGGCGGCGTTCCGTCTCGCATTATCGCCAGATCGCAATGTATGTCTGCCACGTATCGCTGCAGTTGTCGCTCAGCGAGATCGGACTTGCGTTCGGGCGCGATCGCACAACGGTGGCCTATTCCTGCCGCGTGATCGAGGACCGGCGCGACGACCGGTCTTTCGACGAATTCATCGCCGCCGTCGAGCGGCTGGCCTATAACGTGGTCATTGCCGCCGAGGTGCGCCATGACGGCTGAGTTGGGCGAGAAGACGCCACTGGACAAGCTGGCGCGGCTGAAGGCACGCGATGGCTCTCCATTCCTGACGCCCGACGCGTTTGCGGCTGGCGAGCGGCTGGCGGAGGATTTCAACCGCGCGCTGATGCAGCCGCGAATTTCGGCTTCGCTGGAGCCGCGGCTTGAGACGCGCGGGCGCGGTCGCTTTGCCGCCCCCTCAGCAATGTCGGATACGGCGATCGACGCGCGCAGCCGCGTGGCGCGGGCGCTGAAGGCGGTTGGCCCGGAGCTTGCCGATATCGCGCTCGATTTCTGTTGTTTCATGAAAGGGCTTGAACAGATCGAGCGCGAGCGGCAATGGCCGGTCCGCTCCGCCAAGTTGATGGTGCGCACGGCATTGCTGGCGCTTGCCCGCCACTACGCGCCGCCGCCGGCCAAGACCGGTATTCGCGGTTGGGGCGCGGAGGGCTACCGGCCCGAAATCTCGGCATTTTTCGCGGAGGAATAAACCCGTTCAGGCGGCGAGCTTGCGCGCCGCCGTTTCGCGGATCTTGGTGACCATGGCGTTCAGCCCGTTGGCGCGCTGGGCGGAGAGGTGATCGACCAGGCCGATCTTGCGGAAGGTTTCGATGGCGTCCGTCTTCGCGATTTCCGACGCGGTGTGGCCCGAATAGACGGTGAGCACGATTGATACGAGGCCCCGCACAATGAAGGCATCCGAGTCGCCTCTGAATTCCATCACCGGGTCCTCGCCTTCGCCCGTCTTCGACACCAGCCAGACCTGGCTGGCGCAGCCATGCACGCGATTGTCCTCGATCTTCTCGTCCTCTGGCAGGTCCGGCAGGGCCTTGCCGAGCTCGATGACGTAGCGGTAGCGGTCTTCCCAGTCATCGAGAAAGGAAAAGTCGTCGATAATTTGCTTGAGTTTGTCGCTCATCATCCGGCCTTTCGATTGCTCTCGCCCCGATATAGTTCGATGTGGCGGGAATTGAAATGCGCGGGGCGCAGGAAGAATAAATTAGCCGGTGTTTCAGCGCGGACGCGGGGTCGGCACGGGGACGTTGTCGGGCAGGCCGGGGATGCGGACAGGAGTCTCGATCTTGGCCGGCTGGCCGATGATCGCGCCGGTCTGGATGAGATCGGGCGTATTGCCGGCAACCACTGCGGGCGGCGTTTCGACGACAGGCTTTGGCTCGGCGACGGGTTCCGGCGCGGCGGGCCGGGCGACCTTGGGCGCGGCGGCGGTTTCCTGCGCGGGTTGCGGGGCCTTGTCGCCGAAATGCTGGCCCAGATAGATGTAGACGATCTCCGCGCCCTGGCGCGCGCGGCGGCCGAGAAAGCTGATAATGCCCGAGCCGTCATTGCAGACGTCGGGGCGTTCGTCGCAGATGCCGCTCATATATTCGAACGTGCCGCGCGCGGCCGAGACCGCGCCGCCGATATCCTGACCGCTTGGCAGCGCCTGTTGCTCACGCGTTGCAGCACCCCCCAGCATGAGCGGCGCGAAGAACGGCACCAGCAGGAGCAGAACGAAAATCATGAATGCGGATTTCAGCAGGAATCTCATCGGCCCCCGGCCTGTTGGTTGTGCCCGCAAGCGTTGTACCCACACTTAACCTAAGACGGTAAATGAGCCGCTAAAAGGGCGCGTGAAAATGGACACATGATTGGCACCTCACTGCGCGAGCATGAGAGTGAGATGAAATATGTAAATTAAAACAATTACCTATTCTGAAAATAGGGTGCCTTTTGACGGGTTATGGACACGTACCCTGTTAACCATGTTCGAAGATTTTTTTGATTGCAAAGGGGGTGGCGGCGCGCGCGACGCTGGCAGTGGGAGGCCTGCTCCATTACCCTTCGTTAACAGCCGCGGTCTATTTTCTGCGGCGAGAGGCGTGACCGGATGCCGATGGTTTGAAAAGCGACGAAATGCGGGTGATGGACTGAATGGCGAAAAAGACGACGAAGAAAACCGGAAAGCGCGGGAAGAAGACGCCCTCGCTGATCGGGCGCACCGCGTCGTCGCTGGGTGGCATGGCGGCGCGTCATCCGGGCAAGATCGGCGGGCCGCTGGTGTTCGGCGTGGTCTTCAGCTTCGTATCGGCCAATGCGCTCTGGTATCAGCCGGGGCCGCATCCGAGCCCGATGATGAAGACGCGCCAGCCGGCCAACCCCTATGCCGTGCCCGGCCGCCGGATGGCGGAGGCCACGGATTTCGAGAGTTTCCGCATCGAACTCGAGGACGGGGAGACCGTCGCCGCCGAAAAGCCGAAGGACGATCTGGTGGCGATCCTCGAACAGGTCGAGGCCAATCGGCCGCCGGCAACGAGCGCCGCGATCGAACAGGATGTGACTGCCTCAGCGCCGCCGCCGCCAGCGCCGGTTGACGATGAACCGGATATCCTTGCCCTTCAGCAGGCGCTTGCCGCGAGGGGCTATTACAAGGGCAAGCCGGACGGGGTGACCGGTCCGATGACGAAAGCGGCGATCAGGGCATTCCAGAGCGATAGCGGTATCACGCCGACCGGGGAGGCCGACGAGGAAGTGGTGGCGCTGCTCAGCCTATCCGCGCCGCTGCCGGAACCGCGGCCGGAGACCGCCGCATCGCCTGACCCGGTTGCCGATATCCTGAAGGCGGAAACCGCGCCGTCTGGCGGGGCCGGCGTTGTTGTCGCCGATCCGATGGTGGTCGAAATCCAGCGCGGTCTGGTGAATATCGCCTATGACGGCGTGGTGGTCGACGGCGTTGCCGGGGCGACGACGCGGGCGGCGATCCTCGAATTCCAGAAACACTACCGGCTGCCGGAAACGGGCGAGCCGAATGAGGCCGTGCGCGACAAGCTTCGCGAGATCGGCGCGCTTTAGGGCTGCCGATCTGCCGTTGCAAAAGGCCCGATCATCGGGCATGCCATGATGACCTCGTGGAATCCGGGAGCGGTCGACATGCGCCTTCGTTCAGATTTTTTTGCGTCCGCGCTGGTGCGCGATGCCTTTGCCGCGGGCGGCTTTGCCGTGATCGAGCGCAAGGGGGCGGAAGAAGCCGGGGCGATCGCGATCCGGCAGATTTTCCGCGATGGCACCGAGAGCCTCTATCTGCCCGCGCCGCAGAGCTTTGCGGAGGAGGGCGTCCAGGATCGGGTCTTCGAGAGGCGGCTTAACGCAGCATCATCGGACAAAGTTTCGGAGATGCTGGAACGCGAAATGCGTTTCGACAGCGATCTCTGGGTCGTGGTGCTGGAATGCGAGAATGTGGACGGTTTTTTCAACATTGCCGATGAAGAGCAGGACTGAGCGGGTCTCCTTGCGTTGAAGGAGGCCGGGCGGTTCAGGCCGAACGGCGCGCGGCTTCCTGTTTCTCGGCCGCGACCCGGGTTTCACGCTCGCGCTCAGACTGCCAGCCGAGCAGTTCCTGGATGCAGGCGGCGGGCTTCAGCGAGCCCACGAGCTTTTCGGCCGCGTGTTCGGTTGTTTCATTGTCCTGCCGGTCGATCGTGGCGACGCGGGGCAGGACGTAGCTTGTGTCCGCATGGTTCATGCCGAGCGCGATCAGCGCGACGGCGAGACGCTGGCCGGTGGGTTCTTCGAGTATGCGGCGGGCCAGCACCCGGTCGCCGCCAAGCGCGCGCGTGAAGGTTTCGGTGAAGAACGGCTTCTCGGCGCGGCGCGCGAAGCGGACCAGGAGGGCGGTCTGCAACTCGGTGAGGGTGGAAACGCCGAGGCGATCGGCGTCGCCGGTGCCGGCGGCCATGGCCTTCAGCGTGCGGCGCAGCGCCTCGCTGTCATCGCGGGTGCCGGTGTCGATGTCGAAATTGCCGGCGGGCTCCTGCCGCTCTTCCTCGCGCCGTGCGCCGATCAGCGCCTGTATCACCTTCTGCGACAGGTCGGGGCGGTGGATGATCGCGCGGATATGTTCCTCCGTCGTGGTCTCGATCAGGGCGATCAGCGTGTCGTCGGTGATGGCGGGCGAGCGGGCGAGGAAGGGGGCCGCGACCGCGATCTCGCAGCTGCCGATATAGCGGCAGACATCCTGCGGCACGTGGGCGTGGCAGGAAAGGGCGGCGACCGCCTGCCGGCGCGCCTCGGGCGATGAGGCCTCGTAGACGGGCCCGAAGAGTTCGGCAAAGCGCCGGCGTTCGGCGGCGCTCGGATTGTCGAGCGAGCCGAAGCCCGAAACCGTGGCCATCAGCACGACGTCGAGATTGCGCGTGTTCTTCAGCCCTTCAAGTTCGCGATACCGATCGACCAAGGCCGTACTCCCCGACAAATGTCTTCTATCGACAACAGGTTAGGGAGAAAACGTTATAAAGATGTTAACCATAGCGAAGGGAGAGGGGCGTCGCGGTTCGGAAGGTGCCGGAATCGCGCTTGCTTTTTGAAGGCGGCGACGGATCGATGGCGATGAGGCTTGCTCCCAATACTCTCTCCCGCTGGCGGGAGAGATGCCCCGAAAGGGGCAGTGAGGGTGGTGAGGAATTTCGTCTCGTGAGGGCGCTCGCGGAGATGTACTCCCCCCTCACTGTCGCTTTCGCGACATCTCTCCCCTCCGGGGCGAGAAGGGTTGGGGGCTATGCGGTGAGGTTGATAGAGCGACTGGCATGAGCCTCAGATCGCCAGATATTCCTCGCGCAGTTCGGCGTTGTCGAGCACTTCAGCGGCGGTGCCGGAGAACACGATCTGGCCGGTGTCCATGATCACCGCCTTGTCGGAGAGGCGAAGGGCCGCGACGGCGTTCTGTTCCACGATGATGGTGGTGATGCCGAGGTCGCGGATCTGGCGGACGATGCTTTCGATCTCGTGGACGATCACCGGGGCGAGGCCCTCATAGGGCTCGTCGAGGAACAGGATCTTGATGTCGCGGGCGAGCGCGCGAGCGACGGCCAGCATCTGCTGCTCGCCGCCGGACATGGTGACGGCGTCCTGCTTGCGGCGCTCGGCAAGGCGTGGGAAGTGGTCGTAGATCTTTTCGAGGGTCCAGCCCTTCTCGCCCGAGACCTGGGCGAGAACGAGGTTTTCCTCGACCGTCAGCCCGCCGATGATCCGGCGATCCTCCGGCACGAGCTGGACGCCCATCTGTGCGGCCTGGAAGGCGCGTTTGTTGTGGAGCGGTTCGCCGTTCAGCCAGATTTCGCCGCTCTTCAGAGCCGGGTTGTCGAGGCGGGCGAGGGTGCGCAGCGTGCTGGTCTTGCCGGCGCCGTTGCGGCCGAGGAGGGAGAGCACTTCGCCCTTGGCGATATCGAAGGAAACGCCCTGAACGATGTAGCTTTCGCCGTACCAGGCGTGAATGTCGCGGACGCTGAAGAATGCATCGCCCTTTTCGGTGGCCATCCGGTTTTGCTCCTCGCGGACATTGTTGCTGTGCATATTCATGCCTCGGCCTCGCCAAGATAGGCTTCCTTGACCTTCGGGTTGCCGCGCACCTCATCAGGAGAACCTTCGGCGATGATGCGGCCCTGCGCAAGCACCGAGATCCTGTCGGCAAGCGAGAACACGACATGCATGTCATGCTCGATGATAACCTTGGTCATGCCGCGGGCCTTGATGCGCTGAAGCAGTTCGATGGTGCGGTTGGTATCGTGGCGGGCCATGCCGGCGGTCGGCTCGTCGAGAAGCAGCAGCTTAGGTTTCTGGATCAGGCACATGGCGAGCTCCAGCCGGCGCTTGTCGCCGCGCGACAGCGAGCCCGCCTCGTGATGGCGGCGAGCGGAAAGCCCGATATCCTCGAGAATGAACTCGGCCTCCTCGCGCACTTCCCGTTCGCCGGCAAGGGCGCGGATGGCATTCAGCCTGAACGCACCGTCGCGGCGGGCGAAGGCGGGGATCATGACGTTTTCGATCAGCGTCAGGTCGGGGAAGATTTCCGGCGTCTGGAACACGCGCGAGACGCCCATCTGGTTGATCTCGTGGGGCGCGTGGCTGGTCAGCGTCTGGCCATCGAAGACGACCTTGCCGTGGGTCGGCTTCAGCCGGCCGATGCAGACATTGAGCAGGGTGGACTTGCCGGCGCCATTGGGGCCGATAATGGCGTGGACCCTGCCGCTTTCGACCTCAAGATTGACATCGGAGAGCGCGCGCAGGCCGCCGAAGCTCTTGTGGACGTCGTCGACGTGAAGGACGATGTTTCTGTCGGCCATGGTGCTACTCCGCAGGCTGGACTTCGGCGACGGATTGTTCCTCCGCCTTGCCGGTGCCGCCGCCGCCAAAGCGGGCGCGGACACGTTTGACGCCTTCCATGATGCCGCCGGGCAGGAAGATCACGATGGCCATGAAGATCAGGCCGAGGGTCAGGTGCCAGCCATCGCCGACGAACAGCGACAGCAGCTTGACCACCGGGGTCTCGAGCGCGTCCGGCAGGAAGGAGAAGGTCTGGTGCAGGGCCTGCTCGTTGAAGGACGAGAAGATGTTTTCGAAGTATTTGATGACAACCGCGCCGATAACCGGGCCGACCAGCGTGCCGACGCCGCCGAGAATGGTCATCAGCACGACCTCGCCCGATGCGGTCCACTGCATGCGCTCGGCGCCGGCGAGCGGATCGGTGACGGCCATCAGCGCGCCGGCGAGACCGGCGAACATGCCGGAGATGATGAAGGCGGAGCGCAGATAGGGCCGGGTGTTGAAACCGGTATACATCATCCGGTTCTGGTTCGATTTCACCGCCTTCAGCATCATGCCGAAGGGCGAGCGGAAGATGCGGATGGTGAGGTAGAAGCAGATCAAAAGGGCGATGGCGCAGAAATAGAAGCCGCCATAGCCCTGAAGCTGGATGCCGAAGAAATCGGGCGAGGGCAGGCCGGCGCCGGCTTCGAAGAACATCCGGTCGAGGATGCGCGGATCTGAGGACGCAAGCTGCAGGCCGGTCTCGCCATTGGTGATCGGGGTGAGCACCGAATAGGCGAGATTGTAGCTCATCTGGGCGAAGGCGAGCGTCAGGATCGAAAAATAGATGCCCGAGCGGCGCAGGGTGACGTAGCCGATGACGGCGGCGAACAGGCCGGAACAGATCATCGCGAAGATGATCGCCGGGATCGCGTTCATCGTCAGAAGCTTGAACGACCAGACGGCGGCATAGGAGCCGACGCCGAGAAATGCGGCGTGGCCGAAGGAGAGATAGCCCGTCAGCCCGAACAGGATGTTGAAGCCGATGGCGAAGATGCCGAAGATCGCGAACTTCTGCAGGAGCGCCGGATAGGCGGCGCCGAGCGGCATGAACAATATGGGCGCGGCGAGCACGATGGCCGAGAAGATGGCAAACAGCAGCCAGTCGTTGCGGGAAAGATTGGCGAACATGCGGTTCTAGTCCTCCATCACGCCGCGGCGGCCCATGAGCCCGCGCGGCATGGTCAAGAGAATGATGACGGCGACGAGGTAGATGATCACCTGGTCGATGCCGGGGATGATGCTTTTGATCTCGTTCATCGAAGCGAAGGATTGCAGGATGCCAAGGGTGAAGCCCGCAACGATCGCTCCTGGAAGCGATCCCATGCCGCCGACGACCACGACCACGAAGCTCAGGACCAGAAAATCCATGCCCATGTGGTAGTTCGGCGGCAGGATCGGCGTGTACATCACGCCCGCAAGCCCCGCGACCACGGCGGCGATGCCAAAGACCACGGTGAAGCGCTTCTCGATGTCGATGCCGAGCAGGCCAACGGTTTCGCGATCGCGCATGCCGGCGCGGACCACCATGCCGTAGGTGGTGAATTGCAGGAAAGCGAAGACGGCGCCGATGATGATGAGTGCTGTCACGAAATAGATGAGGCGCCACCACGGATAGACGATGAAGGCGTCGGCCATGCCGATCCAGGCCCCGACATTGGCGGTGCCGGAGAAGATAGAGGGGGCGGTCTGCGGGATCGGATTGGCGCCGAAAAACTTCTTGATGATCTCCTGCAGAACGATCGCGAGGCCGAAGGTAACGAGAATCTGGTCGGCGTGGGGGCGCTTGTAGAAGAACCGGATCAGGCCGCGCTCCATCACGAGGCCGATCAGTAGCATGACCGGGATCGCAAGCAGGATCGACAAGGGTACCGACCAGTTGATGATCGTGGCTCCGACATCGCCGAAGGCGTATTCCATGTAGGGGATGGCGCGGGGCGCAAACAGCGCGCCCTCTTCCTTGGGCGGCTGGACCGGCCACGAAATCAGCGCGTTGAAGGCCACGGCGCAGAACGCGCCGAGCATGAACAGCGCCCCATGGGCGAAATTGACCACGCCGAGCGTGCCGAAGACCAGGGTCAGGCCAAGCGCGATCAGCGAATAGGCCGCGCCCTTGTCCAGACCGTTCAGAATTTGAATGATGATGGCGTCCATTACCCGCTATCCGCTGTTTTGATGCGCGGGACCGGGCGCGGATTTGGCGCCCGGTCCGTTGTTCATCTGGCCGAGATCAGCACTGCTTGGCCGTATCGGGGCCGAGCTCGCCGCCGAAGATCGACGGGTCGTAATCGACCTGCGAGCGCGGCACGACTTCGACCACCTTGAGGAGGTCGTACTCGTTTTGCGGGTCCGGGTTACCGCGCACGACCAGGCAATCCTTCATGCACTGGTGGTCGGCGGCGCGGTAGAGCGTCGGGCCGTTGCCGAGGCCGTCGAATTCGAAACCCTCAAGCGCCTTGATGACTTCCGGCGCGAAGAAGGTGCCGGCGCGTTCCACGGCGTCGGCGTAGAGCAGGGCCTGAACGTAGCAGGTCTGGGCGGCCTGTGACGGCGGGAAGCCGTATTCCGCGCCGAAGGACTGGACGAAGGCCTTGGTGCCGTCATTGTCGAGCGACCACAGCCAGTTGGCGGAGCCGAGGATGTTTTCGGCGGCGGAGCCCGCGCCCTTGGCCATCAGGTCGGAGAACAGCGGCACGACGATTTCGAAGTTCTTGCCGTTGGCCTGCTTGTCCTTGAGGCCGAACTGGACGGCCTGGGTCAGCGAATTGACCATGTCGCCGCCATAGTGGTTGAGAATCAGGACATCCGCGCCGGAATTGAGAACCGGGGTGATGTACTGCGAGAAGTCGCCCGCGCCGACGGGGGTCTTGACCGTCTGGACGGTTTCCCAGCCGAGCGCCTCGGTGGCGTTCTTCATCGATTCTTCCTGGGTCCAGCCCCAGGTATAGTCGGCGGTGAGGTGATAGGCTCGGCGATCCGCACCGTATTCCTTCGCAAGCACCGGACCGAGCGCTTCGCCAGACTGGTAGGCGTTGAAGAAGTGGCGGAAGCCGTAGCGGCGCTTGTCCTTTCCGGTGGTGTCGTTGGAATGCGTCAGGCCGGCCATGAAGATGACGCCCATATCCTGGCAGAGGCTCTGCACGGCAATGGCGACGCCCGAGGACGAACCGCCGGTGATCATCACCGCACCGTCCTTTTCGATCATGCGCTTGGCGCCGTCACGGGCCGCGTCCGACTTGGTCTGGGTGTCGCCGGTGACGTAATCGACCTTCTTGCCGAGAATGCCGTTGCCCTTGAGCGTTTTCGAGGAGAAGGTCGACAGCATGCCGCCATCGCCTTCGCCGTTCAAGTGCTTGGCTGCAAGCTGGAGGGCCTTCAATTCGTCGAGGCCTTCATCGGCATAGGGGCCGGTCTGGGGCACGTTGAAGCCGAGCACGACATTGCTGCCGGTCGGCATGTTGCAGGACATCTTGTCCTGGGCATAGGCACCGCGGACGAAATGCATGGGTGTGGCGAGCGTGATGCCGGCGGCCGCGCCCGCTCTCAGCAGGCTGCGCCGGTTCATGATAAAGCGAGACATTCAGACTCCTCCCAAGTCGTGAAAAGGGCTGCGCTCTCCTCAGCGCAGAAGCGCTCTTCCTCCGGAGCGCATGGGTGGATGCTAGCAAGCGGGCAAATTGTCGCAATTGACCGATAGTGATAAGACCTTTGTTTAAGTCAGTAATTACTTACCTAATGTCCGGCACGATGCGGGTTGAAGCGCAACCGCGATGCGCGCATATAGGCGGTTCGGCGAAAAGGAAGAATAATGGCTGACAAGGCGGACGAACCTTTCTGGCGGGTGAAGCGGCTCGAGGAGATGGACAATCGCGAATGGGAAGCCCTTTGCGATGGTTGCGGGCTTTGCTGTCTCAACAAGCTGGAAGACTGGGAGACGGGGGAGGTGGCCTTCACCTCGGTCGCCTGCCGGCTGCTGGACGGGCATAGCTGCCAGTGTTCGGATTACGAGCACCGGCAGAAGACGGTGCCGGAATGCATTCAGCTCGACATGGAGGGCGTGCGGGAAATCCCCTGGCTGCCGCCGACCTGCGCCTATCGGCTGGTTCATGAGGGGCGCGATCTCTACTGGTGGCATTATCTGGTTTCCGGAGATCGCGAGACGGTGCATCAGGCCGGGATTTCGGCGCGCGACAAGACCATCAGCGAGATGAAGGTAGCGGTGGAGGATTACGAGGATTACCTGATAGAATGGCCGGTGCTGACGGGCGAGAAGACGGGATGAGACCTTCTCCCGGTATCACAAGATAAGAAAAAATACCTATCATAGGAAAATAATCCTTGACGGCGTAACGGTGCTTTGGTAGCTTCTGTCTACGGTCGGGAATTTGCGGGTTTGAACCCGCTTCGCCTTCCCGCCGGACTTAGCCGTCACTCAGACTGGAGCGGTTCCGCTTTTCCTCGTATCGGCGGAACCGCTCTATCTTTTTTGATCTTCTGCGAGCCGGTAACGGCTCCATCTGGAATTGTTGCCGCCCGGTCTCGACCGGGCTTTTTTTATGGTCGAACGGCGGGTCTCCCGAGGCGCGCCGGAAGGAGCTTCATTGTGGCTGACCATGAGTCATTCGATATCTCGCTGTTCGGGCTGTGGCCGCGCAATCCGCGTTACGAAGGTGGCGCCGGGCGAACGGAGGCGGGCTACCATTTCATCGAACCGAAGACGCGGCGCGGCGGCGGCGACGATGACATGCGGCTGCTTTTGAACGACCTGACGGCGGAGATGCGGGCGCAATTCACCTTCTTCAAGCGGCTGCGCATGCGGGCAGTGAAGCGGGGCGTCCAGGGGGATGATGGTGATGCGCGTGCCGAGGTGAAGGCGGCGACCGATGCGATCGCGCTGATCATCCGCACGCTGGAAAAGGCCGACGAGCTGCAGCGGCGGCTGGCGGCCAGCCGCAAGGACGAGGAAGAGCGCCAACTGAATTTCAGGGATTACGACAATGCCAAAGCCCATTTCCTCGACCTCATCGAAAAACGGGCCGAGGAACTGGCGGAACGAAAGCTTGCCGAACGCGAGCGCGCCGTCTGATCCGTTTCAATATGCAGCCTTTCTCGCCAAGGAGTGGCGGTTTCTGGCCCGGCCGGAGCAGTTGCCGCCGGCGCGAGACTGGCGGACATGGCTGCTGATGGGCGGGCGCGGCTCTGGCAAGACGCGGGCCGGTGCGGAATGGGTGCATGATCTGGCGATTGCCGATGGCGAGAAGAGCGAATTGCGGATCGCGCTGGTGGCGGAGACTTTGGGCGATGCCCGCGAGGTGATGATTGACGGTGTTTCCGGGATCTGCCGGATTGCCCGGCGAATGAAGCCGGATTTCGAGATTTCGCGCCGGCGGCTGGTGTGGCCGAACGGGGCGGTGGCCTATCTGTTTTCCTCCGAGGATCCGGAGGCGCTGCGCGGTCCGCAGTTTCACTTTGCCTGGTGTGATGAACTGGCGAAATGGCGCTATGGGCAGGAATGCTGGGACATGCTGCAATTCGGCCTGAGGCTCGGGCGCCTGCCGCGGCAGATGGTGACGACGACGCCGCGCGCGGTGCCGCTGTTGAAGCGGTTGATGGCGGAAGACGACACAGTGCTGACCCGGATTTCGACGGCGGACAACCGCGCCAATCTGGCGCCGGGCTTCATCAAGGCGCTGTCCAGCCGTTATGGCGGAACGCGGCTTGGACGGCAGGAGCTTGACGGCGAGCTGATCGAGGATCGCGAGGATGCGCTGTGGCGACGGTCAGATTTGGACGCGCTTGTTGCCCGCCGGGCGATGGCGTCCGGGCGGATTGTTGTGGCGGTTGACCCGCCTGCCGGGTCCGGGCGGAATTCGGTCTGCGGCATCGTGGTTGCGGGCGGGATGGAAAACGGCGGGGCGCTGGTGCTGGCCGACTGTTCTGTCGAAGGCGGCTCGCCGGCGCAATGGGCGCGCGCGGTGGTGGAGGCCTATCGCCGTTTCGACGCCGACCGGGTGGTGGCCGAAATCAACCAGGGCGGCGACATGGTGACGGCGATGCTGCGCAGCGTGGACGAACGGCTGCCGGTTTCGACCGTGCGGGCCAAGCGCGGCAAGTTTCTCCGCGCCGAGCCGGTGGCGGCCCTCTACGAGCAGGGCCGGGTACGCCATGCCGGCCATTTTGCCAGGCTCGTCGACCAGATGTGCGATTTCGGCCCGGACGGGCTGTCGGCGGGGCGGTCTCCCGACCGGCTGGATGCGCTGGTCTGGGCGCTGACGGCGCTGCTTCTGGAGGGCGACGGGATGCCGCGCGTGCGCGGCGTATAGCGACTTGCGCGCCGCAATCGCCCGTGCTAGCCGATCCCGGAACAGCGCAGAGGTCTGGCATGATACGACATATCGTTTTCTTTTCGGTTCCCGAAGGCGGGGACGCGGATGCGATCGAGACCGGGCTTTCGATGCTGACCGAAAACCCGCATGCAAGCGTGCTCGAAATCGGGCGCAATACCCGCAGCGATCTTTATGACGAACAGGTCGATTTCGTCGTCTATGGCGAGTTCGAGGATGAGGCGGCGTTGGCGGCCTATCGGGCTCATCCGATCTATCAGAAATCGACGGCGACCGTGCGGCCGTTGCGCGAGATGCGGATGGCGGCGGATTATGATACCGACAAGGCGGTGAAGACATCGCGTTTTGTGGGGTAACTGTTGGGGCGCCGTCGTGCGGTGTTCCGGTGGGTTTTTCGCAGGGCTAGGTTCCCCCCTCACTGCCCCTTTCGGGGCATCTCTCCCCTCCGGGGCGAGAAGATTTGGGGGGCTGCGCGGTTGAGCCGGTGCGATAGTCGACATCCGATTGGGCGGCGTTTTTGCCGCTTCTGTATTTTTCAAAGCTCCGGTTTTCCGGGGCTTTTTTTGTTTTGAAAACAGAGAGGTGCGGCATGAAGATGCCCTTTCATCTGCCGGGGCGGCGTCCGGCGGACGTGGTTTCCGCGTCCGAGAAAAAGGCGACGCCGGTGACGCTTTCGGCGCTTTCGATCAGCGGAGAGGCGCGGTGGACGGGGCGTTCCTACGCCGCGCTGTCGCGCGAGGGGTTCATGCGGAACCCGGTGGCCCACCGCGCGGTGCGGCTGATCGCCGAGGCCGCGGCGGCGATGCCCTGGCAGCTTTTCGATGAGGGGGCGCTGGTCTCCGATCACCCGCTGCTTGCGCTTCTGAAGCGGCCGAACGGGCGGATGAGCGGGTCGGACTTTTTCGAGGCGCTGTTCGGTCATCTGCTGCTTTCCGGCAATGCCTATGTCGAGCCGATCCTGGTGGGCGAGACGCTGCGCGAGCTGCATTTGCTGCGGCCTGACCGGGTGCGGATCATCGAAGGGCGGGACGGGTGGCCGGAGGCCTATGAATACCGGATCGGCGCGCATGTAAGCCGGTTTGCGGCCGAGGGCGACGGGTTGACGGTGCTGCATATGCGGTTGTTCCACCCGCTCGACGATCATTCGGGACTTTCGCCGCTGGCGGCGGCGCAAATGGCGCTCGATCTGCACAACGCCTCGTCGGTCTGGAACAAGGCGCTGCTCGACAATTCCGCGCGACCTTCCGGCGCGCTGGTCTATCAGCCGAAGGATGGCGGGAACCTGACCGAGGAGCAGTATGAGCGGCTGAAGCAGGAGCTGGAGGAAGGCTATGCCGGGCCGATGCGCGCCGGCCGGCCGCTGCTGCTCGAAGGCGGTCTTGACTGGAAGGCGATGGGGCTGACGCCGCGCGACATGGACTTCACCGAGGCCCGCAATGGCGCGGCGCGGGATATCGCTCTCGCCATCGGCGTGCCGCCGATGATGCTCGGGATTCCAGGCGACAACACCTATTCCAACTACCAGGAAGCGAACCGCGCCTTCTACCGGCTGACGGTGCTGCCGCTGATTGCGCGCACCGCCGCGGCTCTGACGAGCTGGCTTGCGCCGGTTTATGGCACGGGGCTGAAGCTCGAGGTCGATCTCGACCAGGTCTCCGCCCTTTCGGCGGAGCGCGATGCGCTGTGGACCCGGGTGTCCGGCGCCGATTTTCTCTCCGACGAGGAGAAGCGCGAGGCTGTCGGCTACTGAAAAAGACCGGCGAATTTCAAGGAGTGGATATGGGCGAGAACACCATGCTGGCCGATGAACTGAAATATGCCGATCTGTCGCTGACCGACCTTGCGGGCGACGGTTCGTTTTCGGGCTATGCGAGCCTGTTCGGCGAGATCGATCTCGGCAAGGACATGATCGAGCGCGGGGCGTTTTCCCGCTCGCTGCAAAAGCGCGGCGCGGGCGGCGTACGGATGCTGTTCCAGCACGATCCCTGCGAACCGATCGGGACGTGGACGAAGATCCGCGAGGACGGGCGCGGGCTCTATGTCGAGGGCGTGCTTTCGGCCGATGTGGCGCGTGCCCGCGAGGTCCACGCGCTGATGAAGGCGGGCGGGCTCGACGGACTTTCGATCGGCTTCCAGACAGTGCGGGCGAGGACGGATGCGAAATCCGGCGTGCGCCGGGTGCTGGAGGCCGATCTGTGGGAGATATCGATCGTCACATTTCCGATGCTGCCATCGGCGCGGATCGCGAATGTGAAGCAGGCGGGCGATATCTTTCCGACAATCAGAGAATTCGAGCGATGGCTGACGCGGGATGCCGGCCTCTCCCGAAAGGCGGCGCGCCGGTTTCTGGCCGGCGGCTATGACGCGCTTGTTGGCAGGCAGGATGCGGCCAATGACGCAGACGGGGCGGATGATGACCGGCTTCTCGGCCTGCTGCGGCAGGCCAGCCGGATGATGACGCCCTGACATCCACGAACGGGCCGGGTGCCAGAGGCACCGCGCCCGCATTCCAATGAAAATTGCGAGAGGACAGGATTGTGACCATGTCTCAGATGAAGGTTGCGCCGGAGATCAAGAGCGCGCCGATCAACCAGGCTTTCGAAGACTTCATGTCGAGCTTCGAGGCCTTCAAGGAAGCCAATGACCGCAGGCTCGGTGAAATCGAGAGCAAGATGGGCGAGGATGCGGTGACCCGCGAGAAGGTCGACCGCATCAACCGCGCCATGGATGCCCAGTCGCGGTTGATCGACGAGATGCAGCTGAAGAAGGCGCGCCCGTCGCTCGGCCGTTCGAACGCTCTTGCGGCGAGCGAACACAAGGCGGCGTTCGAGAACTATATCCGTCGTGGCGACGAGCAGGGGCTGCGGGCCCTTGAGGCCAAGGCGATTTCGACGACCGAAAGCGATGGCGGCTATCTGGTGCCGGATGAGACCGATACCGAGATCGGCCGGCGGCTGACCGCGGTTTCGCCGATCCGGCAACTGGCGACGGTGCGCCAGGTTTCCGGTGCGGTGCTGAAGAAGCCGTTCATCGCTTCGGGCTTTACCGCCGGTTGGGTGGGCGAGATCGCCGACCGCGACCAGACCGCGACGCCGGATATTTCCGAGCTGTCCTTCCCGACGATGGAGCTTTACGCGATGCCGGCGGCGAGCGCCTCGCTGCTGGATGATGCGGCGGTGGATGTCGAGAGCTGGATCGCCAGCGAAATCGATATCGCCTTCGCCGAACAGGAGAGTGCGGCCTTCATCAACGGCAATACGACGACCATGCCGAAGGGTTTCCTGAGCTACACCAATGTGGCTGACAGCGCCTGGGAATGGGGCAAGATCGGCTATGTCGCCACGGGCGCGGATGGCGCGTTCAAGGCGGCCGATCCTTCCGACACGCTGATCGAGACGATCTATTCGCTGAAGGCGGCGCACCGTCAGAATGCCCAGTTCGTGATGAACCGGAAGACGCAGGGCACGATCCGCAAGTTCAAGGATGATGACGGCAATTATCTCTGGCAGCCGCCGGCCGGCCTCGGCCAGTCCGCCTCGCTCATGGGCTTCCCGGTGACCGAGGCCGAGGACATGCCGGATATCGCGACCGACGAGACGGCGATTGCCTTTGGCGATTTCGCCGCCGGCTATCTGGTGGTCGATCGCACCGGGGTCCGGGTTCTGCGCGATCCCTATTCGGCCAAGCCCTACGTGCTGTTCTACACCACCAAGCGCGTTGGCGGCGGGGTGCAGAACTTCGAGGCGATCAAGCTGATCAAGTTCGGCGAGGCGTGAGACGAATGGCCCCGGCAGGCTGCCGGGGCCGCAGCTTCAGATCAATCGGCCCCGGCGCTTGCGTCGGGGCTTTTTCGTTGCCGGAGGAGTTTTGACGATGAGCTATGCCCTGATAACGCCGCCGGCGGAAGAGCCGGTGAGCCTCAGCGAGGTCAAGGCGTTTCTGCGCCTAGATGGCAGCGAGGAAGATGATTTGGTGGCCGCGCTGATCGTGGCCGCGCGGGAATATCTGGAAAGCGTGAGCGGCCTTGCGCTGGTGACCCAGACGTGGCGGCTCTACCGCGATGCATGGCCTGCCAGCGGCATGATTTCGCTGGCGCATGGGCCCGTCCAGAGCGTCGATGCGGTGACCGCCTATGATGCCGATGGCGAAGCGACGGCGATAGCGCTCACCGGCGGACGGCTTGACGGCCGGGCGCGGCCGGCGCGGTTCTACCTGCCCGGCATGGGTGGATGGCGGGCCGGCGTCAACGGCATCGAGGTGGAGTTTACATCGGGTTTCGGAGCGGCGGCCGATGTGCCGGAGGTCGCCAGGCAGGCGATCCTGCGCCATGTCGCGCACATGTTCGTGTTCCGGGGCGCGATCGGGCCCGATCAGCAGCCGGCCGGAACGCCGGACGGTTATGACAGGCTGATTGCGCCGCTCAAGGCATGGAGGCTTTGATGCGCACACTTGATCCGGGGGCGTTTTCGGCCCGTCTCGATCTGATGGCCCCGATGTTTACCTCGGACGGGCAGGGCGGTGCGACGGAAAGCTGGTCCGAGGTCGCAAAGCTCTGGGCGCGGGTCGAACCGGTCTCGATTGCCTTCGATGAGGAGGCCAATGGCGAGGTTGTTCGCCTGACCCATGAAATCTGGATGCGGATGCGGTCGGATCTGGCGCCGGGGATGCGGCTCACGCGCGGCGGGCGGGCGTTCAGGATCAATGGCTGGCGCGATCCCGATGAGACCGGGCGCTATCTGGTCTGCCGATGCGAGGAGGTCGAGCCATGAGTTCACCCGAAAACGTGCTTCTTGCGGCAATCCATGCGGTGCTCTCCGGCGATGGCGAGCTGACGGGGTTGATCGGCGCGGATGCGATCTTCGACCGTTTGCTGAGCCGGCCACGACTGCCCGCCATCGTATTCGGAGAATGCGTCACCACCGATGTTTCGACGGTGGATGGCAAGCTGTTCGAGCATGCGCTGACGATCGAGATCTGGTCGGAGGCGCATGGGCGCAAGGCGCTGCAGGAGATCGAGGCCCGGGTGAGGGCGCTGCTCGACGATGCGGCGCTGTCGCTCTCCGGTGCGACGCTCGTCAATCTTGCGCATCGTTCGACCAGGGTGAAGCGGGTGACGCGGACCGGGTACTTTCTCGCCGAGATGCGCTTTCGCGCGGTGACCGAACCGGCGTGAGCCGCTGATTTTCAGACAGACAACGGAGAGTTCCATGACTGCCCAGAAAGGCAAGGACCTGCTTTTAAAGCTGCATAATGGCAGCACGTATGAAACCGTCGCCGGCCTGAGGTCGCGGCGGCTGGCGTTCAACGCCGAGACGGTGGACATTACCGATTCCGAAAGCGCCGGGCGGTGGCGCGAGCTGCTGGCCGGCGCGGGCGTGCAACGAGCGTCGATGACGGCTTCGGGCATCTTCAAGGACCAGGCATCCGACGAGACGGTGCGCGCGGCGTTTTTCTCCGCCGCGCTGGTTGAGGCGCAGATCGTGATTCCGGGGTTTGGCATTGTTGCCGGGCCGTTCCAGATCTCCGCGCTCGAATATAACGGCCAGCACAATGGCGAGGTTCAGTTCGAGATCGCGCTGGAATCGGGCGGGGCCGTGAGCTTCGGAGCGGCGGTATGAGCCGCGGCGGCAGCCGGGCCAACCGCCATCGCGGCGAGGTGGAAGCGGTGTTCGACGGCGAGCGGCGGATTCTCTGCCTGACGCTCGGGGCGCTGGCGGAGCTTGAGACTGCGTTTGCGGCAGACGGCCTGGCCGACCTCGGAAGCCGGCTTTCCTCGGGCGGGCTGAAGGCACGCGATCTGATCGCGATCATCGGCGCCGGGTTGCGCGGCGGCGGCAACGCGATCGATGACGAGGAGGTGGCCGCCATGGGCATGGAAGGCGGCGTCGCGGCCTATGCAAGCCTTGTCGGCGAACTCCTGACCGTGACGTTTACGGGAGGGGAGGCCTCGAAGGAGGCGGACCCTTCCTAGCCGCAGCGGCAGAGCCCCGACCTCCCGTCGCCGAACCGTTCCCCTGGCGGGCGGCGATTCATACCGGGCTCTGCACGCTGCGGCTTTCGCCGGACGCGTTCTGGGCGCTGTCGCCGATGGAATTCGCGGCGATGGCGGGCGCGTTCGCGCCGGCCGAGGGCTATCCGACGCGGGCGGCCCTCGACGATCTGATGACCCGCTTTCCCGACAGATGAGGACGTTTCATGGACATGGACGAGACGAGTATCGATGGCGCACGCGAGAGCGCCAGCGCGCTTTACGACGTACTGCTCGATCTGGAAACGCAATCCGACCGGTTTGCGGGCGCGCTGACCACGGCGTTGAAGGACGCAACGCTTGGCGGCAAGGGGTTGCAGACGGTGCTGGGCGATCTTGGGCGTCGGTTGAACGACCTGGCGCTGAACGCGGCGCTGAAGCCACTGGAGGGCGTGATCTCGAGCCAGATCGGGTCGCTGACAGGCGGGCTGGTGGAGGCCGTGGCCCATGCCAAGGGCGGGGTGCCGGGCAGGATCACGCCGTTTGCCGCCGGCGGCATCGTTTCGACGCCGACCTATTTCGGCATGAATGGCGGCCTGGGGCTGATGGGCGAGGCCGGCAGCGAGGCGATCCTGCCGCTGAAGCGCGGGGCCGATGGCTCGCTCGGGGTAGCCGCGGGCGGCGGCGGTGGCGCGCGGATTGTTTTCAACGTCTCGACGCCGGATGCGGAGAGCTTCCGCAAGAGCGAGGGGCAGGTCTCGGCGATGCTGGCGCGGGCGGTGCGCTCCGGTCAGCGCAATATTTGAGGAGCCGCGATGAGCACGAGTTTTCATGAGGTGCGGTTTCCGCTGCGCCTGTCACTCTCGGTAAGCGGCGGACCGGTGCGGCGCACCGATATCGTCAACCTCTCCAACGGCCACGAGTCGCGCAACCAGCGATGGCGGGATTCACGGCGGTCCTACGACGCGGGCTCGGCGGTGCGTTCGGTGGCCGATCTTTATGAGCTGATGGCGTTTTTCGAGGCGCGCGGCGGCCAGCTTTACGGGTTCCGGTTTCGCGATCCTGTCGATTTCAAATCCTGCGGGCCGCTTGCCGAGCCGGCAGCCGGCGACCAGTGGATCGCGACCGGGGACGGCGCGACGACGGGCTTTCAGCTGATCAAGACCTATGGCGATGGCGCGGCGTCCTGGACAAGGACGATCCGGAAGCCGGTGGCCGACAGCGTGAAGGTCTCGGTGGATGGCGTTGCCGCATCCGGTTTTTCCGTCGATGCGGCAAGCGGGATTGTGACGTTTGCGAGCCCGCCGGCGAACGGAGCCGCGATCTTTGCCGGGTACGAATTCGATGTGCCGGTGCGCTTCGATATCGACCGCATCGACATCAACATGAAGGCATTCAACGCGGGCAGCGTGCCATCGGTGCCGCTGGTGGAGGTGAAGCCATGAGGGATATTGAAGCGGGGCTTCTGGCCCATCTTGCCGCGGATGCGACCACTGTGTGCTCCTGCTGGCGGGTTGTGCTGAAGGACGGCACGGTCATGGGCTTTACCGAACATGATCACGATCTCCACTTCGCATCCACGACCTTTCTGGCGGCGAGCGGGTTTGCGGCGACGAACCTCGAGACGGAGGAGGGGCTTGCGGCCAGTACCAGCGAGGTCGCGGGCGGGTTTTCCAGCGCGGCGATCACCGAGGAAGCGCTGGTTGCCGGGCGGTATGACGGGGCGAAGGTGGAGGCCTATCTGGTCAACTGGCGCAACCCGTCAGAGCACCAGCGGATGTATGTGCACGAAATCGGCGAAGTGACCCGCGAGGGCGGTGGCTTTACGGCGGAGCTGCGGTCTGTGACGCACCGCCTGTCCCAGCCGCAGGGGCGCAGTTTCTCGCGCCGTTGTGATGCGGCGTTGGGAGACGGAAAATGCGGGTTTAACCTGGCCACGCCGGGGTTCACGGCGACCGGGACCGTTGTCGCGGTCGATAGCGATGCGCAACTGACGGTATCGGTCGGCGGAGAATTCGACGCGGGTTTCTTTTCGTTTGGCGTTCTGTCTTTCGAGAGCGGTGCGCTTGCTGGCACGAAAGCGGATATCGAGACCAATCAGGGGGCGGGCGGGTCGATGCGGCTGGAGCTCTGGCTTCCGCTGGAGGCGGCGCCGGAGATCGGCGATGCGGTGCGGCTGACGGCGGGCTGCGACAAGTCGTTTTCCACCTGCAAGGCGAAGTTCGGCAATCATCTCAATTTTCGCGGCTTTCCGCATGTTCCGGGCCCGGATTTTGCCTATTCCTATGTGAATGGCGAGAGCGAGCATGACGGCCGGGCACTCTACAAATGACGGCGCTTGGCGACGCGGCCGTGGCAGCGGCCGAAAAATGGCTCGGGACGCCCTATCGCCACCAGGCGAGCGAGTGCGGGCTTGGGTGCGATTGCCTCGGGCTGATACGCGGCGTCTGGCGGGAGCTCTATGGTTCGGCCCCTGAGCCGGCAACGCCCTATGCCGCTGATTGGGCGGAGCGTAGCAACGAGGAGCGGCTGCTTGACGCGGCGTTTCGCCATTGCGGACCGGCGGTCGCGATCGACGAGATGCAGCCGGGCGATATTCTTCTGTTTCGCTGGCGGGCGCAGTTTTCGGCCAAGCATGCCGGTATCTTGTGCGGTCCCGACCATTTCATCCATGCCTATGAACAGGCCGGTGTAATCCGCTCCGCCCTTGTTCCGGCATGGCGGCGCAAGGTCGCAGGCGTATTCCGCTTTCCCGATCGAGATTGAGGTTTCAGCATGGCAACACTCGTGTTTCAGGCGGCCGGCGCCGTGTTCGGCGGGCTGCTCGGCCCGTTCGGCGCGGTTGCCGGCCGGGCGCTCGGCGCTCTTGCGGGCAATGCGCTTGACGGTATGATCTTTTCCGGCGGGCAGAAGATAAAAGGCAGCCATCTTTCAAGCGCGCGGATTGGCGGCGCGGAGGAGGGCGCTGCGATCCCCCGAGTTTACGGCACCTCGCGCATCGGCGGAACGCTGATCTGGGCAACGCGGTTCGAAGAGGAAGTGACCGAGGAGCGCACCGGCGGCAAGGCCGCGGGCTCGACGGTCGAGAGCTTCGCCTATTTCGGGAACTTTGCCTATGGCCTCTGCGAGGGACCGGTGGCGGCGATCCGGCGCGTGTGGGCGGACGGTCGCGAACTCGATCTCGCCAATATCGAGATGCGGTTTTACCCTGGCTCGGACAGCCAGTTGCCCGATCCGCTGATCGAGGCGAAGCAGGGGGCCGGCAATGCTCCGGCCTATCGCGGGCTTTGCTATGTCGTGTTCGAGCGCCTGCCGCTGGACACGTTCGGCAACCGGATACCGGTGATCCAGTTCGAGGTGCTGAAACCGACGGGGTCGCTGGAAAGCCAGATCCGGGCGCTCGCGATCATTCCGGGGGCGACGGAGCATGGGCTTTGCCCGTTTCCCGTGACCGAGGCGCTCGGTAGCGGCCAGCAGCGGATCATGAACCGCAACACGCTGACGCGGGCGACCGACTGGGAAGCCTCGATCGACGAGTTGATGGCGTTGTGCCCCAACCTGGAGCGGGTGGCGCTGGTGGTGGCGTGGTTCGGCTCTGACCTGAGGGCAGGGGAATGCCGAATCGAGCCTGGCGTGGAAACGCCGTTCCGCAAGGAAGAGAGCACGCCCTGGCGGGTGTCGGGCATTGGGCGCGGCCAGGCGCATATCGTCTCCACGCATGATGGCGGTCCGGCCTATGGCGGCACGCCCAATGATGAAGGGCTGATCGCGGCGATCGCCGATCTGAGGGCGCGCGGCATCGAGGTCTATCTCTATCCGTTTTTGATGATGGACGTGCCGGCGGGCAACGGTCTGCCCGACCCGCATGGCGGCTCCGAGCAGCCGCGTTACCCTTGGCGCGGGCGGATAAGCTGCCATCCCGCCCCGGGCCAGTCCGGCACCACCGACCGCAGCGCCTCTGCCCGTGCCCAGGTGGAGGCGTTTCTGGGAACGGCGGAAAACCATCAGTTCAACACCTTCGGCGGCGGGGTGAATTTCACGGGCGATGACAAGGGTTATCGCCGGTTCATTCTGCATTACGCGCATCTGGCGGGTGCCGCGGGGGGCGTGGACGGGTTCATTATCGGCTCCGAGATGCGGGGGCTCACCTCCGTGCGTGACGGGAGCGATGCCTTTCCGTTCGTGGAAGGGCTGATCGCGCTTGCGGCCGATGTGCGTTCCGTTCTGGGACTTGGCGCGCGCGTGACTTATGCCGCCGACTGGAGCGAATATTTCGGCTACCATCCCGCCGATGGCAGCGGCGATGTCTATTTCAATCTCGATCCCCTGTGGGCGAACCACAATATCGCGGCGGTCAGCATCGACAATTATATGCCGATTTCGGACTGGCGCGACAGCGATCTGGGCGCTGAAAATCCTGACGGTTTCAATATTGCGAACGATCCGGAGGGCTTCCGGGGTCAGATTGCCGGCGGCGAAGGATATGACTGGTATTATGCCAGCGATGCGGATCGGGCGGCGCGTATTCGTACGCCGATCACCGATGGTTTGGCGGGCAAGCCCTGGGTCTATCGCTACAAGGATATCCAGAACTGGTGGGCGAACCCGCACTATAACCGCGTCGGCGGGGCGGAATCGCCGACTCCTACGGCCTGGATGCCGATGTCCAAGCCGGTATGGTTTTCCGAACTCGGGTGTGCGGCTGTCGACAAGGGTGCCGGCCAGCCGAATGTGTTCGCCGATCCGAAATCGGCGGAATCGGCGTTTCCGTATTTTTCGAGCGGTCAGCGCTCGGATGCCGAGCAGCGCAGGTTTCTGGAGACGCAGCTTTCCCGGTTTGAAACCGTGGAGACGCCCGTCGATTTCGGGCATATTTTCCTCTGGTGCTGGGATATCAGGCCCTATCCCGCCTTCCCCCAAAACTCTGACCTGTGGACCGATGGCGACAACTGGACAACCGGCCACTGGCTGAACGGACGGCTGGGGGCGACGACGCTTGCCGATACGGTGCGCGCGCTTTTGGCCGACCACGGTTTCCACGATTGTGACGTGCGGCTTTTGAACGGCGATCTGACGGGCTATCAGCAGGCCGATATCGACAGCGCCCGCAATCTGCTCGAGCCGCTGCTTTCGCTGTATTCCGCCGATACAATCGAACGTGGCGGCGTGTTGCAGTTCCGCTCCCGGCTCAGGGCGAGCCTGCCGCCGGCGACGATCGACGTGACGGCGGAGCGCGAGGAGGCCGGCCGCTTCAGGGAAACACGCAGCCATGAGAGCGACCTCGCCGGCGAGGCGGTAGTCTCCTATTTCGATCCTTTCACTGATTATGAGCAGGCGAATGTGCGTTCCAGCCGCGCTGTTGCCGTCAATGATCGGGTGTTGCGCTATGCGCTGCCCACGGTGCTGCCGGAAACCACGGCGCTGGCGCTGGCGGGCGACATGCTGCGGGAGAACCGGATTGCGGTGCGTACGCTCTCGATCGATCTGTCTCCGCAGGCGCGCGGCCTGGAAGTCGGCGATGTCGTGCGTATCAGCGACGGGCCGGCTGGCCGGTTCATGGTCACGCGCGCCGAGCTTAGCGAGACCCTGAAGATCGAGGCGCGCTCTTTTGCGCCGCTTGCGGGCGCGCGGTTCCTGCCTGTGGACCGGGGGCGGGTTCACGAGGATGCGTCAGACGGATTTGCGCCGCGGGTGGTCTTTCTGGATCTCGCCCGGGACGGCGGCGGCGCGGCGGAGAGCTTTGCGCGCATCGCTGCGTTTGCGAGGCCATGGCGCCGCATCTTCGTTTCGTCGTCCGCCACCACGGAAGGTTATGGAGCCAATGTGGTGATCGAGCGGCCGGCAGGAACCGCGCGTCTGGCCGAGGATTTGTCGCCTGGCGTGAGCGGCCGGTTTGACTTCTTCGAGGATCTGGTCGTCGACCTCGATTTTGGCGGCCTTTCCTCGGCTTCGAAAGACGCTGTGTTGAGCGGAGCCAACCGGATCGCGGTTCGCGCCGGTAACGGCGTTTTCGAGATTATCGGTTTTCTCAACGCTGTCGAGATAGCAGCGGGGCGCTGGCGGCTCGCCGGCCTGCTGCGGGGGCTTCACGGGACCCAGGATGCCATGGGTGCCGGGGCCTTGGCCGGCAATGATGCGGTTGTTCTGGGCGATGCGGTGATCCCTGTCGGCGTGAGCGCACGGCACATCGGACTAGCGCGCAATTATGTGATCGAGGCGGCCTATGGGCAGCAGGATCCGAAGGGGCCCTACGTCTTCGCCGGCGGCTTGCGGGCGGAGACGCCGCTTGCGCCGGTTCATCTGCGCGCGCGCCGGCTGACGTCCGGTGACATTCATTTCAGCTGGATCAGACGGTCGCGGCTCGACGCGGATGACTGGGCGGCGGCCGAGATACCGCTGGACGAGAATGTCGAGCGCTACCGGCTCGAGCTGTTCGACGGCGCGACAATGGTGCGGCGTATCGAGATGGGCGTTCCGGAATTTCTGTACGCGGCGAGCGACCAGGCGGACGACTTCGGGATGCTGGCCGACACGATGACGGTCAGGCTTTGCCAGCTCGGCCGCAAGGTGCCGCTCGGCATTCCGCTGACAGAAGAAATAAACCTTCCCAACTGACAGAAAGGAAAATGCTATGGATGTGAAGAAATGGTATCTCTCCAAGACCGTTTGGGGCGCTCTGCTGGCGGTCGCCGCGCCGCTGCTGCAGCTTGGCGGCATCTATATCGATGACGGAACACAGAGCGAACTGGCGGCTTCGATTACCACGATCGCAGGTGCAGCGGGCGGGTTGCTCGCGCTGTTCGGGCGGATTGCGGCGAAGTCGTCGCTAACCCGCTAGCTTGAAATCGTTACCGTCACGAATGACTGGTCGGAGCTTCGGACTCCGGCCAGGGCAGCATTTTCGATTTTGCTGAAATTAAGATTGCAAGCGTTTCGACGGGGCTATTCATTTGGAGTTCAGCCACGTATCTTTATAAGGACTTGCGAATGGTGCGCAGGATGGCGAAGAAGAAGATTTGATGTCGTTGAAACCTATATATATTCTGGTGCTGACCGGCATGTTGCTGGGCGGAAACAGTGGAACGGCCGGCGCCGCCAGCTGCGCAAACGCCGCTCGTCAGGTTGCGGCCAGCACGGGCGGCGATCTACTCTCGGCCCTGCCGGCGCCGGACGATCCGAATATGTGTCTGGTAACGGTGATCGTTCCGGCAAGCGACGGCGCCCCGCCGCGCAAGATTACCCGCCGCGTTCCGGCTAGCTGATTTTTCTCGGGCCGGCGCCTGCAAGAGCGGACAACTGAAATGCGAATTCTGCTGATCGAAGATGACGAGAACCTGAACCGCCAGCTTGCCCAGATGCTGCGGGATTCAGACTATGTGGTTGATTGCGCCTATGACGGCGAGGAAGGCCATTTTCTGGGCGACACCGAACCTTATGACGCGGTCATACTCGATATCGGTCTGCCCCAGATGGATGGCGTGACCGTGCTCGACAAATGGCGGCAGGCCGGGCGCAACATGCCGGTTCTTATCCTGACGGCGCGCGACCGCTGGAGCGACAAGGTGGCCGGGATCGATGCCGGCGCGGATGACTATGTCACCAAGCCGTTTCACATCGAAGAGGTGATGGCCCGCATCAGGGCGCTGATCCGTCGCGCCGCCGGGCATGCAGCGGCGACGATCACCTGCGGCCCGATCGAACTTGACGTCAAGGCCTCCAAGGCCACGCTCGACGGCGAGATACTGAGGCTGACCTCGCACGAATACCGGTTGCTGTCCTACCTGATGCATCATCAGGGGGAGGTTATCTCGCGGACGGAGCTGACCGAGCATCTTTATGATCAGGACTTCGATCGGGATTCCAACACGATCGAGGTTTTTGTTGGCAGACTTCGCAAGAAAATCGGAGCCGACTGGATCGAGACGGTGCGCGGCCTCGGCTATCGCATGCAGGCACCGGGATGAGGTTTGCGAATTCTCTTACCCTGCGTTCGCTGGCACTGACGACCGTATGGTTCGCGATTGCGCTTCTTGTGATCGCGATCGTGATTTCAGCGCTTTATCGCAATGCCGCAGAGCGCGGCTTCCGACAGCTTCTGCAAGCCGAAATGTTCAATGTCATCAATTCGGTGTCGATTGATGAGCAGGGCGAACTCAAGGGGTCTCCCCAGCTTGGCAATCTGAACTATCAGCAACCCCAGACCGGATGGTACTGGGTTGTCGATCCGCTTTACGACAAATCCAAAAAGTCGCTGCAATCGCCCTCCCTCGGCGCGCAAGACCTGCCGGTTACCCCTGAGAGCGAAGTGCCCTATGACGGCAATTATCGCCGCACTTATATCATGCGCGACGATAACAATAATGACCTGGCGGTGATCGAAACCGTTGTTGTGATGGACGAGAAGGACCGGGCAACCCGGATCCGGGTGTCGGGCAATCGCGATGCGGTGGACAATGACGTACGCTGGTTTTCGCAGAGGCTCTACATCGCGCTCGCCCTTTTCGGGATTGCGAGCATTCTCCTCAATGGCCTCATCATCTTGTGGGCGCTTCGCCCGCTCGACCGGGCGCGTGTGGCCTTGCGCCATATTTCGGAGGAGGGCGAGGGCGAAATGCGCGGGCAGTTTCCGGTGGAGATTCAACCGCTTGCCGATGAGATCAATGCCTTGCTGGCAAACAACAGGGCAATCGTCGAGCGGGCGCGGATGCAGGTCGGCAATCTCGCGCACTCGCTTAAGACGCCGATTGCGGTGCTTTTGAACGAGGCCCAGGGTATGGCCGAGAAGGAAGGCAAGCTCATCGCTTCGCAAGTGGTGATGATGCAGGCCCAGGTTCAGGCCTACCTGAACCGGGCGCGCATCGCTGCCCAGACCGAATCGGTCCTGACGCGCAGTGAGGCGGAACCTGTGCTTGAACGGCTTGTGCGGGTGATGCGGCGGCTGAACCCGGAGAAATCCTTCGTGCTGACATGCGAGCCGGGACTTCTTCTCGCAACCGAGCAGCACGACCTCGAGGAAGTCGTAGGCAACCTTCTGGAAAATGCCGCTCGATTCGCCGAGAGCGAAGTACATGTAAGCGCGCAACGGCGGGCGGATGCCGGCGTGGCTGGAGAGTGGGCCGAGATCATCGTGAAGGATGACGGGCCGGGCCTGACGCCCGATGAAATCCGAAGGGCAATGAAGCGCGGCAACAGGCTGGACGAGAGCGGGGCAGGCTCCGGCCTTGGCCTGTCGATCGTTGATGATATCGTGCAGGCCTATGGCGGTCGATTCGAGCTAACCGGACTTGAGCGTTCCGGCCTACACGCGCGCGTTGTTCTTCCGGCAAAAAGCAGGAAATAGTTGATCGCGACCCCTCATGCGAATTATGGCCACATTCTGTGCTTAGCGACGATATTGCGGGAGCGCTGTGGATCGGGGAACCATTCTTTCTGCTCAACGCTTTCTCTGATGACGCAAAACAATATGACGGGAAAACTCGTGATACGAAATTGGCAATTGATTGCTGTCGTCCTCATGATCTCAGGCTGTTCGGCAACCGGCGGCGGTGGAGCGGCGGTCGCTCCTCAGCCCGTGGCGGCGCAGGCAGCCGCTCAGTCGGCGGCGCTGAGTGGCGGGTTGGTGCAGCGCGCCGGCATAACATTGTCTCCTTTCGATCAAGCCAAGGCGCTGCAGGCCGAGCAATACGCACTGGCGGCGGCGCCGGCGGGCGAAGCCGTCAACTGGCAGGGAGAGGGCGCGCGCGGCTCTGTGACCGCGGCAAGCCCGTATCAGGTCGGCGATCAGAATTGCCGGCAATATACGCAGCGCATTGTGGCTGATGGCCGTGAGTTTGTCGGCCGAGGGGCCGCCTGCCGCGAAGCTGCCGGTTCGTGGAGCCTGCTCGATTAACACAGCGGCGTCTTGCGGGATGGCCAGCCGAAGTGCGACGTTTTGAGGCAGGTTTGCCGCCTGGTGTTTTGAACTGTTGGAATTTTCGCGGTGGTGGCGTACGAAGACGACATGATATTCGCGCTTGCCGCCATTGTCCTGACGCTTGCCGCGGCTTTTGCGGTTGCCGTACCGTTGTTCCGGCGGGACGCGCCGACAGATGCGGTCGCTGCCGGGCCGGACCCGATCTATCGTTCCCAACTGAAAGAACTAGATCGGGAACGGCGAGACGGCCTTATCGACGAGAACGCCTATCTTTCTTCCCGTGCGGAAATCGGGCGAAGGCTGATGGCCTCGGAAGCGAAGGCGGCGGACAGAGCCACCGCGCTGCGGGGCGTTGCCTCGCGCTATCGTATCGCGACGGCGGCATGCGTATTTGCTGCGCTGATTGTGGCGGGCGTTGCCTATCCCCTCCTGGGCGCACCCGGCGCGAAGGACTATCCGTTGTCGGCCCGCCTCAATTCGGAGAATCCGGAGCTTGCGGTCCTTGTCGCGCAGGTCGAACGGCATCTCGCGCAAAATCCCGACGATGGCCGGGGATGGGACGTGATCGCGCCAGTCTATTTGCGCGAAAACAGGCTTGATCGCGCTTATGAAGCCTATGCCAATGCCATAAGGATTTCCGGCCCGAGCCCGGATCGACTTATGGGACTGGGCGAGACGCTTGTGTCGCTCGAATCGGGTTTCGTCAATGACGAGGCGCTTGAGGCGTTTCGAGAGGTCGAGGCGTTGTCGCCGGATAATGTCAGGGCCGGATATTATATTGCGCTGGCGGACGAGCAGGCTGGGAACCATCAGGCCGCGCTCGATCGATTCGACGCCTTGCTGGAAAAAATGCCGGAGAACGCCACCGGCCGCGATGTGATCGAGCAGCACATTGCCTTTAATCGAGGCCGGTTGGCGCAGACGGGCGCGCCGGCGTTCGGGCCCGATCAGCAGGCCATCGAGGCGGCGGCCTCGCTGTCGCCGCAGCAGCGTGCCGAAATGGTGGAAAGTATGGTATCGGGGCTGGCGCAACGCCTTGAGCAGGAGCCTGACGATATTGAAGGCTGGATGCGGTTGATCCGCTCCTACGCGGTGCTGGGTCGGGAGGATGACGCGAACGCGGCGTTCGATGCCGCACTGGCCTATTTCGGGGCGGAGAGCGCGGCCGGCCAACGGCTTGAGCAACTTGCCGCAGAACTTGCGCTTTCGGGGGGAAGATCATGACACGCAAGCAAAAAAGGCTCGCTGTCATCGGCGGCGGGGTGGCTTTTATCGCGATCGCGGTTCTGCTGGTGCTTTTTGCGCTGAGCCGCAGCGTCTCCTACTTTTTCATGCCATCTGATTTTGCCGAAAATCCCGTCAGTTCCGAAACGCGGATAAGGCTTGGCGGGCTCGTCGAGGACGGTTCGGTCCGGGGTGCGGAAGGGGCGGGTGTTGCCTTTGCGGTTACCGACGGGAATTCTTCCGTGGAAGTGCGCTACGCGGGCATTCTGCCTGATCTTTTCCGGGAAGGGCAGGGCGTGGTGACCGAGGGACGGATGGGACCGGACGGGATTTTCCGCGCCGACACCGTGCTTGCCAAACATGACGAGAACTATATGCCCAAGGAAGTCGCCGACCGTCTGAAAGCCGAAGGCGTGTGGGAAGGCGAGGAGGACGCCACACCTTGACCGTTGAACTCGGACTCTATGCGCTGATCCTCGCTCTGGCTGTCTCCGTTCTGACGGGGGCGCTGCCGCTTGTGGGCGCGCGGACGCAGAATATGGCTTTGATGGGCATTGCGCGCAGCGGTTCTCTGACCCTGTTCGCGCTGGTGGCATTGTCGTTCGCCATTCTGATCAGGAGTTATCTTCTCTCCGATTTTTCCGTGCGCAATGTTTGGGAAAACTCGCATTCGCTGATGCCGCTGATCTACAAATTCTCGGGCGTGTGGGGCAATCATGAAGGCTCCATGCTGCTGTGGCTGCTGATCCTGACGTTTTTCAGCGCGCTGGTGGCGGCCTTCGGTCGCAATCTGCCCGCCGATCTTCGAGCCAATGTACTAGCCATCCAGGCCCTGATCGCCACGGCTTTCATCCTTTTCATTCTTCTCACTTCCAATCCGTTCAGCCGCATCTTCCCTGTTCCAGCAGAGGGCCGGGAGCTCAATCCGATCCTGCAGGATATCGGCCTCGCCATTCATCCGCCGCTTCTCTATCTGGGCTATGTCGGCTTTTCGGTCTGTTTCTCGTTCTCGGTCGCGGCGCTTGTCAGCGGGCGGATCGATTCGGCCTGGGCGCTCTGGGTACGACCATGGGCGCTGCTTGCCTGGCTGTTCCTGACCGCCGGCATCGCGATGGGCTCCTACTGGGCCTATTACGAACTGGGCTGGGGCGGTTGGTGGTTCTGGGATCCGGTGGAAAATGCGTCCTTCATGCCGTGGCTAGCGGGCACCGCGCTGCTGCACTCGGCTCTCGTCATGGAGAAGCGCGAGGCCCTGAAAATCTGGACTGTGCTCCTGTCGATCCTGACATTTTCGCTTTCGCTTCTCGGGACGTTTCTCGTTCGCTCCGGCGTACTCACCTCGGTCCACGCCTTTGCGACGGACCCGACCCGCGGCGTTTTCATTCTGGCCATCCTTGCCTTCTTCATTGGCGGCGCGCTGACGCTGTTTGCTCTGAGAGTGCCGCTCTTGCGTGCGGGAGGCCTGTTCTCGCCGATCTCGCGGGAAGGCGCCTTGGTCTTCAATAATCTGATTCTGACGGTCGCCGCCGGCACGGTGCTGATCGGAACGCTTTATCCGCTGTTTCTGGAAACGCTGACCGGTGAGAAAATCTCGGTAGGCCCGCCGTTCTTCAACCTGACCTTCGGGCTGTTGATGATCCCGTTGCTGCTTGCCGTTCCTTTCGGCCCGATGCTTTCGTGGAAAAGGGGAGACCTGAAGGCTGCGTCGGAGCGTCTCATGGTCGCGGCGATCCTGGCGCTGATCTTCGCCGCGGTCTTCGTTTATTTCCATGAAGGCGGACCGGTTCTGGCCGTGCCCGGCATTGCGATCGCCTTCTGGCTTATCTTCGGAGCGCTGTCGGATATCTGGACCCGCTCAGGGTTTGTCCGTCTGCCGTTTTCGAAGGCATGGCCGCGTTTCAAGGGCCTGCCCCGCTCGGCCTTCGGCGCGGCGCTTGCGCATTTCGGCCTGGGCGTGAGCGTGTTGGGCATATTGGCGGTTTCGCTTTACGAAACGGAGTCCGTGCTGGAGATGACGCCCGGTTCCGAGGTCGCCCTGAGCGGCTATACGGTCACCTTTGAGGGTGTCGAGACCGTGCGCGGTCCCAATTACACTGATGAACGCGGAACATTTGCGATCAGCGCGAACGGGAGGGCATCCGGCGTGGTGCACTCGGCCAAACGGCTCTACCCTTCGAGCAATACGCCGACGACCGAGGCGGGCATCAGGACCTTCGGTCCCAGCCAGCTTTATATTTCGCTTGGCGACCCGCGTCAGGATGGAGCCTGGGTCGTGCGGGTGTGGTGGAAGCCCTTCATCTTGTGCATTTGGCTTGGATTCGTGCTGATGGCTGTCGGCGGGGTTGTCTCGCTTTCCGATCGACGCTTGCGCATTGGCGCTCCGGCGCTGAGCAAGAAAAGAACACAGCCAGCGCAAGCCCTGGGGGCCGCTGAATGATTCGGCTTGTTGTCTTGGTTTTCGCCGTGCTGCTCCCGATCGCTGCGGCTGCTGTCGAGCCGGACGAGATGCTGAGCGATCCTGCGCTAGAGGCGCGGGCGCGGGAGATTTCCGCAGAGCTTCGCTGCATGGTCTGCCAAAACCAATCCATCGACGATTCCAATGCCGACCTCGCGCGCGATCTTCGTCTGTTGGTGCGCGACCGGCTGGCAGAAGGCGACAGCGATGACGAGGTCATCGATTATGTCGTTTCGCGCTATGGCGAGTTTGTTCTGCTGAAGCCCCGCTTTTCGCCGCATACTTGGCTTCTATGGGGCGCGCCGGCATTGCTTATCCTTTTGGGCGCAATCGGTTTGTGGCGGCTTGCCGCCGCTCGCCGCGGCGCAGACAGGCCGCTGTCCCGCGATGAGGAGGTGCGGCTGGAGAAGATTTTGTCCGAGACCGACGACCATTAACAAACCGTCATCTGGCGGACAGTGTTTTGTAAGGTCCCAGCTTTTATAGTCCCCTCTATTCGATATGAAATCATTCAACCATCGACACCAGAGGAAAAGCAGACCTATGTTCCAGCAGCCCACCGGACCAAACAAGTTCAGGTCACTCTTGAAAGCCTCGGCAGCTGCAGGCGTCGCAGCCGTGCTGTTTTCAGCCGGCGCTCCCCTGACTGTGACGGAAGCGCTTGCGGACCCCGTCCATGTTCAGGCGCCGGAAGTCCCCGGATTTGCCGATGTCGTCGAAGCGGTCTCTCCCGCAGTTGTCTCCGTGGTCGTTGAGAGCAACGTCCAGCCGGTTGCCCAGCAGGATGGCGGCTTCGGTTTCGGCTTTGGCGGGCGCGGCTTCGACAACCTTCCCGATGATCACCCCCTCAAGCGCTTCTTCCATGATTTCGGCGCGCCGAACGAGCCCACCCCGCCGCCGCAGCCGCGCAAGGGCGGTCCGCGTCCGGTTGCGCAAGGCTCGGGCTTCTTCGTCTCCGAGGACGGTTACCTTGTCACCAACAACCACGTCGTGCGCGAGGGCGACGCATTCTCGGTGCGCATGGATGACGGCACCGAATACGGCGCGAAGCTGATCGGCACCGATCCCCGCACTGACCTCGCCGTTCTCAAGGTGGATGCCGATCGCGAGTTCACTTATGTGAAGTTCGCGGACGACAAGAATCTGCGCGTCGGCGACTGGGTTGTCGCGGTCGGCAATCCGTTTGGCCTCGGCGGCACGGTCACGTCGGGCATCGTTTCGGCGCTTGGCCGCGATATCGCCTCCGGTCCCTACGACGATTACATCCAGGTGGATGCAGCGGTGAACCACGGCAATTCCGGCGGTCCGACATTTGACCTCAGCGGTGAAGTCGTCGGCGTCAACACCGCGATCTTCTCGCCGTCCGGCGGCAATGTCGGCATTGCCTTCGCAATCCCGGCGCATCTGGCTCAGGACGTCGTTGTTGACCTCATCAATGATGGCGTGGTCGAGCGCGGATGGCTTGGCGTTCGTATCCAGCCCGTCACCGAGGACATCGCCGAATCGATCGGACTTGCAAAACCGGAAGGCGCGCTCATCTCGGAGCCAACCAGTGACAGCCCCGGCGCCAAGGCGGGTCTGAAGCAGGGCGACGTGATTACCGCCGTGAATGGCGACGTCATCGAGGATGCCCGTTCGCTTTCCCGTATGATCGGCATGATGGAACCGGGCGACGAGGTGGAGCTGTCGGTCTGGCGTGATGGAAAGTCCCAGACGATCGACGTCAAGCTCGGCGAATTCCCGACTGAGGATGAACTCGCCGCTGCCGATGGCCTTAGCGGGCCGACGGAAAGCTCGCTGATGACCCAGCTCGGCATCGAGGTTCGCCCGGCCGATGACGGCAAGGGCGTGACGGTGACGGCGGTGGACCCGAACTCCGACGCCGCGACCAAGGGCCTGGCAACGGGACAGAAGATCCTGAGCGTCAATAACAAGGACGTCAGCTCGGCTGCGGATATTCTGAAACAGGTCAAGGATGCCGCCGATCAGGGCCGCAAGCAGGCGCTGTTCCAGGTCGAGACCGAGAACGGCAGCATGTTCACCGCGCTGCCCACGGAAACCGACGCCGAAGACGCCGGCTGATCCCCCATCAGCATTGGAAGAGGCGCATCGCGGAAGCATGCGCCTTTTCCGTTTCAGGAGACGTCAGATGTTTTCCAAAGAGCCGGTTGAGCCTGCTTGTCACACCGAGGCCGATGGCGATATGGTCCCCGGCATGCGTGTTCTTGTCATCGAAGACGATCTGGAGGCGGCCGCCTATCTGACCAAGGCCTTTCGCGAGGCCGGCATTGCCTGTGAGCATGCCGGCGATGGCGAAAGCGGCCTGTTCATGGCCAGCGAGAATGAATACGACGTCCTTGTCGTCGACCGCATGTTGCCGCGTCGCGACGGGCTGTCGGTTATTTCGGCGCTGAGGGCGCGCGGCATCAATACGCCGGTGCTGATTCTGTCCGCGCTCGGTCAGGTCGATGACCGGGTGACCGGCCTCAGGGCAGGGGGCGACGACTACCTCCCCAAGCCTTATGCCTTTAGCGAACTTCTCGCCCGCGTCGAAGTGCTCGGCCGGCGCAAGGGCGCGCCGGATCAGGATGTGCTCTACAAGGTCGGCGATCTGGAGCTCGACCGTCTTTCACACGAGGTGCGACGCGCAGGCCGCGAGATCACGCTCCAGCCGCGCGAATATCGCCTGCTGGAATATCTGATGAAGAATGCCGGTCAGGTCGTTACCCGCACCATGCTTCTGGAAAATGTCTGGGATTATCATTTCGATCCGCAGACCAATGTGATCGATGTTCATGTTTCGCGCCTGCGTTCGAAAATCGAGAAGGATTTCGACAAGCCCCTGCTGAAGACTATTCGCGGCTCCGGCTACATGATCAAGCATGACGCGTAACGCATGAAGGAGCGGCTGAAGCTTCTGTTCAAGTCGACGGCGGTGCGCCTCTCCGCCGTCTACATTCTGCTGTTCGGGCTCTGTGCCGCGGTGATGGTGTTTTATGTCACCGCCGTCTCCGAAAGTCTGGTGGAGCGGCAGATGCGGGATTCGCTCCATCGCGAGATTGCCCAGCTCGATGCCGCGTTTGAAAGCGGCGGGATTCGCCGGCTGTTCAACACGATCGAACGGCGCGCCCGCCAGCCCGGCGCCAATCTCTATGTTATCGCCAGTCCGCAGGGCGAAATCCTGGCAAGCAACGTGGCCTCGCTCCAGCCCGGTGTCCTGGACAATGCGGGTTGGCTCGATACGCCTTTTCGCTATGAAGGCTTTGCCGAAAACAACAAGGGCGACCGCTACAGCCACGCGATTGGCTATGTGATCGTGCTCGACAACGGCATGAAACTGATGATCGGCCGGGATCTGGGCGATCCCGAACGGCTTCACATCGTCGTCCGGCAGGCCTTGCTGCTGGCGCTGATCATCATGGGCGTCGGGGCGCTGGTGATCTGGTTTGCCATCGGGCGCAACGCGCTGAAGCGCATGGACAGGATGTCGGCGGCGAGCGGCAAGATCATGGCCGGCGATCTCTCCCAGCGCCTTCCCGTAACCGGTTCCGGCGATGAATTCGACCGGCTCTCCAATTCGCTGAACCTGATGCTGGACCGTATCGTCCGTCTCAACGAAGGGTTGAGGCAGGTTTCCGACAACATCGCCCACGACCTCAAGACCCCGCTCACCCGCCTTCGCAACAAGGCAGCCGATGCCGCCGCCGCCGAGGACCCGGAGGAGCGGCGCACCTCGCTCGAAGGCATTATCGCCGAGTCAGACCAGCTTATCCGAACCTTCAATGCATTGTTGATGATCTCGCGCGTTGAAGCGGGCGCGGTCGCGGCGGAGATGTCGCCGGTCAACCTTTCCGCGATCGTTGAGGACAGCGCAGAGCTTTACGGCCCGGTGGCAGAAGAGGCTGGCATGTCGCTGGAGATCGCGATCGAGCACGACCTTTCGGTCAACGGCAACCGGGAACTGATCGGGCAGGCGATCTTCAATCTTCTCGACAATGCCATTAAATACGCGTCGGCCTCGGAAAACGAGCCGCGCATCTACCTGTCGCTCAAACGCGAGGGCGCGGATGCCGTGTTCATGGTTGCCGACAACGGGCCGGGCGTCCCCGCCAATCGCATCGAGGATGTCAAAAGGCGATTTTTCCGCCTCGATGAAAGCCGCACCAAGCCGGGCACCGGTCTGGGCCTTTCCATGGTGGATGCGGTGACCGATATGCATGGCGGCAAGTTCGTGCTCGCCGAGGCCGGTGAGTATGTTCCGGGTTATGGCGGCCTTGCCGCGCTCCTTCGCTTCCCTCTCACCCCCAATCGTTCGCGCTGAGCGGCTTTTGCTTCCGCTCCGTCAATGCTAAGGCGGAGAAAAGAAGTTGCGGAGGAAGCTATGCAGGAGACCGAAGGTCGCTTGGCCGACAGTGCGGCGGGGCGCATCTTTGCGCTGGATGAGGCGGCGGCAAGGGAAGCGGCAGCGGAACTTGCCGAAGCGGTCGAAAGCCACGGACTTCCGGCCGTCCTCGCCGATGCCGAGGCCCCGTTGACCGCCTTTCTAGCGGCCGCCTTCACGCTCTCACCTTTTCTCCATGACGCCTTCCGCTCCCGGCCCGAACTGCTTTCAAAGGTCGATGAGCCGATCCGGCGGCAGATCGAGACTGAAATCGAACAGGTGCGCAAGGCCTGGAGTGTAGAAGGCGGTTCTCAGGGCGATGGCGAGATCATGACGCGGCTTCGCCAGTCCAAGCAGCGTGTGGCCTTCCTCACCGCGCTCGCCGATCTCGGCGGCATATTCCCGGCCGAAGTCACCACTGATCTCCTGAGCCGTTTTGCCTCCGCCGCCGTTGCCGCCACGCTCGACCATCTGCTCGTCTCGGCCGCCGGCGACGGCAAGATCAGGCCGCCATCCTCTCAGGACACCCCTTCGGAAAACTCCGGCGTTGTCGTGCTTGGCATGGGCAAGCTTGGCGCAAACGAGCTCAACTACTCCTCCGACATCGATATCGTCGTCTTCTTCGATCCCGAGGCGGCGATCATCAAAGATCCCGACGATGCGCGGGAGCTGTTTCCCAAGCTGATGCGGCGGCTTGTGCGCATCCTGCAGGAGCGCACGGGCGATGGCTATGTGTTTCGCACGGATCTACGCCTGCGGCCGGACCCCGGCTCCACGCCGCTCGCCATCCCTGTTGAGGCGGCCCTGCTTTACTACGAAAGCCGCGGCCAGAACTGGGAGCGCGCCGCTTATATCAAGGCAAGGCCGATCGCGGGCGATATCGCCGCCGGCGAGGCGTTTCTCGCCGAATTGGCGCCCTTCATCTTCCGCAAATATCTCGATTATGCGGCGATTGCCGATATTCATTCGATCAAGCGGCAGATCCACGCGCACAAGGGGTTCGGCCTCGTGGCCGTGCACGGCCACAACGTCAAGCTGGGGCGCGGCGGCATTCGGGAGATCGAGTTCTTTGCCCAGACCCAGCAACTGATCGCCGGCGGGCGCATGCCGCAACTGCGCTGCCGCCGCACCGTCGATGCCCTCGACGCTTTGTGCGAGGCGCGATGGGTCGACAGGCAGACGGCCGATGAACTGAAGGCTTCATACTGGTTCCTGCGCAATGTCGAGCATCGCATCCAGATGGTGCGCGATGAGCAAACTCATATTCTCCCGGAGGATGATGGCGAGTTGCTGCGGATCGCCCGCATGAGCGGGTTCGAGACGACCGAGGACTTTGCAACGGCGCTGGTGGCGAACCTGAAGACCGTCGAGAAGCGCTATGCCCGCCTGTTCGAGCGGGAACTGACGCTTTCGGGCGAGACCGGCAATCTCGTCTTCACCGGCGAGGACGATGATCCCGGCACGCTCGAGACGCTTTCGAAACTGGGCTTCGAGCGGCCGGCCGATATCGCGCGCATCATCCGCACCTGGCATTACGGCCGCTACCGCGCCACCCAGAGCACCAAGGCCCGCCAGCGACTGACCGAGATCATGCCCGATCTGCTGGCAGCCTTCGGCGCCAGCCGCCGCGCGGATGAGGCGCTGCTGCGGTTTGACCGTTTCCTTTCCGGCCTTCCGGCGGGCATTCAGCTTTTCTCGCTGCTCAAGAGCAATCCCAACCTGCTTCTGCTGTTCGTCGAGATCATGTCCGCCGCCCCGCGCCTTGCCGAGATTATCGCGGCGCGCGCCCATATCGTCGATGGCATGCTCGATCCGGCGCTGCTGACCGAAATTCCCACGCGCGATTATCTTGCTGGCCGCCTTGAGGCATTCATGGCCGGCGCGGAAATCTATGAGGAGCGGCTCGATCGCCTCAGGATATTCACCGCCGAACAGCGCTTCCTCATCGGCATCCGTCTTTTGACCGGCGCGACCGGTGGTTTCGCCGCCGGCCGGGCGTTGACCGTGCTGGCCACGCTCGCGATCGATGAGGCGCTGGCCGGCGTGCTGTCCGAAATCGAACAATCCCACGGCAGGCTTGAGGGGCAGCGGGTCGCTGTGCTTGCCATGGGCAAGCTCGGCAGCGCGGAACTGACCGCCGGCTCGGACGTCGATGTGATCGTGCTCTACGACTGTGAAGACCCGCTCGGCTCCTCCGACGGCCCGAAATCGCTCGACGCGCCGCGTTACTTCGGGCGCGTGACCCAACGGCTGGTGGCCGCGCTCAGCGCGCCGACCGCCGAAGGCGTGCTCTACGAGGTTGATATGCGGCTGAGGCCCTCCGGCAATGCCGGGCCTCTCGCCACCCGTCTGGCGGCTTTCGAGAAGTATCAGCTCAACGACGCCTGGACCTGGGAGCATATGGCGTTGTCGCGCGCCCATCCGCTGTGCGGTGATGCATCACTGATGAAGGATGCGGCCGCTGTCATTGACGCGGTTCTGGTAAAGTCGCGCGACCGGGCAGAGCTCGCGCGCGATATCGCGGAAATGCGGGCCAGGATCGAGCGCGACAAACCGGCCAAGAGCATCTGGGATCTGAAACTGATAGCGGGCGGGCTGGTCGATATCGAATTCATCGCCCAGTTCTGCCACCTCGGCTCCGACCAGCCGCGCGAAAAGGCTGGCGGCGGCGAGGCGATGAGCACGGATGACGTGCTGGTGCGGTTCGGGCCGGAGTTCATGAATGCGGGCGATCTGGAAGCCTGCCGAAAGGCGCTCGCGCTTTACACCGATATTGCCCAGCTCACGCGCGCCTGCCTGAACACCGGCTTCAAGCCCGATACCGCGCCAGCGGGGCTTCTGGACCGGCTTTGCAAATTGTCGGATTGCCCTGATATCGAAGCGCTGGAAGCGCTGATCACCGATACGGCTGATGAGGTGCGCGCGATCTTCAAAAAGCTTTTGCCGCTGGCGTGACCGGCGTTACGCTACGGTCCTGCGGATGATCGTCCCCGCTGTGCGGTTGGTCCTTTCGGACGAAAGCTCGCCTTCTGGATCGTAGCGAACCGGGATGTCGCGGCCGAGCGCCCGGTTGAGCGCGGCGCATTTCAGCTCCAGCCTGCGGCGCGCGGCGGCAAGGGCGGCGACCTTTTCGCGCAGCCTGGCCTGTTCGCCCTGAAGGCGGCATTCATCGCTCTTGAATGCGGTGATGTCGGAGCCGACGGTCAGCAGCGCGCCATCCGGCAGCCGGCTTTCGCTCACCGCCTGCCAGTGTCCGGCCGGCGTTCTGACCTCGCTCGACACGGCGTCGTCGCCGCAAATCCGGCGGACCACCACGGCATCGTCGGCGACAAGGCTGTCGTGACGGGCGCTGCCCTCCACGCCATAGGCTGCGGCGAAACTTGCATTTGCAAGCTCAAGGCGTCCGTCCTTGCCCCAGAGCGCCAATGCCTGCGGCATGGCGTCGAAGGCGGCCTGATAGAGGCTTGCGCGCCTCGTGGCCGTCTCGACTTCCCGCCGGCTCGCGCTGGCCGTACGGATCGCCGTGCCGCTGACCGCGAGCCTGCCGTTGGTCTGGCCGGCATGGGCGCGGATATCGATTCGGGTGTAGCGACCGTCATGCTGGCGGATGCGGAAACTCGCCTCAATCAGCCCGGTGTCCGCCGGCGCAAACCTGCGGAAGAAGCCGGCGCGATCGTCGGGATGGATCAGCGTAAGCATTTGCCTGTGGTCAAGTTTCCGCGGCGCAGAGCCCAGGCCGAGCGCCAATGCGGCGGAGCCATCCAGAAAGGTAAGGCCGGTCTGCGGATCGAATGACCAGAGGCCCGTTTCGCCATTGGCCAGCATGCCGTCGCGCCGCGCTTCGTTTTCCAGCATCAGTTCGGCTGTGTGATCGGCGCGGTTGAGCTGTGCGTAATAGGCGTAGACCACCACCAGAAGCAGCAGCGCCATCGCCGCAAACAGCGTGACATTGAGATTGATTTCCGCCCGCCACAGGGCGTTCATTGCCTGCATTGAATGCAGCGCGATCACCATACCACCATCGCTGCCCGCCAGATGCATAGAGACCTGATACGGTACGCCATTGATATGCGTTTCCACGACGCCGCCTGAAGAGCGGCTGGGGCGCGCGGAGGTCAGTTCCGGAAAGACGGCGGCGAGCGGGCGTCCGGTCAGGCTCTCGCTGGCGCCGGTCGCCGCCAGAACAGTGCCAGCGGTGTCGATCACCACCAGGTCGGTGTCGGAACCGGCTGCGACAAGCGCGTTCAACTCCCGGGCGGTTTCGGCCGCACTGGCCGGATCGAAAAGCCGCGGCTCGTCCTCAAGCGAGGCGAGCGCCATGGCCGACGTCAACTCGGTCGCCTGGCGGACGGCCTCTTCCATCCGTTCATGGCTCGACATCAGCGACAGACCGCGCGCCGCCGCCACGCTGATGAGAAAGGCAATGATGAGAAGGGGAATCGACTTCTTCAGGATCCGTTCGATGGCCGGCCGCTCAAGCAAACCGAAGCCGCCGAGGCCGACAAATCCCGTCTGCTGCGCCGCGGTGAGAACCCGCTGTGTCCCCGCATGAGCGCGCAACTTCCCGTTGACTGTGGGGCGTTCCCACATGTCCGATCTCTTCATTGGTCTGGTTCCCTCGTGTGATTCGGCAAACCGCCTTTGCGAATCTGCCCTAGTGAATCAAACGTGATTCGGCTTGTCCAGCGCCCATAGGGAACCTTTTGTTAACCATAAGCATAAAAAGGCTTTTTTGTGTTCGCGGTCCTCCCGGCATCCCGCTATTGGCGGCGCGCTAGCGTTATGGGTTACGAAGGCAAGGACTCCGAACGCACTTTTTTGCAAGCCCTTCGTCAGGTTTTCAACATGCGGTTGACGATATCGCGCAGGTTGCGGGAAAGGTCTTCCTGGCCAGCAATGCGTTCAATCTCCGCCCGCGCCTTCTCGCGCCGGCCGGCTTCAAGCGACTGGAACGACCGCATCGCCGTCATCATCCGCGCCGTGAGCGTGGCATTGCGCGGGTCCGTGGCGAGGATGAAATTGGCGAAGAACCGGTAGCCGGCGCCATCCGGACGGTTGAACCCTGTGGGATTGGAAGAGGCGAAAGCGCCGATCAGCGCGCGAACGCGGTTGGGATTGCCCTCATCGAATGCCGGATCGCCCATCAGTTCGGCCACCCGGTCCAGCGTGGCTTCGCCGGGCACGGTCGCCTGGGCGGTAAACCATTTGTCGAGCACCAGCGGCTCGCCGTCGAAACGCTGCCGGAAATCGGCGAGCACGGCGCTGGTTTCCGCACTACCCGGAAACTGATGCGCCAGTATCCGAAGCGCTGCAATCATGTCCGTCATGTTGGTTGCCGCGTCATAGGCCTGTCGGGCCGGCAGCGGCGATTTCTCGGCCTCGGCGAGATAGGCGAGCGCCGTGTTACGAAGCGCCCGGCGTCCCGCACTGTCCGCATCCGGGCTGAAGCCGTTGTCCTCCCGCAATTCCTCCACGAGCCTGGCGAATGATGCGCGCCCGGAATTGGCGATCGCGGAAAACACCGCCTTGCGGGCAAGGTGGATAGCATCCGGATCCACGTCTTCGCCGATCTCGCGGCCGATATCGAGTTCGCTCGGCAGCGTCAGCGCCAGAGCGCGGAAAGCCGGTTCAAGGCCGCTGTCCTCCGCCGTCTCGATCAGGATCGAGGCGAGGGCGCTGTCGGTATCGACGGTCCGTCCGGCCCTCACTGCCGCCGTGGCGTGGACAAGCACCTCCAGCGCCAGCCCGTTGATCGCATCCCAGCGCGCCACAAGGTCGCTTTCCGCGCCCGCGATTTTCAGCCGATCCTCACGCGGCTGATCGAACCGCACTCTTACGGGCGCGGAAAAGTCGCGGTTGAGCGAGATCGCCGGCTTCGCCCCGAGCCCCTCGAACACGAAGGTCTGTTCACTCTCCGTCAGATGCAGCACATCGCCGGTGCGCTCGCCACCGCTCACCGCGGATGGCTCCATGTCGTCGCCATTCGGGCTGATCAGCCCGACGCGCAGGGGAATGTGGAGCGGCTTCTTGTCGCTCTCGCCGGGCGTGGGCGGGGTGCTCTGCGACAGTGTGAGTTCCAGCCGCCCTTCGGCCGCGTCATAGGAACTGCGCGCTCCGATCACCGGCGTTCCCGCCTGATGGTACCAGAGCGCGAAATGGGAGAGGTCCCGGCTGGTCGCATCCTCGAAGCATTTCAGATAGTCCTCGATCGTCACCGCGCCGCCGTCATGGCGCTCGAAGAACAGGTCGAGGCCCTTGCGGAACCCGTCTTCGCCGAGCAGCGTCGCGATCATGCGGCTGACTTCGGAACCCTTTTCGTAGACGGTAGTCGTGTAGAAATTGTCGATTTCCATGTACTGCGTCGGTCGCACTGGATGGGCGAGCGGGCCGCCATCCTCGGGAAATTGGTGCGCCCTCAGGAACTTGACTTCATCCACCCTTACCACCGGCCGAGACCGCTGGTCGGCCGAAAACTCGTGCTCGCGGTAGACGGTGAGGCCCTCCTTGAGGCTGAGCTGGAACCAGTCGCGGCAGGTGATCCGGTTGCCGGTCCAGTTGTGGAAATATTCGTGCGCCACCACCGCCTCGATGCGGGCGTAGTCGTCATCGGTGGCCGTTTTCGGGTCGGCCAGGATCAGCCGGTCGTTGAAGATGTTGAGTCCCTTGTTCTCCATGGCGCCCATGTTGAAGTCGGAGACCGCGACGATCATGAAGATGTCGAGGTCGTATTCGCGCCCGAACCGTTCCTCATCCCATTTCATCGAGCGCTTCAGCGCGTCCATCGCATAGTCGGCGCGCTCCGCCTTGCCATGCTCGACATAGATGCGCAGCGTCACCGCGCGCCCCGACATGGTGGTGAAACGGTCCTCGATCATCGCCAGATCGCCGGCCACCAGCGCAAACAGATAGGACGGTTTCCTGAAAGGGTCGTGCCATTTCGCCAGATGCCGGCCATCGCCAAGGTCGCGTTCCTCGACAAGGTTGCCGTTGGACAGGAGCAGCGGGTTCTTCGCCTTGTCGGCAATGATGGTCACCGTGTAGACGGTCAGCACGTCGGGCCGGTCGTAGAAATAGGTGATCCGGCGAAAGCCCTCCGCCTCGCATTGCGTCGAATAGACCCCATTGGTGCGGTAAAGGCCCAGGAGCTGGGTGTTGGCGGTCGGATTGATATTGGTCTTGATTGTCAGCGTGAAGGCGTCGTCGGCCGGCAGATCGTTGATCGTCAGATGGTCGGAGGTGCATTCGTATCGCTCGGGCAGCAGCGGCTTGCCGTCAAGTGCTAGACCCGCAAGCTGAAGCCCGTCGCCGACAAATTCGAGCGGGGCTTCGGGCGAGGCGCCCGGGCGGCGCTTCATCCTTATCTGCGACCCGACCGTCGTCAATTCCTCTCCAAGCTCGAAAATCAGATCCACGCTTTCGATGATGAAGTCCGTCTGGCGATAGTCTTTCAGATAGACGGTCCGGTCGTTACGCATTGTAGCCTCATTCTCTTTCACAGCGCCTGAGCGATTTGTGCGCTAAGAAAGCGCCGAATGTTCAAAAAAGCAAATCTTTGACCGCGCGGCGGGAAATCTGTGCATTCCCGCCCTATCTGGCTTATGGATGGTCCTATAGATACCGAACGTGAAGAATGCCCGAAAATGCCGCAAGCGCCTGACGATCCCCTGCGCGGGATCATCCTGAAACTGTCTTCAATCCTCGCCTTCCTGTGCATGCAGACCTGCATCAAGCTTGCCGGCAGCGGCATCGCGCCGGGGCAGGTGACCTTCTATCGCTCGCTGTTCGGCATCGTGCCGATCATCGTCTACCTCGCCTGGCGTCGTGAACTGAGGGGCGCCTACAGAACTTCGCGCCCCTTCGGACATTTCGTCCGCAGTCTTATCGGAATCACCTCCATGGGCATGGGGTTCTACGGCCTCATGCATCTGCCGCTGCCGGAGGTGATCGCGCTCGGCTATGCCCTGCCGCTGCTCTCGGTCGTGTTTGCGGCGCTGCTGCTCGGCGAGGTCGTGCGGATCTATCGCTGGTCGGCGGTCGTGGTCGGGCTTTTCGGTGTGCTGATCATCTCCTGGCCCAAGCTGACGCTGTTTCGCCAGGGCGGGATCGGCGAGACGGAGGCGCTGGCGGTGGTGATGGTGCTTGCCGGCGCCTGCCTTGGCGCCCTTGCCATGGTGCAGGTGCGCAGGCTGCTGGTGACCGAGACCGGGCCGACCATCGCGCTCTATTTCTCCACCTTCGCCGCCCTGATCTCGCTTGCGACCCTCCCGTTCGGCTGGGGCGATCTTGCCGCGCTGCCACTGGCGCTGCTGATCGCCTCCGGCCTGTTCGGCGGCGCCGGGCAGATCATGATGACCGAATCCTACCGCTTCGCCGACGCCTCCACCATCGCGCCCTTCGATTACAGCTCGATCATCTTCGGGATATTCATCTCGCTGTTCGTTTTCGGGGAAATCCCGACCCTGAACACCATGGCGGGCTCGGTCATCGTCGTCGGCGCCGGCATATTCATCATCTACCGCGAGCACAAGCTCGGGCTCGAGCGGCGGAACCTGCGCCGCGTCTCATCCTCGCAAAACCCGAACTGATCAGTTCTATCCCGTCCGGGCATTTTCGTCGAAACTCGAAGGATCGTACTCCTCCTCGTAATCCACGGCGATGCTGCCGGCGGGGTCCGTGCCGCGCATCGGGACGGCGATCGCATGGAAGTCCGCGCGGTCATCGGGGTGCACGGTCGGGTTGCCGCGCCATACGCGCCAGCCGGCATAAGCGCCGTAGATCGCGAAGCCAACAGCCAGATAGAGCATCAGCCCGCGCGGTCCGGCAAGCTCCATCGCGCCGCCGCCGATCAGCGGCCCGGCGACGGTTCCGAGGCCGTAAAGCACCATCAGCGAGCTGGAGATCGTGACATATTCGCTCGGATCGGCGCGGTCATTGGCATGGGCCACGTTCAGCGCGTAGATCGGATAGAGCATCGAGCCGACAATGAAGGCGGTGATGTAGAGCAGATTGGGCGTCAGCGGCGTCATGAAGAACATCGCGAAGGCCGAAACCACGCCGGCCGCCCCGCAGGCCGCCATGACGTAGCGCCGGTCGGTCAGGTCCGAAATCCTGCCGATCGGGATCTGGCCGAGCGCGCCGCCCGCCAGAACGCAGGCAAGCAGCGTTGCCCCCTGTCCGGTCGAAAGCCCGCTGCCGGTGGTATAGACGCCGCCAAGACTGCTCCAGGTGCCCGACAGGATGCCGGCCAGGATCGCGCCGATGAAAGCGACGGGTGAGCGGCTGTAAAGCTTGCCAAGCCCGAGCTGGACCTTGGCGATCGGGGCCGGGGATTGCGCCGTCGACAGCGCAGTCGGCAGGATTGAGATCGCGAACAATATCCCGCAGACGATGAACAGCGTCGTCGTCCGGGGATCGCCGAGCGGCACCAGATACTGCCCGGCAATCGCCCCGCCGAGCGTCACGATCATGTAGACCGAGAACATCGATCCGCGGGTCTCGTTGGTCACCCGCTCGTTGAGCCAGCTTTCGATCACCAGATAGCAGCCTGCAACGGCGAAGCCAGCAACCGCGCGCAACGCAATCCAGACCTGCCATTCCACCATCAGCGAGCTTGCAAGAATTGCAGCCGTCAGAAGCGTAATCAACGCGCCGAACACGCGCACATGGCCGACCCGCAGCACAAGCGTCGGCGTGACGATGCATGAGAGCGTGAAGCCCACCGTGTAACCGGTCGCGATCAGCGAAATCAGCAGCGGCGACCAGCCTTCGGCAACGGCGCGCACCGGCACCAGATAGTTCATCAACCCGTAGCCCACCATCATCAGGAAGGTGGACAGCATCAGGCTGGCGATGGAGAACAGGCTGGCAAACATGATCGATCAGCTCCGACCGTTGCGGGTTTCGATGGCTCTCTTCGAGACTGGCCCGTGACAACGCCCGGCCTATAGGATTTTCCCGGCCATGCCGCAACCGCCATGCCGGAAAAGGTGACTGTCTTTTTGGCCGCGATGTCCGTAAGTTTTCAAAAAAAGGAATCGATCGGACCATATTCTCCGGTCGAGATAATGCGCCCGGGTTCAGCTACGACATGCCACTTTCCGTTGACGTCATTTGTTCGCATCCAAGTTTCCTGCCGTCACTTGCATATTATGGTGAAGCCCTGGCGGAAGTATATCACACCAACCAGCGCCTCGGCGCCAATCTCGCGTCCCAGCGTCGGTGGCTGATTTCCCAGACGGCGCTGGCGCTCTACTGGGGCGATGAAGGCGGCCTGACGGTCAACCGTCTGATCGAGGTGCTGACGCCGTACAAGGTCGCCAGCCCGAATACGATTCGCGCCTTCATCAATGAATCCGTCCAATACGGCTTCATTGAAGTCGATCCCGACAGCCGCCGCCTCCGACCGCGTTACTGGAAGCCCACCGAGATCGTGAAGTCGGCGCTGATGGAATGGGTAACGCTCAATCTGGCAATGCTCGATGGCATCGATAGCCGCGACCGGGCGTCGGTGTTGATGCAAAGGCCGGATATTGTCTTTGCACTCCAGCCGCGCCTTGCCTGGAATTGTCTGAACGACCCCGCCTGGCGCGAACCGCCGCCGCGCGTCGCTCTTTTGCAGAACACGATATCGGGTGGGATGGTGATGGATCACATTGTCTCGCAGATCGGCGCAGGTGCGCCTGAGGGCGAGCGCTACCTGATACCGCCGATCAATGCGCGGCGTCTTTCCGAGCGGATTTTCATATCGCGTACCCATCTTCAGCGCATTTTGAACAAGGCCATCGAGATCGGCGTTCTCGGCTGGAGCCGCCGGCCGTTCGAGAGCGAGATGTGGATCGACAGGCTGTTCATCGACGAATATTGCCGCTGGCAGGCCGTAAAATCCCATCACATCGACGAAGCCTTCGCGCATTTCGCCTGAGAGGGGCATGGCCCGGAAAACCGCGTTTTTTCGAAAATCGTTGTTTAAGACACAATTTACCGAGCGACCGTAATATAATAGCCTGAATCTTCGGCTTTTGTCTGCGGCAAGCCGCTGCTAGGTTGAAAACCCCTGGAGGCTGGCCAATATGAACCGGCATTGGGAAGATAATCGGGTGCGCTTAATGAATTCCGAGGTCCCGCGCAAAGCGGACAACGCACAAGTTGTGCAGACGCTCAACCAGGCGCCTGAAAGCGTGCTGTTGGTGAATGCCGCTGGCGTGATCGAACTTGCCAATGAGGCCGCCATCACGTTTTTCCAACCGGACGGCGAGGCGCGCGACCTGAGCGGCACGCGGCTTGCCTCTCTGTTTGATACCCATGGAGCGGCGCGGATCGATCTTGCGCTTGCGCGCGTCCTGGGCGACGAACCGGGCCGCCGTCTGGAAGAGGTGCGCGCCGATCTGGCCGCCGCGCCCGCGCGCGTCGTCAATCTTTCTCTTGCCCGGATGCGCCATCGCGACGGCGTTTGCGTGGTCGCAACGCCCATTGCTGCGACCGCCCCTGCGCGCCAACCGTCTATGCCGAGAGTGGATGATCCGGACTTCGGGCGGGAACAGACCGCGCGCGAGAGCGCTCGCCCCGAGCTGTCCACGCAAACGCAAAAGGCCGCGCCGCTTGCCAACCATATGCCATGGAACAACCACGCCCGGCGCGTCGCGGCAGCGCAGGGAACCCAAAGCCTGCAGCAGGCGCGGGCGGAAGACAGCCAATCCGCGCCACGGCAAATGCCGCCCTTGGACGAGGTGCCACAACCGGTTCGGAACGGCGAAGCAGAAGTCGTCGAAGATCGGTTCGCAGGTAACGCTGATAGCGCTGTCAGGAAGACTGAGACTGATGGTCCGGGCGACGTAGCGAAGCGGGTAAGCTGGGCGCCCGGCCGGCGCGACATCTATGCGGAATTCGAGTCGGTCAAAGACGAGAAGGAACGCAGCCATGAGCTGCCGCTGATCTCTCCGGCAAAATGCCTGTCCTCGGCGATCGATCGCCACCGCGGCGAAGCGATTTCGGAGAGTCTGTTGCTCGTTACCGAGATCGACGACGGCGAGAAACATGTCCGGCTCGATGAGGATACGCTCACTGCGATGTTCGAGCATCTGGTGGAGCGCGCCATAGCGGTCTCGCCGCCCTATTGCGAAGCCAGAATCGACATGTTGCCGCACGGCCACGAGGGGTTCATCGCCAAATTCGTCGATATCGGACGCGGGCTCAGCGAGCAGGAGCTGGATGCCGTCTTCAGGCAGCCGGAACTCGCGCTCGGCATTTCGCATACCGGCCTGGTGGAGGCCCAGAAGCGGGCTGCGGCGCTCGGTCTCGGCTTTTCGATCAGCTCCAGCATATCCAGCGGCACGACCGTTGAGATCACGCATGAAGCCTGAGCGAAGCCAGGGTCGCACGAAAAAGAGCCGGCGTTTCGGCCGACTCTCGGGTCATGAAATATCGCATTGAAAATTTGGCGGAAGGCCTCGCTTCTCCGTGGAGAAGGGCGCTCTTCAGGCTCCGAGCGCGCGCGGCGCGGGCCGCAGCGCGCGGGCATCGTGGTGACCGACGAGCTTGGAAAAACCCTTGGCAATCGCCCGGTCGATGCCGCGCTGGCCATGGTAACCATTGGTCGAACGTCCGAGCTCGAGCGAAAGGCGTGTGTTCTGCATCAAAGTGGCGTCCATATCGTCAGAAGGTTTCATCTGCCTGGGTTCCTTTGGATCCTCCCAAGACATAATGTGTTATCTCAGTTTCGCGCAATCGCAGCAATGGGACCTGCCGGAGGGCTGCTATGCGGTGGGCGCATGCCGGCATTAACAGAAAATAAACTGATGAAGAAAAAGGCGGTCAGCCGAGCCGGGCGCGAAGCGCCTGAAGGTCCAGCCATGCCTCTTTCTTGTTCTTCGGCGCGGCCAGCAGTTCGGAGGGGGAGAAGGTGACGAGCGTCTCGAAGCTCTGGCCGCCGATCTCTTTTCTGTGCCAGCTTCCGCGAAGATCGAACACGGTCTTGTTCGGGTCGATCGTCATCCGGCAGGCGAAATTGCCGAGCGTCACCAGCAGTTTCGGTTCCGCGAGCGCGATCTGGCGCTCAAGGAATGGCTGGCAGATCTGCGCCTCGGAGGCGGTGGGCGCGCGGTCACCGGGCGTGCGCCACGGCAGCGCGGTGGTGACGCCAACATCGGCGCGCGACAGCCCGATCGCGGCCAGCATCCGCTCGAACAAGCCGCCGGCCGGTCCGGAAAGAGCGGCGCCCGCCTTGTCGTCCTCGCCGGTGGGGAAACCGCAAACCATCAGGATGCCGCTTTCCGGCATCTCTTCAAGAAGAATGGTCGATCGGGCATTCTGCTTCAGATTGCAGCCGGTGAACCCCTGGACGATCTCGGCAAGCTCGGCCAAGGAACGGGCGCTTTCGGCGGCAAAACCCGCATCTGAAACCGCCTTGTCATCGGGGATCGTGGTTTGGACAGCGGGCGCCGTTCTTGGTGGATCGGGCGCCCGCGCCTTCGTCTTAGCCGCCGCCCGCTGCTCGGGCTCCGCGCGCGCAGCCTCGGCCTTCTCGGCGGCGAGCCGGGTCAGGTCCGTCGCCTCATCCTCCAGCATCGCATCCACGCCGGCATCGGCGTAGAAGCTGAGGAGGGCTGCGGCTTCCCGGGCTGTGAGCGCGCTGGCGGTGGTCATGATGCTCCCGTCAGATGCCGCGCGTCGCGCCGCCGTCGCAGCGCACGAGGCTGCCGGTCAGGTAGCTGGCCTGCTGCGAGCACAGGAAGGCCGCGACCGCCGCGAACTCCTCCACCCGTCCCAGCCGGCCCGCGGGTATCGCCCTGAGCGTTCCCGCGCGCACCTCGGCAAGGCTCTTGCCGCTGCGCTCGGCGTTCGCATGGTCCAGTTCGTCGATGCGGTCGGTGTGGATGCGACCCGGCAGCAGAAGATTGGCGGTGATTCCCGAGGCGGCGACTTCGCTTGCCAGCGTCTTGTTCCAGCCGACAAGGGCGGAGCGCAGCGTATTGGAAAGCGCGAGATTAGGGATCGGCTCCTGCACGCCGCCCGACGCCACGGTCACGATCCTGCCCCAGCCCTTTTCCTTCATCTGCGGAATGAGCCGGTTGGTCAGCGCGATGATCGGCGCGACCATGGAATTGAAGAACCGATCGAGTTTTTCCGGCGTCATGTCGGCCACGGTTCCCGGCGTCGGCCCGCCGGAATTGTTGACGAGGATGTCCGCCCCGCCGAGTTTTTCCGCGATCGCTTCCATAAGCGTCTCCACCACGTTTTCGGCGGCGAGATCGGCGATGACGTAATCGGCCTTGCCCGGCGTGGTGTCGTTGATCACCTTGCAGTTCTGCGCAAGGCGATCTTCCGTCCGCCCGCACAGCAGCACATGGGCGCCCTCCTTGGCCAGCGCCTCCGCGATGCCGGCGCCAAGGCCCCGCGAGGAGGCGAGTACAACGGCCTTCTTGTCGGCAATACCGAGATCCATGGCGAACTCCTTGTGAACAGCATAATGGGATCGAACGGCCAATCAGGCCGGCGGGGTGAACGCACCATAGCCTCTCGCGCCGTCGTGTTTCAATCACTATCGGACGTTATCACACGCGCCTATCAAATCGGTTTTATTGAGATTTGCCGCATTTGCCGCTGGAAAATGCTGCAATCATTACGATACCTTGTCGGCGCGCCGGACGAGGCCGGCCGGGAAAGAGGATACGCATGAACGAAGACTTACCGGAACGCGAAAGCATGGAATTCGACGTGGTGATCGTGGGAGCGGGCCCCGCCGGTCTTGCCGCCGCGATCCGCCTCAAGCAGATCAACGAGGACCTCAGCGTCGTCGTGCTGGAAAAGGGCGCGGAAGTCGGCGCGCACATCCTGTCCGGAGCGGTCGTCGATCCCTCGGGTATCGACCGGCTTCTGCCGGGCTGGCGGGAGGAGGAAGACCACCCGTTCAAGACGCCGGTGACAAAGGACCAGTTCCTGCTGCTCGGCCCCGCCGGTGCGCTCACGCTGCCCAACTTTCTGATGCCGCCGCTGATGAACAATCACGGCAATTATGTCGTATCGCTCGGCAATGTCTGTCGCTGGCTCGGCGAAAAGGCCGAGGCGCTCGGCGTCGAGATCTATCCCGGCTTCGCTGCCGCCGAAGTGCTTTACGATGAAAACGGCGCGGTCAAGGGCGTCGCGACCGGCGACATGGGCGTCGAACGCGACGGCACGCCCGGCCCGAATTATACCCGCGGCATGGAGCTGCACGGTAAATATGTGCTGATCGGCGAGGGCGTGCGCGGTTCGCTGGCCAAGGAGCTGATCGCCAGGTTCAAGCTCGATGCTGATCGCGAGCCGCAGAAATTCGGTATCGGCCTCAAGGAACTCTGGCAGGTCAAGCCGGAAAACCACAAGCCGGGCCTTGTGCAGCATTCCTTCGGCTGGCCGCTGGACGGCAGGACCGGGGGCGGCTCATTCCTCTATCACCTCGAGGACAACCAGGTCGCCGTCGGCTTCGTCGTCCATCTCAACTACAAGAACCCCTATCTCTATCCCTTCGAGGAATTCCAGCGGTTCAAGACCCATGCCGCGATCGCGCCCACCTTCGAGGGTGCCAAGCGGCTCTCCTACGGCGCGCGGGCAATCACCGAGGGCGGTTACCAGTCGGTGCCGAAGCTGTCCTTCCCCGGCGGCGCGCTGATCGGCTGTTCGGCCGGTCTCGTCAACGTGCCGCGCATCAAGGGCTCGCACAACGCCGTGCTCTCCGGCATCCTGGCGGCCGATCGCGTTGCCGAGGCGCTGGCGGCCGGCCGCGGCAATGATGAGATCGCCGAGATCGAGGCGGACTGGCGCGCCAGCGCCATCGGCAAGGACCTGAAGCGGGTTCGCAACGTCAAGCCGCTCTGGTCGAAGTTCGGAACCTATGCCGGCATCGCGCTCGGCGGCTTTGACATGTGGATGAACACGATCTTCGGCTTCTCGCTGTTCGGCACGATCAAGCACGGCAAGACCGATGCCGAGGCGCTGGAGCCCGCGGCCAAGCATAAGCCGATCGATTATCCCAAGCCCGACGGCGTCCTGACCTTCGACCGGCTTTCATCGGTGTTCCTGTCCAACACCAATCACGAGGAGGATCAGCCGGTCCATCTTAAGGTCAAGGACATGGCGCTCCAGAAGCGCTCCGAACTCGAGGTCTATGCCGGCCCGTCCAGCCGCTACTGTCCGGCAGGCGTCTATGAATGGGTGGAGAAGGATGGCGAGGAAACCTTCGTCATCAACGCCCAGAACTGCGTTCACTGCAAGACCTGCGACATCAAGGATCCCAACCAGAATATCACCTGGGTGCCGCCGCAGGGCGGTGAGGGCCCTGTCTACCCGAATATGTAACCGACGGCATCCGGCGCCATAAGGCGCCGGACCGGAACCATCGCGACGTGCCCGGCGTTATTGTGCATCAACCTTTCCAAGGAACCCGAATGCATCTCAAGGGCATTTTCAACCGCGATGGCGGCACCTTCAAAACCACCGACATGGACGCGTTCCACAGGCTGGCGACCAATATTTTCACAGATGCGGGCCATGACTTCGACTGCGATATTGTCGCGGGCGAAGACGTGAAGGAGGCGATCGAGAAGATTGCTGAAGGAACCGGCTTCGACGGCATGATCGTCGGCGGCGGGGATGGCACGGTGTCGCTCGCGGCCGGTTGCCTGCACGGCAAGAACAAGCTGCTCGGCGTTGTGCCGGCTGGCACCATGAACCTGTTTGCCCGCAGCCTGGGCATTTCGCTCGATATCGAGGAGGCGCTTCAGGAGCTTGCCAATGGCAGGCCCGTGGGCGTCGACATGCCGACGATCAACGACAGGCCCTTCATCCACCAGTTCTCCGTCGGCCTCCATGCGACCATGATCAAGAACCGCGAAAAGCTCGACTATGATTCGCGCCTTGGCAAGATATCCGCCAGCACCCGCGCCTGGATCGATACGCTGAGAGAGGTGCCCAACGTCCAGGTTAGGTACCAGAGCGATCACGGCGATGGCGAGGGCAGATTTGCTCTGCTCGGCATTTCCAACAACCGCATTCACAACAACGCCGTTCCCTTTTCCGACAGCCCCCAGGGCGGAAAGCTCGGCGTCTATCTGGTCAGGGCGGAGTATTTCGACGATGTGGTCGGGTTCGCGATGGACTATCTGACTGGCCATCTGGAAGACAGCGAGCATGTCACGCTGTTCGATGCCGACAGGATCACGCTCGATTTTGCCGACTCCGACATGGACCAGTCGCTTGATGGCGATCTCATCGATGTGATCGATCATGCCGTGATCGAGCAGCATCCGGGCGCGGTCAATGTCCTTGTGCCCGACGACAGCGATCTGCGCTGATTACTGAAAAGCCGTCTCGTAAAAGCTTCTGAGCTTGCGCGAATGCAGTCTTTCGGGCGGCATCGCCGCGAGCTTCTGCACCGCCTTGATGCCGATATGGAGGTGCTGGCGGACCTGGGTGGTGTAAAACGCCGTCGCCATGCCCGGCAGTTTCAGTTCCCCATGCAGCGGACGGTCGGAGACGCAAAGCAGCGTGCCGTAGGGAACCCGGAAGCGGAAACCGTTGGCGGCGATCGTCGCCGATTCCATGTCGAGCGCTATCGCGCGTGACTGCGACAGCCGCTTGACCGGCCCGCTCTGGTGGGAAAGTTCCCAGTTGCGGTTGTCGATGGTTGCGACGGTGCCGGTGCGCATCACCCGCTTCAGCTCATAGCCCTCCAGACCCGTCACCTCGGCCACGGCTTCTTCGAGCGCAAGTTGCACTTCCGCCAGCGCCGGAATCGGCACCCAGACCGGCAGGTCGTCGTCCAGCACATGGTCCTCGCGGACATAGGCATGGGCCAGCACATAATCGCCGAGCTTCTGGCTGTTGCGCAGCCCAGCGCAATGGCCGAGCATCAGCCAGGCATGCGGGCGCAGCACCGCGATATGGTCGGTGATGGTCTTGGCGTTGGAGGGGCCGACGCCGATATTGACCATCGAGATCCCGCAATTATCGCCGCGCTTCAGGTGGTATGCCGGCATTTGCGGCATGCGTCCGCCGCGCCCTTCTTCCGGTTCGACCTCGCCCGGCCGGGTGATGATGTTGCCGGGTTCGACGAAGGCCGTATAGCCCTCGCCGCCCTTCGCCATGGTCTCGCGGGCAAAGGCGCAGAATTCGTCGACATAGAACTGGTAGTTCGTGAACAGCACGAAATTCTGGAAATGCGACGAACTGGTCGCGGTGTAATGGCTGAGCCGGGCCAGCGAATAATCGACGCGCTGCGCCGTGAACGGCGCCAGCGGCTGCGGCTTGCCAGGCTCAGGCTCGTAATCGCCATTGGCGATCAGGTCGTCGGTGGTGTTGAGGTCCGGCGTGTCGAAGATGTCGCGCAGCGGAACATCGGCGAGCGCCGCGAGGTCGGCCTCGACATGGGTATTCTCGCCGAAGGCGAAATGGAGCGGGATCGGCGTTTCCGATTCGCCAACGGTGACCGGAACCCCGTGATTCTTGATCAGCAGCGAAAGCTGGGCGACGAGATAGTCCTCGAACAGGTCCGGATGGCTGATCGCGGTCGCATATTGCCCGGGCGTTGCGACATGGCCAAAGGAGAGGCGCGAATCGGTCAGGCCGTAGCTTCCGGTCTCGATGCTGATCTGCGGATAAAAGGCGCGGTAGCGCCCCTCGATCGGCGCGCCGCCGGCCAGCGCCACGAAGGCGTCGATCAGAAACCGGGTGTTGCGCGTGTAAAGCGCCTGCAGCGCCTTCACCGCCTCGCGCGCATCCGTGAAGCTTTGCGGTTCCTGACGGTCCGGGCTGATGATCCTTGCTGCCAAAGGTTGGTAGTCGCGCATATTGTCACCCTTGCATTTCTTTGCCGACCGGCGCTCATTCGCTGCAACCCCGCCGGCCTTTTATCGGCTCGATATCGATCTATATCGTCTGAGACGGTGTTTTACGACACGAAGAGGATGAATTTCATGACCACGCCGATTGAACTTTATTACTGGCCGACGCCGAACGGCTACAAGATCACCATCTATCTCGAGGAGGTCGGTGTTCCCTACAATGTGAACTATGTGAATATCGGCAAGGGCGACCAGTTCAAGCCCGAATTCCTGAAGATATCGCCCAATAACCGCATGCCGGCGATCGTCGATCCGGATGGGCCCGGCGGCGGGCCGCTCTCGGTGTTCGAGTCGGGCGCGATCCTGCAATATCTCGGCCGCAAGTTCAAAAAATTCTATCCCGAGACCGAGCGCGAACGCGTGGCTGTCGAGGAGTGGCTGTTCTGGCAGGTCGGCGGCCTCGGGCCGATGGCGGGCCAGGCCCATCATTTCCGCAGATACGCGCCGGAAAAGATCGAATACGGCATCAACCGCTACACCAATGAGGTCAACCGCCTCTACGGCGTGATGAACAGGCGGCTTTCCGAGGTCGAGTATCTCGGCGGCGACTATTCGATTGCCGACATGGCCTCGATCGGCTGGGTGCGGTCCCATGAGGGGCAGGGTCAGGATCTCAACGATTTCCCGCATCTCAAGCGCTGGTATGAGGCTGTCATGGCCCGCCCGGCCGTTCAGGCCGGCATTGCGGTCGGTCAGTCCGAACGGGAAAAGATGAACCTTGCCACCGACAAGGACGCGCAATCTGTGCTGTTCGGCCAGAAGGCGCGATAGGCCTGCGGAGCAAGTCTCGGCCCGGGGCGCCCGGCTTCAGCCGAGCGCTTCCAGGACGATCGGCAGTTCTTCGGCGAGAAGCTGCATGTCGCGGTGCGGGCCGGTGGAGATACGGATGCAGCGGTTGAGCGGGGCGACGCCGGGCATGCGGATGAACACGCCGCGCGCGCCCAGCGCATCGACGATGGCGCGCGCATAGGCGCCGTCCCGGCCGCAATCGACCGCCACGAAATTGGTGGCCGAGGGCAGGGGCGTCAGCCCGTTGTCGCGCGCGATGCCGGCGATCTCCTCACGCGAGGCGATGATGCGGCCGACCACCGCCTGCAGATAGGCCTGATCGGCAAGCGCCGCCTCCGCCGCCACGAGGCTGAGGCGCGGCATGCCGAAATGATTGCGGATCTTGTCGAAGGCGCGGATCGTCTGCGGCGCGCCGATCACGTAGCCAACGCGCGCGCCCGCCAGCCCGTAAGCCTTGGAGAAAGTGCGGAAGCGCAGAATATTCGGGCGGTCGATAAAGCGGGACATATCGGGAAAGGCCTCGGCGGGCCCGCATTCGCAATAGGCCTCGTCCAGCACCAGCACGCAGGTTTGCGGCAGCGCGTCGGCGAAGCGGATGACATCGTCGGCGTGCCAGTAACTGCCCATCGGATTATCGGGATTGGCGAAATAGACCATGGTGGCGTCTTCCGCCTTCACCGCGTCGAGAAGACCGTCGAGGTCCTCGCGGTCGCCGGCATAGGGCACGTTGATGCGCCGCCCGCCATAGCCGTCGACATGGTAGTTGAAGGTCGGGTAGCCGCCGAGCGAGGTAACGACGGTTGTGCCGGGCTCGACCGTCAGCCGCACGGCCATGCCCAGCAGCCCGTCGACGCCTTCGCCGATCACGATGTTTTCGCTGCCGCAGCCGAGATGGAGGGCCAGGGCCTGGCGCAACGACAGATGTTCGGGATCGGAATATTTCCAGATTTCGCCGGCCGCCTCGCGGATCGCCGCCAGCACCGTGGAGGCCGGGCCGAAGCCGCTTTCATTGGCGCCGAGCCGGGCGTTGATCGGGTAGTTCCGGGTGCGCTCCAGCGCTTCCGGTCCCACAAAGGGCACGGTGGCGGGCAGATTCTGGGCAAGGGCGGTAAAGCGCGGGAAGTCGGTCATAGGGGCGTTCCGGTTTGAAATCCGGCCAAACATAATCACTCGCCCGCCAATGGCAAGCATTCCCGCCGCCTGCCGTAAATGCAAACGGCGCCCGAAGGCGCCGCTGGTCAGGTCAGTTATGCCTGTCGCTTAGCGAAAGGCGCGCGCCGAAACGCGGTCGATATCGGACGGGAGAAGGCCGATATCCTTGAGTTCTTCAGCCGACAGGTTGCGCAATTGGGCGCGGGTGCGGCGGTAGGAGAACCATTTCATGGTCAGGTCGAAGGGGTTCATGGGTGTTTCCTCGTGATACGCGATGGAGCTTCTTGCTCCGGATTTCTTATGTGAGGTCCATATACCCGTTTTTGGAAGGAAAAGTTGTGCAAGTTTTATGCAACTGCCATGCATTTGTGCGTGATGTTGCACATCGCGAGTGCACTCTGGCTTTCGTGGCTATTTTTAAGGCGGATGAGCGCCGTGCACGACCACTTCCGGGCGCCCGAAGATGAACGCGCGGCGAGGAGCCTGAATGCCAAGCTGCAGGACCGATTCGATAAAAGACGGGAGAGTCGGACAAAAAAATAACGCCCACCGGGGGAGGAGGATCCGGTGAGCGTCATTTGCGTTGGCTGACGACTGGGAGGAGGAGTGTCGTCAACCCATCGAAGCGCGTATGGGAGGAGGAGCACGCTGCTTCGAATATGTAACCCGTTTCCGGGCCAGGGACCGTTTCGACCGTTTGGTCTCTCGATCACGCTGTTGATCCTTATATAGCGCGCGCCGGCGTTTTTGGGGAGTGACATATTGACATGGAAGCCATGCGCAAGACGCATACCTGTCGAGACCAGGGAATCGAGAGCTTCCGCCGTGAGCAAGGGCACGCCGCTATAGCAAATCCAGGTGAAGTGGACACCGGTTCACCGTCCGGAATTGCGAAAAAACAAAGAGATAGAGCCTTTCCGCGTTTCCGTGAAATGCGGAAAGGCTCTATTGCAGGCGCTGGGTGAGATAGCGAACGATCTGGTCCTCATCCATTGGTCGAGCGAAGAAATAGCCCTGTTGGAAATGACAGCCGATCGCATCAAGCTTGTCCCGGTGCCCGGCGGACAGGACCCCCTCGCAGATCACCTGGATTTCAAAGGATTCCGCGATCTTGGCGATCGTCTCGACAATCAGGAGGCTTTCTGGCGAACGTATGATCGGCTCGATCAGTTGACCGGCGATTTTCAGCCGGTCCGGCCGCACCTGGGTCAGCCCCACCAGCGATGCATAGCCTGAGCCGAAATCATCGAGATCAATGCCGATTCCGATGTCGCGGATTTCGTTGACGATCTTCAGCAGCGCGTTGTCGCTGTCATCGAACGGGATCGATTCCAGCAGCTCGAAATGGAGTTTGCCCGGCGGCAGTTCGGCGTCCCTGAGTTGTCGCAGAAGGGATGGCTCCTGCAGGCGCGGGGCGGACACGTTGACGGAAAGCGTCGGCACGGCAATGCCCTCGGCCTCGCAGCGGCTGAGCACGCCGAGCGTTCTGGCGAACACGATCTCGTCGATCCTGTGCAGCAGGCTGTGCTTTTCGGCGACATCGATGAAGGTCTTGGGCTCCAGCATGCCCCGCTGCGGATGCCGCCAGCGCGCCAGCGCCTCGACGCCGATGACCTCGGACGTTCTGCTGTCGAGGATCGGCTGGTAGAAGGCGGTGATCTCGCCGCGCTCCAGCCCCTCCTGAAGATCGTCCGCAAGGCGCTTCATTTCAAAGGTCCGCGCCATCAGGTCCTGGGTAAAGTGGACGGTGCGGCCTCGTCCGCGGTTCTTGGCGTCATAAAGCGCGAGGTCGGCCTTCACCAGAAGTTCACTGGCGGAAATCGGCGCGGCGTCGACAACGGCGATGCCGATGCTGATGCCCACCCGGCAGGCGCGTCCGTCGATCTCGACCGGCCTTGCGAAGGCACTGGCGAGCTCGTCGGTAAAGGCGTCGACGTCACTCTCCGGCGGCATCAGAACGACGAACTCGTCGCCGCCGGTGCGCGCCAGAAAATCGTCGGGGCCGAGTTTTTCGGTGAACACTTTCGCCGCCAGACGCAGCACGTCGTCGCCGAAGACATGGCCCATCGTGTCGTTGAGGGTCTTGAAGCCGTCGAGATCGATCAGCACGAGCTTGGCGCCCTCGCGCAGCGTTCCATCGGTTTGCGCCGCTTCGAGCTTCTTTTCGAAGTGCCGCCGGTTCGCGACGCCGGTGAGCGGGTCTTCAAGCGCGAACTTTTCCATCTGCAGCCGGGCGTTTTCCAGTTCGGCGTTTTGCGCTTCGGCGCGCGCCTTGGCCTCGGTCAGCGCCTTCTGCTGCGCCTTGTCGGCGGAGATATCCCAGTTCACGCCGACATATTTTCGTCGTCCGGCGGCATCGCGGAAGGCATTGCCCGCCGATCGGAGCGTCTTCTCGGTGCCGTCCGGCGTAACGATGCGATATTCCTGACGGAAGCTGGTGTCTCCGGTTTCACGCCATTTGAACCGTTTCATCCGCGCGCGGTCGTCGGGGTGCAGGAATGAGCGCCATTCCTCGAATGTGTGGATACGCCCCTGACCCTCGATCCCGTAGAGTTTCAGGATCTGATCGTCCCAGATCTGTTCTCCCGAATCGAGGTCATGCTCCCACAACCCGATATTCGAGGCGTTGAGCGCGACATAGAGCTGGCGCGACAGGTTGTCGATCGCCATCATGCTTTCGTCGATATGGCGGTTGTCGCGCAAGCGCGCCCTGAGAAGGATGATCAGGGCGATCAGCGGGGTGAGGAACGCCAGCACGACGATGCCGGCGAACATCAGAAATAACCGGCTCCAGTTGTTGGGACCCTGGTCCAGCGGATCGGGCAGGACGCGGATCGTCCATTTGGCGTTGCCGATCTGAGTGGAGAAATTGACGGTATCTTCCGGGTTGAGGTTTGCGTTTCCGGCAATCGCCTGGGCCTTGCCCGCGCCGTCGACCTCGACCGAGAACTGCGTCGACTGGGCAAGTTCCAAGAGGCCGACCGCTTCCAGAACGGACCTGAAGCCGATCACGAGTTCGATGACATCGTCACCTGAGTCGATTCGGTAGATAAGGCCTTTCTGGCCATCCGGCAGCGTGTAGGGGCCGAAAAACTGCTGGGTCGTATTCTCCTTCGGCGGCAGCGGCATCGAAAGAACCGCCTCGCGCGCGGATTGCGGAAGCACCAGCGGGGTCTGGTCCGGCTGTTGCAGGACGACCGCCTGGGTCCAGGGCGCGGTTGCCAGATAGGATTTCGTCGCGCTTTCGAAATGGGATATATCGTTGCCGCTGGCAAGCGCCGCCGAAAGGGTTTTGCCGCCCTCGATCGAAACCTCGAAGATGCTCCGCAGCGCCTTGCCGAACGTGCTCAGCCGCCCCTCCGCCAGAAGGCGGCGTTCTTCCTTTATCGATTCGCGCACAAATACGCCGCCCGCATAGGTGCCGATCGCGAGCGTTACGAAGAACAGTATCGTGAGTGCCGTCAGCAGCCGGGTTGTCCGGCTGTGATCGTGGACGTTCCTCACATTCTTCAGCGTCTCCATCGGTTCGCCCGTTGAAGAGACCCGGCACCATATCGCATCGCAAATCCCCTGTTGCGCAGTTGCCCGTTTCGGAGGCTGGACCTTGTCGCGCTGCCCGGCAATGTCCCGTTGCCTGGGAAAGCATGCGCTCCGATCGTGCATTCTTTTTGACCCCCACTTTGATAGGAGCGCGCCGGCCCTTAGTCAAACGCGTTCGCCCATTGCCGGACGTGAAGCGTCGCCTCGGTTAATCGGCGATGAAGGGGAGGGCGAGCGCGCCATCGCGGCGTCGCATCGTCGGCTGCGCGAACCGGCCGGTCATCCGCCGGCATCGCTCCGTTTCTTCCCGCAAAGCGTCCATTGCTCTCGGATTTCACAACCGTGTCATCAAAAGGTTGTCAGACGGCGATTCCATTTGCCTGCGAAACCCACTAAGAGATGGGCGCCGGGGGAACCTCATCTGCGGGGCAGCGTTGCAGACAGAAAGGTCATCGAAAAATGAGCCATCTGGACGAAGTATTGCCGGGTCAGAACGAGCCGCCGCGCGACGCGCTCCTGGAAATCTACAATGAGGAAGGCGCTGTCAGCGCCGAATTCATCGCCCGGATAGAGCAGGCGATCGCCGATGGCGATGTCGATTTTCTGCGCGAGCAGATCGCGGGCCGCCACGAATCGGAGACCGGCGACGTCATCGAGGCGCTGTCCTTTGAAAACCGTCCCGAACTGGTGCGGCTGCTTGGCGAGGATTTCGACCTCACGGCGCTCACCGAGGTCGATGAGGCGATCCGTCTCAACATCATCGAATCGCTGCCTCCCGAACAGTTCGCCAGCGCGCTGACCTCGCTTGATTCCGACGATGCCGTCTACATTCTGGAGGACCTCGCCGACGAGGAGCGCGAGGAGATCCTCTCCAAGCTGCCGTTTACCGAGCGGATCCGCTTCGCCCGCTCGCTCGATTATCCCGAAAGCTCCGCCGGCCGGCGCATGCAGACCGAATTCGTGGCCGTGCCGCCGTTCTGGACCGTTGGTCAGACGATCGACTACATGCGCGAGGATGAGGAACTGCCCGACAGTTTCTCGCAGATTTTCGTGGTCGATCCGACATTCCGGCTGCTGGGCGCCGTCTATCTCGACCAGATCCTGCGCACCAAGCGCCAGGTCAAGATCGAAGCGATCATGCACGACACCAACCACCCGATCGCCGCCGAGCTCGACCAGGAAGAGGCGGCGCAGGTGTTCGAGCAGTATGACCTTCTGTCCGCCGCCGTGGTCGACAGTAATGACCGCCTCGTCGGCGTGCTGACCATCGATGACGTCGTCGACGTGATTCACGAGGAGGCCGACGAGGATATCAAGCGCCTCGGCGGCGTCGGCGATGAAGAGCTGTCGGATAATATCGTGCGGGCGGTGCGCTCGCGTTTCGGCTGGTTGCTGATCAATATGTGCACCGCATTCATGTCGGCGAGCGTAATCGGCCTGTTCGACGAATCGATCGGCCAGATGATCGCGCTTGCGGTGCTGATGCCGGTGGTCGCCTCCATGGGCGGCAATGCCGGCACCCAGACCATGACCGTGACGGTGCGCGCGCTCGCTACACGCGACCTCGATATCTACAATGCGGCCCGGATCATTCGAAGGGAGGCCGGCGTCGGCCTATTCAACGGGCTCGCCTTCGCGATCCTGATCGCGCTTGCCGCCGGTTACTGGTTCGACAATCCCCAGCTTGGCGGGGTCGTGGCCGCCGCGATGATCATCAACATGTTCGCCGCCGCCATGGCCGGCATCCTCATTCCGCTGCTTCTCGACAGGGCCGGCGCCGACCCCGCCATATCATCGTCGGTTTTTGTGACCACCACCACAGATGTGATTGGTTTTTTCTCATTTTTGGGAATTGCGACTTGGTGGTTTAATATCTAGTTATGTCAGCACTTACATTCTAAAGTGCTTAAATAATATCGTATGGGGCGGGAACGTGCAGAGAAGGCATTATTCTATTTCGGAATTGACGCGCGAGTTTGGTGTCTCGACACGAACGCTTCGCTTCTATGAGGATGAGGGCCTGCTGCAGCCCGAACGCCGGGGTCGAACGAGACTTTACAGCGAGGGCGAGCGGCTGATGATCAAGGAAATCCTCCGCAGCCGCCGTATCGGTCTGTCGCTTTCCGAGATCAAGGACGTGCTCGCCCTGTTCCACGGCCTTCCCAGCGAAACAAATGAGCTCAAGCGGACGATGGAATCGATCAAGGCCTGGCGCGAGGCGATGCGCCAGAAGCGCCGTGACATCGACGAGATGATGAACGAGCTCGATCTCGCCGAGGAAAACTGTCTCGGACGGCTCGCCGAAATCGGCGTCGGCACCTGAATTTCCCACAATCGATATCTGGTCAGCGGCTGCTGCACATCATCGAAATGCGGCCGAGCGCGACGGCGTCCTGCTCCGTGGTCTGGTTGCGCATCAGCGGGCCGAGCAGGCCCTCCTCCTTGAGCGTATCGAGCGTGCAGGCGCAGTAGGACGCGCAGAAGGCGGCGTCATCGGTGCGCTCGCAGCTCGCCTGGCAACTTGAGAGATAGGCGGGCGAGGGATCGGGCGGCACCACCAGCGTCGCTGCATAGACGAGGCCGAACAGGATCGGCTGGTGCAACAGGTAGAACACCAGGCTGTGGCGGCCGAAAAAGTTGAGAATGTTTTCGTTCTTCGGCACCTGCTTCTGGCGCTTCAGCCAGTCGAGCGAGAGCTTGGAGACCGCCAGACCCGCCAGAAACGCACCGATCCAGGGAAATAGCGGCACATAGTCGTTGGAAGAAGGCGGATGCGCCGCCATGCCGATCCAGGCGAGCCAGCGCGGGTCGAGCGCATCGAAACTGACATAATGCGGCAGGATAAGCGCAACGACGGCGACCACCAGCGTCACGAGCGCGGGGACGCGCAGGAAAAACAGGCCGATGATCGATGCGACCGCGATATTGTGCAGGATCCCGAAATAGATCACCGCGTCCGGCGTCGTGAACCACGAGACGATGGAGATCGCCAGCGAAGCCAGCACCAGTATGCCGAGGCGCTTCAGGAACGATACCATCCGGATACCGCCGCCCTGCGCCATCCACAGGCTGTAGCCGGCCACGAACAGGAAACTGCCGGCGATCAGATGGGCAAAGATCGCCCAGCCGCCGGTGGTCGCGAGACCGGACCGGACATAGCCGAAAAAGTCGAGGTCCCAGGTGAAGTGGTAGATCGCCATCGCGACCAGCGCGATCCCGCGCGCGGCGTCGATGGCATGGATCCGCCGTCGTGGAACTGTAGTCTCGCTCAAGGCTTTTCCTCCGCGCCCTCAAGGGCCTCAATGACGGTTGCCCGCGCATCCGAAAAATACTGCCGCCGCATCAGGATCATGAACACGAAGGCGGTGGTGGCGATGAAGGCGTAGGGGCCGAGAAACCAGCCCAAATAGCCGATCGACAGGAAGATGGCGCGCAGGCCGGTGTTGAAATGGCGCGCGGCAATGATGTTGATCTCCGCGATCCGCTCTGCCAGCCGTTCGGCCTTCTCTCTGTCGCGTTCCGTCTCCGCCATCATCGGCAGGCTGCCGAACAGGATGGTGTTGTAGTTGAACAGGCGATAGGACCAGCCGAACTTGAAGAAGGAGTAGCCGAAGATCGCGGCAAGCCCGCCCGCCTTCATCTCGAAGGCCGCGCGTGTGCTCGGCGTGAGCAGCGGCAGATCCTGAAACAGCGACTGCGCGGTGTCGGCTTCTCCCATCAGCGCGAAACAGCCGCCGATCGCGAAGATCGAGGTCGAGGCGAAGAATGCCGTGCCGTTCTGCAGCCCCGCCATGATCTGGGTGTCGATGATCTTCAGGTCGCGCGTCAGCGTGTTCAGCATCCAGCGCTTGCGGTGGATCGACATCACTTCGGTGAGGCTGCGGCGGGAAACGAGGCGGAAACGCCCGATAACGATGCTGTCGAACAGGAACCAGCAGCCCAGAAAAAAGAGAAGCGCCAATAGATCGACTGTCGTCATGAACTTTACGCCTGCGCTTTCCGGACGGCCCCGTGAAAATAAATATCAGAGTGCGTTCGCGTATGAAAGAAATGCGGGCAGCCTGTTGACGATGCACGGCATTTCCTTCACGACGCTACCGTTTTGTCCGCTGTCCCTTGCCTTTGCAAGCGGACATTTTCGAAATTTTCCGTCAGACCCCCATTGAAGTTTCTGTGACAGTTTAATAAAGCGATAACCATCCGCACGCATTCTCCCAAGGGCGTGCCGGGTCATGTCAATCGGAGTAATCATGGAAGATACCGCACACAAAACCTGTTGGGGTGTGACCCTCAGGGCTGTCATCGGCTTTGGTGCTATTCTCGGACTTGCCTATCTTATCGTCGCTGTTTGAGCGGCCCGGAATTTAAGAAAACAACGGCGCTGCCCATGCGGGCCGTCGTTGTTTTCATTTCTGCTTCTTTCCTGCCATATTTTCCCTATGTCGCGGACGCATGCGCATCATGTCGGTCCAGAGCCTGCGCGATGGTGCTGTTTTCGATGAGGATGGCCTAATACCAAGGACCGATGATTAGGACCCGTATGATGCGCGCTGGAATGGCTATCCGAGTAGGAAAACACCGCAGAGCGATGCTGGAGCATCGCGCGAGGATTTTGACGCCCTCGGGGGCCATTCCAGCCGCACGCTTTCAGGGCCGGGCGCTTTTGAAAGCCCGCGTCGTTGAAAATCCTCGCCGTAGCTATGGCTACGACTGCGATTTTCGCCTAGCCGGCTTTCAAAATCGCTCCGGTCATATGGGTTCTAATCATCGGTCCTTGGTATAAAGCGTCGGATGAAGAAGTGCGTGGAGGTGGCGGATTGTTTCTGTCGGTATTCGAAGTCTTCAAGATCGGGATCGGCCCGTCGAGCTCCCATACGATGGGGCCGATGTCGGCGGCCAACCGGTTCCTTGAGCTGCTCCTATCGAACGACTGGCCGCGCCCAGCCGGAACGGTCGTCTCCCGGCTGAGAGTGAGCCTGCACGGTTCGCTCGCCTATACCGGCGTCGGCCATGCCAGCGACCGCGCCGTGATCCTCGGCCTTGCCGGCGAACGGCCGGATACCGTCGACCCGGACGAAATGGACTCTATTCTCGACGCGATCCGCAAAAAAGGCGCGGTCGAACCGCAAGGCCATCCCGCCTACTTCTTCGATTGCAACGAGGATGTGATCTTCGACCGCAAGGAGGCGCTGCCCGGGCATGCCAACGGCATGGCGTTCTACGCGCTCAATGCCGATGGCAATGTGCTCTTGCGCCAGGTCTATTATTCGATCGGCGGCGGCTTCGTTCTCACCGATACCGAGCTTGCGGCCTGGAAGGAACAGAAGGCCTTTCCCGCCGCCGAAAAGACCGATGAGAACACCCCGTTCCCGTTCCGCACCGCCAGGGAAATGCTTGAAATGGCGAGCCGTTCCGGCCTCAGCATCGCCGCCATGAAACGCGCCAATGAAGAGGCGCGCATGCCGCGCGGGGAACTCGATGCCGGGCTCGATTCGCTGTGGCAGGCAATGGATGGCTGCATCGATCGCGGGCTGAAGGGCGAGGGCGAATTGCCCGGCGGGCTCAGGGTCAAGCGCCGCGCCGGCAAGCTCTACGAGAAGCTGTCAGAGGCGCGGCTTTCCAACCAGTTCGACCCGATGATGGCCAATGACTGGCTGTCGATGTTCGCCATGGCCGTCAACGAGGAAAACGCCGCCGGCGGTCGGGTCGTGACCGCGCCGACCAATGGCGCAGCCGGCGTGGTGCCGGCGACGCTGCGCTATTTCCGCGAATTCCAGAAGCCGATGGGCACGGCCGCGATCCGCGACTTCCTGCTGACGGCGGCCGCGATCGGCGGCATCATCAAGACCAATGCCTCGATCTCCGGCGCCGAGGTCGGCTGTCAGGGCGAGGTCGGCTCGGCCTCCGCCATGGCCGCGGCAGGCCTCGCCGCCGCCATGGGCGGCACGCCGGAACAGGTGGAAAACGCCGCCGAGATCGCGCTAGAACACCATCTCGGCATGACCTGCGACCCGATCGCGGGCCTCGTTCAGGTGCCCTGCATCGAGCGCAATGCGCTGGGCGCGGTCAAGGCGGTCACCGCCGCCTCGCTGGCGCTGAAGGGCGATGGCAGCCATTTCGTGCCGCTCGACAATTGCATCGAGACCATGCGCCAGACCGGCGGTGACATGCACGAGAAATACAAGGAAACCTCCACCGGCGGGCTGGCCGTCAATGTGGTGGATTGCTGAGGCCCGCCGATATTCGGCCTTGACTGGAAAGCCCTCCGGCGTTTGATGAGGGCATGAGCCTCAATCTCCTCAAACTCTGCGTCGGCGCCACCGGCATCGACGATCTGCGCGAATGGGTGTCGCGCCGCGCCATGGCGGCGATCGCGCTCGGCCAGGAGCCGCACAGCATCCACACCACGCGGATGACGCCGAAGCGCCGCGACGAACTGCTCGAAGGCGGCTCGCTCTACTGGGTCATCAACGGCCAGATCCGCGCCCGCCAGACGCTGCTCGACATCGCCAACCACACCGACAATCAGGGCATCCAGCGATGCGACCTCATCCTCGGCCCCCAGGTGATCGACACCGTCCCGGTGCCGCGCAAGCCGTTCCAGGGCTGGCGCTACCTAAAACCCGAAGACGCCCCCCGCGACCTCGACTTCGGCGACGGCGGCGATGATATGCCGGACGACCTGCGCGCGGAGCTGGCGGAATTGGGATTGTTGTAGGGGAGGGGCGTTCGGCTTGTCCCTCTAAGCACGTATCAACGCGACCAGCGTCTCGGACGAAAAATCTACTTAAATTCAATCTATTCCGAAACGCCAACTCCGCTCGTGTGGAGCGGTGATTAGATCCTCGGGACAAGCCCGAGGATGACGTCCGTAAAAAGGAAAGGTCTTTCGGCAGTCTGGCGTCAGACAAAGTTTCCCGCCTCACCGCATAGCCCCCCAATCTTCTCGCCCCGGAGGGGAGAGATGCCCCGACAGGGGCAGTGAGGGGGGAGTCTATCCCAGCGAACGCCCTCGCGAACTGAAACGCTGCATCACCGTCACTCCCCCTTTCGGGGGTATCTCTCCCGCAAGCGGGAGAGAGTATTGGGAGCACGCCGCAAGCTCTTCTCGCAAATTTGCGGCCATAAAAGTGGACGGCGGCCGCAAAGCCGCCGCCCAATACATCAAACGCCCGAGCGGCCGTCCATGCCGATATAGGCGATGCGCAGCATGTTGGTGGCGCCGGGGGTGCCGAGTGGTACGCCGGCGGAGATGATGATCCGGTCGCCGGGCTTGCCGATGCCCTCGTCGACCACGATCCGGCAGGCGCCGTCGACCATGGATTCGAGATCGGTCGGCTCGTCGGCCACCACGCAGTGCAGGCCCCAGACCACCGACAGCCGCCGCGCGGTCCTGACCACCGGCGACAGCGCCAGGATCGGCACGTTCGGCCGCTCGCGCGCGGCGCGAAGCCCGGTGGTGCCGGACGCGGTATAACAGACCATCGCTGTCAGCTTCAAGGTTTCGGCGATCTCGCGCGCTGCCAGCGAGATGGCGTCGGCGCCGGTTGCCTCCGGCTGCGGACGCTGGGCGTAAAGGATCTGCGGATAAAGCTGCTCACGCTCGATGGTGCGGGCGATCGAGGCCATGGTGCTGACCGCCTCGGTCGGATATTCGCCGGCTGCCGATTCGGCCGACAGCATGATCGCGTCGGCGCCCTCGAACACGGCGGTGGCGACGTCGGAAACCTCGGCGCGGGTGGGAACCGGCGATTCGATCATCGATTCCAGCATCTGGGTCGCGACCACCACCGGCTTGCCGGCGGAGCGGCACAGACGAATGAGCTTCTTCTGCAGGCCGGGAACGGTTTCGAGCGGCATTTCGACGCCGAGATCGCCGCGCGCCACCATCAGCGCGTCGCTCATCTCGATGATCTCCTCGATCCGCTCGATCGCCTGCGGCTTCTCGATCTTCGACATCAGTCCCACCTGGCCGCGCGCGATCTTGCGCACTTCGGCCAGATCGTCCGGGCGCTGGATGAAGGACAGCGCGACCCAGTCGGCATCGCCGGTTTCCAGCACCGCATCGAGGTCGGCGCGGTCCTTTTCGGTCAGCGCGCCCACGCCGAGCAGCGTATCGGGCAGGCTGACGCCCTTGCGGTCGGAAATGCCGGTGCCAGCAACGACGGTGCACTCAATGCTCTTGCCGTCGCATTTTTCGGCGCGAAGCTGCAGCTTGCCGTCATCGATCAGCAGGCGATGGCCGGGCTGAACCGATTGCAGGATTTCCGGATGCGGCAGGAAAACACGCTTCTCATTGCCGGGCTCGTCGCGGTCGTCGAGGGTGAAGGTCTGGCCGACCTCGAGTTCGACCTTGCCGTCGAGAAACTTGCCGACGCGCAGCTTGGGGCCCTGCAGGTCGCAAAGAATGCCGATCGGCCGTCCGCAGCGCGCCTCGACATTGCGGATCCGCTTGGTCAGCGTGCGCATCAGGTCGTGGCTGGCATGGCTCATATTGATTCGGAACAGGTCGGCGCCGGCCTTGTGCAGCGCCTCGATCTGCTCTTCCTCGGAAGAGGCCGGGCCGAGCGTGGCGAGAATCTTTACTTTTCTGTGACGTCTCATCAATTCTGACTTTCCTGGGTGGAGGGCGTGTCGGAAAGCTGAACAGTCCAGCTTTCTTCCCGCCCCGTGTCATATTCGCTAAAACCCATCTGCTGATAACCGCGCGCAAAGCAGTCCTGAACGCCGGTGATTTCGAATTCATCCTCGGCGACGCACATATTGGTATAGCCGGTCCAGCGTCCGCTTCCGGAGGCATCCTCGGCGTAGAGATAGTAGTAGCGCGATTGGAGCGGGCCCGGCACGACGGTCGCGCAGGTGGTGGCCGGGAGTTGCCACCATCCTTCCGAGATCCATCCCTCTTCCGCCCGGTAGCCGACCGCCACGCCGACGAGGTTGGCCGTGTCGTTGCACACGCGAAATTCCGCGCGGGCCTCGGGCGGCGACCAGAAGGCGGCGGCGAACAGGCCGGCGGCAAGCGTGCCGGTGAGCGTCAGGCCTTTTCCTGCAACGGCAAAGGCTTTGTTGGCGGAGGCGGAGGGAAGACGTTTCTGAGTTGACAGCATGGCAGCCTGATCTCGTGGGACGATCCGTGACGGGAACGCATTCAATCGATTTACAGCGTTATCATAGTGCCCCGCGGCGGGCGAGGCAAATGGCGGAGCACACGCTTGCCGAAAGCCGGCCGTGTGTGCCATCACCCATTATCGCAAATTCCGACCGGATATCCATGGCGAACATGTGTGCTTTTGAAGTTTTAGAAGGGAAATATGACAGCGGTTTGGTGCTGCTCGCCGATCACGCCATGGCGAGAGTGCCGGCGGAATATGGCGATCTCGGCCTCGACCGCTCGGTGTTTGCGCGTCACATCGCCTATGATATCGGGATCGAGGCCTTGGTCCGCGCGCTTGCCGCCGAACTTTCCTGCCCCGCCGTCATGGCCACATTCTCGCGGCTGCTGATCGATCCGAACCGGGGCGAGGACGACCCGACGCTGATCATGAAACTCTCCGACGGCGCGATCATTCCGGCAAACCACCCCCTGTCGCCGGATGAGCGCGAGAGGCGGTTGGAGCGCTATCACCGGCTTTATCACCACGCTATCGACGCGCTCATCGAAAAGTCTGCGGAGGCCACCGGCCGCCCGCCGCTGGTGATCTCGCTCCACTCGTTCACGCCGTTCTGGAAAGGCGTGGCGCGGCCATGGCATACCGGCGTGTTGTGGGACGGCGATCCGCGCGCGGTGCGTCCGCTGATCGATGCGCTTGCCGCCCTCGAAGGCGTGATCGTCGGCGACAACGAGCCCTATGACGGCGCGCTCAAGGGCGATACGATGAACCGGCACTGCATGGTAAAAGGCATTGCCCACGCCCTCCTGGAAGTGCGCCAGGACCTGATCGCCGATGCCGGCGGCGTTGCGCTATGGGCGGGGCGGATCGCCCCCATTTTGGCCGCTTTGAATGCCGATGATGACGTGCATGTGCTGCGGCATTTCCCCTCGCGGGCCTGAAAACACGATGGAGACGACCATGGAAAAGCTGAGCGAAGAACAGAAGCGCGATCTGGAGGCCGCCGCGTTCCGAAGACTGGCCGCCCATCTCGGCGCGCGTACCGACGTGCAGAATATCGACCTGATGAACCTTGCCGGCTTCTGCCGCAACTGCCTTGCCAACTGGTATCGCGAGGCGGCCGAACAGGACAATATTCCTATGACCAAGGATGAAGCGCGCGAGATCATCTACGGCATGCCCTATGACGAATGGAAGGCTCGCCACCAGAGCGAGGCGTCGGACGGCCAGAAGGCCGCGTTCGAAGCCGCCAGACCGCGCGATTGAGTGGAACAATCGGTCCCCGCCGCATTATCGGCCTTGACCTCACACGCGGTTTTCGGCAGGCAGGGCCCACGTATTTTTCTGTGACATAAGGAGTTGAGCATGGCCGACGACGCACACGGCATAGCGCGCGATCAGTTGCGTTCGATCATCGAGCGGATCGAACGTCTGGAAGAAGAAAAGAAGACGATCGCCGACGACATCAAGGATGTCTATGCCGAGGCCAAGGGCACCGGCTTCGACACCAAGGCGCTGCGCAAGATCATCGCGCTACGCAAGAAGGACGAGCAGGAGCGCATGGAAGAGGAAGCCGTGCTCGATACCTACATGATCGCGCTCGGAATGATCCGCGCGCCGGAAGAAGAATAGGCGGCTCCGGCGTTTCAGCCGGACACGCCTTACCTTCCCGGCTCAAAATCCATCCATCACCAGTTTCAGCCCGGCAAGCCCCGCCATGGCGTACATCAGCGGATAGAACACTTCCATCCGCATGCGCTTGATGATCATGCCGCCCGCGATCGTCGCGATCACCGCGAAGGGCAGCAGGCTTGCCGAGGCGGTGAGATTGGGCGCTCCGAGTTCGCCAAGGAAATAATAGGGCGGCAGCTTGATGAAGTTGACGATCGCGAAGAAGCGCACGCTGGCGCCGGTATAGCTTCTCGGGTCCAGCTTCAGCGGCAGGGTGTAGATCTGGAAGGGCGGGCCGCCGGAATGCGAGATGAAGCTGGTGTAGCCGGCAATGCCGCCCCAGAAGGTGCCTGCGACCGGTCGCTGCGGAGCGGCCGGCTTCTCGATCTTCTCGCCCGGCTTCCAGCGGTCGTAGAAATATTTGCCGGCAAAGGCGAGCGTGGCGATCCCGACCAGCATGCGCGTCAGCTCGAACGGAACCGTCGAGAAAGTATACCAGCCGAGCGCCGTCCCGATCAGCGCGCCGGGCAGCAGCATCACAAGCGTCGGCCAGTGGTTATAGTGACGCCAGGTCCATAGCGCCACGATGTCCATGACGATCAGGATCGGCAACATGACTGCGGCCGCCGTAGCCGGTTCGACGACGAAGGTGAGGATCGGCACGCCGAGCAGCGAAAGCGCGCCGCCCATACCGCCCTTGGCAAGGCCCACGAGTATCACGGCGGGGATTGCCGCTGCATAAAAGATCGGATCGGGAAGCATGAAATCAAAGCACCTGTTGAAACTCCGCTCTAACGGATTTATCCGGGGAAGGCGAGACCCACGGATTGGGTAAGGCGGGCGCGAAAGGGATTGAGCGAGATGACTGTTGAACAGGATCGTTGCCGGCTGGTGCTGGTGGTGCCCGAAATCGCCGATACCGGCGACCAGGAGAGGCTATTGGCCGATGCTTTGCGCGGCGGCGATGTCGCCTCCGTCATCCTGCCGCAATATGGCAAGGACTTCGAGGCGTTTCAGAGCCGCGCGGAACGGCTGGTGCCGATCATCCAGGATCATGGCGCGGCGGCGCTGATCGACGGCGACAGCCGCGTTGCCGGCCGCGCGAAGGCCGATGGTATTCATGTCTCGCGCGGCGAGCTCGCCGATGCGATGGAGCGGTTCTCGCCGCGGCTGATCGTCGGCGTCGGCGGATTGAAGGATCGCCACGCGGCGCTTGAGGCCGGCGAACTCAACCCCGATTATGTCTTCTTCGGCATGCTCGATGGCGATACCCATGCGGCACCCCATCCCAAGAACCTCGACCTCGGCGAATGGTGGGCCTCCATGGTCGAAATTCCCTGTATCGTGATGGCGGGCAGCGATCCGGCCGGCGTTATCGACGTGGCGCTGACCTTCGCGGAATTCGTTGCCGTCGGAAAGGCCGTCTTCGACGCGCCCGGCGGCCCCGCCGCCATGGTGGCCGAGATCAACGCCGCGCTCGACGAAAAAGCGCCACGGTTTGGCGATTAGGAAGGCCATGACCGCTCGTTCCGTCGTCACTGCTGCTGTTTTGCTGGCGCTTGCGCCGGGTCTCGGTGTTGCCGCGACAATGGGGCAGTTCGCGACCGACCCGGATCTGGTTTCCGGCGACCGGGTGTCGCTTTACGGAGGCGGGCATCTGCTGCCGCCGGGGCTTGAGCCCGACAGACCTGCGCCCTATCGCTTCGCGCTTGCCGCGCCGGTCGACGATGCGCTTCCCGCGCTGCCGCCGGAGCCTGCCTATGACGGCCCGGTCGATCTCGCCTATGGCGCCTATCAGCGCGGCGCCTATGATGAAGCGTATGAGGCGGCGCTGCAGCGGTCCGGACGCGGGGACCCGCGCGCGGAAACCCTGATCGGCGAACTGGTGGAGCGAAACCTGATTGCCGAGGAAAGGGCCGGTACTGCGCTTGAATGGTACCGCATGGCGGCCGAAAGCGGCGAGGCTTTCGCGCTGAACCGCTACGGCATGGCGCTGTTGTCCGCCGACGACGAGGCGGACAAGGAAAAGGGCGGCGCGCTGGTGAAACAGGCCGCTGAAGCCGGTGATCCGCTTGCCGCGTTCAATTACGGCAGCCTGCTGATTGCGCAGAACCCAGGCAAGGAGGGGCTGAAGCTCGCTTTGCCGTGGTTCGAGGCATCGGCCGAGGCCGATATCGCCGATGCCCAATATGCGCTGTCACAGATCTATCCGGCTCTGGACGATCTTCCGGAGGAGAAGAAGGCGCTCTGGAAATTCTGGCTGCGCCGCGCCGCCGATGGCGATCACGATACCGCCCAGCTCGATCTCGCGCTGGCGCTGATCAACGGCAGGGGAATGCCGCGCGATCTCGAGCAGGGCGTCGACTGGTTGCGCCGCGCCGCGCTCAACGGCAATCCGGCGGCGATGAGCAGGCTCGCCTATCTATACAGCCAGGGCATCGGCGTGCGCGAAGACAAGGAAACGGCGGCGACCTTCTATCTCAGCGTTCGGCGGCTGGGGCTGATCGAGCCGGACATGGAAGAGCTTGTCGACGGTCTCGACGCCGAGACCAGGGCGGCGGCTGACCGCCGCTCGCGCGCGCTGGCGCAAAGATACTAGCCAAAAACGCCAAGAATACTCGGCCCGCTGTCAATTTTCCTATTCCTCACCCTTGAGTTTGTGTATTTTCTTGGAGGACAGGTTGGCTAAATCTGATTGGTGCGAGTGGTGGAGGTTGGGGGAAGTTTCTTGGGGCGCCTAGATATTGTCGGTGAATTGATCACGAGCCTTGGACTCGGTGCGCTGATCGTCCTGGGCTACGGCTTTATCCTTCGCCATGTTCGTCAGCCCCGTCATCGTATCTATGCTAGCGCTGTCGTTTTTGCCGGCGGCGCGATCGCCGCGATGATGAACGCGATCCATATGCACTCCGGCTATGTGTTCGATACCCGCGCGGTCTTCGTGGTTCTGTCCGCCGTTTTCGGAGGGCCGGTCGCCGGCGTGGCTGTCAGCGCGATCGTGGCGGCGTTCCGCATCTGGATCGGCGGCGGTGGCGTGACCGCGGGGGTTGTCGGGATCGCGATGGCCGGCGCGATCGGGGTCGGCTTTGCCCTTCTCGGCCCCAAGACGCAACGTTTTCGGTCTCTCCTTCTGCTCGGCTGTCTCAGCAATTTCTATGTCCTGTCATTGCTGATGGCAGGGTTCGAGCGGGCCGCCGACCTCTTTGCCGTGATCGGCGCGCCGCTGATCGTGATCAATACCCTCGGCACGGTCTTGCTCGGATCGGCCCTGGAATCGACCCGACGCGCGACCTCCTATCTGCATGATGTCGAGTTCAATGCCGATCGCGATCCATTGACGGGTCTTCACAATCGGCGGGCGCTCTCCCAGCTCGAATTCACGATCGATCGGGAGGCCGCCGGAGAGCAAAAGGATGGTTGCGTCATCCTGTTCGATATCGACCGCTTCAAGGCTGTCAATGACCGCTATGGCCACCCCCGCGGCGACGAGGTGCTGAAGCAGGTGGCCAAAACCATCGTTACCCGCATCCGCCGGTCCGATTTCGCCGTGCGCTATGGCGGCGAGGAAATCGCCATCATCCTGCTGGCGACAACGGTGGACAACGGCTTCCGCGTGGCCGAACAGATCCGAACCACGATCGAGAAACTGGAATTCACCTTCGAGGGGCAGACATTCTCGATCACCATCAGCGCCGGCGTGGCCGGTTTCGTCGCCGGCGAGACGCGGTTGGCGGTCGCGCTCGATTATGCCGACCGGGCGCTTTACCGCGCCAAGAATGCCGGCCGCAACCGGACCGAAGTGCTCGATTTATCGTCGAAGAAGGCCGAACGGACCGAAGACGAAGCGCTTCAGGGTGATTCGATTTAGGCCTGCGGGCCTTGAATTTCACCGCGTTCTGTGATCATGAACCGCCGTGTCGCAAAAGCGCCGCGCGTTGCTCACCGCGCAGGCGCTCACAACCAAGGAAAATTTCCCGATGGCCCGTTCAGCTCTTCTCAACGTCATGGTGCAGGCTGCCCTTAAAGCCGGGCGCTCGCTGACGCGTGATTTCGGGGAGGTTCAAAACCTGCAGGTCTCGGTCAAGGGCCCGTCCGATTTCGTGACCCAGGCGGACCTGAAGGCCGAAAAGATCCTGCATACCGAACTGATGCGGGCGCGGCCGACCTATGGTTTCCTGGGCGAGGAAGGCGGCGAGGAAAAGGGCACGGACGGCCAGCACCGCTGGATCGTCGATCCGCTCGACGGCACCACCAATTTCCTGCACGGCATACCTCAGTTCGCCGTCTCGGTCGCGCTTGAGCGCTCCGGCGAAGTCGTCGCCGGCGTTATCTTCAATCCCGCGCTTGATGAGCTGTTCGTTGCCGAAAAGGGCGGTGGCGCGTTCTGCAACGACCGCCGGATCCGCGTTTCGGCCCGCCGGAAACTCTCCGACGCGGTCATCGGCTGCGGCGTTCCCCATCTCGGTTTTGGCCATCATGGCAAGTTCCTGGTCGAACTGCGCCATGTGATGGGAGAGGTCGCCGGCATTCGCCGTCTTGGCGCCGCATCGCTCGATCTTGCCTATGTCGCGGCCGGCCGCATGGACGGTTTCTGGGAAGAGGGGCTGAACCAGTGGGACATGGCGGCGGGCCTGATCATGATCCGCGAGGCCGGCGGTTTCGTGTCCGACATGAAGGGCGGCCAGCAGTGCCTTGAGACCGGCAGCGTGATTGCCGGCAACGAGATGATCCGCATCGCGCTTTACGACCAGCTTCAGCGCCGCCTCGAAAAATAGGCTTTCTCGGTTTTGCGCGCCGCGCCCTTCAAATCGCCGTCGTTTTCGAATAGAGGTTGCAGAGCCAGCCGCTTCCGGAACCCTGTGTCCGGTTAATACGGGGCGGCGGGACTGAAGGAAAAGCCGCTTTCGGCCGTGCCGAAGTCGAGCGCAGAGCGGAGGAATTGGCGAATATGTCGGATTTCGAACTCGAGCATGATGACCGGCGCGCCCCGCCGCGTCCGGGCTATGCGCAGAAGATGTCGAGCCCGATGTCCTTTGTCTGGACGATGGTCATCTTCCTGATCCTGATCGGGTTCTGCGTCGCCATCCTCTACCGCCAGGCTCACACCGCCTTCATGACCAATCCCGGCCTCAACGGGCTGATCCTCGGCGTGCTCTTGATCGGCATCCTGATGGTGTTTTCCCAGGTTCTGGCCTTGCGCCGCGAGGTTGGCTGGCTGAACTCCTTCCGGGCCGCCGGCAGCGCCGATCGCGTCGGGCGCGACCCCAAGCTGCTCGCGCCGATGCGCGCGCTGATCGGCAGCCGCCAGACCATGTCGCTTTCGACCACGTCGCTGCGCTCGATCCTCGATTCGATCGCGACCCGGCTGGACGAGCAGCGCGACACCTCGCGCTATCTCGTCGGCCTTCTCGTCTTCCTCGGCCTGCTCGGCACCTTCTGGGGCCTGCTCAACACGATCGGCTCGATCGGCGACATCATCCAGAATCTCGACCCCAATGCCGGCGATTCCTCCGATGTTCTCGATGCCCTGAAGTCGGGCCTTGCCGGGCCGTTGTCGGGCATGGGCACGGCGTTCTCGTCCTCTCTGCTCGGTCTGTCCGGCTCGCTCGTGCTCGGCTTCCTCGATCTTCAGGCCGGCCGCGCGCAGAACCGTTTCTACATGGAACTCGAAAACTGGTTGTCCTCGGTGACCGACGTGACCTCCGACCTCGCGCCCGCGCTCGAAGGCGTTGCCAGCGGTTCCAGCGAGCAGTTCGAAATTCTGGCCGAGGAGTTGCGCCGGATCGCCGAAAACGGCTCCGGCGCGGGGTCGGTGCCGGCGATGGCGCAGCTTGCCGAGGGCATTCAGGGCGTCGTCAAGAACATGCGCAACGAGCAGCAGATGCTGCGCGACTGGATCGAGGCGCAGCATGAAGAATCCCAGGAAATGCGCCGCACCCTGCAACGCCTGACTGACAAGCTCGGGGATCGCTGATCATGGCGCTTGCCCGCAACCGCCGTTCCAATCGCAGCGTCGATTACTGGCCGGGCTTTGTCGATGCGCTCGCCACGCTGCTGCTGGCGATCATGTTCCTGCTCACCGTGTTCGTGATCGGCCAGTTCATCCTGACGCGCGAGATTTCCGGCAAGGACGAGGTGCTGAACCGGCTCAACAGCCAGATCGCCGAACTGACCCAGCTTCTGGCGCTCGAAAAGGGCAATACCCAGGACGCCGAGGACATGATCGCCTCGCTGCAGGCCTCGCTGTCATCGGCGCAGGCCGAGCGCAGCCGCCTGCAGGCACTGCTGGATGCCGGCGCCGGCGCAAGCGACAGCGCCCAGGCGCAGATCGGCGCGCTCTCGGAAGACCTTGAGGCTGAGCGCCAGCTTTCGGCGCGCGCCCAGAACCAGATTGCGCTTCTGAACCAGCAGATCGCGGCGCTGCGCGCCCAGCTTGCCGCCGTCGAGGAGGCGCTGGAGGTGTCCGAGGCCAAGGATGAGGCGTCGCAGGCGCGGATCGCCGATCTCGGCCGCAGGTTGAATGTCGCGCTGGCGCAGAAGGTGCAGGAACTGAACCGCTATCGCTCGGACTTCTTCGGGCGGCTGCGGCAGATCCTCTCCGATCGCGAGAATATCCGCATCGTCGGCGACCGCTTCGTGTTCCAGTCGGAAGTGCTGTTCCCGTCCGGTTCTGATGAGCTCAATGACGACGGCCGCGTCGAACTCGGCAAGCTCGCCGATGCCCTGCTCGAAATCGTTCCCGAGATTCCCGAGGACATCAACTGGGTCCTGCGCGTCGACGGCCATACCGACGATGTGCCGATCCGGCCCGGCGGCCAGTTCGCCGACAACTGGGAACTGTCCTCGGCGCGCGCCAATGCCGTGGTGCGCTACCTGATTTCCGAGGGCGTTCCGGCAAAACGGCTGGTGGCTGCCGGCTTTGCCGAATATCAGCCGATCGCGGAGGGCAATTCGCCCGAAGCGCGCGCCCAGAACCGGCGCATCGAGTTCAAGCTGACGGAGCGGTAGGCGGAGGGCTTGCCTTCCGCGCCATGCTTTTCTATCTTCTCCACTCCGCAAGGATGGCGGGGCATCTGTGCCTTACCATCGCGCTTTTCCTGCGCTGATCTTCCTGTCAAGCGGACGAGGGCTCCTCCAGGAAGCATCCCATTTTGCTTTGGCAGGAGAAGCCATGTCCATGTTCAGCGCCGTTCGGCGGCCCAGTACGCGCCTTGTCGCCACCCTTCTGATGATCGGCGGCGTCGCCTCGTTCACCCTCGTCGACACGTTTTCCAAGACGCTCACCGACCGCCATGCCCCGGTTGTTGTGATGTTCATGCAATATGGCCTGGCGGCGGTGATGATGCTGCCAGTGGCGCTCGGGCGCGGCGCGGCGGGCTTTCGCATCATCGGGCCGCGGCTTCTGGTGCTGCGCGCCCTGATCGGCGTCGTCGTCAGCTTCCTGATCGTGACGTCACTGTCGCTGCTGCCGTTCACGGTCGCGGCGACGCTGTTGCAGCTCGAGACGCTGTTCTTCATTCCGCTGGCGATCGTGCTGTTGAAGGAGCGCGCGGACTGGCGGCGGTGGTTCGCGGTCGGTCTCGGGCTTAGCGGCGCTCTGCTGATCCTGCGTCCCGGCACGGAGACCTTTCAGGTCGCTGGACTTGTCGCGGTCGCTGCCGCGATTGCGCTCGCGCTCAAGAATGTCGTGCTGAAGCAGGTGGCGATGAGCGAGGCGACGGTGCCGGCGCTGTTCTGGATGTATGTGCTGATGGCCAGCATCGCCGCGATCCCGGCATGGTTCTCCTGGTCGGGCATGAGCGCCGCCGATTTCGGCCTGTTTGTCGTCTCTGCCGCGCTCGTCAACGCCAGCAATTACTGCATGCTGCGGGCGTTCTCGATGGCGGATGCGGTGCAATTGACGCCGGCGCTGCACACCGCCCTGCCGATGGCGGTGCTGATCGGCCTGGTCGTGTTCGGCGAATGGCCGAGCCCGATTGTCTGGGCGGGAATCGGGCTGATTTTCCTCGCGACATTCATGCCTTCGGGCCCGGCAAAAGTAGAGTAACTACCCCGCGCGCCGCTCGGTTTCGACATCGAACTGCAGCCGGGCGAGGCGGGCATAGAGGCCGTTCTTCTTCACCAGCGTTTCGTGCCGGCCTTCCTCGACGATCCGGCCCTCGTCCATGACCACGATCCGGTCGGCGGAGAGCACGGTGGCGAGCCTGTGGGCGATCACCAGCGTGGTGCGGCCCTGCATCAGCGTGCCGAGCGCCTGCTGCACCAGGATCTCGCTTTCCGCGTCGAGCGCCGAGGTGGCCTCATCGAGCAGCAGCACCGGCGCGTCGCGCAGCACGGCGCGGGCGATCGCAATGCGCTGGCGCTGGCCGCCGGAAAAGGTGATGCCGCGTTCGCCGGCCATGGTGTCGTAGCCATCTTCAAGCCTGGCGATGAAGCCGTCAGCCTGGGCGGCGATCGCCGCCGCGCGGACTTCCTCCCGGCTGGCATCGGGTCGCCCCAGCGCGATATTGTCGTGGATGCTCGCCGCGAAGATCGCGACATCCTGTGGCACCAGCGCGAACCGTGCGCGCAGCGCTTGCGGGTCGACATCGCGCAGGTCGAGCCCATCGAGCGTGATGCGGCCGGAATCGGGGTCGTAGAAGCGCAGCAGCAGCGAGAACAACGTGCTCTTGCCGGCACCCGAAGGGCCGACAACGGCGACGGTCTCGCCCGGCTGAACATTGAGCGAGACGCCCGAAAGGGCGCCGGCCTTGGCGCCGCCGGTGGGGTAGCGGAAGGCGATGTTTTCGATATGGATCGCGCCGGCGGCGGGCTCCGGCAGGGGCAGGGGATTTTCAGGGGCCGCGATCTCGCGCTTCTCGTGCAGGAGTTCGCTCAGGCGTTCGGCGGCGCCTGCGGCTAGCGACAGCTCGCCCCAGACTTCCGAAAGCTGGCCGAGCGCGCCGGCGGCGAGCACCGAGTAAAGCAGGAACTGGCCGAGCGTGCCGCCCGTCATCGTGCCGGCCAGCACCGACTGGGCGCCGAACCAGAGGATGGCGGTGATCGAGCAGAACACTAGGCTGATGGCGACCGCCGTCAGTCCGGCCCGCGCCTTCAGCGTCGAGCGAGCGGCAGCGAAGGCATGTTCGACGGCCGAACCGTAGCGCCGGCCGGCCATCGCCTCGGCGGTAAACGCCTGCAGCGTCCGGGTCGCGCCGATCGCCTCGCCGGCAAAGGCGGTGGCGTCGGCGAGTTCGTCCTGCGCGGTGCGCGAGCGCGCGCGGACATTGCGGCCGGCGGCGATCAGCGGCAGCACCACGATCGGGATCGCGGCGATCACCATCACCGAGAGCCGGGGCGAGGTGTAGACCATCATCGCCAGCGCGCCGATGCCCATGATCAGGTTTCTGAGCGCGATCGACGCGGTGGCGCCGAAGGCCGACTTGATTTGCACCGTATCGGCCGTCAGCCGCGACACGATCTCGCCCGACTGGTTGACGTCGAAGAAGGCGGGCGAGAGCCGCACGACATTGTTGAACACATCGCGGCGCAGGTCGGTCACGACGCGTTCGCCAAGAATCATCACGAAGAAATAGCGAAGCGCGCTCGAAATTCCGAGCGCCAGCGCCATAAGGCCGAGAACGATGAAGTAGTTGTTGATCAACTGGGCGTCGGAATCGGAAAAGCCGTGGTCGATGACGCGGCGCACCGCGATCGGAAGCGCCAGCGTGACGAGGGAGGCCGACAACAGGAACGTCAGCGCGCCCGCGACAAGGCCGCGATAGGCGCGGATATAGGGAAAAAGTCCGGCGAGCGGGCTCAGCGCCCGCGCCCTGTCGCCCCCGGTTGGTTCATTTCGGCTCAATGGATTTTCCTCGTTTCCGCCGGCCTTTGATATTGCTTTCGGCGGCTCTTGTTATTCGCCTCACGTTCCTGTATAGCGACCGCAACCTTGTCGACAGCCGTGGCCTTTTTGAGGTCTCACGGCTTTGTTTATTCAATAGGCCCGGCCGGCGCAATGGCCGCCAGACCTTAAACGAGCTTGCAGGAACGAGAGTTATGAAGGCTGATATTCATCCCGACTATCACATGATCAAAGTCGTCATGACGGACGGCACGGAATACGAAACCCGCTCGACCTGGGGCAAGGAAGGCGATGTGCTGAACCTCGACATCGACCCGACCTCGCACCCGGCATGGACCGGCGGCTCGCAGCAGCTGCTCGACCGCGGCGGCCGCGTTTCGAAGTTCAACAAGCGCTTCGGCGGTCTCGGCATCTGATTGCTGCCCGAGCAATGATTTTGAAAACCCGGCCTTTGCGCCGGGTTTTTTGTTGGGCTGTTTTGTCGCAGGAAAATGCGCCGCGAGCAGATCGGACGCGGGCCGATCAGCGGCGTGCAAACGCCGTCTGCAGCAGGTCGATCTGGGCGATCACCTGGTTTTCGGGGATTTCCGGGGCTTCGGCGGCGGCGGTCTTCAGCAGGCTGTCGTCAAGCTTGCGGATGCGCGCTTCGAGCCGGTCGGTGTGGGCGGCAAGGTCGCGGAAGCCGGGGGGCAGTTCGTTCCAGCCATGGGGGATGCGATCGTCACCGTCGCCGAGCCGGAGCTTGCGGCGCTCCTGCACCACCTGGTCCAGCGTCATCTCACCGGTATTGAGCGAACGCTGCAGCAGCAGCCATGAGGCGAGCTGCATCAGCCGGGTCGTCAGCCGGATCGATTCCGTGGAATAGAGCGCCGCGCCAAGCGGGCTCAGCATTTTCGCGGCGGCCCGGCCCGGACCGTCAAGATAAGCCGCCGTCGTCTCCACGAGCTTCATGCCCTCGGCATAAAGTGCGTAAAATTGCGGAGAGCTTGCGGCCCTGCCGGCAAAATCTATGGGTTTGGCCCCGGAACTGGTCATCAACTTACTCTGGCTACGCTGCCTGCCCTTGCGAGCGGGACTTGGACACTACCGAAAACAAATATACCTGTAGCGCAAAACCGCAAGACGTTTCTTAATGAAAGGTTAATACCCACTGCCAATCAGGAAAAGGCAAAAAAAGAGCCGCTAACGGGCGGCTCTGAAGTCAGAGGGTGATGATCGGAATCAAGACAGAGGTTCCGATACCGCATTGCGGATGTCCCCAATAAAATCCTTTAAAGGTTAATATTGCGTTTACGCGGCGGGAAGGCGCTATTTCTTGAAGAAACTTTCCGCCGCTTGCCGGTCGCTGCCCTTGCGCGCGATCGCCGCCTCGATGCGTTCGATCTCGGCGCGAAGCGCGTCTGCGAAGCCTTTCAGCGCCTCGACGGAATGCTGTTCGAGATCGGAACCGATCACATAATCGCTCTTCTTCGGCGCGGGCTCATCCTCGTTCCACATTCTCGGCCTCCTCGTTCGCTGGCGCGCGTTCGGCGCTTTCTTCCTCATACTCCCGGGGCGGCGTTCTGAACGCAACCCCTTCGCGGGTGGAGACGGGCGTGGCGGCGTCCGGCATCGCCATGAAGGCCTCGCGCTCGGCCATCGGCACGGGTGGCCTCAACCGCGCGCGCAACAGCGCGTAGGCGAGGATCATGAGATGGGCGAGGGCGGTGATGATGAACAGCGCATAGGGGCCGAAGGCTGACATGACCGGGCCGCCGACCGTCGGCCCAATGATCGTGCCGATCCCGAACAGGAACAACAGACCGCTCGAAATCTTCACATAGTCTTCCGGCCGGGCGAAGTCGTTGGCGTGCGATGCGGTGACCGGATAAAGCACGTTTGCCGTCGCGCCATAGATCACTACGAGGCCGATCAGCACCTCGGCGCCGGGTTTGAGCAGGAAAACCATCAGCGCGGCGAGCGCCGCCGTGCCCGCAAGCGCGGCGATCACATAACGCCTGTCGGTCATGTCCGAGATCTTGCCGAATGGAACCTGCGCCAGTGCACCGGCGAGGATCGCGCTGGTGACGAGAAGGGCGATCTCGGCATCCGGCAGGCCGGCGCGGGTCGCGAACACGGCAATGAGCGTGCCGAAGGCGCCGTTCGCGATGCCGGTCAGAAGCACGCCGATGCAGGCGACCGGCGAGTTTCGGTACAACAGCTTGATGTCGATCCTGACCGCCTGAAGGGGGCGCGGCGAGGCCGCATTCGACATCGTCGTAGGCAGCATGGCGACACAGTAGAATATGCCCGCGACCATGAACAGGATCGCGGTGTTGGTGTTGCCGAAGCCGACCACGAGTTGGCCGCCGACGACACCGAACAGGGTAATGCCGGTATAGAAGGTGAAGACCACGCCGCGGCTGGAATTATCGACCCGCTCGTTGAGCCAGCTTTCGATGATCATCTGGGTGCCGGCCATGGCAAAGCCGGTCGCGGCCCTGAGCGCGATCCAGGCATATTCATCGATATAGATGCCGGTCATCAGCGCCACCATGCAGATGATCGCGATAAAGCCCGAAAACGCGCGCACATGGCCAATGCGCATGATCAGTTTCGGGGCGAACAGACAGCCGAGTACAAAGCCGCTCGCCCAGGACGTACCGATCAGGCCAAGTGCCGTATCGCTGTAGCCTTCCGCCGCGCCGCGCAGCGGCAGAAGCAGGCCGTGCAGGCCGTTGCCGAGGAAGAGAAACAATGTGCCGAGCAGCAGCGCGAAAACGGGAAGTAAATTGCGTTTCATCAATGAACCTGGGTAATCTGAAATCAATTTTGGCGGGTATGGTTGCAACGCAACATAACCGCACTTGTTCCGGCGCGATTCTATCACCTGCGCGGCAAATTGCACTGTCGAATTATGGCTGTCGCGGGTGACGCGGCCGGCCTGTCGCTGTATGAGGGGCGAAAGCCCGTTGCGCCGGGCGGATGAGGAGAGACATGGCCAAGCTGATATCGCTGCTGCTGATCGCCGCCATGGCGGTTCAAATCATCAGACCGCTCGGGTTGCCCGGTCTGAAGAAGCGCATGGATTTCTGGAAGATCGCGGTCTTCGCGCTGGCAATGACCGCGCTGGTGGTAGCCATCCGCCCGTCCTGAGATAGACGCGTCGCCCTCGCTGAGGACACAACAAAAAGGCGGGCCGCAAGGTCCGCCTTCACAATCTGACGTCCACTCCAGCCTAATGCAGGATCTGGCTCAGGAACAGTTTGGTGCGTTCGTGTTGCGGGTTGTCGAAGAACTCGGCGGGTGCGTTCTGTTCGACGATCTGGCCCTGGTCCATGAAGATCACGCGGTTGGCGACCTGGCGGGCGAAGCCCATTTCGTGGGTCACGCACAGCATCGTCATGCCTTCCTCGGCAAGGCCCACCATGGTGTCGAGCACTTCCTTGATCATTTCCGGGTCGAGCGCTGAGGTCGGCTCGTCGAACAGCATGATCTTCGGGCTCATGCACAAAGAGCGCGCAATCGCCACGCGCTGCTGCTGACCGCCGGAAAGCTGGCCCGGATACTTGTCCGCCTGCTCGGGGATCTTCACCCGCTCAAGGTAATGCATCGCGATTTCCTCGGCCTCCCTCTTTGGCATCTTGCGCACCCAGATCGGCGCCAGCGTGCAGTTTTCGAGGATGGTGAGGTGCGGGAACAGGTTGAAGTGCTGGAACACCATGCCGACTTCGCGGCGGATCTCGTCGATCTTCTTCAGGTCGTCGGTCAATTCGATGTCGTCGACGACAATCTTGCCCTTCTGGTGTTCCTCCAGCCGGTTGATGCAACGGATCATGGTGGACTTGCCCGAACCCGACGGGCCGGCGATGACGATGCGCTCGCCCTTCATCACCTTCAGGTTGATGTCGCGCAGGACGTGGAAGTCGCCATACCACTTGTTGACGTTGATCATGTCGATCGCGACCTCGGTTTCCGAGACGACCATATGGGATGTATCTACGGTCTCTATATTCGTCATTTCAGTGTCCTCAGAGAGCTAACTTCTGTGTCCGGTGTCCAGGTAGCGTTCCATGAAGTTGGAATAGCGCGACATGCCGAAGCAGAATATCCAGAAAACGAGCCCGGCGAACAGCAGGCCGGTGATCGGGGTGACGGGCGAGGCCCAGGTGGAGTCGGTAAAGTTGAACTTTATGATGCCGAGCAGGTCGAACATGCCGATGATCGAGACAAGCGAGGTGTCCTTGAAGATCGAGATGAACTGGTTGACGATCGAGGGAATGACCAACTTGATCGCCTGCGGCAGAATGATCAGCCGCGTTGTCTGCCAGTAGCCCAGACCAAGCGACGCCGCGCCCTCGAACTGGCCTTTCGGCATCGCCTGCAGACCGCCGCGGATCACCTCTGCCATATAGGCGGAGATGAACAGCGACACGCCGACGATTGCGCGCAGGAACTTGTTGATCGTCATGCCCTCGGGCAGGAACAGCGGGAGCATTACGCTCGCCATGAACAGGATCGTGATCAGCGGCACGCCGCGCACCACTTCGATGAACATGATGCAGAGCGTGCGAACCACCGGCAGTCTCGAGCGCCGCCCGAGCGCCAGCAGGATGCCGAACGGCAGCGATACCGCGATCGCGAAATAGGAGAGAATCAGCGTCACCATCAGACCGCCCCAGTCCGACGTGTCGACGACGGGGAGGCCGAAAACGCCGCCATACAGGATGAAGAAGGAGACGAAGGGCAATGCCAGGAACAGCAGAAACGCGTTCCATGCCTTGTACGGCGCTTTCGGCATCAGCATCGGGATCAGCAGGATGGTGAATACCGCGCCGACGAGGATCGGACGCCAGAGTTCGGCGTCCGGATACCGGCCGAATATGATCTGATCCATCTTGTTGCCGATAAAGGCCCAGCAGGCCCCGCTCCATCCGTCAGGCTTGACGCCGCCCTGGGCCAGGGTTGCGCAGGCCGCGCGATCGGTCCCGGTCCAGGCGGCGTCGATCAGCAGCCAGTCGACGATGGGCGGGATGGCCCAGACCAGAAAGATAATGGCGATGATGGTGAGGATCGCATCCTTGGGGGTGGCGAAAAGATTTGCCCTGAGCCACTGGATTGCGGTGCCTTCTTTCTTTGGCGCAGGCTGCTGCGCCTGCATTTCCTTTCGGACATAAGCCACATCTTGCGCCATCTTATCTCTCCACCAGAGCCATCTTGGCATTGAACCAGTTCATGAAGATCGATGTCAGGATCGACAGGGTGAGATAGATGATCATCCAGATTGTCACGACCTCGACAGCCTGGCCGGTCTGGTTGAGGACCGTCTTGCCGACGGCGACGATATCGGCGTAGCCGATCGCGACGGCGAGCGAGGAGTTCTTGGTAAGGCTCAGATATTCGGATGTCAGCGGCGGAATGATGATCCGCATCGCCTGGGGCACGACGATGAGCCGGGTGACCTTGCGCGGGTGCAGACCGAGCGCCGAAGCGGCCTCGGTCTGTCCCTTGGCAACGCCCAGGATGCCGCCGCGGATCGTCTCCGCCATGAAAGCCGCGGTATAGAGCGACAGCGCAAGATAGAGCGACATGAACTCCGGGCCGATGACGGCGCCGCCGGCGAGGTTGAAACGGCCTTTGACCGGGATGTCGAAGGTGATGGGCATTCCGGCGGCGAAATAGGCGCCGAGCGGAAGCAGGATCAGGATGGCGATTGCGGTTCTGACAACCGGAAACTGCTGGCCGGTTGCCATCTGGCGGCGCTTGGCCCAGACGGCAATGCCGATGACAGCGGCGATTGCCACAACCAGCGCGGCGGCCATAAGCCAGGAACCGGGCCCGAAGATCGGGGTGGGAAAAGCCAGACCGCGATTGTTGAGGTAGATGTCCAGGGGCATGGCGATCGAGTCGCGCGCCGAAGGCAACAGCGACAGGACGCCGGTATAGAAGAAGAAGATGACGAGCAGCGGCGGAATATTGCGGAATATCTCGACATAGATCTCGCTGAGCCTGGCGATCAGCCAGTTCGAGGAAAGCCGCCCGATCCCCACGATAAAGCCGACGATTGTCGCGGTGATGATGCCAGCGACCGAGACGATGACCGTGTTGATGATGCCGATGACGAGCGCCCGGCCATAGGTCATGTCGTTATTGTAGGCGACCGGCGTCTGCGCGATATCGAAACCGGCGCGGCTGTCGAGAAAGCCGAAGCCCGACGCGATGCCGGCGTTTTGAAGGTTGGTGATGGTGTTGTCCGTGACCCACCAGACAAATCCTACGACCAGAATGACCGTCACCAACTGGTAGACGAAACCTCTGACGGCGGGATTGTATAGAAGTGCGGCAGCCCGCGACTCCCCCAAGGGAGCGTTGCTTGTCGTGTCAGCCATGTGTTCCCCGGTTTGCCCGAAAGGTTTATGTTATTTTGCCCGGAAGGGTTCTTATTTTATACGGCGCATGGCGGATGACCGCCATGCGCCTGATTGTATAGGTTTATAACCGCAGCTTAGCGGATCGGCGGGCCGTACTGCAGGCCGCCATCGGTCCACAGCGCGTTGAGGCCGCGGTCGATCTTCAGCGGGCTGCCCGTGCCGACGGTCTTGTCGAAGACTTCGCCGTAATTGCCGACGAGCTTGATGACGTTATAAGCCCACTTCTCGTCGAGGCCGAGATCGGCGCCGAGCTTGCTGTCGGTTTCGGTACCGAGCAGGCGCTTGATCCCCGGATTGTCGGAGGACTCGGCGATCTCGTCGACGTTTTCGGAGGTGATGCCGAATTCCTCGGCGTTCAGCATCGCGTAGTGAACCCACGATACGACGTCGCCCCACTGGTCGTCGCCCTGGCGCCATGCCGGGCCGAGCGGCTCCTTGGAGATGATTTCCGGCAGGATCACGTAGTTGTCCGGATCGGTGAGCGTCAGACGGATCGCATAAAGGCCCGACTGGTCGGTGGTGTAGACGTCGCAACGGCCCTGGTTGAAGGCGTTGTTGACGTCTTCGAGCTGTTCGTAAACGACCGGGTTGTAATCCATGCCGTTGGACGAGAAGTAGTCGGCGAGGTTGAGCTCGGTGGTGGTGCCGGACTGCACGCAGACGGCAGCGCCGGAGAGTTCCTTGGCCGAGGAAACGCCGAGGTCCTTCGGCACCATGAAGCCCTGGCCGTCATAGTAGTTGACGGTGCGGAAATCGAGGCCGAGCGAGGTATCGCGCGACAGCGTCCAGGTGGTGTTGCGGCTCAGCACGTCGACTTCGCCCGACTGCAGCGCCGGGAAACGGTCGGTTGCCGTCAGGGCAACGAAATTCACCTTGTCGGGGTCGCCGAAGATCGCGGCGGCGATAGCGCGGCAATATTCGACGTCCAGACCGGACCAGTTCCCCTCATTGTCGGGCGCGGAAAAGCCTTGCAGGCCCGTGCTGACGCCGCAGGTCAACGTTCCTTTGGACTTCACGTCGTCAAGTGTCGCGGCCGCAGCGCCCTGGGCGCCAAGCCCCAAGACTACTGCGCCGATCGCGGCTGACAGAATCGTCTTTCTCATTTTCCCAACCTTTGTTTATCGTTGAAATCTCGAGTTGCCGCCGCGACCAGTTCAGCTCAGGCCGGTAACGACAACTGCCCGCTACCCCTCGGGGCGAGCGGACTTATCACAGTCGTTATTTTCCGTATGGTCAATACTCGGCTGTCAAAAATGGTCTGTTTTCATGGAAAAGGTACACTTTAGTCTAATAAATGAGCAGGGAGCCAAAAACTGTGCGTGACGTTGCTGGGAAACAGGGCAGCCCGTTGTCTTGTTTGTTTTATTGACTATCGATCAACTACCGCGAAATCGTTCAGCCTTGACCGGCCTTCCGCAAAACTCCAAAACACCGGTGCGTTTTTCACAACCGTGCGATTGGATGCCATGGCCAGAATACCAGATGCCGCCTCTAAGCTGGGGGACAATAGCAAGCTCGCCCATTGCGGGAACGACCCGCACGCCTTTCACGGCTTCGTCAATCCGCCGGTAGTGCATGCCTCAACCGTGCTGTTTCCCGATGCTAAAACGACGGTGGAAGGGAGCCAGAAATACACCTATGGCACCCATGGCACGCCGACCACGGATGCGGCCAACGCGGCCTTCACCATGCTGGAAAACGCTGCCGGCACGCTGCTCTACCCTTCAGGGCTTGCTTCGATCACCATGCCCTGGCTCGCCTTCCTCAAGCCTGGGGATCACATCCTGATCGTCGATTCGGTGTATGATCCGGCCCGTCGTTTCGCCGACAACGTGCTGACGGGGCTCGGGGTGGAAGTCGAATATTACGACCCGGCGCTCGGGGCGGATATCGAGGGCAGGTTCAGGCCGAACACGAAGCTGCTGCATACCGAATCCCCCGGCTCGAACACGTTCGAAATCCAGGATATCCGGCTCCTCTCCGACATCGCCCACGCCCATGATGCGATCGTGTCGATGGACAATACCTGGGCGACGCCGCTCTATTTCAAGCCGCTCGATTTCGGCGTCGACCTGTCGCTCAACGCGGCGACGAAATACCCCTCCGGCCATTCCGATATCCTGATGGGCACGGCCTCTGCCAATGAACGCTGCTTCCCTCAGCTTCTCCGGCACTATACCTGGACCGGCATGTGCGCGGCCCCGGACGATGCCTACCAGATCCTGCGCGGGCTGAGGACGATGGGCGTGCGTCTGGCGCATCATCAGAAAAGCGCGCTTGAGATCGCGGCCTGGCTGGAGGGCCAGCCGGGCGTGTCGCGGGTGCTTCATCCCGGCCTGCCGTCATTTCCGGGTCACGATCTGTGGAAGCGCGACTTCAAGGGTGCGACCGGCCTTTTCTCGATCGTGCTTGCCGCGGAAGAAGGGGCCTTCCGCCGCCGCCAGCACGCCTTCCTCGACGCGCTGGGCCTGTTCGGCATCGGCTATTCCTGGGGCGGCTATGAATCGCTCGCGGTTCCGGTGAACCTTTCCAACCGCTCGATCAGCAAGGCGCCCGCGGACGGCCCATTGATCCGCCTCCAGATCGGCCTTGAGGATGTCCAGGACCTGATGGCCGATCTCGAAAAGGGACTGGCGGCGGCGCGAGCGGCGTAGAGGCGTCGACCTGTTCCCATGACATCAAGAAGCCGGCGATCGGATGCGATCGCCGGCTTGTTTTTTACCATCGTCCCCCGCGATGACCACCGTGGAACTCCATCGGTGGACGATGATATCCGGGCGGGGGGCCGCCATGATAATAGGGCGGCGGCGGTCGATAGCCAGGACGGCCGACCGGCGGATAATGCGGTGGCGGCGGCTGGCGATAAACCGGGCGCGGTCCGCCCCATGGCGGGCGATATCCGGGCGGCGCGCGCCAGCCGGGCGGCGGACCACCCCAGCCGGGCGGGGCGCGCCAGCCCGGCGGCGGATAATAGGGGCGCGGCGGATAATAGGGCGGGTAGCGACCCCAGGTATTGTACCAGGGATAACCGCGATAATAGTTGTTCCAGTAGGACTGGGAAAACGCAGTGATGGCGACGCCGGCGCTAAAGGCGATCGCCGGCGACAGCGTCTGGCGCTGGTTCTGGTAGACGATCTGGATGTAGCGGGCAGCCAGCCAGCCGCGATAATTGGCGTAGGACACGTCGCACCAGCTGTAATCGGCAAGGCAGCCATTGTTGACGAGGCTGGCGCCCGCCGGAACGACGGTGACCTTGGGATAGGACGTCGAGGGACCGGCGCGAAGATTGACGTTGGAGGTGGCGTAGGCGGCGGTCGCCGCATGCGCCTGAACCGACATCAGCGCTGCCGCCAGCGCGATGCCGGCGGATTTAAAAACGGCGCTTGCTCTCATGGTTTCTCCCCGAAAAAAGTGTTGAAGCCGATGCTAACACAAAACGAACTATGAGGCGCGGAAGCTGAAGGCCAGATGAACGGGGCCGGGGCAACCGGCCATCCCGGAACTTGCGCAACCGGCGTCAGACCTGATGAAGACCGTAGGCCTCATAGCCATAAAGCCAATCCAGCTCCCGGACAAGGGAATCGGGCGAGCGCATGGTCAGCACGGCGTCGCGGCCGAGCCGGAAGGGGCCGCGCGCATGATAGGCGAACCTGTTCAGGCCGGTGCGCTTCTTCAGGCGCTCCAGCCGGGGGCGACGATGGGCCTCGAACGCCGCAAAGGCCGTCGGCGCGGGCATTTCGGCCAGAAAGGCGGCGAGTTCGAAGCCGTCCTCGATCGCCATGGCCGCGCCCTGCGCCGAAAACGGCATCATCGCATGCAGCGCATCGCCGATCATGATGGTATCCGCGCCATTGTGCCAGCGGCCGTCGCCAACCTCGTAAAGCGGCCAGGCCGCTGGTGAGACCTTCGAGAAAAGCCGCTTGAACGCGCCGTTCCAGCCGCCGAAATGCTTTTCGCGGGCCACCTGCCAGCTATGATCGGCATTGCCGTCCCAGGTCTCGCCCGGGTTGGCGCCGGCGGCGATCGCCACGAGGTTGAAGCCGCTGACATCGCGCAGCGGATAGGCGACCAGATGGGCGCTCGGCCCCATGAAGGCGGTGATGTGCTCGCGGTTCAGGAAGGCCGGCGTGTCTTCCGACGAGACCACGAAACGCCAGGCGATATTGCCCGAAAACCGCGCTGTCGCGCTTCCCTCTATCCGGCCGCGGCTGGCGGACCAGACCCCATCGGCGCAGATGATGGCATCGGGCTTGCGGCCGCCATCGGCGACACGCGCCGCGATATCGCGCGATGTCGCGCGCGCGCCAAGCTTCAGGTTGGCGAGCGGTTCTTCGGCGACTGCCTGTGCCAGCGCCGTCTGCAATGTGGCCCGGTGCAGCACGCCATAGGGCCCGTTCCAGCGCGCGCGGGCCTCGCTCATCGGCAGGCCGGTGATCCGGCGTAGGCTGACGCCTGAGGCAAGCGTGATCTCGCGCGGTTCGCGCCACTGGCTTTCCAGCCGGGAAAGCACGCCGACCCGTTCAAGGCAGCGCGCGGCATTGGGCGAAATCTGCAGGCCGGCGCCGACCTCGTTCAGCGCTTCCGCCTGTTCGAAGATATCGCTGGAAATGCCGCGTCGGGCGAGCGCCAGCGCCACGTTCAGCCCGGCAACGCCCGCTCCGATGATGGCGACATGTTGAACTGTCATGGCATCCCTTGACCGCCGAAAGCCTCGTCCGGCGGGCGCGCGGTCAGGCCGCGTCGACCCGATAGGCGCAGCCGGCCGGTTTGGTCTCATCTGCGTGAAGGGCGGGGTTGTAGCGGTAATGCGTCGAGCAATAGGAACAGACGGCTTCGTCGTCATCGCCCATATCGATGAAGATATGCGGATGGTCGAAGGGCGCGGACGCGCCGACGCACATGAATTCCTTCACCCCGACCTCGATGGAGCGATGTCCCTCGTCGTTCTTGAAATGCGCGATCGCGTGACCAGCCATAATTGTCTCCGGTTCCTTGAGCTTTCGGCGCGGACACTATAACTCTTTGCCGCAAATGTGTAGTACCCGATTTGTCGCTGAGGCGGCTTTTCGCGGGCGTGTTTTGACAATGATCAGCCGCGGTGCAGCCATGAATTTCAATCTCCCGGATTTCGACAGTTTCAGCCATGACGGCCTCGATCTTTCCTATTTCGATGTCGGCAACGGCGAGCCTGTCCTGCTGATCCACGGCTTCGCCTCGACGGCGTCCGTCAACTGGGTGCATCCGGGCTGGCTGAAGACGCTGGGCGAGGCGGGCTACCGGGTGATCGCGCTCGACAATCGCGGCCATGGCAAGAGCGACAAGCCGCACGATCCCGAACGCTATTATCCGAGGCTGATGGCCGGAGATGCCGCAGCCCTGCTCAATCACCTCGGCATCGAAAGCGCTCATGTGATGGGCTATTCCATGGGCGCGCGCATCGCCGCCAATCTGGCGCTCGCCCATCCGGCAAAGGTCCGCAGCCTGATCTTCGGCGGTCTCGGCATCGCGCTTTGCGACGGGGCGGGGGACTGGGATCCGATCGCCGAAGCGCTGCGCGCGCCTTCGCTGGATGACGTCACCCATGAGCGCGGCCGTATGTTCCGTGCCTTCGCCGACCAGACCAGAAGCGACCGGATCGCGCTTGCCGCCTGCATCGAGACCTCGCGCGAGCTCGTGAGCCGCGAGGATGTCGGCCGCATTGCCGCGCCCACGCTGATCGGAGTCGGCACCCGCGATGATCTCGCCGGTTCCGCCCAGACCCTTGCCGGGCTGATGCAGAATGCGCGAGCGCTCGACATTCCGAACCGCGACCATATGCTCGCCGTCGGCGACAAGGTGTTCAAGCAGGCGGTTCTGGATTTCCTCGACGACGTCGCTGACACGAAAAACTGAAGACCGCCGCATTGGTAATTGCGGCCGGCTGATCTATATTCCCGCAAATTGCGTCCTTCATCGTGCTGTCGGCGACGGCAGGTGCGACGCCCGGAGAACCGGAAGAAAAGGAGGCCGTCATGGCCGCGCAGCCCGAAAAGAACAGCCAGGAAACCAATCTGAAGGCCGTCGATCCGATCTGGGCGAGCCTCAGGGCGGAAGCCGAATACGCGCTGGAAAAGGACCCGATCCTCGCAGCGTTTCTCTATTCGACCATTCTGAATCATGATTCGCTGGAGGATTGCGTCGTCTACCGCATCTGCGAGCGGCTCGACCACCCGGATGTCCAGGCGATCCTTCTGCGCCAGACCTTCGAGGAAATGCGCCGCGACTGGCCGGAATGGGGCGATATCCTGCGCGTCGATATCCAGGCGGTCTATGATCGCGATCCGGCCTGCACGCGGTTCATGGAGCCGGTGCTCTATTTCAAGGGCTTCCACGCGATCCAGACCCATCGTCTGGCGCACTGGCTGTGGAATCGCGGCCGGCGGGATCTGGCGCTCTATCTGCAGAGCCGGTCCTCCAGCGTGTTCCAGACCGATATCAATCCGGCCGCGAAGATGGGCAAGGGCATCTTCCTCGATCACGCCACCGGCCTCGTGGTCGGCATGACGGCGACGATCGGCGACGATGTCTCGATCCTGCAGGGCGTCACCCTCGGGGGCACCGGCAAGGAGACCGGCGACCGCCACCCCAAGATCGGCGACAGCGTTCTGATCGGCGCGGGGGCGAAGGTGCTGGGCAATATTTCGGTCGGCAAGTGCTCGCGCATCGCTGCCGGATCCGTGGTGCTGAAGCCGGTGCCGGCCAATTCCACGGTCGCGGGCGTTCCCGCCAAGGTCATCGGCACGGCCGGCTGCTCCGATCCCGCGCGCTCGATGGACCAGTTGATCATTTCCGAGGAATAGGCGCGGGCGAGAACAAATCCGTGCGGCCGCGCGTTTGCGTTTCGCCGGCGCGCATGGCAAAAGCCGCGGACATTGCAAAGGCCAGACGGAGAAAATCCCTTGAAACAAGACGAAATCAAAAAACTCGACGCCTATTTCAAACGTCTCTTCGGCCCGAGCTTTGCGGTCCGGGCGCGGCCGCGCAAGGATGATTCCTGCGAGGTCTACAATGGCGAGGAATTCATCGGCGTCATCTATCTCGACGACGAGGACGGCGACCGCTCCTACAATTTCTCGATGGCGATCCTCGACGTCGACCTCGAAGGCTGAGCGCGCTTAAGCCTGTGGCCAGACTGTCGGCCGCAAAAAAAAAGCCGGCCCGTGTGAGGGCCGGCAAAAAGGCGGAAACAATTCGGTGATGTGAAGTCAGAGGGCAGTATGTCACTCTTCAAAATCCGGGGCGGCAATAGACAGGTTACGGCAATCGTACCAGGCGGCGGGTGGCACCGCCTTGCCCCGTGGTTTGGATAGTGTAAGAACATCTCGTTTTGATGACATTGAGACGCAATTAAGCCTTCATTCCGAAAAAATCCGGAAAGTTGCCAGCGCCTCGGAAGGGAATGAGATGCCGCCGCTTTCCGAACTTCTCGAACTTTGCGTATTGCTGGCGCTTGCCGGCGGAATTGCCGGGTTTCTGGCCGGGCTCTTCGGCATTGGCGGCGGCGCCGTGCTGGTTCCCGTGTTCTATCAGGCCTTCGCCCTGTTCGGCGTAGACGACGGGTTGCGCATCAAGCTGAGCGTCGGCACCTCGCTGGCGATCATTATTCCGACATCGCTGCGCTCCTTCCAGTCGCATTACAAGCGCGGCGCGGTCGACATGGCGGTGCTCAGGCGGTGGGTGATCGCGGTGCCGTTCGGGGCCATGGTTTCGACGCTGGTGATTGCCTATGCGCCCGGCAGCCTGTTGCGCGGCGCCTTCGCGGTGATCACGCTGTTGATCGGCCTGAAGATGCTCTATCCGAAATCGGCGGAGTGGCGGCTCGGCGATGACCTGCCGAAAAACCCGGCTTTGTTCGTCTATGGCTGGCTCATCGGCCTGCTCTCCGGCCTGATCGGCATTGGCGGCGGCACGCTCAACAACACTTTCATGACGCTCTTCAACCGGCCGATCCATCAGGCAGTGGCAACGTCCGCGGGGGTCGGCGTGCTGATTTCGATACCGGGCTTCATCGGTAATATTGTTGGCGGCTGGGGCAAGGCGGGGCTTCCGCCGCTGTCGACCGGCTATATCAACTGGGTGGCTGTCGCCCTGATCATCCCGATCACGATGCTGATCGCGCCGCTCGGGGCCACCGTCGCGCACGGGCTCAGCAAGCGCAAGCTGGAAGCCGGCTTCGGCATCTTCCTGCTGATCATCTCGGCGCGGTTTTTCTATTCGTTCTTCTGATCTGCTATTCGGTCAGGCGTAACTCGTCCGAGCGCATGTCGACCGAGGTCAGTGTCGAGAGAAAGCTCATGCCGAGCAGGCTTTCGGCAAGCCGGCCCTCCGTCGCCACCATCGCCTTGACATTGCGCCGCGTGATCGGGCCGATCGAAACCTCATCGAGTGTTATGGGCGCGGCCATCGCCGTGCCGTTGGCTGTGGTCACCATGGCGGTATAGCTGAGATCGGAGCCTTCAAACCCTATGCGGGCGGCGTCGCGCGCCGTCAGTGTGACGCGGCTTGCGCCCGAATCGACCAGCATGGTGATCGTCTCGCCATCGACCTCGACATCGGCGGCGAAATGGCCGTCCAGGCGCTTGTGGAGGATCACCTGCTGGCGTCCGTCGGACGTGGTGGTTTCCATCGCCATGCCAGGGATCAGCCCGCTGAAGAGCCTCGCGCCGACAGTGCGGAAATCGTCGCGGAAGATGTAGGCCGCCGCCACCACCAGAAGCACCGCCGCCCAGATCAGCAGCGACTGAAACACGAAGCCCAGATTGCGCCGGCTTTGCAATACGCCCGCCGAGACCAGCAGCAGGATCGGCGCGAGCCAGAGGGTGCGGGCAAAATCATCGCTGTTGACGCCAAGCGTGGTGCCGCTGGTGCCCGTGACCATGAGGAGGATCATGCCGACCGAAACGATGGCGATCAAAATCCAGAAAAGGCGCAAGGCGTGAACTCCCGGTCCGAGACGATGTTGTACTGTCCGGATATCGGGTTTCAGGCGGCGATAGCAAGGGTTGTGAGGAAAACGATCTCGCCGATTTGCGCGGCAGCGCCCAGCGTGTCGCCGGTATGGCCGGCGACCTTCTTTCTGATGAAGGCGGAAAACAGCAGCGATGCGACGCCTGCGGATGCCAAGGCTATCACAACCCCGCCGAGCGCGTTCGTCGCAATGCCGATCCCGACGCATAGAAGGAGCGTGATCGCCTCGGCCGAGGCCGTCGTCCGAACGCCGGGCCGTCCGAGCGTCGCGGCTGCGCCATCCGTGCGCGCTGCGGACAATATTGTCCACTGCAGCACAAGGCTTCCGCGACCGGCGGTGGCGGCTGCAATGAACAGCAGCGCCGCATCCGTCGGGCCGTGATGCGCAACGAGCGCGGCAAGTGCCGCCGCCCGCAACAGCAGCGACAGAACGATCGCGGTGACGCCGAAAACGCCGGAATGGCTGTCCTTCATGATCGCCAGCGCCGTCTCGCGGTCGCGCCCGCCGAAAAGCCCGTCGGCGGCATCGGCGAGGCCGTCTTCGTGGAGCCCGCCGCAGATCATGATCGAGATCAGCACGGCGATGAGCGCGGCAAGCAGCGGCGAAGCGCCGAGCCAGGTGAAACCGGCCAGTGCGATGGCGGGCAGGATGGTTGCAATCGCGCCGGCAAGCGGGTACGCCCAGGCGGCGCGGGCGCCCGCCGGCATCTCGGCCATCAGCGGGTCAGGCATTCTGAGACGTGTCAGGAAGCTAAGGGCGCTCGTCAAGTCGGTAATGAAGAATGGCATCTTCATCGGTTTGTGCTCGTTTCCAGGTCTTCGACCTTGCTAGCCGGCCGTTTGAAAAATATGAGCTTTGGCAACGCTGTCAGCATAGCACGGGACAAGACAAATGAGCGATGGACACCCATTCGAGGATTTTCGCACTTTGCTGGACGCCTTCCCCAAGGCCGACGCACAGATACTCTCTCAGGCGAGAAAACGCAACTCTGTACTTACCAAACCTCCCGGTTCGCTTGGCAGGCTGGAAGAGATCGCCATGTGGCTTGCCGCCTGGAGCGGTCGCGCACCGGCGGTCAATCGGCCCATGGTTGCGGTGTTCGCCGGCAACCACGGCATCGCCGCCAGAGGCGTCTCAGCCTATCCCCAGGCCGTCACGAAACAGATGGTCGAGAACTTCGCCAAGGGCGGTGCGGCGATCAACCAGATCTGCGCCAGCGTTGATCTCAGCCTGAAAATCTTCGATCTCGCGCTCGATCATCCCACCGGCGACATCTCCGTCGAGCCGGCGCTTTCGGAGCGCGATTGCGCGGCGACCATGGCCTACGGCATGGAGGCGGTGGCCGGCGGCGTCGACCTTCTCTGCCTCGGCGAGATGGGCATCGGCAACACCACCGTCGCCGCAGCGCTCAGCTATGGGCTCTTTGGCGGCAGTGCTGCCGACTGGGTCGGTCCGGGCACGGGTGTGGAAGGGGAAGCTTACGAACGCAAGGTCGCACTGGTCGAACAGGCCGTGGCGCTTCACAAGGATCACCTGTCCGATCCGCTGGAAGCCTTGCGCCGCCTCGGCGGGCGGGAACTGGCGGCAATCGCCGGCGCCATCATCGCCGCGCGCATGCAGAAAGTGCCGGTGCTGATCGACGGCTATGTCGCGACCGCCGCCGCCGCCGTGCTGAAGGCCGCCAATCCCTCGGCGCTCGACCATTGCATGATCGCCCATGTCTCCGCCGAGCCGGGGCATCTGAAGCTCGTCCAGAAGCTGGGCAAGACTCCGTTGCTGGCACTCGGCATGCGGCTGGGCGAGGGCACGGGCGCGGCCCTTGCCGCCAGCCTGGTGAAGGCCGCCGCCGCCTGTCATACAGGCATGGCCACATTCGAGGAAGCCGGTGTGTCCGACCGGGAAGCGTGAGTCGCAAACGTGTCGCAGGACTGTCACGGGCCTGTGGCAGTTTGCGCCCTAAACCGGGCGACACCACAGGCCTTTCAGGCTAGGTAAGTGATTTGGCTGGTTTTGAAAACGGCGAAGGATAATGCATGGCCCCTATCGAGAAAAAGAAGGGATTCCGCCATCTGCTCGCGGCTGGCGGCTATTCGTTCCAGGGCTTCATGCGGTTGCTGAAGGAAGAGGCTTTCCGCCACGAACTGATCGGCTTCGTGGTCGGTCTCGTATTGTTCTTTCTTGTCGGCGCGAGCGCCGTTCAGTTCATGATCTTCGTGATCCTGATGCTGTGCCTGTTCGGCGTGGAAGCGTTGAACACCGCAGTCGAGGAGATCATCGACCGGGTGTCGCCGGAACTCTCCGTGGAAGGCCGGCACGCCAAGGACCTCGGCTCGTTCGCGACCTTCTGCCTGATCAGCAGCAATTTCATCTACGCCGTCTACGTGGTGTTCTTCTGAGGCACCTGGCGCTCATGCCGGTAGACGAGATTTGCCGGGTGCGGGGCAGCGGCGTCCGGATCGAGCCGTGCGCCGAGCCGCTCCGCAAGCCGGATCGAGCGGGCGTTGTCGGGATCGACATAGCTGACGCATTCGCTCACGCCGAGCGTTGCAAAACCCCAGTCGCGCAGCGCTGACGCCGCCTCGAGCGCATATCCCTTGCCCTCGGCGCCCTCATAGACGAACCAGCCGAGTTCCAGTTCGGGAAAGAGCGGCCCCTTGCAGAGCGCCACCTGTCCCATCGTTTCGCCCGTCTGGCGGTCTTCGAACATCAGCGCGCCATGGCCGAAGAGCGTCCATTGGGCGACATCGTTGCAGAAGAACGACCACGCCGTTTCCTCTGTGTGCGGTCCGCCCATGTAGCGGGCGCGATCGGAAGAGAGGAAGGCGAAATAGGCGGGCCAGTCGGCAAAGACGAGCGGGCGCAGAAGCAGCCGTTCGGTTTCGATCACCGGGATCGCGGCAATGTCATGCGGCATTGGCGGCCTCATGACGACGCGCGCCGTCATCGGCCTGCAGCGCCTCGATGATCTCGGCTTCGAGCGCATCTTCGAAGGTGAGGTCCGCAGCCGCGCTCTGTTCCGTCATCGGCGGCGCGTCATTGGCAACCTTGCGGCCCCGGCGTTTCAGCGCCGCGGCAAGGCGGTCGCGGCCGCTGCGGGTTTCGGAAGTCCGGGCCGTGGTTTCGATCGTGATGCTGTCGGGCGCAAACGGCATCGCCCGTTCGGGGGACAGGGCCACGGTGAGGCCGGTGTCCTGGTGATGAAGCGCTGCTGCCGGCAGGCCGATCACCCGGCCTGCGGGGAACAGGATCGTGGCAAGCGTGCCTTCGCCGGGGGCGGATTGCAGGATCAACTCGCCCTGATGCGCTTCGGCCAGCTGCTTGACGATCGCAAGGCCAAGGCCGAAGCCCTCGACGTCGCGGGCCTCCGCGCCGCGCGAGAAGGCGGTGGTGGCAAGCGCCAGCGCACCACCGTCCATGCCGCAGCCAAAGTCGCGAACGCTGAGATACTGGCCGCCCTCCGCGGTCGTGCCGGCCAGGATCAGCACCTCGGCATGTTCATCGGAAAACTTGACCGCATTGGAGATCAGGTTGAGCAGCATCTGCTTCACCGCCCGGCCATCGGCCGTGATCGGCGAAAGCGCGCCAGCGACATCGCATTTGAGCGCGATCGCCTTGGCCGCGGCCGCGCCGCCGATCATCGCCATCGAGGCATCGATGACGTCGACGAGATAGACCGGCTGCTCGTTCAGCCGATAGCCGCCGGCCTCCAGCCGCGACAGGTCCAGCACGCTGTCGATCATGTCGAGCAGGTGACGTCCGGACTGATGGATGTCGGCGGCATATTCGCGGTAATGGGCGTTCGGCAGCGGTCCCATCATCTCGGTCTTCATGATTTCCGAAAAACCGATGATCGCATTGAGCGGCGTGCGCAGGTCGTGCGACATGGCGGCGAGGAAGGTCGACTTGGCCTGGTTGGCCGCCTCGGCGGCCTCGGCCGCGGCTTCCGCCCTGGCGAGGCTTTCGGTCAGTTGCCCCGCAAGCAGGTCCTTTTCGCTTTCCCTGGTTTTCAGCGCCTTGTCGCTCGCGGCGATGTGATGGTTGAAATAGGCGATGAACAGCATGACGATCGCGAGCACGGCCGCCAGGCCGATATCGAAGGGCGCGCGGCTGCGATAGGCGACGAGGCCGAAGGCTATCACCGCCGGCAGGAAGACATGCCAGGCCGAGCGCGGCAGGGCGACCGCGCCAAGCGCCATCATCGACAGCGCGACAATCACCATGGACGCCTTGAAGAAGGACAGGGCAGCGCCGCCGCAGGCGCCGCATTCCAGAACGGAGAGAAGCGCCCAGGCGCCGCCGGCAAGCCAGTAGGCGCCGATGACCCGGGCGTTCCATTTGCGCACCGATGCGGTATCCTCGCCCGCGCGCGCGGCCTGACGGATGGTCAGGAACGCCACCCCGTGCAGGATCAGCGCCGCCAGCGCCCAGACCGCGAAGATCAGGTCGCGCCCGAGATAGAGAAAGCCGAAGCCGGCAAGCGCCAGCATGATCGCGATCGCGGGCGCGCTTTTCTCAAGACTTTGAAGCGCGGCGTGGAATTCGCCGACGTCGTTGGCTTCGTTGCGGGGGCTGGCAATCAGTTCGGCACGGTTCGTCATCGCATCCATCCTCGATTGCGGACGAGGATACGAACGAATTGTTAAGAAATCCGTAAAGGATTTGTTAGGGCTGTTTTTTAAGAGGTCGGTAACACATCTATGCCGGGAGCCGGCAATCAGGGAGTTTGCGCTGACAGATCACAACGAACTTGCAGAACGGATCGCGGCCTGCCGCATCTGCCGCGATTGTCCGCAGATGGCCGAGCCGCTGCCGCATGAACCGCGTCCGGTGGCGATTCTCTCGCCCACCGCGCGGGTGCTGATCGCCGGTCAGGCGCCGGGGCTGAGGGTGCACGAGACCGGCATTCCCTTCAACGACCGCTCCGGCGACCGGCTGCGCGACTGGATGGGCGTCGATCGCGCGGCGTTTTACGACACAGCGCGTTTCGCCATCATGCCGATGGGCTTCTGTTTTCCGGGCTATGACGCGCGCGGCAGCGACCTGCCGCCGCGCCGCGAATGCGCGCCGCAATGGCGCGAGCGGGCGATGGCGGCCATGCCGCAGATCGAGCTCGTGCTCGCCATCGGCATGTATGCCCAGAAATGGCATATGGGGGAGGCGAGCCGGAAGTCGCTTACGGAAACCGTGCGCAACTGGCGCGCCAGCTATTTCGCCAATACCAGCCCCCGCATCCTGCCGCTGCCGCATCCAAGCTGGCGCAATACCGCATGGCTGAAACGCAACCCGTGGTTCGAAGCCGAGGTGCTGCCGGAGTTGAAGGCTGCGGTGCGGCTTTTTGCGGGCGATGGCGTCCGCTCTCAGGCTGATTGACCCCTTTCAAATCGAAAAATTGATGCTATAAGAGCAAAAATATTTTACGGAGAGCGGAAATGGATCGCCTGGATAGGAAAATTTTGCGCCTCATACAGGAGGACTCGACGCTGGCAGTTGCCGATATCGGCAAGAAGGTCGGGCTTTCGACCACGCCCTGCTGGCGGCGCATTCAGAAGATGGAGGAAGAGGGCATCATCCAGCGCCGCGTGGCGCTGCTGGATCCTGAAAAGGTCAACGCCAATGTCACCGTCTTCGTCGCGATTCGTACCAATACCCATTCGGTGGAATGGCTGCGGCGGTTTTCCGAGGTGATTGCGGAGTTCCCGGAAGTGCTGGAATTCTATCGCATGAGCGGCGAGGTCGATTATCTGCTGCGCGTGGTCGTGCCCGATATCGCGGCCTATGACGCCTTCTACAAGCGGCTGATTGCCAAGATCGAGATCCGCGACGTCTCGTCTTCCTTTGCCATGGAGCAGATCAAGTTCTCGACGCAACTGCCGCTCGACTACATGAAGCTCGAGCCCGCCCGCAACGGCGAATGATGCATCCTCCTGAGGTTGTGCGAATTAAGGGTATGTAAACCATAAGCTGACGCTTTTTTAACGCTTCATGCGCTATGGCTCCGATAAGTCATCACCTACGGAGCCTTCCATGAGAAAACTGTCAGCGTCACTTCTCGCCATTTACGGCGCGTCATGCTTTCCGGCATTTGCCGCCGATCTGGCGCTGCGCCCGCCAATTCAGCCTGTGGCCTATCAGGAAGTCTATGTGGAGGAAGAGCCGCTTTGGAATGGCCCCTATGCGGGCCTCGGCGGCGGCTATGGCTGGACCGGCGGTCGCGGCACGATCAGCGGCGCAGGGTCGCGCGGGCTGAACTATAATGGCGCGATTGCCAACCTGTTTGCCGGTTACAACAAGCAGCTCGACAACAATATCGTCGTGGGCATTGAGGGCGATGCCGAATATAGCTGGGGCAAGCGTGAGGTTCCGACCGGCCTCGGCTTCAACGGCGAGATCGGCTCCGACTGGAGCGGTACGCTCCGCGGCCGGCTGGGGTATTCCTTCGGCAATGCGCTGGTGTATGTGACCGGCGGCGCCGCGGTCGCTAATGCCTATATTCGCGCTCTGGACGTCAGCGTCAGCGATACGATCTACGGCTATACCGTCGGCGCGGGCCTCGACTACGCCGTCACCGACAGCATCTTCACGCGGCTGGAATATCGCTATACCGGCTACCCGGATCAGAAGGTCGTCGAGGATCTGGCGTCCGCTGCCGGCGGCACGGCCAAGTTCAAGATGCATACCCATGCGGTGATGGCCGGTCTCGGCGTGAAATTCTGATCCCGTCTTATTTCGGCGTCTGACAGGAACCGGCCTTGCGGCTTTACGCAGGGCCGTTTTTTCTTTATTGACCTGCCTCGTTTAAGACGCCGTGCGATACGGCAGTTTGTCCACCCGCATTCGTTGGCGGGACTGGTTTCAAGGAGCATGACATGTCTGACCAGATTTCCCTCATCTTTCCCGATGGCTCGAAGCGCGATTATGCCGCCGGCACGACCGGCCGCGATGTCGCCGAATCCATCTCCAAGTCGCTGGCCAAGAAGGCCATCGCGATCGCCCTTGATGGCGAGCTGCGCGATCTTGCTGACCCGGTGACCGATGGCCGCATCGAGATCGTCACCCGCACCGATGACCGCGCGCTGGAGCTGATCCGCCACGACGCCGCCCATGTGATGGCCGAGGCCGTGCAGGAGCTTTGGCCTGGCACCCAGGTGACCATCGGTCCGGTGATCGAAAACGGCTTCTACTACGACTTTGCCCGCGAGGTTCCGTTCACCCCGGAAGACCTGCCGAAGATCGAAAAGAAGATGAAGGAGATCATTGCCCGCAACGCGCCGTTCACCAAGGAGATCTGGTCGCGCGAAAAGGCGAAGAAGGTGTTCGCCGAAAAGGGCGAGGCCTACAAGGTCGAACTCGTCGACGCGATCCCGGAAGGGCAGGACCTCAAGATCTATAGCCAGGGCGACTGGTTCGACCTCTGCCGCGGCCCGCACATGACCTCGACCGGCCAGATCGGCAGCGCCTTCAAGCTGATGAAGGTGGCCGGCGCCTACTGGCGCGGCGATAGCAACAACCCGATGCTGACCCGCATCTATGGGACCGCCTGGGCCGACCAGAAGGACCTCGACGCCTATCTGACCTTCCTTGAGGAAGCCGAGAAGCGCGACCACCGTCGCCTCGGTCGTGAGATGGACCTTTTCCATTTCCAGGAAGAGGGTCCGGGCGTCGTGTTCTGGCACTCCAAGGGCTGGCGCATGTTCCAGTTGCTGACCTCCTATATGCGTCGCCGACTTGAGGGCGAGTATGAGGAGGTCAATGCGCCGCAGGTGCTCGATACCTCGCTTTGGAAGACCTCCGGCCACTGGGAGTGGTATCGCGAAAACATGTTCGCCGTTGCCTGCGCCGATGAGGAGGCCGAGGACAAGCGCGTCTTCGCGCTGAAGCCGATGAACTGCCCCGGCCACGTCCAACTCTTCAAGCACGGCTTGAAGTCCTACCGCGAACTACCCATCCGCTATGCGGAATTCGGCGTCGTGCACCGCTACGAACCGTCGGGCGCGATGCACGGGCTGATGCGCGTGCGCGGCTTCACCCAGGACGATGCCCATGTGTTCTGCACCGAGGAGCAGCTTGCGGAAGAATGCCTGAAGATCAACGATCTGATCCTGTCGGTTTACGAGGATTTCGGGTTCGACGAGATCGTGGTGAAGCTTTCCACGCGGCCTGAAAAGCGCGTCGGTTCCGACGAGAGCTGGGATCACGCCGAGGCGATCATGACCTCGGTGCTGAAGACCATCGAGGCGCAGTCCGGCGGCCGCATCAAGACCGGCATCCTGCCGGGCGAGGGCGCGTTCTACGGGCCGAAATTCGAATATACGCTGAAGGACGCGATCGGCCGCGAATGGCAGTGCGGCACCACGCAGGTCGACTTCAACCTGCCGGAACGCTTCGGCGCCTTCTACATCGACTCGACTTCGGAAAAGAAGCAGCCGGTGATGATCCACCGCGCGATCTGCGGTTCGCTGGAACGCTTCCTCGGCATCCTGATCGAGAACCATTCCGGCCACATGCCGCTGTGGTTCGCGCCGCTGCAGGTGGTGGTCGCCACGATCACCACCGAAGCGGATGGCTACGGCGAAAAGGTTGCGAACCGTCTGCGCGATGCGGGGCTCTCCGTCGAAACCGATTTCCGCAACGAGAAGATCAACTACAAGGTCCGCGAGCATTCGGTGGCCAAGGTTCCGGTGATTCTCGTCTGTGGCATGCGCGAGGCGGAAGAGGAAACCGTCAACATCCGCCGCCTCGGCTCCCGCGACCAGCAGTCGATGTCGCTCGATGATGCGCTGGCCCTGCTGATCGACGAGGCAACGCCGCCCGACCTGAAGCGCAAACGGGCGTAGGAACCACAAAGGGGCGGGGCTTTTGGCTCCGCCCTCTCTTATGGCTTGAAATCGATCACCTGCGCGCGCGCTCCGCTCGCGAAATTGCGGATCCTGCGGCAGGCATAGGCCAGTCTATCCCTGATCCTGTTCGCCAGTCTTTCGCCCAGCGTCGCGCCATAGGATTTGTGATTGGCCCTCTCGGATATATTGCTCTTGTCTGCGGACTCGTCGGTGCTCTGCAGGCGCGTCTGGATGCAGAGCGCGGGCGAGAGCTGGTAGAGCGACAGCGTTTCGGCAACGCCGCCGCGCGGATCGAAGAGCGTGGAGTCCACCGCCATGCGAAGCTTTTTGCTTTCGGCCAGCATGCGGGCGGCGGCCTCGCGCGAGATCAAGTAGCCGGCGGAGCCGATGTGGCAGCCGGCAAGACGCCGGACCGCACGGTCTCCGATGGCGGCTTCCTCGCCGGGCGCGATCTCTATCGGCCTCAGGCTGGTTTCCAGTTTGACGATGTCGGCGTCGTCCGGCATCCAGTCTGCGATTGCGGACAGGACCTCCGCCGCGTCACGGCTGAGGTCGATATCGTCTTCGAAAATCGCGGCGCAATCCTCGTCGCTGTCGAGCAGCAGGCGCCAGGCCTTGATATGGCTGAGATAGCAGGCGATCTCACCGGGTTGCAGCCGGATGCTGACCGGCGTCGGATAAGCGCAGACCGCCGCGATTTCGTCTGGAGCAAGCAACCGGCCATCAACCGCCGGGACCCGGGTGAAGGCAACGTCCCGTTCGGCAAGCAGGGCTTCGATACGTTTCAGCCTTTCCGTATCGCGGTCGAGATTGATGACGAGTGTGAGCACGGAGCCCTTTCGCGCTGGCGGATCGCCTCTGGAATAATGAAACGGAGTGTTTCGGCGATTCGCAGAAAAGCTCCCGGACTACAATGCAGCTTTATAGCTCGGCTTCGCGTTCTGGCAAGATCGGGCAGCGTTTTGGCGAAAATCCACGGTTCGCTTCCGACAGCCGCCGATCAGATAACCCAGTTGCAGCTTCGTTCGACGCAGGCAGTCGCGGATCAGATAGTCTCCGTATTCGACCGGATTGGCGCCGCGCGATTTCCGGCTTTCGCGAATGGGATTGACCGAGAAAAAGCCGAGACTTGGCAGGCCGCAGCGATGGCCGATGTCGTCTTGAATGCAGATGGCCGGATCGACCTGGTAGTTGACCATGCTATGCTTCAGCCGGGCGCGCGGATTGAACATGACCGCGTCGACGCCCATGGCGAATTTCTCGCTGTTTTCCAGTAGTTTGCGGGCGCCTTTTCGGCTGAGAATATAGGCGGCCGAACCCAGATGCTTGCCTTTCAGCCGATAGAGGTCACGCCCCAAAACAGTGTTCTCGGGGCGGCTTTCGAGTCTGACAGGCTGAAGACACGTCTCCAGCTTGACGATATCGCCGTTCTCGGGAAACCGGTCTTCCGCCTGTTGCAGAAACGGGCCGATGTCGTCGGCAAGATGGACATCATCCTCGAAGATCGCGACGAACGGAGCCTCCGTTTCCAGGAAAGCCTGCCAGCATCTGACATGACTGAGATAGCAGCCGTACTGGGTGGGCGTGAGCGGGTAACTTCCGGCTTCGGGGTAGGTCTCTCGGCTTGCGATCTCGTCGCTCGAAACCGTGCGGCCATCGACCGCATCGAACCACACCACGTTCAGACCGGCCGCATCGCACGCGTCTGCGAGATGCTGACGCCTGTCTGCATGTTCTCTAAGGCTGATTGCATATACCAGCAAATCTTGACTCCCGCGATTTGTCTGAATGGTATCTCCTTGGCTGCTCTGATGAAAGAATACAACCTAAAGAAGTTGCAAGGGGCCGTTTGGCAGGGGTAGAGGCAGGGCGACTAATCGAATGCGTCGCCATCGGTGTTCGCCTTGTTTTCGGACAGCAGCAGCTCGACATCCTCGGTGCCGGCGGAGGAGACCGTGAAGGTCTTCTCAAAGAGGCTGTCCTGGTTGCGGGCAACGGCGGTGTAGCTGCCTTCGGCGAGGATCATCGTCGGCATCGCGTTGCTGCTTTCGGTCAGCACGTCACCGGAGGCGCCGAGCACCGTCCAGGCCGTGTCGGCGAGCGCTTCGCCACCGGCCTCGCCGGCCAGCTTCAACGTCACCTCCGCGGCGTTGATCTTCAACTTGGCGTCGGTGATCTCGCCGGCCTTGACCTTCAATCTGGCATGGGTCTCTGCATTCAGCGAGCCATAGGAGGATACCACGTCATAGGTACCGGCGCGCAGGCGCAGAATGCTGCCGGGCGCGATATCCTCGGCCACCAGTTCGCGGCGGTCATCGCGGTCTTCATAGACCGAGAAGCGAAGTTCGCTGGCGCTGGCGGGCTTGCCGTCGCCGAGCCGGGCATTGAGCATCAGCCCGCCGGCGTTCAGCACAAAGGAAATCTGCTCCGCCTGGCCGGCCTCGTGAGCGATGCGCACCTTGCGCGTTGCCGAAGCGCGGCCGAAGGCGCAGTTGATGAAATAGTCGCCGGGGGAAAGCTCGATGGTTTTGCTGCCGCCTTCGGCCGATGCGACCAGCCGCAATCGGCCGCTGGTATCGGGAATGGTGGTGAACACCCGCCAGAACAGGCCGTCGCGCATCACATGGCCGTCCTCGGCCAACCGCGCCTCGAGCTTCACCGGGCGTTTTTCGCCGGGCTGTTGCGTTCCCCGCATCAGGGAGAAGGGATCGTCGGAGTGAACCGATGGCGTGCTCTGGGCGAGCGCCGCGGCCGGCACGGCCAGCAAAAGCCCGGCCATGACTGCGACGAGGGGGCGAAGGGTCTGATGTCTGGGCGTTCTGTGCGGAAACATGCTGCTCGCCGGTTGACTTGCCTGACGCAAGTGTTCACTTCAATGTCCGATTGCGTAGTGACCCGAATATCGTGGCGTTTTCAAGAGCGTCGCATGATTTTTTGATTGAGTGAGGCCCGCCGTGACTGCCAAGAATGACACCCTCATCGATTTCCTGAAAACCCGCCGCTCGACGCCGGTGCTGCAGCTTGCGGCCCCCGGTCCGAACCGCGGCGAGATAGCGGAAATGCTGACCATCGCCTCGCGTGTTCCCGATCACGGCAAACTCGCGCCCTGGCGCTTCATCGTCTTTGCCGGCGCGGCGCGCGAGGAAGCGGGCGAGAAGCTCGCCGATATCGTCAAGACGGACGATCCGGAAGCCTCGGCGGAGCGGCTGAAGCTGGAGCGCGAGCGGCTTTCGCGCGCGCCGTTGGTGATCGCTGTCGTCAGCCGGGCGGCGGTTCATCCCAAGATCCCGGAATGGGAACAGGTAATGTCGGCGGGCGCGGTCTGCTACAATCTCGTGGTCGCGGCCAATGCCTTTGGCTACGGCGCGACCTGGCTCACCGAATGGTACGCCTTCGATGAGCGCGCCAAGCCGGCGCTGGGCCTGGAAGCGGACGAGAAGATCGCCGGCTTTATCCATATCGGCACCCGCACGGAAGCGCCGTTCGAGCGCGTGCGGCCGGCGCTGGAAGATATCGTCACCTGGCGCGGAGAGGCCTGATCATGTTTTACACCACCGACACCAATGCCCATGGCATGCCGCACGATCCGTTCAAGGCGATCGTCGCGCCGCGGCCGATCGGCTGGATCGGCTCGCGCGGCCGGGACGGCAAGGACAATCTGGCGCCCTATTCGTTTTTCAACGCGGTCTCGTCCGCGCCGCCGGTGGTGATGTTTTCCTCCGACACGGTCAAGGACAGCTTCACCAATATCGAGGAGACCGGCATGTTCACCGCCAGTCTCGTGAGCCGCGACCTCGCCGAACAGATGAACACAACCTCCGCGCCCCTGTCGCGCGGCGAGAGCGAGTTCGAGGCGGCCGGCCTGACCGCCGTCAACGGGCAACTGGTGGACGCCGCCTTCGTGGGCGAAGCCTATGCGGCGCTTGAGTGCCGCGTGACCCGGATGATGGCGGCTCCCACGCTTGAGGGGTTTTCCACCGAGAGCAGGCTGGTGTTCGGTCAGGTGGTCGGCATCCACATCCGCGACGAAGCAATCGGCGAGAATGGTCTTCTCGATATGGCCAGGATCCGCCCTGTCGGTCGCATGGGCTATCTGGACTATGCCGAGTGCGGCACGCCGTTCCAGATGAAGCGTCCAAGGCGCGGCTGAGGCAATTCAGGGACGCTGCGGGCGCCCGACGTTTTCGCCGTGGTTGTACTCACGGCGGATCACCCGAACCTGCCGATCGGCCTCAGGCGGCGCCGAAGGCGTGTTTGATGATGCCGATATGGTCGGGATTGCCGGTCAGCTTGCCGGTGAAGCCGGTGCGGGCGGACTGGTGGCAGGCGGTTTTGAAGGCGGCGGTGGCGCTTCCAGCGCCCGAAAAATCGATGGCCGGTATGCCGAGATTGCGCGCCGCCAGCATGGTCGCCACCGCGCCGTGGCGGGCGATGTCACTGTCCGCCGTTTCGCCGTCCAGCGGCTCGGCATCATAGCCGAGTGCGATCAGGCGGCCGAGCTTGTGGATGAAGTGGCGGGCGTTCAGCAGGCCGCCGCCATTGTCGCCGATCATCGCGATCAGGGCGATCGCGTTCTCGGTCAGGCCTTCGCGGGCCTCGGCGACCCTCAGCAGCGTCTCGGCCATCTGTATCCGGGCGGCGCTTTCGACGCCGCGCAGGATGATGCCGTCCGGCGCGCATTTCGCGGCCTCGGAGAAGTCCGCGATATTATAGGCCTTGGAGATCGGCTCGCAGATCAGGAAGATCGGCAGCGACGGTAGCAGATTGCGAAGCGAGGCGACGCGACCGGCAAGGTCCCTCTCGCCGGCAACGGCAAGACAGAGGCAATCGGGCTGGGTCTCTCGGGGATCGAACGGCAGGGGCTCATGGGAGCCAAGCAGCCAGACTTTCATGCGGCGAATGTCCATGCGTCATTCCTCCAACCGGGTCTCCGTCGGGCTGCAGAATGACAAAACGCCCGCCGGTTTCAAGCGGCGGGCGGGTCTATCCACGTCATTTGTGACGGATATGCTTCGGGTTCGTGAAATTTCTGCGATTTTCGCGTTTGCGGTCGTTGTGGATGCGGACCGCAATCACGTCCGAGCCGAATCAGCCAGCGCTGCGGATCGTCGCCAGCGGCCCGGCCCATTTGAACAGCTCATCGAGCATGCCCTTGGCGCCCGCGTTCATTTCGTCGTTGGGCGTGAATACGCCGTCTTCGCTGATGAATTTGGGAAACAGAGGAACCGGAACGACCTGCGGAATGGCATGGGCATTGAGATTGCCGAGCAGCGTGCGAAGTTCCTGCGCGGAGCGAAGGCCGCCCGAAATGCCGCCATAGCTGACGACGCCGGCCGGCTTGTAGCCCCATTCCAGCGAAAGCGCCTGGATGGCGTTGATCAATGCTGCCGGCGGAAAATAGTCGTATTCCGGCGTAACGAAGACGAAGGCATCGGCCGCCTGAACGCTGGCGCTCCATTTCTTGCTGTGTTCATGTTCGTATTTCTGCATGCGCGGATGCGCCGCTTCATCGAGCAGAGGCAGGTTGAAATCGACGAGGTCGACCAGTTCGACCTCGAACTTGCCATGTTCGCGGGCAGCGCTTTCGACCCATTTTGCGATCTTGGGGCTGACGCGGCCGGGACGGGTGCTGCCGATGATGATGTTCAGTTTCACAATCATTCTCCTTGCCGGCGCGGGCGCGCCGGTCTTCAAATTCAAAACCCTTAATGGGTGTCATTTCCGGGGAGGAACGCGACCATGAAGGTCACAAAAAATGACTTGCTAAAATTAAATGACCGCATACCTTGATGCAAGAACGCAATTTCTTGGAACCAGGTCACATCGAGATGACTAATACGGGATCAAAGCCCGAAACAAAGCCCGAAACAAGGCCCGAAACCAGACATGTTCTGGAACGGTGTCGAAATGTCGCGCCCATCCTGCAGCGCGTCGGCGACAAATGGTCGATGCTGATCATCATCGTGCTGATTGACGGGCCGTGTCGGTTCAGCGTCCTGAAGCGCAAGATCGACGGGATTTCCCAGCAGATGCTGACGCGGGTGCTGAAGGCGCTGGAGCGGGACGGGCTGATCAGCCGAACCACCTATCCGACCAGCCCGCCGCAGGTGGAATATGCCCTGACCGAGCTCGGACTTTCGCTGAGCGAGCCGGTGCTGCGTCTTGGCGACTGGGTGCGGGACAATATCGGTAGGATTGAGGCGTCACGGGAAACCTACGACGCCCGGTAACGGGCTATGACAGATGCCCCCGAAAAACCGGGGACTATCGCATATGACTTTGTCGCATAGCTCCCCAATCTTCTCGCCCCGGAGGGGAGAGATGTCGCGACAGCGACAGTGAGGGGGGAGACTTTCACCGCGAGCGCTCTCACGATCTGAAGCACTGCGCCACCCTCACTGCCCCTTTCGGGGCATCTCTCCCGCCAGCGGGAGAGAGTAATGGGAGCAAGCTGCTACGCCATATGCGATAGCCCTGCCGGAAAACCGGTGCCGATGCAATTCACTGATAAACGACGATCGGCGTCGGCAGGTTGTCGACCCGGTTGTAAAGGTCGATCACATCCTGGTTGAGCATGCGGATGCAGCCCGAGGAGACCGCCTTGCCGATGGACGTCCAGTCCGGATTGCCGTGGACGCGGTAGAGCGTGTCCTTGCCGTTTTCGAAGATATAAAGGGCGCGCGCGCCGAGCGGGTTCATGAGGCCGGCCGGCATGCCGCCATTGGCTTCGGAGTATTCCTTGAGCTTGGGGTCGCGCTCGATCATTTCAGCCGGCGGGAACCATTTCGGCCATTCCTGCTTCCACTTGATCACGCCATTGCCGCCCCAGGAGAAGCCGGCGCGACCGATGCCGACGCCATAGCGCATGGCGGTGCCGTTTTCTTCCACCAGATAGAGGAAGCGGTTGGGGGTGTCGACGACAACCGTGCCGGGTGCTTCGCCGGTCGGATCCTTCACGCGCTGGCGATAATAGATCGGGTCGATCTGCTGGTAGGGCACGGCCGGGATCAGATAGCCATTGTCCTCAACCGGGCCATACATGGCATCAAGCTCGGCGACCGTGTAGGGGGTGTCCTGGACGCGTGGGGAGGGCGGGGCGACCGGGGTGATATCGCGCTGGCTGACGCAGCCTGCAAGCACAGCGGTGGTCGAAACGGCGCCGAGAAGAAAAATCCGGCGCGACATCGTTTTATCAACGAGCATTCAAGCCTCTTGTATTGGTGATATGTAAATCGATTACGGCTTTTATCCGACCGGATTGCCGCTTCATAGCGGCGCGTGATCACAATCACGGGATCGCTGCACTTGGAGCGATGAGTGTGGCGGAAAACACGCATTTCCGTGAGAAACGGCTGCCGCCGCGCGGCTTATTCCACCGCGCAGCCGGTATCCTTGCCCAGATTGCAGATCGCTTTCAGCGCAGTTGTGCGCGCCGGCGACCAGTCCTGCGGACGGGAGACGGCGACCCAGGCGTCGATATAGTCGCGGGCGAGGTAGTTGTGGCCGAAGCCGGCCGGCAGCGCCTTGGAAAGCGCCATGTCGAGCGCAAGCTGGAACTGGGTGACCACGGGCACGAACCGCAGATAGGGCGAAACATCGGGCGCGGGCGGCTCGCGCATCCACTCCGGTTCGATGAAGCTTGCATTGGGCTCGAAAAACACAATCGGATCAGAGGCATATTGCAGGAAGTTGATCCGCACTCTGCCCCAGTCATCGCCTTCCGCCTGCGGTTTTCTGAATTGCGAGGAAAAGCGGACGACGGCGCTGTTGTCGATCACGGGCAGTACATAGGGCGTGCCGGCATTGCGGGCGGCCACCGTGTGACGCCAGAGGTAGGACGGGAAGGGCGGGCCCGCCCAGACCGCGCCGGCGACCGGTTCATCCAGCATCTGGAACACATTGAAGGAGTACATCGACGACCACGCGCCGAGACTGATTCCATGCATGTAGAGTTCCGGACGGCTGTCTTCCGGCAGGGTCCGCCAGTAGCGATAGACCTCTTCCATGGTCGCGGTGGCCTGCCTGAGGCCGGTATCGGTCTCGAAGATCAGCGCCAGCGGCGATTGCAGGAAGGAGTACTGAACCGCGACCGTCGCGACATCGCCATTATGCATGTATTCGAACGTATCGTGGGCGCCGGGATCAAGCCAGCCGGTGCCGGTCGGGCTCGCGATCATGAGGTAGGCGCGATCGAAGGCCCCGAGGCGCTGCATTTCCTCAAGCGCGATCTTCGCCCGCTCATGCGGCTCGTCGGCCTGCGACCGGCCGACATAGACGCGGATCGGCCGTTCGGCCGGGCGGCCGGTGAAGGTCTCGATATCCTCGGCCGACGGCGCGCTGGTGACGAAGTTGCGGCCGGGCTGGCCCATCGCCTCCCAGCTCGCCAGCGAGCCGGGGCCGCCCGCGATGAAGGAATCGGTCGGCGGCGGCGGGGCGGTTTCGAACAGGTCCTGCGCGGTCTCGTAGCTTTCGTCGAGGAAGTCGAAGATCGCGGGCACCACCCAGTCGCGGCTGGCCACGAGCACGACCAGCAGCACGATGACGACGCCGGCCAGATTGGCCGCGCGCGGCGACATCACCCGGTAAAGCCGCAGCCGGACGATATCGAACGCCTTCTGAAACAGGGCGCCGATCAGGAACAGCACGATGAAGACGGCAAGCCCGACGGCTAGGATGCCGAGCACCGTGCCGCCTTCCAGCAGCTCCATATTGACGCGGGAGCGCACCGAATTCTGCCATTCGGTCATCATCGACAGGCAATAGACGAGAAGGATGAGCGCCGCGGCGTTCACCACCGCGAGGCTGATGGCGCGCCAGCGACCGCGCGGCTCGGGGATCTGCAATCCGCGCCACAGCGCCACGAAGAACCGCCCGATCATGTAGCCAAGCGCCATCACGAGGCCGGCCAGCACGGCCTGCAGCGGCCATGCCCGCGGGATCAGCGATGGTGTCAGGGACGCGGCGAAGAATGCCAAGCCGAGCGCCAGGGAAAAAAGGCTGATTGAGAACCAGCGCGCGGTTGTTGGCGTTTCCGTCTGCATTGCGGCTGACCCGTCCTTATCTGTTCTGCTCTGAGAGCTCTTCCATCTGCCGCTTGAAGGCATCCTGATCCTTGTCAACGGTCGAAAGGATCGTCTCGATATTGAAGAAATCCAGAGGCTGATAACGCCCGACATTCGGCGCCACGAAAAGGTCCGGCGCCGCGTTTTTGAGTTTTTCCACCACGATCGAGTGCTCGGTGATCGAAAACGACCCGGCCCAGGTCTCGAAAGACCCCGGAATGCTGCCGTCATTCTCGATCGTCGATCCGGTCACGTCGATGCCGATGGTGATGTAGCGGTCGGCGTCGAGAAGGTCGAAGGGCGTCGGGTTCACGAAGCCGCCATCGATCAGCACCCGGCCGTCGCGTTTGACCGGCGTCAGCAGAACGGGCAGGGCGGAGGACGCGGCGATCGCCGACAGCAGCGGACCGTCCCGCATCACATATTCGTTCTGTTCGTAGAAGTCGGTCGCGACGATTGCAAGCGGTATCTCCAGCCCGGCGAAATCGGCGGGCAGGTCTGCCGGAAGAAGCGCCGCAAACAGCACCTCCGGCTCGATCACCGCCGGCCGGAACAGGTTGAACAGCGAGCCCCAGGTCTCACCGGTATCGATCAGCAGGCGCTTCAGCAGCGACTGGCGCTGGGTCAGCAAGTCGACGGCATATTCCCGGATTTCGTCGCCGCTCATACCGCTGGCGTAGAGCGCGCCGATGATAGAACCCATCGATGTGCCGGTCATCTCTCTCGGCTTGATGCCGAGTTCATCCAGGCTTTGGAGATAGGGGATATGGGCGAAGGCCTTGGCCGCGCCGCCGCCGAGCGCCAGCGCAAAGCCATCGCGACCGACAGGCTCAGCCTCCAGCGCGACGCCGGGCAGATTGCGGGTAATCGTTCCCGGTCGGGTTTCGGCCCTGGCAAGACCGGTCGCGCCGGCCAGACCGGCGGCAGAGGCGATGATGAAGTTTCGGCGCGAAGTCATTGTTTCACAGAGCTTTTCTTTTTTGTCAGGCACAGACTATAGAGAGCGTATCCATGCCCGACAAGCGCGGAAACCGGCTCATTCGTGGTGTTTGCGGAGAAACTGGTTTAAGTCGTTGTTACCATGGATTGAGTTTCTTCCGTAACGCCATGTTTATTAAAGATATAATTAACCTTAACACCAGCTTTTTCGCAACCCGAGCGGGGCCGCGTTTCACGGTGACGCGGCCCCGCCTCATCAATTCGGCCAGCGCCGTCTCAGCGGTTCAGACCGGGCAGGCTTTCGATCCTGAAAGCCAGGAACTGGGTCTTCTGTTCGGCATTGAAATTGTTGTCGGAGGCCAGCAGCAGGAGCGGCGATCCGTCTTCGGCGCGGCCGATCGTCATTGCCTCGATATTGTCCGGCTCAAGGCCGATGGCGCCGAGATCGAGGATCTGGGTCTTGGCGACCGGCACGATGGTCTCGTCGCTTTCGGCAAGCGAGGGGATGGCCGAAACATCGGTCGCGCCATCGAGATCGATCATGAAGATCCGTATGGTAAAGCCGCGGTTTTCGGCGAAGCTGCGCTCGGAAACCAGAAGGCGGGTGTCGTCGAGCGGCATCATGTCGGAGAGGCCGTTATCGTTCCATGCGCCGCCATCGACCGGTGCGTGGGGAATCGGGTCGATCATGTAGATGTACTGCGCCGTCGGCTCGCCGGTTTGGGCATCGTAGCGCACGATCCGGGCGGGGCTCGCCGTGGTCAGAGATGAGGCGGGGCCGTCCTGATAGAGCGCTGCCTCATTGGCCACCAGCACGTCGCCTTCGGGCAGCACAGCAATGCTCTCGAAGGCATTGTTGTTGCGGATGCCGGTGGCATGATCCTCGCTCGGCGCGAAGCCGTCCGGCAGGGCGAATTCACGCACGAAATCGCCGTCGGCCGATGTGACGCGCACGAACGGCGCGATCATCGCCTTGCCGTCGCCCTCGCTGGACCAGATCAGATTGTCGCCGAACAGGCGGATCTGCTCCGGGTCGACCGTCTTTTCCGCGAAGGGCGATCCGTCCTTGTCCTTCAGCGTAACGGTCCGCACGACGGAGACATCCTGGATACCGTCGGCACCGGATTTGATGTCGAGTTCGTAGAACCGGGCGGGGGCCTTTTGCGAACGGTCGTCGGAGATCGCGATGTAACGGCCGGTTGCGGCATCGTAATCGATCCCGGAAATCCCGCCGAACTCGACGCCGTCGACCATGGTCCCGGTATCGATGGCGAATTCACCGGCGAATATCAGGTTGACGGGGGCGGCGCAGTCGTTGATCGGGCAATCGACGGCAATTGTCTTGCCGATATCGGCGGCATGGGCGCCGGCGGCGAGCACGGCGATAAGGGCAGTGGCGGAAAGCAGGGATTTCATGGCAGCACCTCGTTTCAGACGGCGGGAGTTGACCGTCATGGAGGTAGTGCCCTCGCTCGTTATCAGGTGTATGACACCGGCCCCGTGAGAACGTCTCCGGGCCGGCGCTCCTCGTCAGATATCCAGATTTTCCGCAAACGCCGCGTTTTCCTGGATGAAGCGGAAGCGGGCTTCCGCCTTGGTGCCCATCAGGTCTTCGACGGCGGCTTTGGTGCCTTCGAAATCGACGTCGTCGATGTCGACGCGCAGAATCGTGCGCTTCTTCGGGTCCATCGTGGTTTCCTTGAGCTGGGCCGGCAGCATTTCCCCAAGCCCCTTGAAGCGGCTGATCTCGACCTTGCCGCGGCCTGAAAACATGGTCTTCATCAGCTCTTCGCGGTGGGCGTCGTCGCGGGCATAGGCCGTCTTGCCGCCCTGGGAAAGCTTGTAGAGCGGGGGCACCGCCAGATAGAGGTGGCCCTGGCGGATCAGCTCCGGCATCTCGGTATAGAAGAAGGTGATCAGCAGCGAGGCGATGTGCGCGCCGTCGACATCCGCATCGGTCATGATCACGATGCGTTCGTAGCGCAGGTCTTCCTCGCGGTATTTGGTGCGCGTGCCGCAGCCGAGCGCCTGGATCAGGTCGGCGAGCAACTGGTTCGAGGTGAACTTGTCGCGCCCGGCGCTCGCCACGTTCAGGATCTTGCCCCGAAGCGGCAGGATCGCCTGATTGGCGCGGTTGCGCGCCTGCTTGGCGGAGCCGCCAGCCGAATCGCCCTCGACCAGAAACAGTTCCGCGCCGGCGGCGGTGTTCTGCGAACAGTCGGCGAGCTTGCCGGGCAGGCGCAGTTTCTTGACTGCGGTCTTGCGGTTGACCTCGCGCTCCTTGCGCCGGCGCAGCCGCTCCTCGGAGCGTTCGACCACCCAGTCGAGCAGCTTTTCGGCTTCGGCGGGATTGGCCGAGAGGTAAAGGTCGAAGGGGTCGCGCAGTGCGTTTTCGACAATCCTCTGCGCCTCGACGGTGGCGAGCCTGTCCTTGGTCTGGCCGACGAATTCCGGCTCGCGGATGAACACGGAGAGCATGCCGACGGCCGATATCATCACATCGTCGGTGGTGATCTGCGCGCCGCGCTTGTTGCCGATCATCTCGGCATAGTTCTTCAGCCCGCGCATCAGCGCCTGGCGCAGGCCGGCCTCATGGGTGCCGCCCTCGGGCGTAGGGATGGTGTTGCAGTAGGAATGGACATTCGGGTCGCCGCCATACCAGGCGACCGCCCATTCGACAGCGCCGTGGCCGCCGGTCTTCTCGTTCTTGCCTGCGAAAATCTCGCGGGTGACGGTGAAGTCCTTGCCGATGGTGGCGGCGAGGTAATCCTTCAGCCCGCCGGGGAAATGGAACTCTGCCTTTTCCGGCAGATCCTCCTTGCCTTCCACCAGCGAGGGGTCGCAGGACCAGCGGATTTTCACGCCGCCGAACAGGTAAGCCTTGGAGCGCGACATCCGGAAGATGCGGGCCGGATCGAATTTCGCGCGCGGCCCGAAGATTTCGGCATCGGGATGGAAGCGGATTTTGGTGCCGCGCCGGTTCTGGGTCGGGCCGCAATCCTCGAGTTCGCCCTGCGGCACGCCGCGCGAGAAGGAAAGCCGGTAGAGCCGCCGGTCACGGGCAATCTCGACCTCCAGCACATCGGACAGCGCATTGACCACCGAGACGCCGACGCCGTGCAGGCCGCCGGAGGTCTCATAGGCCTTGCCGTCGAACTTACCGCCGGCATGCAGCTTGGTCATGATCACTTCGAGCGTCGACTTGCCGGGCACCTGCGGATGGTTTTCCACCGGAATGCCACGACCGTTGTCGGTAACCGTCAGGAAGCCCTCGGCGTCGAGATGGACGTCGATGAAATCGGCATGGCCGGCGACCGCCTCGTCCATGGAGTTGTCGATGACTTCCGCAAACAGATGATGCAGCGCCTTTTCATCGGTGCCGCCGATATACATGCCAGGGCGCATGCGCACCGGCTCCAGCCCTTCGAGCACGCGGATCGAGGATGCGCCGTAGTCGGCGTTTTCCACGGAGGCGGGGGCGGATGCTCGCGGCTTGGCCGCGCTCTTCCGCTCGGGCGGCGTGGTATCGGTTTCGGCCTTGCTGCCGCCAAGATCGGCGAAGAGGTCTTTGCTGTTGTCCATAGGGTCGGGCAGCCTGTAAAGATCGATTTGCGCTGGTGCCGGCGCTTTGCGGCGAATCACCCTGCTATTCTGGCAAAGTTTTGGTCGCGAAGCGATGCCGCGCCAAATTCTCGCTATAAGGGTGTGGATAGCATGGTGCGCCTTATAAAGCCGTGATTGCGCCTGCTGTCAAACTGCGGGCGGCAAAACGCCCTTTGACGGCGCGCGCAAAACGGACGACAAGGGAGAACCTTTGCCGGCCGGGCCGGCCTTGAAATAATGAACGGGAGAAAGACGAAGATGACTGCCGCAATACGCCCCATGGTCGCCGGTAACTGGAAGATGAACGGCACCCGCGACTCGCTGGCTCAGATCCGGGCCATCGCCGAAGGGGTGAGCGGCGGGCTCGCCGACAAGGTCGACGCGCTGATCTGCCCGCCGGCCACGCTGCTCTACGTCGCGACCACGCTGACGGAGGACACAAACCTCATGATTGGCGGTCAGGACTGCCATGAAAAGGCGCGCTCCGGGGCCCATACAGGCGATATCTCGGCGGAGATGATCAAGGACTGCCTCGCCACCCATGTCATCGTCGGCCATTCGGAACGGCGCGCCGAGCACCATGAAACCAACCGCACGGTCTGCACCAAGGCGCGCGCGGCCTACGACCAGGGCCTGACGGCGATCGTGTGCATTGGCGAGACCCGCGAGGAGCACGCCGCCGGGCTGACGATGGAGGTGCTGAAGACCCAGCTCTTCCAGTCGATGCCGGACGACGCCACCGCCGAAAACACGATCATCGCCTATGAGCCGATCTGGGCGATCGGGACCGGTCAGACGCCGGGCCCGGAACAGGTCGCCGAGGTCCACGCCGCCATGCGCGCGGATCTGGTCGAGCGTTTCGGCGAGGCGGGCGAAAAGATCCGGCTTCTCTATGGCGGTTCGGTGAAGCCGGCAAACGCCCGCGAACTGCTGAGTGTCGCCAATGTCAACGGCGCGCTGATCGGCGGCGCCAGCTTGAAAGCGGCCGATTTCCTCGCCATCTATCAGGCCTATGAGGATATCCTGTCCTCGACAAAGTAGGAATCGACGGCGGATCGGGCCGAAAACGGCCAGAAAAAGGGGTTGGATTGCTGGCCGGCCTCATGTAGAGAGACGCCAGTTATTCTAGCGGGCCCGGACCTTCAAGGCGGGGCCGGATTGGACATTCATGCAGACGGTATTGATCGTAATTCACCTGATAATCGTCGTTGCGCTGGCCGGTGTGATCCTCATCCAGAGGTCTGAAGGCGGCGGGCTCGGCATCGGCGGTGGTTCCGGTTTCATGACCGCGCGCGGCACGGCCAATGCGCTGACGCGCACCACGGCCATTCTCGCAACGCTGTTTTTCGTGACCTCGCTCGGTCTCGGCATTCTCGCCCGCTACCAGGGCAATCCGTCGGATATTCTCGACCGGATCGAGCAGAACGCCGAAACGGACGGGCAGGGCATTCTCGACCAGCTCGGCGGTTCCGTGACCACCACGACGCCGGCCGCGCCCAATGAGAGCGGCGTTCCGAGCGGCAGCGAAGGTTCTTCGGCTCCGGCCGTCAGCACGCCGGCGCAGAACTCGAACGCCACCGGCGTTCCCACCGGCGACTGATCGCCGCACTCGAACTGACATCAGCCGGCGGGCCATCCCGCCGGTATTTCTTTGGGCCGCTCGTCGCGCGCAAGCGTCGGCGATGCGGCATTGTTGTGACAATCGACCGGGGATGCATGGGCTTTTTTGCGCAAAGGCTCTGGCAGAATCGGTTTGAAAACGGTATCGGAATAAGCCCATGGCGCGATATATTTTCATCACAGGCGGCGTGGTTTCCTCCCTCGGAAAAGGCATTGCCGCGGCAGCACTCGGTGCATTGCTGCAGTCACGGGGCTATCGGGTCCGGCTCAGGAAGCTCGATCCCTATCTCAACGTTGATCCGGGCACGATGAGCCCGACCCAGCACGGCGAGGTGTTCGTCACCGATGACGGGGCGGAGACCGATCTCGACCTCGGCCATTACGAGCGCTTCACCGGCCGCTCGGCGACCAAGACCGACAACATCACCACCGGCCGCATCTACAAGAACATTCTCGACAAGGAGCGCCGCGGCGACTACCTCGGGGCGACGGTGCAGGTCATTCCGCACGTCACCAACGAGATCAAGGACTTCGTGCTCGAGGGCAATGAGGATTTCGATTTCGTGCTGTGCGAGATCGGCGGCACGGTCGGCGATATCGAGGCGATGCCGTTCATGGAGGCGATCCGCCAGCTCGGCAACGACCTGCCGCGCGGCAATGCCGTATATGTTCACCTGACGCTGATGCCCTATATTCCGGCGGCAGGCGAATTGAAGACCAAGCCGACCCAGCATTCCGTCAAGGAATTGCAGGCGCTCGGCATTCATCCCGATATCCTGCTGGTGCGCGCCGACCGGGAAATTCCCGAGGCCGAGCGTCGCAAGCTCTCGCTGTTCTGCAATGTGCGCGAATCCGCCGTCATCCAGGCGCTCGATGTCGCCAATATCTATGACGTGCCGCTCGCCTATCACCACGAAGGGCTTGACGACGAGGTGCTTCACGCCTTCGGCATCGATCCCGCTCCGGTGCCGCGCATGGATGCGTGGAAAAAGGTCAGCGAGCGCATCCGCACTCCCGAAGGCGAGGTAACGATCGCCATCGTCGGCAAATATACCGGGTTGAAGGACGCCTATAAATCGCTGATCGAGGCGCTGCATCACGGCGGCGTTGCCAATCGGGTCAAGGTCAATCTCGAATGGATCGAGTCGGAGATTTTCGAGAAGGAGGACCCGTCCCCCTATCTCGAAAAGGTCCATGGCATTCTGGTGCCGGGCGGCTTCGGCGAGCGCGGTTCGGAAGGCAAGATCCAGGCGGCCCGCTTTGCCCGCACCCATAAGGTGCCGTATTTCGGCATCTGCTTCGGCATGCAGATGGCCGTGATCGAGGCGGCGCGCAATCTGGCCGGCATCAAGGATGCCTCGTCCACGGAATTCGACCGCAATGCCAGCGAGCCGGTCGTCGGCCTGATGACCGAATGGGTCAAGGGCAACACGCTGGAGAAGCGGTCCGACACCGATGATCTTGGCGGCACGATGCGGCTCGGCGCCTACAAGGCCCATCTTGGCGCGGAGACCAAGATTGCCGAGATCTACGGCTCGACCGAAATCTCGGAACGTCATCGGCACCGCTACGAGGTGAATTTCGGCTATCGCGACAAGCTCGAGGCCTGCGGGCTGGTGTTCTCCGGCACCTCGCCGGATGGCGTTCTGCCGGAAACGATCGAATATGCCGACCATCCCTGGTTCATCGGCGTGCAGTATCATCCGGAACTGAAGAGCCGGCCGCTGGAGCCGCATCCGCTGTTTGCAAGCTTCATCGAGGCCGCTCTGGAGCAGAGCCGGCTGGTATAGGCTTACATTCAAAGCGGACGCTGCCGCTGGATCTATACCAGTTCGGTTTGCTCGCGCAGCACCTTCTCGAACTCGGCGGCCGGCATTGGCCGGCCCAGCCAGTAGCCCTGAAGAACGTCGCAGCCAAGCTTGGTCACGATCTCGGCGTGCCGTTTGGTTTCCACGCCCTCGGCGATCACCTTGATCTTCAGCGTCTTGGCGATGTCGATGATCGATTTGACGATCGCGCGCTGATCGGGCGAGTGCGGCAGCGGCAGGACCAGTTCGCGGGCGATCTTGAGACCGTTGGGCGCGACCTTCAAGAGGCCGCTGATCGATGTATATCCCGTGCCGAAATCGTCCACGTCGATCCCGATGCCGAGCCTTCTGAGCTGCTTCAGATTGTAGGCGCTGATGTCGTCGGGCTCGTCCAGAAAGATCGATTCCAGGAGCTCGAAGGTCAGCTTGCCCGCCGGAAGCTCGAATTCCTCCAGCGCGGAAACCAGCGCCGGATCGCTCAGACGGCGTGGCGAAAGGTTGAGCGATATGCCCGGCGGATCGAGCCCGAGATCGCTCCAGCGCCGGAAATCGCTGGTCGCCTGGGCGAGGATGCTGGTATCGATCATGTTCATCAGGTTCAGCGTTTCCGCCAGTGGCATGAATTCCGAAGGCTGGCCGAAACTGCCATCGGCGTGGCGCCAGCGCGCCAGCGTCTCGATGCCGGTCAGCCTCAGCGTCTTCGCGTCAAACTGCGGCTGGTAGAACGGGATGAAGTCGCATTGCTCCACTGCCTGCATCAGCCGGTCGGTGGGCGTGCGGTTGGCGGCAACCGCGCTTTTCAGATCGGGTGAGTAGAAGGCGATCCGGTTCTTGCCCTGCTGTTTTGCCAGCTTGAGGGCGAGGTCGCTGTTCTTCATGAGGCTGCCGGCGGACAGGTCTTCGCAGGCGTCCGCGGTGACGATGCCGACGCAGGCGCCAATGCGGATGCGATGCTCGCCCAATTCGACCGGTTTGGAAAGTTCCAGAAGCATGCGCTTTGCGACCTGTTCCAGACTGGTCGCGCCATTGCCATAGCTGCAGATGAAGGCGAATTCGTCGCCGCCCACGCGCGCGACGAAATCATTGTGCCGGCTGACGCTCAGCAGAACCTGCGCGGCATGGCGCAGCACCGCATCGCCGGCGCCATGTCCATAGCTGTCGTTGACGGCCTTGAAGTCATCGATATCGATCTGCATCAGCGCGAGCTTGCCGGCCGTTGTCGGCACCATCTCGACGCGGCGCGACAATTCATCGTCCAGAAAGCGCCGGTTGGGCAGGCTGGTCAGATAGTCGTGCAGGGCCGCCTGCTCAATATCGGATTTGGCGCGGTCGAGCTCGAAATTGCGGGCTTCGGCGAGCTGCTTCGCGGTGATCAGATCCTGGCGCAGCCGGACCTCTTCTGTCACGTCCCAGTTGATGCCCAGAATGTTTTGCTGCCCTTCATCATCGATCCGCATGGTCATCAGAGCGCGAACATGACGCACGGCGCCGTCGTCCTCCCGGTTGATCCTGAACTCGTCGGAAACCGGAGGGTCGCCGGGTTTCAGCGAACTCAATGCCGTCCTGATGCGATTCAGGTCTTCCGGGGCGGTGATCGCGCCGAGACGGCTGGCGTGGTAGGTTTCGGCCTCTTCCCCAAATCCGTAAATCTCGCAGATGCGCTTGTCGGCAATCACCAGGCCCGTCGCCGGATTGTACTCGAACACGCCTATGCGAGACGTGCTCAGGGCCAGTTCGAGCCGCTGTCTGGTCCGCGAAAGCAGCATTTCGGCATTCTTGCGGTCGGTGATGTCGCGATCCGTGCCGACGATCCGGGCCGGTTTGTGGTCGGAGAAACTCGATACCGCATCGCCCCGGCACTCGATCCAGATCCAGTGTCCGTCCGCATGGCGCTCGCGGTATTCGAAGTTCATGTATTGAGGATCGCCGGTCTTCTGGCGCTCGATCGCGTTGGCAACGAAGTCGCGATCGTCGGGGTGGACCAGTTGCAGCCATTCCTCGGTCGATCCGAAGGGCTGCGGGCCGCCGCCGGGATAGCCGCGCATCGTCAGCCAGGTTTGCGAATAGAAGAACTGGCCGCGCCGGTAATCATGGTCCCAGACGCCGAGCCCCGAGCTGACGAGCGCATAGTCCCAGCGATGGGCGCGTTCGTTGGCTTCCAGCTCGCGCAGCTTTTGTGCGTTGATATCCGTGCAGCTTAGCAGGGAAAGCGTTTTGCTGCCTTTGTGTTCAAGCGGCAAAACGGTGTTGGAACACAGCATCCATCGCTTGGGGCCATCGTGCCGCGGGCCGAACCGTATTTCCCGGGAAAGCGGTTTGCCGTTCTTGTCCGCCGTGGTCAGCAAGGATTGCAGCACCGGCCGGTCGTCACCGTGAACCCAATCGAGAATATTTGCGCCGACAAGGTCGCTTCCCTGAGCGATCGCCTTGAAGCTGTCATTGACGGCGCGGATCTTGAAACTGAAGACGTCAAGCACCGCCATCGCGACTGCCGAGCCTTCGATCGCGGCGGCCGCTATTCCGGATTTGCTCCAAAACTCACTCCTGTCCTCCGTCAACGTTTGCCCTCTTGCTGGAGGCGGTTTTGACAGATGCTGGACTTGCTTTGCTCGGCTGCAAGGCCGCATCAGCCCGGTTCGCGCGCTCCCCTCAATTTTCTATATTTGGCCGATCCGGATGCAAAAGTCATCATGGACCAACACTACAAGTGTGGTCCATGAATGGAGAAAGTCAATTCTGATTTGAAAGCCGCAATGATTTCAGTTCGCTGAAGCGGCGTTCGCGATATCGCGAATTCCCGGCGTCCTCCAGTCTTATCCTGCCCTCACAGATGCGACAGAAAACGCCCGAACATCAATATGCCCTCGGGCCAGGGGCCGAAGCCGTCTTCCTCGTTGATGTGCCCGGCCTCGCCGACATCGAAGAAGGCCGCCCCCCATGCATTGGCGATATCGCCGGCATGATCGAATGAGCCGAAAGAATCATTGCGGCTGGCGATCACGATGCTTGGAAACGGCAGCGGATCACGCGGATAGGGACCGAAGGTCTGGAGATGCTTCGGCCGGATCTTCGGATTGTCGACCTCAGGCGGCGCGACGAAGAAGCCGCCGGCCACCGGTTTCTCGAATTTGGGCAGCGCGAGGATGGCGGTGGGGATGCCAAGCGAGTGGGCGACCAGCACGACCGGGCGCGTCGAAGCGTTGACCGCTTCCACAAGCTTTTCGACCCAGTCTTCCACGACCGGCTTGTTCCATTCCGCCTGTTCCACCCGCCGGGCCGTCGAGAGCTTCTGTTCCCAGCGGCTCTGCCAGTGTCCCGGCCCGGCATTCTTGTAGCCGGGGATGAGGAGGATATCTGCTTCGGAGGCTTTCATGAGGATCGTCGTCTTGGATAGGAGCGGGCGTCAGGCTTCGCCGAAAACCCGCTTGAAAATGGTGTCGGCATGCTTGGTGTGATAGCCGAGGTCGAATTTCTCGCGGATCGTCTCTTCGGAAAGGGCGGCGCGCACTTCCTCGTCGGCGAGCAGTTCCTCGAGGAAATCCTTGCCTTCCTCCCACACGCGCATGGCGTTGCGCTGGACGAGGCGGTAGGCATCCTCGCGCGATACGCCTGCCTGGGTGAGGGCCAGCAGCACGCGCTGTGAATGAACCAGCCCGCGGAACTTGTTGAGATTGTTCATCATCGTCTCGGGGTAGACGAGCAGCTTATCGACAACGCCGGTGAGCCGCGCGAGCGCGAAATCGAGCGTTACGGTCGCATCGGGGCCGATCATCCGTTCGACCGAGGAGTGCGAAATGTCGCGCTCATGCCAGAGCGCCACATTCTCCATCGCCGGCAGCGCGAAGCTGCGCACCATGCGGGCAAGGCCGGTGAGATTTTCGGTCAGAACCGGATTGCGCTTGTGCGGCATGGCCGACGAGCCCTTCTGGCCCGGCGAGAAATATTCCTCGGCTTCCAGCACCTCGGTGCGCTGCAGGTGGCGGATTTCCGTCGCAAGCCGCTCCACCGACGAGGCGATCACGCCGAGCGTGGCGAAGAACATCGCATGACGGTCGCGCGGGATCACCTGGGTCGAGACCGGCTCGGGCTTCAGGCCCATGGCTTCAGCGACATGTTCTTCGACCCTGGGGTCGATATTGGCGAAGGTGCCGACGGCGCCGGAGATGGCGCAGGTGGCGATTTCCGCGCGTGCGGCGACAAGCCGGTCGCGGCAGCGGTCGAACTCGGCATAGGCTTGGGCGAGCTTGATGCCGAACGTGGTCGGCTCGGCATGGATGCCGTGCGAACGGCCAATCGTGACCGTGTCCTTGTGCTCGAAGGCGCGGCGCTTCAGGGCTGCCAGCAGCTTGTCGAGATCGGCCAGCAGCAGGTCGCTTGCGCGGGTAAGCTGGACGTTGAAACAGGTGTCGAGCACGTCCGACGACGTCATGCCCTGATGGACGAAACGGGCATCGGGGCCGACGATTTCGGCAAGGTGGGTGAGGAAGGCGATGACGTCATGCTTGGTGACGGCTTCGATCTCGTCGATGCGGGCGACATCGAAGGTCGCGGCGCTGCCCTTTTCCCAGATGGTCTTGGCCGCACTTTCCGGGATCACGCCGATCTCGGCCAGCGCGTTGCAGGCATGGGCCTCGATTTCGAACCAGATCCGGAATTTCGTTTCCGGCGACCAGATTTCCGTCATCTCGGGGCGGGAATAACGCGGTATCATCGAGGCTTCGTCCTTCACATTTCGATCTGGCAATGCGCATAGACCATTTCCGACGCAAATGAAATCTTTGCGCCGTCAAAATGCTCCGTGTCCCTGTATTTTAAGGGCGGAACGGCACGGCGATCCAGCGCCCGTTCGGTCCCTCGAAGCCTTGCGACAGCACGATCACCAGCGCGACGTGGACGGCATCCGGCCCGCCGCCGCCATAGGTCATCATGCCGCCAAGGCGGTAGTCGAGCGGACAGTTGCGGCTTTCCGGCAGGCGCGTGTCGGCGTGAATTTCCCGCTCCGCGCCCTCAGGGCTGCGATAGGTCAGGCGAAAGCCGCGGGCATCCGGCGTGATATCGGCGCAGGCGGGGTTCGGGGCGAGCGGGAAGGTTTCGAGGACCATCTCGCTGACGGGCGACAGGTTCGGGTGGGCGCGATACTTTATGGTGTCGCTATCGCCATTGTTCTCCGTCACCGGATTGAAGGCGGCGAGCCAGCCGGGATGGTCCAGCAACTGATAGTCCTGGATCATCTGCAGAGCCTCGCGCACGGCGAGCGCGCGGGCCGCGCTGATCGAGGCATTGTCGGTTTCGGTGCGAAGGCGGAAGGGTGTGCCGTCCAGAAAGGCGTCGTTTTGCGTGTCAATGAAGAAGATGTTGGAATAGGCGAAACCGGACCCGTCTTCCTGACCGTATTCCTCAAAGGCGAAGACCTTGCCGTCTTCCGAAAAACCGAGCGGAGTGAAGGCGGCGAAATCACCGGCGTTCGCGTTGGCGGCGGCAAGGGCGGAGACCACCGTTGCGCCGAGAAAGCGTTTAAGACCTGGCATTGCAGCTCCTGTTTATTGGCCGGCGCGGCGCCGGCATATCGGCAAACCTTATCGGGCCGGGCGCGTGACATCGCACCCGGCCGTTGACCCATTTCCAAGATACGCCTGAAACGCTGTACGCTAAACTGCGGCCGACCGCATCGCATCGATGGCCGGCCGGTAGCTGCCGCCCTCGGCCTTGCCGAAGATGGCCGAGCCCGCGACCAGCACATTTGCGCCGGCCTTCGTGACCGCCTCCACCGTATCCGGCGCGATTCCGCCATCAACCTGAAGCTCGATCGGGCGGTCGCCGATCAGCGCGTTGACCTGCTCGATCTTGTCGAGCATGGCGGAGATGAACGCCTGTCCGCCGAAACCGGGATTGACGGTCATCACCAGGATGAGGTCGAGATCGTCGATCACGTTTTCGATCGTCGAAACCGGGGTCGCCGGGTTCAACGCCACGCCCGCCTTTTTGCCCAGGTTGCGGATGGTCTGGAGCGAGCGGTGCAGGTGCGGGCCAGCCTCCTGATGCACCGTGATCCTGTCCGAACCGGCCTTGGCGAAGGCCTCGAGGTAGGGATCAGCGGGCGCGATCATCAGATGGCAGTCGAAGACGGCATCCGTGTGGCCGCGCAATTTGGCGATGATCGGCGGGCCGAAAGTGATGTTCGGCACGAAGTGGCCGTCCATGACATCGAGATGCACCCAGTCGGCGCCGTCATCGACGACGGCGCGCACATCCTCTCCCAGTCGGGAAAAGTCGGCGGAAAGTATGGAGGGGGCGATGCGCAGGGGACGTTTCACTGCATGTATCCTTCTTGGTATTACTGGCGGGCCGAATCGAACACCGGTACGAATTGATTACCCTGCCAGCGCAAAAGAAAATACGGACTGTCCGCAAGTTCGTGGCGGCCGGTGAAGGAAACGGGGCCGAGCGCGGTGTCGAACTGGCCGGCGGCAAGCATCGCGGCGAGACGGGCGGTATCGCCTTCCGCCGCCGCCAATGCCTGGGCGGCAACCTCGACCGCGCTTGCGGCAGGCACAACGTATCCTTCCGGGATGATGCCTTCACTTGCGGCAAGATCCACGAGCTCGGCGGCAGGGGGAAGCTCGCCATATTCGGGAATCCCGATCGCCAGAACGCCGGGTTCGAGCGGCACATCGGTTTCCCGGGCACTGAGCGCCTCGGTGCCGAGCAGCGTGAGATCGACGCCCTGCTTCAGCGCGTCCCGCGCCACGATGGCGACATCGCCGCGCGCGCCGCCGATGAAAACATGGGTGGCGCCGGCCTGGGAGAGGCGGCGGACCAGCGACAATTGCTGTTCCTGCGCGGGCCGGAACGTCTCGACGAGAACGGGCTGCAGCCCGCGCTCCTCCAGCGCGTTGCGCACGGCATTCACCATCTCGCGGAAATAAATCGTGCCGTCATCGAGCAGGGCGACCGGCTGGTCGATCCATTCGCCCATGATGAAATCGACGATCGCGTCGGTCTCGTCCTGATCATTGGGCGCCATGCGGAACAGCGGCCAGCCTTCCTTCAGCGCGGTGGCCATCAGTGGCATCGACCGGGCGGAAAGGGTGATCGCCGGAATGCCGGCATCCCGCAGCACCGGCATGGCCCCGCGCACGGTCTCGCTGCAGAAAAAGCCGATGGCGATATCGACGCCGGCATCGGCAAGCGTGCGGCCGATGTCCGCGCCGCTGCCATCCTCGCAGCTTTCATCCACGGGAGTGAGCGCGATATCACGGTTGCGGGCGGCAAGGCTCGCGCCATCGAGCGCCTGTTCGCCGAGAATGGCGTAGTCTCCGCTCACCGGCGCGACAACGCCGATCTTCAGGCTCTCGGCCGCAAGGGAAGGAGCGGCGGCGAGCCCGGTGATGGCGAGGCCAAGGAGACAGGCGTGAATGGATCTCATGATCGCGCGTCCTCTTCTCAAAACTTGCCGCAATGAACCCTGTCATAACCCTTGCCAGATGCAGGGGCAACGCCGTAAGTACCGCAACTGAATATCAAAGGGATGGTTCCTTGGCAGTTTTTTCCACGCATGAACGCGGCATTTCCCATGCATGATGATCCGCAGTTTTCCAAACACTATCGCGACGCAATGGCCCATTATGCCGGCCATGTTCAGATCGTGACGACCGCCAGCGGCGGCGTGATGCGCGGCGTGACGGCGACCGCCGCCTGCTCGGTATCGGACGCGCCGCCGACGGTGCTGGCCTGCGTCAATCGCCTGAACGAGCACAATGCGATATTTGAGGAAAGCGGCAATTTCGCGCTCAATACGCTTGCCGCCCATCATCGTCCGCTCGCCGATGCCTTCGCGGGCTTCACCGGGCTTTCGGCCGAGGAGCGTTTCGCCATGGCCGAGTGGGAAATCGAGGCAAGCGGCGCGCCGGTTCTGGCCGATGCGCTCGCCAGTTTCGACTGCAGGCTCGTCGAAGCCAAGGCGATGACGACGCACTGGATCCTGATCGGCGAGGTCGTCGGCGTGAAGATGAGCGCGCCCGGCGAAGCCTTGCTATACTACAGGCGCGGCTACCATTACTTGTCGTGAAGTTTGGCCGTCTCGAAAATACAATTGACCAATAGTGCGCATTTGTAGTATATAAAGTGCATACCAAATGAATATTGAGAGATTTTTATCTGTATGTATTGCTGTAAAGGCAAGCTTACTGACGATTTTTTGACGGCATATCGGGCATATGATGAGAGCCGCACCTCCTGAAGGAGATGCGGCTCTCATCATATTCAATGAATTGTCCCGGCGTCAGGCCTTGGCCGCGACCAGCATGAAGGCCGGGATGTCGTCGCCGAAGCCGACCGGCGTCTGGTCGTCATCGCGGTCGCGGCGGCGCGAACGCCGGCGATCGTCATTGGCGGGCTTCTTGGACGGGGTCGGCTTTTCGGCCGGCGCAGGTTTCGCAGCCTCGGCGGGGCGCGCGGCCTCTGTCTTTTCCTCGGCAGGCTTGTTTTCCTGCTTGCGGGATTTGCCCTTGCGGGTGCGCGCGGCGGGCTTTTCACCTTCGTCTTCAGTCGCGACCGTGCTGAGATCGCCGTCGATATACTCGATCTTGCGATCGATCAGCTTCTCGATGGCGTCGACGAATTTGGCGTCCTTGGGGGTAACCAGCGTGAATGACGCGCCCTTGCGCCCGGCGCGGCCGGTGCGGCCGATGCGGTGGACATAGTCCTCGGCATGGATCGGCACATCGTAGTTGAAGACGTGGCTGACATCGGGAATGTCGAGGCCGCGGGCGGCGACATCGGAGGCGACAAGCAGCGGCAGCTTGCCGTCGCGGAAATTCTGCAGGATCGTGGTGCGCGAATGTTGGTCCATGTCGCCATGGAGCGCGCCGCAGGGATAGTCGTGGCGCTGCAGCGAGCGTAAGAGATCGGCGACCGATTTCTTGCGGTTGCAGAAGATGATCGCGTTCTTCAGATCGTCCTGCTTGTCGATGATGGCGCGCAGGGAAGCGCGCTTTTCATAGTCCTTGCCGCCGGTGGCGACGAGCTTCTGTTCGACAGTTGCCGCAGTGGAGGAGGGCGGCGCCACCTCGATGCGGGCCGGGTTCTGCAGGAACCGGTCTGCAAGCTTCTGGATCTCCGGCGGCATCGTCGCCGAGAAGAACAGCGTCTGCCGGGTGAACGGAATGAGCTTGGCGATCCGCTCGATATCGGGAATGAAGCCCATGTCGAGCATGCGGTCGGCCTCGTCGATGACGAGGATTTCGACGCCGGTCATCAGCAGTTTGCCGCGCTCGGTGTGGTCGAGCAGGCGGCCGGGCGTGCAGATCAGCACATCGGCGCCGCGTTCAAGCTTGCGGTTCTGCTCCTCGAAGGAAACGCCGCCAATCAGCAGCGCGACATTGAGCTTGTGGTTCTTGCCGTATTTGTCGAAATTCTCGGCGACCTGAGCCGCGAGTTCGCGCGTCGGCTCGAGAATCAGCGTGCGCGGCATGCGCGCCCTTGCCCGGCCGCGCTCCAGAAGCGTCAGCATCGGTAGCACGAAGGAAGCGGTCTTCCCGGTGCCGGTCTGGGCGATACCGCAAACATCGCGGCGCTCCAGAGCATGGGGAATGGCGCCCGCCTGAATGGGCGTCGGTTCGCTGTAGCCGGCCTCGGTTACAGCGGAAAGTACTTTGGGGCTGAGCCCAAGATCGGAAAATGAGGTCAAAGGAAAACGGGTTCCGTGTTTTCGTGACAAATTCGACGGCGCTTTCACCATCGTCATGCGTACGAGGGGCGGGATAGTCGCAAACGGCCCGAGAGTCAAGAAAACCGGGCGATCAAGGGCATTTCAACGCAATGAAATGCCCTTTTTCGTCGGTTACCCGCCGTTGATGGCCTCAAGCACGGCTTCGGCATGGCCGTCCGCCTTCACCTTGCGCCAGATGCGCTTGAGCGTGCCGTCCGGCGCAATCAGGAAGGTGGAGCGTTCGATGCCCATATAGGTCTTGCCGTACATGCTCTTTTCCTTCCACACGCCATAGGCCTCGGCCACCGCATGATCCTCATCGGCGCCCAGCAGAACGGAAAGGTCGTGTTTCTTCGCGAATTTCGCATGGCTCTTGAGCCCGTCAGGCGAAACGCCCAGAACAATTGTGTTTGCGTTTTCAAAGGCTTCCGCAAGGGCGGTGAACGCAATTGCTTCAACGGTGCAGCCCTTGGTGTCGTCCTTGGGATAGAAGTAAAGCACCAGGTTCTTGCCCTTGGCGTCCGACAGCGCGAAGTTCTCTTCCTCGGAAACGGGAAGGGAAAAATCGGGGGCCTTGTCGCCTTCTTTCAGTTCGGTCAAATTCTCACTCCTTTGTTCATTTAGCGTTCAAGCGGCGGTCGGCATAAATGGCGACCGGATGGAGGGTTGCGCGCTTGCCAGCGATGCGCTTCGTCGTGAATATGCCTTCAGAGATTCGCGCCGGGCAGACCTGTGTCAGCGCAGTTTATACGCTTACGGAGCGGCTTTGGACGACAGCAAGCAAAAAGATTCACTGATCAGAGGCGAGCGTACCCGTTTCGGCCGCGGCGAAAATGTTTCGCTCCACAAGCTGCCCTCGGCCCAGGCGCATGAGCCGATGATCGTGCGCGCGTCGACGCATCGCAGCTTCACCCGTCACTGCTTTCGTTTCCTGACGTTTTTCGGACTGATTGCCGGCGGTCTTCTCCTCATCGTCTATTACGTGATCGAAAGCGGGTCGCTGGACCGGTTCCTGGCCGCCAAGGCCAATGAGCAGATCGCGGCGGCGATGCCTGAGGGCTATCACGCTCGCATTGAGACAGCGCGGTTAAGGCTGAGCGGTGATCTGGATTTGAACCTCAGCGTGCGCGGCGTGACGCTGCTCGGCCCGGCGGAGAAGCAGATCGCCTCGATCGGAACCATGGATTTTGCCGTCGACCCGGTAAAGCTCATCGGTGGGCAGGTCACCGTGAACTCGGTGTCGGTTGACGACATCGCGGTCGATTCCGCGGCGCTGCCCTCGACCGGCACGTTCCGCCTCACCGAGCACAGGGTCGACAGCCTTCCGGTTCTGGTCGAGCAGATGTTCACCCAGACCGATTTCGCCCGCGGCATTCTCACCGCCGCCGATACTCGCTCGATCTATCTGAGCGATATCGTGTTCCCGGTCGGCAGCGCGTCGCCGGGCAAATCCGTCAATGTCGATATCCGCGAGATCAACCTCAACCTCCTGGCCGACGGCATCCTGCGGGTCGATGGCGAAGTGCTACTGGACGGAACGGCCGCCGCGTTTTCGGCCGAATCGGTGGAACAGGATGGCCGCACGCAGAGCCTACAAGCCGAGGTTTCCAACCTGGTGCTGACGCCGTTCCTGCTCAGGACGAAGGAAGACGGCGAACCGATGCTCGGTCTTGAGGGGACGGCCGACCTCGTGCTTTCGCTCGAGCGGGCGCGTGTTGACGGCGAGCCCGCGGTTGCCGCGCAGATCGATGTCGGCGCCGGCCGTTTCATCGCGGATTCGATCGCTCGGCCGTTCAACGACGCCAATCTGAACCTGATCTACGATACCACCAAGAAATCGATCGAAATCAGCGATTCCTCGTTCGAATTCGACGGCAGCCGGTTTCCCTTCACCGCCGGGATCATCGATCTCGACCGCTATCAGCCGGATGCCACGGATGGCTATGCGCTGGACGTGCTGGTGCGCGGCGGACGGTTCAAGTCGCGCGAGCCGGGCCTGCCGCCGCTGATCTTCGACGCCAAGTTCACCGGGGAGTACCGCGCCTCGATCCCGCGCCTGCTGCTCGACGATATTTCGATCAGTTCTCCGCAGGGCATGATGGCGGCCTCGTTCAAGGCGGTGTTCGGCGATGCCAGCCCGGAACTCAGCTTCGGCGCGCGGATCGAGCGGATGGATACCGAGGCGGTCAAGCAGCTCTGGCCGTTCTGGATCGCCCGGAAGCCGCGCGAATGGGTCAGCCGCAATCTCCACGGCGGCGTGGTCACCAATGGCGATATCGCGATTTTCATGAAGGCGGGGCGGATCGAGGGGCCGGGAATCCCGGTCCAGCTCGACGAGACCGAGATGAAGGTCGCCTTCGATATCGATGACACAAGGATCACGCTCAGCGACCAGATGCCCGACGTCGAGCGCAGCGACGCCCGCGTCGCGATCAATGGCGGCAGGGTCGATGTCGAGATCAGGGACGGCTCGCTCAGCGTCGCCAAATCCCGCACGGTGAAGCTGAAGGAGGGCACCTTCGCGATCGCCGACACCTATTCCAAGCCGCTGACCGGCGTTGTCGACATCATGCTCGCCGGCGAAGTGCGCGATCTGGTGAAGCTCGCCGAGGCGCCGCCGATCAACGCGCTGAAATCGACGGATTTCACCTCCGACCAGTTTTCGGGAAACACCGAGGTCAATCTCAGGGCAAGCTTCCCGCTCGATCGGGACGTTGCCTTCGATCCGGTCTGGCATGTCGTCGCCGATGTCACCGATGGCGCGATCGCCACGCCGATCAACGGCCATCAGGTCAGCGGCCTCGACGGCCTTGTCGAGATCGTGCCCAGCCGGATATCCTACGAAGGCAGCGGCAGCGCCGACGGCATACCGCTTGAGGTGCAGTGGAGCATGCCGCTCGGCAAGCCGGAAGAAGGGGCGGATGGCGAGGACGCTCAGTCGGTGCTGTGGCTCGCCGGCAATCTGAGCGATGCCCAACGCAACCAGCTTGCGCCCGGACTTGAGGATTATGTCAGCGGCCCGGTTTCCGTCACGGTCGAAGGCAGTGATGAAGGTAATATGATCGCGGTCGACCTGCAGCAGGCGACCCTGTCTCTGCCCTTCATCGGCTGGCAGAAGCCGGCGGGTGTGCCCGCGACGCTGTCCTTCACGCTCACGCCCGGCGAAAACGGCGTGACGACGCTCGACGATCTGCGCCTGTCGGGCAGCGGGCTTGGCGCAAGGGGGCAGGTTACCCTCGACAAGGGCGGCCTTCTGGCTGCGACGCTGACCGATGTGGCGATCTCGCCCGGCGACAGCGTCAATGTCGGCATGCAGCGCGGCAAGAGCGGGCTCGACGTGACGCTGACCGGCCGGTCCTTCTCGGCCAAGCCGCTGCTCGATCAGCTTGTCAAAAGCGGCAATGGCGGTTCGATCGGCAGCGGGGGAAGCGGCGGCGGCAATGTCGACGTTCATTTCGATATTGCCCGGGTTTCCGGCGAAAACGACCGTCAGCTTTCCGGCGTCAATGGCGACATCAAGGTTCGCGCGGGCAAGATGGCGGATGCCACGCTGAAGGCGACCACCGCCTCGTCGCAGCCGATGGCGCTGACCGTGGCGCCAGACGGCGACCGGCAGTCGGTGTCGCTCAAGACCAGCGGCGCCGGCGCGCTGCTGCGCTTCCTTGGCATCTACCAGAAGATGACGGGCGGTTCGCTCAATCTCGACATGATCGAGACCGATGCCGGCTGGCAGGGCATGGCGACACTGACGGATTTCCGGCTGATCAAGGACGAGCAGCTCAAGAAAATCCTGACGGACCCCACGGTCGGCAACGGCAAGAGCCTGAACGCCGCCTACAAGAACCAGATCAACGAGACCGACCAGCGCTTCCAGCGCGCCCAGGCGGTGATCGATATCTCCAACGGCGTGCTGCGGGTCTCCGACGCCTTCGTGCGCGGCGATCAGGTGGGCGCGACCATCAAGGGCGTGGTGCGCGATGCCGCCGGCAATATCGACATGACCGGCACCTTCATGCCGGCCTACGGCCTCAACCGGATCTTCGCGGAAATCCCGATCTTCGGCCCGCTGCTCGGCAACGGCAACGACAAGGGCCTGTTCGGCATCACCTTCCGCCTCACCGGCAAGACCGAAAAGCCCGAGCTGATCGTCAACCCGCTCTCCGCCATCGCGCCCGGCGTGTTCCGAAAGATCTTCGAGTTTCAGTGACGGGAAGCGTCGCGGTTTGTCCTGATGATCACATTCAGGGGACTTATCCGCAGAGCCCCCAAGTCTTCTCGCCCCGGAGGGGAGAGATGTCGCGACAGCGACAGTGAGGGGGGAGACTATCACCGCGAACGCCCTCACGAGACGAGATGCCGCGCCACCCTCACTGCCCCTTTCGGGGCATCTCTCCCGCCAGCGGGAGAGAGTATCGGGAGCAAGCTGCAGGGCTGTGTCCGACACCCGGCCTTAGAGCAGGAGGCGAGTAGGGCGACCGCAGGACGCCGACACCGTCTCTCACACCGGCCGCACCAGAATGTGCTTCTTCTTGCCCACCGACAGCTTGGCAACGCCTTCCTGCGACAGCGCATCGGCGCCGACCGAGAGACGTTCGTCGGAGACGGCCTTGTCGTTCAGCTTTACCGCGCCGCCCTTGATATGGCGGCGGGCCTCGCCGTTGGAGCCGGCGAGACCGGCCTGGACCAGGAGCGTCAGAATGCCGATGCCGCCGTCGAGTTCGGCCTTCGCCACCTCGATCGTCGGCAGGTTTTCGGCAAGTGCGCCTTCCTCGAAGGTCTTGCGCGCGGTCTCGGCGGCTTCCTCGGCGGCGGCGCGGCCATGCAGCATCGCGGTCACTTCGGTGGCGAGGATCTTCTTGACCTCGTTGATCTCCGATCCGCCAAGGGCGGCAAGCCGCGCGATCTCGTCCATCGGCAGTGTGGTGTAGAGCTTCAGGAAGCGGCCGACATCGGCGTCCTCGGTGTTGCGCCAGTACTGCCAGAAATCATAAGCCGACAGCATGTCCGGGTTGAGCCAGATCGCGCCATTGGCCGACTTGCCCATCTTGGCACCCGATGCCGTGGTCAAAAGCGGCGAGGTCAGCGCGTAGAGCTGCGGGCAATCCATGCGGTGGCCAAGATCGATGCCGTTGACGATATTGCCCCACTGGTCCGAGCCGCCCATCTGCAACCGGCAGTCATAGCGCTTGCAAAGCTCGACGAAATCATAGGCCTGGAGGATCATGTAGTTGAATTCCAGGAAAGACAGCGACTGCTCGCGGTCGATGCGCATCTTGACGCTCTCGAAGGACAGCATCCGGTTGACCGAGAAATGGCGGCCGACATCGCGGAGGAATTCGAGATAGTTCAACCCGCGCAGCCATTCGCCATTGTTGATCATCAGCGCGGACGTCTCGCCGGCGTCGTAATCCATGTAATTGGCGAAGACGCGCTGGATCGAATTGATATTGTCCTCGATCATGTCGAGGGTCATCAGCTTGCGGGCCTCGTCCTTGAACGAGGGGTCGCCGACCATGCCGGTGCCGCCGCCCATCAGCGAGATCGGCCGGTGGCCGGTCTTCTGCAACCAGTGCAGCATCATGATCTGGATCAGCGAGCCGGCATGCAGCGACGGCGCTGTCGGATCAAAGCCGATATAGGCCGTCACCCGCTCCTTCGAAAGAAGGTCATCAAGCCCGGTCTCATCGGAAATCTGATGAATGAAACCGCGCTCGGAAAGCGTGTGCAGGAATTCGGATTTGAACGTCGACATGGCTATCTGCTTGTATTTTCGCTATAAGTAGTAACTACCTGATCCGCTTCGGCGCCGGTTCCGGCACCAGTTCGCCGTCGAGGCGACGGTCGAGGTAGTCCTCGCATTCGGCGAGCAACTCGTCATTTTTGCCGGAGAAGAAGTGGTTGGCGCCGGCCACCGTCTTCTGGGTGATCAGGATGCCCTTCTGGGTCTTCAGCTTTTCCACCAGCCCGTTGACGTCGCGCTGCGGGGCCACCTTGTCGGCATCGCCGTGGATGATCAGGCCGGAGGAGGGGCAGGGGGCCAGGAACGAGAAATCGTAGATATTCGGCTGCGGGGCGATCGACATGAAGCCCTCGATCTCCGGCCGGCGCATCAGAAGCTGCATGCCGATCCAGGAGCCGAAGGAATAGCCGGCGACCCAGCAGGTCTTCGAATCGGGGTGCAGGCCCTGCACCCAGTCGAGTGCAGCCGCCGCATCCGACAATTCGCCCGAGCCGTGATCGAACTCGCCCTGGCTGCGGCCGATGCCGCGGAAATTGAACCTGAGCGTCGTGAAGCCGCGCTTCTGGAACATGTAGAAAAGTTCGTAGACGATCGGATTGTTCATCGTGCCGCCGAAGCGGGGATGGGGATGCAGCACGATCGCGATCGGTGCATTCTTTTCCTTGGACGGCTGGTAACGGCCTTCAAGGCGACCGGCCGGACCGTTGAAAATCACTTCGGGCATTTGCTCTCCGGAAATTTCGGCTCAAACACTCCAACCGGCTTGCAGCGACCCGTTTGACTTGACTAATAGGGTCATCTTTTCTAAAACCAGTTTAGAATTGTTCGAAAGAAAGAGGTCTTCTGTTCTGCGGTCCAAATAGGGCAAGCGGGCAGTGAATTTCAAGGAAAATGCGTTGCCGGGCTGTTTTGCCCGTGTAAACAGGGCCGCCAAAAGAAAGAACATGAGCACGAACCGGATCTATCTCGACTGGAATGCCACCGCCGCGCTTCTGCCCGAAGCGCGCGAAGCGGTGCTGGACGGTCTCGATCTTTCCGGCAATGCCTCTTCGGTACACCGCGAGGGGCGGGCGGTGCGCACCCGCGTCGAGGCGGCCCGGCGTCAGGTGGCGGCGCTTGCGGGGGCGGACCCCGCGCATGTCACGTTCCTCGCCGGCGCCACGGAAGCGGCAAATCTGGTGCTGACGCCCGATTTCCGCATGGGCCGCAGGGCTGTGACGCTCGGCGGGCTTTATGTCTCGGCGATCGAGCATCCGGCTGTGTTTGAAGGCGGTCGTTTTCCCGCCGACAGGCGTCATGAAATTCCGGTCCTGCCGACAGGCGTCGTCGATCTCGATGCGCTTGACGCCATGCTCGCCGCCCATGACAAGGCCCGCGGCCTGCCGATGGTGGCGCTGATGCTGGTCAATAACGAGACCGGCATTATCCAGCCCGCCGCGGATGCGGCCGAGATCGTGCACCGGCATGGCGGGCTTTTGGTGGTCGACGCGGTGCAGGCCGCGGGCCGTATCCCGGTGTCCATCGAGGCGCTGGACGCCGACTTCCTGATCCTGTCGTCGCACAAGCTTGGCGGGCCGAAGGGCGTGGGCGCGCTGATCTCGCGCGGCGAGACGCTGATGCCGGCCCCGCTGGTGCGTGGCGGCGGTCAGGAAAAGGGCCATCATTCCGGCACGGAAAACGTGCCCGGCATTCTCGGTTTCGCCGCAGCCGCCGCCTTCGCCGCGGATGATATCGAGGCTCGGAATACGCGAATCGCGGCGCTGCGCGACCGGCTGGAGGATGGCATGCGCGCCGCGTGCCCCGATGTCGAGATTTACGGGGCCGACTTGCCGAGGGTTGCCAATACTTCGTTCTTTACCCTGCCGGGGCTGAAGGCGGAAACCGGCCAGATCGCCTTCGATCTCGAGGGTATAGCACTGTCCGCCGGCTCTGCCTGTTCCTCCGGCAAGGTCGGCGAAAGCCAGGTGCTGAAGGCGATGGGGCGCGACCCGCGCCTTGGCGGCTTGCGTGTCTCGCTCGGCTGGGCGACCACGGATCAGGATATCGATGCGGCGATCGCGGCTTTCGGCAAAATCGCCGCGCGACGCAGGGCGGCCGGACAGGCGGCCTGAAAAATTGACGAATCGCAGGCCGCGCGGGGTGTAATTGCCGCGCAGTCTGATTAAATAGAGCGGTGAACCCGCTTGGGAATACCAACCGCCGGACCTTGAACCCGGTTATGAGTGGAGTGACAATATGGTTGCCGTAAAAGAGACCGTCGATCAGGTCGCCGAGATCGACGTCGATCAGTACAAATACGGTTTTGAGACGATGATCGAAGTGGACAAGGCGCCCAAGGGCCTGTCCGAGGACATCATCCGTTTCATCTCGCACAAGAAGAATGAGCCCGACTGGATGCTGGAATGGCGTCTGGAGGCCTATCGCCGCTGGCTCACCATGGAAGAGCCGAGCTGGGCGCGCGTCAGCTACCCGAAGATCGATTTCAACGACATCTACTACTACGCCGCGCCGAAATCCTTCACCGGTCCGAAGACCCTGGACGAGGTCGACCCGGAACTGCTCAGGACCTATGAGAAGCTCGGCATTCCGCTGCAGGAGCAGGAAATCCTCGCGGGCGTCGAGGACAAGCAGTATCAGCCGAAGAGCCGCGTTGCCGTCGACGCCGTGTTCGATTCGGTTTCCGTCGTCACCACCTTCAAGAAGGAACTCGCCAAGGCCGGCGTGATCTTCATGTCGATCTCGGAGGCGATCCGCGAATATCCGGAACTGGTTCAGAAATATCTGTTCTCGGTCGTGCCGCGCGGCGACAATTACTATGCCGCGCTGAACGCCGCCGTGTTCACCGATGGCTCCTTCGTCTATGTGCCCAAGGGCGTTCGCTGCCCGATGGAGCTGTCGACCTATTTCCGCATCAACGAAAAGAACACCGGCCAGTTCGAGCGCACGCTGATCATCGCCGAGGAAGGCTCCTACGTCTCCTACCTCGAAGGCTGCACCGCGCCGCAGCGCGACGAGAACCAGCTTCATGCCGCCGTCGTCGAGCTGATTGCGCTTGATGATGCCGAGATCAAGTATTCCACCGTCCAGAACTGGTTTCCGGGCGACAAGGAAGGCAAGGGCGGCATCTACAACTTCGTCACCAAGCGCGGCGATTGCCGGGGCGACAATTCGAAGATCTCGTGGACCCAGGTCGAAACCGGATCGGCGATCACCTGGAAATACCCGTCCTGCCTGCTGCGCGGCGACAATTCGCGCGGCGAGTTCTATTCGATCGCGGTCTCCAACGGTCATCAGCAGATCGATTCGGGCACCAAGATGATCCATCTCGGCAAGAACACGTCGAGCCGCATCATCTCGAAGGGCATCTCGGCGGGCGTTTCCAACAACACCTATCGCGGCCAGGTCTCGGCCCACCGCAAGGCGGTAAACGCGCGCAACTTCACGCAATGCGACAGTCTGCTGATCGGCGACAAATGCGGCGCCCACACCGTGCCCTATATCGAGGCCGGCAATGCGTCCGCCCGTTTCGAGCATGAGGCCACCACCTCGAAGATTTCCGAGGATCAGCTGTTCTACTGCATGCAGCGCGGCATTCCCGAGGAAGAGGCGATCGCCCTGATCGTCAACGGCTTCGTCCGCGAAGTCATCCAGGAACTGCCGATGGAATTCGCGGTCGAGGCGCAGAAGCTGATCGGGATTTCGCTGGAAGGCTCGGTCGGCTGACCACTCTCTCAGGCGTCATCCTCGGGTCAAGCCCGAGGATGACTCAGAATTAGATGGAGCAGCGGCAATGATGCCGCGCCCTTGGAAAGATTGACAGCGACCGCCTCCGGTCTTGCCGGAATGCACGACAGAGCAGTCGCCTTGTGAAGGAAACGAAAAATGCTTGAGATCAAGAACCTGCACGCACGCATTGCCGAGGATGGCACGGAGATCATTCGCGGACTGAACCTGACCATCCAGGATGGCGAAGTGGCTGCCATCATGGGGCCGAACGGGTCCGGCAAGTCGACGCTCTCCTATATTCTCGCGGGCCGTGAGGATTACGAGGTCACCGAGGGCGAGGTGCTCTATAATGGCGAGAACATTCTGGAGCTCGATGCCGCCGAACGCGCTGCCAAGGGGCTGTTCCTGGCATTTCAGTATCCTGTCGAAATTCCGGGCGTCGCCACCATGCAGTTTCTGAAGGTCGCGATCAACGAGCAGCGCAAGGCGCGCGGCGAGGAAGAGCTTTCGACGCCGGACTTCATCCGCAAGGTGCGCGAGGCCTCCGCCGAGCTGAAGATCGATTACGACATGCTGAAGCGGCCGCTGAATGTCGGCTTTTCCGGTGGCGAGAAGAAGCGCGCCGAAATCCTGCAGATGGCGCTGTTGGAGCCGAAGCTCTGCGTCATGGACGAGACCGACTCGGGCCTTGATATCGACGCGCTGAAGATCGTCGCCGATGGCGTCAATGCGCTGCGCGCGCCCGATCGTTCGGTGATGGTCATCACCCACTACCAGCGCCTCTTGGACTACATCGTGCCGGACACGGTCCACGTGCTCTACAAGGGCCAGATCATCCGCACCGGCGGCAAGGAACTGGCGCACGAACTCGAAGCCAATGGCTATGCCGATATCATCGGCGAAGCGGCCTGAGGCGGGAGCGTTGTGATGAATGTGCAAAGCAAGATAACATTGACGGCTGCCGAGGAAGCGCTGGTCGCCGCCTTCGGGCGGCTCTCCGGCTCGCTGCCCGGCAATGCCGATGTAACGACGGAACGCGACCGGTTGGCGGGCGAACTGCGCAAGACCGGCCTGCCGACCCGACGGATCGAGGCCTGGCATTACACCGACCTGCGCAATCTGCTGCGCACGGTGCCTGAGGATGCCGGCGAGGCGGTGAACCCGTTGCCGGCCCTGCTGCAAGGCAGCGCCGTTCTGCCGCTGGTGCAGGGCCGCGCGGGTGACGGACCGGCTATCGATGGCGTCGCGCGAAGCAAGGTCTCCGACGCGCTTTCGGGCGGCGACAAGACGGTGCGGTTTGCGCTGTCGCATGCCGATGACGCGATCGGCCGGATCAATGGCGCGCTGGTCAGCGACGGCTACGTGCTTGATATCGCGGCCTCGCTCGAAGCGCCGCTGGAGCTGCAGGCCGTGCATGGCGGCGGGCAGGTGCATACCCGCAATCGCCTGAATTTCGCCGAGGGCGTGACCGGCACGGTGATCGAACGTCATGTCGCGCCGGCAGGCGCTGCGGCGCTCGTCAGCAACCTTTCGGCGCTGACGCTCGGCAAGGACGCCGAGATTACCTATGTGGTGATGCAGAGCCAGGGCGCAAACGACACCCATCTCGGAAAGCTGAAGATCGAACTCGGCGAAAACGCGAAGCTGAAGCTGCTGATCGTCAATGCCGGCGGCAAGCTGGTGCGCCACGAGATCGATTGCGCGGTTGTCGGCGAGGGCGCGGACCTGATGCTTCGCGGCGTCAACCTGCTCGGCGGCGAGACCCATACCGACATCACCTTCGACCTCGGCCATAACGTGCCCAACACGACCTCGACCGAGATCATCCGCAATGTGGTGTTCGACAAGGCAAAGGGCGTGTTCCAGGGGCTGATCCGGGTTGCGCCCGATGCCCAGAAGACCGATGCCAAGATGTCGTGCAACACGCTGCTGATGAGCGATTTCGGATCGTTCAACGCCAAGCCGGAGCTGGAAATCTTCGCCGACGACGTGCAGTGCGGCCATGGCGCGACGGTGACGGATATCGACCCGAACCATCTCTATTACCTGATGGCGCGCGGCATTCCGCGCAAGGTGGCCGAAGGTCTCCTGATTCACGCCTTCGTCGCCGAAGTTGTGGAGGAGCTCGAGAACGAAGCGCTGTCCGAGGCCGTAGAGGCGATCATCGCGGACTGGCTCGATCGCCATGAGTGACCGGCTCCGCGATCCGGACGGGACATTGACGGGGTTCATCGGTTATGGACACTAAGGTCTCCACCTATGACGTCGAAAAGATCCGGCAGGATTTTCCGATCCTCTCGCGCGAGGTCTACGGAAAGCCGCTGGTCTATCTCGACAATGGCGCGTCGGCGCAGAAGCCGCAGGTCGTGATCGACGCGGTTTCGAACGCCTACAGCCATGAATACGCCAATGTGCATCGCGGGCTGCATTTCCTCTCCAATGCCGCGACCGATGCCTATGAGGCCGCGCGCGAGAAGGTGCGCGCCTTCCTGAATGCCGGCTCGGTGAACGAGATCGTGTTCACCCGCAACACCACCGAGGCGATCAACACGGTCGCCTATGGCTGGGCGATGGAGCACCTGAAGGAGGGCGACGAGATCGTGCTCTCGATCATGGAGCACCATTCCAACATCGTGCCCTGGCATTTCCTGCGCGAGCGCATGGGCGTCAAGCTGGTCTGGGTCCCGGTGGATGATGACGGCGAGTTTCATATCGAGGACTTCGAAAAATGCCTGAGCGAGCGCACCAAGCTCGTCGCCATCACCCAGATGTCGAATGCGCTCGGCACCATCGTCGATGTGAAAGAGGTTTGCCGGATCGCTCATGAGCGCGATATCCCGGTGCTGGTCGATGGCTCGCAGGGCGCGGTTCACCTGCCGGTCGATGTCCGCGATATCGATTGCGACTGGTATGTGATGACCGGCCACAAGCTTTACGGCCCGTCCGGTATCGGCGTGCTTTACGGCAAGTATGATCGGCTCGCCGAGATGCGGCCGTTCCAGGGCGGCGGCGAGATGATTGCCGATGTGTTCGAGGACCGCGTGACCTATGCCGAACCGCCGCATCGCTTCGAGGCCGGCACGCCGCCGATCGTTCAGGCTATTGGACTGGGCGCCGCCCTTGACTATATGCAAGGGGTAGGCCGCGCGGCGATAGCTACCCATGAGGCGGATCTGACGGCTTACGCCCGCGAGCAGCTTGGCCACGTCAATGCGCTGCGGGTCATCGGCAATGCCGCGCAAAAGGGCAGCATCTTCTCCTTCGCGATCGAAGGCGTGCATGCCCATGATATTTCGACGATCATCGACCGGCGCGGCGTCGCCGTTCGCGCCGGCACCCACTGCGCCCAGCCGCTTCTGGCGCGTTTCGGGGTCACGTCGACCTGCAGGGCCTCGTTCGGCCTGTACAATACCCGCGCGGAGGTGGACGCGCTGGTGGAAGCGCTGGAATACGCGCGCACATTCTTTGCCTGATAGGGGCCTGACAGGGGTCGCAAAGGCCCGATAAGAGGATTGCCATGAGTGTCGAGGAAAAGACTGAAGACCAGACGGAAGCCGGGCCGGGCTCTTCCATCCCGCCGGAAGAGCTCGCGCGGCTGAGCGACGACATCATCTCCGCGCTGAAGACGGTCTATGATCCGGAAATCCCGGCCGATATCTTCGAGCTGGGCCTGATCTACAAGATCGATGTCGACGACGACCGGGTGGTCAAGATCGATATGACGCTGACCGCGCCCGGCTGCCCGGTCGCCGGCGAAATGCCCGGCTGGGTCGAAAATGCCGTCAGCACGGTCGAAGGTGTCTCCGGCGTCGAGGTCGAGATGACCTTCGATCCACCGTGGACGCCCGACCGGATGTCGGAAGAGGCCAAGGTGGCCGTCGGCTGGTATTGAGGCAGCAAGAGGGCAGGCGGCCAATGCCTGCTTAATTGCGTTGCTCCTGGCGGCAGCCCAACCCACGGGCGTCATCCTCGGGCTTGACCCGAGGATCCAACCACAGGGCCGGCAATGATGTGTGGGTTTGTTCGAGCGTGACTGGCAAGGCAGAATGCGACCCGGCACTCCGCTCGTATTGAGACGGGATTAGATCCTCGGGTCAAGCCCGAGGATGACGCAGAATGGAAGGAAAGGCTTCGGCAGGCAGCTCGATTAGACACGCAGAGCGCCTATTGACGCCGCCTTCGCGCGCTGATGCAATGCACCTCTAACGCCGGGCCTTGAACCCGGATGTTGATGGAGAATGGAAATGGGCTTTCAGGTCATCACCCTCACAGATGCGGCAGCGACCCGCATCAACGAAATCACCGGCAATGCCGGGCCGGATGCGCTCGGTATCCGCATATCGATCAAGAAGGGCGGTTGCGCCGGCTTCGAATATGCCGTGGACCTCGTCACGAGCGACAGCACGAAGGCCGGCGACGACACCGTCGAACATGCCGGCGCGAAGGTCTGGGTCGATCCCGCCGCTTCGCTCTATCTGCTGGGCACCGAGATGGATTTCGAGGTCACCAAATTGCGCACCGGCTTCGTGTTCCGCAATCCCAACGAAACCTCGGCCTGCGGCTGCGGCGAATCGGTGGAACTCAAGGCCGCCGACCTTGCCGAACTGGCACGGGCGCGCGAGGCCGCGCCGCACTGATCGGTGGGTCAGGCCTCAGCCACTGAGGCCATCATATTGTATCACGCAGATTTTCTCGCAGACGCCGTCCCCGTTGGAAACACGGTAGCTGCAGGAAATATAGAGCGTTCCGTCGTCTCCTTCCGTGACGGAAGGGTCGCCGATCCGGCTGCCGTCTTCCGCCGTCTCCAGGCAGACGGGTTCGAGCCAGGCGAGCGGCCGGTTGCCGCCGCTCGCTGTCGTGCCGAAGAACCCGACGCAAAGATGCAGGTTCCGGCAATCCTCGTCGGGCGTGTAGACCACGACGAACGGGCCGAGCGACGGGTCGAATCTCGAATGCTTCAGCGACAGGGCCGAGATGCCGGAATCTCGACTTTTGATGCTGGCATTGAGGATCGGCACGGCCGGTGACCACGTGATCCCGTAATCGCAGGAATCGCTCACGGCAATGCGGTCGAGATACAAATCCGGCGCCTTGGTGCGCAGAAAGGCCGTGAGTTTGCCGGACGGGCGCTGGACGATGCTCGGCTCGACGGTGCCGCGGCCGAGGATCGGCGTTTCGGCATAGTGCCAGTTCGCTCCGTCATCGTCCGAGTAAAGCACGACCGAGAGGTTGACGACGTCGGAATGGACCGGAAGCAGCAGACGGTCGGCGCCGTTTTCCAGTCTGATCTTTTGCGGCTGGGACCGCGTCTGCCAGCCCCGTTCATAGCGATCCGGGCTGAACATGTTGAACACCGTGAGCCGCATGACGACCATGTTGTAGGTGTCGTAGACCATGTACAGGAACACGATGAGCGTGTTTCTCCTCATATGCGCGTGCAGCGCATCGAAGAACCGCAGGATGTCGGAAAACCTGCGTAACCTGTCCAGTATGGGGCGGAGCGCCGGCCTGTTCTCCAGCAATTGCTGCTTGACGTCCTTGAGATAGGTGTTGTCGAATTCCCTTATCCTGGCGAACAGTGCATCGATCATCGCGTCGATTGCGGCGGCATCCACGTCCGGCGCTGCCAGATTGTGTCCCTTCTCGGCGCTGAACGACGGCGCTTTCTCGAAGCTCTTTTTCGGCTCGAACGCGCCGTTCAGAAGCGGCCAGGCGTTGGGATAGAGCGCTGCGGCGGCATTGAGGAAATCATCGCCGCTCACCGATGTCGTCAGAGGATCGCCATCGACCGGCGTGGTCCATCCCACCGAATGAATGCTGTCGAAGGCATCGGACATGTTTCCGGCGCGCATCCGAAGCTGGGCACTTGCCTGCGTTCCGTCACTGGTCACCTGCCAGAACAGGCGCATCTTCCCGGCATCGCAATGAAACACCGGGTTGGCGGCCGGATATTTGGAAACAGCGCCGCCTTCGCCATTGTCCGCGATTTTCGCCAGCGGTCGCCAGGCATAGTCCACGGGGTCCGCCGATGAAGCATAGATGGCGGAGGATTGGCCGTCACGCGCATGCTTGTGGGACCAGGATACAAGTAATTTTTCACCGAGAAACGATATGCTGCTGCCGTGATTTCCGGACGCCCAGAAATCACGATTATCATTGTCAATAAATACTAATTTCGTATTTTCCCTCATGATCATTTACCTGTAGTATATTTCCCCTATATATTCGTATATATTAAATATTAAACCCGGTAAAGTTGATTTTATTTTGGTTTATACATGTATTTTTACATGATTTATTTAGAGAAAATGCAAAAGGTCTGGTTGCTGCGCTCGGCTCGGCAGGAGGTTCGCTTCAAGGGGCATCGTTCCGAAGCGGTGCGTTGACAATGCCATGTGCTTTCCACTCCCACCGGTCAAGGGTAGTTTGGGCTCGAAAGGGAAGGGAGATGGCGGATCGGTCGACCAACAGCCAATTCTGTCTTGGATTGCAAACTCGCATTGAGGCCGTCTACCGTGAGTCTGGTTATAGACTTGGCTGGCGGCTGCTGTGCAGTCCGCCATCGGTTTTGGACGGTGCCTCCGTTGCGTTTATCGGTCTAAATCCTGGTGGTGCGATCCGCCGCAATGATCACGGCGAACTCGCTATGTCTCGTGGCAGTGCTTATGTGGATGAAGTGTGGGATCGAGCGAGCGCTGCGGGTGAAAATCCACTTCAAAAGCAGATTAGGGCTCTGTTTTTCGGGCTTTCATTGGTGCCCGAAGATGTTCTTGCTGGAAATCTTGTGCCCTTTCGGTCGCCGAGTTGGGCGAGCCTTGAAAATAAAGATTCAGCTCTCCTGTTCGGCGAGCAATTGTGGCGTGAGATTCTGGATCGCTCGGGACCGGAGCTTGTGATCGGCATGGGGCGGGAGTTGGCTGACCCCTTGAGACGTATCTTGGGTAGCCCGGAGCTGTCAAAAGTCGATGTGAATTGGGGGCGGGTGAAGGCGTTGAAAGGGCGTTTCCCAGGTGGCCAACTCGTGGTCTTGCCACACCTCTCTCGATTTTCGATCGTTGGGCGACACCAGAGCGCGGCGGCGATGAGGGCGCTTTTCGGTGACCGCTGGAATGTCGCCTGAGCAACGCCGCTCGGCGCGTGAAACCTTGCGCCATCGGCTATAACATGGTGAATTGAACGCGCCGCGTTTCCGGCGCAATCCATCACCTGCGAGGCTTATCCGTGACATCAGACAAGAATGCACTCTGGCGCGAATGGCCGATTGTGCTGATCTGGTGCGCGTTTGCCCTGTTTACCTTCGCGGGCAATTCATTGAAGCCTGACTATCTTGGGACGATGGCCTCGTTCGCTGTGCTTGCCGTGATCTTCGCGGTCATGCTGATGGCGGTGTTTCGGGTGGTGCATCACGCCGAATGTCTGGCGGCGATCTTTGGGGAGCCGCTTGGCACGCTGATCCTGACGCTTTCGGTGATCGGCATCGAGGTGGCACTGATCACCGCGGTGATGCTGACCGGGGACAACGTGCCGACGCTCGCGCGTGACACCATGTTTTCGGTGCTGATGATCGTGCTGAACGGCCTTGTGGGGCTCAGCCTCCTGATCGGCGGGCTGCGGCACGGGTTGCAGGTGTTCAACCTCTCCGGCGCCAATGCCTATCTGATCGTGCTTCTGCCGGTGGCGATTACCAGCCTGATCCTGCCGAGCTTCACCTCGTCGGCGCCGGGCGGCGGGCTGTCGACGCTTCAGACCGTGTTTCAGATCGTGATTTCGCTGGTGCTTTACGGCATCTTCCTGCTGTTTCAGACGGTGCAGAACCCCGTCAGCTTCCAGCAGCCGCGCCATGGCGATGAGGAGCCGGATGCGCATCACCATCATCTCCGCCCGAAAAGCGCGGGCTTTCATGCCGCGGGCCTGCTGCTGGCCTTGCTGCCGCTGGTGCTGATGTCGAAGAAGCTCGCGGTCTATGTCGATTTCGGCATTGCCCAGGTCGGCGCTCCGGTGGCGCTTGGCGGCTTCATCGTGGCGATCATGATCCTGACGCCGGAGGCGCTGGCGGCGCTGGAAGCCGCCCGCAAGAACCAGCTTCAGCGCGCCGTCAATATCTGTCTCGGCTCGGCGCTGGCGACGATCGGGCTGACGGTGCCGGCGGTGCTGATCGCCGCGCATTTCGTCGGCCTGCCGATCGAGCTTGGCCTGACGCCGGCCGGCGTCGTGGTGTTGACGCTGTCGCTCGCCATCAGCATCGTCACATTCGTCGGCACCCGCACCAATTCGCTTCAGGGCGTTGTGCATCTGGCGGTATTCTTCGCTTACGTTATCTTGATCTTCGACGGCGATTTCTAGACCCTGCGGGGGAAGGCAGAAGAGGGCATGCGAAACGACATCATCTTCGGCGCGGTCCTGCCCTATGTGGCGTTTCTGATCGCTCGGCATTTCGGCCTGTCCACCGTTCACGCGCTGGCGATCGGCTCGATCTTTCCGATCGCGGTGATCCTGATCACCTATGTCAGAAACCGCAGGCTCGCCCCGGTCAGCGTGATCACGCTTGCGGCGACGCTCGCCTCGCTCGTCGGCAGCCTCTATTTCAACAGCGCCTATCTGGCGCTTCTGAAGAATTCGCTGATCACCGGCTTCATCGGCCTGGTATTCGCCGGCTCGCTCCTGATGCCGCGGCCGCTGGTGTTCTATTTCGCGACCGAAAAGGGCGGGGAGGAGCGCGAGGACGGCAACCGGCTCTGGGCGGTCTCGCCGCCCTACCGGGCGCTGATGCGCCGGATGACGATCGCCTGGGCGGTCGTGCTGGTCTGCGAGGCGACGGCGCGCGCGTTGCTCATCCCGCTGCTGCCGGTCGATATATTCCTGGTGGTCTCGGAGGCGATGTGGATCGTGGTCTTCGCGCTGATGATCTCGTGGAGCCTGCGCTATGGCCACCGCAAGGGTGCGGAGATTGCCTCGGCCGCCGGAGAGGGCGGTGAGGGAGCGTAGCGACCGCTTCGCTGCCCTCTCATGCGTCATGCTCGTGCGTGACACGAGCATGCATGCCGTGCGGGGAATGTCGCTTGGACCCTCGGGTCAAGCCCGAGGGTGACACCGGAGAGTGCCGAGGGAGCCGCAAGGGCTTCCAATAATGCTCAGGCGCGCTCTTCCAGCAGCGCCTCGCCCTTCTTCTCGCGCACAAGATTGATGAAGCGGCGGAAGAGGTAGTGGCTGTCCTGCGGGCCGGGGGAGGCTTCCGGGTGGTGCTGGACGGAGAATACCGGCTTGCCGGCAAGCGCGATGCCGCAATTGGAGCCGTCGAACAGCGACACATGGGTTTCTGCAACGCCCTCCGGCAGCGAGGCCGAATCGACCGCGAAGCCGTGGTTCATCGAAACGATCTCGACCTTGCCGGTGGTGTAGTCCTTCACCGGATGGTTGGCGCCGTGATGGCCCTGATGCATCTTCACCGTCTTGCCGCCGAGCGCGATGGCGAGAATCTGGTGGCCGAGGCAGATGCCGAAGATCGGCAGGCCGCTGTCGATCAGCGCGCGAATCACCGGCACGGCGTATTCACCGGTCGCGGCCGGGTCGCCCGGGCCGTTCGACAGGAAAACGCCATCGGGCGAAAGCGCCAAAATCTGTTCCGCCGAGGTCTTGGCCGGCACGACCGTGACCTTGCAATCAAGGCCGGCGAACAGCCGCAGGATGTTGCGCTTCACGCCGTAGTCGACGCAGACGATGTGATAGCGGGCCTCGTCTTCGGCGAGCGTGTCATAGCCTTCGTTCCAGACCCACGGCTTCTCGTCCCATTTCGACGACTGGCCGGACGTGGCTTCGATGGCGAGGTCGAGACCTTCAAGCCCGCCCCACGCCTTTGCCTTGGCCTTCAGCGCGTCGAGATCGAACTTGCCGGACGGCTCGTGGGCGATCACGGCATTGGGTGCGCCATGCTCGCGGATCCAGGCGGTCAGCGCGCGGGTGTCGATGCCGGAAAGGCCGATAATGCCGCGCTTCTTCAGCCAGGCATCAAGGTCTTCGCTCGAGCGGTAGTTGGAGGGCGCGGTGATATCGGCCCTGAAGATCGCGCCCACGGCGCCGCGGCGGGCGGCGGGCACAAGATCCTCGATATCCTCGCCATTGGCGCCGATATTGCCGATATGCGGGAAGGTGAAGGTGACGATCTGGCCGAGATAGGAGGGGTCGGTCAGGATTTCCTGATAGCCGGTCAGCGCGGTGTTGAAGCATACCTCCGCCTCGACGCTGCCTGTGGCGCCGACGCCCTTGCCGTAGATTACCGTACCGTCGGCCAGAACCAGCGCGGCCGTCGGCGTTTCCTGTGTCCATGGGGCAGTCATGATCATTCCTTGCTAGTCGCCGGCCCGGGGCCGATTGAACGGGCCCCGTCCCGATCCTATATATGAGCCCGAACCAAAGGGTTCGCGGGCAAGCTGCGTTCGGGTAGGCCACTTTTTGATGCGGTTGCGGGAAAATAGAGAAACCGCGCTTGCGGGTCAATTGCTCTTAAGGCAGACTTGTGGCATCTGCTCAAAATAAATGACGCGCCCGAAGATTTGATTTGATCGCAGCCCCGGTATTCGGTAAACGCCGCCGCCATTCGGCATGTGTCGATGCGGTACCTTGAAGATGGCGTTGCCAGGAGTGAATGAATGTTGCGCGATAAACTCGCACTTGCACAAAAAGACGCTTCGAAAGAGGAAGATCCGGTACGCTTCTGCACATTGAGACTGGTTCACGCGGCCATCAAGGATCGCGACCTGGCTCATCGCGCCAACGGCAAGGACCCCGTCAGCGATGACGATATCGCCGGGATTCTGTTCCAGATGCTGAAGCAGCGCAAGGAATCCTCCCGCCTCTACGAAGAGAAGGGCCGGCCCGACCTTGCCGCGCAGGAGCGTCAGGAAATGGCGGTGATTCGCGAATTCCTGCCCGCCCAGTTGCCAGAGGACAAGATCCGCGAAGTCTGCGCCTCCGTGGTCGAGGAGACCGGCGCGCAGGGCCTGCGCGACATGGGCAGGTGCATCGAAACGCTGAAGGACCGCTATTCCGGCCAGATGGACTTCTCCAAGGCCTCCGGCGTGGTCAAGGACATGCTGAAATAGCATTCTGTTGCCGGACCGCTGTGGATATCAGCAGTGGATATGTGGGATAACCCGCCCCGCGCCCGCTAAACCGTTGCGGGGCCTGTAGGCTGTCAGGCCTGCCGGCACACCCGAGGACCTCATGCGTTTTCCGCCATCCTTTCTCGATGAAATCCGCGACCGCGTGCCGATCTCGGCGCTGATCGGCCAGCGGGTCACGTGGGATCGCAAGAAGACCAATGTCGGGCGCGGCGATTACTGGGCCTGCTGCCCGTTCCACGGCGAAAAATCCCCGAGCTTTCACTGCGAGGACCGCAAGGGTCGCTACCACTGTTTCGGCTGCGGTGTCTCCGGCGATCATTTCCGCTTCCTCACCGATCTCGACGGCATGAGCTTTCCCGAAGCCGTGCAGCGCGTTGCCGATATGGCGGGCGTTGCGATGCCGGAGCGCGACCCGCAGGCCGAACGGCGCGAGGAAAAACGCCGCACGCTCATCGATGTCATGGAGCTTGCCGCAGGCTTCTTTCAGGATCAGCTTCAGACCGGGGCAGGGGCAAAGGCGCGGGCTTACCTGCGCGAACGCGGCCTTTCGGCGCGCACGATCGACACGTTCCGCCTCGGTTACGCCCCGGAAAGCCGCAACGCGCTGAAGGAATTTCTGGCCTCCAAGGGCGTCGAGAAGCAGGAGATCGAGGCCTGCGGGCTGGTGGTCCACGGGCCGGATATCGCGGTTTCCTATGACCGGTTCCGCGACCGGATCATGTTCCCGATCCTGTCATCGCGCGAGCAGGTGATCGCCTTTGGCGGCCGGGCGATGCGGCCCGACGCGCCGGCGAAATATCTCAATTCCAACGAGACCGAGCTGTTTCACAAGGGCAATGTCCTGTTCAACTTCGCCCGCGCCCGCCGCGCGCTTTCCGGCGCGGAGGGGGCGAAGACGATCATCGCGGTCGAAGGCTATATGGATGTGATCGCGCTCCATCAGGCCGGCATCGAAAACGCCGTCGCGCCTCTCGGCACGGCCTTGACCGAAAACCAGTTGCAACTGATCTGGCGCATGACCAGCGAGCCGGTGCTGTGTTTCGACGGCGATGGCGCCGGCATCCGCGCCGCTGAACGCGCCGCCGGCCTGGCGCTGCCGATGCTCAAACCCGGCCATTCGCTGAAATTCGCGCTGCTTCCCGGCGGCAAGGACCCCGACGATCTGGTGCGCGAGGGCGGACGGCAGGCGTTTGACGCCGTGATCGCCCAGGCCCGTCCGCTGGCCGATACCGTGTTCGAGCGCGAGGCAGGCAGCCCGGAGGCCGGCGAGACGCCTGAGCGGCGGGCGGCGATCGAGGCCCGGGTCAACGCGCTGGTGGCGACGATTGCGGACGAAAGCGTGCGCCGGCACTACCAGCAGGATTTCCGCAACCGGCTTTACCAGCGGTTTCGGGGTCCATCGCGCGGCGGCGGGAGTTTCGCCGGCGGCAGGGGCAGTTTTTCCGGGTCCGCCAAGGGGGGCGGGCGGTTCAACGCGCCGCGCGGCAACGGCCTTCTCTCGGCGTCCGAACGCCTGTCGCGCTCGCCGCTTGCGAGCCTGCGCCCGGTTACAGCCAATCTCACCTTTCGCGAATGCCAGCTCGTGTTCTGCCTGATCTCGCATCCCGAACTGGTGCGCGAGGATTTCGACAGTGTGTCGACGCTTTCCTTCGAGGCAGCGGAGATGCGCGCGTTCTGGCCGGTCTTTCTTGCCGAAGCCTCGCGCCCCGACATGGGCCGGGAAAAGCTGCGACAGCGGCTGGAGGAGGCGGGCTTTGCCGGCCTTGTCGATCAGATCGCCGCCCATGTTGGGCGCAATGTCCACTGGATCGCTGGGCCAGATGCCGCGCTTGAGGATGTCCGCGAGGTCTACCATCAGGCGCTGGCGCTGCATAACCGCGCCCGTTCGCTGGCCCGTCACAAGAGCGAGCTGGAACGCGAGATCGCGGAGGCGACGGAGGAGGGCAATGCGGATCTGCTGGCCGAACTGATGCCGGCGCTGGTTTCGGTTCAAAACGAAATCGCCCGCATCGACAATCAGGAGGCCGAAATCGACGGTTTCGGCCTGATGTCGGGACGCGGCGGAAAGTCCGGAGCGGGCGGATAAGGGACCTTCAAACGGCAATTCCGGGATGCGTCCGAACCGATTCCTTTCGCCCGCCACTTGTATTTGTGGCGAAGCATTCTAAATTAAGCGGTCTAGGGCCGACAGAGAAGCTGCATCGGTTCCTGTCATCGTCAGAAGCGTCTCATCGGCGGATTTTCGATATGAAATCGCGCAAATACGGAAATGATGCTTGACGGATGGCGAAAATCTGGGAATCACCAGTTCGGATGGCAGTGAGCAGCACATTTTCATGATCTGGACAGCATTCACCGGGGGTAATGAAAACCGCCGCGTTGAAGACTGTCCTGTTCATGTGTGGTTTTTTAAATCCGGCAGGCCTCGCAAAAGAGGTCCTTAATCATTTGCCGGTATGCCGCTTGGCAACAGCGACAAAGCGTCAGGGAAACAATATTTATGGCTACGAAAGTCAAGGAAAACGAAGAAGCCGAAACCGAACGCGAAGGCGGTACCGACGGCCCTCTCCTGGACCTTTCCGATGACGCCGTCAAGAAGATGATCAAAGCCGCCAAGAAGCGCGGCTATGTCACCATGGATGAGCTGAATTCCGTGCTCCCGTCCTCGGAAGTGACTTCCGAGCAGATCGAGGACGTGATGTCCATGCTCTCCGAAATGGGCATCAATGTCGTCGAGGACGAGGACGAAGTCGACAACGACAACAATGCCGATGACAGCGCCGACGACAGTGACGGCGACAATGAAAGCGACAGCACCGAGGTTGCGACCACGACCGGTTCGGCGGTAGCGCAGACCAAGAAGAAAGAGCCTACCGACCGCACCGACGATCCGGTGCGCATGTATCTGCGCGAGATGGGCTCGGTCGAGCTGCTGTCGCGCGAGGGCGAAATCGCGATCGCCAAGCGCATCGAATCCGGCCGCGAGACGATGATCGCAGGGCTTTGCGAAAGCCCGCTGACCTTTCAGGCGCTGATCATCTGGCGCGACGAACTGAACGAAGGCACGACGCTTCTGCGCGAGATCATCGATCTTGAGACCACCTATTCCGGTCCCGAGGCCAAGGCTGCCCCGCAGTTCCAGAGCCCGGAAAAGATCGAGGCCGACCGCAAGAAGGCCGAGGAAAAGGAACAGGCCCGCAAGAAGCGCTCCGACGACGTCACCGATGTCGGCGGCGAAGGAATCCAGCCGGAGGAAGACGACGAGGAGGATGATGAATCCAACCTGTCGCTTGCCGCCATGGAGGCCGAACTCCGTCCGCAGGTGATGGACACGCTCGACCTGATCGCCGAGACCTATGTGAAACTCCGCAAGCTGCAGGACCAGCAGGTGGAAGCGCGTCTTGCCGCCACCGGCACGCTGACCAACGCCCAGGAGCGCCGCTACAAGGAGCTCAAGGAAGGGCTGATCACGGCTGTGAAGTCGCTGTCGCTCAACCAGAACCGCATCGACCTTCTGGTCGAGCAGCTCTACGACATCAACAAGCGGCTCGTGGAAAACGAGGGCAAGCTTTTGCGCATGGCGACCCACCGCGGCGTCAAGCGCGACGACTTCCTCGAGCATTACCATGGCGCCGAGCTTGATCCGAACTGGATGAAGTCGATCGGCAATCTTTCCGGCAAGGGCTGGAAGGAATTCGCCAGCCAGGATGGCGCCGACATCAAGGTGCTGCGCACCGAGATCCAGAGCCTTGCGACCGAAACCGGCATTTCGATTGCCGAGTTCCGCCGCATCGTGCACATGGTCAAGAAGGGTGAGCGCGAGGCGCGCATCGCCAAGAAGGAGATGGTGGAAGCCAATCTGCGTCTGGTGATCTCGATCGCGAAGAAATACACCAATCGCGGCCTGCAGTTCCTCGACCTCATTCAGGAAGGCAATATCGGCCTGATGAAGGCGGTCGACAAGTTCGAGTATCGCCGCGGTTACAAGTTCTCGACCTATGCGACATGGTGGATCCGGCAGGCGATCACCCGTTCGATCGCCGATCAGGCCCGCACGATCCGCATTCCGGTGCACATGATCGAGACGATCAACAAGATCGTCCGCACCTCGCGCCAGATGCTGCATGAGATCGGCCGCGAGCCGACGCCCGAGGAGCTTTCCGAAAAGCTCAACATGCCGCTGGAAAAGGTCCGCAAGGTGCTGAAGATCGCCAAGGAGCCGATCTCGCTCGAAACCCCCGTGGGCGACGAAGAAGATTCCCATCTCGGCGACTTCATCGAGGACAAGAACGCGCTGCTGCCGATCGATGCGGCGATCCAGGCGAACCTGCGCGAGACCACCACCCGTGTTCTCGCCTCGCTCACCCCGCGCGAGGAACGCGTGCTGCGCATGCGCTTCGGCATCGGCATGAACACCGACCATACGCTGGAAGAGGTCGGCCAGCAGTTCTCGGTCACCCGCGAACGTATCCGCCAGATCGAGGCCAAGGCGCTGCGCAAGCTGAAGCATCCGAGCCGCAGCCGGAAGCTCCGGAGCTTCCTGGATAGCTGAGATGGCGCTCGTTCGGACCTTTAAAGAGAAAGAACCTAGACGCTTGTCACTTCACGATGAAGTGGAGGCGTCTATTTCCTCATTTGAGGTAGATGGTCGCGCTCTGTTGCAGATCGACACCTATGGTCGTCCCGACCGAGAAATTCCCGGCAAGACGAGCCAGACAATTCAGTTCGATAAAGAAGGCGCCGAGCAGTTGTATAAACTGCTTCAACGCACGTTTAATCTTTAATTTGGTTCCACCAATGACCGATGGCTGCCAGACCACCAACAAACCGGCGCCCTGCCGCGCGCCGGTTCAAGGCGTTGTGGCGCAGGGAACAGAAACCTATTCCGTGACCTGCAGATTGACGGCCTTGGGGCCCTTGCCGCGGCGGTCCGGCTCGGTGTCGTAGCTGACCTTCTGATTTTCGGTCAGGCCCGTCAGCCCGGATGACTGCACGGCGGAGATATGGACGAAGATGTCCGCGCCGCCATTGTCCGGCTTGATGAAACCGTACCCCTTGTCGGTATTGAAAAACTTTACGATGCCAGTTTCGGCCATGCTTCAAGGTCCTTTTCTCGCCCATCCGCTTGCTGATGGAGGGGCAGATATTTCGATGCTCGTTTTGCCCTAAGGGGCAGCGCAGGCGTTTCTCGAATTTGGAGGAAAGGTGCCTTTTATTACCGCGGGTTCCGATTTGCCTGGACAACGAAAGCAGGCCAAATCAAGGTCCGCCCGAAAAATTAGCGTTTCCGGCGCGCATCAGATTATATGGTCTTCCCGTGCTCGCAAAATGCCCGAACATGAACAGAATGCGGTGTTTGCGGGTTTTTGGCAAGCGAAACTTTGGAATCGGACCTGCAGGCTGCGTTCTCGGCCGGGTATTTGTGTATTATCCGGCTCTAATCAGATGATTAGACGGAACTAGTTTGGGTTATACTGTGTCAAAGCGTTCGCCCTGTGCTACCCTTGGATGAGGGGAGTTCTACAAAGCCTGTGGCCTAACCGGGCCGGGCCTAGCTTTTGCCGACGAAGCTGGTGTAGGAGCGAATAACCGGCCAAGCATGACGAGCGCGCGGGCGGTGCGCAAATACTTGACTGGCAAATATCGGGGGTCCGCCATGCGTCGTGACATGTTCATACGCTTTCTTGCGTCTGTTGTCTTGGTTTGCTCTTTCCCGTCTGACGGCGCGCGCGCGTTCGAGTATCGCCAGATCGAGGGTTGGGCGGTCAGCTGCAACAATGCCTATACCTGCAACATTTCCCTGACCTCGGCCGCCGGCGCGAGCGGCGGCGCCACGCTTGCCGCGATCCAGTGGCAGCGCTCGGTCGCGCCATCGGCCCCGCTCACCCTCAGCATTCCTTATCCGCCCGGATTCCTGCCGCGGGGCGATGCCTCCGGCGCGATCACCATCGCGGTCGACGGCGTCACGGGATTTTCCGCCGATATAGCGAACCTCGTGCGGGAGGATGCGCTTGGCATGTTCGGCGTCAACGAGCCCGAGGTTCTGGTGGCGCTGTTCCGCAAGATGGCCGACGGCGCCAGGGCGACGATCCGCTATGAGGGCGGGATCGGATCGTTTTCCTCCGGGATCGTGCTGACCGGGCTTTCCGATGCCGCCCGTTTCATCGATGATTGGCAGGGCCGCGGCGGCCGCACCGATGCCCTAATCGATGTCGGGGAGAAGACGCCGCCAGAAAGCGTCGATGTCTGGACGATCGACAGCTATGATGAGCTCCCGCCCTCGATCCTGCGTAATCTGAGCGATCCCGAAAGCGCGTGCTATACCGATCAGTCCCATATCGATCAGGCGGATGCCTTCGCCTTCAGCACCGGCAAGAGCACCATCATGCTTCTGCCCTGCGGGCCTTCCGGCGCCTATAACCAGCCCTACCAGCTCTATGTCGGCAAGGATGACGAGTTCCATCGCGCGGAATTTCCCAATGTCAGCGATGCCGGGATCACCGTTCTCGATACCGTCTACAACGTCAATTTCGATCTGAAGGAAAAGCTGTTGTCCTCGGTCTATCTCGGCCGCGGGCTCGGCGATTGCGGGCTGGCGCATTACTGGACGATCAACGAGGCGGCCGCCGGCAACCCGCTGGCGCTCACGCTGGAGCGCTCCAAGACGGCGTGTGACGGCGTCGATATCGGCCCGGAAAACTGGCCGGAGATCTGGCGCCCGCAGATGACGGCGGACGAGAGGGAGGAGCGCTGACGCTCACTCCGCCCGGTAGACCCGCAACAGCGCGCCGTCGGGCTCGTCCGTCAGCAGCAGAACCGCGCCGTCGGGCGCGACCTTGACGTCACGCAGCCGGCCGAATTCGCCGGCAAACAGCCGGTTTTCGGTCGCGGGCATGCCGCTCTCGTCAAGGCCGATATGGGCCAGCAACTGGTCCTTCAGCGCGGTGACCAGGAAATCGCCGTCCCATTCCGGAAACATCGCGCCCCGGTAGACCGCGATCGCGCCTGGCGCGATCGACGGGTCCCAGTAGTAGAGCGGCTGTTCAAGCCCCGGCGCCTTCGTGCCCTGTCCGATCTTCGCGCCCGAATAATGCACGCCGTAGGAGATTTCCGGCCAGCCATAGTTCTGGCCGGCGCGCGGTATGTTGATCTCATCGCCGCCGCGCGCGCCGTGTTCAACGGTGTAGAGCGTGCCTGTCTCCGGATCGATGGTGATGCCCTGCGGGTTGCGGTGGCCGATCGACCAGATTTCCGGCTCCCAGCCATCAGGCGTGGGGTTGTTTTGCGGGATCCCGCCATCGGGCGTGATGTGGAGGATCGAGCCGGCGTGATCGCCCGGGTCCTGCGCCCGCTCGCTTTCGCCGCGATCGCCGATGCCGAAGAACAGATTGCCGGCGCTGTCGATCGCAATGCGCGAGCCGAAATGACGGTTGGTGCCGGAAAACCGGTTCATCGCGAAAATCTGGCTGACGTTTTCAAGGCGCGCCTGCTGACGGTCGAGCGTTGCGCGGAAGACCGCCGTTCCCTGGCCGCCGTCGCCGGAAACGGAGGCGGTCAGATAGATGCGGCCGTTTTCGCCGAAGGCGGGATCGAGCGCGACATCGAGCAGGCCGCCCTGGCCGGCGGAATAGACCTCGGGAACACCGCTCACCTCCTGCGTCGCGCCGTCCTTTGAAACGATGTTGAGGCGGCCGGGCCGCTCGGTGACCAGATAGGCGCCATCGGGCAGAACCTCGACGGCCCAGGGGTGGACAAGCCCATCGGCGATACGCTCGACCTCGAGCGGCGGGGTCGCCTCCTGCGCTACCGAAGGAAGCGGCGAAAATGCAAGGGCCGCGATCATGCCGGCCAGGACGGGGGTGGCTTTCATCAAAGTCTCCTCTCGTTTTACCGGTGACCTATGGCGCTTTACCCGCCGCTCAAGTGGCGCGGCCTACACAAACCCGTGAACCGCGACACTTCTGTTCAGAAGTCTTCGAGGTCGTTGCGTTGCCTGCGTTCGGCGTCGGCCTTCAGGTGGCTCACATTTTCGCGCCAGAGATAGGACGCACCGAAGACCATGGCGAGGCAGATTGCGAACATCGCCGCGATCATCAGGTCGCGCGCGGCGGTGTGGGACAGAAGGCCCTGCAGCGCGCTGCCGCCCGGCGAGGAAAAGGGCAGGTAGCCGTCGAACAGCATCGCCCCGCCATTCGTTCCCGAAAGAGGGGCGGCCTGCCATGATTGCTCGGCCGAAGCCCCGGCCGGCGCGAACGCCGTCAGGACCGGCAGCGCCGCAAAAGCAAAAATCCCGCGTTTGATGAGAATCGAGCGCCTGGCGATCCCTCTCGCCATCCGTTTGACCATCCTCATATGCCTTCTCCTTCGGCAATGTTTCAGCGCATGGCCATAACGCCATGTAAATGCGTCGTCTTCTGGGTGAAAGGTGGTCCAACACGAACCATTTTGAGGCGGAATCATGGGAGGGGATTTGTGCCGTCACAGGCGTTGAGGCGTCGGAATATCTGCGGTTGCGCCCTGAAACGGTCAATCCGCGACGATAGCGCTTGAAACCGCAGGCGAATTGCGTTTAGACCAAACGCTTGGAAGTTGTCGCTTGCTACAGCGCTTTCCAAGGATCAATCTAGATATCAGGACATTGAAAATGGCCCTTCTTGCTGACGCTCTCTCTCGTGTGAAGCCTTCCGCCACCATCGCCGTGGCGCAGAAAGCGCGCGAACTCAAAGCGAAAGGCCGCGATGTCATCAGCCTTGGCGCGGGCGAGCCGGATTTCGATACGCCCGACAACATCAAGGCCGCCGCGATCGACGCGATCAACCGCGGCGAGACGAAGTATACGCCGGTGGCCGGCATCCAGCCGCTGCGCGAGGCGATTGCCGCCAAGTTCAAGCGCGAGAACAACCTCGACTACACGGCCGCGCAGACGATTGTCGGCACGGGCGGCAAGCAGATCCTGTTCAACGCGCTGATGGCGACGCTGAACCCCGGCGATGAAGTCGTGATCCCCGCGCCCTACTGGGTCTCCTATCCGGAAATGGTGGCGCTTTGCGGCGGCACGCCGGTGTTCGTCTCGGCCACGCAGGAGCACGGCTTCAAGCTTCAGGCCGAAGATCTCGAAAAGGCGATCACGCCGAAGACCAAATGGTTCATCTTCAACTCGCCGTCCAACCCCTCGGGCGCGGCCTATACCCATGACGAGTTGAAGGCGCTGACCGATGTGCTGATGAAGCACGAGCAGGTCTGGGTCCTCACCGACGACATGTACGAGCACCTGACCTTTGGCGACTTCAAGTTCGTGACGCCGGCGGAAGTGGAGCCCGGCCTCTATAACCGCACGCTGACGATGAACGGCGTCTCCAAGGCCTATGCGATGACCGGATGGCGTATCGGCTATGCCGCAGGCCCGGCCGAACTGATCAACGCGATGACCACGATCCAGAGCCAGCAGACATCCGGCGCCTGCTCGATCGCGCAGTGGGCCGCCGTGGAGGCGCTCAACGGCAATCAGGACTTCGTGACCGAGAGCAAGAAGGCCTTCGAAAAGCGTCGCGATCTGGTGGTCTCGATGCTCAACCAGGCCCCCGGCATCGAATGCCCGACGCCCGAAGGCGCGTTCTACGTCTATCCGTCCTGCGCCGGGCTGATGGGCAAGACCTCGCCGGGCGGCAAGGTGATGGAGACCGACGAGGATTTCGTCACCGAGCTTCTGGAAGCGGAAGGCATTGCGGTCGTTCACGGCTCGGCCTTCGGTCTCGGCCCCAACTTCCGCATTTCCTATGCGACGTCGGAAGCCGAGCTGGAAGAATCCTGCATGCGCATCCAGCGTTTCTGCAACGCCTGCAGGTAAGGCCCGCGCTCCGGTTTCGTGACGGAAGCAATTTGAAAACGGGGCGTGCCGCAAGGCGCGCCCTCAGTTTGTTCCCAAACGTCTCCCCATATTCCGAGTCATCCTCGGGCTTGACCCGAGGATCCAGGCCGCCCGGCAGGGGCTTTGTAAATCGTAGCAAATTCAAGGGGCTAATTCGCCTGGATGCTCGGGTCAAGCCCGAGCATGACCCAAGAACGAAGGGTCGATGACAGATGATGGACCAAGCTTGGTGCTTCGTCAGCAGCCTCGTGGGCGTGCCGCAAGACGCGCCCTTTTTCGTTGCGGGTCGCGGCGTGATGCAGCTATAGACTGTCACCGCGTTTGCCGGACTTGCTTCAGGCGGCGCGGGGTCTGAATGAGTGCGGGAGATCATGCGCAACGCCTTCCACGACAATCTCTTGCTGCGCCGCCTTGTTGCGGCGGGATTTCTGGCGGCGTGCCTGCTGCTGCTCGCCGCCATCGGTCCCGCCGTCGCCCAGAGCGCGCCAGCGCCACAGGCAACCGTCGACGCGCCGATGACGGTCGGCGTGCATGCCCTGCCGCCCTATGTCATGCAGAACAAGGATGGCAGTTGGTACGGGCTCGGCATCGACATGCTGAACACGATGGGCGGTCGGCTCGGCAAGACGTTCCGTCTGGTGGAAGTCCTGCCGGAGACGATGGTGCAGGATGTGGCGGGCGGCAAGCTCGACATGGCGCTGGGCGGAGTGCCGATCAATGCGGCCGACGAGGCGGTGATCGATTTCTCGGTTCCCTATTACAGCGGCGACCTTGGCGTCGCGCTGCGCGTGGTCGACAAGATCGGCCCGACGATGATGTTCCAGCTTCTGACGTCGCCAGCCTTTCTCTATATGCTCGGCCTGCTCACCGGGCCGGTCTTCGTCATCGGCGCGTTGATCTGGCTCCTGGAGCGGCGGGCCAATCCCGAACAGTTCGAGCCGCGTCCCGCGCGCGGCGTCTTTTCCGGCTTCTGGTGGGCGACCGTGACGATGACCACGGTGGGCTATGGCGACAAGGCGCCGGTGACCTTCTTCGGCAGACTTCTGGCGATGGCCTGGATGTTCACGGCGCTTATCCTTGCCGCGATCACCACCGCGCAGCTGGCTGCCGGGCTGACTTCGTCGCTGCACACCAATTTCGTTGATAACATCCACGATCTCTCCGGGCTGACGGTCGGCACCATCGCCGATTCGCCGGCCGCCACCGAACTCGGCCTGCTCAACCTTTCCTTTACCACTTTCGAGACCGTTCCGGACGGCCTCGATGCGCTTGAAAACCACGATATCGACGCGCTCGTCTATGACCGGGCGATCCTGCAATGGTCGCTCGACAACTACCGTGACCTTTATCTGAGCAATCTGGAGTTCATGCAGCAGAACTACGCCCTGATCCTTCCCCAGAACGATCCGGAGCGCGACGCGATCAACGTCGCGATCCTGCAGACGCTCGAGTCCCAGCAATGGCATCTCATCCTTGAGCGCTATCTGGCGTCGGGCGTGCGTTAGGCACCCTTGACCGATCTGCCGATATAGGCGGACATGCCTTTGACCAGCGCATCGAAGACGACGCGGCAGCGGGGCGAGCGACGCAGGTCCTCGTGCATGGCGATCCAGAGCGGGAGGTGGAACGGGATCTGGCCGTGCAGCACCTCCGTCAGCGCGGGATCGCGCTCGCCGAGCGGCCGCTGGCAAAGGCCGAACCCGCAGCCGGCGCGAATGGCGGCAAGCTGGGCGAGGTTGCTGTCGGAGCGGAAGGTGAAACCGGGCACGGCGAAGTCCGGAAAGGCCTCCAGCACATCGCGCACATAGGAAAGTTCGCGGTCGAAGCCGATTGTGGGCCGGCCCATCAAATCCCCGATCGTCTGCGGCACGCCGAAGCGGGCGATGATATCCTGCCGGGCGAAACACCCGATCGGGATCTTGCCGATATGGCGCACCACCAGCGCCGCCTGGCTGGGCTCCACCAGCCGGAGCGCGATGTCCGCCTTCCGGTTCAAAAGGTCCTCGACCGCATCGGAAACCGAAAGTTCGAGTTCCAGCCTGGGGTAAGCGGTCATGACCGGCGCCAGGATATCCGGCAGGACTTCCACCGCAATGACATCGGAAGCGCTGATGCGTACGCTCCCGGAGACTTCGTCGCGGGTCTCGGAGGAGGCCCGGCGCATGGCGTCGGCCGAGGCTGCCATGGCCTCGGCCAGCGGTTTCATGGCGCGTGCCGTGTCGGTCGGCTCCAGTCCGCGCTGCGAGCGGGTGAAAAGCTGCTGGCCGGCGTCGCGCTCCAGCGCCTCGATATGGCGGCCAACGGTCGGCTGGGTCAGGCCCAGACGCCGCGCGGCGCCGGAAAGCGATCCGCTTTCAAGCACCGCCAGAAAGGTGCGGTAATAATCCCAACTCTGCGTATCCATAAAATTATGTATACCAATGGAACGATTTTATACAATTCCGTTTAATGAGATTTACCCCGATATTGCGGTCACACTCGAATGAAGGAGACGGAAATGTCAGACATGAACAGACAACCCGTGGCGCTTGTTCTTGGAGCCACGGGCGGCGTTGGCGGCGCTGTGGCCCGGGCGCTCAATGATCGCGGCTACCATATCCGCGCGCTCAATCGCGACCCGTCCAGATTGGACGGACGTCTGGCGCATTATGAATGGATCAAGGGCGATGCGATGCGCCGCGCGGACGTGGAGAACGCGGCGCGGGGCGCTGAGCTGATATTCCACGGCGTCAACCCGCCCGGTTACAAGGACTGGGACAGACTGGTGCTGCCGATGCTGGAGAATACCATCGGCGCGGCGCGCCTTGCCAATGCCCGCATCCTGTTTCCGGCCACGATCTATAATTTCGGGCGCGATGTATTTCCCTATCCGAACGAGGACAGCCCGCAGAACCCGCACACCCGCAAGGGACGCATTCGGGTCGCGGTGGAAGAGCGTCTCAGGGAAGCGGCCTTTGAGGGCACCCAGGTCATTCTGGTGCGCGCGGGCGATTTCTTCGGCGGCGGCGCCGCGGGCAATAGCTGGTTCGGGCAGATGGTCAAGCCGCATGCGCCGCTCACCCGGGTCACCAATCCGGCAACGCCCGGCGTCGGCCATCAATGGGCCTATCTGCCCGATCTCGCCGAAACCTTCGCTGGGCTCAATGACAGGGCAGGGCAGTTGCCGAAATTCGCCAATTTCCATTTCGAGGGCTTTTACGATGCCGACGGCATGCAGATGATCGAGGCGATCCGCCGGGTTTCCGGCGACCCGAAGCTGAAAGTCAGCCGGTTTCCCTGGTTCATCGTGCCTCTGCTTGCGCCGTTCATGACCCTGATGCGTGAGGTGCTGGAGGTGCGCTATCTCTGGAAGGAGCCGATGCACATGACCAACGAAAAGCTGGTTGCCGTTCTGGGCCGCGAGCCGCGCACCCCGCTCGATACCGCGATCCGCAATGCGCTTGAGGATATCGGCGTCACCCTGCCGCGCTCCTCCGCCCCGGAACCGCTGCGCATCAAAGGCCCAGTATCGAGAGCATGATGAAGGTGGCAAACAGCACGAAATGGGTCATGCCCTCGATCGCATTGGTCTCGCCGTCATTGATGTTGATGGCGGCGACGACCAGCGTGATGGCGGTCATGGTGATCTGAACCGGGGTCATCGCCATTGTGAAGGGCTGGCCGGTGAAAAGCGCGATTGCCTCGATCACCGGAACGGTCAGGATCACCGTTGAAAGTGACGCGCCAAGCGCGATGTTGACGACCGCCTGCATGCGGTTGGCGAGTGCTGCGCGCAGGGCGGTCAGGATTTCCGGTCCGGCCGCGATCGCCGCGACCAGTATGGCGGTCAGCGCCAGCGGCGCGCCGGTCCCTTCCAGCCCGTCATTGAAAAAGGCGGCCATGAACTCGGCGAGAAGCCCGATCACGGCCACGCCGGCGATGAGGGTGATGACGGAGACGGTGGTCGAGCCTTCCTCCGCTGCATGACCGGTCTCGCCTTCGGTGGCCTTCTTCATGCGCGGATAGCGATAGGCGAAGAAATAGCTGTGCTGGCCGACCTGCAGCTTCAGGAACAGCGCATAAAGCGCGATCATGGCGGCAATGGTGAAGCCGGAATAGATATGCCAGCTTGCCTGCGGCACGAAATCGGGCACGACCATGGAAATGCCCATGGCGGTCATGATCATCACCGAATAGGTTTTTCCCGAATCATCATTATAGGGCTGTTCGCCGTGCTTCAGCCCGCCCAGCAGCGCCGCCAGCCCGAGAATGCCGTTAATGTCCAGCATGACGGCGGCATAGATCGTGTCGCGCACCAGCGTCGGCTGCTGGCTCTCGCGCATCATGATCACCAGGATGATCACCTCCACCAAGACTGCGGACAGCGTGAGAATCATGGTGCCATAAGGATCGCCGGCCTTGGCGGCGAGGATTTCGGCGTGGTGGGCGACGCGCATCGAGGCGCAGGCGATCGACACGACCAACAGGGCGGCGGCCAGAAGCGAAAAGATCTGCCCGGCATGCATCACGTCATGTTCCAGGAACAACGCAAGCGCGCCAACAGGAAGCGCCTGCAGCAGCAGGATTTCACCGCGCAGAAAGGTCAGCATCGATTGACAAGGCCCCCGTGATGGCGCCAATGGCGGCGCATTGATCCGTGAGCGCTTCTGGTGATCTTAGCCGCCGAGGGGAGGGTAGTCGACATAACCCTTGGCATCGCCGCCAAAAAGCGTTCTCTGATCCAACGCATTAAGTTGGGCATTGATCCGCAGCCGGCGCACCAAATCCGGATTGGCGATGAAGGCGCGGCCGAAGGAGATCAGATCGGCCCGCTCCTTTTCAAGCGCGTCGATGGCGAGCTGGCGGTCATAGCCATTGTTGAGCATCCACGCGCCGGACCCATCTGTGCGGTAGTAGGTCTGGCGCATTTCCTCGTAGTCGAAAGGCCGCGGGCCCTGGCTGTAATTGCGGTCCCCGCCGGTCGCGCCCTCGATGACATGGATATAGGCGAGGTCGTAGGCGCTGAGCTGGCTTGCCAGGTAATTGAACAGAACCTGCGGATTGTCGTCATGCACATCGTTGGAGGGGGCCACGGGCGAAAGCCGGATCGCCGTGCGGCCGGGCCCGATCTCCCGCGAAATCGTGCCGACGACGTCGAACATGAAGCGCGCCCGGTTCTCGATCGGGCCGCCGTAGAGATCGGTGCGCTGGTTGCTGCCGGAGCGCAGGAACTGGTCGATGAGATAGCCGTTGGCGGCATGGATCTCGACACCATCGAATCCGGCCTCGAGCGCGCGGGCGGCGGCGCGGCGGTAATCGTCGATGATTCCCGAAATTTCGAACGGCTTCAGCGCGCGCGGCATCGAGGTCTCGATGAAGTCGCTGGTCGCGTCGGAATAGACCACGAAGGTCTTGGCGCGGGCCTGCAGGGCCGATGGCGCCACCGGCGGGTCACCGAAGGGCTGGAGCGATTTGTGCGATACCCGGCCGACATGCATCAACTGGCAGAAAATCTTGCCGCCGGCCTCGTGCACCGCCTTGGTGACATTCCGCCAGCCTTCAACCGCGGCATCGCTGTAGAGGCCCGGCGCGTTGGAATAGCCCTGGCCCTGTTCGGTGATCGCGGTGGCTTCCGAAATGATCAGGCCCGCGCTTGCCCGCTGGCGATAATAGTCGACATTGAGCTCGTTCGGAACGGCTTCAGGCGAGCGATTGCGCATCAGCGGCGCCATAATGATCCGGTTCTCGATTGTGACATCGCCGATCGTTATGGGGTCAAAGAGGTTAGCCATCAAATTCCTTCCGGTGCCTACTTGTAGCGGAGGCCCGGCGCAGGTGCAATTTACAGCCTCCGTCCCGGCTTGCCGTTGCGACGGCGGCTTTTGCAAGCTTGCCTGCCGTCTTTCTACATGGCTTACGCTCTAATGTATAAACCAAAAGAAAGCGTTTACGCACCTCAAAGGTAAGCGGTTCGAAGGATGCTGGCGATGCACAAAAAAAAGGGCCTCCGAAACGGGGCCCTTGTAAGTGTGAAGGTAAAACCTCCAGAGGGGAACAGCTGCTGCAATACGGCTGGGATGCCGTATCGAACGCATCAGCTATAATCGATATGGTTCTTTTTTGTGCGCGTTGCAATAGTTTTCATCGCAGATTGCGGAAAAAAACAACAAATTCGTGCGGGCAAAAAAAGAGGGCCACCGGAAAAACCGGGGCCCTTTGAGTTAGAAGGTCTCTCAAAACCTCCAGAGGGGAACAGCTGCTGCGGTGCACCAGGGAGAAGTTGGGCACCACCTGCATCAGCTGCGAGCTATATGCCCCTGAATTAGGCATTTCACAATGCATCTTTGTGCATGGCTGCCATGCGAAAGATGAAAAATGCAGCAGATTTTGCTTAAAATTAGGACGAACGACGATACAGCCTAAAAAATAGGCGGAATTCACCAAGGTGTTGACAACCCTCTTCACCCCCTCGGCGTCATCCTCGGGCTTGACCCGAGGATCCAGGCAGGTTGGTACAGCGTTAAAACAAACCTATAATTCAATTGGTTGGTCAGTATGGATGCTCGGGTCAAGCCCGAGCATGACCCCTTTGGCGGGATCAGCAAGCATCAACACCTCTGAAGCCGCGGTTCTGTCAGCAGTTTGAATTTAGACGCATGTTTTTCATGATAACGCGGCTGCGAGCGAAGGATCAACGCCGCAGCCGAAGGGGAGGGAGCTCAGTAGCTCCAGTTGCGGGCCTTGGCGACGATGAAATCGCGGAAGACTTTCAGCTTGGCGGAGTTCTTGAGTTCGTCCGGATAGCAGAAATAGGTGTCGAAACTTGGCACATCGGCGTGGGTGACGAGCTGCAGCAGGCCGGGATCGCGGCCGACGATATAATCCGGCAGCATGACGATGCCGATTCCTAAAAGCGCCGCCCGCTTGATCGAGGTCAGCGAGTTGATCTGCAGATGCGCCGGACGCGGGCTGTCGGGCGAGCGACCGGCGATCTCCAGCCAGTTCACGTCGAGCAGATAGGCGGGCGCCGGTTCGCCGAAGGTGATGATTCGGTGGTTGTCGAGGTCTTCCAGCGACTGCGGCTCGCCATGCCGGTTGATATAGGAGGGCGAGGCGTAGACATGCATGTGCACGGTAAACAGCTTGCGCTGGATCAGGTCCGGCTGCTGCGGCTGGCGCAGGCGGATCGCGCAATCGGCGTGGCGCATGTTCACGTCCAGCTCCTCATTGTCGAGGATGAGCTGGATCTGCATGTCGGGATAGAGCTGGAGGAATTCCTGCACCTTATCGGTAAGCCAGCCCTGGCCGAGGCCGACCGTGGTGGTGACCCTGAGCTTGCCCGACGGCTTTTCCTTGGTCTCGGTCAGCCGTGAGCGCACGCTTTCGAGCTTCAGCAGCACATCGTTGGCGGTGCGGTAAAGCAGTTCGCCCTGTTCGGTGAGAATCAGGCCGCGGGCGTGGCGGTGAAACAGCTTGACGCCGACATCCTGTTCCAACGCGGAGACCTGCCGGCTGATCGCTGACTGCGAAAGATGGAGCTTGTCGGCGGCATGCGTGAACGATCCTGCCTCCGCCGCGGCATGAAAGATCCTGAGCTTGTCCCAGTCCAGAGGCATGCTCGTGCTTTTCATTTACCCTACTCCGCGGCAGCCAGCGTGCCGGTCTTTTGCCCTGTCAGAAAGCGTTCCGCCTCAAGCGCCGCCATGCAGCCCATGCCGGCCGCCGTCACGGCCTGACGGTAATTGTCGTCGGTGACATCGCCGGCGCCATAGACGCCCTCAATGCTTGTCTTGGTGGTGCCCGGCTCGGTCCACAGATAGCCGTTGGGCTTCAGGCGGAGCTGGTCGCGGATCAGGTCGACCTGCGGCGTGTGCCCGATCGCGATGAAAACGCCATCGGCGGGGATGGTCTGCTTCTCGCCGGTCTTGACGTTCTTCACCGCGACGCCGGTCACTGATGGCGGAAGCGGCGGCACGGCGCTGGTGCCGACGATTTCCTCCACCGCGTGATCCCAGACGATCTTCACGTTTTCCAGCGCGAACAGCCTTTCCTGAAGGATCCGCTCGGCGCGGAACGTGTCGCGGCGGTGCACGACCGTCACGGTCTTGGCGATATTGGCGAGGTAGAGCGCTTCCTCCACCGCTGAATTGCCGCCGCCGACCACGACCACATCCTTGCCGCGATAGAAGAAGCCGTCGCAGGTGGCGCAGGCCGAAACGCCGCCGCCATTGAAGGTCTGCTCGCTCTCGAGACCGAGCCATTTGGCCTTGGCGCCGGTCGCGAGGATGACGGTATCCGCGATCCAGGTTTCACCGGAATCGGTGGTGGCGGTGAAGGGGCGCTTGGACAGGTCGAGCTTGGTGACGATATCGTTGACGATCTCGGTCCCGACATTTTCCGCCTGGGCGAGCATCTGCTCCATCAGCCACGGGCCCTGAATCGGATCGGCAAAGCCCGGATAATTCTCGACATCGGTGGTGATCGTCAGCTGTCCGCCCTGTTCGAGCCCTGCGATCAGCACCGGCTTCATCATCGCGCGCGCTGCGTAGATCGCGGCGGTATAGCCGGCGGGGCCGGAACCAATGATGAGCACCTGGGTGTGGTGGTCTGCCATCTCAAAATCCTTTTGGCGCGCCACAAAGAGGGGCACGCCGCAACAGTTGCAAGTCTGCCCCCATTTATGGCTGGAAGGCCGTCTGTTTCAAGGCCGGACGGCAAGCTACCAACAGACCATTTCTCCCAGTTGAAAGAATCTGGCTGTATGTTGTAATAAAATTGCGTATACGCCCGATTTTCCCGCCGCAGGAGCCCTTGATGCGCGCCGATCTCGATTCTGTCGATCTTAAAATTCTGCGCGAACTCCAGCGGGACGGTCGCATGACCAATGTCGAACTCGCCGAGCGGGTCGGCATTTCCGCACCGCCATGCCTGCGCCGGGTGCGCCGGCTGGAGGAGGCGGGCATCATCGAGGGCTATAACGCGATGCTGAACGGGCCGAAGCTCGGCTATGATCTCGTCGCCTTCTGCATGGTCGGGCTGAAGCATCAGTCGGAGGTGGAGCTCAAGGCGTTTTCGCGCGCCAGCGAGGACTGGCCGATCGTGCGCCAGGCCTGGATGACCTCGGGCGAAACCGACTTCCTGCTGCATTGCGTGTGTGAAAACCTGATGCAGTTCCAGGATTTCGTCATCGAGGTTCTGACCGCAAACCCCCATGTCGATACCGTGCGCACCATGCTCACCATCCGCCAGATCAAGAAGGAAGGTCTGGTGGCGATCTAAGGCGCTGCCGATGAGCCAGAGCGGAAGTCCTGGCTCTGGCGATGTCTACGCGCTCATCACCGCCTCATAGGCGGAAAATTCCTTCTCCAGCATCATCTCCACGGTGAAATTGGCGAGCACATGGGCGCGTGCCGCTTGCCCCATTGCCTTCAGCCGCGCCGGGTCGGCAAGCGCCGCGTCGATGGCCTCGGCAAGGGCGTCGGCGTTTGCGGGCGGGACCAGAAAGCCGGTCTCGCCGTCGATGATCGTCTCGAGACTGCCGCCATGGGCGGTCGCGATCACGGGCGTTCCCATCACCTCCGCCTCGATCGCCACCCGACCGAAGGCTTCCGGGCGAGTGGAGGTCGAGACGACGAGGTCGGAAGCGGCCATGATCGCCGGAATGTCGCGACGGCTTCCGGCGATGGTGACGCGGCTGCCAAGGCCGCGCTCGGCGATCAGCGCCTTGAGGTCGGCGATAATGCCTTCATTGCCCGATCCGACGATGGCGAGATGCCAGGTCTTGTTCGCCGCGCGATCGGCCGCCTCAACGAGGTAGCGATGGCCTTTCCAGTCGGTGAGGCGACCGACAATGGTGACGAGCGGCGCGCCGTCTTCCGCCCCGAGGTCTTTGCGCACGCTTTCGCGCTGTTCATCGCTGACAGTGGCAGGGTCGAACAGCGTCGTGTCGACGCCGCGCGGGGAGAGGATGATGCGCTCGGCCGGGAAGCCGTAGACCGAGATGATGTGGTCGCGGATGAAGGCGGAATTGGCCACCACGACCGGCGCCTTCAGCATCACGCTGTTATAGGCCCGCTTGAACGCGTTGCCGTGGCTGTAAACGCCGTGGAAGGTGGTCAGAAACCGGGGCTTGCGACGAGACAGGCGACAAGCCAGCCAGCCGGCCCAGGCCGGCGCGCGGCTGCGGGCGTGCACGATATCGATCCGGTTGTCATCGATGACGCGCGCAAGTTTCCTGGCATTGGCGACAATCGCGAGCGGCGATTTGCGGCCTACGTCGAGCGGAATGTAATGCGTGCCGGTGGCCTTCAGCGGCTCCAGAAGCGGGCCGCCCGCGCTCGCCGCCCAGTTTTCGATATGCCTGCGGGCGAGATAGGACGCCATTTCCACGGTGCCGCGTTCAACGCCGCCATCGCCGAGCGCCGGCAGCAGTTGCAGAATTCTGGACTGGGTCTTATTCATGCGAGCCAACGCCGCATATCGTGATGTGTTTCGTCAAATTCGGGCTTGCTCCGTCTGAAACTGGGGATAAAAAGGTTTCCGGAGAAGAGGGGCCTCACAACCCATCCGAATTTTCCCCCATTCTAAATTACTGCCAAGGTTGCATTCGATGTGCCATATTACCTACATGGCTGACAAGTATCTCGGCCTCGCTCTGACGCGTCGGGTTCCCGCCGGAATTTCAAGGATTTGAACTTGCAGACCATCGTATGCATGAAATGGGGAACACGTTACCCTGCGCTCTATGTGAACCGTCTCTGGTCCATGATCAAGCGACACACCGTGCGCCCAACGCGGCTGGTGTGTTTTACCGATGACCCCACCGGCGTTGATCCGGCTGTTGAAGTCTTTCCGCTTCCCGAAATCCACATTCCGGATGCGATCGCCTGGACGCCGTGGCGCAAGCTGTCGCTGTGGCAGTCTCCGCTTGCGAATCTGTCGGGCGATGTCCTGTTTCTCGACCTCGATATCGTCATCACAGGCGATATCGACGCAATGTTCGATTACAAGCCGGGCGTTTTCTGCGCCTGCGAGAACTGGACCCAGATCGGCAAGGGAATCGGTAACACCTCCGTCTTCCGGTGGAATGTCGGGCGCAATACCCATATTTTCACCGATTTCGAGGCGGATGGCGAAGGCATTTGGCGCAAATACGGGATCGAGCAGGTCTATATTTCCAGGGTCATCGACCGGATGGAATTCTGGCCGCGCGACTGGTGCGTCAGTTTCAAGCACACCCTCGTGCCATACTGGCCTCTGAACTTCTTCAGAACGCCAAAGCTTCCCGAAAACGCCAAAATCGTCGCATTCACCGGCAAGCCCGATCCCGACGAAGCGGCGATCGGGGCCTGGCCGGTCGAGCAGGCCTGGAAGAAAATCTACAAATACGCCCGGCCGACGCCGTGGATCGACGAATACTGGCAGTAACGCTCAGGTGGAGGCGCGGCGCTTGCTCTTCATGGCGTAATAGGGCGTGCGCTTGCGGTAGACCGGCTTGCCGACGCGCTGACGCGAACGGAACAGCCGCTTCTTCGGCACGGATCCATCCTGACCCGCATGGGCGGTGAGGAAGCCGAGGCCGAACGCCAAGAGACCGACCAGGGCCAGCGCCGAGCCGCTGCCGGCCGGATGTTTGCGGGCGGTGCGGGCCAGCGCATCCACCTCGTCGCGTACCATCGCGCTGGCGCGTTCCACGGGTGTTTTCTGGGAAAAGCGCAGGCGATCCATGATGTCGCTTGCGGAAGTCTTCTGTTCGAACATGTCTGTACTCCCATGCGTTTTGCGCGACCGTCGCATTAAATTGCGGCGGTAAACGGGCTTCGCGGTGCGCTCGAAAGCCACGCCGCGAAGTCCAGTCATATAACGCGAAACCAGGGGCGCCGGTTCCTTGAAGGGCTGCATGCCCATCCGGCGCGGGACGATCCTTTAGATGAACAGCATGGCCGCGACGAAAACGAAGGCGGCTCCGATCAGGATCGTATGCAGGGAACGTGATAAGCTCATATCGTCTCCTCCATTTATGGTTACGAATATATGACTATTTTCGGCGCTGACAAAGCGATTTTGTTGCTGCGGTGCGCAAACTGCGGCGAAAAAGCGGATGCCTGTTCGCGCATCACGCGGCGATCGTCGTGCCTAAACCCTTCAGGAACAAGGGGTTAAGGGGCGATACCTTTTGGTTATATAGTGATTGCTCAGGCTTATATCTTTTTTTCCACCGCGCGGGACGCTTGAGCTTTTCAGGCGTTACCGCCTATGTTCTGATCCATAGCAAATCGAAAGGAAATCGATGGAGCAGGTTGTCCACGAAGCCGTTGCGCAGGCCGGGTCCCATGGCGGCGATTTTGCGGCTGTCGCGCTGGTCATCGCCGTTGCAGCGCTCGCCGGTCTCGGTTTTCTGTGGCTCAGACAGCCGCCGCTCGTCGGGTTCATTCTGGCTGGCATCCTGCTCGGACCCACCGGCCTGGGGCTGATCGAGAACAATGACAGCGTGGCCTTTTTGGGCGAAATGGGCGTTGTCGTGCTGCTGTTCTTCATCGGCATGGAGCTGTCGATCAAGGCCTTCGTCATCTCCCTGCGCCAGGCGCTCCTGGTGGTCGGCGGCCAATTGGTCAGCGCGGCCGTGCTGGCGGTGCTGATCGGCCTGCTGCTGGACGTGACCACCCGCGAGATCGTGATTCTGTCCTTCGTCATTGCGATCTCCTCGACCGTGGTGGCGATGAAGATGCTGGACGAGATGGATGCGTTGCGCGGCGATGCCGGTCGGATCGCGGTCGGCGTGCTGATCGCGCAGGATATCGCGGTCGTGCCGATGCTGATCTTTGTCTCGAGCTTCGGCGGGCAGGGGTTCGATATCACCGCGACCGCGATTCGCGTGATGGTGGCCGTGGGCATCATGGCGGGGCTGCTCTGGTATTTCGGCCGTTTCGGCAAGCTCAAGGTGCCGTTCGCGGAAAAGGTGGAGGACAAGGTGGAACTGCTGGCGCTCGGCGCGCTGGCGCTGTGCTTTTCAGCGGCCGCGATTTCGGGCGTTGCCGGGCTTTCGCCCGCCTATGGTGCGTTTCTCGCCGGCATCTGCATCGGCAATTCCACCCTGCGCAGCCGTGTCATTCCCGTGGTCGAGCCGATCCAGAGCGTTCTGCTGGTGATCTTCTTCCTGTCCATCGGCCTGTTGATCGACCTGACCTTCATCTGGGACCATCTCGCGATCGTCCTGCTGGCCGCCGTCGGTGTCGTCGCGGCGAAATCAGTGCTGAACGTCATGTTCCTGCGCTGGACCGGCTCTTCGCCGCAGACGGCGCTGATCGCCGGACTTTCCATGGCGCAGGTCGGCGAGTTCTCGTTCGTGCTCGCCGCCGCCGGGCTGGCCGCCGCGGCACTCAGCGACGATCTCTATCGTCTCGTGATCGCGGTCACGGCAATCACGCTGCTGGTCTCGCCGGTCTGGGTTTCGGTGATGCGCCGCGTGGAGGCGACGCTGACGGAGGGGCTGGAAAGCTACCGCAATGCCCTTGCCGTCGCCTATGCGCAGGAGCTGCGCGAGGTCGGGCGCGGCCGGGCCTTTGTAGGCCACGCGGTCGCCGGCTCGCGCGCAAGGCTGATCGCCTTCAACCACGCCCGCCGCGAACGCCGCCGCCGCAAGGCGGAGCACCGGACGGAGAAAAAGGCGGCCAAGCGGGCGAAGGCTTTGCCGGCGCGGTCCGAGCCCGGCGACGACCCGCATCCGTGACAGGGGTTGCGCTGCGGCAAGCCGTGGGGCTAACCTGACGTCGCTCAGTCTCCCGATCCTAGGGAGGCCCCGGATCGGCAGACCGGGAGGAGGGCGGGGCTCGCCTTCGGTTCGCCCGGTTCAGAGGCTTTCAACATGCATTTCCTGTCATTCCTGCGTGAAAACGCCCGCTGGGTGGGCGGCGCCTTCGTGATGAACTACTTCACGGCCTTCGGTCAGACCTATTTCATCTCTCTGTCCGCTGGCGAAATCCGCGCCGAATATGATCTCAGCCATGGTGCTTTCGGCCTGCTCTACATGGGCGCAACCTTGCTGAGCGCGCTGACGCTCGCGCGTTTCGGCCGGATCGTCGATTACAAGAGCGTGGTTCAGGTGGTGCTGATCGTCATGCCGCTGCTGGCGCTTGCGACGGTCATCATGGCGCTGTCGCACTGGATCGTGCTTCTGTTCCTGTCGCTCTACATGCTGCGTCTGTTCGGGCAGGGGATGATGAGCCATATCGCGGTAACAGCGATGGGGCGCTGGTTCAATGCCATGCGCGGCCGCGCCGTATCGCTGTCTTCACTCGGCTTTCAGGTCGGCGAGGCGAGCTTTCCGCTAATCTTCGTTGTTGTTTCGGGAGTGGTCGGCTGGCGGGGAAGCTGGCTTGCAGCGACCGCGCTGATTCTCGTCGTCGGCCTGCCGCTGGTAGTCGCGCTGATGCGGGTGGAGCGGGAGCCGCAGACCGCTGCCACCGAGAACGGCGCCGCCGCCGCGCCTCGCGACTGGACGCGCGGCGAAGTGCTGCGCGACCCGCTGTTCTGGCCGGTGCTTGCTGTCTTTCTCGCGCCGCCCTTTATCGGCACCACGATCTTCTTTCATCAGGTTTACATGGTGGAGCTCAGGGGCTGGACGCTGGAGATGTTCGCGGGCTCGTTTTTCCTGCTGTCGATCGCAAGCCTCACCGCGATGCTGGTAACCGGCGTGCTCGTCGACCGGTTTTCCTCCGTCGCGGTCATGCCCTTCATGCTGCTGCCGCTGGTCGCCGCCTGTTTCATCATGGCTGTAACGGGCGCATCGTGGAGCCCCTACGTCTTCATGCCGCTGATCGGCTGCGCCATGGGCGCATCGAGCACGCTTAACGGCGCGCTTTGGCCCGAGCTTTACGGATCGCGCTATCTCGGCAGTATCAGGGCGAGCGTGATTGCCTTCATGGTGTTCTCCACTGCCGTGGGACCGGGCCTGACGGGCTATCTGATCGACTGGGATGTCAGCTATCCGGGTCAGATCGCGGCAATGGGGATCGTCTGCGCGGCACTCGCGGCGCTGATGTTCGGCCTGCGCGGTCAACTGATCGCACGAGCGGCCGCCTAGCCCCAAAACGAAAAACGCGCGGGCGAGAGCCCACGCGTTGAAAAAAATGCCGATGGAAAGCCGCGATTACTTGATCTTGGCTTCCTTGAATTCGACGTGCTTGCGCGCGATCGGATCGTATTTGGTCTTGACCATCTTTTCCGTCATCGTGCGGCTGTTCTTCTTGGTGACGTAGAAAAAGCCGGTGTCTGCCGTCGACAGCAGCTTGATCTTGATCGTTGTTGCCTTTGCCATTTTATTCCGCCTTCAAGAGCAATCCGCTCTCCCTGATGGAAAACGGAACCGGTACGCCCGGACTTTAATTTGAAAATCAAGAAGCGCCCGCATCGGACGCCTCGCATGCTCGCCGGACCAGTGGCCACGGCAAAATCTGGCGGGACACTACGAATCCTGGCGTAAAAGTCAATACGGCCCCGTTCCAAAAGCCGAACTTGTCGCATTTCTTCGTCGGTTGCGTTGCAGTGGAGGCGATTTTGGGCGAGTTAGAAGGGACAGACAGACTTTACCCGCAAACAACCATGCGACCGCAGCCATGATTCCCTGGATAGAACTTGATAGCGCCGCCATTCCCGGCGAGGCAGGCACGCTGCGTCTGAAGCGCCGCGGCGACGAGTTCTCGATCATGCTCGGCGCGAACGAGTTGATGAACAGCCGGCTTTCCGGGTCCGAGGAGGCGTTGGCGGAACTGTCCTGCGCGAAGCTGGCCGGGCGCAAGGCGCCGGTGGTGCTGATCGGCGGGCTCGGCATGGGGTTCACGCTGCGCGCCGCCCTTGCCGTTCTGCCGGGCGATGCCAGGGTCGTGGTGGCCGAACTGGTGCCGGCGATGGTGAAATGGGCGCGCGGAGAGATGGCCGCGGTCTTCAAGGGATCGCTCGATGATCCCCGCGTTGAAATTCATACCGGCGATGTCGCAATCCTGATCGAAAAATCGAAATCGGCATTCGACGCGATACTGCTCGATGTCGACAACGGTCCCGACGGGCTGACGCGCGCCTCCAATGACCGGCTTTATGATGCCGGCGGCCTGGGGCGTTCCGGAAGGGCGCTGCGCCCTGGCGGCGTTCTCGCGGTCTGGTCGTCCGGTCCGGATCCGCGTTTCACCGCCAGGATGGAGAAGGCCGGCTTTGCCACGGAGGTCCGGATCGTCCGCGCCAATGCCAAACGCCGCGGCGCGAAGCATGTCATCTGGCTGGGCGTCGGCCACAGATAAACTGAGAGTTGGCTTAAGGCGGATGCTTGTCCTGTGTCTCAACCGGCCCATATCTGAGATTAGTTTCGAAGTAGTGCGGGCCAAAACAACGATCGCGCCGATATGGAACGAAAACTGAGGAAAATTCTGCGGTTCATCGAGACAGCGGGTGTCATGTTCGCGGTTTTCGATGAGAACGATGTCCTGGTCTATGCCAACCGGCTGTACCGGGAGGCGTTCTTCCTCACGGACGAGGAATATCCATACTGGGGCGATATGATGCGGCGCAATTTCGAGGCGCGTCGCGGGACGGTTATCGGCGAGGCCGATTTCGATCTCTGGCTGAAGGGCACGCTGTCGCGGCGCGGCAAGGTGCCGTTCCGCGCCTTCGAGACCGATGTCCACGATGGAAGCTGGCTGTGGATGACCGAAACCGTCGACGAGGACGGCTGGATGGTCTGTATTGCCAGCGATATCACCAAGCTGCTCGTCAAGGACAGCGTGTTGCGACAGGAGCGCGATATCGCGCTCAGGCGCTCGCTGACCGACGACCTGACGGGGATCGCCAACCGGCGCTTTGTGATGGAGCGGCTGAACGACATGATCGCCCGGGACGGCGTGGCCGCCAACGGCCGCCCCGGGTGTTTCGCCATTCTCGATCTCGACAATTTCAAACAGGTCAATGATCGTTTCGGCCATTTTTCCGGCGATCGGCTGCTGATCGATTTCGCCCGCGAAATCTCGCTGCAGGTGCGCAGAACCGATTGTTTCGGACGTCTGGGCGGCGAGGAGTTCGGCCTTGTGCTGCCGGCTACGACCGGCGCGGAAGCGATCGTGATCATCAACCGCATGCTGGCGCAGATCAGTTCGCTGCGGCCGTTCCCGGATCACCCGGAATTTTTCTACTCCTGCTCGGCTGGCGTGGCATCGGTTATACCGGGCGAAGCGCAGAGCGAACTCTATGCGCGCGCCGACGAAGCGCTGTACCGCGCCAAGAGCGAGGGGAAGAACAGGGTCTGCGCGTCGGACATCGCTGCTTGAGAAAGACCTGAAGATGCCGGCGGAAAACGGCCGACGTCAGTATTCGGCCGGCTGGTCCTCGCCCTTGCCGTCAAATCCGTGCATCCTCAGCGCCCATTGCAGGCCGACAACGGCGCCCTTGATGGGCTGGATGATGGCGAAGGCGGCGATCGCCGTCAGCGGCACCCAGATGGCGAGATGGACCCAGTCCGGCACATCCAGAAGCTCCGCGCCGGTCATGTAGCCGCCGACCATGAAGTGGCCGAGGATCAGGATGACGAGATAGGCCGGCAGGTCATCGGCGCGATGGTGATGGATTTCGGTGCCGCAGGCCGCGCAGGCATCGACGGTCTTCAGGTAGCGGGAAAACAGTCTGCCCTCGCCACAGGCCGGGCAGCGGCATTTCAGCCCGTTGATGATCGCGGGCATCCGCTGGCGGTCGCTTTTTTCGCCGTAGCGATGATGATTGGCTTGGTCGGCCATGATCGTCTCCGTGAAGCGTCCGACTGTTTCAGAATGGCGCGCCAAAGGCAATCGCCATCGGTCAGTCGAGCCGGCCGGTCTGGCCGCGATCACGCAGGTAGTGATCGGCGATCGTGCATGCAAGCATGGCCTCGCCGATCGGCACCGCGCGAATGCCGACGCAGGGGTCGTGGCGGCCCTTGGTGCGCAGGTCGACTTCCTTGCCGTCCTTGTCGATCGTCTGGCGGGTGGTCAGGATCGAGGAGGTCGGCTTCACGGCGAAGCGGGCGACGATCGGCTCCCCGGTCGAAATCCCGCCGAGAATGCCGCCGGCGTGGTTGGAGAGAAACCGCGGGCGGCCGTCATTGCCGATCCGCATCTCGTCGGCATTTTCCTCACCGGTGAGTTCAGCGGCATTGAAGCCTTCGCCGATCTCGACGCCCTTGACCGCGTTGATCGACATCAGGCCGGCGGCGATCTCCTGGTCGAGCTTGGCGTAGATCGGCGCGCCGAGGCCCGCCGGCACGCCTTCGGCGACCACTTCCACCACAGCGCCGACAGAGGAGCCGGCCTTGCGGACTTCATCGAGATAGCCTTCCCAGACCGGCACAATTTCGGGGTCCGGGCAGAAGAAATCGTTGTTGGCGATCTCGCTCCAGTCCCAGTTGTCGCGGTTGATCCTGTGCTTGCCGATCTGCACCAGCGCGCCGCGATAGGTCACATCGGGCAGCACCTTGCGGGCGATCGCGCCGGCGGCGACGCGGGCCGCGGTCTCGCGCGCCGACGAACGCCCGCCGCCGCGATAGTCGCGCAGACCATATTTGACGTCATAGGTGTAGTCGGCGTGACCCGGGCGGTATTGTCTTGCGATCTCGCCGTAATCCTTCGAGCGCTGGTCGGTGTTCTCGATCATCAGCGAGATCGGCGTGCCGGTGGTGATGAAGGTGACGCCATCCTCCTGCGGCAGCACGCCGGAGAGCACCTTCACCTCATCGGCCTCGCGGCGCTGGGTGACGAAGCGCGACTGGCCCGGCTTGCGGCGGTCGAGATAGGTCTGGATGTCGGAAAGCGTGAACGCGATGCCGGGCGGGCAGCCATCGACGACGCAGCCAAGCGCCGGCCCGTGGCTCTCGCCCCAGGTGGTGACGCGGAACATGTGTCCGAATGTGTTGTGCGACATCAAAAACCTCCTGCGACCGGCCATTTCTCACGGCTCGGCTCTATAGCAATTGGTCGAGGAGGAAAAGGCTCGACGCTACACAATCCAGCCGATCACGCCGGTCTCCGGGTCGAGGCTCAGGATATTGTCCTGCGGGATCGCGAGTTCGGCGGCCTCTGCCGTGCTGGCGCCGCCGACGATCCTGAACAGCGAGCGGATGACGCCGCCATGGGCGACGCAGACCGTCGGCCCCACCACGTCCTTCAGCCATGCGCCCACCCGCCAGGACAGGATTTCATAGCTCTCGGCATCGTCGCCGGGCGGCACGAAGGACCATTTGTCCTTTTCGCGCTCCTCGAGAAGCGCCGGGCTGACCGTCGAGAGCTCCTTGAGCGTGCGGCCTTCCCAGTCGCCGAAGGAAAGTTCCTTCAGCCGGTCGTCGGTGCGGTAGAGCTCCGGCGTCAGCCCCATAGCGGCGCGCACGCGCTCCATCGTCTCGCGGGTTCTCGAAAGCGGGCTCGCGACGAAATCGTAGAGATGGGCGTCGGCGCCGAGAATTTCGGCGAGTTCGCTGCCATTGCCATTGGCCTGGCTGCGGCCCGTATCGTTGAGCGGTATGTCCTGCTGGCCCTGGAGCCGGTACTCGGCGTTCCAGTCCGTCTGGCCGTGGCGGATGACATAAATCTGCAATTTCGGCGTCCCGTGGTTGCTGGCGCGTCGTCCGATCAACTTTCATTACAGGCGGATGCGAAAGTTCAAAAGGAGGAGGGGGTTTTGCACACTTTTCGGCGAGCGGGGAATGGTTCTCAAGCCTTTGAAAGAAAAAGGCGCGGGATGGTTCGCGCCCTCTCTGGCCAGGTGCCGCTCAGTCCTTGACCACCGAAATGTCCGGCGCGTCGACGGCCTTCATGCCCACCACGTGATAACCCGAATCGGCATGCAGCACCTCGCCGGTGACCGAGGTGGAGAGATCGGACAGCAGGAACAGCGCGGTGTTGCCGACCTCGTCGATCGTGCAATTGCGCTTCAGCGGCGAGTTGTATTCGTTCCACTTCAGAATGTAGCGGAAATCGCCGATCGCCGAGCCGGCCAGCGTCTTGATCGGACCGGCGGAGATGGCGTTGACGCGGATGCCGCGCCCGCCGACATCGACGGCCATGTAGCGCACGCTGGCTTCCAGCGCGGCCTTGGCGACGCCCATGACATTATAATGCGGCATCACTTTCTCGGCGCCGTAATAGGTCAGCGTGAGCATGGAACCGCCGTCATTCATCATCTTCTCGGCGCGGCGCGCGATGGCGGTGAAGGAATAGACCGAGATATCCATCGACTTCGCGAAATTCTCGCGCGAGGTGTCGATGTAGCGGCCTGTGAGTTCTTCCTTGTCGGAGAACGCAATGGCGTGGACCACGAAGTCGATCTTGCCCCATTCCTGCTCGAGTGTGGCGAAAACCGCGTCGATGCTTGCAGGATCCGTGACATCGCAATGGCCGGCCATCAGGGCGTTGAGCTCGTTTGCGAGCGGCTCGACGCGCTTCTTGAGATTGTCGCCCTGCCAGGTCAGCGCGATCTCGGCTCCGGCGTCATGACATGCTTTGGCAATGCCCCATGCGATCGAACGGTTATTGGCGACACCGAGAATAATGCCGCGTTTGCCTTTCATGAGGCCGGTTGCTTCCGCCATGTGTCGATGCTCCTTGAAACTCATCTGGTTTCTGCCTATGGCATAGGCGGCTAATCGGTTCAAGCTGACCTTTCCGCGTCGATCGCGCTTTCGCCGGCGAAACGCCGCTTGCAAGGCGCCGCGGTTTGGTCTTCTCTCATATCCATTCTCTGGCTTGCCGGAACGGACATCCGGCGCGATTTTTCCGCGATTTGATTGCGACCGTGCGGCAGGCGAAACATGATCGGGAGTGACGACGATGGCTGACGACGGCGGCAAGGCTGATTTCACCGAGGAGAACGACCCTTTCGAACTGTTCGCCAAATGGCTCAAGGATGCCCAGGCGAGCGAGCCCAATGATCCGAACGCCGTCGCGGTCGCGACCGTCGACGAGGACGGCCTGCCCAATGTGCGCATGGTGCTGATGAAGGAATTCGACGCCAACGGTTTCGTGTTCTACACCAATTTCGAAAGCCAGAAGGGCAGGGAGCTTCTCGGCCAACCGAAGGCGGCGATGTGTTTTCACTGGAAATCGCTGCGCCGTCAGATCCGGCTGCGCGGCCCCGTGGAAGTGGTGACCGACGCAGAAGCCGATTCCTATTTCCAGTCGCGCCCGCGCGGCAGCCGTATCGGCGCCTGGGCCTCGAAACAGTCGCGAACGCTGGAAAGCCGGTTCGCGCTCGAAAGGGCGGTTGCCAAGACCACGGCGAAATACGGCGTCAGCGAAATACCGCGCCCGGCGCACTGGTCGGGCTTCCGGCTGAAGCCGGTCTCGATCGAGTTCTGGCATGACGGCAAGTTCCGCCTGCACGACCGCATCGAGTTCCGCCGCAATGCCGCCGAGGGCGGCTGGCACAAGGTCCGCATGTATCCGTGAGAAAAGCCCGGGAGTTATCGATGGCAAACGAACTTGAAGATCAGGTCGCCGGCCAGGAGAAGAAGCTGGTTCTCGCCCGTTTCGACGAGACCGATGCCTGGGATCTCGGCCAGCGGCTGGTGGACCGTGCGCTGGCGCTCGACGCGCCGGTGGTGATCGATATCCGCACGCCAAGCCGGACGCTGTTTCATGCGGCCCTCCCGGGCTCGGCCCCCGACAACGACATGTGGGCGCGACGCAAATCGAACGTCGTGTTCCACTTTCACCGCTCGTCCTACGCGATCGAGCTGGAACATCGCCGCAAGGGCCGCACCATCGGCCCCGAACTCGGCCTGAACCTCACCGACTACGCCGACCACGGCGGCAGCTTTCCCGTCCGCATCCGCCATGTCGGAGTCGTCGCCGCGATCACGGTATCCGGCCTTGCGAGCAAGGACGATCACGGGCTGATCGTCGATGTGCTGACGGCGTTTGTGAAGGAACAGGGCTGACGGAGAACACTTGGCGCTCGTCAGTTGCGGGCGGCCCCGATCTCGGATCGCTGCCACGTCGTCGGAACCGGCTTTTGCATCATGATCAGCGGGAAAGGCAGGCCGTTATCGTCGGTTTGCCGCCGCTTGATGCCGCAGAAGCCGTGGCGGCGGTAGAAGGAAAGCGCGCGGGTGTTGGCGGCGTAGACTTCCAGCAGCAGGTGGCCCTTGAGGCGGAAGGCGTGGTCGAGCAGCGTGGAGCCGATGCCGCCGCCCTGGCAATCGGGCGAGACGAACAGGCCGCCGATGAAGCTGTCGATAAGGCCGATGAAGCCGACGGGCGTTTCGCCGTCGACCGCAACCCAGGTCTCGGTTTCCGGCAGGTATTTTTCAGAAACGAGCTTCTTCTGCGCGACGAGCAATTCGGCCGGCAGAAAATCATGGGCGACGGACGAGGCCCGATGCCAGATGTCGACAAGCGTGGCGTTGTCCTCCGCCCGATAGGGACGGATGTCGGGTGCGGAAGAGGCCATGGCGGCGGAAGAAGGGGTTACGCAATACATGGGGCCCATTGAGCCCGAAAGGCGTAAACAATCCGCTAAGCCGTGCCTTCAAAAGGCAGCGCTTCTGTCTGTCAGTTTCACGAGATCGTATACGTAGGATTTGTCGTTCTTCTTGCTGACCCACTCGCCTTCGAAAGGGGCCGCGCCCTGTTCCTCAGGTTCCACATTCCACGGGCGGCCGTTGATCGTGCCTGCACTGTCGACCGTGCACCAGCCCTTGTCGGCGTGCCGGATGAGCCGGATATCGAGGTCGACGCGTTTCCAGGCGGGGAAGCCGTTTACAAGTCCGTCAGGCGCGAAACGGTAGATCACGTCGTCTATTCGCCGCCGGAATTCGTATTCGATGGTCACGCCTGCGTGCCGCCGACGGTGATCTGGTCGAGTCTGAGATGCGGCTGGCCGACGCCGACGGGGACCCATTGGCCGGCCTTGCCGCAATTGCCGATGCCGTTGTCGAGCGCGAGATCGTTGCCGACCATCGAGACCCGCTTCATCGCGTCCGGCCCGTTGCCGATCAGCGTCGCGCCCTTGATCGGCGCGCCGATCTTTCCGTTTTCGATCAGATAGGCTTCGGTGCAGTCGAACACGAACTGGCCGGAGGTGATATCGACCTGGCCGCCGCCAAAGGTGACGGCGTAGATGCCCTTCTTGACCGAGGCGATGATCTCTTCCTTGGTCTTGTCGCCGGCCAGCATATAGGTGTTGGTCATGCGCGGCATCGGCAGGTCGGAATAGGACTGCCGGCGGCCATTGCCGGTGGGCGCCACGCCCATCAGCCGGGCATTCATGCGGTCCTGCATATAGCCGGTCAGCCGGCCGTTCTCGATCAGCACATTGTAGCCGGACGGCGTTCCCTCGTCATCGATCGAGATCGAGCCCCGACGGTTTTCGATCGTGCCGTCATCGACGATGGTGACGCCGGGGGCGGCGACCATCTGGCCGACAAGCCCTGAAAAGGCCGAAAGCCCCTTGCGGTTGAAATCGCCCTCGAGCCCATGGCCGACGGCCTCGTGGATCATCACGCCCGGCCAGCCGTTTCCGAGCACCACGTCCATCGTGCCGGCGGGCGCGTCGATCGCCTCGAGATTGACGAAGGCCTTGCGCAGCGCTTCCTCGGCGCCCGACTGCCAGTCCTGGCGCGCGAACAGGTCGGCGAAGCTTTGCCTGCCGCCAATGCCGAACGAGCCGGTTTCCTGACGGTCGCCGTCGCCGACGACGACCGAGATGTTGAGCCGCGTCATCGGCCGCACATCGCCGACGCGATAGCCGTCGGCGCGCAGGATTTCGACGACCTGATGGCTGGCGGCGAGCGAGGCGGAGACCTGGCGCACGCGCGGGTCGCGTTCTCTGAGATAGGCGTCGATTTCGCCGAGCATCGTGATTTTTTCCTCGAACGACGGCGCGCCGATCGGGTTGTCCTCGGAATAAAGCCGCGTATTGGTTCCGCGCGGCGGTTCGGCATAGGTGCCGTCATAGCCTTGGGTCACGGCCTTGGCGGTCGCCGCGGCCCGCTTCAGCGCGCCGAGCGACAATTCGCCGGCATGGGCAAAGCCGCTGGCCTCGCCCGCCACCGCCCTGAGGCCGAAGCCGTGGCCGGTGTTGAACGCGCCGCCCTTCAGCCTGCCATCATCGAAGGACAGCGATTCGCTCTGTGAATATTCGACATAGAGCTCGCCGTCATCGGCGCCGTGCAGCGTGTCTTCAACAATGCCGCGGATCGTCGCTTCATCGGCATCGAAATGGCTGAGGAGGTCGCGGTCTGTCATGGTGATTTCCGTCTTTTTATTCGTCATGCGTCCCATATAGGAACGATCGTCCCGCGATATCAGGGCAGGGCGTCATAGCCCTCGGCAAAGCCCGAGAGGTCGACCGGAATGCCGATCGAGTTCTGATCGACCGAGAAGTTGAGGGTGAACACCGCCTGGGTTCCGGCGCGCAATATCCGCATCAGGTCGTCGTCGATATCGACCTCGACATAGCAGCCGTCGAGATAGCAGCGCGAGAAATAGGCCTTGCCGATATCGACGTTGTCGACGAACAGGTTCATGCCTTCGGGCAGGAAAACGCCGAGCGGGGTCAGAACGCGCAGCAATTTCGCCTCGCGGTCGGCGGTCTTCAGTACCGCGATCGAAAGGCCGATTTCCGGGCGGTCGTCGGCGATCACGTTCTGCATCAGCGCGCATTGCTCGACGCTGGAGCCCGGCGGCTGATCGCAGACCATCGACCATGCGCCGTGATTCTCTCGCACCACGCTGTTGTCGGCCGGCGGCGCGGGCGGCGCCGGCTGAGGGGCGGGTTCGGCGGCGGGCGTTGCGGCTTCCTCAGATGTTTCCCCGGCGCCGTCATCCGCGGCCTCCTGGGCGAGAGCGGGCAGGGCGGCTGAAAACAGCAGGCAGGCGAGGCTTAGCGCACCGACCCTTCGAAGCGCATGATCTGCGGGAAATACGGGCATGGCGCGGGCTCCTCGGGTGAATTGATATCTCTCTTTTTCGATAGCGGGCTTTGTGCCGCGTTCAAAAGAAATTTTCAACGGCTGAAGAAGGGCTTGACCTGGGAAAGCGCGGCGAAATATCAGAGGGAGCGCGTGCCGCATGAGACAATTTGACGCTTCAAATTGGCAAATGCTATGGCATAATTGTGACTGAGGGACAAAAACGGTCGACGGTGTCGTCTGTTCGCCGGCCAAGGGGTGCGTCGGCGTCTTGAGATACTATCATGGCGCTATCGCGCCGCGGGCGGTTTTGTTACTTCTGGCGCAAACGAACAGGATCCGGTTTGACCGAGGTCAAACAATGGTGGGAGAATTCAACGTGATGAATAAAACCAGAGCATGCATGACAGGTCTTCTCTGTCTTGCGGGCAGCGGGAGCGCCTTCGCCGCGCAGCCGCAGCCGTGGGAGATGACCCTGCAGCCGGCGGCATCGCCGATCATGCATCAAATTACCTGGTTCGAGCAGTATACGCTCTGGTTTATCGTGCCGATCGTGCTTCTGGTGCTGGCCCTTCTGGTCCTCGTGATGGTGAAGTTCCGCGAGTCGAAGAACCCGACCGCCTCGCGCACCAGCCACAACACCGCGATCGAGGTCGTGTGGACCGTCGCGCCCGTGCTGATTCTTCTGTTTCTCGCGGTGCCGTCCTTCAACCTGCTCACCAACCAGCTCACCATGCCGGAAGAGCCCGATCTGACGGTCAAGGCGACAGCCACGCAGTGGCTGTGGAGCTATGACTATCCCGAGATCGAGGACGGCGCGATTTCCTATGCTTCCTATCTGCTGACCGATGAGCAGCGCGCCGAATACGGCAAGGAGGACCGGGCGGTCTATCCGCGGCTTCTGGCCGTCGACAACGAGATGGTGGTTCCGGTTGGCGCAACCGTGCGCCTGCTTGTCACCGCCGCTCCGACCGACGTCATCCACTCCTTCGCCATGCCGGCCTTCGGCCTCAAGATCGACGCCATTCCCGGCCGCTTGAACGAAACCTGGTTCAAGGCCGAGGCCGAAGGCATCTATTACGGCCAGTGCTCGGAACTCTGCGGCAAGGACCACGCCTTCATGCCGATCGCGATCCGCGCGGTTTCGCCCGAGCAGTTCACCACATGGCAGGCTTCCGCCGCCACTGACGTCGAAGCCGCCAACCGCGCTTTGATGGCAAGCATCGACAATCAAGAGCAGGGCGCGGACGCGGTCATGCTCGCCGACAAGAATTGAGGAGAGCGATATGGCCGAAGCAGCGCACGCTCACGATCACGACCATAAGCCCGGCTTTGCCGCGCGATGGCTTTTCTCGACCAACCACAAGGATATCGGAACGCTCTACCTGATCTTCGCGATCTGTGCGGGCATTATCGGCGGTCTTCTGTCTGTCGCCATGCGCATGGAGCTGCAGGAGCCCGGCATCCAGATCTTCAACGGCCTGGCCGCGATGGTCTATGGCGATGCCGGTGCTGCCGCCATTGACCAGGGTAAGCATCTCTACAACGTGTTCACCACCGCGCACGGCCTGATCATGATCTTCTTCATGGTGATGCCGGCGATGATCGGCGGCTTCGCCAACTGGATGGTGCCGATCATGATCGGCGCGCCGGACATGGCGTTTCCGCGCCTGAACAACATTTCGTTCTGGCTGCTCGTTCCTGCCTTCCTGCTGCTTCTGCTTTCGATGTTCGTCGAGGGGCCGGCGGGTTCCAACGGGGTCGGCGGCGGCTGGACGCTTTATCCGCCGTTCTCCACCAGCGGCATGCCGGGACCGGCGGTCGATCTGGCGATCTTCGCGCTGCATGTAGCCGGCGTTTCCTCGATCCTCGGCGCGATCAACTTCATCACCACCATCCTGAACATGCGCGCGCCGGGCATGACCCTGCACAAGATGCCGCTGTTCGCCTGGTCGGTGCTGATCACCGCCTTCCTTCTGTTGCTGTCGCTGCCGGTTCTGGCGGGCGGCATCACCATGCTGCTGACGGACCGCAATTTCGGCACGACCTTTTTCACGCCGGATGGCGGCGGCGACCCGATTCTCTACCAGCATCTGTTCTGGTTCTTCGGTCATCCAGAGGTCTACATCCTGATCCTGCCCGGCTTCGGCATTATCAGCCACATCATCTCGACCTTCTCGAAGAAGCCCGTGTTCGGTTATCTCGGCATGGCCTACGCCATGGTCGCGATCGGCGCGGTCGGCTTCATCGTCTGGGCCCACCACATGTATACGGTCGGCCTGTCGCTCGACACGCAGCGTTACTTCGTCTTCGCCACCATGGTGATCGCGGTGCCGACGGGCGTGAAGATTTTCTCCTGGATCGCGACGATGTGGGGCGGGTCGATCAGCTTCAAGGCGCCGATGGTGTGGGCGATCGGCTTCATCTTCCTGTTCACCGTCGGCGGCGTCACGGGCGTGCAGCTCGCCAATGCCGGCCTCGACCGCTCGTTCCACGACACCTATTACGTGGTTGCCCACTTCCACTACGTGCTGTCGCTCGGCGCCGTGTTCGCGATCTTCGCCGGCTGGTACTACTGGTTCCCGAAGATCACCGGCTACATGTACAATGAGAAGGTTGCCCACATTCATTTCTGGGTGATGTTTGTCGGCGTGAACCTGGTGTTCTTCCCGCAGCACTTCCTGGGTCTTTCGGGCATGCCGCGCCGCTACATCGACTATCCGGATGCCTTTGCGGGCTGGAACGCGGTGTCGTCCTACGGCTCCTATATCTCGGCCATCGGCGTGCTGATTTTCCTGTTCGGCATCTTCGAGGCCTTCGCGAAGAAGCGGGTCGCCGGCAACAATCCGTGGGGCCCGGGCGCGACCACGCTCGAGTGGCAGCTTTCCTCGCCGCCGCCCTACCACCAGTGGTCGGAACTGCCGCGCATCCGCTGAGGCGATGCGACAAACAACAAAGCTCGCGCGCCGCCAAATGGCGCGCGGTCTTGTTTGAAATGAGAGCTGACAATGACAGTAATCGACAACGACCTCGGCGACGATCTCGTGCTTTCGGAAGCAACCGGGCGGGATTATTTCGCGCTGTTGAAGCCGCGGGTGATGTCGCTGGTGGTGTTTACCGCTTTTGCCGGCCTGTTCCTGGCGCCGGGATCGATCAATCCGGTCATGGGGGCGATCGCGATCCTGTGCATCGCCATCGGTGCCGGCGCGGCCGGCGCGCTCAACATGTGGTATGACGCCGATATCGATGCCGTGATGTCGCGCACCGCAAACAGGCCGATCCCGGCGGGCCGGATCGGCCGCGAGGAGGCGCTCGCCTTTGGCATTGCGCTCGCCTGCTTCTCGGTGGCGACGCTTGGCCTCGCGGTCAACTGGTTCGCCGCCGGTTTTCTGGCGTTCACGATCTTCTATTACGCCGTGTTCTACACGATGTGGCTGAAGCGGGCGACGCCGCAGAACATCGTCATCGGCGGCGCGGCCGGCGCTTTTCCGCCCATGGTTGGCTGGGCTGCGGTGACCGGCTCGATCTCGCTCGACAGCATCATCCTGTTTTCGATCACCTTCCTGTGGACCCCGCCGCATTTCTGGGCGCTGGCGCTCTTCAAGATGCGCGATTACGACGATGTCGGCATCCCGATGATGCCGAATGTGGCGGGCGAAAAGTCCACCAAGAATCAGATGGTCGTCTATGCGGTGCTGACCGCGATTGCCGGCGTCGCACCGGCGCTGACGGGGCTTGCGAGCCCGTTCTACGCCGTGTTCGCGGCCGGGCTCGGGGGCTACTTCGTCTATCAGTCGCTGAAGGTGCGGGCGATGGCCGAGGGCGACCAGAAGATGGTGCCGGCGAAGAAGATGTTCACGTTTTCGATCTTCTATCTGGCGGCGATCTTCGCCGGCCTGATCGTCGATCGCGCGGCCATGCTTGTGTTCGGGTGAGGCCATGATCGAGACAGTGAAATTGACCGACAAGCAGAAGCGGGCCCGGCGCGCGCGTAATATCGCGCTCGGCTTCGTGCTGTTCGGCCTCGTGGTGCTGTTCTACATCATCACCATGGTCAAGTTCGGCGCGGCCTGAGGAGGCGAAATGACGCAAGCGAGCGGCAAACGCAATAACGGCGCCATCGTCCTGATGTGCCTTGTTTTCGTGTTCGGCATGACCGCGATGAGCTTCGCCGCCGTGCCGCTCTACCGCATATTCTGTCAGGTCACCGGCTATAACGGCACGGCCCAGCGGGTGGAGCAGTATTCCAACGTGGTGCTCGACAAGTCGATCAAGGTGACCTTCGACGCCAATGTTGCGCCCGGGCTGGACTGGGAGTTCAAGCCGGAGCAGAAGTCGGTGTCGCCCAGGATCGGCGAGACGGTGCAGGTCATGTTCACCGCCCGCAACAAGAGTAGCGAACCGATACTCGGACAGGCGATCTTCAACGTCACGCCGCTTCAGGCCGGCGCCTATTTCAACAAGGTGGAGTGCTTCTGTTTCACCGAGACCGTGCTGCAGCCGGGTGAGACGCTGGAGATGCCGGTCGTCTTCTTCGTCGATCCGGCGATTGTCGATGCGGAAGAGACCAAGGATATCAGGGTTCTGACGCTGTCCTATACGTTTTTCGAACACGAGAAGCCGGTCGCAGCGAAGGCGTCTGCCGCAGGCTCCGACGGCAGCTCCTGAAGGAGCGCTGCCACCACTCGCGGATTATCGTTCGCGGGGATTGATTAAAACGGCAAACTCGGACCAAATGCTGATAAAGCAGCGGGCGATTTGCCAAAGACCGGAAACGGTGTAGATGCTAGTTTACTGAGGCGGCGCCCGACGCGGGGCGCGGTTTTCAGGGAGAGAGGAAACGGGGACCAGGAATGGCAGACGCGCATCACAAGAACCACGATTATCATATCATCGACCCAAGCCCCTGGCCGCTGGTCGCTTCCATCGGCGTTTTCCTGCTGGCCTTCGGCGGCGTTGGTTATATGCGCTATCTCAGCGGTGGGTCCTTCAGTATTCTCGGCCTCAATCTGGCGCAGCCGTGGCTGATGCTGATCGGCCTCGCAGTCATCATCTATGTCATGTTCGGATGGTGGTCGGACACGATCAAGGAAGGACGCGAGGGGCATCATACCCCGGTTGTCTCGCTGCATCTGCGCTACGGCATGATCATGTTCATCGCCTCGGAAGTGATGTTCTTCGTGGCGTGGTTCTGGGCGTTCTTCGACGCCAGCCTGTTCACCGGCGAGGCGATCCAGGCGGCGCGCGTGGAAGCGACCGGTGGAACATGGCCGCCGGAAGGCATTGCCGTCGTCGATCCCTGGCATTTCCCGCTCTACAATACGGTGATCCTGCTGCTCTCCGGTACGACGTTGACCTGGGCGCATCACGCCCTGATTAACGGCGATCGTCGTGGCTTGCTGCAGGGCCTCACGCTTACCGTGTTGCTCGGTCTGCTGTTTTCCGGCGTTCAGGCCTATGAGTATTACGAGGCGCCGTTTGCCTTCAAAAACTCCATTTATGGCGCCACCTTCTTCATGGCGACCGGTTTCCACGGCTTCCACGTGATCGTCGGTACGATCTTTCTGATCGTCTGCCTGATTCGCGCGGCGCGGGGATCGTTCACTGCAGAGCGGCATTTCGGCCTCGAGGCCGCCGCATGGTACTGGCACTTCGTCGATGTGGTCTGGCTGTTCCTGTTCTTCACCATCTATATCTGGGGCGGATGGGGCGCGCCGCTGGCTGAAACCGGCCACTGAATTTGAAACCACCCTCCGCCGCCCATCGAGGCGGCGGTCGGTTTTTGGGAAAGGCGCATCATGGCCATACAGGAAGAAAAGACCGCCTCGGGCGGCCGCTATTACACGGTCGTTGACGGCCATGAGGCGGAGATGACCTACTCCCGCAGTTCCGAACGGCTGATCATCATCGATCACACCGGCGTGCCGGACGCGCTGCGCGGCAAGGGTGTTGGTCAGGTGCTTGCCGAACATGCTGTCGAGGAAGCGCGCAAGGGCGGCTGGAAAATCATTCCGCTCTGCCCGTTCTTCAAGGCGCTGAGCGTGCGCAACTACAACGACTGGCAAGACGTCATCAAGTGAAGAGGCGCCTTCCGGCTTCAGGAAGGCTTTCAGGTTCATGCCCGCAGACCAAAATCCGCTCGCCCCGCTCATTCTTTCCGGTCTCAAGGGCCGCTGCCCGCGCTGCGGCGAAGGCCGGCTTTTCGATGGCTTTCTGGCCCTGAAGCCGGAATGCGACAACTGCGGCTTGGACTACGGCTTCGCCGATTCGGGCGATGGGCCGGCGATCTTCGTGATGCTCGCCGTCGGCTTTCTGGTGATCGCGCTGGTGCTGTGGACCGAGATTACCTATTCGCCGCCGTTCTGGGTCCATATCGTGATCTGGGTGCCGCTTGCGATCGCGCTTTCGCTGGCGGCGCTGCGGGCCTTCAAGGGCGTTCTGATCGTGCTGCAATACCGCCACTCCGCCGCCGAGGGCATGATCAAGCGCGATGACGATGCCTAGACGGAAGACGCTTGTGCGGGTGGTGGGGCTGGCGCTGGCAGCGCTCGCCTTCGTGACCCTGATCTCGCTCGGCAACTGGCAAGTGCGCCGGCTGCACTGGAAAGAGTCTTTGCTCGCCTCCGTCGAGCAGCAGTTGCAGGCGCCGCCGATCACGCTCGCCGAGGCCGAGGCGCTGCCGAGGAGTGAAATCGAATACCGGCCGATAGAGGTGACCGGCCGGTTCGAGCATGACCGCGAGCGGCATTTCTTCGCGACCTATCAGGGCCAGTCCGGCTACTACGTCTATACGCCGCTCAGGCTGGCCGATGGCCGCGCGATCTTCGTCAATCGCGGCTTCGTGCCGTTCGACATGAAGGATGCCGCGACCCGACAGGAAGGGCAGGTGACTGGCACGGTGACCGTGACCGGCCTTGCCCGCGACCGGCTCGACGAAAAACCATCCTTTGCGGTCCCCGAGAACGATATCGCGCAGAACATCTTCTACTGGAAGGATATCGACGCGATGGCGCAATCGACCGGTTTGTCTGCCGGTGAGGTGGTGCCTTTCTTCGTCGATGCCGATGACGCGCCCAATCCGGGCGGGTTGCCCGTCGGCGGCGTGACCCGGATCTCGTTTCCGAACGACCATCTGCAATATGCGGTCACCTGGTACGGGCTCGCGGCGGTGCTTGCGGTCATCGTCGGCCTGCTCGTCTGGCGCGGGCGGCGCAAGCATGATTGACCTGCTCGCGCCGGGCCTCGATATCGTGTTCTGCGGCACGGCCAAGGGGCACATTTCAGCGCGCACCGGCTCGTTCTATGCCAACCCCTCCAACAAATTCTATCGCACGCTTCACGAGATCGGGCTGACGCCGGAGCAGGTTTCGCCGAAGGATTTCCGCAAGCTTCTTGATTACGGCATCGGTCTTACCGATCTTAACCAGAGCGAAAGCGGCATGGACAAGGCGCTGACCCTGTCGGCCTTCGATATCGCCGCATTCGAGGAGAAGATGCGGCATTTCCGCCCGAAGCTGATCGCGTTCACCAGCCTCACCGGCGCGCGCATCTATTTCGGGGACAACAAGATAAGCTGCGGTCTGCAGCAGCGCACGCTCGACGGCATCGCGATTGCGGCGCTTCCTTCGACATCGGGCGCAAACGCGCATTGGACAAAGGACCGTCATCATTGGTATCAGTTGCCCGGAATGATTTGAGCGAGATGACCATGACCCCACTGACCATTCGCCTCTGTGGCCCGCGCGGGTTCTGCGCCGGCGTCGACCGGGCGATCCAGATCGTCGTGCTGGCGCTGAAGCGCTATGGCGCGCCCGTCTATGTGCGTCACGAGATCGTGCATAATCGCTATGTCGTGGAAGGGCTTGAGGCGCGCGGCGCGGTCTTCGTCGAGGAGCTCGACGAGATACCGGCCGAACACCGCGAGCAGCCAGTGGTGTTTTCCGCCCATGGCGTGCCGAAATCCGTGCCCGCCGATGCCGAAAGCCGCAACCTGTTCTATCTCGACGCCACATGCCCGCTCGTTTCCAAAGTCCACAAGCAGGCGATGCGCCACGAGCGGCTCGGCCGCCACGTGGTGCTGATCGGCCATGCCGGCCACCCGGAAGTGATCGGCACGATGGGGCAGTTGCCCGAAGGCGCGGTGTCGCTGGTGGAGACCGTGGAGGATGCAGAGCGCTACCAGCCCGCCGATCCCGACAATCTCGGCTATGTGACCCAGACCACGCTGTCGGTGCAGGATACCGCGGCGGTGATCGCCAAGCTCACCGAGCGGTTCCCGAACCTCACCGCCCCGTCTGCCGATTCGATCTGCTATGCCACCACCAACCGCCAGGAATCGGTGTCGGCGGCAGCGCCCGGCTGCGACCTCTTCATCATCGTCGGCGCGCCGAATTCGTCCAATTCCCGGCGTCTCGTGGAAGTGGCCAAACGGGCAGGGGCGAAGGAAGCTATCCTCGTCCAGCGCGCCGCCGAACTTGATTTCGATGCGATCGGCCCGATCGGCACGCTTGGGCTTTCCGCCGGCGCTTCGGCCCCGGAAGTCGTGGTGAACGAGATCATCGAGGCGTTTCGCGCGCGGTTCGACACCACGATCGAACTGGCCGAGACCACCGTCGAGAACGAACATTTCCTCGTCAACCGCCAGCTCCGCGATGTCGAACTGACCGTCGAAGACATGGCCTTCGTCAACGGACGATAAGCATTTGGCCGTCTATACCGATATCAACGAAGACGATCTCCGGCAGTTTCTGAAAGCCTATGACGTCGGCGAACTCCTGTCCTATCGCGGCATCGCGGAAGGCGTCGAGAACTCCAATTTCCTGCTCCACACCGAGAAATTTCCACTAATCCTGACGCTTTACGAAAAGCGCGTGGATGAGGGCGATCTACCGTTCTATCTCGGGCTGATGCAGCATCTGGCCGATCGCGGCCTGTCCTGCCCGCTGCCGCTCGCCCGCGATGACGGCGCGCCCTATGGCAGGCTCTGCGGGCGTCCGGCGGCGCTGATCTCGTTTCTGGAAGGCATGTGGCTGAGAAAGCCCGCCGCCACCCATTGCCGCGAGCTGGGCGTCGCGCTCGCCCGCATGCATATCGCCGGCCAGGATTTCGAACTCACGCGCAAGAACGCGCTGGCGCTCAAGGGCTGGGTCGATCTTTGGGACAAGTCCGCCGCCCGCGCCGATGAGGTGCAGAAGGGGCTTGAGAGCGAGATTACCGAGGAACTCGCGACCCTTGAGGATCGCTGGCCGGTGGACCTGCCCGACGGCGTGATCCACGCCGATCTGTTTCCCGACAATGTGTTCTTCATCGGCGACAGGCTCTCCGGCCTGATCGATTTCTATTTCGCCTGTAATGACTTCCTCGCCTATGACCTGTCGATCTGCCTCAATGCCTGGTGCTTCGAGAAGGATGGTTCCTTCAACGTCACCAAGGCCCGGGCGCTGATCGAGGGCTATCAGAGCGTGCGGCCACTCAACGAAGATGAGATCGAGGCGCTGCCGCTGCTGTGCCGAGGCTCGGCGCTCCGGTTCTTCCTCACCCGGCTCTACGACTGGCTGAACACGCCGGCGGGCGCGCTGGTAGTCAAGAAGGACCCGCTTGAATATCTGCGCTATCTGCGCTTTCACCGTTCTGTGGAAACGGCCAGCGAATACGGACTGGAACAGGCTTGAAGAAAACAGTTGAGATTTTCACCGACGGGGCCTGCTCCGGCAATCCCGGCCCCGGCGGCTGGGGCGCGGTACTGCGTTACGGCGACAAGGAACGCGATCTGTGCGGCGGCGAAAAGCTGACCACCAATAACCGCATGGAGCTGATGGCCGCGATCGAGGCGCTGAAGGCGTTGAAGGAGCCTTGCACCGTGGCGCTTTATACCGATAGCGTATACGTCAAGGACGGCATTTCGAAATGGATCCACGGCTGGAAGAAGAACGGCTGGAAAACCGCCGCGAAGAAACCCGTCAAGAACGCCGAATTGTGGCAGGCTCTTGAAGCCGAGCGCAACAGGCACGATGTCACTCTACATTGGGTAAAAGGCCATGCCGGCCATGAAGAGAATGAACGCGCCGATGAACTGGCGCGTCAGGGGATGGAACCGTTTAAACAGGGGCCAGGGCGCTGAGGCGCTTCGGAAAATATCATGATCATGCATTGCGTATTCATTCGATTTCGACAGGAAGCCGGGCCAGAAGAAAAGCAGGCGCTCTACGATGAGATCGCCGGACTGAAGCGCGTCATTCCCGGCATCGTGGATTTCAAGTCCGGCGCGAACGTCTCGCCGGAAGGCCTTGATAGCGGCTATGGCGACGGCTTCATCGTGACCTTTGAGGATTCGGCCGCGCGCGATGCCTATCTTGATCACCCCGATCACCAGGCCGTGGGCGAGAAGATCGTCGCCGCCGCTGCCGGCGGCATTTCCGGTATTCTCGTCTTCGATATGACGGTTTAAGCCGGATCAGGCCCAGAGCCGGACGATCATGCGTCCGGCCGGATAGAACAGAAACCGCCAGCCGAACCTGAGGGCGCGATAGCCGAAATAGGCCGCGCCCGCCAGCCACATCGCGAAGGTTGCCGTCCAGCTTGCCGCCGTCAGCATGACGCCAGCGAGCGTGATCGCGCCGGAACCCAGCATAAAGACGATGGCGCGGAAGCGCTTGCCGAAGCGGGTCGAGAGCTTGCCAAGCTTGGTCAGGTCGGCCGGCGTGTCGGCCACTTTCAGCATGTCCGTGCCGGCCTTGAAGCCATTCTTGGTCATCACCGTGCCGACCTCCATGGCCGCATCCTGCATCTTCGCCAGCGGCTTGACATCAAGCGAACTTGTCAGCGCCCGCCGTGCCGCCGGCACATTCCCGCGCTTGAGCAGCGGCAGGCTTTTGCGCAGCGCCGGGCCGCTGACCACCTCTCCGGAAAGCCGGGTGAAGGAACGCCGCAGCGGGGTGGCGATCGCGCCCGCCTTGCCGGCGGCCTTCAGCGTGCTGGTGCCGATCTTGGCCGATGACGCCGAGCCGCCGGACAGCACCACCGCGCCGGTGATCGCAAGGCCCGCCACCGACAGGCCCAGGATCAGCGGATCATAATCCTCGCCCTGCAGATAGGAGCCGCCCTCGATGATGATGTCGCGGACATCGCCGACCGTGGTCAGGTCGGTGGCGATCGCGCCCACGAGCCCGACGGCGCTGTCGGGCTTGCCGGTCAGGGCGCCATCCCAAAGCTCGTAGATCTGGTTGCCAAGGCTGCCAGATTCCGAGACGGCGATCTCGACGCGTTCGCGCTCGGCGCCGTCGATGCGCACGCCGCGGCTGTCGGCAAGGGTGACGACGCTTTCGGCAAGATCCGGGTCGTCGCTGGCCAGAGCCTCGCGGATGGCGCGGTCGTAATCGGCTGGCGTCAGCTGCTCCAGCCGGTAATCCGTCAGTTTCACCGGATCATTGCGCAGGGCAAGCAGCTTCACGGATTCGATTCCGTTCGGCACCACGAACGGCGTGGACACGATAAAGGCCACGGCGAGAACCGCCGTCGCCGTCCGCCGGACGGTTCTGCTGGCAACGCGTTGCATTCGGGCCCTCCGTTCGCGGGTATCTTACCAGAACCAATAAAGAAGATGGAATGGTTTGTTATTCTGAACATGCGATGTAATACAATTAATATTAATTAATAAAAGTGGTTTTAACCGCGAAATTACATTGTATCATCTGCAGCGTTGTTTCGAGTGGCGACGAGACTAGCGTGCCAGCCGGAGTACGGCTTGCGGCTCCGCCAAACTCGGCGTGGTAATGCTGCGGGCGCTTCCTGCCAAGTGTTGCGTCCGGGCATGAAAGAAGCCGGTCGGGTATCCCCCGGCCGGCTTCCGTTTTTTCAACGGGCGACTTCGTGAAAGCGACTGCGCGCTCAGAGCTGGCCGAGAATGGTGGCCGCAGCGGAGACGGTAGCCTCCCCGGGATTGTCCTCGACATTCAGTTCCTTCACCTTGCCGTCCTCGACCAGCATGGAATAGCGCTTGGAGCGCAGGCCGAGACCGGGGCCGGACATATCGAGGTCCATGCCGAGCGCCTTGGTGAATGAACCATCGGCATCCGAGAGGTAGCGAATCTTGCCTTCGCCGCCTGTGGCCTTGGCCCAGCCGCCCATGACGAACGGATCGTTGACGGCCACCACCGCGATCTCATCGACGCCGCGGCTCAAAATGGCGTCGCGGTTTTCGAGATAGGTCGGCAGATGGTTGATCGAGCAGGTCGGCGTGAACGCGCCGGGAACCGCAAACAGCACCACGCGCCTGCCCTTGAAAATATCGTCGGTGGAAACCTGCTCCGGCCCGTTTTCGGTAAGCTCGCGCAGGGTGGAGGAGGGCAGCGTGTCGCCTTTTGAAACAGACATGGAAAACTCCTTCTCTTATCCTCTGGGGACGAAACCTAAGGGGAGACCGTTTCAAACACAAGCGGCGTTTCCATCGCCCGGTCACCCGCCTTGGCAAGCAGCAGCCAGTCGCCGCCGACCGAATCCTGGCCGTCGGGAAGGGAGTTCACCGGTATGGTGATGGTGTAGAACCCGTCCTTCATCGCGCCCGCCGGAGCTTCGACGATAAAACCGCCGCTGCTGGCGAGCGTGATTTCGGGGGTGTCGGCTTCCGGCAGGGCGAGGGCAAGCTCCAGGGCCTGCCCGGTGCTGACGGCGCGTTCGACGCGGAAATCGGCCGATGGCGCTTCCGGTAGCGTGGTCTCGGCGACGGCGAGGATCGCGGTATCCACCGCGCTGCCGTCATAGGTGGAGGCGGTGATCTCGAACGTCGTCTGGAACGGGATGCAGATGTCCTTGCAAAGCCCGATAAAGGCGGTGACGTCCATCCGCGGACGCGCGCCCGGCGCGGCCTTGAAGGTCAACGGAAATGTTACCGGCCCGTCATAGCCCATATCCGTCACGCCGGCGAGGTCGATGCGCTTGGGCACCGGGTAGGCGATCGCTTCGAGCGTCACGTCGTCATTGCCGCCGATGGTGATCTGCGGGGGGATGCCGCTTTCGCCGGGCTCGCGCCAGTAGGTGATGAAACCGTCTGCGGGCTCCACCTGCAGCGCGGCGCGGATCGTGCCGTCCTCATCGGGTGCCGTCATGATCATGCGCATGCGCCCGCCGGCATCTTCGGCCCATTCGGTTTGACCGGCATGGGAGAGGCCCGCGAAAGCGGGCAGGGCGAGTGTGGCGATGATCAGGATGCGGCGTGTTTTCATGTCTGCTCTTTAGCGCAGCGGGCGGGGCGGGGATATGGCGCTTCGATGATATTGCGGACAATTTGATTTGAATATCGCGTGACCTTGCCCCATCTTGGTTTCATGCCTACGATGAATTTTGAAAGCGGCGCAAACGGTTCGCTGGAGATCGACGTGTTGGAGAACTTTGCAAAAGGGCGTGAGCGCGGGCCATTCGACGGCCAGTTTCTGATCGCCATGCCGCAGCTTGCCGAGAGCGAGTTCGAACGCAGCGTGATCTATATCTGCGCCCATTCCGGCGACGGAGCGATGGGTTTCATCATCAACCGCGCCCAGTCCGTGACCTTTCCCGAAGTCCTTCATCAGCTCGACCTTGTCGGGGAAGAGCGCGATCCGGAGATGCCGTCCCTGATCGATTTTCCGGTGCTGTGCGGCGGGCCGGTGGAACCCGGCCGCGGCTTCGTGCTGCATTCCTACGATTATTCTGGCGACGGCAGCATTCCGATCAGCGACGATATGGCGATGACTGGCACGCTCGATGTGCTGAAATCGGTCGCCGCCGGCAGGGGCCCGGAGCGGGCGACGCTGCTGCTCGGCTATACCGGCTGGGCTCCCGGCCAGCTTGAAAGCGAGATCGCCAACAATGACTGGCTGACATGCCCGGCGATCGAGGACATGGTTTTCGATCGCGATCTCGACAGCAAATATGAACGCGCGCTGTATTCGATGGGTGTGCGCCCGTCGTCGCTTTCCACCAATATCGGGCACGCCTGAAACAATCCCGCCGGGATTCCCGTTTAGGGGCGTCTGCCAATGATGGCAGGCGCAATTGCGAGGCCTCCATGAAGATCTTTGAATGCGATCATTGCGGGCAGACCGTTTATTTCGATAACGATACCTGCGTCGCCTGTGGCCATCGGCTTGGCTTTGCGCCGGATGATATCGCCCTTTATTCCATCAGGCAGGGCGAGGGAGAGCTCTGGCACAAGGCCGATGACGAGAGCCGGCGTTTCCGGCTCTGCGAGAACACCGGGATCGGCGTATGCAACTGGCTGGTGGACGAGGACGACGACGAGACCTTCTGCCTGGCCTGCCGGCACAACAACCTGATACCGGACACAACCACCGAGATCGGACTCAACCGTTTCAAGCGCATCGGCGCCGCCCAGCGGCATCTGTTCTATTCTCTGCTGCGCTGGGGCGTGGACACGCCGACGCGCAAGCAGGACCCGCAAAACGGGCTGGTGTTCGATTTCCTCGAGGACACCGTGGAGGCCGACGGTTCGGTCACGCCGGCGATGACGGGCCACGATGACGGGCTGATATCGCTGAGGGCGGCGGAGGCCGATGACGTGACCCGCGAGATCATCCGCGACCAGATGAACGAGCCCTATCGCACCATGCTCGGCCATTTCCGCCACGAGGTCGGGCATTATGTCTGGGACAGGCTGGTGCGCGACGACAGACGGCTGGAGAGCTTTCGCGCGGTCTTTGGCGACGAGCGCGAAGACTATCAGGCGGCGCTCCAGCGTCACTATGAGAACGGCCCGCCGCCGGACTGGCCCGAGCACCACGTCAGCGCCTATGCGGCGACGCACCCCTGGGAGGATTTTGCCGAGAGCTTCGCGCATGCGCTCCACATCGTCGACACGCTTGAGACCGCGCGCGCCTTCGGCCTTGCGGTGGATGACGCCCGGCTCGAACCGCTTGGCGACCCCTATAAATGCGTCAGCGGCAAACGTCTGGCCGAGGCATGGATACCGCTGACGATCGCGATGAATGCGATCCATAAGTCAATGGGCCAGCAGGATTTCTATCCCTTCGTGCTCACCCCGGACATCGTCGCGAAAATCGACTACATCGTCACCATGCTGAACGGTCCCAAAGCCGGAAAAGCGGCGACGTAACGCCGAACCGCGCCCGGCAGGGCGATGTCTCGGCGTTCGCAAGCGCGGGGCGGACCTTGCCGGATCAGCTTGCGCCGTTCTCGCGCACAAGACGGATCGCGGTGGAGGAGACGACCGCGGCCCCGTAGATCGGGCCGGTTGCGTAGGTGCAGCCTGCTTCGGCAAAGGCTGTGGCATCGGCCTCATTGTCGAGGTCGCTGATCCCGATTGCCGTGCCGAGGCGCTCGGCCAGTTCGCTAAAGGCCTTGACGATTTCCGCCTGCGGTTCCTGATTGTACTTGAAGATCGCGCTGTCGACATAAGTCGCGTCGAAACGGAAGCTCTTCAGCAGCGTCAGCGAGCCGTGGCCATTGCCGAAGCCCGACAGGGTAACGCCCGCGCCGATGGTGCGCAGATACTGCAGGGCGAGCTTCGCCTGCTCGGGCGCTTCCTGCACGATATCCTCCGGAATGGAGAATACGATCTGGCGCGGCGCCACTTCCGATTCCCGCACGATGCTCTCCAGCTCGATCAGCGTGCTGGTTTTCAGCATCTCGTTGCAGCTCAGTTCGACCATGACGAACGGGCGGGCATTGGCGACGGATTGCTGCCATGCCGCGAGATCGTTTGCCGCTTGACGTACGGTGTAGAGGATGAGCTCCGCCGAGCGGCCGCTCTCCCGGCTCAGCTCGAAAATCTCGCCGGCGGAGACATCGCCGCGCTGGGGATGCTTCCAGTTAAGCGAGCACCTGAAGCCCGCGAGCTTCTGCCCCTCGAACTTCACGATCGGCTGGTAGAGCACCGTCATTTCCTGGCGGTCGATCGCGCGGCCAAGGTCGCCTTGCAGCTGCTTGCGCTCGTCATCGAGCATTCTGAGCGCCGGACGATAGGTCTCGACCGTGTTGCCGCCCATGCGCTTGGCGCGCAGCATCGCCAGCCGGGCATCCTCCAGAAACGCCTCGGCGGTCTCATGGTCATCGTGCCAGGACGCAATGCCGATCGCGGCCGTGAGCGCGATCTCGCGGTTTTCGAACGTGATCGGCACATCGATCGCCGCAGTAAGCGCATCGGTGAATTCGGCGATCGCGTCCGGGTCATTCTGGGATTGCAGGATGATCGCGAAGCTGCTGCCCCAGATTCTGGACAGGGTGTCCTCCGGCTTCAGCAGCCTCTGGATGCGGCGCGTCAGCGCGATCAGGATATTGTCGCCGGCAGCAAAACCAAGCGTCTCGTTGATCTCCTTGAAGCGGTCGATATCCGCCACGATCAGCGTCGGATGGAGATGCGGGGCCGTACGCGACATTGCGATCAGCGATTGCAGCCGGTCGATGAGGATGGTGTGGTTCGGCAGGCCGGTGAGGTTGTCGATCACCGCGTCCTGCAGCAGGCGCTGGGTGGAAACCTTATGGTCCGTCTGGTCGTTCAGCGTGCCGACGCAGCGGATCACCTCGCCATCCGAGCTCAGCACCGGCCGGGCGCGGATGGTCATGAAATGATAATGCCCGTCATTGGCGCGCACCCGGAACTCAAGCTTCAGCCGGCCGCGCCGCCATTCGAGGAACAGGTCGAGGGTGGAGCGGAAGCGGTCGCGGTCGGCGGGGTGGAGATATTGCAGCCATGTCCGCGCGGGGCCGTTCAGCGCGCCGGGCGCAAGGCCGAGCTTGGGCGCGAAATCGGGCTCTGTGACGATCCGGTCGCGGCCGACATCCCAGTCCCACACGGTGGCGTCGGTGCCGAGAAAGGCCAGCGCCTGACGCTCCAGATCGGAAAACAGGCCCGGCTGGTAGACCCCACCGGCAAAGGCGTGCTGGATCACGGTGAAGCCGAGCAGCAGCACGATCAGAACCATGCCGCCGTCGAGCGCCGGTTGAATGATGTCGTTGTCGATCCGGCCGGTCACCGCCATATAGCCGGCAAACAGCCAAGCGACGATCAGCGCCCAGGCCGGCATCAGCAGGATCGCCCGGTCATAGCGCCGGAAGCTCAGGTAGAACATCAGCACGATGCCGGCAAGCACGGTTGCGGCGAACGAGAGGCGCGCGATGCCGGCGGCCGCCGAGGGGTCGAACAGCGCCACCCCGAACAGCGCCATCAACAGCACGCCCCAGGCGGCCGTGCCATAGCCGAGCTGGGCATGCCAGCGCGCCAGATTGAGATAGGTGAACAGGAACACCACCAGTGAAAAGGCGATCGCGACATCGGCGCTCGCCCGCCATATGCGTTGATCGGACGCCGACAACGGTATGATCTGGTTCAGGAAATTGAAATCGATCGCGACATAGAGCAGCACCGACCATGCCAGCATGGCCGTTGCCGGCAGAACCGAGGTTCCCTTGACCACGAACAGGATGCTCAAAAACACAGCCAGCAGGCCGGCAATGCCGAGCACGATGCCGTGATAGAGCGTGAAGGCGTTTTCGGTGTCCTTGTAGGCCTCGGGCTCCCACATGTAGAGCTGCGGCAGTTCGGCGGTGTTGAGCTCCGCCACGAAGGTGATCACCGATCCCGGATTGAGCGTGATCGAAAACACGTCCGCATCGTCGCTGTTGACGCGGTTCAGCGCGAAGCCCTCGCTCGGCGTGATCGCCTCGATCCGCGACGAGCCGAGATCCGGCCAGAACAGGCCGGAGCCGACGAGGCGGAAATGCGGCGCGACGATCAGCCGGTCCAGCTGCTCGTCGGAAATATTGGCAAGTGAAAACACCGCCCAGTCGCCGGAGTGGTTGTCGCCGGTGGAGCGGACCTCGATGCGACGCCTTATGCCGTTCGGGTCGGGAACCGTCGAAATCTGGAACGTCTCGCCCTCATTGGGATAGAGCTCGACCTGCGAGGTCAGGTCGATGGCGACGTCGCCGCGCGACACTTCCACCGGTTCGAGCGCCAGGGCGGGCACGGCCACGGCGATCATCACGACGATCGCTCCAAGAAGGGCCAGGAGCTTGCGGCAGAACCAGGCGGTGAGGGGGGACATTGGCATCAGCGGTCTTCAGTTCCCTTTGCGGTCGTAGTCGTCTTCGAGCAGGGCAAAGAGATGATGATCCTGCCATTCGCCGTTGATGCGCAGATATTTGTGCAAATACCCCTCCTGGGTGAAGCCGGCTTTTTGCAACAGCGACGCGCTGCGCATGTTTGTGGGGATACAGGCCGCCTCAATCCGGTGCAACCTCAACTCCTCGAAGATATAGCGAATTACGAGTTGAAGTGCGGCGAACATATGACCCTTGCCGGCATATTCCTCGCCCATCCAGTATCCAAGCATGCAGTTCTGCGCTACGCCGCGCCGGATCAGCCCGATCGTGATGCCGCCGACCAGCCTGTCGGGGTTTCTGGCAAAGATGAAAAGCTGGATGCCCGAGCCCGACTCGAATTCGAGATTGACGCGGGCGATGCGCTTGCGAAACCCGCGCCGGGTCATGTCGGCTGCACTCCACACCGGCTCCCACGGCTGCAGAAAGGCGCGGCTGCGGGTCCTGAGCGTTCTCCACTCCTCGAAATCTTCTGTGCGCGGAAGACGCAGCAGATAATCGGCGGATTGTATGGCAAACCGATGGCGCCGGCGCGCCCGGGACGAAAGCAGCAACGCAACCACGGCTGTCACTCCGGCGGTTGGCTGCTTGAGCCGCCGGGGCCGCGTGCGAAAACGGCCCGCGGCGCAGTCAGAAGCGGGACTGCCCTGCCGGCGCGACGGGCATGGCGCCCGTCTGGCCTACCCGGCTGCATTCACCGCCTGCTTGTGGTTGAAGCTGAGGCTGCCGGCGATGTCCTCAATCCCGGTAAGCTGGTCCAGCGGACCGATCGCCGAAAGCGTCGGCGGCGCATCGTAGAAGGAGCGGCCGGCGAGGTCGGTCAGGCGGCGCGGCGTGATGTTTTCGATGCGCAGCATCATTTCCTCGTTGGGGATCGGCCGGCCCCAGAGCATCACCTGGCGGGCGATCTGTCCGGCGCGGGCGGCAGCACTTTCCTGGCCCATCAGAAGCTGGGCCCGGATCTGCTGGCGCGCGCGCTCGATCTCGCTTTCATCGAAGTGGTCGGCCGCGCGCTGCAACTCGTTCACGATCACGGGCATTAGTTCAGGCAGTTGCTCGCCGCCGGTTGCCGCGTGGACGGCGAACACGCCCGAGTCCGAAAATCCCCAGTGGAAGGCATAGACCGAGTAGCACAGCCCTCTGATTTCGCGCACTTCCTGGAACAGGCGCGACGACATGCCGCCGCCGAGAATATTGGCGAGAATCTGCGAACAGTAGAAATCCTGGGCGTGATAGGCCGGGCCTTCGAAGCCGAGAATGATCTGCGCATCGGAAAGCGTGCGGCTCTCGCGCACTTCACCGCCGGTATAGATCGCGGCTTCCATCTGCGGCGGGGTTTCCGGTTTGCGCGGAAGGGACGCAAAGCGCTCCTCCACCATACGGGCGAAGGTCTGATGGTCGACCGCGCCGGTGGCGACGATGAAAATCCGGTCGGTGGTGTAGTTGCGGGCGAGATAGCGGCGGATATCGTCCGGCGTGAACGCCATCACGGTCTCCGGCGTGCCGAGGATCGGCCGGCCGATGGTCTGGTCGCGAAAGGCAGCGCCCGCGAAATTGTCGAACACCACGTCATCGGGAATGTCGTTGGCGGCGCCGATCTCCTGCATGATCACGTTCTTCTCGCGCGCCAGCTCCTCCTCGTCGAAGGCGGAGCCGGTGAGGATATCGGCCAGGATATCGACGGCCAGCGGTACGTGATCCTTCAGGACCCGGGCGTAATAGGACGTCGTTTCGGTGGATGTCGCGGCATTGACCTCGCCGCCGACATTTTCGATCTCCTCCGCGATCTGGCGGGCGGTGCGGCGCTTGGTGCCCTTGAAGGCCATGTGTTCCAGAAGGTGGGCGATGCCATGCTCGTTTTGCAGTTCATTGCGCGAGCCCGATTTGATCCAGGTTCCGATCGCAACGCTTTCGATATGCGGCATGTTCTGGGTAACGACGGTCAACCCGGAGGAAAGCCGGGTGTACTCTACGGTCATGCGGTCCTGCTTTCGTTTTGGTCAGTGCTCAACCTTTTTGGATGCCCGAACGAATAAAGGCCTCGATGGCATCCAGGTCGGGAGAAAGGACACTGAAACGCTCCTCCTTGTCCATCAGACCAGCAAGCCATGCGGGAAGCGCCGGGTCAATACCGCTTGCCGATTTTACTGCGTCCGGGAACTTGGCGGGGTGCGCGGTCGACAGCACCACCATCGGGTTTTCCGTGCGTTCGTGTTTTCTCGCGACGGCGACGGCGACGGCGGTGTGGGGGTCGATCAGCACGCCGGTGTCCCTGAGCGAGCGCGCGATTTCGGCTGCAGCGCCCGCCTGATCGGTCTTGCCGGCCGCAAACAGGGCGCGGATTTTGGCAAGCGTCTCGCCCTCGATATCGAAAGCGCCGGATTGCTTCAGTCCGGCCATGGCGCGGCGCACATAGGCGCTGTCGCGGCCGCTCGCCTCGAACAGCAGACGTTCGAAATTGGACGAAATCTGGATATCCATCGACGGCGAGGTGGTGGCCTCGACGCCGCGCATTTCGTAGCGACCGGTCTCCAGCGCGCGGGCGAGGATGTCGTTTTCATTGGTGGCGATCACCAGCCGGCCGACGGGCAATCCCATCTTCATGGCAACATAGCCGGCGAAGATATCGCCGAAATTGCCGGTCGGCACGGTGAAGTCGATAGCGCGGTCGGGCGCGCCGAGCGCAATGCCGGCGGTGAAGTAATAGACCACCTGCGCCATGATCCGCGCCCAGTTGATCGAGTTGACGCCGGAAAGCTTCACCTCGTCGCGGAAGCCGCCATCGGCGAACATCGCCTTGACGAGGTTCTGGCAGTCGTCGAAATGTCCCTCGACGGCGATCGCATGGACATTGTCCGCGCCGAGCGTGGTCATCTGACGCTGCTGCACCGGCGAGACCTTCCCATGGGGAAACAGGATGAAGATGTCGGTGCGGGTGCTTGCCGAAAACGCGTCGATCGCGGCCCCGCCGGTATCGCCCGAGGTCGCGCCGATAATGGTCGCGCGCTGGCCGCGTTTTGCCAGCACATGATCCATCAGCCGCGCCAGCAACTGCATGGCGACGTCCTTGAAGGCGAGGGTGGAGCCGTGGAAAAGCTCCAGCGTGAACCGGTTCGCGCCGCTCTGCACCACCGGCACGACCGCCTCGTGGCGGAAGGTGGCATAGGCGTCGTCGATCATCGCCTTCAGCTCGTCATCGGCGATTTCGCCATCGATGAACGGCTTGATGATCGTGAAAGCGATCTCCTGATAGGTCTTGCCGCGCAGCGCGCGGATATTGTCCGCCGGCAGGAAGGGCCATTCGCGCGGCAGGTAGAGCCCGCCATCCTGCGCCAGGCCCGCCAGAACCGCATCTGAAAAACCGAGGACGGGCGCCTCGCCACGGGTAGAGATATAGTCCACGCAAAGCCCCTTTGTGCTTGCCAGAATATGGAAATTGTCTAGCTTGTGGCAGGCTTTACCTGTTAAGACCGTTCTAATGGAGACGAGGGGGCGGTCGACCAGACAATCTGTGTTGGCGCTGATATAAAGCAAAGCCGGAGGGCTTGAAAAGCCCTTGAGAGAGGAAAGGAAGTTTCGCCGTGTCATTTCGTACTACCCGCCGCGTGGCAGCCGTTCTTGCAATTTCGGGACTGGCGGCCTGCTCGACGGCCCAGCCCGAGCCGGAACCCGCGCCCGCCCGACCGGTGACCCCGGGCATCAACCTGACCGCTTTGACGAAGCTCTGCCCCAAGGTGATGCTCGATGACGAGGTTGCTTTCAAACGCGTCTACTCGCCGGCCAATTCCGAAGCGCCGGAAAATCTCGCCTACCAGGTCTCGCTCGGCGAGTTCAGCCGCACTTGCGCGGCCGCACCCAGCGGCGACCAACTGCTTGAGACGATCTCGATCGCCGGGCGCCTCGTCGGCGGCCCGAAGGCGAAATCGGGCACCTATCAGGTCCCGGTCCGCGTCGAAGTGGTCGATGGCGATGTCGCGCTTTACGATCAGGTGATCCAGCAGGAAGTCACGCTGCCCGCCGAAGGCATGTCGACGCAGTTCCTGTTCCGCGCCGACAACCTGCCGGTGCCCTTGACGGCCGGCCCGAACACCGCCGTCAGGGTCGGGATCGCCCGCTGAGCGGTTTGCATCCTTCTGCAGCGATGTAAAAAAAGGCGGCTCCCGGGCCGCCTTCTGCTTTTTTGATAAATCCGCTTGCCTCTCCTGTGTCATCCTCGGGCTTGACCCGAGGATCCAGGCGGGATCGTACAGTATCAAAATACCATTCTGGTCAACGGCTTGCGCAGTATGGATGCTCGGGTCAAGCCCGAGCATGACCCCTGTGGGGGGCAGCGAGGTTCACAAGCTCTGAAACCGTGGCTTCATCAACAGCAAAAAGGCGGCTCCGAGGCCGCCTTTTTCGTGTCGTGTCTTTCGACCTATCGCAGCCTTCCGGCTGCATGGGCGAGCATGGTGTAGACCTTGCCGGTGTCCGAGGTCAGGTAGGACTGGACCACGCCGCGGTCGCGGTTGTTGTGCATCACGTCCGACAGAAGCTTTTCGAAATCGGCGATATAGCGGTCGACGGAGGTGCGGAATTCGCGGTCGCCTTCATAACGCGTCTTGATCTCGTCGAAGGTGCGCTGGCCCTTCAGCGTGTAGAGACGGCGGGAGAAGATATCGCGTTCGCCCTGCTGGTACCGGTGCCAGAGATCGGCGGCGGTGTCGTGGTCGATCGCGCTGGCGATATCGACCGAGAGCGCATTCAGCGTTTCGGCGGCCGGCCGGCGTTCCGCGGGCTTGCGGCTCTGGCCGGCTTCCTCGCGGGCGGCGGCGCGCAGCAGATCGCTGATCCAGCCTTCGCCGCCGGGGGCGCTGGACGCCGCCGGGCGGGTCACCGCCTGGCGGGCGGGCTGCGCGGGTGCGGCCGTGGCCTTGGTTTCGAAGCTGCCGAGGCTGCGTTCGCCGGAAGTATTGCCGGCGGGCGATGCCGAAAACGGCGGCAGGCTTTCGCTGTTGCGCGGTGCTGTGGCCGGCGCGGATGGCTGCTGGCGTGCGGCCGGCTGCGAAAGCTGGCTGCGCGAGGTGGACACCAGCGTTGAGATATCCTGCAGCGCGCGGATCTGGTCCTCGACGGCCTTGCGCATGGCCTGCGCGCTTTCGCGGGCCTCCTCGGGCATATCGTGGATGCCGCGCTTGACGGCCGCACGGGTGTCATCCAGCTCGGCGCGGATGGCGGCGGCTGCCTGTTCGATCTCGCGCGTCGCGCCGGAGAAGCGCTTGGCGGCGTCCTCGACCGAGCCGCGCATGGTCTCGCCCACGCGCTGCGACATTGTCTCGGCCTCGCGGCCGGTCTGGTCCATGGTCGAGGCGACCATGGCGGCGACTGCCTTCAGGCCGCGCTCGATTTCCTGCGAACGCTCGGCAAGTCCGTTCGACAGCAGGCCGAGAGCCTCCTGACGCTCGGTGAGCGTATTGGCGAGGTTGGACTGGGCGGAGCCGATCAGGTCGGAGGCGCGGTCCAGAATACCGGCATGGCTTTCGATCTTCTCAACCAGTTCGCGTACTGCGGCAAGCGAATTGGACGCGCTGCCGTCGAGCGCATCGACCTTGTTGCCCAGCATGGCGCCGGCCTCGGACATCGAGGCTGCGGAGCGTTCCGCCGTTTCGTTGATGCGGTTGGCGGTCGCGTTGAGATTCCGGTCGACGGAAGACAGGCTGTCGGCCGCCTCGTTGACGACGCCGGCGAGCAACTGGTGGCTCTGGCCGAGATGGCGCACCAGCGCCTCGACATTGCCGGCCAGCGCATTGCTGTCGTCGCGAAGCTGGCGGCTGGTCTCGTCGGCGGCCTGGCGGATTTCCTCCGCCGCGATCCGGCCGGTTTCGGCGTAGCGTGCGATCAGCGGCTGCGCCTTTTCGTCGATCAGGGCGTTGAGCTCTGCCGTGCGACCGGCCAGCATCGAGTTGAGGTCGCGCGAGCGTTCGTCGAGCGCGGTGCCGACGGCCTCGCCGCGGGCTGCAAGGGCCCGGTCGGCGGCGCCGAGGATTTCCTGCAGCGATGCAATCTGCGAACCGAGATTGTCGCGCAGTTCGGCGGCCCGCTCTGTCATGGTCCGCTCGGTTTCTCCCATCGACTGCGAGATCGCGCCGGCGGCTTCGGTGATGCCGGCATTCATCCGCTCGCTGCGCTGGGCAAGCAGGTTTTCGGCATCGCTCATCGTGGTCCTGATCGTCTCGATCTGGTTGTCGATCCGCGCGCTGGTGGCCGACAGAATCTCGCTGATGCGGGCGCTGTTTTCCGATGCGTTTTCGCTGGCGGCGTTGCTCTGCTCGGCAAGCGCCTGCTGCAGTTCACGGGCGCGCTCGAAGATGGCGTTGGCCGAAAGCTCCATGCCCTCGCGCGCCGAAGCGACGGAGTTCGTCACCTGCTCGGTGAAGGCGCTGCCGCTGGCTTCGAGCTTCTGACGCGCCTCCTCGGCATTGCGGGTCATGTCGCCGGCGGCCTCGGCGACGGTGTCGCGCAGACGGCCTGCCAACTCGCCGGCGCGGCGGTCCATCGTGCTGTTGAGATTTCCGATGCCGTGATCGAGCGCCTGTTCCAGCCTGCCGAAGCGTTCCTCGATCTGGCCGTGGCCCTGTCCGAGCGTCTCGGAAATCCGACCGTGGCTCTGTTCCAGGGAATCGGAAAGTCGGCCCTCAGCCTGTTCCAGGGTCTCGGATATTCTTCCATGGCCCTGTCCAAGCGTATCCGAGAGACGGCCCTCAGCCTGTTCAAGGCTCTCGGATATCTGGCCATACCCCTGTTCCAGCGTCTCGCTGATCCGGTTGTGGCGGGCGTCAAGCGCTTCGCCGAGGCGGTCGGCGGCAGAGGAGGAGGCGGTCTCGATGCCGCGCGCCTTTTCGTCCAGCATGCTGTTCAGCCGCTCGTCGAACTGCGCGCCGATCAGCGAGAAGGTGTTTTCGTGCGTCAGCAGCGTTTCGTGGAGCCGCTCCGAAACGGTTTCGCCGGCCTGTTCCAGGCGCTTGCCATTGGCTTCCAGCGCGCCGGAGATGCGCTCATGAAGCGCGTCGGCGGAGGCATTGAGCTGGCTGCTGGCGTCAATGGCGGTGCGCTCGAAGGCCGAGCGCTGTTCGGCGAAGGTGTTTTCGAATTTGGCGCGCGCCTCGTCGGACGAGTGTTCGATCGCGCTGACGTGGTTGGTGAGCGCGGCATCGAGACGACGGCCGGTTTCTTCGGCAAGCCCCTCGATCCGGAACGCGCCTTTTTCCACGGCGTCGCCATGGCGGGCGAGCGTTTCGTTGAGCGCGCCGAAGGAGGTTTCCACCCGGTCGGTCATGGTTTCGGCCGAGCGGGTGATGAGCCCGGCGGCGGTCGAGACCTTTTCGGCGATTGCGCCGGCCGAGCCGCGCAGGCGACCTTCCAGCGCGGTGCCGGCCTTGTCGATGGTGTCCTGCAAGGCCTCGCGCCGGCCTTCCAGCGTCATTTCCAGGAGGCTGGTGGAGGCGGCGATCGACGCGGAAATATTGGTGGTCTGGTCGGTGAGCGTCTCGTTGACCTGCGCGCTTGCCTGATCGAAGGCGCGCTGGATCTCGCCCGCATTGTTGCGCAGGGCGTCTTCGAGCTGGGTCTGGCCCTCGCGATAGGCATCGCGGATTCCGGCTTCGCGGGCCGCGAAGGTTTCCGCGATCCGGCTGTCGATCGCGCTGATGCGGCCGTCAAGCGCGTTGGCCTCGTTGGTAATGGTCGCCTGCAGGCGGCTTGCGACGCCCTCATAGGCGCCGGCGAGCTGGCTCTGGCCGGACTCAAGCGCCGCGGCGAGACGCGCGGTATTCGATTCGATCGTCTGGCCGAAGGTTTCCTCGCCGGTCGAAAGCGTGGTCGCCAGCATGATGGCATGCTCGTTGAAGCGCTCGTCGAGCCGGCTGGCGGCCTCGGTGAGCGTTTTCGCGATGCTGCTCTCGCCATCGCCCAGACCCTGGGTGAGGCGGTCGAACTGCTGATCGATCCGTTCCGAAGCGCCTGCGATGGCGGAGGAAATGCCGGTCTCGCCCGCGCTGATCCGGTCGCTGAAGCGTTCGAACTGGCTGCCGATCTCGCCGGTCGCCTGTTCCAGCGCCTGGCCGAGGCGTCCCTGACCGGCGCCAAGCGTCTCCTCAAGCCGCGCGGAATGGGTGTCCAGCGTCTGGGCGAAGGACTCTTCGCTCGCCGAAAGAGCCGAGGTAAGCATGATCGTGCGGTCGTTCAGCGTATCGCTCAGCCGCTCGGAGGCGGCGTTGAGCGATGCGGCAATGCCGTTCTCGCTGTCGCCGATCTGGGCATTGAAGCGGGTGAGGCGTTCTTCCAGCTTGTCGGCGGCGGTGTTGAGCGTGCCGTCGAGCTGTTCCTGGCTGAGGCGGATGGTATCGCCGAGCTTCTCCGCCTGGTTTTCGAGCGTGACGCCGAAGGTTGCCTCGCTCGCCGAAAGCGTGGTGGCAAGGTCCATCTGATGTTCGTCCAGCTGCTCCTTGAGCCGGCTTGAGGCGTTTTCCAGCGTCGCGGCGATGCCGCTCTCGCTGTCGCCCACCTGGGTGTTGAAGCGTTCGAGCTGGGCGTCAAGCCGTTCGGAGACGCCCGAAAGCGTGCCGCTCAGGCGCTCATTGCCCGCGCGCATGCTTTCCTCGACCCTGGCCGAATGGGAATCGAGCGTCTGGGCAAGGCTTTCCTCGCTCATCGAAAGCGTGGTGGTCAGCATGATCGCCTGCTCGTTCATGCGATCGCCGAGCCGTTCGGCGGCATCGCTGAGCGAGGCGGCGATGCTGGCCTCTCCGCCGGCAAGTTGCTGGTTGAGGCGAGCGATATTGCCCTCCAGGCGATTGCCGGCTTCATCGAAGGTCTGGCCAAGACGCTCGTGCTCGGCGCTGATCTTGCTGCCAAGCTCGCGGCTGCGGCTTTCGAGCGTCTGGTCGAGCGCCTCGACATTGGCCGACAGGCTGGCGGCGAGCGCCTGCGTTTCGTCGCTCATGCGCTCCTGAAGGCGCTCGGATGCGCTCTCCAGCATGCTGCCGATGGTGGATTCGCCTTCGGCCAGCGAACGCGAAACGCGTTCCACGCCGCCATTGAGACGATCCTCCAGAGCGTTGCCGCTGGCTTCGAGCGCGCCGGTGAAATTTTCCAGGCGGCTGTCGATATTGCTGCCGAGACGGGTCAGCGTGGCTTCCAGCCGCTGGTCGACATACTGGCTGCGTTCGTCGAACCGGTTTGCCGCTTCCTCATTGGCCTCGTTGAGCTTCTGGGTAAAGCGGGCCTCGGTCTCGGTGATGGTGTCCGTCAGGCCGCCGACCACGCGTTCCAGCGCCGCGTTCATCGCGGTTTCGCTGCTTTCGGCGACGTCGCGCAGCTTGGCGGTGCGCTCCGACAGGATTTCGTCAAGCTTGGCGCCGCGTTCGCTGAGCGTTGCGGTCAGGCGCTCGGTATCCTCGTTCAGCGCGGTCGCGCTGGTGTGGAAATCGCCGATAAGCTTGCGGCCGCGCTCGTCGAAGCGGGTGGAAAGGTCGTTGAAGCGATCGTCGAACAGTTCGCTCAACTGGCCGTAGCTGCGATCGAAGGATTCGCGCAGCGTCGCCGAGCGTTCCTCCAAAAGGTCGCCGAGCGACTGGGCCGCGCGGCTTGTGCTTTCCGTGAGCGTCGCCGCGCGGGTTTCGAGCATCTTGGCAACGCCGTCTCCGGCGGTTCCGACCGTCTGGGTGAGTTCCTCCATCACCTGGGCGATGTCGGATTTCATCTGGTCGTTGGTGCCCAGAAGCGACGTGCGGATGCGGGCGGCGTGATTGACGACGGCCTCGCGTTCGGCCGTCAGTTCCTGCACCAGATTGCGGATCCGCATCTCGTTTTCGGCATAGCTGCGCTCGAGCGCGTTGACTTCGGAGTGGACGAGGTTTTCCAGTTCCGAGGCGCGCGCGATGGTGCGCTCGATGCCTTCGTTCATGGCATAGACTTCGCGCCGCACCGCCTGGCTGACATTGCGCACCTGCTGGGCGGCGTTTTCGTCCGGATCGGACAGTTTGAGGGCCACTTCCGCCATCGAGCGGGCGGCCTCCTGCATGTCGCGGGCGCGAGCGAGCATCAGGTTGAAGGCGTAGAACACGAAGATCGGCGCGACCGTCAGGGCCGCGGCAAGGCCGATGCCGTCGATCGAAAGAATATCGGCGAAGGAGCGGGCGCGGAAGATTTCCGAACCGAAGGCGACCATGGTGCCGCCAACGCCGAGCGCCAGCCAGCCGGCGGCCATGATGGTGGAGTTGCGCAGCGCCTTGACGGTCGAGGAGCGCTCGAAGGCGCGCAGCACGCGCTGGGTGGAGACGATGCCGGGGTCGTTTGCAGGGCGGAATTCGGGCGATTTTGGCCGGGCGGCCGTGGCGCGCGAGGAAGCAGGCGTAGCGGATTGCTTGCGCTGCGAGGGCGCGCGCAGCCGCGGCGCCTTCTTCTGCGCCGCGTCGGCTTCACCGGAAGTGTCGTCGCTCGCCACATCGGATGCAAGCGCGTCCTCCAGTGCGTGGAGTGCCTGATCGTCGAGCGAAGAGCCGCCAGTTTGGTTCGCCATAATACGCCTCGCAACACACGGGCGGTCTCGCATGAACGCGAAAGCCGGCCCGATTACTCTATTTCAATCCCGAACCACACAGCCTTTGCGGCCTGTCTGGCGCGGTACACATTTCCTGAAACAGCGTTCAGATGCCTTTTCGAACGGGACCTTTTACATGTGTGAAAGGTCTGTAAACTCGGGCAAATGTCTTCTATTTCAAAGGATTATCCCAGCTTTTCATCGCACATTCGCCAGACACGCACAACATCGTGAAAGTCTCCCTCCCGAAGCTCCCCGCGATCGATCGCGCAAGAGCCGGTTTTGCGGCGGCAAAAACCGATCAAATTCCGATATTTAGCAAATATTAACCATAATGCGCCTTTTCTGAGGCTTTCGCAAAACCAAAACGCGGGGCCTTCAAGCCCGGCGGCCGCCATCCCATATGGTCAAGGGCGATATTGACTGCCTCGCCCAGATGGCCCAATTAGCGCTGAACGACCCTCCCGAAAAGACCAAGGCCCGGCAAATGTTCAAACTGAAATTCATCGGCAATGACGATACGGTATATGACCTTGAGGTACAGGACGGCTCGACCGTTATGGAAAACGCGGTTCGCAACGGCGTGCCCGGCATCGAGGCGGAATGCGGCGGGGCCTGCGCCTGCGCCACCTGTCACGTCTATGTCGACGAGGCCTGGACCGACAAGGTTGGCGAGCCCGAGCCGATGGAAGAAGACATGCTCGACTTCGCGGTCGACGTACGCGCCAATTCGCGGCTTTCCTGTCAGATCACCATGTCCGCCGAACTCGACGGCCTGACGGTGCGGGTGCCCGACAGCCAGGGCTGAGGCGCGCGCAGCAGGGACAATGACGGCTTTCCGGGTGGACGCGCGGAAGGCCCGGATGTATGCGGGTCGTGGCGGCTTCCTGTCCTTCGCTGTGACGCCGCGCGCGCCATCTTTCTGTCTTGCCGCATGTTCGCGGACCTTGCCTGGTTCCGCCTGACTGCCAATTGCCCTGGAGGAACATCATGATCGAAGCGTCCGCCAGCATGTTTCAGCCGCGACGGCTTGAATGCGCGCACGGGCGCTCGCTCACGCTCGGGCCGCGCGGCGTGCTGATGGCGATCGTCAATGTGACGCCCGATTCCTTTTCCGATGGCGGACAGTTCGGCAGCGTCGAGGCTGCTGTCGACTTTGGCCTTCAGGCGGCGGAGGAGGGGGCGGCGATCCTCGATATCGGCGGACAGTCGACCCGGCCGGGCGCTGACGATGTGACGCCGGCGGAGGAACAGGACCGCGTGTTGCCGGTGATCGCGGCGCTGGCGGCAAGATCCGATGCGCTGATCTCGATCGATACCTACCACGCCGAGACCGCCCGGCTCGCGGTGGCGGCGGGCGCGCATATCGTCAACGATATTTCCGGCGGCACGGCGGAGCCCGACATTCTCTCCGTCACGGCTCGAAGCGGGGCGGCCTATTGCCTGATGCATACCAGCCGCAGGGCGGACACGCTCTCCGATCCACTGGCCGATCAGTTCGCCTTTATCGAGGCGGCGCTCAAGGTAGCGCGCGCGGCGGGGATCGCCGACGACCGGCTGGTCCTCGACCCCGGTTTCGGTTTCGGCAAGGACAGCGACGACAATCTCGACATCATGGCGCATCTTGAGCGGCTGCACGAACTTCGCCTGCCGCTCCTGATCGGCACCTCGCGCAAGCGTTTTGTCGCCGCCCTTGCGGGCGCGGACGACAATCTCTCGCGCGATTTCGCGACGGTCGCCACCACCGCGCTCCTGCGGCTTGCCGGCGGGGCGATATTCCGCGTGCACAATGTCGCGGCCAACCGGGCGGCGCTTGCCGCCGCCGATGCAATCATTTCCCGACGGTATGGAGACCGGTCATGAGCGGACGCTACACGATCACCATGAAAAACTGCGCTTTCTATGCCTATCACGGCGTGCTGCCGGAGGAGGAGCGGATGGGCCAGCGCTTCTTCGTCGACGTCATCGTCGATGTCGATGATGCGGCAGCGCTTGCCGACGATTTCACCAATGCCGTGGATTACGGCGGGCTCTATCCGGTCGTGGGCGCGGTGGTGACGGAACGGCGCTTTCAGTTGATCGAGGCGCTTGCCGCCGCAATCGCCGAGGCAGTGACGGCCTATCATCAGGCCATCACGCGCGTCGAGGTCGCGGTGCGCAAACCCTCGGTGCCGATCCCGGGCATACTCGATCACGTCGAGGCGAGGCTGGTGCGCGATGTCCGCTGAACCCGTCCGCGCCGCGCTCGGGCTCGGCGCCAATCTCGGCGATCCGGTTGCCGCCATGGCGCGGGCCTTGCGGATGCTTGATGACGGGGAGGGCACAGCAGTCGCCGCCGTGTCGAAGCTCTACCGCACGCCGCCCTGGGGCCTTGTCGAGCAACCGCCCTTCATCAATTGCTGCGCCCTTGTCGAAACGTCGCTTTCGCCGCAGGCGCTGATGCAGCGCTGTCTCGATATCGAGAAGCAATTGAAACGGGTGCGCGATGTCCGCTGGGGGCCGCGGCTGATCGATATCGATATCCTGACCTATGGCACGGAGACCTTGAATACCGAGACCGTGACCATCCCGCATCCGCGCATGCTGGAACGCGGCTTCGTGCTGATGCCGCTTGCCGAAATCGCGCCCGACCTTGCGGTCGACGGTCGCGCGGTGTCTGAATGGGCATCCGAGGCCGATATGGCGGGCATTGTCGCGATCAGCGATGACGGGGCGTGGTGGACGGCGTGAGCGCGGTTCGGTTTCCCGGAGCCGCCGCTACTTGATCGCGCCGACGGTGAAGGGATCGCCCTCGCGCTTCAGCGATAGGCCGATGACCGGCACATAGCGGGTGCCGCCCTTGATCAGCAGCGTGATGTTGAGATCGTTTTCGCTCTGCATGCTGGTCACCAGCGCGCCCTCGACCTCCTTGCGCCGCAGCGAAATCACGGCTTTCTGGTCCTCGATGCTGCCGCCGGTCACGGCAAGTCCTTCGCCTTCCTCGCCATCGAGAAACTGGCCGCGATAGCTGTCGCCGTCGCGGATGAACACGGCGGTGATCGGGTGGGAAAACAGGCCGGCGCGGCATTTGCCGTCCAGCTTGAAGCCGCCTTCCTCGCCCGTCACCGGAAGACCGTCCAGCTCGCATTTGAAATGCGTGCCCTTCAGCTTGCCCTCGACGATCTTACCGGGGCCTGTCCATTTGCCGGCGACCTGGCGGAAGAACGCGTCGTCATCGCTTTCCGCAAGGGCGCTTGCCGGAAGCGCCGCCGCGAGGGCCGCAATCAGCAGGGCGGAGCGAAGGATGCGGGGAGTGGGGGCCATCGATTGTTCCGGTTACGCAAGACAAGGGTTCGGTAGCCAATCATGACGGCGAATGGTTAAGCTTTGGTTTGCGCACAATCTATGCTTGCGCGCGGGAGCCTATGGGTTGGAGAGGTCGCGCTTTTCGCCGGGGGCGAGATCGCCGATGAAATCGCCCATGCCGGGGCGTTTCAACGCGTGGAACGGCATCGGGCGGCACAGGTCCATGGCGGCGATGCCGATGCGGGCGGTCATCAGCCCGTTGATCATGCCCTCCCCGAAGCGGGCGGAAAGCTTGGACGCCAGCCCGTGGCCGAGCACCTGCTGGATCAGGCTGTCGCCCACCGCAATCGATCCGGTGACGGCCAGATGCGAGAGCACGTCGCGGATCAGCCGGAACATGCCGACGGAGCCCGGACGGCCGCCGTAAAGCTCCGCCATGTTGCGGATCAGGCGGATCGATTCGTAGAAGACGTAAAGAAGATCGACGGCGGCGCGCGGGCTGATGGCGGTGACCACCGAGACGCGCTTGGAGGCGTTGAGGATCAGTGCGCGCGCTTTCAGGTCGAGCGGCGCCATCATCTCGCGTTCGCAAAACTCGACAAGCTGCGGGGCATCGACCACCTCCTCGTCAAGCTCTGAAAGGCGCTGGCGGCCGCGCGCAGTTTCGGCCTTGCCGGCAAGCAGCGTCGACAGCTCGCGGGCGGCGACCCGCGCGCTTGCGGCATCGCTGCTTGCATGGGCCTCGGCCATCTTCAGCTTGATATGCTGGATCGCGCCGAGCCGCATGATCGCGATGATCTCGCGGGCGGCGACCACCAGCGCCGCCGCGACGCCGACCACCACCGCACCGAGTGCCAGCCAGCCGAGCCAGGGCGCGCGGTCAAACAGCGAGCGCACCAGATCGTCGATCCACAGCCCGATCGCCAGCGACAGCAGGATGCCGAAGGCGATGCCGGCAAGCTTGGAAAACGAGAAGCCGCGCTTCTTCATGGTCGCCACCGGCGGCTCCATCTCGTCGGCGGCAATCGTCTCCGCATCGCGCAGAAACGGGTCGTCCTCGTCGGGCGTCACTGGCGGCGGATCGAAATGGCGGGGCGGGCGGCGCGGCTCGTCTTCCTTGCGGGAGGCTTTTTCCTCGATATCGAATACCGCCGGGCGGCGCGTGTGGTCGGGGCTCATGCCAGTCTGTCTCCGATCAGAAACTGCAGCGCGCGGTCGAGCCGGATATGCGGGATCGACGGTCCGCCTTCGCTGGCCTCGATGTCGATCTCGGGCGGACGGAACCGCACGGCGTTGATGTCGGCAAGGCCTTCCGGCACGTCGCCGCCGCGCTTCAGCATGCGGAAAAACGCCTCCGGATTGGCCGGGAGGTCGCCGGGGAAGATTGCTGTTTTTCGAATTCCATCAAAGGTTTCCGCGCCGATCTTCTCGCCTTTTATCGGGGTGCCGACGATGACAGGTAGAACCTGCGATCCGGATTCGACCGTCGCCTCCCGCGTCGCCCGAACGGAGGCGATCGCCATCACGTCGATGCCAGCGCCGGAAATGCCGATGGTCTTGATCGCGTCGTTGACGAGCCGACGCGTCAGCTTCTCCAGCCGGTCATGGCTTTCGTGATGCAGGTGGTCGGCCTTGGTGGCCGCGATCAGCACCCGGTCGATCCGCCGCCGCGCCAGCGAGGAGAGCCAGGAATTGCGTCCCGGCCGGAAGCAGGACAGCACTTCGGAAAGCGCGCGTTCCAGATCGGCGATCGCCTCCGGCCCGCGGCTCAGCGCCTGCAACGTGTCGACCAGCACGACCTGGCGGTCGAGACGGGCGAAGTGGTTGCGGAAGAACGGTTTTACGACGACGGATTTATAGGCCTCGAAGCGCCGCTCCATCTGGGCGGCGAGCGATCCGCGCTTGAACTTCTCGTCGCCGAGGCCGGGAAGCGGCGCGAAGGTAAGTGCAGGTGAACCTTCCAGATCGCCCGGCATCAGGAAACGGCCGGGGGGCAGGGTGGAAAGCGAATGCTCGTCGGCGCGGCAGGCGGTCAGATAGGCCGAGAAGCTTTCATGCAGCGCCTTCAGCGTCTTCTCGTCGGCCGGCGCGTCGTAATCGAGAGAGCCGGCAAGCTCCATCCAACCCTTGGCGAGCGCTGTCCGCGCGGGGCTTGACGCCCGCGCCTCGGTCTCGCGACTGAAGGTGCGGAAATCCTGGCCGAGGAGCGGCAGGTCGAGCAGCCATTCGCCTGGATAATCAACGATATCGATGGCGATGCTGCCACGCGAGAACATCCGGTTCCAGCGGCTCGCGCTCTGATAATGCAGCGTCAGGCGGAGTTCGGACACCGCGCGGGTCGAATCGGGCCAGATGCGTTCGTCCACCAGCCGGTCGATATGGGTTTCGTAATCGAAGCGGGGGACCTGATCGTCGGGCTGCTCTTCCAACCTGATATCGGAGATGCGCCCCGAACGCATCGCCTCGAAGAACGGCAGGCGGCCATTATGCAGCAGATTGTGGACCAGCGAAGCGATGAACACCGTCTTGCCGGCCCGCGACAGGCCGGTGACGCCAAGCCGCAGCGTGGGCTGAACAAGGTCGGAGGCGCGATCCGTGATGTTGTCGAGCGTAAGTCTGGCATTGTCGCCCAGCGACGTATGGATCGGCATCAAGTTCGGCTTCCTTTCACGGGTCTACCCGCAATATAGGGAGGCCGGCGCGCGGATCAAAGCACCGTCGCGAACGGGAGCGCGGATACGCAATGGCTCAGTTCGGCGCCAGGAAGGCCGTGATATTCCATTGCGGCGCCTCGGTTCCCGCGCCATCGCCCGCATGGTCGAGCACCGCCATGCCGGCGGTGGGAAAGCCGTAGGGGCAGGCTCTGTTGAAGGCTTCGGGGCCCACCAGCATCAGCAGTGTTTCCTCTATGCCGGGATTGTGGCCGCAGATCAGCACGGTTTTGGCGTCGGCATTCTCGGCCAGCGCCTCGAGATAGGTCACGGGCGCGGCCTGGTAGAAATCATCGACGAATCGGCACTCCGGCGCGCGGCCGAGCGTGCGATAGGCGGCGTCCGCCGTCTGCCGACAACGCATCGCGGACGACGACAGGATCAGGCCTGGAACGTAGCCGCTCTGCTTCATCCGCTCGGCAAGTTCGGCCGCGTCGTCGACGCCGCGCTTGGAGAGCGGCCGGTCGTAATCGCGCATGGTCGGCTCGGGCCAGACCGCCTGGGCATGGCGCAGAAGATAGATCCGGTCGGGGTGCGGGTTGATGGTCGACATTCTCAATCTCGAAGCGGCGTGAAGCGGTATCGAACGCGCGGTGGCTGCGCTGACATTCAAAAATCGACCATGTCTTTACCATGATTTTTTCACAAGGCCTCACGCTTTTTTGTCGCCTTTCTTCGATGTTTCCCGAGCCCCGAAAATCCATTGGAATGCAGCCGTTGAGAGCGATCTTCGACGGTCCTGCAACGCAGGCGCGATTTTGAACGGCATTGTGACAGAGAGGTCGTTCTTCAGGCAGGGCCTATTTTTTCAACAGTTTTTTACATGCCCAAATATGAAGCAGAGGCTTGAATTTTCGTATTTGTTTGGGATATACACCGCCCGTGGGGTGTTGTTCAGGAGAATGGCTTTGAACAAGAACATTGATCTTAGTAGCTATGTTCTCTCCGATAACGAAGAGTTCATGAATCCCAACCAGCGGGCCTATTTTCGCGCAAAACTGATCGCCTGGAAAAACGATATCCTGCGGGAAGCACGCGAAACGCTCGAACATCTGGCCGCCGAAAGCGCCAACCATCCCGATCTCGCTGACCGGGCCTCTTCCGAAACCGACCGTTCCATCGAACTGCGTGCGCGTGATCGCCAGCGCAAGCTGATCTCGAAGATCGATGCGGCGCTGCGCCGGATCGACGAGGGAACCTATGGTTATTGCGAGGAGACGGGTGAGCCGATCGGGTTGAAGCGGCTGGATGCGCGACCAATCGCAACCCTGTCGATCGAGGCGCAGGAGCGCCACGAGCGACGCGAAAAAGTCTACCGCGACGAATAGCATGACACATCAAAAGGCCGCGCCAGAGGACGCGGCCTTTTGATTCTCATCGCTGTTTTTTTTGCGCGCTGGCGAATCACCTGGGCTCGGTGGGCGCGGTTGCGGGCTTGGCGGCGGCCTCTTCGGCCGAAGGCGCGCGGCGCGCGCCGATGGGCGCCGGTATGCGCGTTTCCAGCAGGATATCGTTCGGGCCGCCGATCATCACCAGATGCTCGACATTGTCGCGCCGGATCAGCACCACCCGGCGGCGCGCGTCGACGGCCGCGGCATCGACCACGAAAAGCCGCGGCTTACGGTTCTTGCCGCCCCGGATGAAGGGCGATGGCGGGCGCAGATGCATCAGAACCCAGATCGCGACAATGATCACGATGATCACGCCGATCGCTATCAGCGGTATATCGAAAATCATGCTGCCGAAACCGAGGTCGCCCATTGTCTGCCTTTCACTGCCTATGCCCTGTTCGCGCTTTGCCTGCGCATGCGCGCGCCAATCTAGCATGGCTTACGGATTGAAATCGCGCCTTTTTTGGCAATATCACCAGAACGAAGCAAGGCATGGACGAAACCGGGCCTGATCGGGGCGGAAACCGGGCGGCAATACCGAAATTTAAGCATTTGTCGCTAGATATGCTTGCAGAACTGGCCGATCCTGTTGCATCGGGCACCAACGATGTTTCGCGGCGCGGGCCGGACGGATGACGAGGTTTCAATGACATCAGGGCAAAAGGACGACACGGGCAGCGAGACCACCGTCAGGCGCGGCTTCGGCGCCGGCATCATCTCCCGGCTGGCGCTGGTGCTTCTCATCCTGGCGACGATCGTGGCGCTTGCCTACCAGTATCGCGGTTATCTTCCGGCCGATCTTCTGCTGGCGATCCTCGGCCTGTTTGCCGTTCTCGGCGTGTTCTTCGTGCTGGCGGTCATGACCGGTCTGGCGGAACTGTTCCCGACGGGACGCCAGAATCACTTCGCCCGGCCGTTTCTCGACCAGTACCCCGAAGCCGTGGTGATCACCGATCATCGCAACCGGCTGGTCTATGCCAATGCGGCCTATGGCCGGCTGACGGGCGCGGCCGAGCCTGTAACGCTCGATACCCTGCTTTCGGAGGAGCCGGAGAGCTCGGAAGTGCTCTATCGCCTCAGCCAGGCGGTGCGCGCCGGGCGTGACGGGCAGGAGGAGTTCCGTCTCGTCAAGCCGCTTGCGGACGGCGAGGGCCCGCGCTGGTATCGGCTGCGCGCCCGTTTCTTCCCGGTGACCGACAGCCGCGCCGCCACCCGCAATTTCCACATTTGGCAGATTTCCGACATCACCGAGGAGCGCCAGGAGCAGGAACGCTATTTCCGCGAGCTGCAGAAGGCGATCGATTATCTCGACCATGCCCCGGTCGGCTTCGTGGCGGCGGATAGCGATGGCAAGGTCAGCTATATGAACGCCACGCTTGCCGGCTGGCTCGGCGTCGATCTCGCCGCTTTCGTGGCCGGCCGGATGAAATTCTCCGATCTGGCGACCGGCGAGGGCATGGCGCTTCTGACCGCGCTCGATCCCGAGCCCGGCGCGCGCGTCAGCGAACGGATCGAGGCGAACCTGAAGCTTGCGTCAGGGCAGACCATGCCGGTGGTCATGCTTCACGAGGCCGTTGGCGGGCGCGAGGGCAGGGCCGGCGACAGCCGCACCGTGATCGTCAGGCGCGAGGCCGACGAGCGCGCCGGCGATGCGGCCCCCGGCCGGTTTTTCGACGATACGCCGATGGCGATCGCCACCGTCGACCGCGACGGCAGGCTGCTCACCACCAACACCCGCTTCCTGACCATGTTCGCCGATCTCGTGCGACGCGAGGATATCGGCACGGGCACGCGCGCGGGCGGGCTGATCGATGCCGGCGACCGGCCGCGGCTGGACGAGGCGCTGGCCGCCGCCGCGGCGGGCCAGAGCGACATCGCCCCCTTCGAGGCGCGCCATTTCAGCGACGACAGCCGTCACTTCCGCTTCTTCGTGCATGCCGCCAGCGGCTCCGCGCCGGATGCGCAGGCGCTGATCTATGTGATCGAAATCAGCGAGCAGAAATCGCTGGAGGCGCAGATGGCGCGCACCCAGAAGCTCAATGCGGTCGGCACGCTTGCTGGCGGCATCGCCCATGATTTCAACAATGTGCTGACCGCGATCCTGCTTTCGGCCGATCACCTCCTGCTGCAGTCGCGCGCCTCCGATCCGGAATTCGCCGATCTGGTCGAGATCAAGCGCAATGCCAATCGCGCCTCGGGCCTCGTGCGGCAATTGCTGGCCTTCTCCCGCCAGCAGACCATGCGGCCGGAAGTGGTCGATCTCAACGACGTCATCGGCGACAACCGGATGATGATCGAGCGCCTCACCGGCGGCTCGGATGTGCGCCTCACCACCGATTTCGCCCGCAATCTGTGGCCGGTGAAGACCGATCCCGGCCAGTTCGGCCAGGTGATCACCAATCTCTCGGTGAACGCCCGCGACGCCATGCCCGATGGCGGCACGCTGAGGGTGACGACCCGCAACGTGCCGGCCGCCGACGTGGCGAGCCTCGGCCTGCGCGAGGTGCCGGAGAAGGACTTCGTGATGGTCGAGGTCGCCGATACCGGCACGGGCATTCCGCCGGAAGTGCTGGACAAGATCTTCGAGCCGTTCTTCACCACCAAGGATGTCGGCAAGGGCACCGGTCTCGGTCTTGCCATGGTCTATGGCATCGTCACCCAGTCGGGCGGCTTCCTGCATGCGGTTTCCGAAGTCGGCAAGGGCACGCGCTTCATCATCCTGCTGCCGCGCCACGTGCGCGCCGCCGGCGAGAAGGACATGGCGGAGGCCCCGAAGGACCACAAGGGCAAACCGATCGCCGCCGCCTTCGGCGAGGGCAATGAGAGCGACAACGAGGCCCCGCGCGAGGAGGATATGGACCTCACCGGCCAGTCCGCCGTGGTGCTTCTGGTGGAAGACGAGGACGCGGTGCGCCGCTCCGGCAAGCGCATGCTGGAAATGCGCGGCTTCACCGTCTACGAGGCCGATACCGGCGTCCACGCCCTGAAAATCCTCGAAAAGCTCGAGGGCTCGGTCGATATCGTCGTGTCCGACGTGGTGATGCCGGAAATGGACGGCCCGACGCTTCTGCGCGAGGCCCGCCGCATCTATCCCGACCTCAAATTCATCTTCGTCTCCGGCTACGCCGACGACGCCTTCGCCAAGAACCTCCCCGAAGACGCCAAATTCGGGTTCCTCCCCAAGCCGTATAATCTGAAGCAGCTCGTGGCGGCCGTGTGGGAGATGATCCGGGAGGGGTGAGGTTTTTTGGGTGGACTTTCAGCGATGAGGGCAGTTCAAGCCTTGTCGTATGAGGGGCAATTATTGGTGGCTGCTTAGCGCCGCCATATCGGACTTTCGCAGGGTATCGGTTTTTCAGCAAAGCTGCTGTTCATTTCACACTGATCGAATGCCAGTAGAGGGCGGAGTGCGGTGGTTCGCTGCACAGAGAGCCAACGACTGCAATGCGGACAAAGTGGAAGTTCGCGAACGCGAAGGTCCTTCTCACTGGCGGTGGCTGATGTAAGATATGCTAATGGCTCGCTTCTACTTTCCTCATCTCTTTTTGATTCCCTCCTCATCGGAGGAGGTTCTTCTTGAACCCTATGGACTGCACCCGCGTCTATGGGATGTTTCCGTTTTTGATTTGTACTCACTTGTTGCTGAAAGGCATCCGGTGCGAATGTCTGCGGAGCTAATGCAGATATTTCTGCCGAAGGTTAATCTCGAGATCTCAGAGGCCGATTTAAAAGTTATTGAGTGATATCAGAAG
>NZ_JAINWJ010000049.1 GCF_021021415.1 Martelella mediterranea | reverse complement strand
GCGCCGACATTGCCGGCGCCGAAAATGCCGAGCGCCGTGCCCTGCTTTTCCGGCGGATACCAGTGCGAGACATAGGTGACGCCAACCGCGAAGGAGCCACCTGCAAGGCCGACGCCAAGGGCGGCGAGCAGAAACAGCGGATAGGTTGTCGCGCTGGTCAGGAGAAAGGTCGCCGCGGCGGCCAGCAGCATCTGCAACGGAAACACCAGCCGCCCGCCATACTGCTCGGTCCAGATGCCGAGCATCAGCCGCGTCAGCGAGCCGGTGAGAACCGGCGTTGCCACCAGAATGCCGAACTGGGTTTCGGAGAGGCCGAGTTCACTTTTGATTTCGACCCCGATGATGGCGAAGATCGTCCAGACCGCAAAACAGACCGTGAAGGCCACCGTGCTGAGACCGAGCGCCCGGCGCTGATCGCTTCGCGAAACACCATCAACTGCAGACATGAATTGCCCCCTAAGGCTCGAGCGGAAGCCCGCTCATTGGAAATTCTGCCTGAGAGTTAGAAGGCGTTGCAGCCCTGCGAAGTTGACCTAAGTCAAGGTTGACAGGTGGCGCGGGACAAACAAGAAGTGCGCGTGAAATTGCCTTCCCGCGTTGAAATCATCGTCAAATGGATGTGTTGCGGATGCCGGCTGTTGCTGCTAAATTTATCAATTGAGAACATGAAAAAAATCAAGGCATAGAGATGCGGTCATCCGATTTGCCCCAGGTGCGGGCGCTCAGCCTGTTCAACAGCATGGGCGAGGAGAATTTCGAGGCGCTGATGCAGGCGGCCTATCTGCAGACTTTTCCGCCGCAGCTCGATCTCGTCCATGAGGGCGATCCGGCGGATTTCCTCTATGTCGTGATCGAAGGCTGCGTCGAGCTTTACGCCAATGCCAACCGCCGCGAGGCGACCATGGCGATGGTGCATCCGGTCAGCCCCTTCATCCTGGCCGCCGTGCTGAAGGATGCGGTCTATCTGATGTCGGCCAGAACAAGGGCGCGTTCGAAAATCCTGCTGATCCCGTCGGAAGACGTCCGCTCGATCTTCGAGCTCGACGACGCCTTTGCCCGGGCGATGGTGCTGGAGATGGCCGGCAGCTATCGCTATGTCGTCAAGGAGCACAAGGGCCTCAAGCTGCGCAGTTCCGTCGAACGGCTGGCGAACACGCTGCTGCGCCAGGACCATGAATTCGGCAATGGCACCGGCACGTTCGACCTGCCCTACGACAAACGCACGCTGGCCTCGCTGCTCGGCATGACTCCGGAAAACCTGTCGCGCGCCTTCAACACGCTGAAGCCCTACGGCGTCGAAGTGGATGGCACGACCATCCGGCTAACCGACCTCAAGGCGCTGAAGACCCTTGCCAAGCCGACACCACTGATCGACGACCCGAAAACCTGACGCCTGCCTGTTTGTCCGGTCTTGAAGGCCCGTGACGAACGCCGCCAGGGAACGGCGTCGGATCGAACATGGTCATAGCCAGGCCAGCGGGTCGACGCCGATCAGCAGGCGGTGGCCCTGCAACAGGAACCACACATAGAAGACCAGCCCAAGGCCGGACCAAAGCCAAAAGCTTCGATTCGCATGCGGATGCGCGCGCCCTTCGATGATTGCCAGAAAAGGCACGATGGAGGTTTGCGCACGAACGGTCGCCCATTCGGCATCGCCAAGCCGGCGCCGCGCCCGACGGTCAAGCAGCGGTATTCCGGCGAACGCAAGCAGCCCCATGCCGCCAAACAGGATCAGCGAAACAACATCCCCGTTCGGCGGGATGTGCGCCAGCGCCCAGATCAGGAAACCGATCAGCACGGGGTGGCGCGTTATGGCTATGATCGTGCCTTGCGCACCCGCCCCGGTATTGCGCCGAAAGGTGACAGAAACCCGGTTTTGCGCGGCAAGACCTGTTGCGATGAACCAGAAGGCGAACGGCATCGCGATTATCGGAACAAAAGCCTGCCACGGCGCGGGATACCAGAGGTAAATCATCGGCGCCTGCCGGGCCGCAATGATGATCCAGATCAGAAGCAGGGTCGAGACGGCGGAATAGACGGTGAGATAGACTCGACGTCCGAAGAGGGCGATCAACCGCGCGCGCACGGGCGGCGCCGGCGGAACCACGTGGGCCAGCAGGAAAGCAAAGATCGCGAGCAGAAAATTCGTCATGTCTTGGTCCCGTCTCCAGACGAACGATAAGATTCGTCTGCGATATATGACAATCGCAACGACAGAAACCCGGTTGCGGCATGTTTTCCGTGGTCCGTCGCATCAAGCGTCCCCGCACCGTTCGAACTGCTCTCGATCTTCTTTTAACTTGCACTCACTTTATTGGAATAAGCTGATGAAAAGCCGCGACGCCCACAGATGAGGGCTCCCAAGCCTAAAGCAAATTCACAACTTTAACGAGCACTTTGTCTCACAATCTAAACTATCTTTGGCGATTACAATTGAAACAGAAATTTGGAATTAACTCTGCCCCTTCAGATCCAGTTGTTATCGGCGACTGCGATGTCGTGCCGGTGCCGCCGGAAGTCGAAAGTATCTCCGGTTCGGTGGTGACCGGGACAACTTCTCCGAACACTTATGTCAAGTTGACGGTCTCGGGCGCCACGGGATACCCAAGGGGATTTGGACCGGTTTTTTCTGCCGATGGCATGTGGTCGCTCGATATCGGGACAACAAGCTTCGCGCCCGTGACGACCTTGCTCGCGACAGCGAACTATCCGGGCGGCGAACTGTCCGATACCTATGTCAAACAGCCCGCCCGAACGCCGCAGTATGATGCGCCTGCCATCACCGAGGTTGGCGCGAACCAGGTTTCCGGAACAGCTCCGGCGACGGGCCAGCAAATCATGGGCTGGCGCTCGAGCGATGGCAAGAAAATCGTCGACCTGATGATGAACGGAACAAGTCTGAGCTTCGAGGCCCCGTATCTGGACGGAGAGATTCTGGAGGAAGGCGACATACTTAATCTCGTCTCCTGCTATCCCGTCCAGTCCTCCATGACGCCTTACACCAAGAGAGCGAGGAGACTATAAGGGATCACCGGCCTGCGCGGGATACCCCCCAATGCCGAAAAAAACAGCCGGCGACATCACATGTCGTCGACTGAGCACCTCCGCCCTAGCGGAATATAATCCAGTTAGAGAACACGTCAGCCGGAGGGGCGGCTGCGGCGGAAACTGCGCAAGGCGAAGGCGAAGCTGCGTTTGCCGGCAAAGCTCAAATCAGCGGAAAGTGTCGGGAAAGCGACGACGGGCTTCGGCGCGCAGCTCATGGTAGTCGTTATAGACGACGCCAAGGCCGTGCATGAAACGCACCAGGGGATTGCGCTGGTTGCTGGCTTCACTCTTACGGGTGGTTTTCATCTTCATATCCTCATCTTGGCGTTGATACGTCCAAGATAGTGATTTATTGCCAGCCAGGTATGGCCCCCAACGCAGCCCAGCCTTGCACTGGAGTGATAGCTGCCAGTGGACAAGGTGCGCAGGGCTAACGCGAGATCATCTCCGCGATCTTCACGGCGTAACGGTCGGTCATGCCTGAAACGTAGTCGGCGAGCGCGTGGAGCGCGCTGTAAGGATCGCGCGCCTGTCGCAGGTCCATGCCCAGCGCGCGCTGCAATTGCCGGGGATAGCCGTCGATCCGATCGGCCTGCCAGTCGGCGGCGGCGAGCGCATCGGCCACCGGCAGGATGCCGTCGAGAATGCGATGCACCAGATTGCGCCCCATGACCTCGAGTTCGGTCTTGCGCGGCGAGGTGAAGATGCGCTCGCTGGCGAGCGTCTCGATCGCGGCGAAGTTTTCCGCCTGGGCCGAGGCGCTGACGAGCGCGCCGGCGAAGCTGCCGCCCATGATCGCATCATAGTTCTCGGCAAAGGCGGCGCTGCATGCCTCGAAGGCCTTGTGGATCGCGACCGCCCGCAAAACGGCGATCTTTTCGGCCGGACTGTCGCCGCGATCATCCTTCGGCGAAAAACCTGCAACCTCGGACAGAAGCGGCGCGACATCGCCATAGCCGAGATCGCCGGTGGTGAAGGCGTCCTCGAGATCGAGAATATTGTAGCAGATATCATCGGCCGCCTCGACCAGGAGCACCAGCGGATGACGACGCCACCACGTGCCCGAGGCGTCGCCTGCGATCAGACCGGTCCGGGCGGCGACGGTCTCAAGCTCGGCCCGCTCGCTCTCGAACACGCCGAATTTCTTCAGCCCGCCATCATGGACGGCGATGGTCTTGCGCACCCGCGCCGTCACCGGATATTTGATGAACGCGCCGAGCGTGCCATGGGTCAGCCGCATGCCGCCGGGCCGGTTCATCTCCAGCCGGGTAAGGATGCGGAAGCCCTGGGCATTGCCCTCGAATGCCTCGAACTCCTCGGCAAAACAGACGTCCCGGTCGCAAAACAGCCCCTCGCCCCGGTCGAAGCGCTCGGCAAACCACGCGCCGATCGCCGCCTCGCCGGAATGGCCGAAGGGTGGATTGCCGATATCATGGGCAAGGCAGGCGGCATGCACGAGGCCGGCGACGATTGTCTGCCCGCCTTTGGCAATCTTGCCTTCCTCCTCAAGCCAGTAGCCGACCTCCAGCCCAAGCGAGCGACCGACGCTTGCGGTCTCCACGCTGTGGATCAGCCGGTGATGGATGTGGTCGTGATCGTAGAGCGGGTGGACCTGGGTCTTGTTGGCCAGCCGGCGGAACGGCGCGGAGAACGTGATCCGGTCGGCGTCCTGATCAAAGGCCGGACGGCGGGGCGAGGCTTTGCGGTCGGGACGGTAGAGTGGTTCCAGGTCGAGCAGTCGCGACCATTCCATTTCAGCCATTTCGTCATCCCCCGGCAGCGTGTCCCTGCCCTTTATGCAAAAGCCCCTATTCGGCGGCCCCTATTCGGCAGCCTTGTCCTGCGCGGACTTGTCTTCCAGACGCTGCCCGGCGGCATCCTCCGCTTCGCCGTCATGTTCCATCTCATAGGCATAGCCTTCAAGCATCACATAGGCCTGCTCGATCGCCTCGATCTGGGTTTCGGCGTTGCGGATCGCCTCCGCGATCGATTCGCTGCGCGCCCGCAGCATGGAGCCCAGCACGTCCGAATTGCCCTTGTCGCTCTTGCGCCGGGCGAGCCGCGCAAGGTGCTTGCGCACCCGCGCGCGATGACGCTCCAGCTCCAGAATGTGGAAGCGGCTCTTCAAAATGTCGTCGGAGAGCTTGCGCCGCATCGCCGCGACTGGATCGAAACTGCCCGGCTCGCGCTCGTCGAGGATCATTTCGTTGACCAGCGGTTCGAGCAGCAGCACGCCCTTGAGATCCTTGGCGTCGGCCAGTTCGGGATCGTAGCCGGTATCGTCATAGACCTTGCGGCGCACCGGGTCCTTCAAGAGGTCATAGGAGGCCTGGAGGCGGGCGAAACGTTCGCCGTCGCCGCCGCTGTCGGGATGCGCCTCCTTGGCAAGCCGCCGGTAGGCCGCGCGCACGGTCTCGCTATCGCAATCGCGATCTATGCCCAGCACTTCATAGGGGTCGATCAAACCGTCACCCGTTTCATCCCTTTCAACAACGCCTCATGGACTAGCGCGCCAGCCCCCGCTGTTCAAGGCGAAAGACGGTTGAAATGCGCTCAAATCTCGCGCGCCGCGCTCAATCCGGACGGTTTTCCCGCACGGGCACGTTCTGGCCGCAAATTTGACATTCGGGCGTCCAAATTCTAAACATCAGCCGTGCCGTCGACGAACGCTGTTTGCGGCAAGCCTCCGCTATTGCTTATCTGGAGGCCCGAGCGACGCCGCCTGAGGCTTCGCATGCCCGCCCCATGCGGGACCACCGTCCGCACGCAACCCCCGCGTTTTATCGCGTGCAAGCGCTGGCACAAAGCGCTGGACAAACCGATGTCCGCCGGAGAAGGAACAAGTATGAGCGTCAAACTGACCGCTAAAAACGTGTCGAAACTGTTCAATGATGACGATGGCGAAGGCGCGCGACGCCTCGCTGCTGGCGAAAGCAAGGAAGATATCTTCAAGGCAACCGGCGTCACGGTCGGGATCGACAACGTCAGTTTCGACGTCAATGAAGGTGAAATCTTCGTGATCATGGGGCTGTCCGGCTCCGGAAAATCGACGATCGTTCGCACGCTCAACGGCCTGATTCCGCCGACCTCCGGCCAGATCATCATCGACAATGTCGACGTCGCTTCCTGCGACAAGGAAACGCTGCGCGAAGTCAGGCGCAAGAAAATCACCATGGTTTTCCAGCACTTCGCGCTATTTCCTCACAAAACGATCATAGATAATGTCGCCTTCGGATTGAAGCTCAAGGGCATGGGCAAGGAAGAACGCCACGAACTGGCGCGCGCCTCGCTCGCCAAGGTGGGGCTCGAGGCCTATGCCAACAGCTATCCGAGCCAGCTTTCCGGCGGCATGCAGCAGCGCGTGGGCCTTGCGCGCGGCCTTGCCAATGATCCCGAGATCCTGCTGATGGACGAACCGTTCGGCGCGCTCGACCCGCTGATCCGTCGCGAAATGCAGGACGAACTGATCGTTCTTCAAAAAGAGTTGAAAAAGACCATCATCTTCATCACCCACGATCTCAACGAGGCGATGATCCTCGGTGACCGGATCGCGATCATGAAGGACGGCGCCTTCGTGCAGGTCGGCACGGCGCAGGAGATCGTCTCCGAGCCCGCCGACGACTATGTCCGCGCCTTCGTCTCCGATATCGACCGCAGCCGGGTCTTCAAGGTCTCCGACATTTCCCGCGATGCCGCATGGGTGAAGGTCGATTCGACTGCGGCCGATGCGCTTGCGGTGATGGACAAGGCCAAGTCCGACCTCGCCTATGTCGTCGAAAAGGGCGTGCCGGTCGGCCTTCTGATGCGCTCCGACGCGATGGAGGCCCAACGCACGGCCCCGGTTCGCGACGTGATGTATGCCGAGCCGCCGACCGTTTCGGAAGAGTCCTACCTGAACGAGGTCTATGGCGCGGCGCAGGCCGGCGTTCCCATGGCCGTGACCGATGACGACGGCAAGCTTGTCGGCGTCGTCGATCAGGAAGCGATCTTCGAGCAGCTCGCCTCCGAGACGGAGGAGCCCCCTCCCCAACTCGCCCAGGAAGAAGCCAAGAAGCAGGCCGGCCAGCCGGCCAGCGAATAAGTCGAGAGGGAGCTAGACCATGTTCGATCCATCACAGTATTTCACCATTCCCTTCGACGCCTGGGTAAACGACTTCGTCCGCGGCTTTCTGGTGCCGAATTTCCGGCCGTTCTTCCGCGCGCTTCAGGTGCCGGTCAACCAGGTTCTGATGGCGCTGGATTCCTTCCTGGCCTTCATACCGATGCTGGTGCTGACGGCGGTGTTCGCGCTGCTTGCCTGGCGCATCGTCGGCAAGACCATGGCGATCGTCACGATCGTCGGCTTCCTGTTCGTCGATCTCATCGGGCTGTGGCCTGAAACCATGACCACGCTTGCGATGATCCTGACCTCGGTAATCTTCTGTACCGTCATCGGCGTGCCGGTCGGAATTCTTGTCGCCCGCAGCGATATGATGTGGAAGATCGTTCGGCCGATCCTCGACGTGATGCAGACGGTTCCAAGCTTCGTCTATCTCGTTCCGATCGTTATGCTGTTCGGTGTCGGCATGGCGCCGGGCATCATCGCCACCATCATCTTCGCGCTGCCGCCGATCATCCGCATGACCAATCTCGGCATCCGCAATGTGCGCACCGATCTGATCGAGGCATCGGAGGCTTTCGGCGCCACCTATTCGCAGACGCTGTTCGAAGTTCAGCTCCCGCTTGCCATGAGAACCATCATGGCGGGGTTGAATCAGACGCTGATGTTGGCCATGTCAATGGTTGTCATCGCAGCGCTTATCGGCGCGGGCGGCCTTGGACAGGTCGTCAACACTGGCCTCGGCCGGCTTGATGTCGGCGGCGCGACCGCCGGCGGCGTCGGGATTGTGGTTCTTGCCATCGTGCTCGACCGCATCACCCAGGGCCTTGTCGAGCCATCAGACCCCAACCGGATGACATTCCGTCAGGCGTTGGGTACGCTTTTCAGCGGTCAGAAAAAGGCCGCCGAATAAAACGAAGGCGTCCATCCGGACGTTTTCCGAAAGGGATCTCCAATCCCGTCGCCAAGGCGGTTGCCTGAAACAGGGCAAGCGCCGCAACACGAAGAAACGGAGAAACGCTCATGAACAATCTCACCAAACTGACCGCCGCCCTTATGCTTGGCGCCGCCAGCATCGTCCCGGCCACTGCCGCCTTCGCGCAGGAACCCGGCGATGGCAAGACCATCAAGATGGCGCAGGCCGACTGGGATACCGGCTGGTTCCAGGCCGAAATCTACAAGCAGATGTTCGAGGATCTCGGCTACAGCGTGACCGGCCCGATGACGCTCGGCGCTTCCGCCTTCTATCAGGCCGTGTCGCAGGGCGATGTCGACCTCTGGGTCAATGGCTGGTTCCCGCTGCATGAAACCTACAAGCCGACCTTCGAAGGCAAGGCCAAGGTTGACGGCGCGGTCGCCAAGGGCGGTGCCCTGCAGGGCTACCTCGTCGACAAGGCCGCGATCGAGGAATTCGACATCAAGACGCTTGACGACTTCAAGCGCGACGAAGTCAAGGAAGCCTTCGACCGCAATGGCGACGGCAAGGCCGATCTGGTCGCGTGCCCGCCCGGCTGGGGCTGCGAGCTGACCATTTCGAAGCACATGGAAGAGTTCGACCTGGGGGATGACATCAACCCGATCAAGGCCGGCTACTCCGCTTCGATGGCCGATGCGATCGCCGCCTACCAGAACGGCGAGCACATCCTGTTCTACACCTGGACGCCGAACTGGACCGTTGACCAGCTTTCGCCGGGCAAGGACGTGATGTGGATCGAAGTGCCGCAGAAGGAAGGCGTCGAACTGCCGGCTCCGGCCAAGGGTCTCGACACCTGCGTCGCCGATCCGTGCTACATGGGCTTTGTCGCCAACGACATCGTTCCGGTCGTCAACGACGAATTCATCGCTGACAACCCGGCCGTCGATGCGCTCCTGAAGGAAGTATCGATCCCGCTGCCGGATATCTTCGCCCAGAACTCGAAGATGAACAATGGCGATGATGACGTTCAGGCCCAGGCCAGCGCCTGGATCAAGAACAACCAGGACAAGGTTGACGGCTGGCTCGAAAAGGCCCGCGCCGCGGCCAACTGATCAGCCTTCACGGTTGAATGAAATGATGAGCCCCGGCCTTTCGGCCGGGGCTCTTTTTATGCGTGAATCTCAAGAAGCGTCGAGGCTGATGCCCTTGGTTTCGATGCGGAAGAAGAAGGTCACCAGCGCGCCGACAAGCGAGGTCGCCACAAGGGCGTAGAGCAGCGCCGTCGTGCCGATATCGGCGAGAAGGATCGGGAACAGGAAGGCCGTGAGGCAGGCCCCGATCTTGGCAAAAGAGGCCGCGAACCCCGCTCCCGTCCCCCGGATCCGCGTCGGAAACACCTCGCCGGCAATCAGATAGGTCTGGGCGTTGGGGCCGAGATTGGTCATGAAATTGAACAGCATGAAGCCGGTGAAGATCAGTGCGGTCTGGGTCGCCCCGCTATAGCTCCCGGCCTGGGCGGCGATGAACAGGCCTGCGGCGCAGCCGACAAAGCCGAAGACCTGCAACCTGATCCGCCCGATCCGATCGGCGAGCAGGACGGCGGCGACAATGCCGACCAGCAGAAGCACGTCCAAAAGGGCAGTGCCCTTGGCGGCGATCAGGTCGTTATGCACGAGATCGGCGATGTTCTGGGCATGCTCGCGTTGGTGGCCCACGGTGGCGGCCAGGATCGTCGGCGTGAAGATGCCGATCCCATAGGTGCCGAGGTCCTGCAGGAACCATGGCACGGAGGCCAGGACCAGCGCCCTGCGGTTCCGGTTCTGGAACAAGCCGCGATAGCCCGTCGCATGCGGTTTTTCACCATGCTTTTCCCGCCGGCCATTGATCGAAACCGTCTTCGGATAGAGCGGATTGCGGCGCAGCAGCTTCTGCAGTTCCGTCTCCGCGGCGCGCTCCCGGCCGCTGACGGCCAGCCAGTGCGGGCTTTCAGGAATGAAGAACCGGCCGATAAAGACCGCGAGCGCCGGAATGATCGCGCAGCCATACATCCAGCGCCATGCCCCGACGGACGGGTCCAGCGTGAGGATGATGTAGCCGAGAACCGTGCCGAACAGCGCGCCGACGGCCTGAAACCCAAACGCGGAAAGCACAAGGCCCCCGCGCGTGCGTGACGGCGTGCTTTCCGAAATCACCAGATGGGCCGTGGGGTAATCGCAACCGAGCGCGAGCCCCATGCCGAACAGGCAGACAATGAGCCATGGGAAGTTCGGGGTGAACACGATCATCGCCAGAAAGGCGATGAAAAGCCCGATCTCGAAGATGAACACTCGCTTGCGCCCGAAGCGATCCGAAAGGCTGCCAAGCGCGCTCGCGCCGATCAGGATGCCGAACAGCGAGGCCGAGCCAACCATACCGTGCTGGGCGGCATTGAGGCCGAACTCTTTTGCAATCAGCGGCATGGCGACGCCGGTCATGAAAACCACAAGCCCTTCGAAGAACTTGCCGGCGACCGAAAGGCTCCAGATCCGCCACTGCATCGCCGTCATCTGCGGCGCCGGCGCTGCCGTGCCATCCGCCCAATACGGGTGTTCGTCGATATAGTGCTGGACGCTGTGGCCATCCGCCTCGGTCCGCATGTCCTTGTCTACCACGTTCATCACAATCCCTTCCCTGCCGGACGCAATCCCCTGCGACAACAGTCGTAATGACGCCGGTTGAGACTTTGATGACAATACCCGAAATACGGGCCCTGGATTGGAAGGATGATGTGGCGCGAGGACGAATTGAACAGAAAAAGAGGCCCGACGCTGAACGCCGGGCCTCTTTCTGTCTGAACGTTTTTTCCGGCTGCCCTTGTCAGGCGGCAGCGGCGAGTTCGCTTCCGATCAGCGCGCCGAGCCGGCGCATGCCCTCGTCGATCGCCGCGGGCGCCGAGCAGGAGAACGACAGGCGCAGATGATTCTTGCCGCTGCCGTCCGCGTAAAACGCATTGCCGGGCACGAAGGCCACCTTGGCCTCCTTGAGCGATTCCTTGAGCAGCGCGGCGCTGTCGATATGCTCCGGCAGCGTCACCCAGACGAACATGCCGCCCTGCGGCTTGGTCCAGCTCACGCCGTCGGGCATATGCCTGGCGAGCGCATCCAGCATGGCGTCGCGACGCTCGCGATAGACGGCGATGATCTTTTCGGCCTGGGCGTCGAAACCGGCTTCGGCAACGCGCGCGACCGCCATCTGGTTGATCGTCGGCGAGTGCAGGTCGGCGGCCTGCTTTGCCAGCACCAGCCGGCGGATGACCGGCCGCGCCGCGCAGACCCAGCCGACGCGCAGGCCCGGCGACAGCGTTTTCGAAAAACTGCCGCAGTAAAGCGTGCGGGTGTTCTCGATGCCGCCGGAGCGCGCGCAATCCATCGCAAGCAGCGTCTGTTGACGCTCGCCGTCAAAACGCAGCGCGCGATAGGCGGCATCCTCGATCACGGCGATATCCAGCGCCTCGGCGATATCGAGCAGCTTTTCGCGCTCCATCGGCGTCAGGCATTCGCCGGTCGGGTTGGCGAAATCGGCCGAAAGATAGGCGAATTTCACCCGGCTTCCGGCTTCGCTGGCGGCCTTTGCATAGTCTTCCGGCGCGGTGTTACGCGAAAGATCGAGCCTGTCATAACGCGGCTCATAGGCATTGAAGGCCTGCAGCGCGCCGAGATAGGTCGGCCATTGCACCAGCGCGGTATCGCCTGGCGACAGCATCAGCTTGCCGAGATAATCGAGCGCCTGCTGCGAGCCGGAGGTGATGAAGATATTGCCGATATCGGCATTGATGCCGCGCGCATTCATGCGCTGCACGATCCATTCGCGCAGGCGCGGATAGCCTTCGCTGACGGAATATTGCAGCGCCTGACCGGCCTCGGAGCTTCCAAGGATATCCGAATAGGCCTTCTGGAAGTCGGCCGCCGGAAACAGCGCGGGATCGGGAATGCCGCCGGCAAACGAGATGATATCCGGCTGCTCGAGAAGTTTCAGCAATTCGCGGATTTCGGACGCGCCCATGCGTTTGGCGCGCGTCGCATAGATGTTTTCCCAGTCAAGCATGGGGGTTTCCTCAAACGTCTTTTTGTGCCGGGAAGATCAACACAGCACGGGATTTAAGTCAATAATGCTGACCTATTTTTCGGCAATAAAAGCGCATGAAACAGCGGACTGACGTAATTTTCAGTCTCAGCGGGATCAAGCACGGCAACTTTATGATCACTTGTCGCGCAACTGCAAGCGCTCGAAGCCCATCACGGTGCGTGGCTTCATTCTTCCGCGCGCGCAAAGAACGGATCGCCTGCGTCCTTGAGCTCGCAGGCATTGCCGTCGGGGTCGATGAAGGTCGCAACAGTGCCCCAATCGAACGATTTGCGGGTAACGGCGACGCCGCGGGCTTCGAGCACATCGGCCGCCGCATCAACGTCCTCGACGTTGAGCCGCAACATGGTTGGGTTTTCGGTGTTGGGTTTGCGCGCGTCGCGGGCAAACCCGCCGGTTTCGATCATCAGATAGCCGTCGCCGAAATGCAGACAGCACAATCGCTCCTTCTCGAACCAGACGGGCAGTTCAAGAATGTCGCGATAGAACCGCAGGCAGGCATCGTAGCGCTCTGTTCCGAGAATGATTCCGTGTGTCCGGATCATCCCTGCAAGACTTCTGGTTTTGCCGGCTGAGGACATTCGCTGATTCCCTTTGTGGTCCGCTGCCTGAAAAGGTCATGCGGAAGGCTGGCCAAGCGTGTGCAGGCTAACATCATTCGCCTGACTTTTAGAGCAACCGTGTTGTCGTCTGGTCACCAGGGCGGTTGGATGACGGGCTGCTGCGCCTCACAAAAGAGGCCCTCAAGGCAATCGCTCGTGGAGACACACTCAGAAAGAACGCGTCATACGAAAAAGCCGGAGCGCTTTTCGGCTCCGGCTTCTCCTAAATCGCTTAGGCGAAAGACTTAGTTGCGCTCTTTGTCGACCAGCGCGCCCTTCTTGATCCAGGGCATCATGCCGCGCAGCTTTTCGCCAACTTCCTCGATCTGGTGGTGATCGTTGACGCGGCGGGTGGCCTTGAAGCGGGCGGCGCCGGAATGCCATTCCTGCATCCACTCGCTGGTGAAGCGGCCGGTCTGGATGTCCTTCAGCACGCGCTTCATCTCGGCCTTGGTCTCTTCGGTGATGATCCGCGGACCGGTGACGTATTCGCCCCACTCAGCCGTGTTCGAGATCGAGTAGTTCATGTTGGCGATGCCGCCTTCATAGATCAGGTCGACGATTAGCTTCACTTCGTGCAGGCACTCGAAATAGGCCATTTCCGGGGCATAGCCGCCTTCGACCAGGGTTTCGAAACCGGCGCGGATGAGCTCGACCAGACCGCCGCACAGAACGACCTGCTCGCCGAACAGGTCGGTTTCGCACTCTTCCTGGAAGGTGGTCTCGATGATGCCCGAGCGACCGCCGCCGACGCCGGAAGCGTAGGACAGCGCGACGTCCAGCGCGTTGCCGGACGCATCTTGGTGAACGGCCACGAGGCAGGGAACGCCGCCGCCCTTCTGGTATTCGCCGCGCACGGTGTGGCCGGGGCCCTTCGGCGCGATCATGATGACGTCGACGGTTTTCTTCGGCTCGATCAGGCCGAAGTGAACGTTGAGGCCGTGGGCAAACGCGATCGCCGCGCCGTCGCGGATGTTGGGCGCGATCTCGCTGTTGTAGATGCCGGCCTGCAGCTCGTCAGGCGTTGCCATCATCATCAGGTCGGCCCAGGCGGCGGCATCAGCCACGGTCTTGACCTCGAAGCCGTCGGCTTCGGCCTTCTTGGCGGTAGCGGAACCCTTGCGAAGGGCGATGGCGACGTTTTCGGCGCCGCTGTCCTTCAGGTTCAGCGCATGGGCGCGGCCCTGCGAGCCATAGCCGATGATCGCGACCTTGCGGCCCTTGACGAGATTGAGATCAGCATCCTGATCGTAGTAAACACGCATTGTCTTTCCTTCCCTTGACAACCTGTCCTTTGATCAACCGCCCCAAGGCGGCGTCAATTCACTTGGCCGCGTAAAGCAGCCAGAAACGTTCAACCGCACGCTCGGCGCGGCGCTGGAACATGCCGCGGTCGGCGGGCTCGCCCAGAAGCTGGCGCACATGGCTGTCGCCGACGATCAGCCCGTAAAGCACACGGTAAGCCTCGTCGCCATTGTCGAACAGCAGCACGCCGGAGCGTCTGCCGTCTTCCAGAAGCGCGCGGGCGCGCTGGTCGATCTGCGCCCGGCCCCGTTCCAGAAGCATGCGGCCGAGCTTCTGTCCATCCCGCGTCACCCGGCCGATCGCCAGCCGGTTCAGCGCCAGCGACACATCGCCGGAAAGCACTTCCAGCAGATCCTGTCCGAATGTCTGGAGATGCCGCTTGAGTTCGTCGCTATCAAGGCGATGGCCTGCGCTTTCGAAGGTGCGCACCTTGCTGGCCTGATAGGCGACCATGGCCGCCAGCAGACCGTCACGATCGCCGAACCATTTGTAGAGGCTTTCCTTCGAGCAGCTTGCCGCGCGCGCGATACCCGCCGTCGTCACGGATTTCTCGCCGCCCTCGACCAGAAGCCGCAGCGCCTGCTCGAGCACCGCCTGCTGGCGGGGCGAAAAATGGGCCTCGATGTCGCTGTCCTCGACCACGGAACGGCTCTCTTTCTCCAATAGGTAACGTACGGTACGGTACCTAGTGCAACAGATTTGAGCCGCGGTCAAGCGTTTTGATGATCCCTGATGCTGTCTGCCTGGCGGGTGAATTCGAGAAGCCCCGCCACGGGAACCGCCCCGGAACCGGGAGTGCGGCTATAGCTTGAGTCCGGCCGCCGGTTCGGGAAGGTGATAGGCATAGCCCTGCGCCAGATCGACGCCCAGATCCCTGAGACGCGCGGCGATCTTATCATCGGAAACATATTCAGCAATCGTCTGAATGCGCAGTATCCGGGCCATCTCCACGAAACACCGTATCGTCGCCTCGTCGACGGGATGGGTCAGCAGCCCCTGGGCAAACTGGCCGTCGATCTTGAGAAAATCGATCGAAAAGCGCTTGAGGTAGCTGAAGGAGGAGGAACCGGCACCGAAATCATCAAGCGCGATCATCACGCCGCGTTCACGCAGCGCCCGAATGAATTCCATGGCCTCGGCCATGTTGGAGATCACCGATGTCTCGGTGATTTCCAGGCACAGGCTGCGGCGCACCGCCTCGCTTGCCCCATCAAGCAATTCCAAAGCGAAACGGTGAAACCCGCGGTCGCCGACCGACTGGCCCGAGACATTCACCGACACGACGCTCTGGGGACCGGCACCGGCCGACGCCATCCATTCCAGCGCATGGGCGAGCACCCAGCGATCTATCCGGGTCGCGAGATTGAAGCGCTCGGAGGCCGGCAGAAAGGCGCTGGGCGGAATAACCTCGCCATTGTCGCCGATCATGCGCAGCAGGAGTTCGACATGGGTCTTGCCGCCCGTTCCGGAAAACGGGACGATCTTCTGGGCATAGAGGACAAAGCCATCCTCCTCCAGCGCCTCCTCTATGCGGGTGACCCAACTCGTCTGGCCGACCAGGGATCTCACAGCCTCGTCATAGTCTCTCCAGACATGAACCCGGTTGCGTCCCTCCTCCTTCGCCGCATAACAGGCGGCGTCTGCCTCCTGAAGGATCGTCGCAACGCTCGACGCGGCCGCATCGATCCGGGCGAGACCTATACTGGCGCCGATCCGGTAGTGCTTGCCCTCGTGAACCAGAACGAAATCGGCGACCGCGTCGCAGATTTTCTGGGCGATGTTCTGGGCGATATCGATGGGACAGTTTTCGATGATCACGGCGAACTCATCGCCGCCGAGACGCGCGAGAGCGTCGTTCGCCCGGATCACGCCCTGCATCAGCCGGCTGATCTTGATCAGCAACTCGTCGCCCACGGCATGGCCGCAACTGTCATTGACGATCTTGAACCGGTCGAGGTCGATGAACAGCAGCGCCGATTCGGGACCGCCGGTACGAGCCGCATCGAGTGTCCTGTGCATCCGCCGCTCGAATTCCGAACGGTTGATAAGTCCGGTGAGCTGATCATGGTTGGCGCGATAGGACATCTCGCGCGCCAGCCGTCTTTGTTCGCTGACATCGCGAAACACCAATACGGCGCCCAGGATCTCGCCCTCCTCGCTCCTGATCGGCGCGCAGGAATCCTCGATCGCGAACTCCCGTTCGTCGCGCGAAATCAGGACAGTATCTTCCGGCAGACCAACCACCTGCCTCAGTTCCAGGCAGGCGCGGATCGGATCCACTGCCGGTTCGCGGCTGTCTTCGCGAATGATTCGGAAAACGCGGTGTGACGGCTCGCCCTCGACATCCGCCGCGGACCATCCGGTCATATGCTCGGCGATCGGGTTCAGCCAACGGATCATGCCGTCCGCATCCGCCGTGATCACGGCATCGCCGATCGAATCCAGCGTGACCCGCATAAGCTCGTGCTGCTCCGCAAGCTCAAGCGCCAGTTGTCGCTCGTCGGTGACCTCCCAGGTGACGCCGATGAAGCGATCCGGCCCCCCATCAACGCCACGCACCACCCGCGCCGAGGCGCGCAGATGATGGAGCGAGCCATCCGGCCAGACAATCCGGTATTCCTCGTCGAGCTGACCGTCATTGTCGATGGCGCGCCTGACGGCATCCACCAGACGGGTGACATCCTCTTCAAGCGTGTAGCGCCGCCATAGAACGGCCAGAGGGGTTGGGGTATCCGGCGGCAATCCGTACAGGCGGTACATGCCGGCGTCCCAGCTTGCCTCATTGGTGGAGAGGTTTATCTCCCATATGCCGATGCCGCCATTGTCGGCAGCGATCGCCATGCGCTCTGCGTTCAGGAGCCGCTCGACCTCCTGCTCCTTTTGCCGGGTGATGTCGGTGTGGGTCCCGATCATGCGCAGCGGCCGGCCGTCCTCGTCCCGTTCGGTGACCAGCCCGCGGTCGAGGATCCAGATCCACCGACCATCCTTGTGGCGCATCCGGAACTGTTCCTCGAAGATCGGCGCCTCGCCGCGAACATGGGCGGCATCCGCCGCCAGTGCGCGCTCCATGTCGTCGGGATGGATGAAGGATTGCCAGGCCGTTCCGCTGTCCGAAACCTCTTCACGGGTATAGCCGATCAATTCGCACCAGATATCGGAATAGTCCGTCTTTCCTGTAACGAGGTCGGCGTCCCATATACCGATCCTGCCCGTTTGGGTCGCCACCGCGAAGAGTTGGTTGACGTCTTCCAGCGCCTTGCGCTGGGCTACCGTCTCGCTGATATCCTGAAATGTTCCGACCAGCCGGACGGCCTTGCCGTCCAGGAATTCCGCCGAGCCGACGGCGCGGACCCAAAGCAACCTGCCCTTGGCGGTAACAAGTTGCAGCTCCAGGTCCCACCCCTCGCCCGTGGCGATGCATTTTTCAACCGCAGTCAGAATGAGGGGTTGCGAATCCGACGCATAGAAATTGATCGCCTCGTCGAGACCTGGCTCGAAATCCGGTTCGACGTCGTGAATCCGACAGGTCTCTTTCGACCAGCGCAACCTGCCTTCCAGCAGGTCCAGCTCCCAGCCGCCGACGCCAGCCACTTGGCCCGTGCGGTCGAGAAGCTCCTTGCTCAGGCGGAGTTCCTCTTCCCTGCGCTTCTGGACCGTGATGTCCACATGGATGCCAAACATCCACTCCGGCCGGCCATCGCTCAGGCGCGCAAGCACGCGCCCGCGTGTGGCGATCCATACCCAGTGCCCCTGTTTGTGGCGTACGCGCAGCTCGGCTTCGTAATTATCGTTCTCGCCGCTGAAATGCGCGTCAATCCGCGCGTCGAGCAGCGGCCGGTCATCGGGGTGAATGCGGTCCCGGAAGGCATCGATGGTGACGGGCGCGAGCTCCTTCAGCGTATAGCCCAGCATGGCCGCCCATTCCTCATTCACCCGGTTCTCGCCGGTGGCGACGTTCCACTCCCATGTGCCCGCGCTGGTGCCCTCGATGATCTGGCCGAGCCTGCGCCGTTCTGCCCGCAACGCCATTTCGATCTGCCGGCGATAGGTGATGTTTTCGACAATGCCGATTGACCGCAGCACCTCTCCTGAAGCACCGCGTTCGATCACGGCCGAAAGCAGGACATCGATCACCGCGCCGGAACGGGTGGTCATCTGCGCCTCGACATCCTCGTAATGTCCTTCGTTCGCAAGCGCCGGCAACAGCTCAGCGCGGAAGCGGCGCGCCGACGGCTCCGGCATGAAGTTCGCGAGCGGCCGGCCGAGCACATCCTCCCGACAATAGCCCATCATCTCAAGCCAGCGATCGCTGACGCTCAAAAGCCGGCCGTCGGGGTCGAGGGCGTGAAGCATGGCCGGCGTGGCCTGATAGAGCCGGCGCAGTCGCTGTTCCGCTTGCGAAAGCTCGTTCTGCGTCGCCAGGATATCCGAAATGTCGCGGATGATTTCGGTGGCGCCGACGATATCACCGTCTTCGGAGACCACCGGACCGATCGACACGGAAACCGGAATGACCGATCCATCCCTGTGCCTGCGTTCCGTGCGGACCGTGCGGGCGTTGCCGAGTTCCCTCAGCCGCGCATATGGGTCGTAGGCGGCGGCATCGTCGCCGGACATGATGCCTGCCGAAGCACCCAGGGCCTCATCAGCCGCATAGCCGAACATCCGCTCGGCGGCCCTGTTCCACCGGGTGATCCGGCCGCCCATATCCATGGTGACAATCGCATCCTCGCTGTTTTGCAGGATCGATTGCGTCTCGGCCGCGGCGGCCAGCAGTTCATTCTCGTGCAGGAACGCTCGGCGCATCTCCAGCGCCCTGGCCGTCGCTTCCGCAAGATGGCTCAGAATCTGCCGCTGCTCGTCCGAAAGGCTGCGCGCTTCCATATCGATAACGCAGAGAGAACCGACATTCTCACCGCCGGAGAGCTTCAGCGGCACGCCGGCGTAAAAGCGGATCCCGGGATCTCCCGTAACGAAGGGGTTTGCCGCGAAGCGCTCATCCTTGCGGGCATCGCCAACCTCAAAAAGCCCCTCGCCTTCGATGGCGTGGGTGCAAAACGAAAGGCGCCGCTCGGTCTCCACCAGACCTTCAAGGCCGACATTCGCCTTGAACCACTGGCGATCCCTGTCGATCAGCGAAATCAGGGAAACGGGCGTGCCGCAAACCAGTGCCGCCGCCCTGGCGAGCGCATCGAACTCCGCCTCCGGCTGCGTGTCGATCACCTCGAGCTTCCGCAGCGCCGCGAGGCGCTTCTCCTCCGCATTGGGCTTCAGGGGGCTATTCAATGGCGCTCGTCCTGATACCGGCAAGATCCTCTATGACATATTAGCATAGCATGAAAAACATCCCGTAATACGTCCAGGCCCAGGCCCGGACATCAACGGCCTGACTTCATGATATGAAGCGCAAAGCAAGTTTTTCAACCAGGCAAGGTCTGACCGGATCAAATGGCGATGGACACTGCCACTTTATGTAAGTTTATACTAACTAACTTAAATATAAAAAAACCCGGAACGCGAGGCTCCGGGTTTTTCGCCAAACAGCGAGATCAGGAGTTGCAAGCTTCCTTGAGGCCCTTGCCGGCCGTGAACTTCGGAACGTTGCGCGCCGGGATATCAACTTCGGCGCCCGTCGAGGGGTTGCGGCCCTTGCGCGCGGCGCTGTGGGAGACCGTGAAGGCGCCGAAGCCGGCAAGACGGACTTCGCCGCCATTCTTCAGTTCGCCCTGAACGGCGTCGAATACAGCGTCAACAGCGGAAGCCGCGTCGGTCTTCGACAGGCCGGCCTTTTCAGCTACGGATGCTACGAGTTCACTCTTGTTCATGTTTCCACCCTTTCTCAAATGGTTCGAAACGAGGTCTTGTCTCAGGGGTTTAGTTACACTCCACCAAAGCCCGCTGCAATTCAAAAGCCTTGCGTGGCAGGGAATTGCAAGGGGTTTGGGGCATTTTGCACGCAAAAGGCCGGTTGAAAACCGGCCTCCTGCGCCCCTTTTCCACAGGAGCCCGTGAAAAGTGGCAATTGTTCGACCTCAATGGGCCACGGATTTGACCGAGTCGCCTTCCGATTCATCGCTCGAAATCGCGACCGGATCCGCTTCCGGATCCCATTCGATGGGCTTGGGAACCTCCAGCAACGCGTGCTGAAGTACCTCGCCCATGCGCGATACCGGGACGATCTCGAGACCGTTCTTGACGTTGTCCGGAATGTCCGGCAGGTCCTTGGCGTTCTCTTCGGGGATCAACACCTTGGTGATGCCGGCGCGCAGCGCCGCAAGCAGCTTCTCCTTCAGACCGCCGATCGGCAGAACCCGGCCGCGCAGCGTGATCTCGCCCGTCATCGCCACGTTGCGGTTGACCGGAATGCCGGTCATGACCGAGACGATGGCTGTCGCCATGGCGACGCCCGCCGACGGACCGTCCTTGGGCGTGGCGCCTTCCGGAACGTGAACGTGAATGTCGTTCTTGTCGAACATAGGCGGCTTGATTCCGAAATCGACGGCGCGCGAGCGGACATAGGATGCCGCCGCAGAAATCGATTCCTTCATCACGTCGCGCAGATTGCCGGTAACCGTCATGCGGCCCTTGCCCGGCATCATCACGCCTTCGATCGTCAGCAGTTCGCCGCCGACTTCCGTCCAGGCAAGACCGGTGACAATGCCGACCTGATCGTCGCCTTCCGCCTCGCCGTGGCGATAGCGCTGGACGCCGAGATAGTCGTGCAGATTGTCCGCGGTGACATGGACCTCGGTCTTGTCGCCTTTGACGATTTCGGTCACGGCCTTGCGGGCGAGCTTCATCAGCTCGCGCTCAAGGCTGCGCACGCCCGCCTCGCGGGTATACTGCTGGATCGTGCGGGTCAGCGCGCCGTCATCGACCGAGAACTCCTCGGGCTTCAGAGCATGCTCGCGGATCGCCTTCGGCAGAAGGTGACGACGGGCAATTTCCAGCTTCTCGTCCTCGGTGTAGCCGGCGATGCGGATGATCTCCATACGGTCCATCAGCGGGCCCGGAATATCGAGCGTGTTCGCCGTGGTGATGAACATCACGTTCGACAGATCGTATTCGACCTCGAGATAGTGGTCCATGAACGTCGCGTTCTGTTCCGGATCCAGCACCTCAAGCAGGGCCGATGACGGATCGCCGCGGAAATCGGCGCCCATCTTGTCGATTTCATCAAGCAGGAACAGCGGATTGCTCTTGCCGACCTTCTTCATCGACTGCACGATCTTGCCGGGCATCGAACCGATATAGGTCCGGCGGTGACCACGAATCTCAGCCTCGTCACGCACACCGCCAAGCGCCATGCGCACATATTCGCGGCCGGTCGCCTTGGCGATCGACTGGGCGAGCGAGGTCTTGCCCACGCCGGGCGGGCCGACGAGGCACAGGATCGGGCCCTTGAGTTTCTTGGCGCGCGCCTGCACGGCGAGATACTCGACCACGCGTTCCTTGACCTTTTCGAGACCGAAGTGATCTTCCTCCAGCACCTTTTCGGCCGCCTTCAGATCACGCTTGATCTTCGACTTCGAATTCCACGGAAGGCCCGTCAGCCAGTCGAGGTAATTGCGCACGACGGTCGATTCGGCCGACATCGGGCTCATGTTGCGCAGCTTCTTCATCTCCGCATCGGCCTTTTCACGGGCTTCCTTGGAGAGCTTGGTCTTCTTGATGCGCTCTTCGAGCTCGGCCATTTCGTCGCGGCCATCCTCGCCCTCGCCGAGTTCCTTCTGAATGGCCTTCATCTGCTCATTCAGATAATACTCGCGCTGGGTCTTCTCCATCTGCCGCTTGACGCGGGTCCGGATGCGCTTTTCGACCTGAAGGACCGAGATTTCGCCTTCCATGAAGCCGAGCGCCTTTTCCAGGCGGCTCTTCACGCTGGTGGTTTCCAGCATTTCCTGCTTCTCGGTCAGCTTGATCGCGAGATGCGAGGCCACCGTGTCGGCAAGCTTCGAGTAGTCCTCGATCTGGCCGGCGGCGCCGACAACCTCGGGCGAAACCTTCTTGTTCAGCTTCACATAGTTCTCGAATTCGGACACCACCGAGCGCGACAACGCCTCGATTTCGACGGTATCTTCTTCCGGTTCGGCCAGCACGCTGGCATTGGCTTCGTAGAAGTCGTTCTCAAGACGGACATCGTCGATCTGCGCACGCGCCTTGCCCTCGACCAGAACCTTGACGGTCCCGTCGGGCAATTTCAGCAATTGCAGGACGTTGGCGATGGTGCCGATACGATACAGCGCGTCGGGTTCCGGATCGTCATCGCCGGCATTGATCTGGGTGACGAGCATGATCTGGCGATCGGCGTTCATCACTTCTTCCAGCGCGCGGATGGACTTCTCGCGGCCGACGAACAGCGGAACGATCATGTGGGGGAAAACCACGATGTCACGCAAGGGCAACACGGGATAAGCGGCGGCTTCCGCTGCTGGCGCGTTCTGCGTCATGTCTTTTTCCTTTCCGACCGCCCGGAGGAAGACCGGGCAGTATTGACGGGCCGTTGGGAGCAACCCGTTGATTTCTTCTCGATTGTTGCGGAACAAGTGGCGCTTTGGAAGGTCGATTTCAAGCTGTACCGCGAATTCGGCGGAACAAACCGGCAATCCGCGCCGTTTCGTGCCGGATGCGCCCTGAAACGACGCGGGCAGGACGATGAAATCGCCCTGCCCGCGCCAGATATAGTCAGAAAGCGTCTGCCTCAGGCCGAGGCATTGGCCTTGTCGCCCGAGCGATTCTCATAGATGTAGAGCGGCTGCGCCGTTCCTTCGACCACCTCGTCCGAGATCACCACTTCGCGAACGCCCTTCATGGCCGGCAGTTCGAACATGGTGTCGAGCAGGATCTTCTCCATGATCGAGCGCAGGCCGCGCGCGCCGGTCTTGCGTTCGATTGCGCGGCGCGCAATGGCGAGCAGCGCGTCCTCGTGGAATGTCAGCTCGACATCCTCCATTTCGAACAGCCGCTGATACTGCTTGACCAGAGCATTCTTCGGCTCGGTCAGGATCTGCATCAGCGCCGCCTCATCAAGGTCTTCCAGCGTCGCGATCACCGGCAGACGGCCGATGAATTCGGGGATCAGCCCGAACTTGACCAGGTCCTCCGGCTCCAGCTCTCGCAGCACATCGCCGACGCGGCGGTCATCGGCGGCCTTGACCGATGCGCCGAAGCCGATCGAGGTGCGCTCGCCGCGCGCCGAGATGACCTTGTCGAGGCCCGCGAACGCGCCGCCGCACAGGAACAGGATGTTGGTGGTGTCGACCTGCAGGAATTCCTGCTGCGGATGCTTGCGCCCGCCCTGCGGCGGCACGGAGGCAACCGTGCCTTCCATGATCTTCAACAGCGCCTGCTGAACGCCCTCGCCCGAAACGTCACGGGTGATCGAGGGATTGTCGGACTTGCGCGAAATCTTGTCGACTTCGTCGATATAGACGATGCCGCGCTGGGCGCGCTCGACATTGTAATCGGCCGACTGCAGCAGTTTCAGGATGATGTTTTCGACATCCTCGCCGACATAGCCGGCTTCCGTCAGCGTCGTCGCATCCGCCATGGTGAACGGCACGTCGATGATGCGGGCAAGCGTCTGGGCAAGATAGGTCTTGCCGCAGCCGGTCGGGCCGACGAGCAGGATGTTGGACTTCGAAAGCTCGATCTCGCCGCCGCCCTTGGAGGCATGGGCGAGCCGCTTGTAGTGGTTGTGGACCGCCACCGACAGAATGCGCTTGGCGTGGTTCTGCCCGATCACATACTCGTCCAGAACCTCCATGATCTCCTGCGGCGTGGGCACCCCGTCGCTCGACTTCACCATCGAGGTCTTGTTTTCCTCGCGGATGATGTCCATGCACAGCTCGACGCATTCATCGCAGATGAAAACCGTCGGGCCAGCGATCAGCTTACGGACTTCGTGCTGACTCTTTCCGCAAAAGGAACAATAGAGCGTGTTCTTCGAGTCACCGCCATTGTTACCGCCGACTTTGCTCATTATCACTTCCTTCCAGTAAGCCGCCCGCCTTGAACGGCCACTATCATATTCGCTTTCTGCCGCCCTGAAGAACGCTCGCAAAACAAAAGGGCAACAACACGACGGGTCATGCCCGCTTCCAGGCCATGCCGTCAAGCCCGGCCCCGTTACGCACTACGATGTCGTAACAGCTTCGGTTTGCCATACTATTAACGGCTTCAACCGCGGATAAAACCCCAAAAGCGTCGACCGGCGCGATTTGCATATCGCGATTGCAACTCTGCGACATCGCCCGGCCCCGTCAAAGGCGGCCATCCGACCGAAATATCGGCCGAATGGAGCCGATGCTCAGTTCGCGCCTTCGATTTCGCTGCGCGAGGTCATGACCTTGTCGATCAGACCCCAGTCCTGCGCTTCGCCGGCGTCCATGAAATGGTCACGATCGAGCGTGGTTTCAACTTCCTCGTAGGTCTTGCCGCAGTGGCGGACATAAACTTCGTTGAGCTTGCGCTTCATCTTGATGATGTCGCGGGCGTGGCGCTCGATGTCGGATGCCTGGCCCTGGAACCCGCCCGAGGGCTGGTGAACCATGATGCGCGCATTCGGCGTGGCAAAGCGCATGCCTTTTTCGCCGGCGGCCAGCAGCAGCGAGCCCATCGACGCGGCCTGGCCGACGCAAAGCGTCGACACGGCGGGACGGATGAACTGCATGGTGTCGTAGATCGCCATGCCTGCCGTCACCACGCCGCCCGGCGAGTTGATGTAGAGCGCGATTTCCTTTTTCGGGTTTTCCGCTTCGAGGAACAGGAGCTGCGCGCAGATGAGCGACGCCAGATGGTCCTCGACCGGGCCGGTCAGGAAGATGATCCGCTCCTTCAAAAGGCGCGAATAGATGTCATAGGATCGTTCGCCGCGATTGGTCTGCTCCACGACCATGGGTACGAGGGCCATCGCGGTGTCTACGGGATTTGTCATGGCTTTCCTTCGGGCGCTGATCGCCACCGGTCTCATTCGAATCTTTTCGTCCTCCCCTACATAGAGTGCCACACCTTGTCACTTCAAGAGATGGTTTGCGTCCGGCGCGACAGGTTTTCGGCGGCGAAGGTCCTTTTATTCCCGTTTCAATTGTGTAAAACTTCACAAACTCTCGTATTAAATCGTTTAGCACCAAAAATGGGTCGGGGCATATCTGGAGGATGGGTTGCACCCTCGCTATGCTCAGGTCCCGCATTGCAGATATTCGGGATTTCGATTTGCCCTATAACCTGACCGCAGTCATAGCCTGGTCAGCGGACAGCTTGCTTCTGGCCGCCTTTCTGCTTCCTCTCTGGTTGCGGAATCGAACCCGCGTATATGTGCTTTACTGGGTGTTCGCCCTGCTTGCCCAGGGGATCGGCCTGGCGCTCCTCACGGTTGCCGGTCGCGACGAGTTGCGTCTGATCGGAATGATAGCGTTCACAGGTCTCATCAGCGCCCGCGCGCTTTCGACTGCGGGGCTTCTCAGCCTTTGCGGGGAAGACCGGCCCGCCGCCTTCACCTCGGTGATCGTCGGGCTCTGGTTCGCTGCCGTGGTCGTCAGCAGACTTGCGGGATTTGATAGCGTTGCCAATGTCGCCAGTTTCTACGTCGCGGCCTTTACGATCGCGATTTACGGCTTCTATTTCATGGCGAAAAACCTGCACGCGCTCAAAGGGCCGTTTCGCCAGTCGCTCATGGCGATCTTCATCGTTGAAGCCCTTACCTGCCTTGCCTTGCTCAGCGCCTACAATCTTCAGGAAGCGCCGCCATCGCTTGGTAGCGCGACCACCTCGATCGCACTGATAACCGGTTTCGTGCTGTTCTCCCTGAAAGGCTTCCTCGCCGTTTGGCTGACGGTCGAGCGGCTGGAACGCGATCTGCGCGACCTCGCCTTCAGCGATCCGCTCACCGGCGTCCTGAACCGTCGCGGCGTCGTCGATGAAATCGAGAAACTGTCCCAGCGCTCCGCCAAATCGGACCAGTTCGCGTTTTTCTCTCTCGATCTCGATGATTTCAAGAGCATCAACGACGTTCACGGCCACAATGCGGGCGACAGGGCCCTGGTAAACTTCACGCACGTGGTGCGCCAATGCCTGCGCGAAAGGGATATATTCGGCCGGACCGGTGGGGAGGAGTTCGCGATCTTCACGCGGGTCGCCGATCGAAACACCGCAGGCCAGATCGCGGAACGGATCAGGTCGACGCTGGAAGCCACCACGTTCCACGAGGACGGTCAAGAATTGCGAATGACCGTCAGCATCGGCGTTACCCTGATGCGCGGTCGGTTCGGCAATATCGAATCCATGCTGACCGAGGCCGACCGAGCGCTCTACCAGGCCAAAGGCGACGGACGCAATCGCATCGTGTTCTATGACGGCCCGACGCCGCAACCCGCGCAATCAGCCGATCGTGAGGTCGCGCTCGCCGTTTAGTGGCGGCAGGCCCGGGACCATTCGGGCTTTGCGACGGGCGGCAGCTCAGCACCGCCCGTCACGCAATCGACTCAGATCTTGCTCAAGGCCTGTTCAAGATCGGCGATGATATCATTGACATCCTCGATGCCGATCGACAGACGCACCACGTCCGGCCCCGCCCCGGCGGCAACCTGCTGCTCCGGCGTAAGCTGTGCATGGGTTGTGGATGCGGGGTGGATAACCAGTGATTTGGTGTCGCCGATATTGGCCAGATGCGAGAACAGTTCGAGCCCGCCGACAAAGGTCTTTCCGGCCTCGTAGCCGCCCTTCAGCCCGAAGGTGAAGACCGCCCCTGCCCCCTTGGGCGCGTAGCGCTGCTGAAGCGCGTGATTGGGATCGTCCTCCAGACCGCAATAGCCGACCCAGGCCACCTTGTCCGACCGTTTCAGCCATTTGGCGACGGCCAGCGCATTGTCGCAATGGCGCTGCATGCGCAGCGGCAGGGTCTCGATGCCGGTCGCGATCATAAAGGCGTTGAACGGCGAGATCGCGGGGCCGAGGTCGCGCAGGCTCAGCACCCGGGCGCCAAGCGCGAAGGCAAGGTTGCCGAAGGCTTCGTGGATCACCAGACCGCCATATTCGCTGCGCGGCTCCGACAGCATCGGATACTTGCCGGATTTCGACCAGTCGAACGTGCCGCCATCGACCAGAATGCCGCCCATGGAATTGCCATGGCCGCCGAGGAACTTGGTCAGCGAATGCACGACGATATCCGCGCCGTGGGCAAGCGGGCGCACCAGATAGGGCGTCGCCATCGTGTTGTCGACGATCAGCGGCAGGCCGTGATCATGGGCGACCTTGGCGATCGCCTCGATATCCACGAAGGTGCCGCCGGGATTGGCAAGGCTTTCAATGAAGATCGCCTTGGTGCGGTCATCGATCTGCGAGGCGAAGCTGTCGAGATCGCCGGAATCGGCCCAGCGCACCTGCCAGCCGAAGTTTTCGAAGGAATGGCCGAACTGGTTGATCGAACCGCCATAGAGACGACGGGCCGCGACGAAATTGTCGCCGGGCTGCATCAGCATGTGGAAGGTCAGGAGCTGCGCAGCATGGCCGGAGGCAACCGCGAGTGCTGCCGAACCGCCCTCAAGCGCTGCGACGCGCTCTTCCAGCACGGCCGTGGTCGGGTTCATGATGCGGGTATAGATATTGCCGAATTCCCGAAGGCCGAAGAGCGCTGCGGCGTGATCGGAATCGTTGAAGACAAAAGAGGTCGTCTGGTAGATCGGCGTCGCCCGCGCATTCGTTGCGCTGTCGGGCGCCGCACCCGCGTGGATCGATAGCGTCGAAAATCCCGGTTCCCGGTTTTCCATGATCAGTTCCTTCCCTGTGTTCTGCCCCGGCCGAAAGCACCCCTCCGGCTTTTTTGATCGGGATCAATGCTGTCTTTTATACAGGTGTCAGTATCGCTGTCGACAACGCGGAGAACAGCAATGGATTTTTTGATTGAAGGCCTTGCGGGAACCGATCGTGGCGCGCACGGGTGGCATCACGCAAATACGATCTTCCCCGCGATCTCCACGGCGCAGTTCGCCTTCGCCGAGCCGCGCGACGCCGCGGAAATGACCGAAATGATGAAGGCGCTCAACATCGACCCGGTCGAGGCGGAATTTCAGTATCGCCGGCTCTATTACGGCATGGAGGCCAATTGTACCGGCTGCCGCGACAAGGAGCGCTGCCGCGCCGATCTCGCAAGCAATACCGCCGCGGAAAACTTCCGCGACTACTGCGACAACGAGGCTTTGCTGAACGAGATGCGCGCGGACCCGGAGATGTTGCGCGCGGAGGGCTGAAGGCCGCCTCAGGCGCCGATCAGGCGCGGATACTCGATCGCCGGGCATCTGTCCATGATGACGGTCAGACCACGCGCCCGCGCTCGCTCGGCTGCGGCATCGTCGCGGATATCGAGCTGCATCCAGATGACCCGCGGCAGCGGCGAGAGCGTCAGCGCCTCATCCACCACGCCACTGACGAAAGCCGAGGCGCGGAAGATATCGACCATGTCGATGGCACCCGGAATATCGGACAGGCTGCCATAGACGGTTTCGCCATGGATCGTCTTGCCGGCAAGACCCGGATTGACCGGCACGACTTCGTAGCCCTTCGACATCAGAAAACCCATCACCCGATGGCTGGGACGCTCGGGTTTGGGAGACGCGCCGACGAGAGCGATGCGTCGCACCGACTTCAGGACATCGATAATAATTGAATCGTCCATTTTAAGTTGTACCATGATGAAACAATTCCTCTAGATGCGGGTTATCAAGACAATCAGGGAGGCCCTTGCGGGTTTGGAGTTCATGAAAACTTTCATCGCGGCCGGTATGCTTCTGGCCTCAGTCGGGATGGCGGGCGCGCAGGAGCCGATCAACCGATACGACATTCAGGACATGACCTGCAATCAGGTTCAGTCTATCCTGCGCCAGCAGGGTGCTGCAATCCTGCGCTATCCCTCGCCCAACGGCAATGGCCGTATCCTCTATGACCGCTATGTCGACAACCCCACCATCTGCTTCGCGGAACAGGGCCATGCGGTCCAGCGCGTGGTCCCGACCAAGGACACCAATGCCTGCCCGACGCTGTCCTGCAAGCCCGGACCGCCCGAATGCGACGACGGCATTCTCGGCTTCGACATGTTCGGCTGCATGGACGACAACTGAGCCGGCTCAAAGCGCTTTTTAGACGGGCTAAACGAAAAACCCCCGAAACCGCGCGGTTCCGGGGGTTCTGTTTTGGAAAAAGTCAGCCTCTTACCACTGCATCTGGAAGCTGACCTTGCCGGTGAGGCCGTAGCTGTCGCCGAAGTTTTCCAGCCCGGTCGAGGCCGTCACGTCGCCATTGATGCCGAGCTTGCCGTTCAGCCAGGTATAGCTGCCGCCAATGCCGATCTCGCCGGTCCAGTCGCCGTCATCCGTCGACATGTTGACGCCCGAGACCCGGACTTCGCTCGGGTCGTTGGTGAAGTCGTAATAGACGTTGGCGATACCGTGGAGCGAAGCGCTGCGCGCTTCACCCGTGGCCGTGGTCCAGTTGGTGCGGTAATCGGTCTGCAGACCCATGCGCGCGGCAAGGCTGTCGCCATTCACCAGCGATACGTCTTCATTGTAGACGCCAGTGAAATCATCGAAATTGACCGAGCCCCAGGTGAGCTGCGCCTGCGGGGTCATCGCCCAACCCGGCGCCACGTCTATGCGGTAACCCGTCTCGGCAGACAACGAGTACCCATAGGACTGCTGCATGTTGAGCGTCGGCGTGCCGGCGATCGTGATGTCATTGTTGATGACATTGCCGAAGGCCTGACCGTCGACATAGAAGCCGTTATTGCCGTACCAGGTCATCGTGGCGCCCATGCCGAACAGCTGGGTGACGACATCACCGCCGCCAACACGGGAGCTGACGTCAGCCGTGGCGTTGGCATACTGGAACACCAGGCCGCCGACGGCAAAGCCGCTTTCGGTCTCGCCGAACTGGGCATCAACACCCATGCGAAGCCGGTAGATATCGGCATTGTAGGAGGCGTTCAGCGTGCCCTCGGTGCCGTCATAATGCTCGCGGCCGCCGGTGAAATCGGCCCAGACATAGCCCGGATCGGACACGTCGCCGAGGTTCCAGTAGCGCTCGCCGACGCGATCCTGCAGCGAGTCGGGGCGGTTCAGAGTGAGCATCAGCTCGGGCAGAACCTCGTAGACCGGCGTGGCGTTGGAGAAATCGCCGACCAGGAAGTACTGGTTGCCCTGCTTGAGAACGTCATAGGCATAGGCGCCGGACACATTGTAGCCCGGCAGAACGAAGGCGCCGGTTTCGCCGCCATCGAGCGTGATGATCTCGATCGGCTTGCCGGTAGCATAGCCCGTCGACAGCTCGTTGAGCGAAAGCGTGGTGACGCCGCCGAGATAGGCGCCGTTGACCGCGAGCGAGTCGGCCTGCGCATTGGCGAGATCGACATCGATCGCGAGCGTACCGCCGCCGGTAAGGTTGCCCGTCACCGTCATGGCATCACCCGTCGCCCCATCAACCGACGACAACGTCGAGCCTGAAGTCAGGAACATGTTGCCGTTGAAGACTGTGCTCTGGTTGACCTGAAGCGTCGAACCGTTGAGGTAGATCCCCTGCGACGCGGCCGACGTCGAACCGACGGTAATCGCCCCGCCCGTCAGCGTCAGCATGGTGTTGTCGAGGCTGAAGGTTTCCCAGTTGGCGATGAGCGAACCCGCCGTCGTCGCCGAAACGCCGTTAAAGCTCAGCGCATCGACGCCGTCGCCGCCGTCGAACACCTCGGTTCCGTCATAGATCGCGCCGCCGCCGAGATAGGCCGTGTCATTGCCCGCGCCGCCGTAGAAGCCGCTGTTGAGCGCGCCGCCGGTCCAGTTGAAGGCATCATTGCCGTCTTCGCCCTGAATATCGCCGGTCCAGGAACCGCCGGCCAGATTGAAGGTGTCATCGCCCGCGCCGAGCCAGGCCGTGCCGACGACCGTGCCGGTCGTGGTCACGGTGACCGCGCCGTCGAGATCGACAAGCGCCATGCCGTCATGGCCGCCGGAAGCCGTGATCGCGGCATCGGAGCCGATCATCACCGTGCCGGTCTGGCCGGCTTCGGACTCGGTCTTGATGCCGATATCGGCAGACACCGAACCGCCAAGCGCGTTGACGGCGTAGGTCGCGCCCGTACCAAGCGTGAAGGTGCCGAGGCCGATCGCCGCGCCGGAAGCGGTCGCGGAAATCGAACCGCCGTTCATCGTCAGGCTGGCCATGCCGCCATTGTTGACCTGTGCGATGGCAGCAGCAGCGAAGATATCCCCGGAGGCGCTTGCGTCGAGCGCGATATCGCCCGCGGTCACAACGGTCGCATTGCCGTTTTCCGCAAGCGCGCCGATGCCGATGGCCGTGGCAACAGGGCCGCCATCTGCAATCGTCTGGATATAGGAACCGGCTTCGGAGGTGGTGTAGGCATCGCCGGTGCCATGGGCCATGCTGGCCACACCGATCGAGCTTGCAAATCCATTGTCGGCCCCCACCGTCGTGTTGACCGAAGCCGTCGACTTGACTTCCGTGACGGCGTCGCCGGCGCCATCGGTCTCAGTGCTGAGGCCGGTTGCTACTGCATCGTCGCTGAGGCTGCTCGCCATTACCGAGGCGACGCCGCCAAGGATGGAGTGGGCCGTTCCATCGCCCACGGCAACATTTTCGATGCCGATCGATTCTGCATAGAAACTCGCAGCGGAGATCGCACTGATCGAAGCCCCGTCCTCCACCAGCAGCCGCGCCCTGCCCTCTTCGGTCACGTTGCGCAGCCCGGTGGCAGAGGCGTCAAGAGCTCCGAGAATCTTGACCTTGACGACGCTCGTCCCCAACACGACCATGTCGGCGTCGCCGAAGCGGGAACTGTTCCAGACGCCGCCGGCAATAGCATCACCGTTGCCCTCGGCACCGACGGATATCAGGCCGCCCAGCATAGCGGTTGCCGAGCCGCCGGCGTTGTTGGCGAAGTTGGTCGCCGCCACCGCTCTCGCCTCATCACTTGCCGAGGCCTTCGCAAGCAGCGTGCTTCCGGCACCAAGATCAAGAAAGGCCTCGCCGGCGCCATGCACTTCGTTGGCCACGGTGCGCGCGGTGGCAATTTGGCCTTCGGCCTCGGCCGAAGCGAGGCTGGCATCGAGCAGTTCGACAAAAGCGTCGCCGTCATTGGCAAAGTTGTTGAGCGCCCTTGCCTCGGCAGATGCCGTACCGCTGATCGCGGTTGCACTGACGCTGCCCGTCTCGGCAAGGGCAAGGCCCGCAAAGCCGGAGCCCGAGACATTGTTGAACCCGGCCGCGTTGGCATCAAGCGCACCTTCGGCAAAGGCGGTAACCCTGCCAGCGCCCGCAACCACGCCCTTGGCCAGGCCGGCGGTGTTGGTGTTTTCTATCGCGACGGCCGTGGCGATATCGTTCTCGCTCTTGCCCTCCGCAATCACTTCTGCCGCGTCCGAAAGCTCGGTCACGGCCTCGCCGCCCGCGGCGGCGTTCACGACGCCAAAGACTTCGGCCGCCCCGCTGGCATCCGCCGTGCCGGAAACCAGCCCCTTGATCGAGGCGTAGGCCACGCCAAGCGGGTCCTTGGCACTGTTGCTGACGCCGGTCACATATGCGGTCGTTCCCGCCTGGTCCAGGGTTCCGACTTCGACCACGCTGCCGGCATCGATGGCGACACCGGCCGTGCCGGCCCCGCTCAGGGTGTTCATGATGCCATAGGCGTAAACATCGCTGCCGTTGACGTCGACGGAAACATCGCTTGAGCCCAGCAGGCGAACGATGGCATCGCTGCCCACCGCGACGGACATGACCCCGGTCGCCGTGGCGCTGCCGGCAACGCTGTCCGCCGTGGCAGTGATCGTGCTGCCATTGTCCAGCTCGACCCGGCCAGCGCCATCGTAGGAGAAGTTGCGAACCGCGAGGGCCGTGGCATCAAGCTGGCTTTCAGCCAGGGCAACCGCAGTCGATCCATTGTCCAGAACGGTGCGCGCCTCGCCAAGCGACGTGAAGGTGTTGATCGCAAGAGCGTTGGTGTTGTCCGTGGTGCTGAACGCCCCGGCGGCAACGCTCGACATATCGTCGATGACGGTGGAGGCATCGCCCGCCGTCGAAGCGTTGAGCACGCCGGTCGAACTGGCGGCGAATCCGCCAAGACCGGCGCTCGCCGCGCCCGTCGCCCTGCTGGTGATGACGCTGCCGCCGCGAATGCGAATCCGCGCTTCGGTCTCCGCCCGGTTTTCGATTGCGGTTGAGACCGCATAGCTGTTGCCGCTGGTGGCGGAGGCCATAAGCGTGCTGGCATCAGCACCGACGCCGGCGCGTCCAGTGGTAGCGGTGTTGTCAACCGCCGTGGCTTCCACAACGCCGGTTCCACTTGCCGTCGCGGTAATCCCGCTTTCGTCCAGAACAGTCGTTGCCTCAGGGCCGCCGGTATTGATGACGCCGGAGGCATTCACCTCTGCGCCGCCAATTGCCTCGGCATGCAAGGCGCTTGCGCTATCCACGCGTACGGAGGCATTGCCTTGTTGCGAGTCGTTATTGAGGGCAACGGCCTGCGCATTGGTCAAGCCATCGGCGAGAGCGTTGACCTGGCTGCCATCCTCGAAAGCGACTTCGGCATCGCCCAGAACGGCAACGTTATCGACCGAGATGGCCACTGCCTCTCCCAGAGAGCTGGTCGCGACAACCGTCAGCGTGCTGGCACTGCCGCCGACGCCGGCGACCCCATCAGTAGCGGTGTTGGCGACGCCCGTTGCTTCGGTGCGGCCGGTGGCGCTTCCTGTTGCGGTAATCGTACCGTCTTCCAGAATAACAATTCCGGCAAGACCGCCCTCGTTGATAATACCCGAGGCAGTCGCGTTGCCGAGAAGGTTATCGGCTTCGGCTTCAAGCGTTGCGTTTTCGCCTACGTAAACAATCGCACCCTGGGAATCGGAGACGTTACGGATCGCAGTCGCCCAAGACTGAACTCCGCTGCCGATGGTAACAAGGCTGTCAGCATCGGCCCAGATCGATCCGCCACCCTTGACCGTGGCCTTGGCCACGCCGCCGATACTCTGGTTGTCGATCCCGAAGGCCGTCGAGGTCAGGAGCGAAGTCGCGGTGGACGAAAGCGATGCGTCGTCGACAATGGTTTCGACGCCGCCGTCGCCGGCTTTGTTGGAAATACCGGTAGAAAGAGCAAGATTAACAGCGTTGGTGGCCGATGCGCTGACATCAGCATCGTCCGACAAGGACACATATCCCATGCTCGAAGCGCCGGACGTTTCGACGCTGATCGCGGTTGCCTTGTGAAGGCCCGGATTGCTGAGATCTATATTAACGCTGTTGGACGCCGTGATCTGACTTGCGCCATCAACCGTGACCGAGCCGGTATTGCCCGTGCCGCTGCCCGTCAGGCGCACGCCGAAGGCATTGTTGCCGCCAATGCTGACGGACGAACCACCGGTGATCGTCGCCGCCATTTCAGAACCGTCGGCATTGCCGTTCACGATCACGGCGCTGGTGCCGGGGGTCAGGGCCGAGCCGATGCTTACCGTTGTGCCGTCAAGGTTGATCGTACCGATATGATCGGCCGTGCCGCCTGGCGCAAGCGTCACGACGATATTGGCCGTACTAACGTCAAGCCCGAAAACGGGAGCAGCCCGCACCTGGCCGCCGGAAAAGTTTGCGGTTACGGCGCCATCGCCTTGCAGCACAACCGGCCAGTAAATCCTGTTATAGCTGGTGGCGTTGAGGGTCAGGTCATTGCTGCCGGTCGACGTGAGCATTACACCTCTTGTATTAAAGAGGCCGTTGCCGATGTTCATGCTAGGGGTTTTGAGATTAACGGTCGCACCCTGCAGGTTATTATAGGTGATGCCGCTCGGCTTGTTGCCGGTACAATCGATCACCGCATCAGCGCCGCCCGCAGCGCCGCACTCATTCGCCGCGAAGGCAGTAGAAACGCCCGTGCCGAAATAGGCGGCTCCGGACGACAGCGCGAGCATGCTGAGCGCGAGCACCGATGCGGTTGCGCGCGGCGCGTAGCTCGCTGCATTACCCGCAACCTTGGTCATGCGCCCGCCGCGCGGCTTCGCTTCCAACAATGACATAAAATCCCCCAAAAAAGCTGAACGTTCGATTCCTGTATTAGGGAAATGACATTATGCGGGCGAAAATACAAGCAAGATTGACAGCAAATACTAACATTTGCAGGGGTTGACGATCGATAGTTGCCAAGCTGCAACGGACGGCAACCCACAGCAACAGCTTGGAAGCCGTCGTGCCACCTGTAAGTGCAACCACTACCTCGAAAGCACGCCACCAAATAGCAAGTAATTGAATTAAAACATTATTATCATAACTAAAAGTTGCGCATTGCCAGGAATAGACAGCGCACGCGAAACTGAGTTCACGCCAACCGCACACTGTTTGCGGCATGAGTGGGAAAATTCATCTGAAGCTTGGCTAATAAAATGATTGTCTGACCGCGCCTGCACCCTGCCACCGAAGATTGCATACACTCTTTTCCCAGCACCGAAAGCGGAGCGACAGGCGATCGCAGGACGGCCCATTGCGCGCCTGAAAAATGAAGACATCGAATCCAACATGACAGTTTTATGACAGTTATTTGAATATTAAATAACAACACACCGGTAAATTTCGGGAATTATGAAATTTTTACAACAATATATGCTTACATGACTTTCGTTGTTATAGCACTCCCGTTTTCAACCAAACCTCAAAAGGGCTATCTGATGAAAATCGGAAATTTTTCCAAGGGCGCTAAGGTTGCTGCCGTTGCCGTCGCCATGGCCGTCTCCGGCACTTTCGCTCACGCCGCCGACACGTCGCTGACCGGCTCGGGCGCCTCCTTCCCCTTCCCGCTCTATTCGGCCTGGTTTAAGGATTTTGGCCAGAAGACCGGCATTGAAGTCAACTACCAGGCCAAGGGTTCCGGCGGTGGTATCGAAGACTTCACCAACCGCGTTGTCGACTTCGCAGCCTCCGACGCTGCCATGAGTGAAGAAGAAATCGCCAAGATCGACGGCGGCGTCGTTCTGCTGCCGATGACGGCCGGTGAAGTCGTTCTCGCTTACAATCTCGAAGGCGTTTCCGAACTGAAGCTGCCGCGCGACGTTTACCCGAAGATCTTCCTCGGCGAAATCACCAAGTGGAACGACGAAGCGATCGCCGCCGCCAATGAAGGCGTCGAGCTCCCCGACGAAAACATCACCGTTGTCGTTCGCTCGGACTCCTCGGGCACCAACTTCAACTTCACCAACCACCTCGCAGCCATCTCCGAAGAGTTCAACAGCACTGTTGGCGGCGGCAAGACCGTTCCGTGGCCGAAGGCTTCGAACTTCGTTGCCGCTCCGGGCAACCAGGGCATCACCGCCACGGTCAAGCAGACCCCCGGCGCCATCGGCTACATCGAGTATGGCTACGCCCAGCAGACCAACACGCCTTACGCCATGCTGGAAAACCAGGCCGGCAACTTCGTGAAGGCTGGTCCGGAAGCCGGTAGCGCCGCGCTCGCTTCGGCCGAACTCGACGAAAACAACGTCGCCTTCATCACCGACCCGAAGGGCGAGCAGGCTTACCCGATCGCCACCTTCACCTGGATGCTGTTCTACAAGGACGGCCAGGACGCCGACACCGTTGCGGCGCTCAAGGAAATGGTCAATTACGGCCTGACCACCGGCCAGACCATGGCCGACAAGCTGGGCTACATCCCGCTGCCGGAAAACATCATCGAAATCAACAAGAAGTCGCTCGAAGAAATCGGCGGCTGATTTCGGCCTGATCAAGCTTTCGCCGGGGCGTAACCTGTTTGCGCCCCGGCTTTTGTCCGATTGCAGCACCGCGCAAGAATTGTGACGCTCGTTATTTGTCAGATCGCGGCTACCCGACCGCCGCCAGCAGGAGCCCGTTGATGGCCGACACATCGAAATCCGCCCCGCCAAGCGATGGCAGCGTTTCGCGCCCGCCGACCGCTTTCGAGTATGGCTACGACAAATCCTTCCGCTTCCTGACATTCCTGGCAGGCCTTCTTATCGTCGTCCTGCTGGCCTATATTTTCTGGAAGATCGGCGGGCAGGCAGCACCTGCCATGCGCGAATACGGCCTGAGCTTCCTGACGACCGTCGAGTGGAACCCCAACACCAACGAATACGGCATTCTGGCTGAGATCTGGGGCACGCTCTATTCGTCGTTTCTGGCGCTGATCTTCGGCGGCGGCCTCGGTATCGCGGTCGCGATCTTTCTGACGCAGGGCTTTCTCAATGCCCGCCTGGCCTGGGTGTTCCGCCTCATCGTCGAAATGCTGGCCGCGATCCCCTCGGTCGTTTTCGGCCTCTGGGGCATTTATGTGCTGATCCCGGCGATCCGCCCGATGGCGAACTGGCTGCACGACACCCTGCCCTTCATTCCGTTCTTTTCCACCAACCTGGCCGGTCCCGGCATGTTCCCGGCCATGATCGTACTGTCGATCATGATCCTGCCGACCGTCGCGGCGATCTCCCAGGACGCCTTCAAGGCTATCCCGATGAAGATCCAGGAAGCGGCCTACGGCATGGGCACCACCAAGTGGGAAGCGATCCGCAAGGTCATCATCCCGACCGCCTCCGGCGGCATTTTCGCCTCGCTCGTCCTCGGCTTCGGCCGCGCGCTCGGCGAGACCATGGCGCTCGCCATGCTGATCGGCAACTCCCAGCAGGTGACCCTGTCGCTCTTCGCCCCGGCGACGACGCTGGCATCGCTTCTGGCCTCCACCTTCCCGGAAGCCGGCGCAAACCAGATCGGTCCGCTGATGTATGCCGCCGTCGCCCTGCTGGTGATCACCATGGCCGTCAATATCATCGGCACGATCATCATGAGCTACACCTCGCGCCAGACCGTAACGTAAGGCCATTGGGAAACCGAACATGACCACGACGACCGATCAGACAACGATGAATCCCGAGGTGATTGCCCTCGGTGATCCCAATCTGAGCTTCTCGTTTGCCGAGCGGCGCACGATGATGAACTTCATCCAGACCGTCATCCTCTGGATCCTTGCCGGCATCGCGGCCATTCCGCTGATCTCGGTGCTCTACATGCTGATCAGCCGCGGCGGCGCGCGCATCAGCACGGCGATCCTTACAGAGCTTCCGCCCGCCCCCTTCGAACAGGGCGGCGGCATCGGCAACGCGATCGTCGGCACGCTTGTGATGGTTGCGATCGCATCGGTGATCTCGATTCCGATCGGCGTTCTCGGCGGCGTCTATACCGGCCTGATCAATCCCAACAGCCGCTTCTCCGCAACCGTCCGGTTCGTGGGCAAGGTGCTGACCGGCTTTCCGTCGATCCTCTCGGGCGTTTTCGTCTACGCCTGGCTCGTCATCGTCATGAAGACCTACTCGGCGGTGGCCGGCGGGCTTTCCCTGGCGATCCTGATGCTGCCGACCATTCTTCTGACCTCCGAACAGGCCTTCCGGATGGTGCCGCAGCGCATGAAGGACGCAGCCTATGGCATGGGCTGTAATGCCACACAGGTTGCCACCAGAATTGTTTTGCCGACGGCGCTTCCCGGTGTTATGACCGGTGTCATGCTGGCGGTTGCGGGCGCGTCCGGAGAATCGGCCCCGCTGCTGTTTACAGCGCTGTTTTCGAATTACTGGATCGGAAGCTTCACGGAGCCCACAGCGTCATTGTCGATCTTGATCTACAATTTCTCGGCAATGCCCTATGAAAACCAGATTGAACTCGCTTGGACCGCATCGCTTGTGCTTGTGCTCATCGTGCTTGTCTTCAACATCCTCAGCCGCTCCTTCGGCACCCGCCGCGTTTAGGAAAAAGGTCGTAAAGATATGTCTGCCACACTGGAAATGAACACCGCCCCAGCCGCCGATGTCAGCCCCGAAGTCGCGATCGGCGCGCGGATCGAGAAGATTTTCTACGGCGACTTCCTTGCCGTGCGCGATGCCGATGTCGACATCGAAAAAGGAAAGATCACCGGCTTTATCGGCCCGTCAGGCTGCGGCAAGTCGACCGTGCTGCGCTCGCTGAACCGCATGAACGATCTGATCCCCTCCTTTAGCCTCCAGGGGCATGTCCACTTCCTCGGCCAGGATGTCTACGGCAGGAATGTCGACCCGGTCGTCGTGCGCCGCCATATCGGCATGGTATTCCAGCAGCCCAACCCATTTTCCATGAGCATTTTCGAAAACGTTGCCTTCGGCCTGCGCCTCAACGGCTTCAAGGGCGATATCAACGGTCGCGTCGAAAAGGCGCTGCGCCGCGCGGCTCTCTGGAACGAGGTCAAGGACAAGCTGAAGCAGAACGGGTTGTCGCTTTCCGGCGGCCAGCAGCAGCGCCTGTGCATCGCCCGTGCGATCGCCACCGAGCCGACCGTGCTTTTGATGGACGAGCCCTGCTCCGCGCTGGACCCGATCGCCACGCGTCAGATCGAGGAGCTGATGCTGGAGCTGAAGAACGACTACACGGTCGCGATCGTGACCCACAACATGCAGCAGGCGATCCGCGTTGCCGACAAGACCGCCTTCTTCTCGGTCGACATGTCGCAGGGCGGCCGCACCGGCTTCCTGGTCGAGGTCGGCGCGACCAAGCAGATCTTCGAAAACCCGAAGCAGCAGCTCACCAAGGAATATCTCTCCGGCGAGTTCAGCTGATCCACGACAAGGTCGCAATCGACGCATTTCGGGCGGCTCTTTCGGGATGCCGCCCTTTTGATATCCGCAACGAAGCCGTTGATCTCAACGCTCGCTTCGCTACGCTATCAAACTCGAACCCAATTCAGGGTTGAGCGGAAACCAAGATGTTCAAACACGTACTCGACCTTGAAAAGATCGAAGAAAGGCTGCGCGAGACCCAGCGGCAGTTCGCCCTTATCAATGCGCGCCTGACGATGCAGCGCGACGGCATGTCCGACAGCATCGTCGAGCACATGATGGAGGGCTACAGCTATGTCGACCGGTTGCTGCGCGACAACACGGACATCCTGAGGATCGGGCAGTTTCACCACCTGCTGGAACTCAACCATCTCGTGCTTTGCGGTTCCGAAAGGGAGCGGCGCGCGGAATTCCGCAATCACATCGAGCGCACCGAAGCCCAGTTCTACGACCGTGAACTGGGCGACATCGGCGGGCTCGTGGACTGGTACGCGCGCCACAGAGGCAAGCCGGTGCGCAAGCGCGCGGCGGGCGTCTATGTCCGGGTACTCAGCCGTCCGCAGCTCTATATCGAGGGCAATCACCGCACCGGCGCGCTGATCATGAGCTATATTCTCGGCCGCGAGGGCAAGCCGCCCTTCGTGCTGACGCCCGAAAACGCCGAGGCCTATTTCAACCCGTCGACGCTGGTGCGCGACGCGCACAAGTACTCATTCGACGAGCTCATCAAGATTCCGAAGCTGAAGCGCTATTTTGCTGAATTCCTGAAGGAAAACGAGGATGAGAGCCTGATCGCCAAGCCCGAGACGGTGGAGACGAGCTGACGGCCGCCGCAACGAAGGAAGCGGCCCTCAAGCCTTTTTCTGCCAGCGACCACCCTCGCCCTGCTGCCAGTAGGTGAGGCTATGCTCACTTTGCCTCAGCCGCTTCCACTCCGCACGCGCCGCATTCAGCTCATCCACATCATGGCCGTCAAACATCACCACGACGCGCTGATAGTCCTCGACGGCCGAGACCGGCGCGCCTTCCACGAAGAATCGGATATCGGCCTTGCCGGGATTGGTGTCCGCGGTCGTCAGAAGCACGGGCTGGCGCTCCGCGTCCGGCTCGTCATCCCGTCCGTGCGGGATGAAACTGTCGGCGCGGAAGGTCCACAGCACCTCATCCAGCCGGTCGCGCTCCGCCTCGCTCGTCGCCTGGATCACAACCCGCCAGCCACGCTCCAGGCTTTTTTCGACAAGCGGCGGCAGGGCCGCGTCGCGCAGCGATTCCGTCAGATGATAGAACAGGATCTCCGCCATGAACGTCCCTGCCCTCAGTCACGCGCCTCGTAATGGGCGCGCACCAGTTCGTCCAGAAGCCTGACGCCGAACCCGGAGGCCCAGCCGCCATTGATCTCGCTCTTTGGCGCGCCCATGGCGGTGCCCGCGATATCGAGATGCGCCCAGGGCGTTTCGCCCACGAAGCGCTTCAGGAACTGCGCGGCGGTGATCGAGCCGGCATAACGTGAGCCGCCGGTATTGCGCATATCGGCAAAGCGGCTGTCGATCATCTTGTCATACTCGTCGCCGAGCGGCAGGCGCCAAAGGTTTTCCTGAGTGCGTTCGGCGGCGTCCGCAAGCTCCTTCGAGAGGCCGTCATCATTGGAAAACAGGCCGGCGCGATGCGAGCCGAGCGCCACCATGACGGCGCCGGTCAGCGTCGCGAGATCGATCATGAAGCGCGGCTTGAAACGCTCCTTGCAGTACCAGAGCGCATCGGCGAGAACCAACCGGCCCTCGGCGTCGGTGTTGATCACCTCGATCGTCTGGCCGGACATCGAGGTGACGATATCGCCCGGACGCTGGGCATTGCCATCCGGCATATTTTCGACGAGACCGAGAATGCCGACGACATTGACCTTGGCCTTGCGCGCGGCGAGCGTATGCATCAGGCCGATGACGGCGGCCGCCCCGCCCATGTCACCCTTCATGTCTTCCATCGAGGCGGCAGGCTTGATCGAGATACCGCCGGTGTCGAACACCACGCCCTTGCCGACGAAGGCGATCGGGCGCTCGTCATTGCCGCCGCCATTCCACTGGATGACGGCGAGATAGGGCGGACGCACCGAGCCCTGGGCAACGCCGAGCAGCGCGCCCATGCCGAGTTCTTCCATCTTGTCGCGATCGAGAATCTCGACCTTAGCGCCGAGCGCCGAAAGCGCCTCGGCCTTATCGGCGAATTCGCGCGGGCCGAGAATATTGGCGGGCAGGTTCACCAGTTCGCGCGCCAGCACCACGCCCTCGCCCACCGCCTGTCGATCCGCGAAAGCAGAATTGGCGGCGGTCACGTCGCCGGTCACGATCTCGACCGGGATTTCACGCCCGTTACCGTCTTCTTCCTCGTCCTTGCCCGTGGTCTTGAACCGGTCGAAGGAATAGCCGCCGAGAATCATGCCGAGCGCGAAATCCGCGAGCTCGGAAGCCGTTGCGGCGCTGTCCGGATAGACCACCAGTTTCCTGGCCTTGCCGGCAACAGCGGCGGCCTTGCCGCCGGCCCTGAGCCAGGCATTGGCCGAAAGCGAGTCGCGCTCGCCGAGCCCGATCAGCACGATCCGCGCCGCAGCGCTTTCGGCAGGCGCCAGCAGATCGAGCGTCGAACACAGTTTCGCCTTGAAGCCGGCGGTGGCCGAGGCCTTTTCATAAAGCGTCTCGCCCATGCCGGCGGCCTGAAGTCCCGCCGGAGCGTGACCGGCGCTCGCCAGGACAATCGCGGTGTTTCCGGCGCTTTCGGCCTTGTCGACAAAGGAAATCGAGAACTTCATTTCATGCTCCGGGTTCTGGTGTCACGGAATTGACAGGATGGGATGAAAAAGAAATCCACCCCTTGTTAACGCAACCGGCCAAGAATGGTTGACCCGGTTCTCATAACACTTAAAACGACGAAAATGGAAACGGTGTGTGCGCCGCGCCGCCAACGAAACCGGAAAACGCCGCATTGCAGCAACACCACCAATGGCTTGACAAACTGCCGGGGCGCTTTGGCACGATGCGGCCACTCAAGGCCGCATTCATTCTGCTTTTGGCGCTGTGGTGTTTCCTGCTCCTGGTTTTTTACCTCTTTCCCGGCATCGACCTTGCGGCCTCCCGGGCGTTCTTTCATCAGACGACCTGCAGCACCAGCGCGCCGGACGGCAAAATATGCGGCAGCTTTCCGATTGCAGCCGACGCCGTGCTCGGCTTTTTGCGCGAAGTGATCTTCTACCTGCCGATCATTCTCGGCCTGACCCTGATCTACCGCCTGATCACTGTCTGGTCCCATCACGGCGCGACCTATGACAAGGCGCTCGCCCGCAGGCTGCTGGCCGGGCTCGTCGCCCTGATCATCGGCCCCGGCCTTTTGGTCAACAGCGTGCTGAAGGAGATTTCCCACCGGCCAAGGCCGCGCAATACCGATCTCTTCGGCGGCGATCTGACCTTCGTTCCGGCCGGCGATTTTTCCGGCGCGTGCCAGTCGAACTGCTCCTTCGTTTCCGGCGAGGCGGCCGGCGCCGGCTGGCTGTTCTGCTATGCGATCTTCCTCGTCCCGGAGCGCTTCCGAATCCTGCTGATGCCGCCGCTGATCGCGCTTTCGCTGGCCTCGCCGGCGATGCGGCTGGCCTATGGCGGTCATTATCTTTCGGATATCATACTCGGATGGCTTGCATCGGTGGTGATTTTCACCGGATGTCTTTACATTTTCACGAGAAAGGAGCACGTCAGCCCGCTTCGCGAAACGACCTGAGACCGGTCCGCTCCGCAACGCACGACACCGAACGGCATGAAGATACTGGAACGCTACATATTGGCGCGGGTTGTGCGCATGTTCCTGGCGACATTGTTGCCGGTGCTGGCGGTGCTTTGGCTGACGCAGGTGCTGGGGCGCATCAATCTGGTGACCGACAGCGGCCAGTCGATCGTATCCTTCCTGACGCTGGCGACGCTGATTCTCCCGACCGTGATTCCGACCGTCCTGCCCTTCGGCATCGTGCTTGGCACCGCGCAGACGCTGACGTCGATGAACAATGATTCGGAGCTCGCGGTGATCGACGGCGCAGGCGCCGGGCGCTCGATCATCTACCGGCCGATTCTGGCGTTCGCCGTCGTGCTCTGCGCATTCTCCTTCGTGCTCGACAATTATATCGAGCCGCGCTCGCGCGCCGAGGCCCGCAGCGTAATCGCTTCCGTCTATGCCGACCTTCTGTCCTCCGTGATCGAGGAAAAGACATTCCGCGAGATCGAGGACGGGCTTTACATCCAGATTTCCGAGCGCCTGTCCGGCCGGGTGCTGAAGGGGCTTTTCGTCGCCGATTACCGTCAGCCGGACAATTCCTACATCTACTACGCCAAGGAAGGCGCGGTTGATGAAAGCGGTAGCCAGCTCATCATGCGTGACGGCCAGGTGCAGAGGGAAAATCAGGACGGCGACGTTTCCATCGTTCAGTTCGACTCCTACAGTTTCGACCTTTCCGAACTCACCAGCGACAAGAGCCAGACCCGCAGGCGCGCGACCGACCGGGGCCTCGCCTATCTGCTGAACCCGCCGCAGGACGACCCCGATTACCTCGCCAATCCCGGCTCCTATCGCGCCGAACTCACCCGCCGGCTGACCGACTGGACTCTGCCCTTCATCTATGCCGTGTTCACCATCGTGATCGTCGGCGATGCCCGCTCCCACCGTGAGCGGCGGGTGCCGCCGATGGCAAGCGCGTTCGGGCTGACGCTGCTGCTCAGGCTGCTCTCCCACTTCAGTTCCAACCAGGCAGAAAACGATCCGTTCTTCGTCTATGTCTGCTATGCGATCATCTTCGTATCGCTGGCTATCGGGCTCTATCTTCTGCTGCGGCCGCGCCGGGCGCGGCGAAAGACCGGGCCGCTCGGCCGGATGATGGCCGCGCTGTTCCGCCTGCCGCGCAGGGCTGATGGCGGAGGTGCGGCATGATCTACTCCGTGCTCGGCCGCTACTTCTTCGTCCGCTACGTCATCACCGTCTTATGGTTCCTGTTCGGCGTGGTGTCGATCATCTACCTGATCGACTTTAGCGAGGTGGTTGGCAATATTTCCGAGGAGGCCGGGCAGAACCTGTTCGACGCCCTGCTGATCACCGCGCTGCGCCTGCCCTATATCCTGCAGCAGACCATACCCTTCATCGCGCTGTTCTCGGCGATGGTGGCGCTGATCGCGCTCAACCGCCGCCATGAGCTGGTCGTTGCCCGCGCCGCCGGGATTTCGGTGTGGCAGTTCATCATGCCGTTCGTGATCGGCGCAGCCCTCTTGGGCGCGGCAAGCGTGCTCGCGCTCAACCCGCTTGCCTCCTGGAGCCAGAAACGGGCCCTCGGGCTCGAGGCTGTCGGCGGCAAGCAGGATCAGGTTGTGCCCTGGCTCAGACAGATCACCGACGGTCAGGACACGATCATCGGCGGCCGCGGCATCGCCGAGAACGGGACCGAACTGCTCGATGCCGTGGTCATATATTTCGACGATCAAGGGGGAATCGCCAAGCGCCAGGATGCCACCCGCGCGGTGCTGAGCGACGGTTTGTGGACGCTGCATGACGTGACCCAGACCGAGGCGGGCGAATTATCCACACATATGGACGAGGTGCAGGTGAAGACCAATCTGGAGGAGGATTTCGTTCAGCAGCATCTCGTCCAGCCCGATCTCGTAAGCTTCTTCGCCTTGCCGCGGCAAATTACCCTGGCGCGCCAGTTCGGAACTTCCACCAGCGCCTTGGAAACCCAGTATAACTACCTGCTTTCCCTGCCATTATTGCTAGTCGCGATGACATTGATCGCCGCGACGGTCTGCCTCAAGTTTTCGCGCTTCGCGCAGTCACCCACTGTTATTTTGGGTGGCATCCTGTCCGGGTTTCTGCTTTATGTGACGAGTGTTCTTGTAAAGGCGTTCGGCAGCAGCGGAATCCTGTCCCCGCTTCTGGCAGCCTGGATTCCGGTTGTCGTGGCTATGGCATTGGGTTTGACGATATTGCTGCATCAGGAGGATGGTTAGTGGCCCGGCGTAAACTAAGCGCATATCGCCTTGCCGGGCTCTTGGTCCTTGCCACCGCATTGACCCCACCCGGAGCGGGGCTGCATTACACGGCCGGAGCGCAGGAAAGCGTGCTTCCGGAGCCCCCCGCCGACGACCAGGGCCCGATGCTGCTCAGCGCCAATGAGTTGGTCTATAACCACGACACCCAGCAGGTCTACGCGCTTGGCGGCGTGCAGATTTATTACGCCGGCTACCGCATGGTCGCCAACAAGGTCGAATATGACCAGAAGGCCGGCAAGCTGTTGGCCTTCGGCGGCATCGAGGTCGTCGACCCCGACGGCAATCGCCTGCGCGCCGAAAAGCTCGACGTCACCGACGACTTCGCCAACGGCTTTCTCGAAGCCATCAGCGTGCGCACCCCGGAAGATATCGCGATCGCCGGCGAGCGCGCCGAGCGAATCGACAATGATGTCATGGTGCTGGAAAACGGCGTCTACACCGCCTGCATTCCCTGCGCGGAAAATCCGGAAAAGCCGCCCTTCTGGCAGATCAGGGCCCAGCGCGTCATCCAGAACGGCGTCGAAAAGACGGTGCGGCTGGAGCATCCGCGATTCCAGCTTCTGGGCCACACCATCGCGATCCTGCCGACCGTGACGGTTCCCGACGCCAGCGTAAAGCGCAAGCGCGGTTTTCTGTTCCCCTCGGCAACCGTCGAGGAGAATCTCGGCTTCGGCATTTCCGTGCCTTACTACATTCCGCTTGGCCCGAGCGCGGACGTCACCTTCACCGGGACAGGCTACACCCAGCAGGGCTTCCTGCTTGAGGCGGAGTATCGCAAGCGCTACCGCAACGGCCAGCACACGCTGCGCATGGCCGGCATCGACCAGTTGGGCAGCAGCCGCTTCCCCGCCGGCACCAGCGATGCCGACAATGACCTGCGCGGCATGATCGCCTCCACCGGCGAGTTCCAGATCAACCCGCGCTGGGTGTTCGGCTGGGATGTCATGGTGCAGAGCGACACCAATTTCGCGCGGACCTATTCGATTGACGGCCATGACGACCGGATTTTCAATAACCAGGTCTATCTGGAAGGTCTCGGCAAGCGCAGTTCGCTCTCCATCAAGGGCAATTATTTCGACGTTCAGGACGCCAACAGCCAGAACGCCAACGAGGACGAGCAGGCGATCGTTCTGCCGGTGATCGATTACGATTATATCGCCCCGCGCCCGTTCGCCGGCGGCGAACTTTCCGTGACCAACAACCTCACAAATATCGTCCGGCAGAAGAACGATGTTGTCGAGACCACGGTCAACGACCGCTTCCTTGGGCTTCAGGGCAACAGCACGCGGCTGACCAGCGAGGTCGAGTGGAAGAAGACCTTCACAACGCCGCAGGGCCTCCAGCTTACGCCGATCCTGGCCGCGCGCGCCGACGGTTACCTGCTGAACGTCGACAATCCGAACCAGATCGCGCCGGGCACCTACAACTACGCCGGCAATTTCGTCGATCAGGATGCCGCCGCCCGTGCCATGCTGACGGCGGGCCTGGAAGTCAAATACCCGATGCTGATCACCAACGGCTTCAGCTCGCATATCGTCGAGCCGATCGGCCAGATCTTCGTCCGCCCGGACGAGCGGTATGCCGGCGGGCTGCCGAACGAGGACAGCCAGAGCTTCGTGTTCGATGCCACCACGCTGTTTGATCGCGACAAGTTCTCCGGCTATGATCGCGTCGAGGGCGGCACCCGCGCCAATATCGGGCTGCGCTATCGCGGCGTCTACGACAACGGAATCATGGTCGACGGGCTTTTCGGCCAGTCCTTCCAGCTTGCCGGCGCGAACTCGTTCGCCTCACCGGATCTGGTTGGCGTCGGTATGGAATCCGGGCTTGAAACAGAACGCTCCGATTATGTCGGCGCGGCCCAGATTTCTTTCCCCTTCGGCGTCGGCCTCAACGCCTCCGCCCGTTTCGACGAGACCGATTTTTCGCTGCAGCGCACGGATGCCGGCATCACCTACACCTCCGCCCGCTTCGACACCGCGCTCGACTACACCAATGTCATGGCCCAGCCCGGCTATGCCTATGACGAGCGCAACAGCGAGATTAAATCCACCAGCACCTTCCGGTTCAACGACAATTGGGGCGTCTCGGGCTCGTTGACCTACGACCTCAGCAACAATGTCCTGACGCGCCGCTGGGTAGGGTTGACCTATGAGGACATCTGCACCCTGTTCTCGATCACCTACCAGGAAAGCTGGGACACCGACGACGCCAAGGGCGTCGACTGGACGATCGGCGCGCGCCTGACGTTGCGCACGCTCGGCGATATCGCGATCGGCTCCGACAATTTCGGCGGCAGTTTCTAGAATTATTTCGCTTTTACGTGGGAAAATCTGAGACCGGTAAGAACTCGGCAATGCGACGGGATGCCATCCTTGCCAAGAAACGGAACGCTCTCAGAGACCGATCCGTTACGCCGGCCCGATCAGGCGAGCGAAGTCTCCCAGCGTAAAGCCGATTTCCTTTACCACCAGCCACCACAGCGCGAACACCACGGCCGAGACCGCCGAGGTCCACAGCACCACGCGCCAGGGGCGGAATTTGTGGGGCGCGCTCTCGGTGGTGCCGGGCACGACGTCGCCTGCCTCATCCTGGGTCCTGAGGCCGAACGGCAACACGGCGAACAAGGTGATCCACCAGATCACGAAATAAACAGCAAACGCGGAAAACACCGACACGTATCAACCTCCGACCGGATGGGCGCCGACATTCTGTCGCAATTCGTACCGGCCAGACATAACCGGTCCGTCGCTTGCGCCATCCTGCTCGCCCCTCCTTAAACCGTTTACCCCGCTCAAAGCAACGGCGGGAACCTTGGGCGGATCGACGCATTACCGCAAAAGAAGCTCAACAGCTCACGATCGGAGGCAGACATGACCGGCAAGGCACAACAGAAGGCAATCGCCAAGGCAGTCCTCGAGCGCTATCCCGAAAGCTACGCGGAAGCGCTTCATATCAATGTCGGCAAGAACACGCCGGCTCCTCTCTATCAATGGCTCCTGTGCTCATTGCTGATGAGCGCGCGCATCAACGCCAACCAGGCCCGGCAGGCAGCCGCGGCGCTTTTCGACACCGGCTGGACGACGCCCGAGAAGATGGCGGCGACGACCTGGGAGCAACGCGTCAAGGTTCTGAACGAGAACGGCTATGCCCGCTATGACGAGAGCACCGCTCGCTATATCGCCGACACCACGAAGATCATCACTGATCGATACGCGGGCGATCTGCGCAATCTCCGCAAGGAGGCGGAGAACGATCCGGAGCGGGAGAGAGCGTTGCTTCAGCAATTCAAGGGCATCGGCAATGTCGGCGCGGATATCTTCTTCCGCGAGGTCCAGGTGGTGTGGGAGGAGCATTATCCCTTGGTCGACCACAAGGCGGCGGAGGCTGCCACCGATCTGGGGCTCGATAGCGAGGCGCTGGCCGATCTGGCCGGCAAGCGGGAGAACCTCCCCCGCCTGCTGACCGGGCTTGTACGCGCAGCGCTTGACGAAGCGAAAGACGACATACTGAAGGCGGCGGCCTGATACAGCCGCCGCCTCGCTCGCCGATCAGAAGCAATCGGCGAGCAACGCTTTGGTGTTCGCCAGAGTCATCTCGACCGGATTGCCGCCGGTGCTCGGGTCTTCCATGGCCATTGCCGCCAGTTCATCGATCCTGTCCGGCTTGATGCCCATGGCCGTCAGCGTATCCGGCACATCAAGAGCCGCCCTGAACTCCAGAATGAAGTTGTAAAAACCTTCATAACCACCTGAAATCTGAAGATAATCAGCAGCCAACTTCAGCCTGCCCTCAATCTTCTCGCGATTGAAGCGCAGCACCGGCGGCATCACCACGGCGTTGGTCATGCCGTGATGGGTGTTGTAGACCGCGCCGATGGGATGGGAGATCGCATGGATCGCGCCGAGGCCTTTCTGGAAGGCAACGGCGCCCATGGCGGCGGCGCTCATCATCTCCGCGCGGGCGTCGATATCGTTGCCATCCGCATAGACGCGCGGGAGATTGTCCTTAACCAACCGCATGCCCTCAAGCGCGATTCCCTGCGACATCGGGTGGTAATGCGGCGAGCAATAGGCCTCCAGGCAATGCGCCAGCGCATCGAGCCCGGTGCCCGCGGTGATCACCTTCGGCATGCCGACCGTCAGTTCGGGATCGCAGATGACGATGCCCGGCAGCAGTTTCGGGTGAAAGATGATTTTTTTCACATGGGTTTCGGAATTGGTGAGAACCCCTGCCCGGCCGACTTCCGAACCGGTGCCCGCCGTGGTCGGCACCGCGATGATCGGCGCGATCTTGCTGGCATCCGCCCGCGTCCACCAGTCGCCGATATCCTCGAAATCCCAGACCGGACGGGTCTGGCCCGGCATCATCGCCACCAGCTTGCCGAGATCGAGGCCCGAACCGCCGCCAAAGGCGATCACGCCGTCATGGCCGCCATTGACATAGGCCTTCACGCCGGCGGCGAGGTTGTTCTCGTTCGGATTGGGGTCGACATCGGAAAACAGGCCCGCCTCAAGCCCGCCATCGGCGAGGATCGCCAGCGCTTGTCTGGTGATCGGCAGGCCGGCCAGCCCCTTGTCGGTGACCAGCAGCGGGCGCTTGATGCCGAGGCTGTTGCAGGCATCGGCAAGTTCGACGATCCGTCCGGCGCCGAATTTTATGGCGGTCGGATAGCTCCAATTGGCTCTCGGGCTCATTTCGTGACTTTCTTCAGATGATAGGATTTCGGCCGGGTGAGATTGTGGAAACCGATGACCGAGAGCGATCCGCCGCGCCCGGTATTCTTGCAGCCGGTCCAGCACAGGCCGGGGTCGAGATAATCGGCGCGGTTCATGAAGATGGTGCCCGTCTCGATCCGCGCGCCAAGTGCTGCCGCGCGGTCGGCATCTTCAGTCCACAGCGATGCTGTCAGGCCGTACTGGCTGTCGTTCATCAGCGTCAGCGCCTCCTCATCGGACGACACCTTCATGATCCCGACGACGGGGCCGAAGCTTTCCTCCCGCATCACGCTCATCGAGTGATCGACATCGACCAGCACCTGCGGGGCGAGATAGGCGCCGCCGTCATCTTCCGGAAACAGCGCCGGATCGACCAACGCCTTTGCGCCGGCGGCAACCGCCTCTTCGATCTGCTGGCGCACGACCGCGGCGAACCGCTTGTGCGCCATCGGGCCGAGCGTGGTTTCGCTGTCGAGCGGATTGCCGAGCTTGTAGGCGGAAGCAAAGGCCACCGCCTTTTCCACGAAGGCGTCGTAGAGGCTGTCGATCACATAAATGCGCTCGATGCCGCAGCAGCACTGGCCGGCATTGAACATCGCCGCGTCCATCAGCGTCGCGACGGCGGCGTCGAGATCGGCGTCGTCCATGACATAGCCCGGATCCTTGCCGCCAAGCTCCAGGCCGAGCGGGGTGAAGGTGCCGGCGGCGGCCCGCTCCATTTCACGCCCGCCTTCAACGGAACCGGTGAAGTTGATGAAATCAAAGGTTTTTACGGCAATCAGCTCGCTGGTCGTCGCATGATCGAGGAAGATGTTCTGGAACAGGTCCTCGGGAATTCCGGCGGAGACGAAGGCCTTCACGATACGCTCGCCGACCAGCAGCGTCTGGCTGGCATGCTTGATGATCACCGCATTGCCGGCGATCAGGCCCGGCACGATGGTGTTGATCGACGTCAGATAGGGGTAGTTCCACGGCGCAATGACGAGAACGACGCCGTGCGGCTCGCGGGCGATGTAACGGCGAAAATCGCCGCTGTCCTCGACCTCGATCGGCGCCAGCGCCTGTTCGGCGATCTTCGCCATATAGTCCGCGCGCTCGTTAACGCCGCCGAACTCACCGCCATAGCGCACCGGCCGGCCCATCATCCAGGCAAGCTCCTGCACCACCTCGTCGCTCATGGCGTTGAGCGCCTTCACGCCGGCCTGCACCAGCGCGATCCGCTCCGAAAGCGGCCGTGCGGCCCATTCCTTCTGCGCCACGCGCGCCCGCTCAACGGCGCTCTTCGCCGCCGTGGCCGAAAGCGCCCCGCGCTCGGCATAGACCGATCCGTCGACCGGCGAGATACATTGGATCATTGTCATGATCGGCATCCTGTTGTCTTGATAATCTCGTTTCGCTCGCGCCGCTCAAAGTCAGGCGCGTTCGAACCCGCGCGCCACTTCCCAGTCCGTGACGCGGCGGTCATATTCTTCCTGCTCCCATTCCGCCGCGCGGCAATAATGGTCGATCACATCGTCGCCGAAGGCCTTGCGCAGCATGTCGGAGCCGTTCAGCGCCTCGCGCGCGGCGCGCAATGTCTTCGGGATTTCTCGGACATCGGCGGCGCTGCCATAGGCGTCGCCGACATAGGGCTCCTCCAGCGTCATTTCCTTCTCGATGCCGTCGAGACCCGCCGCCAGAAGCGCCGCAAAGGCGAGATAGGGATTGAGATCGGCGCCGCCGACGCGGCATTCGATGCGGATGCCTTTCGAATGATCACCGCAAAGGCGGAAGCCGGCCGTGCGGTTGTCCTTCGACCAAATCGCCTTGGTGGGCGCGAAGGTGCCTGCCATGAAGCGCTTGTAGGAATTGATATAGGGCGCCAGGAAATAGGTGATCTCGGCGGAATGGGCGAGCAGGCCGGCCACATAATGCTCCATCAGCTTCGACATGCCGAACCGCCCGTCGGGATCGTAGAACAGCGGCGTCTTGCCATCCTTGCTCCACAGCGACTGATGGACATGGGAGGAGTTGCCGGCTGCGTCGTAATTCCACTTGGCCATGAAGGTGACGGCCTTTCCCTTCTGCCAGGCGATTTCCTTGCAGGCATTCTTGGCGATCACGTGGCGGTCGGCCATGGTCAGCGCATCGGCATAGCGGACATTCAGTTCCGCCTGCCCCGCATCCGCCTCGCCCTTGGTGTTTTCGACCGGGATACCCGCGCCCTGCAAGCCGTTGCGGATCGCCCGCATCACATCCTCCTCCTTGGTGGTCTGGAGAATGTGGTAGTCCTCGTTATAGGCGCTGGAGCGGGTCAGCCCGCGATAGCCGGATTGCTGTGCGCTCTCGAATGTCTGGTTGAACAGGAAGAACTCCAGCTCCGTCGCCATGAAGGCGCGGTAGCCGTGGTCTTCCAGCCGGGCGATCTGTTTCTTCAGGATCGCGCGCGGCGAATGGGCGACGACCGAATGGGTAGCGTGGTCGGACACATCGCACAGCACCAGCGCAGTGCCTTCCAGCCAAGGCACGCGGCGCAGCGTCGAAAGATCGGGCGTCATGGTGTAGTCGCCATAACCAGAAGCCCAGCTCGTCGCGGCATAGCCTTCGACGGTGTGCATCTCCATGTCGGTCGCCTGGACGTAATTGCAGCTATGGGTTTCCTTGTGGGCGCTATCGACGAAATGCGTCCCCGTGAAACGCTTGCCCATCAGGCGACCCTGCATGTCGATCTGGCAGACGAGAACGGTGTCGATGCTGCCGTCCGCGACATCCTTTTTCAGTTGGTTGAATGTGTATTCCGCGCTCATCGGGTTCATCCTGTGGTTCATGCAGTCGTCCGGAGCAGGAACACTCCGGACGACCGGTGTCAATGGTGTGGCTGCCCGGGCATACGGTGTGCACCGGCCTCTTCCCCTCTCATGCGTCATGCTCGGGCTTGACCCGAGCATCCAGGCGACACGGAGAACGCTGCCTGGACCCTCGGGTCAAGCCCGAGGGTGACTCAGAAAAGGAGGGACGGCTTGGCGAACAGAAACACTTCCCGCCCCGGCAGCCTCGTCAATCAGCCGGCGCGGTAGGGCGGGCCGGCGGCGTTCATGTCGGCCTGATACTGCTTCAGGATCTTGACGACTTCCGCCGTGCGGTCGGTCTCGGCGGCGATCTCGTCCCAGAAGGCATCGGCGGCATCTTCCACCGTCTTCCATTCGGCATCCGGAATGGTGGTCAGTTCCAGCTTCTCGCCATGGGCGCGCAACCGGGCCTCCCCGCCCCAGTACCAGTGCAGGCGGTGGAGGTGCGATGAATCCGTGCACATGCGGAACAGCACCTTGAGGTGCTCCGGCACCTCCGCCCACTTGTCAGAATTGACGAAGAACGAGCCGCACCAGCCGCCGGAAATGTTGTTGGTCAGGAAGTAGTTGGTCACATCCGCCCAGCCGACGGTGTAGTCCTCGGTGATGCCCGACCATGCCAGACCGTCAAGCTCGCCGGTCTGCATCGCAACCTGCACGTCTTCCCAGGGCAGCGTGACCGGCACGACGCCGAACTGCGACAGGAACTTGCCGGCCGTCGGGAAGGTGAAGATGCGCAGTCCTTCGAGATCGGACAGGCTCTTGACCGGATTGACGGTGGCGAAGTTGCACGGGTCCCAGGCGCCGGCGGAAATCCACTGCACGCCGACCTCCGAATAGGCCTTCTCCCAGATATCGGCGAGTCCGTATTCATAAAACAGCGTCGGCACATCGAGGCTGAACTTCGAGGCGAAGGGGAAGTAGCCGCCGAATACCTTGATATCGAGCGGCGAGTTCATCGAATCGTCGTCCGACTGAACGGCGTCGATCGTGCCGGCCTGCATGGCGCGGAACAGTTCGCCGGTCGGCACCAACTGGTCGGCGGTGAAGAGCTGGATCTCCATCTCGCCGTTCGCCGCCTTGTTGAAGTTGTCGATGCAGTCCTTCACCACATGTTCGGCCAGCGCCGGACCGGCATAGGTCTGGAGGCGCCAGGTGATCTTCGACTGCGCGCGAACGACGGCGGGCGCGGCGAGCGCGGATGCGCCGGCTGCTGTCGCCAGACCGGCATTCCTGAGAAATGTACGTCTGCTGTTCATGTCCGTTTCCCTCTGTTTTATCGAAATCCGGCCTCATGCCGCATTTCGCATTTTCCCGGCAAAGCCGGCTCCAGCGCGCCTCCCGCTCCCTCAGCGCGCATAGACAAGGTTCGGCAGCCACAGCGCGATCTGCGGGAATGCCGTGACGATCGCCAGACCGATGATCATGATGATCACGAACGGCCAGACGGAGCGGTAGATATCGACAAGCGATATTTCGGGCGGGGCCATGGCCCGCATGAGAAAGAGATTGTAGCCGAAGGGCGGCGTCATATAGGCGATCTGGCAGGTGATGGTATAGAGCACGCCATACCAGACGAGATCGAAGCCAAGATGACCGACCAGCGGCACGTAAAGCGGCGCGACAATCACCAGCATCGCCGTGTCATCGAGGAACGTGCCCATGATGATGTAGGAAATCTGCATCAGGATCAGGATTTCCCAGGGGCCGAGTTCCCATTTTTCGAGCAGCAGATGCTCCAGCGCCCGGACCGCGCCAAGCCCATCGAATACCGCGCCGAAGCAGAGGGCGGCGACGATGATCCACATGAACATGCAGGAAATGCCGAGCGTCTGCTCCATCGTCCGGTTCAAGAGCTTCCATGTCAGGCGACGCTTGACGAGGGCGGCGACCAGCGCCGAAAGCGCGCCGATCGCTGCACTTTCCGTCAGGCTGGTGACGCCCATCAGGAACAGGCCCATCATCAGGAAGAAGATCAGGAACGGGATGATGCCGGCCCTGAGCAGCTTCAGCTTCTCGGCCAGCGGCATGTCGCGCTCTTCCTTGGGAAGCGCGGGCCCGAGCGCCGGGTTCATGCGGCAGCGGATGACGATGTAGATCACAAACATAGCGGCGAGCATCAGGCCCGGCAGCGCGCCCGCGACCCAGAGCTTGCCAACCGGCTGGCGGGCGATCATGCCGTAAAGCACCAGAACCACGCTCGGCGGCACCAGAATGCCGAGCGAGGAACCGGCCTGAATGACGCCCGAGACCATGATCTTGTCATAGCCGCGCCTCAGGAGTTCCGGCAGCGCAATGGTCGCGCCGATCGCCATGCCGGCGACCGACAAGCCGTTCATGGCCGAAATCACCACCATCAGCCCGATGGTTCCGACCGCAAGGCCACCGGGCAACCCGCCCATCCAGACGTGGAACGCTTTGTAGAGGTCTTCGGCAATGCCCGATTCCGACAGCATGTAGCCCATGAAAATGAACAGCGGCAGCGTCAGCATCGGATACCACTTCATCAGCTTCATGCTGGCCGAGAATCCGAGTTCGGTGCCGCCCGTGCCCCAGAGCGCGGCTGCCGCCACCACGCCGACAAAGCCGATCGCCGCGAACACGCGCTGGCCGGTCAGCATGGTCATCATCATCGAGAAGAACAGCAGAAGCGCGATCATTTCATAGGAGAGGTTCATGCCATGTCCCTCCCCAGCGCTTTCGCCAGATCCTTGAAGAAGATCGATGTGGTCTGCAGGAACATCAGGAAAATGCCGGCCACCATGACGATCTTGATCGGCGCCATATAGGGCGACCAGCTTGAATAGGAGGTCTCGCCGTATTTCAGCGCGTATTGGGTGGAGGACACCCCGCCGATCAGCAGAAAGATGAGGTAGGTGAACAGCATGATCACCGTGATGGCATCGACCGCCGCCTTCTGGCGCGGCGTCCAGCGGCCATAGATCAGGTCCATGCGCACATGGCTGTCGAGCTGAAGCGAATAGGCGCCGCCGAGGATGTAATAGGCGGTCATCACGAACTGCGCCATTTCCAGCGTCCAGAGCGACGGGTTGAACATGGTCTTCGAGATCGACGACCACAGCAGGATGCCCATCATCACGAAGATCAGCCACATCGCGATGCGCCCGACCACGCGGTTGAAGCCGTCGACATAGCGCACATAGGTCCTGATCGCCTGCGGCATCATCCGGCCTCCCCGCCAATGCACTCGCCGAGAAGCCCGGCGATGAAGCCCGCGGCCTTCGCCTGCCCGGCCGGGTCGGCAATCAGATCGTTGCGGATTTCGATCATGACATTCGGGAGCCGACGCGACAGCGCATGGCGACGCAGCGTGTGGGTCACGCCATCGACAGGTGCATAGGGTTCGTTGCGGCGCACGTCGTATCCGCCCGCGACCTTTGCCAGCATGCAATCGGCAAGCCGGCTGTCGCTGTCATGCAGAATGCCGATCTCGACATCGCGCGTGACGCCCTTGAAGACCGGCGTGAAGGAATGGATGGTGACGATCACGGGCGAACGCCCGGCATTCTGGCGCGCGACAAGCAGATCATCGATCGCCTTGTGGAACGGGTGGTAGAGCGCATCCGCCCGGGCGTCGCGTTCGGCCGTACTCAGACCACGATTGCCGGGGACCCCGAAAACTTCGCTGATTTCCGGAATGGCATCCTTCGCCTCGGGCGGCCGGTTGCAGTCATAGGCAAGCCGCGAGAAACGCTGGTGAATGAGGGTGGCGTCGAGCGCTTCACTGAGCAGCATGGCAACCGCAAGCGCGCCGGGGTCCCAGGCAATATGGCTTTCGAGCAGCTCTTCGCTCAGCCCCATATCGCCGAGGGCCTCCGGAACACGCCGGCTGGCATGTTCGCAGATCAGCACGATATCGCTTTTCGCTTCCGCGCGTTCGATGGCAACAGGCACACCGTCGCGGGCGCTCAAGAGCCCCGACATTTCCAGCATCCGATCCCCTGATTTTTGTATTTCTTGTTTTGTAAATAGTTCTTCAGAACGCCGACGTTGTCAATCGCAGGATGAAAACTTCTCTTCATTTTTGCCATTGACGGAATTGGCGCCGCATCTCTTAATGAGCGCGAACCATGGAGCAGAGCGTGAACGAACCAGTCCGGACAGTCGCCGACATTATCGCCGCCAGCTATGAGGGGCTGACGCGGTCAGAGAAGCGGCTGGCCGACACGATCCGGGAGAACTATCCGGTCTCCGGCCTCGGCAGCATCACAACGCTTGCCGAAAACGCCGAAGTGTCGACGCCGACGGTCGCCCGCATGGTGCAGAAGCTCGGTTTCAAAGGCTATGGCGAGTTTCAGGCGCGGCTTCATCAGGAGCTGGAGGCGACGCTTTCCAATCCGATCGCCAAGCATGACCGCCTCGCCCGCAACGTGCCCGAGACCCATATCCTGAACCGCTTCGGCGAGGCCGCGATCGACAATATGCGCCGCACGCTGTCACAACTCGACCAAGCGACCTTTTCAGGCGCCGCCGAGCTTCTCTCCGATCTCGATCGCGCGATCTATTTCGTCGGCGGCCGCATCACCGGCGCGCTCGCCAGCTATTTCTTCACCCATATGCAGGTGATCCGGCCGAAGACGACGCTGATGTCGTCCAACTCCTCCTCATGGCCGCAGCACATGCTGAACATGGCCGAGGGCGATGTACTGGTGATCTTCGATATCCGTCGCTACGAGCAGGACATGGCGGTGCTGGCGCGGGTGGCGAAGGAAAACGGGCTGGAAATCATCCTGTTCACCGACCAGTGGGCCTCCCCGGTCGCCAAATTCGCCCGCCACACCTTCCGCGTCCACATCGAGGTTCCCTCCGCCTGGGACTCCTCGATCGTCACTTTGTTCGTGGCCGAGGCACTGATCGAGGCGGTGCAATCGAAAAGCTGGGCCAAGACCCGCGAACGCATCAGCGTGCTGGAGGGGCTGTTCGAGCAGAGCCGGCTGTTTCGGCGACCGGGGTGAGAGGCGGTAGACGTAGAAAGGCAGAGCGGCAAAGGCCAAGCCCGAAGAGGCCAACCAGTTCAGCGGCATTTCCGGTACGTTCCACAAACTCCCCCCCTTTGCTTGGGTCACCTTCGGGCTTGACCCGAGGGACCAGGCAGAATTCTCGGCAACGGCTTTGAGCCTACAGCAAAGCCATCCGTCCGAGCGCCAACATCACCGCAAACGTAAGCGTTGAGCGCACGGCCTTGATACATGCCTGACACTTCGCCATTATCCGATTTCGGAGTTCCGCCAGGACGGCAAGGATCATGCCTGGGTGCGATATCTCGATGGCGCCCAGACGGAGGCCGACGTCTTTTTCCTCTCGAAGTTCGCCAACGTCGAAAAGCCCTATCGCCACTCCATGATCGGCCGTGGCAAGCAGGCGATCATCGTCACGTTCCGGAAGAATGACGATCTGTTTTCCGGCAATCCGGCCGTGCTGGTCGAGCCGCCGCCGCTGCCGCTCTACGACCCGCACCGCGACGATACCGTCGGCGGCATTGGCCCGCAGCGTTTCGATAATCCCGCGACCTGGACGCCAACGCTTAGTCCGGCCGTGATCGCCTACAACATCGCCCGCGGCATGCGGCACGCCGGCGGCTGGTATTATGGCGGCCAGAACGTCGAGGCGCTCCGGCTTCCGCCGTCCGACTGGATGGCGGCCGCCAACGAATGCGACATAACTGCACACGGCGCGCAGCAATATCGCGCCGGCATCGAGATCGATGTCAGCGCCGAGCCGCTCGATGTGCTGGAGCAGTTCCGGCTTGCCTGCAACGGCGTCTTCGTCGAGGGCGGCGGCGTGCTGAAGCTCGCGGTCGGCGGGCCAGGCGCGGCCGTCTATGCCTTCACCGACGCGGACGTCATCATCACCAAGCCGCAGCAGCTCGATCCCTGGCCGTCGCTCTCCGATACCCACAACACGATCTCCGCCTCCTATCCCGAGCCGGGCGACAAATGGGCGCGCAAGGACGCGCCGGAATATGCCCAGGACGCGGCGGTTGCCGCCGATGGCCGCAGCCTGGCGCAATCGGTGACCTTCGCCGCCGTGCCATGGTCGGAGCAGGTCCAGCACCTGCAAAAGACCATGATCGAGGACGGGCGGCGGATGCGCGTTCACACCCTCGTTCTGCCGCCGCCCTCGCGCCTGCTGGAAGCCGGCGACGTGATCGCCTGGACGAGCGCGCGCAACAATTATCAGGACAAGGCCTTCCAGATCACCACGCTGACGCGCCTGCCGGGCTCGCTCAGCCAGGTCACGATCAAGGAGATCGATCCCGCCGACTACGATCCGCCGTCGATCGTCATTCCGCCGACGACGGGTCTGCTCGGTCGGGGAACGCCGCCGGTGCAGATCATGAAGGGCTGGACCGTGGAGCCCGCCTCCATGGCCGATGGCAATGGCGTCGGCCGGTTGGCCGCCATCAAGGTCTCCTGTGGCGCGGGCATCGATGGCGTGACGGCCGTGGTCGTGCAGGTGCGCGTCCGCGACACCGGCCAGATGCTGTTTTCCGGTCATACGACGGCTTACGAGGAGCCCTACTCCTGGCTGATCGGCCCGCTGCCGTCGAAGACATGGGTCGAGGCGCGCGGGCGGTTCATCTCCGACCTCGTGCGGAACCAGGCATGGTCCGACTGGCTGGAAGTCGAAACGCCGAATGTCATGGAGGACCTTGGCGTCAGACTGGATACGGTCGGCGAGGACATCCGCAAGCGCTTCGAGGAGCTTCAGGCCGATCTCGACCGCTCGATCAGGCGCTCCTCCGAGCTTGCAGCGGCGCTTTCGCTGCAAGGCTCCGTCGGCCTTCTCGACCGTCAGGTCTTGCGTCAGCAGAGCGGCGAGGCGCTGGCGCAGATCATCGAGGAAAGGCTGGTGCGCGCCAGTGAGGATGAAGCGCTTGCCCAGACGCTTGAACTGGTCGGCGCCGAGATCGTCGATGTCTCCGCATCGGTTGTCGAGGAACGCCAGGCGCGCGTGACCGCCGACGAGGCGATCGCGCAGCAGACATCGGCCGTGACCGCGTTGCTGAACGAGAACTTCGCGGCCGGTCAGGTGAAGTTCGCAGCCACCGCCAACCAGAGCGGCGTCAATGCCCGCTTCTCCGTCCTCCTGAGGGCCGGCACGGGCAGCGGCTATCACGAAAGCGGCCTCTACCTCGAAATCTACACCGAGGGCGGCGTTCAGCGCTCACGCTTTGCCGTCAACGCCGACCAGTTCGTGGTGCTCAACAATGGCCAGCGGCCATTCCTGTTCGAAGGCGGCGTCCTGAAGCTCAACGCCAGCCATATCGGCACGATCGTCGCCGGTCTGTTGCGCGGCTCCAGCGGCAAGACGCGGCTCGATCTCGACAATGATTACCTTTCGGTGAGCGACTGATGGCAACGCGATTTCTCATGACGGCCGGCCGCATCCTGCTGACCAAGCCAGGATATGATGCCTATGACGGCGGGATTTCCGACCGGCACAAGCTGTTTGACTCCAACTGGAATTTTTCAGGCGTTTTGATCGCGGCCGGGACCATCACGGACCCGGCGCCGGTCAACGGAAACGACGGCCTGACCTCGACCGCATCGCCGCTGGTCATCCACTTTCCCTCGCCCGGCTATGTGCCGGCCGCCTATGTCACCTTCGAGAACCAGGGCGCGAGCACGCCCTATGACGGCGCGGGCTTTGGCGAGCTGCGGATAGAAGACAGCACCGTGGAAGATGGTTCCAGGGTCTATGCCGATCGGCTTGAGCTTTCTCGGCCGTCCATCCCCGGCGGCGGCTATCGCCGATATCGCGGGCTCATCCACTATCGCGTGTTTGGGGTCTGATCATGGCGAGACGCATCATCATCGGCAGACATCCGGGCTTCGGCGTTTCCGGCGCGTTCCTGAGCCGGCCCGGCGACGACGTCGTCAACCCGACCGGCGCGTTGCTGCTCGATTCCCGATACCAGAACGTGGCGGTGCACGCCGAGGGCCGCTTTCGCATGGGGCGGACCACCGGCAACGGCTATTCGACATGGTGGGCGACGGTCAATTTCCCCGACCTTGGCTACAGGCCGCTGTTCTACGGCTCGATGACCTACGCCAATCCGCACAATGCCAACGCGGTCCCGGTGGACTCCAACTATTACCCGACAAGCAGTTGCGTCAATCGCGACACCACGCTTGGCGAGGTCCCGTTCTTCTTCGGCGTCTGGCTGGAAAACAACTGGACGATCAAGGCCAAGACCTACGCCGACACCGGCCCGCGCAACGCGGATTTCGACTTCTATTACATCATCCTGAAGAGGGCGACATGACGCGGCGGGTGTTCATCGGCAATGACAATGGCGCGTTCCGTTTTCGCGTCTCCATGCCCAGTCACGATGCGCTGACGGCGGCCGACCAGCATCTGACCATCAAGGAAGGCATGCGGCCGCTGACGCCGAAGGAGGTGGTGACCGCATGGCTTGCCGCGCGCTCTTCCGGCGGCCCGCCCTCCACGGTGATGATCAACACGGCGAAAGACTACGGGCTTCCGCCCTTCATCGTGCTCAAGGCAACGGACAACACCATCCCCGGCGAGAAGACCTTCTACGCCCGTTTCGAGCCCTATTACGACCGGCTCAGGCTCTACAACATGCTCGGCCGGCCGCTGACCATCTCTGCATTCATCTTCGACGAGGTTATCTGATGACCGCTTACGCCACAGGCACAATCACGCTCACCAACGGATCGAGAGCCGTCACCGGCGATGGCACGGGCTGGACGACGGCGCTGATCGCCGGCGGGGTGATCTATCCGCAGGCGGCAGGCAATCCGCTGCCGATCGCAAGCGTCGACAGCGACACCGCAATCACGGCGGCCACCGAATGGGTCGGCGCGTCCGGCACCTATGCCTATGCTCTGCAGCGGCAGGATGACGCCAATCAGGTGATCGCCAATGCTGCGGCGTTGGCGGACTATATTCGGCGGCTTGACAACGAGACGTTGTCAGCCCTCGCCGGGTTGACGCCGGCGGCCGACAAACTGCCCTACTTCAACGACGCGGGCTCTGCCGCCATCACCACGCTGACGAGCTTCGCGCGATCGCTGCTCGATGACGCGAACGCGAGCAATGCGTTGGCGACACTGGGCGTCTCGACGTTCGCGAAAACCCTGCTGGGCGACGCGGATTCGTCAGAGGCACGGCAGACGCTGGGTACAGAGCCTGAAACGCCTGGCAGGGTCGCGTTTTTCGCGAGGAGTTCAGCGCCGACGGGCTGGCTCAAGGCCAACGGCGCGGCTGTATCCCGCGCAATCTATTCCGGCCTCTACAGTGCGATCGGAACGACTTTTGGCGCCGGCGATGGCGCGACGACCTTCAACCTTCCCGATCTCAGAGGAGAGTTTCTGCGCTCACTTGATGATGGTCGAGGGGTCGACAGCGGCCGTACGCTCGGATCGTTTCAGGGCTCGCAGATGCAGTCGCATACCCACAACTGGTCCGGACCGCGCCGGTATCTTGCTGGCGGCGCGTACCCTTGGGTGGTCGACGGGGGAGCCAATTTCGCCGCAGAAAACGGCACGACATCAGCGGCTGGCGGAGCATCGAACGGCAGCGAAAACCGCCCCCGCAACATCGCGCTTCTTGCCTGCATCAAATACTGACCGGAGCAGATCATGGATATCTATTATTTCAGCGCCGTGACCGGCGAGTATCTCGGGCACGGACAAGCCGATGCGGACCCGCTGGAGAAAGGTCGTTTCCTCGTGCCCGCAAATGCCGTGACCGTTGCGCCGCCCGATGCCGGGCCGGATGAGGCAAGCGTGTTCGTCGACGGGCAATGGTCCCTCGTCGCGGACTATCGGGGACAGACTTGGTTCAGCAAGGACGGTAAAGCTGTCGAGGTCGAAACTCTCGGCGATCCTGGCGAGCTTGGATTGCTTGCGGAAGAACCGATCGTCCCTGCGCCGCCGCCGACGGCTGACGAGCTTGCCGCCTATGCCCGCAACCTCTCCTGGCGCATCCGCGTGGCCGGCACGGATATCAATGGCGTCCAGGTCAGGTGCGATGACGGCGCGATTGCGCTGATCAACGGCATGGCCATGCTCGCCCAGCAGGACGAGGTGCGGACCTTCAACTTCGATGCCGGCGACGGGATGGTGAGCCTGACGGCCGCAGAGGCGATCGCGCTGGCGACGGCCGTCGGCGCGTTCGTGCAATCGACCTTCGATCGCCGCGCGACGGTGCTCGCCGCGATCGCGGATGGCTCCGTTACCGACGCGGCCGCGATCGATGACGCCTTTGCCGATCTGGCGGCGGCGTGGCCTTCGCAAGCATAGCAGGCAGGTGGCCATGGCCTCACGGCCATGGCGCGGCGGGGTCACACTTGGCAGAGAGACCCGCCGGACAGCACAATGAGTTAACTGCCACACCCGCACCCCATAAAGGGCGGCGCGAGTGTGTCTGACTCGTGAGATATTTGAAATGGTAAATCAGCGCCCGGTCGCTCCGACCGTTCCCGCCGCCGGCTATATCGGCGGCAAGCGCATTCTGTCGAAGACCGTGATCGCCAGGATCAATGCGACCCCGCATGATGGCTACGCCGAGCCCTTCGTCGGCATGGGCGGCGTGTTCCTGCGCCGCGATCGCCAGCCGAGGACGGAGGTGATCAACGATATCAGCGGCGATGTCGCCAACTTCTTCCGCATCCTGCAGCGGCACTTTCCGCAGTTCATGGATACGCTCCGCTTCCAGATCTCCGGAAGGCGGGAGTTCGAGCGGCTGATGAAGACCGACCCGTCAACGCTGACCGATCTCGAACGCGCCGCCCGCTTCCTCTATCTCCAGCGCCTCGCCTTCGGCGGCAAGGTCGCCGGCCGGAATTTCGGGGTCAGCAAGACCACCGGCGCGCGCTTCAATCTGGTCAAGCTCGCCTCGACGCTTGAGGACATCCACGAGCGCCTCGCCGGCGTCGTCATCGAATGCCTGCCCTGGCAGGACTTCATCCGCCGCTATGATCGACCAGGCATGCTGTTCTATCTCGACCCGCCCTATTGGGGAAACGAGGCCGATTATGGCGCCGACGTCTTCGGCCGGGAGGATTTCGAGGCGATGGCGGAGGCTTTAGCCGGCCTTCAAGGCACCTTCATACTGTCCTTAAATGCCGTTCAAGGCGTCTTCGAAACCTTCTCACGGTTCGACATCGAGGAGGTCGATTGCACATATTCGATCTCTGACGGCAACAACAAGGGCGTGAAGGAGGTCATCATAACGCCAGCAAAGTCTTTTCGCGTGGCGGCCGAATGAGGCTACCCCCACGGTCAACAGGCTACCACTCTCTATTAGGAAAGACCGCCTTGGGGAAATCAATCCGCCCTTTGATGGATGGACTCTCTAGCCGATTTCTTCAATATTACTTCCGTTTCAACTTACGGAGGGGGAAGACGTGGCTAAAGAGTCGGTTCAAAAAGTGCTTCAAACAAAACTCGCAATTTCTGAGCACAGTTTCCGGACAAACCAACCTCCAAAGTTATCGATATACGAAGCTATGAAGTCCATCCATGCCACATTCGAAGGCCCAACAACACGTCGTGCGGTCGTGGGAGAAAAGATAGTTGAATGCCGGGGATATAAAGAAAAAGAGGATGTTCTGGGGGTCTATCTGGTTGGCTATATCCCGAATGACGAAGTTGGAATTGTTCCGCATACGTCTGAGGACTTGGAGCTTTTCCCGCCACCGGAAAATGCCGATTTTCTGGATGGCGAGATGATGGCACTCATATCTGAGAGGCCGATTTAAAAGTTATTGAGTGATATCAG
>NZ_JAINWJ010000048.1 GCF_021021415.1 Martelella mediterranea | reverse complement strand
TTGCGAAAGGCGCTGCGCGGATGCGGCCAATGGAACGTTGACGCGCGCCGAAACCTCTTCGTCAATGCCGACGAGATCACGGGACAGGGTCTCGACGACCGCGACCTCAACGAGATCATCGAAATCCTGAGCAGCAAGTTCCTGCGGGACCTGCATTTCAAGGCGAGCCCAAGCGCCGTCAGGCGGGAGCTGATCGCGGTTGCCCACGATCAGGCTTATCATCCGGTCATCGATTATCTCGACGGCCTCGCCTGGGATGGCACGCCGCGCATCGATACATGGCTGAGGGATTATTGCGGTGCCGAGGATAGCGAGCTCAACCGCGCCTTCGGCTCCAAGCTGCTGATCGCCGGTGTGCGGAGGATCAAGCAGCCCGGCGTCAAGTTCGACACGATGCTGGTGCTCGAAGGTCCGCAAGGGGCCGGCAAATCCGGCCTCGCGGAGCGGCTTGCCGTCCGCAAGGAGTGGTTCTGCGGCAATCTCGATCTGAAGAGCGACGACAAGACCAAGGCCGAGCTCCTCGCCCGCGCATGGATTGTCGAGTGCCAGGAGCTCGACGGCATGAACCACACCACGAGCCAGAGCCTGAAGAAATTCCTCAGCACGGACACGGATAACTACCGCAAGGCCTACGGTCACGATGCGCGCGGCTATCGGCGGCACTGCATCATTATCGGCACCACCAATGAAGACGCCTATCTGCGCGACCTGACCGGCAATCGCCGTTTCTGGCCCGTAAAGGTGGCCGAAATCGCCTTGGCGAGGTTGAAGGAAGACGTGCACCAGCTTTGGGCCGAGGCGGTGGTGCGGGAACGGGCCGGCGAGGAGATCGGGCTGCCGCGCCATCTCTGGAAGGCGGCAGCGGACGTGCAGACCGTGCGCCTTGTCGAAGACACCTTCGAACCCGTGCTCGAAGACTGGTTCGGCGAGCGCACAGGCCGCGTCTCGCTGGAAAGCGTCAAGCTCCTCCTCGGCTTCGAGGGCGGCAGGATGAGGGCACCCGAGGCGCAACGCCTGCGGATGATCATGGACCGGATCGGTTGGGATTATAATACCTTCCGTCTTCACGATCCCGGCCAGGGCGGCATCTCGCCGCGCAAGGGTTTTGCGCGCGGCACCGACGATGAGCGCAAGGAGGAATGGATCGCCCGGCGCGGCGATGGCGGCATGCCCACGCTGGAGCGGGTCAAGGCAGGCTCGTCCGACACGGAACCGCCGTTTTGAATGTAAGCCTATGGCGTAACCGTAACCCGCGTAACGGTGCCGTGCGCGGTGCCGCGCGGCGGCAAGGGGGAGCGCCATACTCCCCCTGCTCCCGTTTGTCTTTTTGGGGCCAAGGTTACGGTTACAGGTTACACCCGCTGCCGCCAGCTTTGGGCAGATTGACCGGACTGCACCGCCGCCCGCACAAGGTCCTCCGAGGCCGCCCAGGCGCGGCGGGCTATAGCCCAGCACAAACGCGCCGGGCGCGTCTGACGGCCTCCGACGGGCCGCTGAGCGGGGTTATGGGTGGCTACCGTGGTTTTGCGGCGCGTGATCGTCGCGGGAAGGGTCGTCAAGCAGCAGCAGCGCGGGGTTTCGGTCCACTTCGGGCAGATGCCGGACGATCTGCAGGTCTCCGTCAGTGCGGCGATGAATGGAATAGATCAGCTCGCCATCGAGCGCTTTTTCCGCGCGCTTGCTGGCGATCCGATAGCGCATCAGCATGGCGATCAGCGCCAGCAGGAATCCGGGCGGGATCAGCAGCCACACCGCCTTGATCCAGTTCGGCGACGATTGAAACGTATCCAGCAGGTCCATCCAAAAATTGTAGTCGGCCATTGTTGTTGTCCTGCAGAGTCCGAGGGGTTCAAATCGCAAATATGTAATAAAATACATGGAGAAAATTTACATGCAACGGCTTTGTGCCGTTCATGGACATCAAGAAGCGCTTTGGAATGGCTGTTAAGGAAAGGCGAATTGCCCTCGGCATTTCGCAGGAAGAACTTGCTATGCGTATTGGAGCCGACCAAGCATACGTGAGTCGTGTCGAAGCAGGACAAGTAAACGCGACGCTTGATACAGCAGATCAAATCGCTCTAGCCCTTCAGACTGGTTTGGCAGAACTTTTTGGGCCGTCGATCAATCATCACCTTGGTACCTAGGGCTACCCGTATGTCTATTGAGTCACAATCGATTGACTGCTCGCGCGCAGCGGAACGCTTTTTCCGTTTTTACTTTCGGCACTGTACTGAGCCAGATCAAGATACACTTTTCAGTCTTCTAAACGCGATTCACAGTTTGAACGACCGGCTTCGCCAGTCTCGGGGTGCAGATTTTTTTGAATTTGACGAATTTATCGCGTTGAAAGCACTTAGGAATCTCTTCCATCACAAGCAAGAATTGATAAACGAAATAAAGGGACTTCCTGTTTTAGAGGATATGCCAATACAGAGTGATCTGTTGACGATGTGTCTTGCGCCTAGAAAATTGGCTTTGCAGGCAATCCAAGAAGAACGCCGACCTGAAAACAGATCGCGTGTCGAAAGTGCTTTAAAATGGTACGGCGACGTGGTTGATCTAAACCCAGCAATTTTCAACTTCACGGTTCATGCATACGAGAAGCTTGTTAAGCTAGATATTAATATGGATGATGACGCTGTGGCTGCCTTTGCATGTAGCTATCAAACGGAAGAAGAGCAGGGTTTCCCGCATTTTGTTAGCGGCACGATTTCATGCCGTGCAGGGGACGTAAATGAGATTCTACGAAGCATCTTTTTAGGCGCCAACCAAAGAGCCGAAAGTTAATTTTTTTAATTTTAAATCAAATGCTTAGATGGTGCCGCCTACGTGACTCGAACACGTGACCCCCGCATTACGAATGCGATGCTCTACCAACTGAGCTAAGGCGGCTTACCAAGCGCAGGGCCAGCCTACTATGGCCCTACTATTTTATTCTGTCACCCGCCAACCCACTAGCTTCGAACGTCATTCTCGGGCGGACCCGGTAATTACGAATGATGTGCTCTACTAACTGAGCTAAAGCGGCCCGAACGCGGTTTCGCGTTGCAGTGCGCTGTTACAGGCTCTGCGGCTGTTTTTCAAGCGTCTTGCGCGCGGGGCGTTTAAAAAAATGGCGGTCAGGCCGGGGCCTTCAGCAGCGAGAGGGTTTCGGCGCGGCGGTCGCGGTCGGTATCGAACAGGCCGCGGGTGACCAGGGTGATGGTCTTCGAGCCGTGGGCCTTGATGCCGCGCATCGCCATGCACATGTGCTCGGCCTCCACCATCACCATCACGCCCCTGGGCGCGAGTGCATCATTGATGGCGTCGGCGATCTCGTCGGTCAGGCGTTCCTGCAGTTGCGGGCGGCGGGAGACGGTGTCGACCACGCGGGCGAGTTTTGAAAGCCCCGTCAGCCGCCCGCCCTCGGGCAGGTAAGCGATATGGACCTTGCCGAAGAACGGCAGAAGGTGATGCTCGCACATGGTGTGGAACAGGATGTCCCGGACGATGACGATGTCATCATGGCCGTCTTCCTGGAATACGGTCTGAAGATGGGCGCGCGGGTCTTCATCGCGGCCGGAGAAGACTTCCTGGTACATCTTGGCGACCCGAAGCGGCGTATCGCTCAGGCCCTCTCGGGTCGGGTCCTCGCCGAGCGCCACCAGAATATCATGGACCGCCTTCATGATTGCCTCGCGCTGGAGGCGCTCAGCCTCAAGGGCGTCGATATCGGTCGGGATCGTGTTCACGGGTCACCTGTCGGTCGGTTCTGTCGCGGGCTATGTAGGCCTTGCGACCATCAGGGTTCAAGCCCCGATTTCGTCCGTAGTTCCTCGGGCCGTCTCTGGTCGCGCGCCGTCAGCACGCAGGCGATCACGATCAGCGCGCCGCCGATCAGCGTCGGCCAGGCCGGGATCTCGCCGAAGAACGCGAAGCCGTAGAAGCCGGCCCAGACCAGCGCGGAGTAATCGATGACGGCGTAGAGCGAGGCCGGAATGCGGGCGAGCGCCGAAATCAGGCAGATGAAGCCAAGCGCACCGCAAAGACCGATCAGCCCGATCTGCCAGGTGAGCGCGGCCGCCGGCGTCTGCCACAAGAGGGCGGCCATCGGCAGGCAGAACAGCGCGGCAAAGGCGGTCTGCATCAGGCTCAGCGTCACCGGATGATCATCGGCTGAGGATTTCTTCATCGCGATCGCGGTGAAGGCATAGGCAAGGGGCGCTGCAAGCCCCGCCGCGATCACCGGTAGCGTCACCGGCGGGCCGGCAAAGCCGGAGCCCTTGGCGGCGACGATCAGCGCCGAGCCGGAAACCGCCAGCACAAGGGCGATCAGCACGAAACGGCCCGGCCGCTCGCCGAACACCAGCGCGCCGAGCATCGCCATATAAATCGGCGCGGTCATCGCCAGCGCGAGCGCCATCAACAGCGGCATGCCGGCAAGGCCATAGAAGAACAGGCTCGCCGTCACCGCCGCCAGAAAGCCGCGCAGCATATGGGCCTTCATGAAGCCCCGGCGCGGCCAGCGGCGCACGAAGACAAGGACGAACAGCGCGAGAAACAGCGCCGAGACGGCATAGCGCAGGAACACGACCTGGAAGCTCGACAGCGCCATACCGAGGCTCTTGGCAAGCGCATCGACGCCCGAAAGCAGGGCCACCGCCGCCACCGCAAGGCCGATGCCGGACATCCGGCTTGCTGCTGCCATGAACCCCTCCCGCCTGTACCCGCATGCCGGGCAGTCATCAGCCGATAGCGCCGCCTTCGCTAGGGGTCAAGCCGTGCAGCCGGCCGGGCGGTTCGCCCGGAGACGTAAAGAGAGGATCAAAGATGGCCGAGGATGAAATCGACCCGCGCTTCCACCGTCGTCTTCGGCAGAATGACCGGATGATAGCCGTGTTCGGGGTAGAAATGCAGCAGGCGCTGATATTCCGCCTTGCCCTGTTCCAGATTGTGCCGGCGCTCGTCGTCGGTCTCGAAAATCTCCGGCCAGGGCGGGGTCATGAAGACACGCGCATTGTAGCGGTACCGGGCCAGCAGATCAGGCGCGAGATCGCCGCCGGCATGGGCAAGCGCCGCCGCCGCGTCCACAAGGCCGCGGTCGAAAAACACCGGGCTGTCGTGGTCGCGCATGCGTTCGAAATCGGCGATCGCGACATCGATGGCGCGGCGGGCGAAGGCTGCGAGGTTCACCCAGGGCAGCGCCGCGCCGTCGCCGGCCAGTTCCTCGGCCACGATCCGGCGGCCGGGCTCTTCCACGCTCGCGTAACCGCGCCCGGCGAGAGCGGCAAGCAGCGTCGACTTGCCGCCGCCCGAACAGCCGGAAAGGACGAAGAAATTGTCCATTGCGCCTCAGGATTTTCCGGTGCAGGCGATGCCCGGATCGTTCTCGCCCTTGGTCACGTCGTACAGCGTGCCGTCATCGCCCTTGCTCCACCAGACATAGGGCCCGGCGGCATAGCGCGCGCCGGAGGCCGCGATCACTTCGGCCGCGATGATGTGGTTATCGGGCCATTGCAGCTCGGCAAGCATGATCTGGCCGCCATTGATGTAGCGGGCGTCGAGCGTGAAATCGCCGCAGTCATAGCTGGCCGAAATCTCGGTGGTCCCTTCGGGAAGGTCGAGCGAAACCTTGTCCTCCGCCACGGCGGGAAGGGCGGCGAGCGACAGCGCGATTGCAGTGAGGGTTGCGGCTTTCATGGGGTCCTCCTGTTTATGCCGGCCGCATCATACACGGCTTCACCGCAGCCGCCGACACGCATAGGTTTATCGCTGAAAATTCGCTGTGGGTCTTGCAATCGCCCGCCGCCGACGTATAACCGCCGCCCTTTGCCCACCATGACAGGATAAGCCCCATGACCGCGCTCGGCCTCGACTTTGGCACGACCAACACCGTGATCGCGGTCCCCGGCGAAAACGCCGGCGAGACCCGGTCGCTCTCCTTCGAAAGCCGCGCCGGGATCACCGATACGATGCGCACCTGCCTGTCCTTCATGAAGGACCGGCAGGCGGGCTTCGGCGCGCCGCTGGCGACCGAGGCGGGTGCTGCGGCGATCCGCACGCTGATCGACCATCCCGGCGAGTGCCGGTTCCTGCAATCGATCAAGACCTATGCGGCAAGCCCGCTGTTCAAGGAGACGGCGGTGCTCGGCCGCCGGCATACGTTCTCTGACCTGATGGCGGTGTTTCTGGAAAAGCTGATGACCTATGCCGGCGACGGCTGGCCGTCCGATGTGTCGCGCGTAGTCGCCGGCCGGCCGGTGCGCTTTGCCGGCATCGGCGCCGACGAGGCGCTGGCGCTGGACCGCTACAACGACGCGCTGTCGCGCTTCGGCTTTCCCGAAATCCGCTTCGTGCTGGAGCCGGTGGCGGCGGCCTGGTATTTCGCCGAGCGGCTGACGAGCGATGCCAATGTTCTGGTCGCGGACTTTGGCGGCGGCACCACCGACTATTCGATCATCCGGTTTTCGAGGGCCGCCGGAAAGCTTTCCGCCGAGCCGCTGTCGCATTCCGGCGTCGGCGTTGCCGGCGACATGTTCGACTACCGGATCATCGACAATGTGGTGAGCCCGATGATCGGCAAGGGCACGCATTACAGAAGCTTCGGCAAGACGCTCGACGTGCCGTCGAACTATTACGCCAATTTCGGCCGCTGGAGCCAGCTTTCGATCTTCAAGACCACCCGCGACTTCACCGATCTCAAAAGCCTGGTGCGCGACGCGACCGATCCGGACGCGCTGGAACTGTTCATCGAGCTGATCGAGAATGACGAGGGCTATCCGCTCTATGAAGCCGTCTCGGCCGCCAAGCGGGCGCTGTCGGAGGCCGACGAGGCCGACTTCTTCTTCGCGCCGCTTGGCCGCGAAAGCCGCCGTACAATCCGCCGCGCGGATTTCGAAGGCTGGATCGCTGGCGAGCTCGCCCAGATGGAGGCGACGCTGGACGAGGCCATCGTCGACGCCGGGCTGTCGCCGAGGGATATCGACAAGGTGTTCCTCACCGGCGGCACCTCCTTCGTGCCGGCGGTGCGCCGGATTTTCGAGAACCGGTTTTCCGACATCGAGACCGGCGGCGAACTGCTGTCGATCGCCCACGGCCTGGCGTTGATCGGCAAGGACGAGGCGTTCGCGGGGGAGGTGTAACGGTGATCTTCGGAGCGTAAGGGTGAAAAGAGCAATCCGGAAACGCCTGTGAAAGCCGCCTCGCCCCTCAAGGGGCAAGGCAAGTCTCCCGCCAAATCAACCCTTGGCGTTGTACTTCGCGTCCAGATCGTTGATCGCCTGGACATTGCCGGCGGAGCGGCCGTTGGGGTCGAATTCGCAGGCGAGATAAGCATCGGCGATCGATTTCGCCAGCTCTGTTCCGATCACGCGCGCGCCCATGGTGATGACCTGGGCGTTGTTGGAGAGCGCCGCGCGTTCGGCCGAATAGGTATCGTGGGTCTGGGCTGCGCGGATGCCCGGAACCTTGTTGGCCGAGATCGCGACGCCGATGCCCGTGCCGCAGCAGAGGATAGCCCGGTCATAGGTGCCGTCCAGAATGCCGGCGGTCACGCGGTCGGCCAGGTTGGCGTAATATTCGTTGCCATTGTTGGGCGGTGTGCTGAGTTCGGAGACGGTGAACCCTTCGCGGCCGGCCAGATGCTCGGCGATGACCTTGGCGAGCGGGGCGCCGGCGCTGTCTCCTGCGACTGCAATCTTCATGGTGTTTTCCTTTCGAGAGAATAGGGGTTCAGATGACCTTCGCGACCCGCTCCAGAATGTCGAGATAGCCCTCGACATGCCAGGCGGAACGGCCGATGAACAGCCCGTCGACATGGTCGCAGGCGATCATTTCGGCGCAGTTTCCGGGGTTGACGCTGCCGCCGTAGAGGCAGGGCAGTTCGCGGCCGGTCACAAGCCGCGTGGTGTCGATGATCTTGGCCTGGCGCGCTTCGGCATAATCGGGCGTGGCCGGATGGCCGCGCTCGCCGATCGCCCAGACCGGCTCGTAGGCGAAGATGATCTCGGCCTGCTTCTGCTCGTCGCTGAGACGCGAAAGCGCGGCCTCGACCTGGGCATGCAGCACGTCATCGGCGCGGCCGGCATCCTTTTCCGCCTCGGTCTCGCCGATGCAGATCAGCGGGATCATGCCGTGGCGCACCGCAGCTTCGGTCTTCAGGCCGACGGTTTCGTCGGTCTCGCCAAAATTGGCGCGCCGCTCCGAATGGCCGAGCTCGACGATATCCATGCCGCAATCGGCGAGCATCACGGGAGAAATTTCGCCGGTCCACGCGCCGCGATCGTCCCAATGCATGTTCTGCGCGCCGACCAGCACATCGGCATCCGCCAGCCGCGCCTTGACCTCGCGGATCGCGGTGAAAGGCGGGATGACGAAGCGCTGGATGCGGTCGTCGCTCTTGGCGACGGCGAGCGCATCGGCATAGGCGACGGCCTCGGACAGCGTCTTGTTCATCTTCCAGCTGGTTCCGACAAAGAACCGGTCAAACCGTGCCATCGCTCACTCTTCCTCTGCGAAATACAATTCTATGCCCTGGCTGGTCAGTTCCGCGGCCTGGTCTTCGGGCAGCGCGCGGCTCGTCACCACGCCGGCGAAGGCATCGAGATCGGCCAGCCGGTGCAGGGCGGTGCGGCCGAACTTGTTGTGGTCGGCCATCAGATAGGATTTCTGCGCGACCGCCATCATCGCGCGCTTGACCTGCAGCACTTCCTGATCCTGGTGGCAGGCGATGCGACCATGGATCGAGGAACTGGTGATCAGCGCGATATCGGCGCGCAGGTCTGACAGCGTGGCAATTGTGATGACCCCGAAGAAGCCATTGAACTTCTTGGAAAAATCGCCGCCAAGCGCGATCAGGCTGATGCCGCCCTGCCCCGAAAGCCCATTGACGATCGAAAGATTGTTGGTGATCACCGTCAGCGGCCGCTTTTCGATCAGGAAGGGAATGACCGCCTCCGAGGTCGATCCGTCATCGACCATCACGCTCATACCGGACTCGATGAAATCGGCGGCGCGGTGCGCGATCGCGCTTTTCAGCGCCGGCGCCATCTTCGCGCGGTAGCGATAATCGCTTTCGAACTGGCCGCTCGCCTCGATCGTGGCACCGCCGCGCACCTTGCGCAGCAGGCCCTCGGCCTCAAGATCATCCAGATCGCGGTGGATCGTCATCTTTGAGACGGCAAAGCGCAATGCCAGGTCATCGAGCGAGACCGTGCCTTCCTCGACCAGCAGATCAACGATGTCCCGACGGCGGTCATCGAGTTTCAATGGACATCCTCACGCATTTGCATGATGAGTGATTAACATCGTGATTACCCATAATCAATCAATGTGAAGATATTATGTTATCTTTTAATGTGACTTTGTGAAGAAAGGCTGTGATCGCACACCGTCAAACCACGCTTTGCCCGAAAGCCGCTTTTGCTCTATCAGGAGGCGGATGCAATGCAGGACCGCGCGGATATGAAGGATGAAACCAGGGCGCTGCCCGTCACCGCCGTGCTGGAGCCGCTGACGGCGGCGCTGAAGCGCCATGGCCGCGCGGTTCTGTCCGCGCCGCCGGGCGCCGGCAAGACCACGCTGGTGCCGCTGCACCTTCTGGAGCACGGCCCGCCGGGCAGGATCATCCTGCTGGAGCCGCGAAGGCTTGCCGCCCGCGCCAGCGCCTTTCGCATGGCATCCCTTCTCGGCGAGGAGCCCGGCGGCACCGTCGGCTACCGCATGCGGCTCGACACCAAAGTCTCGGCCAAAACCCGCATCGAGGTGGTGACAGAGGGCGTGTTTGCCCGCATGGCGCTGGAAGACCCCGAGCTTTCCGACATTTCGACGCTGATCTTCGACGAGTTTCACGAGCGCTCGCTCGACGCCGATTTCGGGCTGGCGCTGGCCCTCGATATCCGCGCGGGCCTACGCGAGGACTTGAAGGTGCTGGTGATGTCGGCGACGCTGGATGTTGCCCGGATCGCCGCCCTTCTCGGCGATGCGCCGGTGATCGAAAGCAAGGGCAGGGCCTATCCGGTCGAGCTTCGCTATCAGGCCCGGCCGCCGCAAGCGCGCATCGAGGACAGCGTGAGCGATGCCGTGCGCGCCATGCTCGCGACCGAAGACGGCTCGATCCTTGCCTTCCTGCCGGGCCAGGCCGAAATCCGCCGCACCGCCGAGCGACTGGAGGGAAGGGTGGGGGAGGACACCGATATCGCGCCGCTTTACGGCAATCTCACCCGCGCCGAGCAGGATGCCGCGATCAGGCCCGCGCCGGCGGGCCGCCGCAAGGTGGTGCTCGCCACCTCGATCGCCGAAACCTCGATCACCATTGACGGCGTCACCATCGTCATCGACAGCGGCTTGCAGCGCCAGCCCGCCTATGAGCCAGCCACCGGCATCACAAGGCTGGAAACCGTGAAGGTCTCGCGCGCGGCCGCCGACCAGCGCGCCGGCCGCGCGGGGCGCACCGCGCCGGGGATTGCGTTGCGGCTCTGGCATGAGGGCCAGACCGCGGCCCTTGCCCCCTTCAGCCCGCCGGAAATCATGAAATCCGATCTCTCCGGCCTCGTGCTCGATCTCGCCCATTGGGGCGTCACCGACCCCGCCCAGCTTGCCTTTCCCGACCAGCCGCCCGCGCCGGCCCTTGCCGAGGCGAGGAAGTTGCTTAAGTCGCTCGGAGCGCTGGGAGAGGATGACCGACTGACCGAAACCGGCGAACGCATCCGCGCGCTGTCGCTGCCGCCGCGCCTTGCCGCCATGGTGATCAAGGCCGGCCGCGAGGGGCATGCCCGAGACGCCGCGCGGCTTGCCGTGCTGATGAGCGAGCAGGGGCTTGGCGGCACCGGCATCGATCTGTCGGAGCGGCTGCGCCGGTTTGCCGCCGATCGGTCGCCCCGCGCCGAGGCCGCGCGCGGTCTGGCCAGCCGGATCGCGAAGGCGGCGGGCAACGTCCGCGCGGACGGCCCGTTCGACCCCGGCGAAGCGCTGATCCACGCCTTTCCCGACCGGATCGCGATGGCGCGCGGCGGGCTCGGGCGCTATTTGATGGCGAACGGGCGCGGGGCGGAGCTTGCCGAGGACGATCCGCTCGCCGGCCAGGATTTTCTGGTGATCGCCGATCTGACCGGATCGGCCGCGCGCGGACGGATTCTCGCCGCCTGCCCGCTGTCGCGCGCCGTTATCGAGGCGCAGCCGGGGATCGAGACGCTGGAGGAATGCGTGTTCGACCGCGACAGCCTGTCGGTGCGCGCCCGCCATGTCCGCCGGCTCGGCGCGCTGGTGCTTTCCGAACGCGCGGTCAAGAAACCCGCGGGCGAACAGGCGGCCGCGGCGCTGGCAGAGGGCCTGCGCCAGCACGGACTTGCGCTGATCGATCTTCCGAAGGAGGCGGCGCATCTGAGAGAGCGCATCGGCTTTCTGCACCGCAAGCTTGGTCCGCCCTGGCCGGATGTCAGCGATGACGGGTTGCTCGACAGCCTCGATGCCTGGTTCACGCCGTTCCAGACCGGCCAGACGTCGCTTGCGGCGGTTACGCCCAAAAGCCTGACGGACGGGCTCAAATCGCTGCTGCCCTATCCGCTCGCCGCCGATCTCGACCGGCTGGCGCCCACCCATTTCACCGCGCCCACCGGCGACCGGCTGCCGATCCGCTATGATGGCGACGAGCCGGTGCTGTCGATCCGGGTGCAGATGCTCTACGGGCTGAAGGCCCATCCGACGATTGCCGGCGGCGTGCCGCTGCTTCTGGAACTGACCTCGCCCGCCGGACGGCCGATCCAGACCACCCGCGATCTTCCCGGTTTCTGGGCGGGGTCGTGGAAGGATGTGCGCGCCGATATGCGCGGGCGCTACCCGAAACATCTCTGGCCGGAAAACCCGGCCGAGGCCGAAGCAACGCGCAGGGCCAAGCCGCGCGGAACGTGACAGGAGACAGGCCATGAGGGCGCCGCCACCGGAAATGCTGGAGAAGGAACGCCGCCGCAGCCTGCGTCTGCAGACGCTGGTGCGGCTACGCTGGCTGGCGGTGGCGGGCCAGACCACGACCGCGACCTTCGTGGCCTTCGGCATCGACTTCTCGATGCCGATCATTCCCGTCTTCGCGCTGATCGCGGCGCTCGCGCTCGGCAATCTGATCCTGACGCTGCGCTTTCCGGCGACACAGCGGGTGGAGCCGCGCTTCGCCTTCGCCCTGCTCGGCTTCGACCTCGCCCAGCTTACCGCCCTGCTTTACCTGACCGGCGGGCTTGCCAATCCGTTCGTGCCGCTGATTTCGGTGCCGGTGATCATTTCCTTCACTGCGCTGCCGCTGCGCCATGCCATGGCGCTTCTGGTGCTTGCGGTCGCGGGCGTTTCCGTGCTGGCGATCGAGCCGTTTCCGCTGCCCTGGTATGAGGGGCTTTCGCTCCAGATCGAGCCGGTGCTGAAATTCGGCATCTGGATCGGGATCGTCTCGATGCTGAGCTTCGCCGCCTTCTACGCCCACCGGATCTCGCTGGAGGCCGAGCAGATCTCGGATGCGCTGGCGGCGACCGAGCTGGTGCTGCAGCGCGAGCAGCACCTGTCCCAGCTCGACGGTCTGGCCGCCGCCGCCGCCCATGAACTCGGAACGCCGCTTGCCACGATCTCGGTCGTGGCCAAGGAGATGGCGCGTGCGCTCGGCGATGATCCGGACCATGGCGAGGATGTGCAACTGCTCGTCAGCCAGAGCCAGCGCTGCCGCGACATTCTTTCCCGGCTCGCCTCGCTTTCCAAGGAGGACGAGAGCCATATGCGCCGGCTGCCGCTGTCCTCGCTGCTGGAGGAGGCCGCGGCCCCCCACCGGCCGTTTGTTGCGGAAATGGAGATCAGCATCGAGGGCGACGGCCCGGAACCGGTTGGCCAGCGCAACCCGGCAGTGCTTTACGGCCTTGGCAACATCATCGAAAACGCCGTCGAACATGCCGGGCGGGCGGTGAAAATCGAGGCGCGCCACGATGCCACGCGCGTGACCATCACCGTCAGCGACGATGGCGGCGGCTTCGCGCCGGACATTCTCGCGCGCATTGGCGATCCCTTCGTCTCGGACCGCCAACCCGATCGCGAGGGCGCCAACCGGGCCGGCGGGCTGGGTCTCGGCCTGTTCATCGCCAAGACGCTGCTGGAACGCGCCGGCGCGACGCTCGCCTTCGAAAACGACGGCGGCGCCCGCATCACCATCACCTGGCCGCGCTGGCGGATGGAGACGGAGTGAGGGCAGCTTTGCGTATGGGGAGAGGTTCTAAAACCGGCCCGCGATCCATGCGGCAAGCCGCTCGGCAACGTCGGTCTTGTCCATATCCGGCCAATCCTCCACGCCATCCTTTGTCACCAGCGTGACCCGATTGCGCTGGCCGCCCATGACGCCTTCTTCCGACACGTCGTTGGCGACGATCAGGTCGGCGCCCTTGCGGTCGAGCTTGTCGCGGGCATAGGCGGCGACGTCGTTGGTTTCGGCGGCAAAGCCGACGACCAGCGCCGGGCGGTCTGGATGATGGCCGACGGTTTTCAGGATATCGGGGTTTTCGACCAGTTTCAGCGGCGGCGGGGCCTCGCCGGGCTTCTTCTTCATCTTCTGCGGGGCGGCATCCTCCGCCCGCCAGTCCGATACCGCCGCGACCATGACCGCGATATCGGCGGGCAGCGCGACCTCCACCGCGGCGAGCATCTCGCGCGCGCTTTCGACATGCACGGTGGTGACGCCTGCGGGATCGGCGATATTGACCGGACCTGCGACCAGCGTGACCTCCGCGCCGAGCCGGGCAAGGGCTGCGGCAATCGCGTGGCCCTGACGGCCGGAGGAGCGGTTGGCGATATAGCGCACGGGATCGATCGCTTCGACCGTCGGGCCGGAAGTGACGACCGCGCGGCGGCCGGCAAGCGGCTTTGGCGCTTCGTCGAAAAACGCTTCGACGGCAGCGACGATTTCGAGCGGTTCGGCCATCCGGCCCGTTCCGGCCTCGCCGCGCTCGGCCATTTCGCCCGCCATCGGGCCGAGGGTCATGATGCCGTCGCCGACGAGGGTCGCGAGGTTGCGCGAAGTCGGCGCGGCAGTCCACATTTTCGGGTTCATGGCGGGCGCGATCATCACCGGGCAATCGCGCGCCAGAAGCACCGCGCCGGCGAGATCATCGGCGATCCCGGCCGCCATCTTCGCCATCAGGCTGGCGGTGGCGGGGGCGACGACGATCAGGTCATGCTCGCGGGCGAGCCGGATATGGCCGACATCCTGCTCGTCCTCGCGCGAGAACAGATCGGTGAACACATGCCCGCCCGTCAGCGCGCCGACGGCAAGCGGCGTGATGAATTCCTGCGCCGCCGCGGTCATTATCGGGGTCACCGCCGCGCCCCGCTCCTTCAGCCGCCGGATCAGGTCGAGGCTTTTGTAAGCCGCGATGCCGCCGGCGATGATCAGAAGGATGCGTTTTTCCTGAAGCGACATGAGCGTGCTTTCCCTACCATTCTGCCGCTATCATTAGCATGGATGCTGCGCCGGAAAACCTCCCTTGAAGGGCGAGAGCCTAGCCGGAGAAAAATTCGTCTTCCGGACCGTCGATTGAAGCCACAGAAAGAAAAAATCTTCTACAGATTTCGTTGGTTCCCAACGAATGCGGGTCTATCACGCCTGTCGAAACAGGGTTGGACGAGATGAAAATTATCGAGACGGAAGCATTCAAGGGACTGACGGCATCGCGCCGCCTTGCCATCCCTGACGTAAAGGCGGCGGCGGCGGAGCTGTCGCCGAAGATTGAAAACGAGGCGGCGGCCTGTGGCCTCGCGATCGCCGGTCCATGGATATTCATGGCGCAGAACCTACCCCATGACGGCAAGACGCTGTTCGACTGGACGATCTGCTGCCTGGTGACGGTGCCCGACGGATACAGCCATCAGGGCGACTTCGCGCTCAAGGCATTCGAGCCGATCATCGTCGCGACTACCACCTATCAGGGTACGCTACGGGGTCTGTTCACGAAAGGCTACGCGCCGCTTGTGGAAGAGATCGAGCACTCCCGCCATGTCTTCTCTGGCGAGAGCCGGGAAATCTATCATGCATGGAACGGCGCCAAGGCCGGTTATCACCGGATCGAGATTCAGTTCGGCCTTGCGCGCTGAAGCCGGCGCGGCCTGTTTCGACAGGCCGCGCCGGGTCTCAATCTACTTCGAGAAATCGAGCGCGCGGTCGCCGTTTTCGTCCCTGATCCGGGTCGGCAGGCCGATCTGGTTCAGGATGTGCAGGAACGGCTTGGGCGGCAGTTCCTCGACATTGGCCATGGTCTTCACATCCCACTCGCCGGTGGCCACCAGCATGGCCGCCGCGACCGGGGGCACGCCGGCGGTGTAGGAAATGCCCTGCGAGCCGACCTCGTTATAGGCTTGCTTGTGGTCCGACACGTTGTAGATGAACACTTCCGCCGGCTTGCCGTCCTTGGTGCCCTTGACGAAATCGCCGATGCAGGTGTTGCCGGTATAGCCGGGCGCGAGCGAGGAGGGATCGGGCAGCACGGCCTTGACCACCTTGAGCGGCACCACTTCCTGGCCGTCGGCCAATTTCACCTTCTGCTCCGATAAGAGGCCGAGGCTTTTGAGCACGGTGAAGACGTTGATGTAATGATCTCCGAAGCCCATCCAGAAGCGGACATTGGGCGAGCCCATATTCTTGGCCAGCGAGTGGATCTCGTCATGGCCGGACATATAGGCCTTCTGCTTGCCCACGACCGGCAGATCGAATTCATGGCCGATCTCGAACATCTTGTTCGTCGTCCACTCATTGTTCTGCCAGGCATAGACCACGCCGGTGAACTCGCGGAAATTGATCTCCGGATCGAAATTTGTGGCGAAATACTTGCCGTGGCTGCCGGCATTGATGTCGACGATATCGATATCGGTGATGTCGTCGACATAGTCGTCCTTGGCAAGGCGCGCATAGGCGTTGACGACGCCTGGGTCGAAGCCGGCACCGAGGATCGCGGTCACGCCCTTCTGGGCGCAACGGTCCTTCCGCTTCCACTCGTAGTTGGCATACCACGGCGGGGTTTCGCAGATCTTGTCGGGCTCTTCATGGATGGCGGTGTCGATATAGGCCGCGCCCGTCTCGAGGCAGGCTTCCAGAACCGACATGTTGAGAAACGCCGTGCCGACATTGATGACGATCTCGACGCCGGTCTCCTTGATCAGGCCGACGGTCGCGGGAATATCAAGCGCGTCGAGCTGGTGCGCCTGCAACACGCCCTCCTGCTTCAGCGCCTTCTTTTCCATGATGCTTTCGATGATCGCATCGCATTTCGCCTTGGTGCGCGAGGCGATATGAATGTCGCCGAGCACATCATTGTTCTGGGCGCATTTATGAGCCACCACCTGGGCGACGCCGCCGGCGCCGATAATCAGGACATTCTTCTTCATCAGGACAACGTCTCCGGTTTCGTCCGTTGTGGCCGCTGGGCCGGTGAAAAATCAAGCGTCACGAAAGGCTCGCGACATAATCCTCATAGCCGAACTGGCGCACGGGACGGATGGTTCCATCCAGCTCCCGATGGGCGATCGCCGGCATTTTCACGCCATTGAACCAGTTCTTCTTGACCATCGTATAACCGGCGGCGTTTTCGATCGAAAGACGATCGCCGACCTTCACCGGCTGCTCGAAGGAAAATTCGCCGAAAATATCGCCCGCAAGGCAGGACTTGCCGCAGATCATCACCTTGTGCGGCCCGGTATCGGGCAAAATCGTGGCGCGCTCGCGATAGATCAGCAGGTCGAGCATATGGGCCTCGATCGATGAATCGACGATGGCGAGATCCTTGCCGTTGTTGAGCGTGTCGAGCACCGTCACTTCCAGCGTCGCGGCACCCGTAATCGCCGCCTCGCCGGGTTCCAGATAGACCTGAACGCTGTATTTTTCCGCAAACGCCTTCAGCCGGTCGGCAAGCCTTTCCAGCGGATAGTTTTCGCCGGTGAAATGGATGCCGCCGCCAAGGCTGACCCAGTCGAGCCGCGACAGGAGATGGCCAAAACGCTCTTCGATCACGCCGAGCATGTCGTCGAAACGTTCGAAATCCTCGTTTTCGCAATTGTTATGGAACATGAAGCCGGTAACCTTGTCGAGCACCGGCTCGATCACCGCCGGATCATGCTCGCCGAGCCGCGAGAACGGCCGGGCGGGATCGGCGAGGTCGAAATCCGAGCTCGAGACCTGCGGATTGACGCGCAAGCCGCGGATCCTGTCAGCCGACTGACGCTCGAACCGGGAAAGCTGACCGACCGAATTGAAGATGATCTTGTCGCAATTGGCGAGCACTTCGTCGATCTCGTCTTCGCCATAGGCCACCGAATAGGCGTGGGTCTCGCCGCCGAATTTCTCGTAGCCGAGTTTGACCTCGTAGAGCGAGGAAGAGGTGGTGCCGTCCATATACTGGCTCATCAGGTCAAACACCGACCAGGTGGCGAAGCATTTGAGCGCGAGCAGGGCCTTGGCGCCGGAGGCCTGGCGCAACCATGCTATCTTTTCCATGTTCGCTGTCAGGCGCTGCTTGTCGATGAGATAATAGGGCGTTTGCATCGGCGTGACCTCTTTCAGGCGGCGTCAAAGAAGCGCCCGGGCGCGACGGGCTGTCGGGGTCTACATATTCAAGCGGACGGTAAAATCAACCTCGAAGCGGGGATTTCGCCGGGTCGACAGCATAAAGCCCCGGTCGCAACGCTCTCAGCCCTTCAACAGATAGCGGGCCGCGTCCTCATCGGTGATCAGCGCGTTAATCTGACCGCCGCGGACGGCCGCGCGGATGGCGCGATGCTTGCGCGCGCCCCGGGCGAGGCCAAACACCGTGGTATCCTCATGGACCGGAATGGGAATGCTGGCAACGCGCTGGTTGATCGGGTGGTCCAGAAGCTGGCCGTTGTCGCCGAAGATCCAGCCGCAGATTTCGCCGGCAGCGCCCGCGGCAAGCAGTTCCTCCATCTCGCCGGCCGTCAGGAAACCGTCGACCAGAAGGGGCGCGTGCGCGCCAAGCTCGCCGATGCCGACGAATGTCGCATCCGCTGTGGCACCGAGCTCCAGCGTCGGCTTCACCAGCGGCTGAGCGTGAAACAGGATGCGCTCCTCGGGCGTCGACACCAGAACCGGCAGCGGCATCGGGAAATGGCGGGCATTGATGGCGTCGGCCATCAGGAAGATGACGTTGTAATAGGCCGCCGAGCCATCCGGGCTGATATTGCCGGTGAGCGAGACGATCCGGTGTTGCGGGCAATCCATCGGCGGCAGCTGCTCAACGGCGGCGCGCAGCGTGCGCCCGGTACCCATGGCAAGCACGGTCGGCTCGGCGCGTTTCAGCCAGCGCTCGATTTCGGCGGCGCCTTCCTCGGCAATGCCGGCGACGGAACTGTCGGAGCCCGGATCGCTCGGCACCACCACCGCCTGTTTCAGCCCGAATTCCTGCTGCAGCGCGCTTGAAAGCGCCAGGCATTCGGCGATCGGGTGGTCGAGGCGGACCTTGATCAGCCGTTCCGACATGGCCAGCGATACCAGGCGCTGGGCGCTCTGGCGGGAAATGCCCATGGCGGCGGCAATCTCGTCCTGGGTGCGGCCGGCGACATAGTAAAGCCAGCCGGCGCGGGCCGCATCGTCGAGACGGGAAGTTTTGCCGATTTTCTTCGCCATTGCGGGCCGCCATCTTCCTTGGTTGAGCCTTCGTCAACCGGCAGCTTAGTGCCTGCAGCGCCTGAAGGGAACCAGTCCCGGCGCTTGCTGTCGCTCATTCCCCGAAAACCGGTTTTCGGCACGCGGGCGCTTGTCGATCGGGGGGCGATGACGATAAAAGCAGGCAGCGGCGGTTTCGCGCCGTCCTAACGGATCGGGAAAAGCCGCCATATCAAGATGGCGGACAGTGAGGAACCATGAGCAAGCGTATCGTTTTCACCGGCGGCAGCGGCAAGGCCGGCCGCGATGTCATTCCCTATCTTCTGAACAGGGGTCACAGCGTCCTCAATCTCGACCTGAAACCGTTCGACCATCCGGGCGTGAATACGCTCACCACCGATCTCACCAAGAGCGGCGAGGTTTTCAACGCGCTGTCGATGCATTTCGGCTTTGATGGCTATGAGAGCGGCGCGCTGCCGAAGGCGCCGGACGCGGTCGTCCATTTCGCCGCCGTGCCGCGCGTGCTGCTGCAGCCCGACAATGTGACCTATGAGACGAATGTGGTCTCGACCTACAATGTCATCGAGGCGGCGATGAAACTTGGCGTGCGCAAGGTGATCATCGCCTCCAGCGAAACCACCTATGGCGTCTGCTTCACCGAGGGCGACAAGGATTTCAAGTCGTTCCCGCTGGAAGAGGATTACGATGTCGACCCGATGGACAGCTACGGGCTTTCCAAGGTCTGCAACGAGAAAACCGCCCGCGCCTTCGCCATGCGCTTTGGCGCCGACATTTACGCCCTCAGGATCGGCAACGTGATCTCGCCGGAAGACTATGCCAATTTCCCGGGCTTCCTCGCCGATCCGCCCTCGCGCAAGCGCAATGCCTGGAGCTATATCGACGCCCGCGATCTCGGCCAGATCGTCGATCTCTGCCTTGAGAAAGATGGCCTCGGCTTTCAGGTGTTCAACGCCACCAACGACACCATCACCGCCAACGAACCGACCGCAAGCTTCCTCGCCAAATACGCTCCCAACACGCCGATCACGCGCGAACTGGAAGAATACGAGGCCCCACTCTCCAACCGCAAGATCCGCGAGGTTCTGGGGTTCAAGGAAGAGCATGACTGGCGCAAATATGTGAAGTGAGATGGTTGGGCCGGAGGAACGCCCGCACTATCTCCCCCCTTGAGGGGGAGATCAGGGGTGGCAGCCGCCCCGCCCGCTACTCCACCGCCACCGAATGCCACAACGCCTTGTCGCCGATCTCGGCGACCATTTTCGCGTGGGCTTCCAGTTCTTCCGGGTGAATGCGTGGGGCAAGCGGGCGGGGGCGGACGAGGGGCGGGAGTTTGCGGACATTGCCATCGGCATCATACTGATCGCCGTCGCCGGCATTGACGAGGCGGAACGCGGCCTGTCTGCCGCCCGACATCTCGATATAGACTTCCGCCAGCAATTCGGCATCGAGCAGCGCGCCGTGCTTGGTGCGGTGGGCATTGTCGATCGAATAACGCTTGCAGAGCGCGTCGAGGCTGTTGGGGCCCATGGGATGCTTGCGGCGCGCCAGCGCCAGGGTGTCGAGCACCATGTCATCGGCGATCGGCCCCTTGCCCAACCGGCCGAGCTCGACATTGATGAAGCCCATGTCGAACGCGGCATTGTGGGCGATCCAGCGCGCGCCGTCGAAAAAGGCCAGAAGATCATCGGCGATTTCCGAGAATTTCGGCTTGTCCTGCAGGAACTCGTCGGTGATGCCGTGCACCTGCAGGGCTTCCGGGTGCACGGTCTTGCCATCGGCATTGATATAGACGTGGAAGGTGCGGCCGGTCGGAAAATGGTCAAGCAGTTCGACGGCGCCGATCTCGATGATCCGATCGTCATTCTTGTCCATACCGGTGGTTTCGGTATCGAAGATGATATCGCGCTGCGCCTTCATCAGATATTGTCCCTTGTGCTGTCTGTTGTCGCCCGCGGGCCCCGTGTTTTCAGATCGGCAATGATCGCGCCAACCGCCGTACGCGCCGCGTCCATGCCGTTGCCGGTGTCGACAATATAATCGGCCCGCGCGCGTTTTTCGCCATCGGGGAGCTGTTGTTTCAGCACGGTTTCGAGTTTTTCCACCGTCATTTCCGGCCGCGACAGCACGCGTTCGCGCTGGATTTCCGGATCGCAGGTGACGACCACGACATAATCGACATCGCGCTCGCCGCCGGTCTCATAAAGCAGCGGTATGTCGAGCACCGCGATCGGCGCGCCATCGGCCTGGGCCTGCTCCAGAAAGGCGCGTCGTTCCTCGCGCACCAGCGGATGGACGATCGCCTCGAGCCGCTTGAAGTTCTCGGCCTTGCCGGCAAGCGCCTTGCTGAGCTTCTGCCGGTCGATCGCGCCATTGACGGCGACGCCGGGGAAGACCGCTTCCACAGGTTCGACAGCACGGCCGCGATAAAGCCGGTGTACGGCGTCATCGGCGTTGAAGACCGGCATGCCCGCCTCGGCGAAAAAGCCCGCCGTGGTCGACTTGCCCATGCCGATCGATCCGGTGAGGCCGAGCACGATCATGCCGTTTCCCCGAGATCGGCAAGGATTTCGGCCATCAGCCCGTCATCGACGTCGGGCTTTCGGCCGAACCATTTCTCGAAACCGGGCACGGCCTGGTGCAGCAGCATGCCGATGCCTTCGGCGGTTCTGAAACCCTGTTGTTTCGCCTGTTTGAGGATCGGCGTTTCGAGCGGCACGTAGACGATATCGGCGACGATCGCGTTTTCATTGAGCGGCGAGAAATCGAAATCCGGAACCGCGCCGCCCTTCATGCCGAGCGAGGTGGTGTTGACGAACAGGCCGGCGCCTTCCATCACCGCTTCGAGATTGTCCATGTCGTGGGCATGAACCCGGTCGCCAAGCCTGAAGGCGAGCTCTGAGGCGCGCGCGAGCGTGCGGTTGACAATATGGACATGGGAAAAGCCGCGATTCTTCAGCGCCAGCACCACGGCGCTGGCGCCGCCGCCGGCGCCCAGCACCACCGCGCGCTCGGCATAATCCCAGCCGGGATGGAGCGCGTCGAGGCTGCTGGCAAAGCCGAAGCCATCGGTATTGGTCGCGTGGATGCGGCCACCTTCCACCCACAGCGTGTTGGCGACGCCGAGCGTGGTGGCAAGCTCGTCGCGCTCATCGGCAAGCTCGAAGGCTGCGGCCTTGTAGGGCATAGTGACATTGCAGCCGACATAGCCGGCCTCGCCGGAGCGCAACTTATCCATGAATTCGCCGATTGCGCCGGGCGCGACATCCTGACGGACATACTCTCCGTCAATGCCGTATTTCTTCAGCCAGTAGCCATGCACCAGCGGCGAGCGCGACTGATCCACAGGATGGCCGATGACGCAGGCCTTCGGTCTTGCCGTTTCACGTGAATCACTCATCAATCGCTCCCAGTTTGCGCAAGCCCTTCAAAAGCGTCAGCATCGGCAGGCCCAGTATCGTGAAGAAATCGCCTTCGATTTTCGAAAACAGTTGCACGCCCGGTCCTTCAAGCTGGTAAACGCCGGAGGAAAAAAGCACCTCATCCGGAAGCAGCGCGAGGTAGCGATCGATCGCCGCCTCACCGAGCGTGCGCATGGTGAGCCGCGCCGTCTCCGCGGCCTCGAAGACAATTTCGCCGTCTCTGGCAATCGCGAATGCGCTGATCAGCGAATGGCTCTGGCCCGAAAGCCGCTTCAGATGATCGCGGGCTTCTTCACGACTTTCCGGCTTGAAATAGGGCCTGCCTTCGAATTCCATCACCTGGTCGCCGCCGATCACAAACGCATTTTCCGCCCGCGCCGAAACATCGAGCGCCTTTTCGCGCGACAGCAGGGCAGCGAGAAAAGCGGGTGTTGCGCCCGTCTTCAGATAGGGCGCTTCGACGGCGCGCTCGTCGACATCCGGCTTTTTCGCGGTGAAGACGAGACCGGCATTTGCAAGCAGCGCCCGGCGCGACGGGCTGGTCGAGGCAAGCACGATCGCCGGTTTTTCAGGGGTAGCGCTCATGTTTCTCCTTCCGGCCTTTTCAGCCGCGCTGGTGTTTCAGGGCGAGGATGGCGGCGGCCGTCTCCTCGATCGAGCGGCGGGTGACGTCGATAATCGGCCAGTCGTTTCGGGCGGCCAGCGAGCGGGCATATTTCAGTTCCTCGGCAATGACGGCGCGGTCGGTATAATCGCTCTTGCCGTGATCGCCGCCGGCGCCGAATTCACGATATTCGCGCACCTGCGAAATCCGCCCCGTGGACGCGATCAGGCAGACGATCAGCGGCTTTTCAGCGCGGTAGAGACTGTCCGGCAGCGCAACCCCCGGCACGATCGGGATATTGGCCGCCTTGACGCCGCGATTGGCGAGATAGACGCATGTCGGCGTTTTCGACGTGCGGCTTATCCCCAGTATGACGATATCGGCCTCGTCATAGGTCTCGGGCATCTGGCCGTCATCATGTTCCATGGTGAAATTCAGCGCCTCGATCCGGGCGAAATAATCCTCGTTGAGGCTGTGCTGGGCGCCGACGCGGCGCTGCAGCGTGGTGCCGAGATAGGACTGGAACACGGCGGCCACCGGCTCCAGCACATTGACGCTCGGCACGCCCATATCGCGACACATCTCGTGGATCAGGGCGGAAAGCTCTTCATTAACAACGGTATAAAGCACGATGCCCGGCGCCTCATCGATCGCGCGCAGCACGGTGAGAAGCTGTTTGCGGCTTCTGATCAGCGGATAGACATGCTCGATCGGCTCATGACCGCCGAACTGGGCGGAGACCGCGCGGCCCGCCGAGATCAGCGTTTCGCCCGTCGAATCGGAGATCAGATGCAGGTGAAAGAAGTTTTTCCGGTTTTCCACTATGTCCTTCGCCTGCTGTTCATAACATTGGAGAAACCGGGACAAAAAATCTCATCCGGTTTTCGCCTGTGGGCAGTGCGCGTGTTTATCCACATATGCTCAAATGACGGAAGCGTGAAATCCAGCCTGTTGAAAACGGGGACAATGCCGACCATCGCACCGCTTTTCCGTGGGTTTTACACAGGGTTTCCGTCTTGCGCCAGAGCCGGGAGGCGTTGAATCCATTGAGGTGAACAGCGAAATCCCCGGTTTGCCGAAATCGCGGGTCCGAAAATCACCGATGCAAAACTGGAAACCGGGGAAATGACTCATGACTGCGGCAAAAGCTTTAATCCTTGATCGTCACAGACTCTAAGAAATAAAAGAAACCGAAGATAACAAGATTCATTTAGAGGCGAGGCTGGGGATATGGCGAAAAGGGCACTGGAACGGGTGCTGGATGGCGAGACCGTAAACCCGCCGCCGATCTGGCTGATGCGCCAGGCAGGACGCTATCTGCCGGAGTACCGAAAGGTGCGGGAGAAGGCCGGAGGCTTTCTGAACCTCTGTTACAATCCGGACTTTGCAACAGAAGTGACGTTGCAGCCGATCAGGCGATATGGCTTTGACGCGGCGATCCTGTTTTCCGACATTCTGGTCATTCCCGATGCGCTGAAGCGCAATGTCCGCTTTGAGGCGGGTGAAGGACCGAGACTCGATCCGATCGACGCAGACGCCATCTTGGCTCTTGAAAAGAGCTATGACGCAGGCCGGCTCGATCCGGTCATCGAAGCGGTGAAGCGGATACGGCGGGAACTGCCGGAGGAAACGGCGCTGCTCGGCTTCTGCGGTGCGCCCTTTACGGTGGCGACCTATATGATTGCCGGTCGCGGCACGCCCGACCAGGCGCCGGCGCGGCTGTTTGCCTATCGCCACAGACGCGAATTCCTGAGGCTTCTCGACTATCTCGCCGATCTTTCGGCCGACTACCTGATCCGCCAGCTAGAGGCCGGCGCTGGCGCTGTGCAGATATTCGACAGCTGGGCCGGTGTGCTCGGCGAGGAGGATTTTGCCGACTTTGCCGCAGCGCCGGTCGCACGAATCGTTGCGAAGGTGCGGGCGAAACATCCGGGCGCGAAGATCATCGCCTTTGCCAAGGGCGCGGGCCCCAACCTCGCCTCGTATCGCGCCAAGACCGGGGCGGACGCGATCGGCCTCGACTGGACGGTGCCTCTTGCCATCGCCAGAGACCTGCAGAAGGATGGGCCGGTGCAGGGCAATCTCGACCCGCTTTCCGTGGTCGCCGGCGGCCATGCGATGAAAAGCCGCGCCCTTGCCATTCTCGAAGCGCTTGCGGACGGGCCGCTGATCTTCAATCTTGGCCACGGAATCACGCCCGAGGCTGATCCCGAGCATGTGGCAGCACTTGTCCGGCTCGTCAGAGGCGAAGAATAATCTTTTTCAAGAGGGAGGATGCCTGATGGCAGATCGGAACAATGCCGGCAGCAAGGCGACGGCGCGGGCCATGACGGCGCTGCTGGTGTTTCTGGCGCTCTGTCTTGGCATCTACATCTTCGACCGCGACAATTTCTATCTCTGGGCCAAGGCGATCCACATCATGGCGGTGATCGCCTGGATGGCCGGCATGTTCTACATGCCGCGCCTGTTCGTCTACCACGCCGATACAACGCCCGGTTCGGAAAGCTCGGAAACCTTCAAGGTCATGGAATACCGGCTGATGAAGGCGATCATGAACCCGGCCATGATTCTGACATGGATTTTCGGTCTATACCTCGCCTGGGAGGGATTCCGGTTTTCCGGCGGTTGGCTGCATATCAAGATTCTGGCGGTTTTCGTGCTATCCGGGGTGCATGGCTATTTCAGCAGGGCGATGAAGGATTTTGCGGCCGACAAGCGGACTAAGAGCGCGAAACACTGGCGGATCGTGAATGAGGCGCCGACCGTTTTGATGATCATTATCGTCATAATGGTGGTTTTGAAGCCGTTTTAATCATCTGATGAACGGATTCGCCCGGTTTCAGCGATAAAAATGCGGTTTTTGCTCTTGTAACGTCAGCGGCAAATCAGTATCTTCCGGCCACTCATCCAAAAGGCTGTGCGAAAGTATCCCCTTTGCCAATCCGAATTGGCACTGCTCTACCAGCGCAACCGGCCTTGCTATCATCATGACAACATCACGGTTTTCTTCATGTCTCAAATGAAGCTTCAGGAACTGAAGAGTAAAACGCCTACCGATCTCCTTGCCTTTGCCGAATCTGTCGAAGTCGAGGGCGCGAGCACGTTGCGCAAACAGGAACTCATGTTTGCCATCCTGAAAATGCTTGCTGCCCAGGACGTCGAGATCATCGGCGAGGGCGTCGTCGAGGTCCTTCAGGACGGTTTCGGGTTCCTGCGTTCGGCCAATGCCAATTATCTTCCCGGCCCGGACGATATCTATATTTCGCCCTCCCAGATCCGCCGCTTCGCGCTGAAGACCGGCGACACGGTTGAAGGGCCGATCCGCGGACCGAAGGAAGGCGAGCGCTATTTCGCCCTGCTCAAGGTCAACACGATCAATTCCGACGATCCGGAAAAGATCCGTCACAAGGTCCATTTCGACAATCTGACGCCGCTCTATCCCGATGAGCGCTTCAAGATGGAGCTCGACAACCCGACCTCCAAGGACAATTCCGCCCGCGTCATCGATCTGGTGGCGCCGCTCGGCAAGGGCCAGCGCGGTCTGATCGTCGCCCCGCCGCGCACCGGCAAGACGGTGCTCTTGCAGAACATCGCCCATTCGATCACCGCCAACCATCCCGAATGTTTCCTGATCGTGCTGTTGATCGATGAGCGGCCGGAGGAAGTGACCGACATGCAGCGTTCGGTCAATGGCGAGGTGGTGTCCTCGACATTCGATGAACCAGCCGTGCGCCACGTGCAAGTTGCTGAAATGGTTATAGAAAAGGCGAAACGTCTGGTGGAGCATGGCCGCGATGTCGTGATCCTGCTCGATAGTATCACCCGCCTCGGCCGCGCCTACAACACGGTCGTTCCGTCTTCCGGCAAGGTGTTGACCGGCGGTGTCGACGCCAATGCGCTGCAGCGGCCGAAGCGCTTCTTCGGTGCGGCCCGTAATATCGAGGAAGGCGGTTCGCTGACCATCATCGCCACCGCGCTGATCGACACCGGCAGCCGCATGGACGAAGTGATCTTCGAAGAATTCAAGGGCACCGGCAATTCCGAAATCGTGCTCGACCGCAAGGTCGCCGACAAGCGCATCTTCCCGGCCATGGATATCCTCAAGTCCGGCACCCGCAAGGAGGACCTTCTTGTGCCGCGCCAGGACCTGCAGAAGATTTTCGTTCTCCGCCGCATCCTCGCGCCGATGGGCACCACGGACGGCATCGAATTCCTGATCGACAAGCTGAAGCAGACCAAGAACAACGCCGAATTCTTCGAATCGATGAATACCTGAGCAGGCAGGGGTCCGTTCGCAGGGAAGCTTTCGGTACAGTTTGGCCGTATGATCGCGCCAAGCGCAAACGACTGCATGTAGCCTTACCCCGCACAGCCCCCCAATCTTCTCGACCCGGAGGGGAGAGATGTCGCGACAGCGACAGTGAGGGGGGAGACTTCCACTGCAAACGCCCTCACGATTTGAAATGCTGCACCACCCTCACTGCCCCTGTCGGGGCATCTCTCCCGCCAGCGGGAGAGAGTATTGGGAGCAAGCGGTAACGCCTTGCCCATGCGGCAGCGGGTCGATAGCTGTGATGCTGGATGTAATTTAACTTATTGAAATAAAACAGGTTTCTTTAAAATGCCCGCTGCCGGCGACACCATCTACGCGCTATCGAGTGGCGCCTTGCCTTCCGGCGTGGCGGTGGTGCGGGTGTCGGGAAAAGATGCATTTTCCTGTTGCCGTGCGATTGCCGGAGAGCTGCCGGCGCCACGCAAGGCGGGCTTGATGAAGCTTGTTGATAACGCGGGCTTGCCGATTGACACGGCGCTGGTTCTGGCCTTTGCGGGCCCGGCCTCCTTCACCGGCGAGGATTGCATTGAGTTCCAGCTTCATGGCGGGCGCGCGGTGGTGCGGGCAATGCTCGACCGATTGGCCGGTTTGGGACTTCGGCATGCCGAGGCTGGCGAGTTTACCCGCCGGGCCTTTGAAAACAGCAAGATCGATCTGGTCGAGGCTGAGGGCCTAGCCGACATGATCGCCGCCGAAACCGAGATGCAGCGACGGCTGGCGCTGGAACAGGCAGGCGGAGGCCTTTCCGAGCTCTACGAAGGCTGGGCGCGCGAACTGACCCATGCGCGTGCGATGATCGAGGCCGAACTCGATTTTTCCGATGAGGACGATATTCCCGGTTCGGTTTCGGCCACGATCTGGGGTACCGTCGAGGAAGTTGGTCGCCAGATCGAAAGCCACATAGCCGGCAGCAGGGCAGGGGAGATCATCCGCGATGGTTATCGCGTTGTGATCGCCGGTCCGCCCAATGTCGGAAAATCCAGTCTGCTGAACGCGCTGGCGCGGCGCGATGTCGCGATCGTCACCGATGTCGCCGGGACGACACGGGATATCCTGGAGGTCTATCTCGACCTTGATGGCTACGCCGTTCGGCTGTGCGACACTGCCGGTCTGCGCGACAGTGAGGATGTCGTAGAGGCGGAAGGCATGCGCCGGGCACGGGCGCTTCTTGAGGAGGCGGATCTAATCCTTTCCCTCAGTGATATAGGGTCAGGCCACCCAGCGGAACGCTTCGACGGCGAATGTCTGCGGATCGGCACCAAGGCTGATACGGGCAACGAAACGACGGCCGACTTCGACCTGCTGATTTCGTCGCGAACAGGTGCGGGCATGGATCGCCTGGTCGAGATGATAAAGGCGCGGCTTGAGGCCCGACTTGCGGGCGCCTCGTTGTCGCTGCCGGTGCGCGATCGCCAGGTTGGTTATCTCAAGGAAACGCTGCGTCACATTCAAGCGGCACTGGCCGCCCGCGACCACTCGCCGGAGATACCCGCCGAGGCGCTGCGGCGGGCTGCGGTCGCGCTTGGCAGGATCACCGGTCGGGTGGATGTCGAGGATCTGCTGGATGTGATCTTCTCGTCGTTCTGCGTCGGCAAGTGAGCGCATTTGTTTCACGTGAAACAATCTTGACTCGCGGTCCGACAGACGGCACAACGCAATGAAAATACCCGGCCGCGCAGGCGGCGGAGAAAGGCTCCGGGCGACGGCCCGTCGAGCCATGGAGTCACGAATGTCTTATGATGTCATCGTCATCGGCGGCGGCCATGCCGGTTGCGAGGCCGCCAGCGCCGCGGCCCGTGCCGGCGCCAAGACCGCGCTGATCACCCATCGCCGCGAAACCATCGGCGTGATGTCCTGCAATCCCGCAATCGGCGGGCTCGGCAAGGGCCATCTCGTGCGCGAGATCGACGCGCTTGACGGGCTGATGGGCCGCGTCGCGGATGCCGGCGCGATCCAGTATCGCATGTTGAACCGACGCAAGGGGCCGGCCGTGCGCGGACCCCGCAGCCAGGCGGATCGCAAGCTCTACCGGCAGGCGATGCAGGCGGCGCTCTCCGAGATCGCAAATCTCGACATTCTCGAAGGCGATGTCTTCGATCTCGAAACCGCCAATGGCCGGGTCTCGGCGGTCATCCTCGGCGATGGTCAGCGCTTCGGTTGCGCCGCCGCGGTGCTGACAACGGGCACGTTTCTGCGCGGACTTATCCATATCGGCAATAAAAAGATCCCCGCGGGTCGCGTGGGTGAGGCGGCATCCGTCGGCCTGTCGGCGACGCTGTCGCGGCTTGGCCTTTCACTTGGGCGGTTGAAGACCGGTACGCCGGCGCGGCTCGATGGCCGCACCATCGACTGGGATTCGCTGGAGCGCCAGAGCGCGGATGCCGATCCGACGCCGTTTTCCTTTATGACGACCGGCGTGCAGAACCCGCAGATCGATTGCGGCATCACCCGGACCACGCCGAAGGTTCATGACATCATCCGCGAGAATATCGGCCTGTCGGCGATGTACTCCGGACAGATCGAAGGCGTGGGTCCCCGCTATTGCCCCTCGGTCGAAGACAAGATCATGCGCTTCGGCGATCGCGATGGCCATCAGATTTTTCTTGAGCCGGAGGGTCTGGACGATCCAACGGTCTATCCGAACGGCATTTCGACATCGCTGCCGGAAGAGGTTCAGGACGCCTTCATTCACGCCATCCCGGGTCTGGAAAAGGTGACGATCCTGCAGCCGGGTTACGCCATCGAATATGATCACGTCGATCCGCGCGAGCTGTCGGCCTCGCTTGAATTGAAAAAGCTCGGTGGGCTGTTTCTGGCAGGCCAGATCAACGGCACGACCGGTTACGAGGAGGCGGGTGCGCAGGGGCTGGTTGCCGGGCTCAATGCCGCGATGCTGGCGTCCGGTTCCGAGGCGGTGACCTTCTCTCGCACGGATTCCTATATCGGCGTGATGATCGACGACCTCACCACGCGTGGCGTGGCGGAGCCCTACCGCATGTTCACCTCGCGCGCCGAGTATCGTCTGACGCTGCGCGCCGACAATGCCGATCAGCGCCTGACGCCGATGGCGGTAGCGCTGGGTATCGCGTCCAACGAACGGCGGGAAAAATTCACTGCTTATATGGCCGCGATTGATGAGGGCAGGGCGGCGCTGAAGGGCCGTTCCCTGACACCCAACGAGGCCGCGCGCCACGGGCTGAAGCTCAATCAGGACGGCCAGCGCCGCAGCGCTTATGATCTGCTTGCCTATCCGGAGCAGGATTTCTCCGGGTTGACGGCGATATGGCCCGAGCTTGGCGATATGCCCGAATCCGTGCAAACCGCGCTGGAGATCGAAGCCTCGTACGCTGTCTATCTCGATCGGCAGGCTGCGGATATCGCGGAGGTTCAGCGCGATGAGGGCAGGGCGATACCGCTAGAGTTTGACTATAGCAGCTTGTCGGGTTTGTCCAACGAGCTGAAAGGCAAGCTCTCGGCGGCGCGGCCGGCAACCATCGCCCAGGCAAGCCGCATTGACGGCATGACGCCGGCGGCGCTCTCGCTGCTGCTCGTGCGTCTGAAGCTGCGGGCGGCCTGAGCGATGAGGCTGAATGGGATCGATGTTTCACGTGAAACAGAGGCGCGGCTGGACCGCTTCGTCAGCCACTTCGAAAAATGGGCCAAGGCGATCAATTTGGTTGCGCCGTCCACCCGCCAGCAGATCTGGGATCGGCACATAGCCGATAGCGCGCAGCTGTTTCAACTGGCGCCGGAGCCCAGGACCTGGATCGATCTCGGCAGCGGCGGCGGCTTTCCGGGCATCGTGACGGCGATCTTTCTGGCCGAGGCCGGCGAGGGCTGGGTCCATCTGGTCGAAAGCAACAACAAGAAGGCCTCGTTCCTGCGCACCGCGATCCGCGAGACCGGCGCGCGCGCCAGCGTTCACGCCATCCGTGCCGAGACTGCGCCTGCGGAGATCAAGGCGCCGCAGCTGATGTCCGCCCGCGCGCTGGCTGCACTCGATCAGCTGCTGGACTATGCCGAGCCCTGGTTTTTCGCGGACGCATCTTTCCGGGCTTTTTTCCACAAGGGGCGGGATTATCAGCGCGAGATCGACAAAGCACGTGACCGATGGTCGTTCGATCTGGTAAAACATGAAAGCAAGGTCGAGCCCGGCTCCGTAATCCTCGAAATCGCGCGCCTTGCACCGGTTCTTTGAAGACAGGCGGGACGATCATGAACCAGAAAACCCGGATCATTACCGTCGCCAACCAGAAGGGCGGCGTCGGCAAGACGACGACGGCGATCAACCTTGCAACTGCGCTCGCCGCCATCGGTGAAAAGGTTCTGATCGTTGATCTCGATCCGCAGGGCAATGCGTCCACCGGGCTCGGCATCGAGCGCGATCAGCGCGAAATTTCGGCCTATGATGTGCTCATCGGCGAGAAGACGGTCGCGGAGGCCGCGGTGCATACGGCCGTTCCCAATCTCGATATCGTTCCCTCGACGCTCGATCTGCTCGGTTTCGAGCTCGAGATCGCCAGTGATCCCCGCCGCGTGTTCAAGCTGCGCGATGCGCTGTCGCACAGCGATATCAGCAATTACCGCTATGTGTTCTGCGATTGCCCGCCATCGTTCAATCTGTTGACGATGAACGCCATGGGCGCGGCCAACGCCATTCTCGTGCCCTTGCAGTGTGAGTTCTTCGCGCTGGAGGGGCTCAGCCAGTTGCTCGACACCGTCTCGGAGGTGCGCAGCACCATTAATCCGAAGCTGGAAATCCAGGGCGTGGTGCTGACCATGTATGACAGCCGCAACAATCTAGCTCAGCAGGTGGTCAGCGATGTGCGAGACTATATGGGCGACAAGGTCTACAAGACGCTGATTCCGCGCAACGTCCGGGTCTCGGAGGCGCCATCCTTTGGTAAGCCGGTTATCCTTTACGACCTCAAATGCCAGGGCAGCCAGGCCTATATCCAGTTGGCCTCGGAAATTATTCAGCGCGAACGGGCGTTGGCAGCGGCGTGACGCGACAAACATGGTGAATGCGATGAGTGATGACAATTCCAAACGGCGTCTCGGCCGCGGTCTGGCCGCCTTGATCGGCGATATCGAGAAGCCCGTCGAAGCCGAGGCTCCGATCACGGCCGATCGGCGTATTCCGATTGAGTTCATCAGCCGCAATCCGCGTAACCCGCGCCGTCATTTCGAGGAGGCGGATCTGCGCGATCTCGCGGCTTCCGTTCGCCAGCATGGCATTGTCCAGCCGGTCGTCGTGCGCACCATTGACACCCAGCGCTACGAAATCATCGCCGGCGAGCGCCGCTGGCGTGCGGCCCAGCTTGCCGGTCTTGCCGATGTGCCGGCGCTGATCCGTGATGTTGACGATCGTACAGCGCTGGAAATCGCGATTGTCGAGAATGTCCAGCGCGCCGATCTCAATCCGCTGGAAGAAGCCAATGGCTATGATCTGCTGATCGCCGAACATGGCTATACCCAGAACGACCTCGGCGACATTATCGGCAAGAGCCGCAGCCATGTCGCCAATAGTCTGCGGCTGCTGAAATTGCCCGAGGGGGTTCAGACCATGCTGGCCGAAGGCGCTTTGTCGGCCGGCCACGCCCGCGCCCTTATCTCCACGCCGGACCCGGTAAGCCTCGCCCGCACCATCGTCGAGCGCGGCCTGTCGGTGCGCGATGCCGAGAAGCTGGCGCAGAAAGCAATAGAAGGCGGCGGCAGTTCATCGTCGCGTGCGCCGCGTCAAAAGGATGCCGATACGCTGGCGCTGGAGCAGACGCTCTCCGACCGGCTAGGGTTGGCGGTTGCCATCGACCATAAATCCAATGGCGGCCAGATCCGTATTTCCTACAAGACGTTGGATCAGCTGGATGACCTGTGCCGCAGGCTCGACCGCACGCTAAATTGATATGATTCAATTTTTATAAATAATTTCAAAAGTTTACAAGAAATCACTCGCGTATCCTCTGGGACATCGTCATCCCGAACTTGAGCCAGGGTCCAGGGAGTTGCGGCGATTCCGTGGCCACAGATACGGTTTTGATGTGCCCTCGCGGATTGCGCCGGATCAAGGCCGGAGTGATGGCGGCGAAAGGGGAATTGCCGCCATTGAGATGACGTGTGTCAGGGTACGACAGACGCCACTTTTCGCCGCCGGTTCAAACGTCAGCTACGGGTCGCTGCCCGGTTTGATCGCAGCGATAGAGAAAGCAGCGTCTGCATCGCAATGCTCTCCTCTAGCTCGGGGTATTGCCGCGTCTTCAGCACGGTGTCGGCCAGCAGCCTGAGTGCTCGTGCTGTCGCGGCGCTGTTCCACGAGGCCAATGCGCGCTCAAAGATCGGCTTGCGCTTGAAAAAGATATGGCGCCCATGGGTTTGCATCACCTGGCTTGCCGGCAGGCGCTTGCTTTCCATCTCGGCGCGCATCTGGTCGAGCAGGTGAAACTGCCGGATACAGCCGTTCAGGATCAGGAAAATCGGCGTTTTCGATTGCGCCGTCTTGGCCATGGCATGGCGCAACGCCGCCATATCGCCGGACAGCACGGCGTCGACCGCATCATCGGCCGAGATCGCGCTGGCATCGCCGATCACCGCGGCGACGTGTTCCTCGGTGATCACATCCAGGCCGCGGCCATAAAGCACGAGCTTGTCGATCTCGTTGCGGGTTGCCAGCCGGTCGCCGCCAATCAGCGACAACAGCAATTGCCGCGCGGGTGGAGTCATGCGCAGCGAGGCATCGGATAAAGCCTGATCGATCAATGCGTTAAGCGCGCGGGCGTCGTCGGCATAGCAGGGTATGGCCGCGATGGAGCGGCCACTTTCCGCTGCCTTGCGCATCGCCGTGCCCTTTCGCAGCTCGCCGGCCTCGATGATCAGCGAGGTGCTTTCGGGCGGGCTCTCGGCCAGCATTTTCAGCACATCGGCGAGCGCCTTGTCATTGCCGCCGGCGCGCACCCAGACGAGCCGCTCCCCGCCGAACAGGCCGATCGCGCCCATCTCGTCCATGATCCGCCCGGCATCGACATCGCCGCTGTCGAGTTTCATCACCGCGAAGGCGTCATCCAGTGGAACGCCAGTGCCCTTCGCGATCAGCGCGGCGCGCTCGCTGACAAGGCCGCGATCCGGTCCGTAGATCAGAAAAACCCGGTATTTGCGGGCATCCTGCCGGAGGAAGCCGTCAAACTGGTGGGATTTTATCTCGGTCATCGGCGCCGTGATCTATTGCGGGGCAGGAGCGGGTGGCAGAACCTCCGGGGGCTCCTTGTTGAGCGCGATGGCGAGATCGGCATTGATGATCTCGGCCACTTCCTTGGAGGCGCGCTGCTCGGCATCGCGGATGGCGCGCAGGCGCGCGAATTCCTGCGAGGGGAAGTCGACAAGCGCAATCGCCTTGCGTCGGCCCGAGGCCAGAAGCTTGCTGTCGGAGCGGCGGCGCAGGGAATAATCGGCCGTCACGATTGTGCGTCCGGCGCTGGCGGTATCGGAGGAATCGTCGACCAGAACTTCGGACGTCACGGCGAAGGCCGAGACATTGACGTCGTATTTCGGATCGGCGCTCTCGCCGAGTCCGCCGGCGGTTATGAAGATCAGGTCGTTCAGCACATATTGCGCTACCGGCGTGGTCGGCGTGTTGAAGGCGAGCTGGTGCATCTTGGCGTTCAGCGCCGTGCCCTCCGCGCCGCCGTAAAGCGGGCGGACCTGGCAGGCGGAAAGCGCCATCAGCGCGGCAAGGGCCGCTGCCGGCAAAGCGGTGCGGAAGAGACGGTCAGACAACAACATTCACGATCCTTTGCGGCACGACGATCACTTTCTTCGGCGTTTTGCCTTCCAGCGCGCGCGCCACCGCTTCCAGTTCCATCACCGCCGCCTTGATGCTGTCCTGATCGGCGTCGCGGGCAACAGTCAGTTCGCCGCGCTTCTTGCCGTTCACTTGCACCGGCAGGGTAATCTCGTTATCGGCCGTCAGCCCGGCATCGAAGGCCGGCCAGGCGGCCATGGCGATCATACCCTCACCGCCGAGCGCCTTCCAGCATTCTTCCGCCAGATGCGGCATCATCGGCGCGAAGCAATGGGTCAGAAACAGGCTTGCCTCCTTCAACGCGCCGAGCATTTGCGCATCCGCCTTGCCTTCGGCCGCTTCCGTCAGCGGCGCTGCCAGCACGTTGACCAGCTCGTAGATCCGCGCGATCGCCTTGTTGAAGGCCAGCGTCTCAATGTCGGCGGCAACGGCTTTCAGCGTCTTGTGGGCCGCGCGGGAAACCTCCAGCGCCTTGCCGTCCGCGCCGGCTTTCGCCTCGACGCTGGAGAGGGCAGGAGCCGCCTCGGAAACCAGCCGCCAGATGCGCTGCACGAAGCGGAACGTGCCCTGCACGCCGGCCTCGGTCCAGACCACGTCGCGGTCCGGCGGGCTGTCGGACAGCACGAAGAAGCGGGCGGTATCGGCGCCGTAGGTGGCGAGAATGTCGTCGGGATCGATGACGTTCTTCTTCGACTTCGACATCTTCTCGATCGAGCCGATCGTCACTTCCGCGCCGGTTTCCAGCAGATAGGCCTTGCGGGTGCCGTCCGTCTCCTCAATCCGCACATCGGTCGGCGAAACCCAGCTTCCCGACGTGCCGCTGCCGCCGAGACGATAGGTCTCGTGGACCACCATGCCTTGCGTGAACAGGCCCTTGAACGGCTCATCGTGGTTCACGTGGCCGGTCGCCTTCATGGCGCGGGTGAAGAACCGCGAATAGAGCAGGTGCAGGATCGCGTGCTCGATGCCGCCGATATACTGGTCGACAGGGAGCCAGCGGTCGGCCACGGCCGGGTCCGTTGGCGCGTCCTCATGCGGCGCGGTGAACCGGGTATAGTACCAGCTCGAATCCACGAATGTGTCCATCGTATCGGTCTCGCGCCGCGCCGCCTTGCCGCAGCACGGGCAGGGCACCTGCCGCCAGGCATTGTGGCGGTCGAGCGGGTTGCCGGGCTTTTCAAAGTCGATGTCGTCGGGCAGCTGCACCGGCAGATCGGACTTCGGCACGGGCACCACGCCGCAATCCTCGCAATGGATCACCGGGATCGGGCAGCCCCAGTAGCGCTGGCGGGAAATGCCCCAGTCGCGCAGGCGGAAATTGACCTTGCGTTCACCGCGCGGTGCGCCGCGCACGGTCTCGGCCTCCAGCTTTTGCGCAATCGCTTCAAAGGCTTCCGTCGTGCTCATGCTGTCAAGGAAGCGCGAATTGATCATCACGCCGTCATCGGTATAGGCCTCGTCGGTGATCTCGAAAGTCGCCGCATCGCCATCCTTCGGCATCACGATCGGCGTCACCGGCAGGTCATATTTACGGGCGAAGTCCAGATCGCGCTGGTCGCCGGCCGGGCAGCCGAAGATCGCGCCCGTGCCGTAATCCATCAGCACGAAATTCGCGACATAGACCGGCAGTTCCCAGCTTTCGTCGAAGGGATGGCGCACGGTGATGCCGGTGTCGATGCCCTTCTTCTCGGCGGTCTCGAGTGCTGCCACCGATGTGCCGGCGCGCCGCGTTTCCTCACAGAAGGCGGCGACCTTGTCGTCGCGTTTCGCCGCTTCCTTCGCCAGCGGATGATCGGCGGAAATCGCCAGGAAGGAGGCGCCGAAGATCGTGTCAGGGCGCGTGGTGTAGACGGTGATATCGTCCATGCCGCCGGCATTGCCGCTGGCGATGTCCCAGCGCACCATCATGCCCTCGGAGCGGCCGATCCAGTTCTTCTGCATCAGCCGGACCTTTTCCGGCCAGTGGTCCAGCGTGTCGAGCGCGTCCAGCAGTTCCTGGGCGTAATCGGTGATCTTGAAGAACCACTGCGTCAGCTCGCGTTGTTCGACAAGCGCGCCGGAGCGCCAGCCGCGGCCCTCGATCACCTGTTCATTGGCGAGCACGGTCATGTCGACCGGGTCCCAGTTCACCTTGGATTCTCGGCGGTAGACCAGGCCCTTTTCCAGCATGTCCAGGAACAGATGCTGCTGGCGCTGGTAATATTCGACATCGCAGGTCGCGAACTCCCGGGTCCAGTCCAGCGACAGGCCCATGGATTTCAACTGGTTGCGCATGGTCGCGATGTTTTCGTAGGTCCAGTCCTTGGGGTGAACCTTGTTCTGCATCGCGGCGTTTTCGGCTGGCATGCCGAAGGCGTCCCAGCCCATCGGGTGCAGCACGTTGAAGCCGCGCGCCCGTTTGTAGCGGGCCACCACATCGCCCATGGCGTAGTTGCGGACATGGCCGATATGAATGCGCCCCGAAGGATAGGGAAACATTTCGAGCACGTAATAGGTCTCGCGCGGGTCGGCATTGTCGGTGACGAAGACGTTCTCGTCATTCCACCGGCTCTGCCACTCGGGTTCGACTTTACGCGGGTTGTAACGTTCGGATGCCATGTCGGATTTGCTCGGTTCTTTTTCTTGGGGATTTTGGCGGTGAGCTTCACCATGAAAGCGCTTCAGCGTCAAGCAAAACGGCCCGGAAACGGGCCTTCCGCCGTTGCCTCGTCGCCGGCCTTTGCAATATGGTGACGCCGCAATGGCAATGTGAGGTGTGACGACATGGGTGTGCGCGAGAATCTGGAAGAGGTGCTTGGCCGGATAAAGGCCGCCGAACACGAGGCCGAGCGCACGGGCGTCACCCTCGTCGCCGTCTCCAAGACCCATGACGCCGATGCCATCCGTCCCGCGATTGCGGCCGGCCAGCGGGTGTTCGGCGAAAACCGGGTTCAGGAAGCGCAGAAGAAATGGCCGGCGCTGAAGCAAGAGACGCCGGATCTCGAACTCCATCTCATCGGACCGCTGCAATCCAACAAGGCCGAAGACGCGGTCAAGCTGTTCGACGTGATCGAGACCGTCGACCGTGAGAAGATTGCCCGCGCGTTGGCCAAGGAAATCGCAAAACAGGGCAGGGCGCCGCGCCTCTATGTCCAGGTCAATACCGGCAACGAGCCGCAAAAGGCCGGCATCGACCCGCGCGAGACCGAAGCCTTCCTCGCGCTCTGCCGCGACGAGCTCGGCCTCACGATCGAGGGCCTGATGTGCATCCCGCCGGCAGGCGAGAATCCCGGGCCGCATTTCGCGCTGCTGCACGATCTTGCAACTGAAAACAGTGTTCCGAAGCTCTCCATGGGCATGTCCGGTGATTACGAGATCGCCATTGCCTTCGGCGCCACCAGCGTGCGCGTGGGCTCCGCAATCTTCGGCGAGCGGGATTATTCGAACTGACGAGCTGTCAGCCGCGCTTGCGATAAACCCGGCCGCCGCCCTTCTTGCGGCCGGTGTCCTCCACGTCGGGAAATTTTCCCTTGCGCACGGCGTTCAGGAATTCCCGCCCGATCTTCACCTTGTCGCCGATATAAAGCCGATCCCAGCCCTCGCCATAAAGCGTTGGAAAGTGAAACTCGCCGGGCTCGAGCCCCAGCAACCGGTCTTTGATGTCTTCTTCGTCAAGCATGATATTTCCACAGCATGGGTCGGATGGGTTCGAAACAGCGATCCCGGCATCAGTTCTCGTAGAACACGAAAGCATCCGCGACTGAGGGGCTGACGCCTTCGATACCGCCGCTCCAGATGTCGCGCTTGGTTTGCAGGAAGGCCTCGGCATACGAAAGCTTGTCATCGACGACATAGGTGTAAAATCGCGTCATGATCGATGCGGTCTGCCTGTCCGGGATGATATCGAGCGTGATCAGCGCCCGGCTGGCGCCCGCGCGCGCCAGCGCCATCGGCAGGCCACGCACGGCATCAATCGGCGTTTCCGCGCCAAGGCCGGTCTCGCAGGCCGACAGCACCACAAGCCGGGTGTCGAGGAGATCCCAGTCGAGGATTTCCTGCGCATAGGCGATATTGTCGTAAGAATCGGAAATATCACCGGAATAAACCGGTTCTGAGAGTTCGATACCGGCATTGAACAGGCTGTAGGGGCGGGCGTCATTGTCCGTGAAGAAGCCATGGGTTGCAAGGTGCAGAATGTTGCTTTGCCGGGCCGCCGCCGCAATTGCAAGCTCTGTCGCGCCATCGCCTGTAAACGTGGTGACGCGGGCGCCGCCTTGTTCGGCAAGCCCGCCGATATCCTTGACTTCGCGCCGGCTGCCGGCGAGATAGTTTTCGCTCTCCTCGACGCCTTCATCGTAAAACAGGCCGCCGGCAAGCGTTACCGTGTCGCCGGCCTCAAGGCCCGCATGGCGGTCGCGGTCGAGATAGGCATCGCGCCGCGACAGAAGATAGACATCCGCCGCTTCGCCAAGGCGCGGACCATCAACTGTTGCCCTGAGCCCCGTTAAATCGGACTGGTAGAGGAAGCCATCGGACACCAGGAACAGCCGCTTTGCCGAGAGCGTGGAAAGCCATTCGGCAAGCTCTTCCAGAATCACGGCGTTTTGGACCGTTCCGGCGAAGGCGGCGGCGGCCGGATAGGAGCCTAAAAGATGAACGGCAATCGGGGCGTCATTGCGGTAGACCACACCATAGATCGATTTCATCAGCGGATAGCCGGATAGGTCACGGGCTTCCCAGCGATCGATCACGATAAAGTCGACCAGCACGTCGCCAGGCTTTACCGCAAAGTTGGTCACGTCCGGCACCTCGACGCGGTCGCGCACGAAGGCGGCTTGCGGGAGCCCGGCACCAATAAGCCGTGCATTCAGCGTTCGCTGCTCTGCGGCCAAATCCCTGTTCATCGCGGCGATCGCCTCCGTGACGGGCGCCGAGCGTACATATTCAAGGAACCGTCCGGTATTGCGGCGATAGCGGCGGACGGCTTCCTTAAGGTTGGCGTTGCCGGTTTCGGCAACGGCTTCGGAAAGGGCAATATCGGCCGGCCTCTCGAACGTCTTCCATAGATTGGCGGCTTCCGCGAAGGTCGGCGCGAAATCCTCATCGGCCACGGCCTGTTCGGCCAGAAGGGCGAGCAGGGAATCAGCCATATGACGACTGGCGACGGCAGTCGAATAGCTGCCGCTCATGCTCTGCTCGCGCACCCAGTTGAACATGTCCGCATTGAGCGCGCGCAAGCTTGCCGCCGCCGGCCGGCCGGTCATCATCTCTGCGGCGGCAAGCTCCAGACGCGCGTTGTACCGAGCCGGCGTTTCCGGCGCCAACGCGTCTTCGGTCCAGCGGTCGAAGGCGGCGATCATGCCGTAGGCGCGCTCGTAATCCCTTGCCCGGATTGCGCTGCCGGCCAGAAGGTTTTCGATGCCGTAGATCAGTTCGTAAGGCGCATTCGCTTTGATGGCCGCCGCAAGGTCCGGCGCATCGAAGGGCCGGCCGGCGGCATCGTCAAGGCGGGCATCGAGATATTGTTGGAAGAGGGCGAGTTTTTCGGGGGTATAGGTCAGCACCGAAGGATCAGGAGCGGCCGCGATCATCGCCTCCAGCGATTGCGCGGCCTTCTCCCATTTCAGTTCGCCCATCAGGTCGAGGGTGTGATTGTACCAGGACGTGTAGGTTGCCGGATAACCGGAGTCGAGATGGTTCCGCCGCCAGGTAAGCGCCTCCCGGTCAAGCGCCTCGGCTTCGCCATAGCGCAGCAGCGCCCGTTTCACGGCGGCGGCATTGTTGATCAGCCGGTAGTAGTCATCGCCGTTATCCGTTCCACCGGTCTTTGCCGTCTCGATTGCCAGTCCGGCCATAACGTCGGCAGCGCCGGTCTTACCTGCGGCCAGCGCCGTTTGCGCCATGCCGTCATAGGCGTCGCGAACCTCGCGCGAATGCTCGCCGTACTGGATGGCCAATTCCTGCAGCGCCCGGTTATGCCGCGAGAGCGCCTTTTCGAACAGGCCGCGGTCGCGCAGCACTAGGGCGTAATTGTGCCAGAAGAAACTGCGTGCCGGCGTTGCCGTGCGGTTCAAAAGCTCGGTGTCGTCGCAGCCATCGTAGAACTGATAGGACAGGTCCTTGAAGCCGAACCAGAGAAAGCTATCGGCAGCGGTGACGCAAAGCCCCGCGAGGTCTTCGCCGTTGCCCATCGAAACAGCCTCGTTGCGCGACGCGACCAGCCGCGCGAAGGCTTCCTCGCCGCGCGCCGCGCCGAGATAGCCGTAGCCGAGGTTGATCGCCATCGACAGTCCGTCATTCGGATCCCGCAGGCGTTCTGCGATAAATGAGTCGCCGATCGCCGCAATCCGGTCCTGACGTTCGGGATCGCCGATGCGTCCTGCGGATTCCGAAAGGTCGACGATTAGCTCGGCGCCTTCGGCTGGCGGCAGGATCGGAAGCAGATGATCGAGCGCGTCATCGTCAATTTCGGCAATGTCGTTGAAACGGCCCTCGCGGATAAGCTCCACAATGCGCGTCACGACGGCGCTTGCGGCGTCCGGATCATCGCTTGAGACGGCTTGCGCGAGCGCCTGCCCGAGCGCGCTATCGGCGGCGGAGGCGACGCCTGGCGCAAGCGTAAAGGCAATCAGTGAAACGGAAAGAAGGCGAAGAAGGGCATTGCAGCATCGTGTGTCGGGCATGGGCGTTTCCGCTTGCAGGCGCGCCGCTTTGCAGACGCGGCGCGGGCAGACGAGATCAAGGTATGGCACCTTGACGATGCCAAACCTGTATGTTCGTAAAATGTAACATCAAATAACAGGATCCCGCAAAACCCTTGAGCCGTCTCGCACTGCCGGCCCGACGACAGAGCGTCAGAGGCGACCTGTTCGGCCCCGTCGCCTCTCATACTTAAGGATCGGCTCAGACCAGCGCGCCCAATGTTTCACGTGAAAACGTGGAGAGCGTTTCGGTTTCGCCGCCTTCGATCTTCTTGACCCAAGCCGGATCGGCGATCAGGGCGCGGCCGACGGCGATCAGGTCGAACTCGTCACGTTCCATGCGGCGAACCAGCCTGTCGAGATCGGGCGTTTTGGCATTGACCTCCGCGCCGCCGAACCAGCCGAGGAAATCGGCGCCGTTGAGGCCGACCGAGCCGACCGAAATGGTCGGAACGCCGGTGAGCTTCTTGGCCCAGCCCGCGAAATTCAAGCCTTCCTCGCCGTCGATCTCCGGAAACTCCGGTTCCCAGAAGCGACGCTGCGAGCAATGCAGCATATCCGCGCCGGCATCCACCAGCGGCTGCAGCCACTCAGTCATCTCGTCCGGCGTGGTGGCGATGCGGGCATTGTAATCCTGCTGCTTCCACTGGCTGAGCCGGATGATCACCGGCATGTCATCGGAAATCGCCGCGCGCACGGCCTTGACCACTTCCGCGCCGAAACGGGCGCGCTCGGTGATGGTCTCGCCGCCCCAGCGGTCGTCGCGCAGGTTCAGGCCCTGCCAGAAGAACTGGTCGATCAGATAGCCATGCGCGCCGTGGATCTCGACGACGTCGAAGCCGAGCCGCTCCGCATCCGCCGCGGCCTTGCCGAAGGCGGCGATCGTATCGGCGATGTCTTCCTCGCTCATGGCGTGGCCGCGCTTCTCGCCGGGCTTGACGAAGCCGGACGGGCTTTCGGTCTCGTCCGGGTTCGGCGGATAATCGGCGGAGGCGATGGTGTTGGCGACATGCCAGATCTGCGGGCCCATCTTGCCGCCGGCGGCATGCACGGTGTCGATCACGTTTTTCCAGCCGGCGAGCGATTTCTCGCCGTGGAAATCCGGAATGCCGGGAAGGTTCTTGGAGTTGGGCCGGTCGATGACCGTGCCTTCGGAGAGGATCAGGCCGACATCGCCCTCGGCGCGGCGGCGGTAGTAATCGGCGACGTTCTGGCCGGGCACGCCTTCCGGCGAAAAGCCGCGCGTCATCGGCGCCATCACGATCCGGTTCTTCAATTCGAGCGATTTGAGTTTGAAGGGCCGGAACAGGGCCTCATTGGCGGAGTGTGACATTTCGGGTTTCCTTTGCAGCCTTGGGAGGACTTGTGGCGACATAGGTATAAATTATGGACTTAGTGTCAATAAGGCATTATCATTTGCCTAGGTATAGATGAGGTGACCCCGTGACGCATGATCCGTCCCACTGCCCGAAATTTCAGGTGGATTGCATCAACCGGAAGATACTCGACCAGATTTCCGGCAAATGGTCGATCATGGTTCTGACCATGCTCGGCTACGGCCCGCACCGGTTCAACGCGATCAAGAAGCAGCTCGAGGGCATCAGCCAGAAAGCGCTGACCGACACGCTGCGCAAGCTTGAGCGCAATGGCGTGGTCAATCGCAAGGTGCTGCCCACGTCGCCCGTTGGCGTCGAATATGAGTTGACGGCGCTCGGTCAGTCGCTGCGCGCCCATGTCATCGCGCTCTACACCTGGACCGAGGAAAACGGCGACGAAATTACCCGCGCCCAGGCCGCATTTGATGAGCGCGCCGCCTGAACGACCAGTCTCCGACAACCGCCTGACAGCAAAAGGGGGCTCGCGCCCCCTCGATCGTTCCGCAATAATGTGGCCCGAGACGCAACCGCCTTAGCGGTCGTCGTCGTCGTTCTCGTCGTCATCCTTGACCGAATTGCCGAGCGAGGCGAAGCGGGAGAACACTTCGTCGGCGGACATGCCCTTGTCGTTGTCCGTACCGAGATTTTCAGTGTCCTGAGCCGAAGCGAGCGTCGCATTGTCCATCTCGTCGGCAGAGGGCAGGGGCCGGTCCTTGGCGGACTTGCTGACTTCGAGGTCGAGATCGATCTGGCTGCAAAGCCCAAGCGTCACCGGGTCCATCGGTACGAGATTGGCCGCGTTCCAGTGGGTGCGGTTGCGGATCTGCTCGATCGTCGACTTGGTGGTGCCGACAAGGCGGGAGATCTGCGCGTCCTTCAGTTCCGGATGGTTGCGCACCAGCCACAGGATCGCGTTCGGGCGGTCCTGGCGCTTGGAGACCGGCGTGTAGCGCGGGCCCTTGCGCTTGGATTCCGGCACCCGCACCTTGGGTTCGGAAAGCTTCAGCTTGTGGTTCGGGTTCTTTTCCGCGCGCTCGATCTCGTCGCGGGAAAGCTGGCCGGTGGAGATCGGGTCGAGACCCTTGATGCCCTGCGCGGATTCGCCGTCGGCGATCGCCTTTACTTCCAGCGGATGCAGAGCGCACAATTCGGCGATCTGGTCGAACGACAAGGCCGTGTTGTCCACGAGCCATACGGCAGTCGCCTTGGGCATGAGCAGCTTTTGCGCCATTGGATATAGTCCTTCTATCGTCCGCGCCGGTGTCGCGGTCCGTGGGTCTTTGCCACTATTTCCGGGAAAACATGGGGCTCCATATAAAGCCAAAGCCAGCCGAATGCAATTCGCGAGACGACAATTGACCAATGTCTTATTGAACTCGCAAAATCAGGCTGTATGAATGGGAATCAATGGAGGAGCCCGGTTTTTTGAGCCTTTCCGCCTTTCTTTGAAACGCGAAAACGCTCCATCTATTGATTGTGTCGCAATTCCGCCCGGTTAAGCGGTTCTCGTGGAATTGCCGTTAGGAGGAAACGATGTCGCCAAAAACCTATCCCGTGCCGAAATCGGCAAGCGCGCGCGCAAAGATCGACGCTGCGAAATATGACAAATGGTACAAGGAAAGCGTGGAGGAGCCGGAAATCTTCTGGGACCGTCACGGCCGCCGGATCGACTGGTTCAAGCCCTATACCAAGGTCAAGAACACATCCTTCAAGGGCAGAGTCTCGATCAAGTGGTTCGAGGATGGCCAGACCAACGTCTCCTACAACTGTATCGATCGCCACCTGAAGACCCGCGGCGAGGAGACCGCGATCATCTGGGAAGGCGACAACCCCTATATCGACAAGAAGATCACCTATAACCAGCTTTACGATCAGGTCTGCCGCATGGCGAACGTGATGAAGAAGCACGGCGTCAAGAAGGGCGACCGGGTGACGATCTACATGCCGATGGTGCCGGAAGCGGCCTATGCGATGCTTGCCTGCGCGCGCATCGGCGCGATCCACTCCGTGGTGTTCGCCGGCTTCTCGCCGGAGGCGCTGGCAGGCCGCATCGTCGATTGCGAGAGCACCTTCGTCATCACCTGCGACCAGGGCGTGCGCGGCGGCAAGCCGATCCAGCTCAAGGAAAATGTCGATCTCGCCATCGATATCGCCGCCAAGCAGTATGTCATGGTCAATCATGTACTCTGTATCCGCCGCACCGGCGGCAAGGTCGGCTGGGCGCGCGGCCGCGACCTCTGGCATCACGAGGAGATCAAGACCGTCAAGGGCGACTGCCCGCCGGTGAAGATGAAGGCGGAGGACCCGCTGTTCATCCTCTATACCTCGGGCTCCACCGGCAAGCCCAAGGGCGTGCTGCACACCACCGGCGGCTATCTCGTCTGGACCTCGATGACGCACGAATATGTGTTCGACTATCGCGAGGGCGAGATTTTCTGGTGCGCGGCCGATGTCGGCTGGGTCACCGGCCATTCCTACATCGTCTATGGCCCGCTCGCCAACGGCGCGACCACGCTGATGTTCGAGGGCGTGCCGACCTTCCCGGATGCCGGGCGGTTCTGGGAAGTGGTCGACAAGCACCAGGTCAACATCCTCTATACCGCGCCGACCGCGATCCGCGCGCTGATGGGCGCCGGCGACGAGCTGGTGACGAAGTCGTCGCGGCAAAGCCTGCGCCTGCTCGGCTCGGTCGGCGAGCCGATCAACCCGGAAGCCTGGGAATGGTATTACCGCGTCGTCGGCGAGGAGCGCTGCCCGATCGTCGATACCTGGTGGCAGACCGAGACCGGCGGCATGATGATCACGCCGTTCCCGGGTGCGACCGACCTGAAGCCGGGTTCGGCGACGACGCCGTTCTTCGGCGTCCAGCCGCAGCTTGTCGACAATGAGGGCCAGGTGCTGGAAGGAACGGCCGACGGCAATCTCTGCATCATCGATAGCTGGCCGGGGCAGGCGCGCTCGGTCTATGGCGATCACAACCGCTTCATCCAGACCTATTTCTCCACCTACAAGGGCAAGTATTTCACCGGCGACGGCTGCCGGCGCGACGAGGACGGCTATTACTGGATCACCGGTCGCGTCGACGACGTGCTCAACGTCTCCGGCCACCGGCTCGGTACGGCGGAAATCGAAAGCGCGCTGGTCTCGCATCACTACGTCTCGGAAGCCGCCGTGGTCGGCTATCCGCATCCGGTCAAGGGGCAGGGTATCTACTGCTATGTCAGCCTGATGAGCGACCACGAGGGCGACGAGGCGTTGCGCCAGGAACTGATCAAATGGGTCCGCGCCGAAATCGGCCCGATCGCCACACCCGACAAGATCCAGTTCGCCCCCGGCCTGCCCAAGACCCGCTCCGGCAAGATCATGCGCCGCATCCTGCGCAAGATCGCCGAGGACGATTTCGGCGCGCTCGGCGACACCTCGACGCTGGCCGATCCCGGCGTGGTCGACGATCTGATCGAGAACCGCCAGAACAAGTCGAAGGCGGCGTGATCGAACGAAAGGGAACCGGCCCAGTGCCGGTTCCCTGATTCTCGAGGCGGGGAGGAAAGGGCATGGTTCGGCTGTTTCTTGCAATTCTGTTGCTGCTGCCGGCGGCGACGGTATTTGCGGATGACCTGAAGCCGGGATGGAGCGTTCAGTTTCATCAGGACACATTCGACAGAACCGTCATGCCGCTGGCGATCGTCTCGTAGGTGGGCGATGATTTCGACAAGGCATCGCTCGGAGGCGTCTGTTCGCAGACTGGCGCGGTCCTTTTGTTCTTCCAGCCAGAGCGTTTCATGATGTTCGATACCGCGGCGGAGGTTTCGTTCCGGGCGGGAGAAAGCGTGCTGAAATACCGCTTCGTAGCCGGCAAGGTTCCCGGTTTTGGCAATCTTCTCCTAGTCGATGAAGCGCAGTCCAGCGAAATCGCCACGCTGTTCGCCGAGGCGGGAGGTGACGATATAGCCTTTCGAACCGACAAGAAAAATGGGCTGATCAGCAGCATTGGCGCAGCGAAGGCGCTTGAGATCGTCCACGACAATTGCCCTTCCTCCGGCTGAGGATCAGCAAGGTTCCGGTTTGAAATTGCGTCGCATTCCGGTAACCTGCGCACGAACCGTAACCGGAGTACCCGTCATGCATCCCGACCATCTGCCTGAAGACTGCCGCCCGATCGGCAATCTGTTGTCGCGCATCGGCGACAAGTGGACCATCCTGGTGATGCGCGTCCTCGAAGAGGGCGAGCCGATCCGGTTCAAGGAACTGCATCGCGCCATCGGCGGCATTTCGCAGCGCATGCTGACTGTCACGCTGCGCAATCTCGAGCGCGACGGCCTTGTCCTCCGTACTGTCTACCCGACCATTCCCCCCAAGGTGGAATATGCGCTGTCGGAACGGGGCGCCGGACTGCAGCAGGCAATGATGCCGCTGTTTCTCTGGACTAGGGAAAACGCGCACGACATCTACCAGTCGCAGCTTGCCTTCGATATGGCGAAGGAAAATCCGGTTACCTGAAGGTAAGTAGCGCATGAAAAAGTGCCGTCTTGCGGGCATGATCGGTTACGTTTAACTCGCTAGTTACTGTTCATAACCAAGGAGTTTCCCGTGACCAGACCCAGGATCGGCATCATCGTCGGCAGCACCCGCGAGGGACGGTTCGCCGACCATCCGCTCAACTGGTATCTCGACATCGTCAAGGACCGCGACGACGCCGATTTCGAGGTGGTCGACCTGCGCGACTATCCAATGCCGTTCTTCGAGGAAAAGATGTCGCCGGCCTGGGTGCCGCCGGAAAACGACGTCGCCCGCCGCTGGGGCGAGAAGCTCGAGAGCCTTGACGGCTTCGTGTTCACGGTCGCCGAGTATAACCACAGCATCACCGGCGTTTTGAAGAACGCGCTCGACTACGCCTATAAGGAATTCAACCGCAAGCCCGCCACCTTCCTCGCCTATGGCGGCACGGGCGGCGCGCGCGCCGTCGAGCAGCTTCGCCTGATCCTGGCGGAGCTTCAGGTCGCCTCGCTCAAATACAATGTCCATATCGGCATGACGGAACTGCTCGGCATCCTGCGCGAAGGCAAGACCATGGCGGATTTCCCCTATCTGATCGATAGCGCCAAGGCGATGACCGACGACCTCGTCTGGTGGACCAATGCGCTTAAGACGGCGCGCGCCGCTTAAAAGGCCCTATAATTTTCCGTCACCCCGGGCTTGATCCGGGGTCCAGGGCGGTGAGATGCGTATCTGTCGCCAGTGTATGGCAGTGCGGCCTGGATACCGGCCCAAGGCCGGCATGACGGGACCAGGCGAGAGGACTTCGCAAGAGATTGAGCCGCCGGCGACCTCCGGCGGTTTTCTTTTTTCTCTCCGCCGTTTCCAAACCGGTGCGTAGTTCTTATGGTGCGCGCCAAACAGCAAAGGAGACCGCCATGACGATCGGGTTTATCGGAACCGGCGAAATCACCCGGGCCGTGGTCACCGGCCTTTCCACGGTCGAGGGCGAAAAGCCCGCTATTCTCGTTTCGCCGCGCAATGAGGCGATTGCGCGCGACCTTGCTGACAAATTCGATAATGTCACGGTCGCGGGCAGCAATCAGGATGTCATCGACGGGGCGGAGATGGTCTGCCTGGCGCTGCGCCCGCAGGATGCCGTCGATATTCTGGGAGGTCTGAAATTCGGCCCCGCGCATCATGTCGTCTCGTTCATGGCAACTTATGGCGTGGAGCAGATCGAGAAGCTGACGGCGCCGGCGCAGAAGGTCACGCTGGTCACGCCGTTGCCCGCCGTCGCCTTTCATGGCGGCCCGACGCCGATCCATCCGCCGCATCAGGAGGTGGTCGACCTGTTCGAGCCGCTCGGCACGCCGGTCGCGGTCGAAACCGCGGGAGAATACCAGGCGCTCTGCGTTGCCACCGCCACCCTTGCCGGCGCCTTCGCTTATTACGAGACGATCGCCGACTGGCTGGCGGCGAAGAACGTGCCGGCCGACAAGGCCCGGGAATTTTCCGGCGCGGTGTTCTACGCCCTTGCCGCCACGGCGAATAACGCACCGGAGCATTCCTTTGGCGATCTCACAAAGGAATCCGCCACCCGCGGTGGCACCAATGAACAGGTGCTGGCGCATCTGAAGGAGGAAGGGGTCTATCGGGCGCTGTCGAAGGCGCTTGACGGCATCTGGCAGCGGTTCGAGGATGCCAAGTCCTGAAGAACAGGGCAGCGCAGCGCAGAACCCTCTGCCCTCACGCCTGTCGGCCGGTGCGCCGCGCCATGGCGCGTTCGACCATGACCAGGCCGTCGTGGATCAGAAGCGCCAGCACACCGACCACGAGGCCGCCCTGCAACACGAAGGCGGTGTTGTTGGACAGAAGTCCGGCAATGATGACCTCGCCCAGCGTCTTGGCAGCCACCGTCGAGCCGATCGTGGCCGTCGCCAGCGAGATCACCACCGATAGCCTTATGCCGGCGAGGATGACGGGGAAGGCCAGCGGAAATTCCACCTGTGCCAGCCGCTGCCATCCCGTCATGCCGGCGCCGCGCGCGGCCTCGGAGACATTGCCCGGCAGGTTGGTGAGCCCCGTCAGCGCGTTTTCAAAGATCGGCAGCAACCCGTAGAGAAACAGCGCGATCAGCGTCGGGATCGGCCCGAAGCCGAAGATCGGCACGGCCAGCGCCAGCACGGCGACCGGCGGAAAGGTCTGGCCGATATTGGCGATCGAGCGCGACAGCGGCAGGAATTCGACGCCGAAGGGCCGGGTGACGATGATCGCAAGGCTCACGGAAAACAGCGTCGCGGCGAGCGTCGCCAGCCCCACAAGCGCAAGGTGGCTCAGCGTCAGCGACAATATGCTGGTCTGGGTATAGATCGCCGGCGCATTGTTCTGCGTGAACGGCGCGAAGACCGGCGCGAAGGTCTCGGGCGTGACGATGAAGGCCACGAGCAGCGCCAGAAGCGCCAGCCTTGTCAGCATCGCAAGCTTCATGTCGCCGGGCCTTCCGCCCGCTGCCAGAGCTTTTCGCGGGTGATGCGGCCGATGATGACGCCGTCGCGTTCCACCGGCACGGCGTCGCGTCCGGTCCAGAGAATCTGCGCCAGCGCATCTCTCAGGGTCGCGGTGTCAGCGATGGGCGGTCCCTCGGCAGGGCCATCCTCCACCATTTTCGACGCCGCCGTCAGCGACAGCATGCGAAATGCCTTGTCGCCGGTGCCGAGCAATTCGTTGACGAAATCGGAGGCCGGGTGGGCGATGATTTCGGCGGGCGGCGCATATTGCAACAGCCTGCCCTCATGCATCACGCCGATCCGGTGACCGAGCAGGATCGCCTCGTCCATGTCGTGGGTGACCAGCACCACGGTGGTCGAGAACTGCCGCTGGATCTTGAGCAGGTCCTCCTGCGCCTTGGCGCGGATGATCGGGTCGAGCGCGCCGAAGGGCTCGTCCATCAGCAACAGCGCCGGTTCTGCGGCAAGCGCGCGGGCCACGCCGATGCGCTGCTTCTGGCCGCCGGAAAGCTCCTGCGGCATGCGATCGCGATAAAGTTCGGGCTCGAGGTTGAAGAGGGTCAACAGTTCATCCACGCGGTCGTCGCGCTTCTTGCGGTCCCAGCCGAGCAGTTTCGGCACGGTGGCAATGTTTTCGGCGACCGAGCGGTGCGGAAACAGGCCGTGGCCCTGGATCGCGTAGCCGATGCCGCGGCGCAGCTCGTAGGCCGGCAGGTCGCGGTTGTCGCGCCCGTCGATGCGGATCGTGCCGGAGGTGGGCTCGACAAGACGGTTGATCATCCGCATCAGCGTGGTCTTGCCGGAGCCGGAGGTTCCGACGATGGCCGCGAGTTCGCCGCGCTCGACGGTGAGCGAGACATTGTCCACGGCCCGCGCCTCGCCATAGACCTTGGTGACGGCGTCGATCTCGATCATGGGCGACGATCCCCCTTTTTCTGGCTGATTTCCACGAGCGCGTCGAGAATGATGGCGGAGGCAAAGGCCATGCCGACCACCGGCAGCGCGCCGAGCAGCACGAGGTCGGTCGCCGTCTGGCCGATGCCCTGGAACACGAAGGTGCCAAATCCGCCGCCGCCGATCAGCCCGGCGATGACCGCCAGTCCGATATTCTGCACCAGCACGATGCGGATGCCGGTGAGGATCACCGGAAAGGCGAGCGGCAACTCGATCTGGAACAGCAATTGCCGTCCAGTCATGCCCATGCCGCGCGCGGCGTCGCGGGCATCGCGCGGAACGCTGTCGAGGCCGGCGACCGTATTGGAAACGACCGGCAGCAGCGAATAGGCAAACAGCGCCACGATTGCCGGCGCAAAGCCGATCCCGGCAATGCCGATGGCCGCCGCCCCCGGCACGGTGCGGCCGATCCAGGCCAGCGGCGCGATCAAGAGGCCGAACAACGCGATCGAGGGAATGGTCTGCAACACATTGAGGCTGTTGAGAATGCTGGCGCGCACTTTCGGCGCGCGAAAGCAGAGGATACCGAGCGGAATGCCGACCGCCGTCGCCGCAGCGAGCGACCCGAAGGCCAGCGCCACATGGGTGCGGCCCTCGCGCCAGAAGGCGCTGGCGCGGTTTTCATACTCCATGATGATCGAAAGCGCGCTCCATGCCCCCGACCATAACAATACCCCGATCGCGATTATCGCGGCGGCCAGAAACGCGACTCTTGCCAGCGGCGAAAGCTGTTTGCGCACGATCGCGTCGGCCATCGCGATCGAAAACGCGAAAAGCATGATCCAGAACCCGCCGCCCGGCGAAACGCGGGCATAGGGGTTGTCGTCTGGCATCAGAAAAGCGCCGGATCTGCCGACCATGACAGCGAGTGCGGCAATCGCCGCGATGCTGGCGGCAAGCCGGAGGTTCACCGGGGTTTTGAGCAGTATGGCGGCAATTACGGCCAGCAGGAAGGCGATCAGTGCGATCGCCTGCGCCATCGGCATCGCCGCCCAGACCATGACGCCCTCGGCGGAAACGATGCGGTTTGCACGCGACAGCGCGAAGGGCTGGGCGAACAGGCCGATAAGCGCGATCGCGGCGACGATGACGCCAAGCTTGTCGAGTCTTCCGGCCGCGCTCGTCTCTGTCTCGGTGATGGCTGACATGTTCTGCCTTTTGGCTGTCGGTGGGTGTTTCCCAGGGGCGGACGAACTTGCTCCAAACAATCTCTCCCCTTGAGGGAGAGATGCCCCGACAGGGGCAGAGAGGGGTGAACCCGCTCTGCGAATTCGGAGCTTGCGGCTTATGCCCTGTACCCCTCTCTGTCGCTTTCGCGACATCTCCCCCTCAAGGGGGGAGATTATTGGGGGGCTTTGCGGTTAGGTTGAAACTCCGACCTTACTTCACGAACCCGTTCAACGTCAGGAACTCCTTGGCGACAGCATCGGCCGGTTCACCGCCAACCTGGACGCGGCCGTTGAGGTCCTGCAGGGTTTCAAGGTCGAGGGCCTCGAAGACCGGTTTCAGGATCTCCGCGATCTGCGGATATTCCTCAAGGCGCGCCTCGCGGATGATCGGGGTCGGCAGGTAGACCGGCTGCACGCTCTTGTCGTCATCCATCACCTTCAGGCCGGACGGCGCGATGCCGCCATCGGTGCCGTAGACCATGGCGGCATTGGCGCCGGAGGTCTGTTTGGCGGCCGCCGCGATGGTTGCCGCCGTATCGCCGCCCGAAAGGGTGATCAACTGGTCGGATTCGAGGTGGAAGTCATAGGCCTTCTCGAAGGCCGGCAGCGCGGATGGCGAGGTCACGAATTCGGACGAGGCCGCGAGCTTGATGTCGCCGCCATCGGCGATGTATTTGCCGAGCTCGGAAAGATCGGTCAGATTGTTGTCCTCGGCGATTTCCTGGCGGATCGCGATTGCCCAGGTGTTGTTGGCGTTGGCCGGCGTCAGCCAGACGATCTTCTCGGCGTCATAGTCGAGCTTCTTGGCCTCTTCATAGCCTTCCTGGGCGTTCTTCCACACGGGCAGGTCCGCCTTGTTGTAGAAGAAGGCGGCATTGCCGGTATATTCCGGATAGATGTCGATCTGGCCTTCGGTGATCGCCTGACGGACGATCGGCGTGGCGCCGAGCTGGATCTTGTTTTCCGTCGGAATATCGTTCGCCTGCAGCGTCTGCAGGATGATGTTGCCGAGCACGCCGCCCTCGGTATCGATCTTGGAGGAGACGACCACGGGAGCCGCGGAGGCGGACTGGGCTGCGGTAAAAGCGGCGAGCGCGAGTGCGCCGGTCAGGGTGAGAAATCGTTTCATATCAGTTCCCTCTCTCTAGGAACGGCCCGTTCCGGGCCGGTTGCCGCGCCGCCGGGTTTCCTACCCGCAAACGGCGCAGCCGCGAAAATTCGTTCGGCCGCATCTTTGGCGACCGACAAGGAAGCTGTCGCTTCGCCACCGCTCCCCGGAAGCGATGGTGAAAGGCGACCCCACTTTCAGATAGTGCGCCGCCGTTCCATAACGATAGCATACACAAGTTTTATGTGGTCGCGCCCCCGTCCGCCGGAAATATCTCGTTTCGGGACCGGCGGTTTTTGCGTCCCGCCCCACTCTCGCGCGTCCGCCATTGAAACGGGCTGGGCTTATCCCCAATTTGACTGTAAAAGAGGCCCCATCGATTTGAGTGAAAAGGGCTTTTCCCCTAGGATCGGTGCCTGAAAACGGCAGTGATTCGGCGCCTTTGTTTTGCGCCCACACTCCAACACGTTTGGAAAGACCTGTTTATGAGCGAAACCCCAGAAATTGCCGTCGGCATTCCCGCCGAATACGGCGCTGATTCGATCAAGGTTCTCAAGGGGCTGGATGCCGTGCGCAAGCGGCCGGGCATGTATATCGGCGACACGGATGACGGCTCGGGGCTCCACCACATGGTCTATGAGGTGGTCGACAACGCCATTGACGAGGCGCTTGGCGGTTACGCTGATCTTGTGACCGTGACACTGAATCCCGACGGATCGGTTTCCGTCACGGACAATGGTCGCGGCATTCCGACCGATATTCACACCGGCGAGGGCATTTCCGCGGCCGAAGTGATCATGACCCAGCTCCATGCCGGCGGCAAATTCGACCAGAATTCCTACAAGGTCTCCGGCGGTCTGCATGGCGTCGGCGTTTCGGTGGTCAACGCGCTGTCCGTCTGGCTGAAGCTGAAGATCAAGCGCAATGGCAAGCTGCACGAGATTTCCTTTACCCACGGTGTTGCCGACAAGCCGCTGGAAGTGATCGGCGATGCCGGTGGGGAAACCGGCACGGAACTCACCTTCATGCCGAGCCAGGAAACCTTCACCATGGTCGAGTTCGACTATGACACGCTGGAAAAGCGCCTGCACGAACTGGCCTTCCTGAATTCCGGCGTGCGCATTCTTCTGACCGACAACCGCCATGCCGAGCCGGTGTCGAAGGAAATGCATTATGACGGCGGGCTGGCGGCCTTCGTCGCCTATCTCGACCGCGCCAAGAAACCGCTGGTTAGTGAGCCGATCGCGATCTCCACCGAAAAGGACGGGATCACCGTCGAGGTGGCGATGTGGTGGAACGACAGTTACCACGAGAACGTACTCTGCTTCACCAACAACATCCCCCAGCGCGACGGCGGCACCCATATGGCCGGTTTCCGTGGGGCGCTGACACGCCAGATGGTTTCCTATGCCGATACGTCCGGCATTTTGAAGCGTGAAAAGGTGACGCTGACGGGTGAGGACTGCCGCGAGGGCCTGACCGCCGTGCTTTCGGTGAAGGTGCCGGATCCGAAATTCTCGTCGCAGACCAAGGACAAGCTGGTTTCATCCGAAGTGCGCCCGGTTGTCGAAAGCTGCGTCAACGATGCGTTGAGCCAGTGGCTGGAGGAGCATCCGAGCGAGGCCAGGATTCTTGTCACCAAGGTGGCCGAGGCCGCGACCGCCCGCGAGGCGGCCCGGCGCGCGCGCGAACTGACCCGGCGCAAGGGCGCGCTCGATATCGCATCGCTGCCCGGCAAGCTCGCCGACTGTTCCAACCGCGATCCCGCCAAATCCGAACTGGTGCTGGTGGAGGGCGATTCGGCCGGCGGTTCCGCCAAGCAGGGCCGCTCGCGCGAGACGCAGGCGATCCTGCCGCTCAGGGGGAAGATCCTGAACGTCGAGCGCGCCCGCTTCGACAAGATGTTGTCGAGCCAGGAAATCGGCACGATGATCACGGCGCTTGGCACCGGCATCGGCAAGGACGAATACAATCCGGACAAGCTGCGCTATCACAAGATCATCATCATGACCGATGCTGACGTCGACGGCGCGCATATCCGCACCCTGCTGCTCACCTTTTTCTTCCGGCAGATGCCGGAGCTGATCGAGCGCGGCCACCTCTATATTGCACAGCCGCCGCTCTACAAGGTCACGCGCGGCAAGTCGGTGCAGTATCTTAAGAACGAGCAGGCGCTCGAGGATTATCTGATCGACCAGGGCCTCGAGGATGCGTCGCTGCATCTCGGTTCCGGCGAAGTCCGCGCCGGTCCGGATCTGCGCCAGGTGATCGTCGATGCGGTGCGCATGCGCAATCTGATGGAGGGCATCCATTCGCGCTATGACCGCGCCGTGGTCGAGCAGGCGGCGATTGCCGGCGCGCTCAATGCCGAGCGGGTCACCGATCCGGCCGAGGCCGCACGGCTTGCCGCCGATATCGCCGGACGGCTCGACATGATCGCCGAGGAGACCGAGCGCGGCTGGGAAGGGATTGTGCGCGAGGATGGCGGGTTGCGTTTCGAACGCACGGTGCGCGGCGTCAAGGAAGTCGCCAATATCGACATGGGCCTGATCGGCTCGGTCGACGCGCGCTACATGGATCAGCTTCAGAGCCGCCTGTTCGAAGTTTACGAGAATCCGCCGCTGCTGAAGCGCAAGAATGGCGATCTCACGATCTACGGCCCGCGCGCCATGCTGGAAGCGGTGTTCGAGGCCGGCCGCAAGGGCCTGACCATGCAGCGCTACAAGGGCCTTGGCGAAATGAATGCCGAGCAGCTGTGGGAAACCACGATGGACCCCAATGTCCGCTCGCTGCTGCAGGTCAAGGTCAACGACGCCACCAGCGCCGACGGCCTGTTCTCCCGCCTGATGGGCGACGAGGTGGAGCCCCGCCGCGACTTCATTCAGGATAACGCACTGTCGGTGGCAAACCTGGATATCTGACGGTCGGCTGGCGGGGAAGAGCGATCTTTCCCCGCCGTCTTAGTCATCCTTGGGGAAGGCGAGGGGTATCCCTTGCCCAAGAAGCGCCTTACATGCCTGTGTCGGCGACCACCGAGAAAACCTCGCCCGAGCCAAGGTTCTTGACCTGGCTGACCTTGTCGCCATCCCAGTAATACGAGAAATGCTGACCCTGTTTTGGAATGCCGGCGATATCCGGCCAGAACATCGCGATCGCCAATCCGTCGGGATATCGCACACTGCGATAGATAATCCCGTCGGCGTTCTGGCTGCGGAGGCGCGCGCCAAGCGCTTGCGGGCTCTGATAGTCGTCGGGGTCATAGAGATCGGCGAAACACGCGCGGTCGGTGACATCGTGGAGGTCGGCATCAACAGCGCCGACAAGTTCCCTGAAGTCCGAAGTCCATCCAGGGCGCTGTCCCGTCGCAGCCATGAAATTTGCGTGGTGATGGATGGTTTCAAACAGCGCGACTTCGATCCGATCCCCGGCATAGTAGATGCCAAAAGATCCATCGCTATATCTGCTGGGACGATCGGTCGAAATGTGAACAAAGGGCGCCATCGCCCACGAGGCCCCGTTGCCGGCGACCCGCCGTTCGGCCGGCACCAGATCAAGCATGCCAACACTCTCGCTGACGCGCGGATTGGTCTTGCCCTCGGCGGACAGGATCGCGTCCCAGTCGGCAGGATCGGCGATGTCTTCGAAGAGATCGATCGGCGGGAAGCGGGAGCGTATGATCCGATGGGTCTTCGCCCATTTTACGCGAACAGTCTTTGGGGTCTTCAACGTCAACCGCCTCTGACATTGTCGAGATAGCGACGCACCCGCATGATATCGGTCAATTCGCCGCCGAGCATGACGTCAAGCGCGGAGGCCCCGCCAAAAGCCTCATTGCCCAATCGCACCCACTCATAACTCCGCCCGGCCTCCGTGAAAATGATCCTGAGCGCCTTGTGGATCCCCATCAGGTTCGATAGCCGGGCCTTAAGGTCGCGCGGGATACGCCCGATTTCGCCGGTTTTCCATCGCGACCAGGTGCGCAAAGACAGTCCGCCAAGCAGGATACAGGCCTGGACGTCGGTCACCCCCCACCGGGAGAACAGATTGACCGCCGCCCGCGCCATGGCTTCGCCTTCCGCATCTGTGATTTCCGGTGCGGCTGACTGGTACGCGGTTTTTTCGATAAGTTTCAGGTGCGGCATATTCGATCCAATCTTTGCCTTTTGGCGAAATATAATATCTATCGCGCCATTTGGCAAGAAGACTTGCTCCCGAAGGCGGTCTCACGCCATCCGGGTCTGCATACCCGGCGCGGTGAACGAGAGATGGCGTGCGCAGGATCGATGCCAAAGGAGCCCGGGAATTGTGTTCGTTGCTAAGACGCTTGTTTTACGGTGAGCGGGCCGGATAAGATCGGTGCTTGTACCAATCGCGGCGGCAGTGGATGCGCCGTTGCCGTCAGGCTCCGGAGACTGGAATACCATGTTTGAGCGCGACTTCATGAAGCCCGGACGATCCGTGGCGCTTGCGGAAAATGCGATGGCGGCAACCTCACACCCGCAGGCGACGCTGGCAGCGCTCGATATTCTGCGCGCCGGCGGCAACGCGGTGGATGCGGCGATCGCGGCCGTTGCGCTTCAGGGCGTGGTTGATCCCCATATGACGGGTATCGGCGGCGACTGCTTTGCGCTGTTCACGCCAGCCGGTGGAAGGCCGATCGCCCTCAACGGCTCCGGTCGCGCGCCGGAAGCTTCTCATCCGGAATTTTTCCTGGAGCAGGGCATGACCGGAATTTCCGATCTTTCGGTGCATTCGGTCACCATCCCCGGCGCTGTCGGCGCCTGGGATTATCTGAGCGCGACATTCGGCCGGATCGGACTTGATGCGATCCTTCAGCCCGCAATCAAAGCCGCGCGCGACGGCTTTACCGTTGCCCCGCGCGTCGCGCGCGACTGGGCGCGCTATGCCGACCGGTTGCGGTGGCACGCGCCGGCCGCGCGGCAGTTTCTGCCGGGAGGCAAGGCTCCGGTCACCGGCGACCGGCTCTATAACCCCGCCTTGGCCAACACGCTCGAAAAGATCGCGCGCGAGGGGCGCAAGGCCTTTTATGAGGGCGAGGTCGCCGAGGATATCGTTGCGACTCTCAATGAGCTGGGCGGGCTGCACACGCTCGCCGATTTCGAACGCGCCCGTCCGGAGATCGCCGAACCGATCGGGGTGGATTACCGCGACTATCGGCTGCTGGAGTGCCCGCCGAACGGCCAGGGGCTTGCCGCCTTGCTGATGGCCAGAATTCTGGATGGGTTCGACCTCAGGGAAGGAAAGGTCTCCCCGGCCGATCGCATCCACCTCCTGGCCGAAGCCGCGAAATCGGCCTATCGCCAGCGCGACCTCCATATCGCCGATCCCGATGCCATGATGGTTTCCCTGGACGATCTTCTCGATGAGACGCGGATCTCGGCGATCCGCTCTTTGATCTCGCTCGAAAGGGCCTCGCCGGCCGAGGCGCTCGACATGCCGGTCCACAAGGATACCGTCTATGTCAGCGTCGTCGATCGCGACGGCAATGCCATTTCGCTGATCAATTCGATCTTCGCATCCTTCGGCAGTGGCATCTATGCCGAGGCGTCAGGCGTCCTGCTGCAAAACAGAGGGAGCGGCTTTTCCCTGGCAGAGGGTCATCCTAATTGCATAGGCCCCTCCAAACGCCCTTTTCATACGATCATTCCCGCCATGGTGTTTGATGGAGACAAACCCTTCCTTTCCTTTGGTGTCATGGGCGGGCAGTATCAGGCGAACGGACATGCCCATTTCATTTCGCAGGTCATCGATCGCGGCTTCGATATCCAGATGGCCTCCGACCAGCCCCGCAGCTTCTTCACGGAAGGTGCGATCAGCCTGGAGCCGACGATATCCGATGACATAAGGCGAGATCTGGAACGGCGCGGTCATCGCACCCGCATCGCCGGCGAGCCGCTCGGCGGCTGTCAGGCGATCATGATCGACCATAAGCGCGGCATCCTGTGGGGTGCGTCCGACCACCGCAAGGATGGCATAGCGCTTGGCTATTAGAGTTCTTCAGGTTGAAACGGAAGCGGTTTTCCGCCCGGACACGGCTAGCCGATGATACCGGCGTCCGTGCGAAAACCGCCGAATTCTGACAGGAAACCCAGGATTCGACCGTCTTTCTCTTGAAGCGGCAGCCGGTCATTTCCATATTCTGAGTATTGGCGGTGTATTCCGCTTCAAAGCGAGGAAAAACCGAGATGAACGAGACTGCGTTACTGCGTCCGGCGTGGACGCCACTTACGATTGCCCTGATGGTGATCGGTTTTGTCGTGTTCTGGCCGCTTGGACTGGTGATGCTTGCCTATATTATCTGGGGCGATCGCCTGAACATGTCGCGCGGCGAGTGGAAGCGTTCCGCCGAGCGCGCCTTCGGCTCCTGCAGGCGTAACATGCGCCAGGCCGCCGAGCCGATGGCCTCCACCGGCAATGCCGCCTTCGATGAATGGCGCCGCAGCGAAATGGAGCGGATCGAGGCCGAGCGCCGCAAGCTTGACGAGATGCGCGCCGAATTCGACCGCTACACCGACGAGCTGAGAAAGGCCCGCGACCGCGAGGAATTCGACCGTTTCATGCGCGAGCGCAACAACAATAACGGCAATTTCGGCGGCACATCGCAGGACTGACGCAATGCGCCGCGCCGTGAGGCGCGGCAGCCACCCTTTCGGCATCGCCCATATCCCCCGGGCGGTGCCTTTTTTTGTGGCCTGTCGGGGCCGGAACCCGGTATAGGAAGGCCATCGGGGCCGAAGAGACACGGAATGAACGCCAGAACAATCGACATCGGCGGAAGGGTGCTGCCGCTCAACGTCAGGACCAATCAGCGCGCGCGGCGGATGACGCTGAAGATCGAGCCGGGCGGGCATGCGGTGAGCCTGACCGTGCCGCCGGGGCTTGCGCGCCATCAGGTCGAGGGGTTTCTGCGCCGTCATCATGACTGGCTGATCGACCGGATCGGACGGTTCGAGGGCCGCGACACGACAATCGGCGACGGCGCCACGCTGCCGGTTTTCGGCGTTACCCACACCATCCGCCACAGCGGCAATCTGCGCGGGTTGACCGAGGCCCTTGTCGAGAACGGATCGCCCGTGCTTCTGGTCTCCGGCCCTGCCGCGAGCATCGGTCGCCGGGCGGCCGACTATCTGAAGAAGGAGGCGAAGCGCGAGATCACCGAACGGGTGCGATATCATGCGGAGGCCAGCGGCAGGAGCTTCGCGGCGATCAGCTTCAAGGACACCAAATCGCGCTGGGGCTCGTGTTCATCGACCGGCAATCTCAATTTTTCCTGGCGGATCGCGATGGCGCCGCTTTTCGTGGTGGACTATCTCGCCGCCCACGAGGTGGCGCATCTCACCGAAATGAACCACGGCCAGAACTTCTGGGCGCTGTGCGAAAAGCTGTGTCCGAGAACCCCGGAGGCCCGCCGCTGGCTGAAGGCCGAAGGATCGTTCCTCCATGCGATCCGCTTCGACGCGCCAACCGTATAGAACTCGCGAAGTATTTCGCGATATGTTAAGGACAGACCATGAAACGTCCGGCCATCAAGATCTGCGGGCTCAGCAGCGAAGACACGATCGATCACGTCATCCGTCGCGGGGCGAGCCATGTCGGTTTTATCTTCTTTGAGAAGAGCCCGCGCTATGTCGAGCCCGATATTGCCGCAGGCCTGATCACCCATGTGCGCGGCCGGGCGAAGACGGTTGCCGTATCGGTCGACGCCGACAACGAACTTCTGGAAGAGATCGTCTACGCCGCCCGTCCCGACATGCTGCAGCTTCACGGCCATGAGACGCCTGACCGGGTGATGACCATCAAGGCGCTGTTCGGCCTGCCGGTGATCAAGGCGTTTTCGCTGCGCACGCCGGAGGACCTTGCCCGGGTCGATGACTATGACGGTGTCGCGGATCATCTGCTTTTTGACGCAAAGCCGCCCGCAAACGCGACGCTTCCGGGTGGAAATGGCGTGACCTTCGATTGGCGCTTGCTTGCCGGCTGGCGCCCGACTATCCCTTATTTTCTGTCGGGCGGTCTTTCGGCGGAAAATGTCGCTGCCGCGCTTCATGAAACCGGGGCGCAGGGGCTTGATGTTTCCTCGGGCGTCGAAAGCGCGCCCGGCGTGAAGGATGCCGCCCGGATTGATGCCTTTTTTGATGCCGTTGACGCTGCCTTTGCAACGGCCTGATGGAGAATGACCGTGAACGAGACCCCGAAGCTGAATTCCTTCAAATCCGGACCCGACGAGACCGGTCTGTTCGGCATTTTCGGCGGCCGTTTTGTCGCCGAGACGCTGATGCCGCTGATCCTCGACCTTGAGGGCGAGTGGGAAAAGGCAAAGACCGATCCGGCCTTCCAGGCGGAGCTCAAATCACTCGGCAAGCATTATATCGGCCGGCCGAGCCCGATCTATTATGCCGAGCGGCTGACCGAGCATCTCGGCGGCGCGAAGATCTATTTCAAGCGCGAGGAGCTGAACCACACCGGCTCGCACAAGATCAACAACTGTATCGGCCAGATCCTGCTGGCCAAGCGCATGGGCAAGACGCGGATCATCGCCGAGACCGGCGCCGGCCAGCACGGTGTGGCGTCCGCCACCGTCGCCGCCCGCTTCGGCCTGCCCTGCGTGGTCTATATGGGCGCGACCGATGTCGAGCGTCAGGCGCCGAACGTGTTTCGCATGCAGCTTCTGGGCGCCGAGGTGAAGCCGGTGACGGCCGGTCACGGCACGCTGAAGGACGCGATGAACGAAGCCTTGCGGGATTGGGTCACCAATGTCGAGGACACCTATTATCTGATCGGCACGGCCGCTGGCCCGCATCCCTATCCGGAAATGGTGCGCGATTTCCAGTCGGTGATCGGCACGGAAGCGCGCGAGCAGATCATGGAGGCCGAGGGCCGGCTGCCGGATCTCGTCATCGCCGCCGTCGGCGGTGGCTCGAACGCGATCGGCATTTTCCATCCGTTTCTCGATGATCCGGACGTCAAGATCGTCGGCGTCGAGGCCGGCGGCAAGGGGCTTTCGGGCGAGGAGCACTGCGCCTCGATCACCGCCGGCGCGCCCGGCGTTCTCCATGGCAACCGCACCTATCTGCTGCAGGATGGCGATGGCCAGATCAAGGAAGGCCATTCGGTCTCCGCCGGGCTCGATTATCCCGGCATCGGGCCGGAACATTCCTGGCTCAACGATATCGGCCGCGTGAACTATGTGCCGATCATGGATGACGAGGCGCTAGAGGCATTCCAGCTCATGACAAGGCTCGAGGGCATCATCCCCGCGCTGGAGGCGAGCCACGCGATTGCCGAAATCATGAAGCGCGCGCCGAAAATGGGCAAGGACGAGATCATCCTCGCTAATCTTTCCGGCCGCGGCGACAAGGACGTGCATACGGTGGGCAAGATTCTCGGCATGGAGATGTGAGATAAATGAGCCGGGGGGATGTGATCGAGGAGATGTCGGAACTGGCGGAAGCGCTGTTCGAGATCATCGAGGAAGAGGACAGTGGCGACAACGAGGTGCGCGCCGCGGTGATCAAGGCGCTGGCGCATCAGAACCTGTTCAACATCGAACTGGTCTCGGCGCTCAACGCGCTCGCCTCCGGCGGCAATGCATCCGCCGAAATCGACAGCCTCGTGCTGAACATGAAGTCCGTTCACAAGTCGCTGGTCACAGCGATTTCGGCGTGGTCGGACGCGGAAACGGAATAGGACGGAAGATCATGACGGAAACACTGGCGGAAGCGGAGCTTTATCGCCCGCGAGAGGCCGGTTATCTGACAACGGTCGAGACGGATGACGGCACAATCAAGCTCAGCGGAATTGCGGCCGAGGGCGCACCGGAATTCGACGAGGATGTGCTGGAAGCCGCCATTTCCGTGCTGCGACAGGCGGGAGCGCCGAAGCCGAATTTTGGCGCCGGTTTTGCGGTGCTGCATCGCGGCGAGGAGGCCTGGTGGCTGCTTATGCACTGGTGGCTACCCGGCGGGATCGTCTCCCATGGGCTCTGGCGCGCCGATCTCGGCATGACGCCGCCCGACTTTTCGCCCGTTCCGCCCGGCCCGATGGCCTGCGTATGGGAACTGGGCGTGATTGATTTCGAGCGACGCGCATTCATGGCAACCGCCATGGCCGGCGCGCCGCTTGCCGATTATTTTGCATCGAAGATGCCACGGAGTAGAGTATGACCGAACGCATGGAAAAACGCTTTGCCGCGCTGAAAGCCGAGGGCCGGCCGGCGCTGATCACCTATTTCATGGGCGGCGATCCGGATTTCGATACCTCGCTTCAAATCATGAAGGCGCTGCCGAAGGCGGGCGCGGATGTGATCGAGCTCGGCATGCCGTTTTCCGATCCTATGGCCGATGGCCCGTCGATCCAGATGGCGGGGCTGAGGGCGCTGAAGGGCGGCCAGACGCTGGCCAAGACACTGGAGCTTGCAAGAGAATTCCGCAAGAGCGATCCCGATACGCCGATCGTGATGATGGGCTATTACAACCCGATCTACATCTATGGCGTCGACAAATTCATCGCCGATGCGCTGGCTTCCGGCATTGACGGGCTGATCATCGTCGACCTGCCGCCGGAAATGGATAATGAGCTCTGCATTCCAGCCCTTGCGGCCGGGCTGAACTTCATTCGGCTGGCGACGCCGACCACGGACGGGAAGCGTCTGCCGGCGGTTTTGAAAAACACCTCCGGCTTCGTCTATTATGTCTCGATGAACGGGATCACCGGCTCGGCGCTGCCCGACCCTTCGAAGGTCGGCGAGGCCGTTTCGCGCATCAAGGCGCATACCGATCTGCCGGTCTGCGTCGGCTTCGGCGTCAAGACCGCCGAACATGCCCGCCTGATCGGGGCGGCCGCCGATGGCGTGGTGGTCGGCACGGCGCTGGTCAATCAGATCGCCGGTAGCCTGACGGCCGATGGCAAGGCCGGCAAGGACACGGTCGACGCGGTTTCGACCTTCGTGAAAGGCCTTTCAAGCGGCGTGCGGGACGCGCGCCTTGCAGCCGCCGAGTAAATCTGGCACACGGCAGGCAAAGAAATTCAGGAGGTTCATGTGGTGAACTGGATTACCAATTACGTGCGGCCGCGGATCAATTCCATGTTCGGCCGCCGCGAGGTGCCCGAGAATCTGTGGATCAAGTGCCCCGAAACCGGCGCCATGGTGTTTCATACCGATCTGGAAGAGAACAAGTGGGTGATCCCGTCTTCCGGCTATCATATGAAGATGCCCGCGCGCGCGCGCCTTGCCGATCTGTTCGATAACGGGACCTATGAGGACCTGCCGCAGCCGAAGGTGGCGCAGGACCCGCTGAAGTTTCGCGATTCCAAGAAATATCTCGACCGGCTGAAGGAAAACCGGGCGAAGACCGATCAGGAAGACACGATCCTGGCCGGCGTCGGCACGCTTGAGGGACTGAAGCTCGTTGCCGTGGTGCAGGAGTTCAAGTTCATGGGCGGCTCGCTCGGCATGGCCGCCGGCGAGGCGATCATCCAGGCCTTCCAGCGCGCGCTCGATGAGAAATGCCCGCTGGTGATCTTCCCGGCGTCGGGCGGCGCGCGCATGCAGGAGGGTATCCTGTCGCTGATGCAGATGCCGCGCGTAACGGTGATGATCGAGATGATGCGCGACGCGGGCCTGCCCTATGTGGTGGTGCTGACCAACCCGACCACCGGCGGCGTTTCGGCCTCCTACGCCATGCTCGGCGACCTGCATATCGCCGAACCCGGCGCCGAGATCGGCTTTGCCGGTCGCCGCGTGATCGAACAGACCATCCGCGAACAGCTTCCGGACGGGTTCCAGACCGCGGAGTATCTGCTGGAGCACGGCATGGTCGACATGGTGGTCAAGCGCCATGACCTGCCGGAAACGCTGGCGCGGCTTCTGAAAATCATGACCGGCGCGCCGGCTACGCCCCCGCACGGGCTTCTGGAAGGCCCGCATGCGTCGCAGGCGGAAGCCGAACCGGCGCTTGCCGCGGATGAAGCACCGGCGCAGCAGGCCTGAAAAATGCGGAGGGAACCGCCGCGCGCCTGAGGCAGCGGCGGTTTTTCGCATCGGCCATGTCCGGCGGATCATAAGGGCGCGCGAACGCCACGGGCGGGACAGGCCCGCAGAATCGGATCAATCATGGATAACCCCTCATTCGGCGCCGCCGAACGCGTGATCGAGCACCTGATGCAGCTGCATCCCAAGGGCTTCGATCTGTCGCTGGATCGCATCCGGGTGCTTCTCGAAAAGCTCGGCAATCCGCATCTCTCCCTGCCGCCGGTGATCCATATCGCCGGCACCAATGGCAAGGGTTCGACCACGGCCTTCTGCCGGGCGCTGCTGGAGGCGTCGGGCCTTTCCGTCCATGTCCATTCCTCGCCGCATCTGGTGCGCTGGCACGAGCGGTTCCGCATCGGCGGGCCGGGCGGGGCGAGCGGCTATGTCGATGATCAGCTTCTGGCCGAGACGCTGCGGCGGGTCGAGGCGGCAAATGAGGGTGCCAAGGCGACTGTGTTCGAAATGTTGACGGCGGCGGCCTTCGTTCTGTTTGCCGAAATTCCGGCCGATGTGGTGATCCTGGAGGTCGGGCTTGGCGGGCGCTACGACGCCACCAATATCATCGACAAGCCGGCCGTTTGCGTGGTGATGCCGATCTCGCTCGATCATCAGGCCTATCTCGGCGACCGGGTGGAGCTGATCGCGGCCGAGAAGGCGGGGATCATGAAGCCGGGCGTGCCGGTGGTGATCGGCCAGCAGGAATATGAGGCGGCGGAAGAGGTGCTGATCGCCAGCGCCGACAGGCTCGGCTGTCCGCTGCATGTCTATGGCCAGGATTTTTCCGCCCATGAGGAGCATGGCCGGCTGGTCTATCAGGATGGCGACGGGCTGATGGACCTGCCGTTGCCGGCGCTTCCGGGCCGTCATCAATATGCCAATGCCGCAGCCGCGATCTCGGCGGTCAAGGCCGCCGGTTTCGCGCTGGAGGAAAAGGCCGTCGAAACCGCCATGGGTTCGGTGTTCTGGCCGGCGCGTCTGCAGCGGCTGACGACGGGCGATCTGGTGACGGCGGCGCCCGCGGGTTCGGAAATCTGGCTCGATGGCGGCCATAATCCCGGCGCCGGCGAGGTGATCGCCGAGGCGTTGGCGGGGTTCGAGGAACGCGATCCACGCCCGCTCTATCTGGTGATCGGCATGATCAACACCAAGGACCCGTTCGGTTTCTTCGAGCATTTCGCGGGGCTCGCGACCTATGTCTATTGCGCGCCGATCAGGGGCACGGAGGCCTTCATCGATCCGGTCGCGCTGGCTTCATCTGCGGCCGATGCCGGGCTTTCGGCCGAGCCTGTGTCCTCGATCGGCGAGGCGCTGGCCGCGATCTGCATGCGCGCGCGCGCCGATCAGCCGCCGCCGCGCATCCTGATCGGCGGTTCGCTCTATTTCGCCGGCAATGCGCTCGCCGACAACGGCACGCCGCCGCTTTAAGCCCTCTCAGATTCGGACGTCCACGCCCTCCGCTTCCAGCTTTTCCAGCACCAGTTCGGCATAGGTCAGCCGATCGGCGGCGTTGCGGGCGAAGGCGAGGGTCAACACCTTGCGGCGGGCGGGCGCCAGCCTGTGTTCGGGGGCGGGGCGGATCATCTCGGCGCCGTAACGGTCCGCCAAGAGCAGGCCGCACTCCTCGGGGAAGATTTCGAGTGGCACATCGGCATGGGTGGCGAAGAACAGCCGGTCGCAAAAATCGCGATATTCCGGCCATTTCCGGTCGACGCGGAAGTCCTCGATCGAGGTCTTGATCTCGATGATCCAGATCTCGCCCTTTTCCGAGAGGCAGATCAGGTCGGCGCGCCGTCCGCTTCGAAGCGTCATCTCGGCGATCGCGGAAACGCGCATGTGTTTCAGCAGATGCTGGACGCCGCGACGGACCATGATGGCGCGGTCCGACTGGCGGCCGTCCGCCGTCGGGTTTTTTCCATGCAGATCGACAATCGCCATGGAACTTCCTTTCATGCGATGCATTTTCACAACAGCTCCACGCCCTTGGGGCGCGATCTAAACCTCCGATCCATGTCAGAGCTTGTGTTGCAATCAAATGTTAACCATAAGCTTCTATCAATTGACCATTATCACCTTTTGTTCCACGCCGTGAGACCGTCCATGCACATTCGATCCCTTTTTCTGGCACTCTCGCTGACGAGCCTGCTCGCCGCCGCCGGCTGCACCACCACGAACAGTTCGTCGACGACGATGGCGCCGATCTCCGCCTATGCGGCCACGAATGACAACGGCGTGGACCTGCCGCGCGTGCCGATCACCCAGGTCGACGACAAGTATCGCCGCCAGATCATCAATTACGAGACGGATGAAGCCCCCGGCACCATCATCGTCGATACCAAGCAGCGGCTGCTTTATCTGGTGCTGGAAGACGGCAAGGCCGTGCGCTACGGCATCGGCGTCGGCCGCGACGGCTTCCGCTGGTCGGGCGAGGCCTATATCGGCCGCCGCGCCGAATGGCCCACCTGGTATCCGCCGCAGGCGATGATCAAGCGCCAGCCGGAGCTGAAGGAATATGCCGGCGGCATGGATGCCGGCATCATGAACCCGCTCGGCGCCCGCGCGCTCTATCTCTACAAGAACGGCAATGACACGCTGTTCCGCATTCACGGCAATCCGGACTGGACCTCGATCGGCCAGGCTGTGTCCTCGGGCTGCATCCGCATGATCAACCAGGACATCATCGACCTCTACGCCCGCGTCGACCCCGACAAGCGCACCAAGGTGGTTGTGCTCGAGGGGTGAGCGAGTCCGGGTAGGCCTCGAAAACAGGGAAGGCGGCTCCTCACGGGGCCGCCTTCAGCTTGGTGACAAACCTGCCCCGCGTCATCAACTCTGTTTGATGGTTTGGTCTCTGATCCTTG
>NZ_JAINWJ010000047.1 GCF_021021415.1 Martelella mediterranea | reverse complement strand
AAGCTCACGCCGCCGCAACGTGCCACTCAGCCGCCGCTTACGATTTTTCCGGCTCTTATCACGATGGCGGGCTGGCAGCGGCACCGGAATGAATAGCCCCACGAATTGTAGACGCCTTCCTGCCTAAAATGAGGTAAGAAAGCGACCATGAGCAAATCGAGTTTTAGCGCAGATTTCGATATCGCTGAACAAACCGCGTATCATTCCAGTGTTTCCAGGCCTGCACCCCACGCCCCGAAACCGAGAGCCCCCACTTGTCGGCGATAGCGTGTCCGTTGGAAAGCGAGATCAGTGCCAGCCACGCGCGCTGGGGGTGAAAGGGCAGCAAGTCTTCACCTTCCAGGCTGCGACGGATGTTGTCCGCGAGGACCGGGCCCTGGCGAACGGCGAAGACGCCGGCCTTGGGCCGCGGGTCGGGCAGCGATGCGACATCGCCGGCTGCGAAGACATTGCCGTGGGAGACGGAACGCAGCGCGGCATCCACACGGATGAACCCGCCCGCATCCAGTTGGAGACCGGTCTTGCGAAGCCAAGCCGGAGCGCCGCTCGACGTGGTCCAGACGGCTTCGTCGACCGGAAGTCGCCTGCCATCGCCGGCGACGAGCTCGCCGTTTTCGAATGCGACGACATCGAAACCGGAATAATGTTCGATGCCAGCCTGTTGCAGTGCCGTCTCCACGAGTTTCCGTGTTCTATTGCTGCGCTCGGGAACAGGGCGGAGCGCGCGGCCTGCAAGCGTGACCTGAACCCGTCCGCGCGCGAACCTCTCACGAAGAGCGAAGGCCATCTCGACCCCCGCGACGCCCTGGCCGACAATCGCGAGGCGGAACGGTCCTTCGTGTTCCTCGGCCAAGGCGTCCAGCTGGGCCAGGCGCTCGGCAAAACTCGCGATCGGCTTCACCGGGAAGCCGCCTGAAATACCTGCCGGAAGCGAAGGCGCGGAACCGATATCGACCGAAAGCAGATCGTAGCCGACAACCTGTCCGTTTGCGAGCGATACGCTCCGGCGCCCGGGATCGATGCCGGTCGCGGATGTTTCCAGAAATGTCACGTCATTGCGATCACACAGAGCGGCCAGGTCGATATGAAAATCCTCGAAGCGGTATCGACCCGCGATATAGCCGGGCAACATGCCGGAATAGGGCGCATGGCGCGAGGGCGACACGAGCACGATCTTGCGGCCATGACCATGTTCGCCGAGCGCGCGGACAACCTCGACATGCGCATGGCCTCCGCCGAGCAGGACAACCGGCTTTTCCGTTTCTCGGGTCTCAGGCATGGGGCTGGCCTCCCGGGCCGATGCGATGGACGCCGCCGCCCGCAGCTTTCGCATCAGCCTCGTCATGGGTCACGAGAATGACAGGAAGGTCGGCATCGCGCACCTTGGCAAAGACGAGGCTGCGCATCTGGGCGCGCAATTCCGTGTCGAGCTTGGAAAAGGGCTCGTCCAGCAGCAGCAGCCTCGGGCGCGAGACGAGCACGCGCGCAAGCGCGACCCGGGCCTTCTGCCCGCCGGATAGCGTTGCCGGGTCTCGCTTTTCGAAACTCGCAAGATCCATTTCGGCCAGAATACCGGCTGCGATGTGCCGCCGGGCGCGGCGGTCTTTCACGTCGGCGGGAATCGCGAATGCGATATTGGCGCCGACCGACATGTGCGGAAAGAGGAGCGGATCCTGGAACAGGATGCCGGCCCGTCGCGCTTCCGGCGGCAGCGCGAGCAGATCCACGCCATCGATCGTGACTTCGCCCGCGGTTTCGAACACCGGATCGAGAAAGCCGCCGATGAAAGAGAGCAACGTCGATTTGCCGGAGCCGGAAGGCCCCATCACGGTCAACACGTCGCCGGATGAAACATGCGCTGACAGATCGATCAGCGTGTCGCTGCCGAGACGGATCACGACGTTGGAAAGTGAAAGGCCGCTTCTGTTATTGCCGTGCCGCATGGTCAAACCCGCATGTCCCGACGGTTCCGGTGGAGGAGAGCGGGCAGAAACGCGGCCAGTGAAAAAGCGATCAGCGGCAGAAGTGTCTGCAGCAGGGCATAGACGCCGATAACGCGGCGATTGTTGCCGGAAGCGAGCGCGACGGCCTCCGTGGTGATGGTCTGCAGTCGTCCCTCGCCGATGAGCAGCGTTGGCAGGTATTGTCCGACCGAAACGGCAAAGCCGACGGCCGATGCCGTCAGGATCGGCCTGATCAGCATGGGCAACCGTATGGAGAACAGAACGATGAGGCGAGAACGCCCGAGCGCTGTGGCGATGATTTCATAGCGCCGGTCGAGCGCCCGCCAGGGGTCTGCGAGCGAGAGAAACACATAAGGCAGCACGAAGACGAGATGAACCAGGACCAGCGCGGCGTAGCGATGCTGGCTGCCGCTGCCGATGAAGAGGAGTTGCAGGCCGAACACGAAGGTAATATGCGGCACGATCAGCGGCAGGTACAGAATGAACAGGCTCCGTTCGCCGCCGGTTCGTCCAGTCTGGTTCTCCCGTTCGAGGCAGCCGACCGTCAGCAGGATGGCGATCAGTGTCGAGAAAAAGCCGGTTACAAGCGTGGTGACCAGCGGATCGATCATGCGTGGCAATGCCCGTATCCAGCTGCGCATGGTAAAGTCACGCGGCAAAAGGTCTGGGAACTGCCACAGCCCGGCCACCGACCAGACCGCGAGCAGTATCAGGCCGGCAAAAACGGTGGAGCCGAGAATCCCGATGACCACAGCCGAGAATTGCCGCAGCGCCGCATCCCGCGCGAAGCGACAACCGCGATCCCGCGACAGCCGAAGCAATGCGGCGCAACACCGTTCCAGCGCGTACCAGACGACAAGCGCTGCAAGCGTCACCGCCAGTTGAACGACGGCGCCGGCGGACGCCATGAAACGAAAGGTGAGATCCGGGTCGCTCATCCATTGCACGAGACGCGTGGCGAGCGTGCCGGGCAGGTTGGGCCCGAGGATCAGCGCGACGTCCACCACCGATGTGGAATAGGCGATGACGGCATAGACGGCAAAACGGATCTGCCGGTAGAGCGCGGGCCACAGAAGATAGATGAAGCCGGCGATCCGCCCGTAACCGAAGGAGGCCGCCAGTCTGCGTGCAGGGGCAAGGTCGATCTGCGGCAAGGCGGCGAGTGTGACGAGAAACAGGAAGGGTGTTTCCTTGAGCACCAATCCGGCGATCATCGCCAGTCCCATGGGATCGTGCGGGATCAGGATATCCGGCGGCCGTGCGATGCCGAGAACGGGTGCCGCGAGCCGGACCAGATAGCCTGACGGGGCGATCAGGAAGGCGAGCCCGAAGGCTGCCGCCGCGTGCGGCACGGCAAGAAGCGGCGAAAGCAGATGCTGAAGACGCGACATCGTCGGGGTTCCGGCAAACCCTGCGATAAAAAGCAGGGTAGCCGTGAGGGAAAGCGCCGTGGTGACCAATCCGGTCATGAAACTCAGTATCGTCGCATCGATCAGCCCCGGCGCGGCAAACAGGCTGGCGAAGGCATCGAGCCCGAAGCTGTGGCCGCCGAGTGCAGGCAGGTAGCCAAAGGCGGGGAGCAACGTTCCAAACAATCCGAAGGTTATGGGCAGCACAAGAAGGGCGAGGGTGACCGCGACCGCGCTTCCGGCGAGGCGCGCCACCCATCGTCCCGTTTCAGCTTGTGCGCCCTGAATGCCCGACACGGATCAGTTGCCGCTTGCGTAGCGTCTGCGCCACTCGGTCTCGATCCTGTCCATCCAGCTCGCATGGGGTTCGGCGATGACCGGTCCCAGCTGGTCTGGCGGAAGGGTCGCCACGCCAAGATCGAGCGATTGGAAGGCAGTGCGGTCTTCCTCCGGCAGTTTGTCCATGGCGAGAACGGTGGGATCGCCCCAATAGGCCGGGTCCTGCTTGCGCAATTGCGCTTCCGGGGACAGCAGGAAATTGGCGGTCAGCAGGGCAGCTTCCCGGGCATTGGCATTATAGGGGATGGCGACGAAATGCGTGTTCCCCAACGTGCCGCCGGAAAAAGTGAAGGAACGCACGGTATCGGGCAATTCGCCCGCCTCGATGCCGGCCGAGGCTTCCGCCGGGTTGAAGGCGAAGATGATATCCAGTTCACCGTCAGCCAGCTTCTGTTTCATGTCAGGATAGTTTTGCGGAAAGGCATGGCCAGAGCGCCACGCCACGTCATGCAACTGGTCGAGATAGGCGAAAAGCGGCTCGACGTCGCGTTCGAAGGTTCTCTCATCTACCGGCTCGTCGAGCTTCGAGGGATCGTCGATCAGCTCGCTCAGGACCTGTTTGAGGAAAGACGAGCCGATGAAGTCCGGCGGAGCGGGATAGGAAAAGCGGCCCGGATGTTGCTTCGCCCAGTCGAGAAGTTGAGTGGAATTATCGGGCAACGAACCCGCGTCCGTACGGGCACTGTCGTAAAAGAAGACCATCTTCGCCCCGCCCCAGGGGCTTTCCAACCCGTCTGTCGGCTCGGTAAAATCCGTGAGGATGGTCGGCTGGTTCTCGGCATCCACGTAACGCCAGTTGGGCAGCGACGTTGCCCAGTCGGGGGAGAGAAGCAGATCCTGTTTCTTCATCGAGACGAAATTCTCGCCATTGATCCAGATGAGATCGACCGAGCCATTTTCATCTTTCCCGGCAGCCTTTTCCGCCACCACTTTGGAAACGGCACTCGCGGTATCGTCGAGCTTGACCTGAACGACCGTGACATCATGGCGCTCTTGCATCCGCGCGCCCACCCATTCGATATAGGCATTGATGTTTTCCGAGCCGCCCCAGGCATTGAAGTAAACCGTCTGACCCGCGGCTGCCTTTTCGATCTCCGGCCAGTCGTTCACGCCGGGGTCGGCGGCTGCGGCATTCAGACAGCCGCTCCCGCTGATCACGCAAGCCGCCAGAAGTTGTTTCGTCAAACGCATATTGTTTTGCTCTCCCTGATCGGTTCAGCCGGAGGCAGTTCGCCCAAGCCCCCGTCTTTCTGAGATTCAAGCTGCTCACATCCTTCAGATTCTGTCGATGGGGTGCTGCTGCCTTCGCGCGAGTGCGGCATGGATTTCCGGGTCGATGTGCTGTTCTTCCGAACCGCTTGCCATGCGCGCCAGATCTTGCGCGGTTCGCATCTGCGCCACAAAGGCGCGGCAGCCGCGGCACATGGCGAGGTGCAGTTTCATGTTAAAACGCTGCCACGGCCCGAGCTCGCCATCTATGAGAAGGCTGGCGCGTTCGGCGACTTCACTGCATCGTAACATCAGATAATCCTCATCTGTGGACTCTATGGACAGGACTCGCGCGGCCACGACCCGTTACAGTCCTGATTGTCTTTTTGCCGTCGGTTTCGCTTTTTCGGCCGCCCGCCGTTCAGGAACCGCTCCGGCGTCGGCGGATCTGCCTGACGACCGTCGGGATCAGCGCCACTACGGCCAGCGCAAAGAAAGCGAGCGTGATGTCCCGTGTCACCAGATCGGAAATCTGCGCCTGGCGTCCGGCCTCCTGCGCGGCGACCAGCACGCTGTCGACGCCCTGGCCGAGATAGGCATAGGCAAAGGTGCCGGGCAGGATGCCGAAAAAGGTTGCGGCGGCGAAGCGCCCGAGGCTGATATCGAACAGGGCGGCGGCGATGTTCACCACGAAGAAGGGAAATACCGGTGCGAGCCGGATGACGAACAGATAACCAAATGCATTTTCACGAAAGCCGTCGGCGAGTTTCCTGACCACCCCGTCGACCCGGTGCTGCAAAAAGCTGCCAAAGGCCGAACGCGTCGCCAGAAAGAGGATCGATGCGCCGATTGTGGCGCCGACGGCGACGAGCGCCCCGCCCGCCAGCCAGCCGAACAGGAATCCGCCGAAGATGGTGAGGATCGACGCTGCCGGAAACGAAAAGGCGACGGCGACAATGTAGACGCTGACAAAAATCAGCGCCGACCAGGCCGTATTGGCATCCACATAGGCCCGCAACACCTGCCGTTGTTCGGCAAGAAACCCAAGGTTCAGATAATTCTGCAAGCCGAGGGCATAGCCGAGCGCCAGCCCCAGCACAATAATGCCGACAGGCGCGAAGCGCGACAGGCGGGTTCCCGAAGCTGTGCGGGGTTTTTGCGGGCGCGGTTGGTTATGATCATCAGACATCTTTGAATATCCAGTCATGGGTGAGATCTCTGGTCGTGGCGGCCTCGGCCCCGCAATCCGGAAACGTTGTTCTCCTGAGCCGCGACAGGAGCCGGAAGGTGCGGCTCTCGGGTAGTCATGGTGCATGAACGCAGGACAGTTCATTCGATCCATATCGCATTCCAAACATGGGATTGAATCAAGTTCCCGAGAGGCGGAAGCGGGGTTGCGTCACGATGGCTTGATCGGCGCAAATCGCTCTGGACTTCCGGAAGGACTGTTCTGTTAATGGAACGCCAACGGTGGCCGGAGGGGTTGTGAGTAATACGGAAAGTGACGAGCAGACTTTGTCGCGGCGGCTGGTCGAAGGGGATCATGTTGCCTTTGAAGGCCTGTTCCGACGGCACAATGCGGCGATGATCCGCTTTTGCACAGGGATGGTCCAGTCCCGTCAGATTGCGGAAGAGGTGGTTCAGGATACGTGGATTACCGTGCTCAACCGTATCGATCTCTTCGAGGGACGCAGTTCGCTGGCGAACTGGATATTCACCATCCTTATCAACAAGGCCCGCACCCGCGCAAAGCGCGACGGGCGTGTCGTCCTGTTTGACGACCAGGGTGACAGCAATGGACTGGAGGATGCTTTTGACGGACGCGGACGCTGGCGCACATTGCCCGCGCTTTGGGACGATCTGACGCCCGAGCGCCACGTGGCAGGCAAAAGCATTTTGCAGCACGTGGAGGCTGTGATCGGGACGCTGCCTCCGGCACAGCGGGCGGTGCTGATCCTGCGCGGTCAACAGGAGCTCGATCCTTCCGAGGTCTGTGCGCTTCTCGACATCAGCGAGGGAAATATGCGCGTTTTGCTGCACCGGGCGCGTGTCACGCTGCGCAATGCCCTTGACCGTCTGGACAAGGAAGTCTGACAGCAGGCGCATGGCCCTTGGCCGTGTCCAATCCCGGGTCGGCACTTTCCAATGTGTGATCATTTCGCGGCGCCGGAAAAGGCGACCCAGCCCTGCCGCCACCGGATCACGGTGGTAAGCGCGCAGAGCGCTGCGAAACCATAGGCGATCACTGGAAAATTTCCGGGAAACAGGCACATTGCGACGAAGATCGCGATTGTCTCAAATCCTTCCGCCAATCCTCCCGCGTAATAGATGCCCTTCGTGGGAAACTCCGGCGCTTCTTTGCCGCGCTTGGCGGCCACTGCGGAAAAGGCAAGGAAGGACGAGCCGGTTCCGACGAAGGAGACGATCAGCACAGCCGCCGGCAGTGCATGGATAGCGGGAGCCTGAACGGCAAAACCCAGCGGTATGAGGGCGTAAAACACCATATCGAGCGCTATATCGAGATAGGCTCCGCGATCCGTCGGGCCCTGGATGCGGGCCACGGCGCCGTCCAGCCCGTCCATGACCCGGTTACAGAGAATAAGGGCGAGAGCCAGCGACCATGCACCGAAGCAAAGGCCGACGAACGCGCCGACGCCGGTGAGAAAACCGGTGAGGCTGATCACGTCGGCGCGTAGGCCGCGCCGCGCCAGAAGCCCGGCAACCGGCTGAAGGACAGCGCGCTGAAGCGGCAAGATCCGGGCGTCGATCATCCGCGCCTCCATGTCTGGAATCTTTCGAGTAGCGAAAGGAGGACGCCGTTGAGATGGTTGCGGCGCCACTGGCCGGCAACCATCTTGTTTGCCTCGGCGCGTGTCGGATAGATATGGATCGTACCCAGGATTTTCCCCAGACCGTGTCCGTGTTTCATGGCGAAAACGAATTCCGCGAGCAGATCGCCGGCATGGTCGCCGACGATGGTCGCACCGAGAATCCTGTCCTTGCCCGGAACCGTCAGCACCTTGACGAAGCCGCCTGGCGAACCATCGGCGATTGCGCGGTCGAGATCGTCGTTGCCGAAGCGCGTCACCTCGTGGGGAATGTTCTTCTCCTTCGCCTCGGTTTCGGACAGCCCGACACGCGCCACCTCCGGGTCGGTGAAGGTTGCCCAGGGAATGACGCGGTAGTCGGCTCTGAAGCGCCTGATGTCGCCAAAGAGCGCATTGATCGTGGCAAACCAGGCCTGATGCCCGGCGACATGGGTGAACTGATAAGGCCCCGCGACATCGCCGGCGGCGAGGATATTCGGGTGAAGCGTTTGCAGATACGCATTGGTCGCCACGACACGGTCCGTCTTGATGCCGAGCTCTTCCAGACCGAACCCTTTCAGCCGCGGCGACCGGCCAACGGCAGCGATCATGTCGTCGAATTCGATGCGCTGTCTGTCGCCATCGTTTTCGACCTCGATCCATTTGCTGCCCGCGTCCACGCCGCAGGCGACAGCCTTGTGACCCGTCAGAACCCTCACGCCATCCGATCGGAGGGATGCCTCGACGAGCCCGGAGGCGTCCACGTCCTCGCGCATCATCAGGCGCGGCGCCATTTCGATCTGTGTGACTTTTGACCCGAGCCGTGCAAAACTTTGCGCCAGTTCGCAGCCGATTGGCCCGCCGCCCAGCACGACCAACCGCTTTGGCGCCTCGGGGCGATCGCGCAGTCCATCCCAGAGCGTGTCTGACGTGAGAAAGCCGACATCCTCAATGCCGGGGATCGGCGGCACGAAGGGTTGCGCGCCTGTAGCGATGACGATCGCGCGGGTCGTCAGGCGTTGGGTCTCGCCGCTGCTCAACGCGATCTCCACCGTCCAGGGATCGATCAGCTTCGCATAGCCTTGCAGGACCTCGACACCCAGTGCGGTATAGCGTTCGATGCTGTCATGCGGCTCGATTTCGGCAATAACCTCGTGCACCCGCTCCATCACGGCGGAGAAGGGGATATTCGGCTCGACCGGTCTGAGCCCATAGCGGTGTGCGTTGCGCATCTGATGCGCCGCCTTCGCACTGCCGATCAGCGCCTTGGATGGCACACAGCCGAAGTTGAGGCAGTCGCCCCCCATCCTGTTCGCCTCGACCAGTGTCACCTTTGCTTTCGCGCCTGCGGCGATATAGGCCGAGACGAGCCCTGCGGAACCAGCGCCGATCACGATGAGATTGCGGTCAAATCGCTTAGGCCGTTTCCACCGCTGTGCGCTGGTTTTCGTTTTTTTATCTGTCGGTGCCATTCGGTCGCCTCGTGAAATCGCGGCCCACTGGAGCCTGCTTCACAGAAGACTGTCGAACGCCGGATCTGTTACGCAAAGCGGAGCAAAAAGTTGCAGGAAATGTTTGGCGCACAGCAAAGCCGCCACGATGGCGTTCGGAATTGCAGCGGTCGCGCCGACGTCGTTCCGCAATTATCTTGGAGGAACAAATGAAATCGGCCTTCAGGAATCGGCACCATTTTTGTCATCGGCCGGATTAAGTTCGTGTTCGAGTATTAGGATTTTTACGCGGATGAATATCATCCCGACGGGGTCGTCGGTCCATATTAAGACCTGATGCCGACCGTCAATACCGGCTGTGTCGACGCCGAGATCTGGACGACGGTTCCAAAGGCAGTTTTGCACCCCCATTTCGGTTGTTCACGTCCGCTCATCAGGAGGTGCAAAGCGGACATTCGCCGATGCAGTATGTAGCCACATTGGACAAAGTAGTTCGTTACGAAGCCAAATCTGGCCGCAGGAATCGGGTGTCCGGAAACTAGAATTTTCCTTATCCCATTGATCTCCAATTCAAGGAGAATACCCATGGGAATTTTAGAGAACAAAGTTGCAATTATCACCGGTGCGTCCTCTGGCATAGGGCGGGCCGCCGCTTTGTTGTTTAGCGCAGAAGGCGCGAGCGTCGTTTTGAACGCACGAGGCAAATCGTCCTTGGAGAGCGTGGCGAGACAGATTGAGGAAAATGGTGGACGCGCACATCTGGTAGCCGGAGATGTTGCCTCATCCGAAACACACGAAGAGCTGGTCGCAGCAGCGACGACGGTTTTCGGTGGGCTTGATATTGCCTTCAACAATGCCGGGACAGTGGGAGCGATGAAACCGATCGCAGACATGACGGCTGATGAATGGCATCAAACCATTTCCACAAACCTCACGGCGGCTTTCCTTGGAAGCCGTTTCCAGATACCGGCAATGCTCAAACGCGGTGGCGGCTCGATCATTTTCACGTCAAGCTTCGTTGGAACGAGCGTGGGGCTTCCCGGCATGGGAGCTTACGCAGCGGCCAAGGCTGGATTGATGGGTTTGGTCAAAGCCATCGCTGCCGATTATGGAGCCATGCATATCCGTTCAAATGCACTTCTTCCCGGTGGCACGGACACCGGCATGGCGGGTGATCAATCGCAAAAGGAATGGGCCGCCGGTCTCCACGCTATGAAACGCATAGCTCAGCCGGAAGAAATTGCGCAGGCCGCGCTATTCCTCGCAGGCCCGGGATCGAGTTTTGTTACAGGTTCAGCGCTTTTTGCCGATGGAGGAAACTCAGCCGTCAAGTGATGCTGCCTTGAGCTTGAGGTCGTTTTTGCAAACGACCTCAAGCTCAAGGCGCTTCTCAGGAAGGCAAAGGCGCGAACCTATGACGACCTGTGAGAGCTGTAGGCCACGTCTGCAAACTCTTCACGCCACTGAAATGCTGGAATTACTTCAAATCAACCGCATGCGTTGCAGACTAATCGCCCGGTGCTCCTACAAGGGCGCTGCCATTTGAATTTTATAAGGATATTAATCTGGTTCGATCTCGCCGAAGGTCTCCTCTCCGCCGTTATCTCGTTCGAGATGACGGGTTTTCTTCGGCTTGCTGCTGGCTCCATTCGCGAAGCGCGCCTTGGTCACAGAAGCCGAGATAGACGCCGTAGGCGGCATCGTCCTTGCACAGGACGGTATCGATCTTTTCATCGGAAATGGTGGTGCGGGAATGCTGTCTGCGCGCCCAGCCGAACAGCTCGCCGCTAAGGCGCGCTATCTCGTCCTGGTGCTGCGCCGAGGCGCCGAGATCGTTGACCCGATACTTGTCCGCAACCATTCCATGGAGGCCAGTCTGACCGGCGCAGTCAGCGCCGGCCGGCAGTGTCCCTTTCAGAACGCTCAGGCTGAATAAGGAACATAGTTTGAATCATAGTGCACCATTGTTCCTTCTGTGCTGGAATAGGTCGTATCCATCGAAGAGCACATGATGAGATCGCCGGTTTCGACGGTTACGTTGGATAGATAGGGTACGGTGTAGGTGCCAGGCCCCCCGATCAGATGGTCGATGACCTTCAACCCGTCGGCACTACGCCATGCAAGCAATCGTTGATTGGCGGTGCTCACATTGGCGGTCAGTTCGCTTGTGGTGACAGCTTCGACGGTAAGCATCGTTGGCACATCACCAACATAGATATAGAATGGATCGGAATTGTAGCCGCCTTGATCTGTTGCCACGGCTTTCAACACATCGCCCGTCGACGCAGGCTTGCCGATATTGATTTGCCAACTATAACCATACTGTGCTGAGCCGACGGCGGTTGAACCCATGTCTTGCCCATTCTTGCTCAATGACACCAACGTTCCGCCCGGGCCGGTCCCGGAGATAACGGCCGTATCCCATTTGGTAATCATTGGCGGCGCCGGCTTGGCGGTCACTGCTGCCGTGATCGTGAACGGTGTTTCACCGGATAGCTCGCCGGCATCGGTTTCGGCCCAGGCAACCATCTGATCGCCTACGATGAGCGCGGGCACAGGCGTGATCGACCAGTCCCTGCCGCTGGTAAGATGGCCGCTATTGGCAATCGACTTCCGGGGCATGACCGATGCATAACCCACATGGATGACGATATTCGGCAACTCGCTAAGGTCGGCCGTGAGCACTGGCTCATCGCCCTCAATGTCGGTGGGATGTCCGAAACTGACGTTCGGTTTCGGAGGCACATAGCTATCGACGTCGACAGGCGTCGAGCGGTCTGAATTAACGCCTAGCTGGCCACCTTCAATAAGGGTCCAGGCAACGGCGAAAATCTCGTCACCATCATGGGGAGCATAACTGCCGGTCGGGTTGACCTGCCAGGCGCCGTTGGTGACCGCCGTGCCGCCCGAATTGATAGCCTGATCATCCTCATCTGCGTTATGGACGAATACGACGGTGCCAGCTGTGGATTCCGTGCCCGCGATCTTTGAAGGGATGTAGGTATCGATAACCGGTGCAGCGGGTTTGCCCCCCGACGCATCGGCATAGCGTACGGTGGCCGTCGATGTCTGGATGTCATTGGTCAGTTGCCATGAATCAAGCACTTCGAAAAACACCCGCGTCGTCGTCGGAAGAGCTCCGACTGAAAGCGTCCAGTCGGCGGACCAATAGCCAATCCGGTTGCTCCGCGCGGCCCAGATCAGGCCGGCATCTTCGGTCGAAATGATTATGTTTTTCAGAGAGCCGGCGTAGCCCCAGGCCCCGTTCTGATCGATATATAGCACCAGAGGGGCACTGGGCCGCGTGCTGCCAATCGTCACGCTTGAGGGGATCAGCGATTCCGCCGTGTCGTTGCCATTCGTCGTCATCGCCACCAGAATATCACCGAACTGGAACTCAAAGGGCTGGTAATCAGCTGCATCATTGCTGGTCCACAGACCGTTTTGTGGCACTGCTACCGAGCCCTTATGAACGGTCATCCCGTCGCGGTATTGCGCGTAGTCGACCTGTAATCCTGGCTGCGCCATGCCGCCCAGTTGGTTGCCCGAAAACGTCTCGATGATCGGAGCAAGGCAGTCGTTCCTGATGGCAGTGAAAATCGGGCCTTTGGACGTGTCGCCGTCAATATGGGTGCGTTGGATGACGACGCGCGTGCCAACTTCCAGCGGGTCCTGAAACGAGAGTGACCATGCCCCCGCGTCACTCGCCACAGTGCTGGCAAGCTCCTGCCCTGATCCGACATCGAATAACTGGATGTTGTCGTTCGGCCTGGCGCCGCAGCCGGCAACGCGGTCGACATTCCGGTCTTCGACCGAAAACGCTTCGGCTTTTGTGAAAAACGGCATCGAAGTGTTGCCAATGAGGGATTCCGCCATGACGCAGACTGTGTCGCCTGCTTCTACGGCATCGCCAAACCTGACAGTCCACACACCGTGCTTGCCGAAGACAAAGGACTGGCCGAGAACCCGGCCTGTGGGTCCAAAGACGATAACTTTCGTGCCGGGCCTGCTGTGACCGAAAGCCAGGGTTTTGCTGACATAGATATTGGCAAGCTCAGGGTTGTCTCCGCCATAAATGAACTTGACCGTAGCCGAACAGGCCTTCGTTTCGGGGTCGCAGGCCCGGATATCAAATTGAGTATAAAGACGCGGTGCGTCGTCGAGCGCAATCGCCCAACGGCCATTGATATCATCCGCCGTTGCGGAGAGCACGCGCTGATCAGCGTTGCTGGTCAGAAGAACCGTCTTGCCAGGTTCTGCCGTGCCGGAAAAAACTCCGGTGGCTGCGGTGAATTTCATTGCCGGCGGCAGCAGAGACGTGCTGCCTTTGAAATCCTGAGACATGGTGCTTCTCCGTAACGTTGTTATGATCTGTGTGCTCTGCGTCATTTCTCAACTAAAGAGCCTTGCTCCCCAGCAAATGCTACTATTACGTGCATCCATTGGTGCAATTCCGCCTGTCGGCAGGACGATCTCGGGGCTTCGTCTTTACTCGGTTGCTTCGCTTTTCGGCGCGATCGGCTCGTCGGGCTCAACGATCGTAAAAGGTCTCTCAGCCGATTTCGCGCCGGCATCGGTCTGGGCCCAGGCCACCATCGTTTCGCCAGGGGACCTGCTCGGTGATGGGGTAATGGCCCATGACTGGCCGGTGAGATGACCACTATTGCCAACCGGGGTGCGGCTGATATCCAGTTGAGGAGCGATATACACGGTGGTCATTGCCTGGAGTGAGGGTTGAAGTATGAATTCAGTGCCCTCGACATCATCTGGATAGCTCGTCATGATCTCAGGGCTGGGCGGTACAAATGCGCTGACCGTCTTGGGCTGGGACGGGTCAGAGGAGACCGTCAAATTGCCGTTTTCAACCATCCATGCAACTGCGGTGATTTCATCGCCATCCTTCGGAGTATCGGCGCCTGTTGGTTGGATCTGCCAGCTTCCAAAAAAGACGCTTGCGCCCCCCGGGTTGACATCTCGGCCTTGGGTCACGTTGTGAACGACCACAACCGTGCCTGGTGTCGCTTCCGTGCCGCCAATAACACTCGTCCTGTATGTTGTGATGGCAGGTGCGTCGGGCTTCGACGTTGACGCATTGCCGGTCGCTTGTTCAGACATGCTGCTTCTCCACCAAGTTTGGATTTTCTGTGCCTTTCGCCCCTCCGGTATTGCAGCTCGCACCGCTACGAAAAGGCAGTACATCCTAAAGCGGCAGACCGGCGCCAATCATCGCTGGCGCCGACGCCGGCAACCGGTTACATATCCGGGTTGACATAACCTTCCTGTTGGCGGTTGAAGGGCGTCATGCTTCCTTCGTCGGTATATCCGCAGACAAGCCAGAGCAAATCGCCGTCCTTGAGTTTCTCGCCATCTTCAAATTTAGCGGTGAAGGCGGGGTCGGAGCCCGGGATTGTATAATTGGTGACGATTTGCTTTCCGTCACTTCCGCGCCAGGCCTGGACAACCATCTCTGGCACCGGAGATATTCCGGTAACTTCGGTTTCCGTCACCGTGTTGATGATTACGCCTCCAAGAGTGCTGACGCCCACCTCCTTAATGTATGTCCCTGACGTATCGGTTGAATCCTGTTTATATTGCGCCGTTGCGAAAACCCTTGTCGTTGTCGGAAAGGAGTCCCCATACTCACTTGTCAAATCAATATTCCAGCTTGTGCCTTGTGTAGCTACCGGATCAAATGACTTAGGCTGCTTATTTGGCAGTTCCACGGTCACGACAACCCAGGTGTTAAGCTGCGCCTGCCCGAAAATTTTCGGCGTGGCCACATTCAGGATTTCCGGCGGACAGGGCACGCCCGCGGCCGGTGTCTTCTTCACGGTATAGGGCTCCGATTTATCCGAAGTTGCGCCAGGTGCGTCCGAGCCGATTTCCGTGGCTTGCGCATAGACCTTGTCGCCCACGCTCGGCGGATCGTCAGGAGCCACGATCCAGGAATTGTCGGAGTTAACCGGAACCGGCGTATCATTCACCGCCATGCCGTCTGATTGCTTATAGACGATGATCGTTGAATTCGCGTCTTCTTCGGTTCCGTAAAACGCTCCGTCCGAGTCCTGCCCCGTAATGACGGGCTTCGGCGGCTTTGACCCATCAGCATCAGCATAGCGGCCGGCATAATCTGAGGTCGGCGAGAAGGGATCGGTGTAGATGTTTTCAACCGATACGAAATAGACAACGGTTGTTTTCGGCAGCTGACCGTAGGTAGCGCCCCATTTGAGGTTCCAGGTGCCATCGGAGTCAACCTGCGCCTTGCCAATATAACCATGCTCCGCAGTTGACGCGATGACATATTTCAAAGGTTCCGCTGTGCCCGAAGCTTCACTCTGGTCGATAGACGTCACTTCGGGCGGAGCGAACCGCTCCTGACCGACTTGAATTATCGAACAAAAAAGCGAATCCGCCGTCTCATCCGTCGCCATGGATTTTGCGATGAGAAGATCTCCCGTTTTGACCGGTGTGTCGGTGAATTCGGTTCGCCATCTGCCACTCTCATCCGCTTGGACTGTGTGGCTCTCCATAATGCCTCCGTTGCGACGCAGTGAGCATTGGACAGAGAGCCCGGCCACGGCAAGTCCTGCCAATTCAGCCTCTCCAAGGTACTTGATGAATGGCATCAGGCTACGCTTGAGTGAAGCGGAGAAAGACGGGCCATGTGAGGTTACGCCTGATTTGTCGACGCGTCGGATGGTAATCGGTGTGCCGCGCTTAAGCAGTTTACAGAAAGACACCGACCAGGTGCCGAGGTCGGTCGCATCCGTGCTGGCCAGTAACTCTCCGTTCGAGCGATTGAACAGCTCAACCTTTTCACCCGGCTTGGCTCCGGAACCGGCAATATGCGCGACATTGCGGTCGTCTACCGAGAAGGTCTTGGCTTTTGCAAAGACCGGCAGGGATGTTGCACCAGCAGGTCCGCTCGCGATGACGCAGATCGTGTCACCGGCATTGAGCGGCGTGCGGAAATTCACAGCCCATGTACTCTGTCCGGCAATGACCAGATCGCGCCCGAGAAGTGCGCCGTCAGGTCCGTAAACGCTGATTTCAGCGCCGCCGGTGACTTCGCCGAAGGCGACGGTTTTGCTGGCATAAACATTGGTAGGCCTAGGCTGGCTCCCGCCATAAATGTATTTTACCTTGATCGACGAGATTCCAGTGTGCTGGTCACAAGCCCAGATTTCGAAAATGGTATAAAGCCGCGGCGTATTTCCGAGCGCGATTTTCCAACCACCATCTTGCCCGCTCATCGTCGAGAGCATTTGCTGGTCGACGCTGCTGGTCAGACGAACAGATACTCCGGGCGCGGCGGTTCCGCTAAAAATTCCGCTTGCCGCGTCAAAGTTGATTTCCGGGGGCAGCAGCGAAAGGCTGCCGACAGTCTTATGAGCCATGATCCTCTCCGTGACACTTGTTTGGACTGGTTGCTTCGCTTGGCTGGATAAAAAACCGAATGAGGCGAAGAAAACCAATTATGCATGTATAAGTTGTATAGATCGACGCGATCTGGTCGTAGGCGCGTTCGCGTCGTGTTATTTTTCATGCTGAACGGTCACACCCACCCACACACTCTGGTAGGCACGCCATCTCACCGCAGCGCAATCGCCAGTGTGGTGGCAGAGCGCTTCAGCTGAGGCGGACGACCGGCGGCGAAACGCCGGTTGTCCTGTTCTCATCGCAAGCGATGTTTTCTCGTCAACTGACCTGGTTCCCTTCATAAGTGGAGAAGCAGGCTTCCGGATCGCCGGTATCATTTTGCGAAACGAACCTGATGAAATCGCCGCTCTTGATGTTCGAATCGGCTATATATGTGGCATTGAACGAAGCCGTATTCGTAGGGTAGTCAACGACTTTCAGGCCATCTGATACGCGCCAACCCAGGATGATCTGCGGCAGGTTAGTGGTCGTGCCGCTGAACCCGCTGGTTGTTACTGAAGAATTATCAATTTTAAGCGTTGCGCGCGGTTGGTCGACGACGATGTAAAATGGATCGGACTCGGCGCCAGTCTTTGGGTCAGTGGCAGTGGCGCTCAACTTGGTGTCAGCTGGCGGCTTGTTTCCAATGTCGATTTTCCAGCTTCGGCTCTCCGCATCAACAACGGCGCTGCCTGCAAAGCCATCGTTGACAGTAAGCTTCACGGTTTGACCAGGCACGCCACTCCCTGTGATGATCTCGCTTGACCAGTTGCCGATACTCGGTGGGAGCGGTTTTTCGGCTGCATTAATCTTGAAAGGGCGGTAACCAGATATGGCGCCGGCATCGGTCACGGCCCAGGCAACCATCTCTTCGCCGGCGGTCCGGGGCGGCGCTGGGGAAATGGTCCATGTCTGACCGGTGAGATGACCACTATTGGCGACCGGTGTGTGGCTGATATCCAGTTCAGGAGCAATGTAGATCGTGGTCATTGTCAGGTTTGCGGGCTTGGATATTAGTTCAAGGCCCTCGATATCGTCCGGATAGCTTTTCGTGACCGAAGGCGTAGGCGGTACAAATGAGCTGACATTTTTGGGGACGGACTCGTCCGAAGCGGTTAACAGTATATTGTTCTTGGTAAGCCATGTGGTCGCGATGATTTCATCATTATCACCGGGGATCAGTGGGGATTTAGGTATGACCTGCCAGATTCCGTCAGCGACGAGTGCGCCGCCCGGATTGATATCCTGCCTTGTTGTGTTGTTGTGAACAATGACAACGAGGTCATAGCCGGGGACCGGCGTTTGGGTGCCTTCGATATCGGTTGTCATATATTTAACGATGACAGGTTTGGCGGGCTTTATCCCCGCGAGATCTGCAAAACTCGCGGTGATCATCGAAGTGGGTAACTTCTGGTTTTCCAGCAGTGTGTCATACGCCGCAAAGAACACAACCGTGGTGGTTGGAAGAGAACCGACGAAATCCTTCCAGCCGAGTTGCCAATAGCCATCGCGGCCTGCCTGCGCCAGGGCCACGACGCCGTCTTCTGCCGTCGAGGCGAGGATGAACTTGAATGGCTCTGCCCAGCCGTTGGCGCCATCTGAGTCAATTTTCTCGACCAGCGGCGTGCCGGGCCTTGTACCGTCGACCTTGACATTGGAGGAAAACACCGATTCTTTCGTTCCGTCGGCGCTCTGCGTCGTTGCGAAAATGATGTCACCTTTCTGGAAATCGAAGGCGTAGGGCTCGGTTGCGGCGTCGCTCGACCAGAGACCGTTTTCGGGCACGGTCACAGTGTCGCTGTGGACCATGTTTCCGTCGCGAAGCTGCGTGTAGGTCACCTTCAGTCCGGGATCGGCCCTGCCCGTGATCGTCGTGCCGGAAAATGACGCGATGGCCGGAGACAGGCATTGATTGCGCAGTGCAGTGAATACCGGCCCTGTCGACGTCTCCCCATTCCTGTGAATACGCTCAACGGAGATGCGCAAACCAGCTTCGATCGGGTCGCAGAAAGAGAATTCGAAGCGGCCATCCTCAGCGGCAATGGTCGAGGCGATGACTTGCCCCGCCGCAATGTCATAGAGCTCGACTTGATCGCCCGGCTCGGCGCCTGTGCCGGCGATGTGACCGACATTGTGGTCGTTAAGCGAAAATTCTTTCGCTTCGACAAAGCAAGGCATGGAAGTATTGCCGCTTAAGGCTTCCGCGAGAACACAGATCTTGTCGCCTGCTTCGACGGCATTGCCAAAGCGGATGACCCAGGCGCCATGTTCGCCCAACGCCAGCGCACGGCCGAGGAGCTGACCTTCCGGTCCGAAGGCGCTAACCTTGGTACCGGGGGTGCTACGACCGAAGGCCAGGGTTTTGCTGGCATAAATATCGGAAAGCTTCGGATTATCGCCTCCATAGGTGAATTTGACCTTGTCGGAGCTTTCTCCCTCCGGCCCGTCGCAGACCCAGATCTCGAACGTGGTGTAGAGGCGTGGAGGCTTGCGGAGTTCGAGCGTCCAACTGCCATTGGCATCAGCGGTCGCGGTGAGCATGCGCTGATCGTCGCTGCCGGTCAGACGGACCGTCTTGCCGGGCTCAGCCGTGCCGGTGAAAGTGTGCGTCGCTGCGTTGAACTTCAATGCCGGCGGCAGCGGCCGCGAGGCGGCGGATGCGGGAGCCGTCGGGCTCCCTGTCTCGATAGACATGGTGCTTCTCCGTAAAATAGTGTGCTCTGAAATTCTACCGGCGGCGGCTCTCTCCGGCGCCAGTTCAAGATTAGCCCATGCTATCCTAGGTTGTCTAGATAAAAATACAACCTAAGATTTAATTTTTAGAAGTAAGGCCGTTTGTGATCAACTCGGAAATATCAGATTAACGCTACTTCGCCTCATGAACTGCAGGTCATGGCATTAGTTAAAGGTTTATAAATAGCAATATATTGTCCTGGCGCGGGTCGCAGATGTGCCCTGATCGAAATAGTCTGATTTCTTGCTGGACGTGAGCACAGAAGAGATGAATTACAATTAAAGGTTGCGCTCGACTCCCACAAAAAAACATTCCAGCACGGTCCTTCTTGCTCCGGCTCTGCGTGAATGGGAGATTGCCAAGGTCGAAACAACTGAGAGCTGATCCGGCATTTCAGCCGGAACATTCCCGGCGCAGAAGCTTTCGCATCGGCGCCGGGCTTTATGCATCAGAGGCTTTTTTTGAATTGATGCGCTCATTGAACGTAGTAATACGGCCCCGGATTTGAATTTGTTCCGATGTCACCGCCATCCGTCGGCCTGTTCGCAATTCCATAGCATTGACTGCCGACGGAAACGGCCGAGTAGCTTTCCGCCACCCAGTTCTGGTTTGAAGTGGGCGGGCTGCTTGGACCAACAGGATATCCGGTGGTGTTGTTCACGACGAGAATCGTTGTGCCATCCTCGGTATCTGTACCACTGAATGTTGCATTATTCGCCCCGTTAGGGGGCGTGTAGTCGGTGATCGTGGGCTCCGGCACCGGATCAGCCGCATCATCGGCGTAGCGCATGGCAAAACAGGATGAGGGATTATTGACGCCGGAGCCGGTCAGAGACAGGTAGGTTGTAAACTGGACCAGCATGACTTCATCGCTCCAGTCGGGCATTGCCTGCCAGTTCAATGTCCAGCTTCCGTCTTCGGCGACTCTGGCCCAGGAAAGCACACCGCGGTTGACAGACGAAGCCACAACGAACTCACTGGGATTGGCGAAGCCGGTCGCGCCACTCTTTCCCGATGTCTCGATGTAGGGCATTCCCGGCCTGTATTCGCCGATCGTCAAGGAGGCATGGAGCTGTGATGCCTTTGTTCCATCCTGGCTCGCGGTGGTCACGACAATGCCGTCACCGGACCGAAGGTCGAGGTCGCCAACCTCCCAGGCTGCCGACTTGTCTGACACGGCACTTCCCGAGGCGATGGGCTCATGATTGCGGATCAGGGTGTAGTTGATCTTCAGGCCCGGATTGGCTCTGCCCCGAATATACGTGTCTTCAACCATGTCGATAACCGGGGAAAGGCAATTGTCCGGGGTCACGGAAAATGTCAGATCCTTCGTTGCCATGCCATTCTTGTCGACCCTCATGACTTCGATGCGGGCGCCGGCCTCGAGCAGCTTACGCGGCGAGGTCGACCATGCACCGTCTTCCCCCACCGTGGCGTCTGCAATGAGATTCTGACTTTCTGCGTCGAGCAGCAAGATCCTCTCTCCGCTTTTGGCGCCTGAGCCGCTGATCCTGCCGACATTTCGCTCGTCGATCGAGAATGTCTGGGCTTTCTGAAAAATCGGCATGGCGTGAAGGCCGGTGAACTGCTTTGCGGTAATGCAGACCTTGTCACCGGCGTTGAGCGTTTCGTCGAACGTCACCGACCATGGGCCGTCATCGCCGAAGATAAAGGCCTTTCCGAGGGTCTGTCCCGCCGGCCCGTAAGCGGTGATTTCCGTGCCAGCCTTTCCACGGCCGAATGCCGTGGTCGTACTGGTATAGACATCGTCAAGCTTCAGGCTTTTGCGATCATGCATGAACTTGATCTTTTCCGACTCTGCATTGGTATCGGGATCGCTGGTCCAGACCTCGTAAATCGTGAACCATTTCGCAGGTCCGTCGCCGGATAGCTGCCATCTGCCTTCGTCAGTGGAAAAGCACTGCCGCAACTTCGAGTCGACGCTGCTTTTCATGTTTACGATCAGTCCAGGCTCGGCCGTGCCGGATAACAGCCCCTGGAAGGAATCGAAATTTATCTCGGGCGGCAGTGGTCGTTGGGTATTGGACTTGAGAAACGACCGGTCCTGTGCTTCCTGCGACATTGTGCTCTCCATAAGAATATTTGGGTTGAAGCTGCTCGATAAACCCATGGTGTGGTGCGAACAGGATTTATAATCCCAGGTTGTATTTCGTCGGGCAGTCGTGCCGGGGGCTGCCCGGTGCGCGCCCGTTGCTGTTCCATTGATGACCCGCAGCAGAAGGTCTGTTCGCTGGTCAGCAGATTGACCGGACGGCCCGGTGTGAAAGACAGCCGGCATTCGTGCCGGCTGCTGCCCGAAACGGCGGGCGGTTTTGCTGAACCGCCCGACGCTTTGATCTGTTGGGGTTGCGCATCGGCCCTCAGGTCGATTCTGATGTTCGGGTCGGTGCGCAGGGCCGCAACGGCGGCAGAAGACTGCCGTTGGTCCACATTCGTCTACGCGCCGCGAGGCGGTGCGTCGGGATTAATGTATCCCTCGTCCTGCCGGTTGAAGGGCCCGAAGTTACCCGTTGGGGCGAGGGCCGAAACGACATTGATCTGGTCGTTGGCATCCAGGGTCAGGCTATTCTCGTAATTGAACGTGAAACTTTCGCTACTGCCCGTTTGCTGACTGACGAGCTGCATGCCATCACTGGTGCGCCAGGCCAGAATCCACAGTCCCGCTCTTCCTGCCCTGCCCTTGACGTAACTGGTGGTGACTTCATCAACATAAAGCGGGCCGCCATTCTTGTCCCCGACTGTACGATAATATGTGTCCGATTGGTTCGAAGAACCGGCAAATTCTGCGGTCGCCCACACCTTGCTACCCCCGGACAGAGGGTGCCCGGGTAGATTGTATCTCCAGTTTGTCTTGCTCTGGCCTGCCTGTGTCGCAACGCCGATTTTGGGCGGGTCCTTCTGCTGATTATCATAGCTGTCTACATAGTGCAGGTAGACATAGGTGTTGATCTGAGACACGCCATAGATCGATGAACCGTCGCAGCTGGTGATTTGCGGCGGGACCGGCTTCTTGGTATTGCTTTGGGGCATGCCGACAATGGCAGGGTCTCCCGGCTGTGAGGTCGGCCCCAACCCGTCCCCAATTGTCGGGTCCGAGTAGGTCGCTTGACCATAGACTTTGTGTCCGTTCTCGACCGTATCTTCGATCGTAGTGTTATTTGAATTCCAGGTGTTGTCTGACTGAACAACGATTTCGGGGTCCATAAGGCCTTGGCCGGTGCTCTCGTCGTAGATCTGTACCACTGTCGGCAACGTTGCCTCGGTACCCTCAAACAGAGTGGTTTCAGCAGTGGTGATGACCGGCGGCTCGACGTAGAGCACATTACTTTGATTTCTTCCCGTGAAAGGTGAAGTCACCGCCCACGGCGTGTCATAGTCAGTTGCTGCTTCGGCAACGTTGAAAAGAGCAGTCTCGTTCCTGGGTATACCCAGAGTAGCCGGATCGGGAAAAATGAACGAACCGTCATAATTTGTGCCTGTAAAGGCCTGAACCCCGTTCTGCGGGGATGAAATGAGCACAATACTGCCTGGGCTGGCAAAACCTTTGTACTGCCCATTTTCGAGACCGCCGACCAGAGGCGGGAGAGGGACCGGAGTGCCATATTCGATGCCGGAGTGATAATTGGATGCCGGGCCTATTCCTGATGGTTGCTGAGTTGCCGTGAAAGTGTAACCCGACTGAGGGGGCATCGGCGGTGGAGCTTGCCAGTTACCTCTCGAATCAGCGGTCGCCTGCGAGTACTTACCAGAGAGCGCTGAGTGGCTGTTCTTGGGAAAGACCATAACCATTATCCGGCCGTAGGGTAGCCCGGTGCCCCAAATCTTGTCATATTTGAGGCCGACGATTGTCGGCGCCACGGTACCAGAAGTCAGATAGATTCTGCCCGGCCCGCGGGAAATCGTGCCGTCCTTGTGGATGCGCTGAATCCGCGTGAGCGCATCGGATTCGATCTGATTGGCGAGCTTGAGGGTCCATTTGCCATCATCGTTGGCTTCAACCGTCTCGATCAACGCGCCGCTTTCTTCCTCAAGCAGCTGGATCAGGTCGCCAGGTCGGGCGCCGGAGCCCGCAAACTGGTAATTGCTGGCCTCGCGGACCGAAAATGCGTGCACCTCGGTAAAATGCGGCATGGATGTATTGCCGTTGGGATGTTTCGCGATAATGCAAACGCGGTCCCCCGCCTGCGGCATGTTCTCCTCGAGAAATTTGACGCGCCAGAAACCGCGGCCGAACATTGCCTTCGCACGCGCGAACAGTTTGCCGTTCGAAGCGTAAATGGCAATGTCGCTGTCCTTCGATGCATGGCCGCAAGCCGCGGTTTCGCCGACATAAACATCTTCGAGCTTCGGATTGTAGCCGCCAAGGGTGAACTGTACCTTGTCGGATTCCTGACCGCTTTTGCTGTCGCAGGACCAGATCTTGAAGATCGTGTACCAGCGCGCCTCTTCGCCCAGCACGATCTTCCATTTGCCGTCCTTGCCGACGGTGACGGAAGAGGCCTGCCCGTCGACATTGCTGCTCAGCTTAATCGTCAGGCCAGGCGCAGCCGTTCCGCTGAACGTTGCTGTTGAGGTGGTGAAATTCACCTCAGGTGGAAGAGGCCGATCAGGCCCTGCGAGAGTGGACGCTTTGTCCGGGACGTTCACATTCATGTTGGATCTCCGTAAATTAAAATGTCTGAAAACTTTCAACGGCGGCATGGGGGCCGGCGCATCTACAGAATAGCGATATAAACCTATGGTTGTCTATATTACATTGCAACCTTTGGTATACTTGTCAGTTTTTCAGCCTATAAAGTGTAGAAATATCAGCAGAAATTCCGGGAAATATTGTCATACGAAATAAAATAATACGCATATCAAACAGTATATTATGGGGACGGCGCAGAGATTCCGGGAAATCCTGGATAAATTCTGAAATTGCATGCCATAGTTTTTTTCGGACGACCGACGTGCAGACTGGCCAGCCGCGGCCTGCAGGGAGCGCAACCGTCCCCGGACTCGCTTTTCCGCCGGCTGCGAGACGCCAGAAGCCATGGCGGTCAAAAATGAAACGACATTCTTAAATGGCGCCACCCACTGACACAGGCAGACACCTCCTGACGTTCCCCGCTCCGCCAAGGGCGACGCTGTTGCGCTATAGGCTGTGTTTTTTGTGATCCACCTTCGAAAACTCACAGCCCGCGATTCCCGCAGGAGGGCCCTGCTTCTTTGGAGAGGGGCTCTGGATCGAGCGCCCTTCAAGCCCCGGCAATCGCCAAGCCAAAGCTTTCAGTCATCCAAGCTTTGCGACACGCGCTGGACAAGCCGCCGGAAACTGACGTTTAAAGTCCACCACGAAGCAATATTTATTAGTAAAAACAAGAATTATATTAACATTCTAAATTATTAATATCTAAATTTCTTAAGTATAATAACTAAATATAAAGTATAGTTAAATGCTTGTTAACCAAAAAAGGAGATTGTTGAAATATAAATCCGATAAACATTCAGGAGAAACGGAATGTTGACCTATAATAGAAACCTAATCCTCCTTGGACGAAGGCACGTTTCGATGGCATCGTCCGTTTCCGCCCGGGCGATCATCGCTGCCGCGCTTGCGGCCGGCCTTCCCGCCGGTGCGGCCTATGCTGACAATGAGTGCGGGACAGGCCCGACGGTGAGTTGCAATAGCGGACCTTATGCGTCGGGCATTACTTATACAGGCGTCACCAATCTGGAGCTTTCCGTTACCGACAACACCAGCGTGACGGACGGCGTAAACATCACGCCTAGCAATTCGGGAAGCGGTGCGATCGATGTGAAGGTCGATACGGGGACAGGGACGATAACGTCCAAGCCCAGCACTTTGCTTATTGACAACAAATACCACGCCGCGATCGCCGTTGATCTTACGGGCCAGGCCTATGAGGGCAAAGTCAGCGCCAGTCTGGACAGTGGGACGCTCAAGGCAAATGGCGCTTTGACCGGCGGCGTTTTCATTGGCTCCCAGGACGGCGCTCCCACAGCAGATTACGAATTCGACATGTCGGGAGGGACAATCGACATCAACGGCGATATGTCATTTGGCGCATTCCTGTTCAACGAGGGCAGCGGCTCCTCAACAATCAAGATGACGGGTGGCACGATCACCGGCAATGCCGGCATCGGCGTTTCGCAACAAACCGGCCTTTGGGCGAATTCGTTTCACGATGCCGCCGCCATCACAGCATCGGGCGGCTCGATTACAATGAATGCGGATAACTCCGCCGCGGTCTTTGCCATTTCCGGCGGATCACACGATGCCACGGTCACCGTGTCCGACATGTCAATCTCGACCACCGGGGACGCCTCTGCCACTGGTGCTGACGGAAGTGATGGCACCGGATCGGCCGTAGTTGCCATGAATGACGGCAGCGGGAATGCCTCTGTCACGATGCAATCCGGGAACGTTACAACTTCAGGCGACTACGCCAACGCACTTCAGTCGATCATATTTCCTGTCGACAACACCGTGACCAGCACATCGACCGTAAACCTGCAAGGTGGAACGGTTACGACTACAGGGGCGTCAGCCGCGGGCGTTTTCGCCTATGGTAACTCCGCAGGGCAGGCCTATGCCGACATCGACGGTGGCACCGTAACAACCGAAGGAGACGGAAGCCACGCTGTTATGGCGAAAATGGGAGGATCTGACCAGGCACATATCGATATGAGCGCGGGAACGGTAACAACAAAAGGCGACAACGCCTACGGCCTCTATGCTCAGATCAGGGCTGCCGACAATGCCAACAAGGCAAACATCTACCTTCACGGCGGATCGGTGACGACTGGAGATTCAGGAGATCCGACCAAGGGAACAGGTTCTCACGCCGTCTACGCCACCACCAATGCCGTGGGGAGTCAAGCTTATGCTTTTGTCAGCAAGGAGAATATACCGCTAACCATTAATACCTATGGTGCAAACGCATATGGCATTTACGCAGAAGCCGCCCTATCCGGGGCAACTGCCTTCGCCGGGTTCCAGGGCGGTACGATCGCAACCGAAGGCGCCGGTTCCATCGGCATGGCGGCAACGGCAGTTGATAGCGACGTGACCGCCAAATACTACCAGGGTACCTTGACAACCCTTGGCGACGGCGCACATGGCGTTTACGCCACGACTGGCGGCGCAGGCAATATCAGCATGCTGCTTCAGAATAACGGGGCGGCGAGCGGACAGGAGCTTTCGACCTCGGGAGACGGCGCTCATGGCGGCTATGCCTATTCCAATGGCTCTGGCTCCATTGACCTGTCGGTTAACGCCGGCACGTTCAAAACAAGCGGCGCTGGCTCCTACGGCGCAGCCGCCCTGCTCGACAATGCGAGCAATACGTCGGATATCACAGTCACGGCGAGTGCGGACGTCACCACCACCGGTGATGCTTCTCACGCCATCTACGCGCAAAACGATGGCAAAGGCGATGTAACAGCAACCTTCTCCGGTGAAGAGGTGAACGGGAGCAATATCACCACTTCGGGCCAGGGCGCGCACGGTGTTTACCTTGTGGCTTCACAGGGCGGCTCCGCAACCTTCAAAGGCGATGTTGCGACCTTGCAAACCAGCGGCGACAATTCGCACGGCATTTACGTGACCAATCAGGACGCGGCAAATGCCGGCAACGCCGAGATCACCTATCAGAGCGGCCATCTTACCGTGTCCGGCGACAATTCCTATGGCCTTTATGCCGAAGCGCTTGGGTCTGGCACTGCGAGCGTGACGACGAGCAACAATGCTTTCGCCAACACGATCAACGTCTCCGGTTCCGATGCCTTCGGCGTCAGCGCCTACAGCCAGGGGGGCGAGACCAAGGTTTCACTTGATGCCGTGAAGATCACCGCGACGGGCAACGCCAAGGCGGCGGTCGGCTTTGCCGAGCGCTGGAGCGCCGGTCAGGCGGCGACCCAGGCCACGATCACCTTCGGCGGCGGTCTGGTCATCGATGCTTCCGCTGCCGCCGGCCAGCATGCCTTCTACAATGCCGACGATCAGGCCGGCACCAATATGAACCTCACCACCTGGGGCAACGTCACCGGCTCGGCAAATATGGGCGGCGGCAACTCCACCTTCACGCTGGCGGGCGGTTCCTGGACGGGCGACATTTACGGCGATTTCGATCCGGCGGAAGCGCCGGCCGCCAACCAGGGCGCCGACAACTTCATCTGGTCCGGCGGCACGCTCAACAGCGGGTTCTACGGCCAGGGCGGCAATGATACGGCCACGATCTATGTGCCGGGTTCCGCCAATTTCGCCGCGGCCATTCTGGATGGCGGCGAGGATGGCGGCGCTCCGGAAAGTCAGATCAAAACCGATGTCGACCAGGTCACCTTCGCCGCCAATAACGACAGCGTTGCCGGTCGCAACATCAACAATTGGGAGAAATTCACCGTCAACGAGAATGTCGCGATCAAGTTCATCGATGACGGCATGACGCTCGACGGCTATGACGGCGGCAACGCCAACGGCAAGGGCGACCTCTACATGCTTGCCGGTTCGAGTGTGATGGGCGGCACCCGCACCGGGCAGAGCTTCACCCTCAACGGCAACCTCTCGAACAAGGGCCTGTTGACGATGCAGGATGGCGCCTATGGCGGCAATTTCATCGTCGAGGGCGATTACACCAGCGATGGCGGCAGGCTTGGCCTGGACGTCGACTTCGGCGATCTGAAGGCGGACGTGCTGACCGTCGGGAAGGATCTCGGCGGCGTCACGCAGCTCGAGATCGCCGATATCGGTGCGAACGCCAGTCCCGGCGCGATCCTGATCGTCGACACGACCACGGGGACCGGTATCGACAAGAACGAGTTCACGCTCGACAAGAAGCAGATGACGGCATCGGGCATCTATGCCTATGGGCTGGTCTACAGCCTCGAGGGCGACCCCGGCAACGGCTATCCGCCCGGCGTCTACCTTTCGGCGACCGGCGCTCCGGGACCGACGCCTCCGGGGCCGACACCACCGGGACCGAATCCCCGGCTCCAGCCCTTCGTGCCGCTTTACGAAGGCTATCAGTCGGCGCTGCTGGACATGAACACACTGCCGACCATGCGCCAGCGCGTCGGCAAACGGGCCTGGCTCGGCAGAGAAGTGATTGTTCCGCCGCCGGCGCCGGTGCTGACGCCCAAGGACCCCGGCTACTATTCGCAGGCGAGCGTCTCCGTTGACGGCGACGGCACGCCCAACTTGGATCAGAACGAAAGCGAGACCACCTTCACGATCCCGCTCCAGCAGTCCGCGCCGGCTCTGGAAAACGTCTGGGGACGCATCAGCGGCGACTTCTCGCACCTCGATCCCACAAGTTCCACGACCGGCTACAAGTACGATCTCTCCACCTTCGAGATGCAGGCCGGCGTGGACGGGCTGTTCTATGATGACGGGCCGGGCGCTCTGGTCGGCGGGCTGACGGTGCATTACCGCACGGGTGAGGCCAAGTTCGACTCCGTCCATGGCGACAGCAAGGTCCATCCGGATGGCTACGGCTTCGGCGGCACGCTGACATGGTATGGCGACAATGGCTTCTACACCGACGGCCAGGTCCAGGCGACCTGGTACACAAGCGAGCTCAAGGCGGACGACCTCTACAAGGGGGTCGAGAATTCCGACGCCTTCGGTTACGCGGTGTCGGTGGAAGCCGGTCAGCAGTTCCTGCTGGACAGCAAAGATCTGATCCTGACGCCGCAGGGCCAGCTCGCCTGGTCGTCGGTCGACATCGACAGCTTCACCGGCGCCTATAACGACGATGCGACCTTCGACAATGGCGACAGCCTGAAGGCGCGCCTCGGCCTGGCGGTGGAAAAGGAGTTCATATCGACGGATGCGAATGGCCTCGCCCGTCGCGGCAATGTCTACGGCATCGCCAATATCTACCATGAGTTCATGGGCGAGACGAAAGCGGTGATCGAGCAGTCCTTCACGGCATCGTCCGAACTTGACCCCTGGACCGGCGAGATCGGGTTCGGCGGAACCTATGACTGGACCGACACCAACAACGTCAACTACGGCGTCTACGGCGAAGTCACCGCCGCCACCGGCCTCAGCGGCGGCTCCTACTCCTACGGCGGCAATCTCGGCTTCCGCGTGAAGTGGTAGGCCTGATATCAACCAGGAAAGGCGAGGCATAGGCTCCGGCCCAGATAGTCGCAAAACCCGTCGATTTTCTCGACGGGTTTTGTGTTTGTATGATGAGACGTTTGAGCAGTATTCAGACGAAGACAGGAATATCTGTCCCATTTTAGCGGAACACGTCACCGCGACATCGTCGACAATGTGCCGCTCGACAACGCTCGCGGACCATCTCACGTCTTGTCGTGTGCGAAGACTCGATTGCTGCCATCCTGCCTGCACCCGCTGCGGCGCAGGCAGGAAAAGCGAAATGCCGGCTCAAGACCCTGGATAGCCCTCATATTGCCTGTTGAACGGGGTCATGGTTCCGTCCTTCGGGAATTGCGAGACCACACAAAGCAGGTCGCCGGCGGCCAATTTCATGTCTCTGACATAGGGGGCGGTAAATGTTTTCCCATCGGACGTCGGTGATGCCGCTGGCACCGGGTAAAGGACCATCAGCGCCCCATCGCTTAATCTCCAGGCCTTGATGACCTGCCCGGTGTCCGGCGCCACCCCCGAAACCTGATCCGTTTCGACACTGGTGATCCTCAACGGGCCGGTTTGAAACTGGCCGATCACCTTGACATAGGCATCGGATGCAGTGCTGTCCTTATCCTTGGACGTAACAGCCTGAACCGTCATGCCCTGGGTCAAGGTGTAATCGAGCGTGTAGGCCCAACTGCCGTTGGACTTGGCCTGTGTTTGAACATTCGTGAGCTGATCACCCTCACTGGAGGTGACAATTATGGTCACGTAATAGTTGTACCCGGTAACGCCCGATACATTATTTTGATCCGCGTTATCAATTTCCGGCGGGACCGGGCGATCAGTGGTTGGCGGCGGCGGTGGCGGCGTGGGCTGGCTGGAAGCAAGAGTACTCGTAACAAGGTTACTGTGGCCGTATGGCGTCCACACAGCCCGAAAACCTGTTGAATCCCCACAGAGGGCCGGTGAGTCGTTCCTTGTCTTCATCCCCGATGCGGTTCCTGCCGCCGGCGTCCAAGTCGGGCTATCGGCATCGGCAAGAGTCGATGTCATCAAGTTCCCACTAGGATAGTCCGCCCACATCAGCAACAGTTTTTGGCCGTCGCTTGCCAGTGCGGGCCCGTAATAATTCTGCGCGCCGGGCACCGAACCCGCATTGACCCATTCACTATTGGCATATCGCAACGGAACAAGTCCCGGGGCGGAGAGAGTGGCAATGGCGCCATAAAGCGTATTGTCGAATACGCCCAGAGCCGGCCTGTCCCGAAGCGAATAACTGGTCTTCCGCGGCTTATACCAGTTTTTCCCATCGAACCAGGAATAGCTTAGCGTGTTATCTGTGTATGAATTCCACGCCACATAAAGCTTGCCGTTCCAGCTTGCGGCTGCCGGGCCATAGTACGTATCGGTTCCCGAGAGATGATATCCTGGACCAGTCGTCCACCCGAATCCATCATGAGTTGCATAATTGATACGTCCCCCTCCTATGGCGCTCCAAAATAGGTAAAGCTTGCCGTCATATACCGTGATCGCAGGTGACGCGTTGGTCGAGACGTCATACCCGATTTCCATACCCCAGCCGCTACCGTTGTCAGTGTTATACCAGACATAACCGTCTGAGCTTGCCCGCCAGACGGCCCAGTCGGTGCCGTTAAAGCGGGCGCAACTTGGTGAGAAAGGTGTCCCCATCTCCGTGACCGTGGTGACTGGAGTCCAGTTCGGGGCAGAGACATCGGCGCCGCGGCCAACCGCGCCATGAACTTTATCATCATTACTTTTATTCATTTCACCAATCCTTCAAATTTTACTTATCAATCTACGTGTTATAGATGTGTTAAAAATAACATTGTTTTGAAAATCATGTCTATATTACATATGAAGTATTCTTACATCAATGTAAACTACTTCTGAGGCCTATTGTTATTTATTGTGCTGGGAAATTGCTGTCGGCGAACGCCCGCTGAGAGCACAACTCGAAAAGAACTGAGCAGTTTTAGTGTTTTGTGATTTAGCTTTAGACCGCTCGCCATGCGCATCGCAGGATGACGCCATCCTGCCTGCACCCGTTGCGGCGCAGGCAGGAAAAGCGAAATGCCGGCTCAAGCCCCTGGATAGCCCTCATATTGCCTGTTGAACGGGGTCATGGTTCCGTCCTTCGGGAATTGCGAGACCACACAAAGCTGGTCGCCGGCGGCCAATTTCATGTCTCTGACATAGGGGGCGGTAAATGTTTTCCCATCGGACGTCGGTGATGCCGCTGGCACCGGGTAAAGTACCATCAGTGCTCCATCGCTTTGTCTCCAGGCCTTGATGACCTGCCCGGTGTCGGGCGCCACCCCCGAAACCTTATCCGTTTCGACACTGGTGACCCTTGCCTGCGTTTTAGGTTAGGCGCAAATTTCGACGATTCAGACAGCCGATATCAGTTTCAAGCGTCATCGTTTTCCGCCACAGATCGTTGCTCACGCGGTTTGCTTACCTTTGGTTCAATCTGAGCCTGCGTGAAGTTGAGGAAATGCTACTCGAGCGTGGGATCGACGTTTCCTATGAGACGGTCCGCCGCTGAATCGCCTGGCCGCGTCGTTTCCCGACGATCTGCGCTGGTATCTCGACGGTGCCGGACACCACCTGCTTGAACCGGTCCTTCTTGCGCTAGACTTCACGGCCTTTCTTCAGATGATCGAGCCAAAGTTTGCAGCATCGACCTGCTGATCGACGATCTTCAGCAGGAGCTCGCCGGCCGGCCCTATGGTGCTGATGGCCGTCGCCTACTTCCAGCCCATCACCCGCGCCGAACTGTCAAAGATCTTTGGCAAAGAGGTCAGCCGCGACACCATCGCGTCCCTCCGCAGCGCTGCCCTCATCGCTTCCCGCCGCCGCAGTCCGACGCCCGGCGCGCCGTATACCTATGTAACAACCAGACATTTCCTCGCGGCGTTCGGGATGGAGACGCTGCGCGATTTGCTGGATATCGAGGCGCTCGAGGATGCGGGACTGCTCAGCAGGGCCGCAGCCCAGGTGGAGGCGATCCAGGCGGAGGCGGAAAGCGAGGAGGAATAAGAGCATTGCCACGGGCTTGGGGAAACCGGCGGTCATGCCTCTGCATGGGCTCCGGCTTTTCTCAGTCCGATCGTGTGCAGGTCGCGCCGTCTTCTCTGCGATCCACGATATGCAGCCCACGACTTGCCGCCGTTTCCGGCAAGGTCTTTGTGATGGCTTCGCCTTGGTCTTCGCCACATCGCGCGTGAAGATCGACGGAAGCTCGGCAAGTCCGTCAGCTTTCAGCAAAAGATCGGTGGAAACACCGGCCGAGTTTACGATGCCAAATGTCGCCGGAGGAAACGACTGGTTAAGGTTTCTTTTCTATCAATCTGGCTGAGTGACAGCTCTCAGATTGGTCTTCATCAGCATGCCCTTTTCGCGTTATCCAAGCCTTCAATCGAAACCCGCCGGATCGCTGCGGACGGACGGTGATCAGACAAAAGGTGACGACCGGATCACGGAACCGTCGCGGCGCAATCCGGATGCGGCGATCCTCGATCCCGACCGGCTTCCGACCTGGCAGCGCCCCTTCGTGCTGGGACCGAATGTGCGGTTCACCCGCACGCCGCACAGGAAACACCCCGAATCGCCGGCGTCGGCCGCAAAGCCGGAGGCGCTTGACGACCTGCCGCCGCAATCGCCCGCCGCAGCGCTACAGAATCGCATTGCCGAAGAGCTGCCGGCGGAACGGGGGGAGGGCACCTTACAACATCCGGCGGCAGAGCCGTTCCAGGACGAACCGCCGGTGCTGGTGGATTTCCTGTTCCACCCGCTCGGCGCGCAGCAGCATGACGCAGCGCAGCCGGCCTTTCTCGAGCCCGAAACTGATCCAGAGCCCGTCACGCAAACGACGACGCAACAGACTTCAACAAACAATGACAAAAGCCAAGTGAACATTCCGCAAGTCCCCGCGATCTCTGAAATGCATGATGCCCCAAACGCAGCAACGGCGGATGAAACCCGCCAGGCACAGGCCGGGGCAGGGGCGCTCGCCTTCATTCCGGACGGGCTCGCCTTCGAGATGATGGAACTCGGGCTGTTCGACGATGCAACGCCGGCGCCCAAGGCCGCGACGTCCGCGGAAGACGACAGTGACGATGAGGCGAGCGCCTGCGAAGACCTCATGCCTTGCACCTCCGCCTCCGACGCGGTGGAAACCGCCGCCGATGAGCCGACGGCGAGCGCGGAGGAGGGGGCCTCGGCGGTTGCGCTTTACCGGCAGGTACTGCTCTACAGCCCGACCCGGCGCGCGGCAGACGATTACATTGAGGCAGAGCCCGCTCAGGCGCAGGAAACCCCTCTCGACGCGAGCGATGCCATTGATGACAACAACCTCACGGACGAACGTGACGAGGCCTTCGCCGAGATAGACGAAGATGCGTGGGAAGACGAAGCGGAAGCCGACATTGCCGATTTCGGCGACGCGCAACCACACCAACCCGTACCGGCGGAGAACGATGCGTCGGACAATGTCGCCGGGCCCCTGAACGTTCTGGCGAAGCACGAACAGACCGATTTCCTGTTCCCTTCGATCGAGCTCTTACAAGCGCCGCTTGCAGACGAGACCAGCGATCTGAGCCAGGAAGTGCTGGAACAGAGCGCTGGCCTGCTGGAAAGCATTCTGGAGGATTTTGGCGTCAAGGGCGAGATCATCGATGTCCGCCCCGGCCCAGTCGTCACGCTTTACGAATTCGAGCCGGCGCCGGGCGTCAAGTCATCGCGGGTGATCAACCTCTCGGACGACATCGCTCGCTCCATGTCGGCGCTTTCGGCGCGCGTCGCGGTCATCCCCGGCCGCAATGTGATCGGCATCGAGCTTCCGAACGAGGAGCGCGAGACGGTCTATCTGAGAGAGCTTCTCGAAAACCGCCTCTACATGACGACGGATTTCCGCCTGCCGCTTTGCCTCGGCAAGAATATCGGCGGCGAGCCGGTGGTCGCGGAACTGGCGAAAATGCCGCATCTTCTCGTGGCCGGCACCACCGGTTCGGGCAAGTCGGTCGCCATCAACACCATGATCCTGTCGCTGCTCTATCACCTCCGTCCGGAAGAATGCCGGCTGATCATGGTCGATCCGAAAATGCTGGAACTGTCCGTCTATGACGGTATTCCGCATCTGCTCACCCCGGTCGTGACCGATCCGAAGAAGGCGGTTCTGGCGCTGAAATGGGCCGTGCGCGAGATGGAGGATCGCTACCGCAAGATGTCGCGGCTCGGCGTGCGCAATATCGACGGTTTCAACAAGCGCGTCGCCGAGGCGCGCACGACCGGCGAGACCATCATGGTGTCGGTGCCTACCGGTTTTGACCGCACCACCGGCGAGCAGATTTTCGAGGAACAGGAACTCGATCTCTCCGCATTGCCCTATATCGTCGTCATCGTCGATGAGATGGCCGATCTGATGATGGTCGCCGGCAAGGAGATCGAGGGCACGATCCAGCGTCTGGCGCAGATGGCGCGCGCCGCCGGCATCCACCTGATCATGGCGACGCAACGACCCTCGGTCGATGTCATCACCGGCACGATCAAGGCCAATTTCCCGACGCGCATCTCCTTCCAGGTGACCTCGAAGATCGACAGCCGCACGATCCTTGGCGAGCAGGGCGCGGAATATCTGCTGGGGCAGGGGGACATGCTGCACATGAAGGGCGGCGGACGGATCGCCCGCGTCCACGGTCCGTTCGTTTCCGACCACGAGGTCGAAAAGGTCGTCGCCCATCTGAAAACACAAGGCACGCCCACCTATCTCGGCAGCGTCGTGGTTGACGAGGAAGAGGAAGACGAGGGCGACGAGGATACCGCCGTCTTCGACGCCACCGATATGGGCAGCGAGGACGACGATGCCGACGATCTCTTCGCCAAGGCGGTGAAGATCGTGCAGCGCGACAAGAAGTGCTCGACTTCCTATATCCAGCGCCGCCTGTCGATCGGCTACAACCGCGCCGCCTCGCTGGTGGAGCGCATGGAGAAGGAAGGGCTTGTCGGCCCCGCCAACCATGTCGGCAAGCGCGAGATCCTCGATAGCGCCGCGCCGGGCTGATCCATGGAATCGGCGTTGGGCTGATATCGCAAACGCTACGGTATGTGGAAATCGATATGTGATGAAGGGGACCGGTATCCCCTTTTTCATTGCCCTGAAGTGGTTTCACGCCTACGTTCCGCAAAGAAGTCCGGCCATTCGGTTTATCCGAAGAGCGGATGCGGCCTTAATTCGTGTAGCCGCAGGCGGCGAAATAGCGCCGGACGCTGGTTTGCACATGATGGTGGAGAATCTCGGTGGCGTCCGTGGGGATATGGCCAAAGGGGAAGCCGTTGAAATATTGGGATACCAACGTTTCCGTCAGCCCGGCCTTGGAGAGGTTGCTGAACAGGCGCGAGAGGGCGGCGATGACCGCGCTATCGCCCCAATAGTAGCGGATGCGGTCGCTGTAGCTGAAGTTTCGCAGCCGCCTCATCTCGACCTCGCTGCCCTTGTAATAGTCCTGCCAGTGGCCGGGTTCGGCAGACATCCGCTCCTCGATTATCTCCCTGATCCGGCTTGGCGATGGCGGATCGATGAGCTCTTCGATCCCGGCCAGCGCGAAGATCGCCTCACGGAAACGGAAGGTAAGTTCCGGGCCCACTTTCAGAAAGAAGAAATGCTGTTCGACGAGCTGGGCCAGCGCCTCGTCCGGTTGATAGTCGGTCGAATGCGCCTCGAAGGTCAGGCCGGGAAAATCGAGGATAGCGGCACTGAGGTCCTTGGAGGCGAGCGGGTCGAAGCGATAGAGCGCGCTATGCCCGAAATCGACGCCCGGCTGGGTCACCACAGAAGCAATGCGCGACCATGCCGACTGCAGCCCCCGCGCCTTAAAGGCGACCCGATGGGTTTCGATGGTTTTTTCAAGCCGCGCGACCGACGTCACGTCGAGTGCGTCCGGCTCGGTCGTTTCGCCGCCCGGCACGGGAACCTCCGTGCCGATCACATAGATCAGTTCGGAAGGGTCGGCGGCGGCGTCTTCGGCGACGGCGCAAAGATCGGCGGCGCGTTCCGCGACAAGCTCGAAGCTCGGATGGGCCTCGCCGCCGAGCGCCATGCTGGCGTCGAGATGGATTTTGCGAAATCCGCTCGCGACATAGTCGCGCACCAGATCGCGCGCCTTGGCCATGGCGTTTTCCGGGCTTTGCCGGCGCCAGGGATTGGGTCCGAGATGATCGCCACCGATGAGCAGGTCGTCACGATCGGCGCCGGCGCTATCGGCAAGCGCGTGTAGCCAGCCGATGAAATCGGCGGGCGTCATGCCGGTATATCCGCCGTCCTGATTGACCTGATTGCAGGTCGCCTCGATTACGGTCGGAAACCGCGTTTCGGCAGTTACGGAAAGGATCGCCTTCAGGACAAGTTCGTTGGCGGTGCAGAAGCTCGGCAGGCCGGTCGGCTCGCCGCCGCGATTGGTTTCGATCAGTGCTTGAAGGTTCATGTCTTCCGGTCCTTTTCGCTCTCTGCGTTCAGAAAGGCGCAAATTTCCTGCGGCGTGGAATTGCCTTCCATCGGTCCCCTGCGCGTGACCGCGATCGCCCCGGCTGCATTGGCCATCCGACCCGCTTCTTCCAGCGGCCGGCCCTGAAGCAGCAACGCCATCAGCGTGCCGCAGAAACCGTCTCCGGCTCCGGTGGGGTCGACCTCCTCGACCGCGTGCGGGGCGTAGAGGTGGCGCTCGCCGCGATCGACCAGCAACGCGCCCTCCGCGCCCTTCTTGACGGCCACGATTTCCGCCTGCATCGCCAGCAGCCTGTCGATCGCCGCCTCCGTGGAAAGACCAGGAAACAGGAAATCGAGGTCGCTGACGCTCGGCATCAGGAAATGGCTGCGGGCAAGAAGGTTCTCAAGCGCCTCGCGGCTTTCGCGATCGCGCATCAGTTCGGGTCTTGCATTGGGGTCGAGCGAGAGCCTGCCGCCGCGGGCGAGCACCGATTCCGTCGCCTGCATGATCGCCCTGCGTAGCGGGGCCGAGCCCAGCGAGGAGGCGGAAACGTGCAGGACGATCTCGCCTTTGGGCAGCATGGCTTCGTCGAAGCGGCTCGCATCCGCGGCCGTTCCGGCCAGATGGAATATGAAAGTTCGCGTTCCATCATCATAGTAGGAGACGAAGGCGGTTCCGGTCGTCAGCGTTTCGCTTTCGCCGATGTGACGAGTGTCGACGCCGTCCGCCTCAAGCCGCGCCTTCAGGTTGCGGCCGAACCCGTCGCGGCCGACCGCGCCGATCATGCGGGTCGGCGCGCCCATGCGGGCGGCCTGATCGAGAAAGATTGCCGGCGCGCCGCTTGGAAACGGGCCGTCGAAGGCGGTGACCCTTTCGAGACCGCACCCCTTCTCACGCGATACGAACTCGACCAGCAATTCGCCGATCGTCAGCAGGGTCGGAATTGTGTTCACGTCGATCTCCTGTAAGGATACAGCGTGTTCTAACGTTAAACTTTACGCGCGTCAATTTTAGGGTGACTGCTTGTCGAAGAAGCGCCGGATCAAAACCATGGAAGAGCTGGCCAGGACCATCGAGGTATCCAGACCGACCTTGTCGCGCTTTTTCCGCGACCCTGAAAGCGTGCGCGCCGGCACGGCCGCGAAAATCCGCGCGCGGCTTGCGGATGTCGATTATGTGCCGAATTTCTTTGCAACCCGGATGAACCGGCAGTCCACGGGGCTGATCGGGGTCGTCATTCCGCATTACAACGATCTTTTCTACACCAGTCTGCTGCAGGCGATCGAAGACTCAGCGCTTGCGGGTGGCGGGACCGTCATCACCCAATGTTCGCATGGTTCGCCCGAACGGGAAGCGCGCGCGATCGACCGACTGCTGTCGATGAATGTCGATGGCGCGCTCGTGGCGCCGCTGGGCGGGGAGGCGTCCGCGACCGCCATCACGCGGCTTGCCGAAATGCTGCCGACGATCATGCTCGATGCTCGCCTCGGCGGCGATGCCCCGGCGCTGGATTTCGTGGGCACCGACAATTTCGCGACGGTGGATCTGATGGTTGACTACCTCTGCCGCACCGGGGAGCCGCCGGTGTTTTTCGCCATGCCACAATTGAACTCCAACAGTGCGGAGCGGGAGGCGGCCTTTCGCGCAGCCATGGAAAGGCGCGGGCTGAAGGCTGCCAGTGTCCCTGTCCCTTCGGAGAAGTCCGCCCGCTTTGGATGGGATTTCGAAGCTTATGCCTTTGATGCCATGAGCGACCATTTTGCCAGCGGGCGATATCGAACGGCAACGATCCTGTGCGCCAATGACCGGCTCGCCTTTGGCGCCTCGCGCGCGGCCCATCTTTTCGGCCTGTGGGATCAGCGCGGCGGTGAACGATTGCGCATCGCCGGCCATGACGACCATCCGCTGAGCCAGTACATTTCGCCGCCGCTGACCACGGTCGCGCAGAATGTCGAAGGCATTGCGGAGCGGGCGATCGCGCTGCTTGAACGCCGGACCGGCGACCCGCAATCGGCTTTCGAGGCAAGCGTCCTTCCGGGAACCCTGAAGGTCCGTCAGTCGGCGTAAAGTGATTTATTTACGCGTGTAAAGATTAATGTAGGGTTGAAGGCGAAAGCACCGTCACAGGCGCCGGCGTAGCACGAGGAGAAAGCATGAACCGTCTACAGGGCAAAACCGCCTTCATTACCGGCGCTGCGCGACGGCGCAAGCTGGGCCTCGATATAGGTATCGAAGACGGGACCTCGAAAATGACGCCTGATCGTGCAGGCGCGCAACAAAAAGCCCCGAGCACGGCTTGCATGCTCGGGGCGCGGAAACGGTCGGTTCCTTGAGGCAGGCGTTTTACTGGGCCTTGGATGCCTCGACCAGGGCGTGGAGCCGCTCATATTCGGCCTTCACTTCCGGCTGGCCTTCCAGCAGTTCGGATGCAAGCGCGGCGAAGCCCTCTTCCATCTGCGCTTGCTCTTCCGGGGGAAGCTGGGTGATCACGCCGCCGTTTTCGGTCCAGGTGGCATAGGAGCGGTCGACATTCTCGACGCCCCAGGGGTAGACCGCTTCTTCGGCGGCGCGGCCGGCAGCGATGATGGCGGCCTTGGTGTCTTCGCTCTGCATCTGGAACCAGTCCTCGTTCACCACGGTGACGGAGACCACTTCGGCGAAATGCAGGTCGAGGATATATTTGCCGACGTCATAATATTTGAACGCAGTGAGGATCGGCACGCCGACCAGCATGCCGTCAAGGCCGCCGGACTGGAGCTGCGGGATCACCTCGGACAGCGCCAGCGGCAGCGGGATCGCGCCGAGCTGTTCCATCGGCTTGATCTGCAGCGGCGAGGCGAAGGTGCGGATTTTGAGACCCTTGACGTCCTCCAGCGTCTTGGCGTCTTCCATGGTGAACAGCACGGTCGGCGAGTTGTAGATCGCGCCGATCACGCGCAGCCCCTTTTCCAGGAACATGGTTTCCAGGTGATCGCGGTATTCCGGGTCGTGAAGCGCCGCATGCACATCTTCCGGCGAGGTGAACAGGCCCGGCACGTCGAAGGCCTGGAAGCGCGGATCAACGTTGGACATGAACGAGGTCGGCGTGGTGAAGGCCTCGATCGTGCCCAGAAGCACGCCTTCCGACATGCGCGGGATCGCGCCGAGCTGGGAGGCCGGGTAAATCTCGGTCGTCACGGCGCCCGGCGCGCGCTCGGCGAGCTCGTCGGCGAAGACCTTGATCCATTCATGCTGCACGTCGTTGATGGTCGCGGTCGCGAGCTTCATCGTAGTTTGGGCCTGGGCGATGAGGAAGGTGCTCACCGTCAGAGCGGTGGCAAAGGCTGCCGTTTTGAGAAGATTGGAGATCATGGAAAGCGTCCTTTTCAGTGGGCGAGGGTCAGGGATAGAGCGGGAACATAGGTGATCGCGATGAGCGCGATGATGAGCACCGCCACGAAGGGGGCAACGCCCCGGTAGAGCGTGTGCGCGGGCAGGCCGGTCACCTGTTGCGCCACGAAGATGTTCAGCCCGAAGGGCGGCGTGAACATGCCGATCGCAAGATTGACGGTCATGATGATGCCGAAATGGATCGGGTCGATGCCGAGCGACATCGCGATCGGCGCCAGAAGCGGCGCGAAGACGAGGATCGCGGAGGTCGGATCGAGGAAGGCGCCGATGGCCAGGAGCAGCAGGTTGATCGCCAAGAGGAAGGCGAAGGCGGAGAGCTCCATCGCGTTGATCCAGGCGATGATGGCCTGCGGGACGCCCTGTGTCGTCACGATCCAGGTGATGACGCTTGCAGCGGCGACGAGGATCAGGATCTGGCCCGAGAGCATGGCCGCGCTGCCGGCCGCGTTGACGATGTCGCGCAGGGTCATGGTGCGGTAGACGAAGAGCCCGATCACGATCGCATAGAAACAGGCAAAGCCGCCCGCCTCGGAGGGGGAAAATACGCCGAGATAGATGCCCCCGAGGACGAAAACCGGCATCAGGATCGCCCAGAACGCATCCTTTGTGGCCTTGGCGGCGGCCTTGAAGGAGAAGGCGTGATCCGAAGGGATGCCGCGGCGCATCGAATCCGCGACCACGAACAGCGAAAGAAGCGCCGCCATGAGGATCGCCGGCAGGATCCCGGCGATGAACAGCCGGGGAATGGATTGCTCGGCTGCCATGCCATAGAGGATCATGGCGATGCTGGGCGGGATGACGATGTCGATCGCCCCGGACGAGGCCAGAAGGCCGCCCGCGTGGCGTTGCCCGTAGCCCGCCGCAATCAGTTTCGGATAGAGCGTCTGGCCGAGCGCGGCGACGGCGGCGACCGACGACCCGGAGATCGCGCCGAGCGCCGTGGAGGCCGCGACGGTGGAGACCCCGAGACTGCCCGGAACCCGTCCCACCATGGCCATGGCCCAGGCGATCAGCCGGTTGGCGATGCCGCTGGAGCTCATGAGCTGGCCCGCGAAGACGAAGAACGGGATGGCCAGGAGGGCGAAATTGTCCAGCCCGCCGAACATCACCTGCTGCAGCGCCACGGGCGGTATGTTCAGGAAGAACAGCATGGCGACGGCGACCACCGTCAGGAAGACGAGGAAGATCGGCGTGCCGATGGCGACCAGCAGAATGGGCAGGACGATATAGGCGAAGATCATGGGCGGCTCTCCGAAGCCGGGGCTTTTCGCAGCAGGGCCATGATGTCGAAGACGAGCTTGACGGCGCCTGCCACGGTCAGCCCCGCGAAACCGAAGAGCAGGGCTGCATGCGGTATCGTCATCGGGATGCCGAGCCCCATGCTGCTTACGCCGATGCGGTTGATTTTCACAATGAAGAGCCAGGACGCATGGGTCGCGAAGGCGCAGGCGAAGATGGCGATGAGATCATGCAGGATATACCAGAGATACCGGGCGCGCCCGGGGGTATAGAGCGGCACCAGATCCACGCTGATATGGCTGCGGGCGAAGAATGACAGGACCGCCGCAATCATCGTGATCCAGATGATCAGATAGATCATCAGCTCGTCGGCGCCGACGGGAGAGATGCCGAAGAGATAGCGACTGCCGGCGTTGAGCACATTGATAGCGACCACGACGAGCAGCACAATGCCGAGGCCGGTGTGGAGCGCGCGGGTGACAAAATTGCCCGCGCCCTTCGGTTTTTCGGCGGCCTTGCCTTCCTCGCTCATGAGCGCTCCTCCAGGATACGGCGGATCGCGACCAGTTTTTGGGCGCGGCTCTTCTGCAGTTCGGCGATCTTCTCGGGCGTATAATCATAGATGCCGCTGCCCGATTTCAGGCCCAGCGTGCCGGCCTCGATCTTCTCCTTGACCAGTTCCGGCACGTCCTTACGGTCGGCGAGGTCGGCGTTGAGGAAGCTCGAAACGGAGTTGTAGATGTCGAGCCCGGCCATATCCAGAAGCGCCATCGGGCCGATTACCGCAAGCTTGTAGCCGATCCCCCAGGATACGCAGGTGTCGATATCCTCTGGGTCGACCACGTCCTGCTCGACCAGATCGATCACTTCGCGCAGAAGCGCGTAAAGCACGCGGTTTTCGACGAAGCCCGGCACATCCTTCTTGACGGTGACGGGCAGGAGGCCGAGCGAGCGGATCAGCGTCTTGATCGCCTCGCTCGTCTCCGGCGCGGTCTGCGCGCCGGCAATCACCTCGATCATCGGAATGATGTGCGGCGGGTTCGACCAGTGCATGCCGACCATGCGGGCGGGGTTGGAGATGTGTTCCTGAAGGCTGGTGATCGGAATGCCCGACGTGTCGGAAGCGACGATGACGTCAGGGCCGATCAGGGCATCAATCTGGCGATAGACGCCGGCCTTGATATCAGCCTTTTCCGGAACATTCTCGATCACGAGGTCGGCATCCGCGACCGCCTCGGCGAGGTCGCTCGTCAGCTTGATGGGGTTATCCGCCGTTCCCTCAATGCCGAGCGTATCGAGCACGGCATTGGCCGTCGCGATCATGGCCGAGGCGCGTTCCAGTGCTGCCGGCGCGATGTCATAGGCCGTGACCGCGATGCCGCCGCGCGCCAGCCGCGCCGCCATGCCCGGCCCCATGGTTCCCAACCCGATGATTGCAATTTTCTTCATGGTTTTCTCTTTCCTGGTTGAGTGGTCAGGGCCGGGGTGCCCGGCCTTGGTGGCTGCAGACGGAATCGTCTCGGCAAGACGGGTATTCTGCGGGCGGAGCGACGAGCACGACAGCAGCGATAGTGTTGAAAATGGTGGACATGCGGCCCAGCGCGTGCGGCAACATCAGGCAGAAACCGACAGCAATGCGTGAGGCCCGGGCGCATTTGGGCGCCTTGAAGCCGCTAGACCACATATTGGCCCCGTCGAGACTGGCCGCGGTGATCGAGGTCAGCGCCACCGGTGGGGTCAGCATCGACATCACCCCAAGAGAGGGGCTGGAGGGAGGAGCATGTCCCGGGCCGGAGCCGCAGGCTTGGCCGAGCTCTCCATAAGCAGCACGCCGGCTGCGAAAGTTCTGAATTTCATTTTTGTTCACCTCTGTGTTTTGCTACCGGACCGGCGTTTTCGCTTCTTGTCCCTTGGTCGTTGGTTCTAGTGGATCATGTCTGGCTGGCCTTGATGAGGTCTGCCGCCTTCTCGGCGATCATGATGACGGCGGCGTTGATGTTGCCGCAGGGCAGATCCGGCATTACCGAGGCATCGACGACGCGCAGCCCGGCAACGCCGCGAACCTTCAGTTCCGGGTCAACGACGGAGGCTTCGTCCGCGCCCATGCGGCAGGTGCCGGCCGGGTGGTGCACGGTGATGGAGGTCTTGCGGATATGCTCGTCGATCTCCTCGTCGCTCTGGCATTTGGCGCCGGGGAAGAACTCGGTCTCGATAAAATTGGCCATGGCCGGCTGGGCGGCGAGCGTGCGTCCGACGCGGAAGCCTGCGCGCAGCGACTTCCAGTCGTTCTCGGCGGCCAGGAAATTCTGGTGAATGAGCGGGGCTGCGAAGGGATCGGCGGAGGCGAGCTTGACCGAGCCCCGGCTTTCCGGCTGCACCGCGACGATGCGGGTGGCAAAGCCATCGCGAAACGGCTGCTTGAACGGCTTGAACCACGGCCATGCCGCAAGCGGGGCGGCGGTGAAGAGGAGCTGGATATCGGGCAGAGGGCGGGTTTCATCGCTCTTCAGGAAAGCCACCACGCCGCCGGGCACGTCGCCGGAAAAGCCCTTGCCCGTCAGATAGGTCCTGGCGAAATCGATCGCGATCCTGTCGGCACGCATCTTGTGCAGGAAGGGGCCGGGCGTCTTGCGGTGATGCATGATCAGGACCGAAACGTGATCCTGAAGGTTCTTGCCGACGGCGGGAAGATTGACCCGGGTCTCGATCCCCTGCGCCTGCAGCTCGTCGCCCGCGCCGAGGCCCGAGAGCATCATCAGTTGCGGTGTGTTGATGACGCCACCCGAAAGCAGCACTTCGCGCTTTGCGATGACGCGGCGCTCATTGCCATTGTGGTCGAAGACGAGGCCGGTGGCGCGGCTGCCCTCGAAGGTGATGTGTTTCGCCATGGCATGGGTCAGAACGGTGAGGTTCTTCCGTTTCATGGCGGGCCGCAGATAGGCGTTGGCGGTGGAGGCGCGGCGACCCTTGTCGATGGTCATCTGCAGACGGCTGAACCCCTCCTGGGTCTCGCCGTTGTAATCCTCGATCTGGGGATAACCCGCCGCGCGGCTGGCTTCGGCCACCGCATCCGTCAGCGGGTCCTGGTAGCGGCAGCGCTGCGTCGAGACCGGGCCGGAGCCGCCGCGAAACGCCGTTTCCCCGCCTTCCCAGCTTTCCGTCTTCTTGAAATAGGGCAGGGTCTTTTCATAGGACCATTCCGAAAGTCCCGAAGCCGCCCAGCGGTCGTAATCGCCGCGATTGCCGCGGACATAGGCCATGGCATTGGTGGACGACGAGCCGCCGATCACCTTGCCGCGGGCGCATTCCACGGCACGGCCGCCGACATTGTCCTCCGGCTCGCAGAAATACATCCAGTCGTGACGCCGCTCGGTGAGGATCTTACCCCAGCCGAGCGGAATATGGATCATCGGATCGCGGTCCCAGCCGCCGGCTTCGAGCAGCAGGACGGTAACGGAGGGGTCTTCGGTCAGTCGATTGGCCAGCACGCAGCCCGCGGAGCCGGCTCCGACGATGACGTAGTCATAGGTTTCAGCGTGCGACATGGCGTTCTTCCTTGCGATCGGCGCGACCGGTCCGATCCGTCTTGCGTATGTTGAGGAGCGGGAGGCGCAGGGACTTCAGGCCCTTGATTGCGCCTTCCGTGGGCGTGTCTTAGTCGAGGTCTTCGGCAAGGCCCTTGTGGCGGACAGCCGCCGACCAGTGATCCCAGCCGCGATTGATCTGCGCGCCGACCAGATTGCCGGCGGCCTCGAGCTCGCCATCGGTCATGAACTTGATCTTCCCGATCTGGAGGCCGAGCGTATAGGCCTTGGCTTCCTGTTCCATATAGAAGGCGCGGAAGGTCGTCTGCCGGATCGAGTTGCCGACGTTCACGACGCCGTGGCGGGCCATGATCACGGCAGCCGACTGGCCGAGGCTTTCGGCGATTTCGGCGCAGACTTCGGGGCTGCCGCCGAACAGATCGGTGTTCTCGCCCTGCTTGTCGCGGATTTCATAAACCGGCACGGATTCGCCGAGGAAGGCGCCCATATGGGTGACCGGCCGCAGCGGGGTGTCGATGAAGCAGAAGGGCAGAACGGCGGGCGAATGCGTGTGAAGAACGCACATCACATCCGGCCGGGCCTTGTAGATCTCGCTGTGGATATAGCGCTCCAAATAGGAGGGGCGGTTGTCCGTCGTCTCGCCATCGAGCGTCAGGGTCTGGATATCGGAGGGCGTGATCGTATTGGGCGCGAGTTTCTGCGGCAGCAGGAACTGGTCCGGGTTTTCCGGGTCGCGGGCGCTGATATGGCCGAAGACATCCATGATGCCCTCGTTCACCAGAATGCGGGTGGCCATCACCAGCTCCTGGATCGCGGTTTCGCGCGCTGTTCTCGTATCAGACATTGTTCAGGTCTCCTCTGGAGGGGCGGCCCCGGCGTGACCCCGAAGGGAATCACGCCGGGAAAAACATCGGTTAGTTGGAGTAGAGACCGACGATCCGGTTCTGCTCAATGATATTGTCCGCATATTTGTCGAGAAACTCTTCGCGCGTCGGCGTGCCCTCGACATTGGTGTCCAGTGCGTAGACCCAGAAGTAATAATGATGGTCGCCATGGCCGGCCGGCGGCTGCGGTCCATAATACTGCATGTCTCCGGCGCCATTGGGGCCGACGCGGTACTTTTCCTGCGCGTCCGAAAGATCGGTGGCCTTGGGGTCGATGGCATAGACCGTCCAGTGGGTGAAGCCATGGGCCAGGGGCGCGTCCGGATCATGGCAGATCACGGCCAGCTCCTTGGTGCCTTCCGGCACGCCGCTGACCGTCAGTTTCGGCAGGGCGTTGCCCTTGTCGCCGGCATGCTTGTCGGCGAGGCGCGAAAGCGGCGCGAAATCGGAGGAGGTGATTTTCAGGTCTTTGATGTTCAGAGGCATGTCGTCTCCTTGGTGTTCGTTTTGTTTCAGGCCGTTGCCTTGAGGTCGGCAACGCTCATTCCGCCCACGCGCTGATGCACGCGGCCGCCGGTGGCCACCGCAACACATATCAGGATTTCGTCAGGACGCGGGCCGTCCGGCACGACGAAGGTGAAGGCGTCGTAATGGGACCGGATATAGAGCTCGTCCTTGTGGGCGAGCGGAATATCGATGGCGGTGCCGGCCGAAGCGACCTTGCTGGCGGAGGAAATCCATGCGGCCCCGCCGCCGATGGCTTCGCGCAGCGGATCGCCGAAGGTGGTGGTGACGCAGGCCACCACATGCTCCTGCTCGCCGGCAACGCCGGCGATGCCGCCCTTGCCGTAGCTTTCTGCCGGGCGGCCGCCCAGCAGGGCCACCGCGCGTTCGCCCAGCGCATAGCCGATGGCGGCCGAAGGCGCGGTCAGCGCGGAAAGGTCTGCCACGAACTTGCCCGCAAAGGGGTTCTTGATGATGACGCCTGCCGCCGCTTTGATCAGCGGGGCCGTTGCGCTGCCGCCATCATGCAGCACTTCCTGTGTCGCACCGTACCAGCCGCGGACCTCGTAGTCCTTTTCGACCTGGCTAGAGTAATTCATGAATGTCTCCTGTAGAGATGAAAGGGATAGTGCTTACTGCGGCCACGAATAGACGCGGTTGATCGGGTCGAAGCGGGCGGCGGTCAGCGCTTCCGGGGTGAAGCCGTTGCCATAGGACATGGTGCGGTTCGCGGCGTGATCGGCGGACAGCTTCTGGGTCAGGTCGGTGATCGGACGCACCGATTTTTCCCAGTCGGCGAGTGCTTCTTCGAGCGATGCGCCCTTCTCTACGTCCTGCGCGAGCGTGAAGGCGTTCACCATGCCGCAGCCGGCGCCCTGCGCCAACGCCGGGCACATGGCATGGGCGGCATCGCCGACGAGGGCGACCTTGCCGCGCGACCAGGTGTTGAGCTTGGTGGTCTGATAGGTGTCGTAGCGCGCGTCCTCGATCTTCGCGGCATCGACCAGGCAGGGCTCCAGGAAGGGGAACATTTCCATCCAGACCTCGAGGTCGAGCGGCACCTTGGAGCCGCGCGGATCGGCAGACGGCGCCATCAGGCCGAGATAGAGTTCCCTGTCGTTGCAGGGCGAATAGAGAATGCGCTGCACCCGCGGCCAGTGGTTCCACATGTCGATGGTGTTGTCCCATTCGCCATGGCCGAGCTTGTCCTTGTGGCGCGGTACGATGAGGCGGATGATGCCGTCGGTCGCGCCCCAGCGCTCCTGCTCGAAGCCGAGCGAATCGCGCACCTTGGAGCCGACGCCGTCAGCGCCGACGATCAGATCGCCTTCAACAACCTCGCCGGAGGCCAGTTTCAGCGTGCCGGAGGCCTCCGCGCCGACCGCCTCGGAATTGGTGCGGATTTCAACGCCGACTTCACGGGCGCGGTTGGCGAGCGCATCGTGCAGATGCGCGCGGGTCATGATGCGCCACGGCAGACCGTTGAATGTCTCCTTCGACACGGACTTGTTGTGCATCCAGGTCTCATAGGCCGGCGGCGTGAAGGAATCTTCCAGCACTTCATTCAGGCAGCCGATGCCTTCGAGCACCCGGAGGCCGTTGTGCCAGAGATAGATGCCCGCGCCAAAGGCGCGCAGTTCGGGGCTCTTTTCGTGCAGGACGACGTCCCAGCCGTTCTGGCGGAGCGCGATCGCGGCCGTGAGGCCGGAAAACCCGCCGCCCGCAACCTGCGCAACCCGTGTCTTGTCCGAGGTTTTGTTGATGCTGACCATTTCTCTGTTCCTGTTGATTTTTATTGGGGACGCCGGCCGCTCAGCCGTCGATGAAATTGCGGATCGCGTTGATCGTGACGTCCGGATTGGTCTCGTTGACGTAGTGGTCGGCGCCGGGCACGACGACGATGGGCAGATCGGGACGCAGATCGTGGGTCTTTTCAAGCGCCGCCGCGGAGACCAGCTTGCTGTCGGCGCCGCGCATGATCAGAACCGGACGGGTCACCGCGCGGTAGGCGGGCGCCAGATCGGCGCGCAGGCCCTCGGCCGTCTGGGCCATGGCGGACGCCGAGGCGAGGGGGCGCAGTCCGTCATGGGCCTGGGCGTAGCCGCTTTCCGCACGGATTCGGATCGCTGGCGCCGGAATATTCGGATAGCGATTGGCGAGATAGGCGATAACGGCCTCGGTATCGGCGAAGGCCTGATCGCCGGCATTCACTCTTGCGGAAAGCGAGGCGAAGACCGCGTCCTCGATATAGGGTGTGAAGTCGATGGCGACGACTGAGCGGACAAGTTCGGGATGGCGCGCTGCGGCGGTGACGGAATTGCGCGATCCGAGCGAATGCCCGACCAGGATGGCGGGTCCCATATCGAGCGTCTTGATGAGCGCGGCGATATCGTCTGCAAAGTCGGCAGCATCGTATCCGGTTTGCGGCTTGTCCGAATGCCCGTGGCCGCGCTGGTCCACCGCCACCGTTGTGAACCGGTCGGAAAAGGCGTCCATGAGCGGGCCGAACACGGCGGAATTCGCGGTGATCCCGTGGTAGAACAGCATGAGCGGGCCATTGCCCCCGATGCGCACGTTCAATGTAATGCGGCCGGTATCGATCCGACGTGCTTCATACCGGCTGTGGGTGGGGCTGTCCGCCATTTCATTGTTCCCTTGACGTTTCTGTCTGTTTTTTATGTTGGCAGGGAACCACGCCCGTTATTAGCTGTCAATAAGATTGTAAGACATTCTTGCGTTAATTATTGCAGACAGCGGAGGGCCTCATGCTATCCTCTGCGCGGTCGTTCGTGTAGAAAAGTCGTGAAATATAATTTGAAGAGCCTTGAGGAAACACCATGAATCCTGGCCTGGACCTCCGGATCACGCCGAGAACTGTGCAGCAGCAGACGATCGAGAAGCTGAGACTGGCGATCATTGCCGGCGTGTTCCCGCCGGGCAGCCGGCTGGTTGAAAGCCAGCTTTGCGCCCAGCTCGGGGTCAGTCGCCCGTCGCTCCGCGAGGCGCTGCGCAGCCTGCAGGCGGAGCGGCTGATCGAGATCATCCCCAACCGAGGCCCCTTCGTTCCCAAGCTTTCCTGGGAGGAGGCGACCGAGATCTACGACGTGCGCGAACTTCTGGAGGTCGCCGCGGTGGGCCGTTGCGCCGCGCGGATCACGCCCGAACAGGTCAAGGAGCTTGAACGGGCGCTGAAGGCTTTCGAGCGCGCCCAGAAAAGCGCTGACAGCCTCGAACTGGTAACCACGGCGGCTGAATTCTATGCGATCATTCTGGCCAATTGCGGTAACGCCATTCTCGAGGAAGTCCATCGCGGGCTGGTGGCGCGGATCAGTTTTTTCCGCGGTCGGTCCATGTCGCTTGAGGGGCGCGCAGAGGACAGCCTTCAGGAGATGCGCGACATCTACGATGCGATTGCCGCGGGCGATGAAAAGCGCGCGCGGGAGGCGGCGCAGCGCCATCTCGACCAGGCCAAGGCGGCGGCCAGGCACGCGATGGAAGACGAGGCCTGATTGCGCCGGCCTGTCTCAGCCAGGCGGACGGTGGCGCGAAAACATGCGTCATGCCCGATTTGCAGGCATACTCGCTCCACGTCGCGCCTGGACAATGCGGCTCACTGATCCTCCAGAACCTTGCGCGCGGCGCGGAAGCATTCAAGCGCCTGCGGCACGCCGCAATAGATCGCGACGACATGGATAATGGCGCGGATTTCCTCCTTGGAGACGCCGTTGTTGATGGCGCCCTGACAGTGCAGTTCCCACTCATGCATCTTGCCGAGCGCCCCGATCATGGCGAGGTTCATCATTGAACGCGTCTTCGGGGGGATCACATCGTCGCCCCAGCCAAATCCCCAGCACCACGCCGTCATCGCCTCCTGAAACGGGCGGGTGAAATCATCGGCCGCCGCAAGGTTTTGCTCGACATAGTCCGCGCCGAGCGTGCTCTTGCGCTGTTCAAGGCCCTTGAGGAACAGATCTTCGTCAAAAACGCTCATTTCATGTCCTTTCCTGTGTCAATCGCCGGCGGTCATCGTGCGGGCAAAGGTCTCGGCAATTGCCAGAACGGCGGCGTGGATGGGTCCCGCCGTCAGGCTGGGTATGACGGAAGCGTCCACCACATGGAGATTGTCGAGCGATTTGAGCCTGAGGTTCGGATCGACAACCGCATCGTCGTCCTTGCCCATTCGGCAGGTGCCAGAGGGATGGTGATGGGTGATGACGGCCTTCGCGATGAATTCGTCGATCTCGGCCCTGCTGCCGAGCGGGCCGGGGGCGAGTTCGCGATCCCGCCATTCGGCAAGCCCGTCCGCATGCCCGATCGTCCGCGCGGCCTCCAGCGCGCTTCTGAACATGGCGCGGTCATGTTCGGTTTGCAGATAGGCCGGGTCGATGATCAGCCGGTCATCCAGGTTCGGTCCGCTGAGGCTGAGGCTCCCGCGGCTGGTCGGGTGGGTGACGCCGAACAGGAACGAATAGGCCGTGCCCGCCTCGGGCGCCAGGAGCCATTCGGAGACGATCGGCGCCACGCCGCAGCCGACCACGATCTCGGGCCGCCCAGTGGCGGTGAATTCGCCGGCCCGCATATAGGCCATCGATTCGGAGTGTTGAAGGCGCGATGCCGGCAGATGTTTGCGGGTGGCGTAGAGATTGCCGGCGCCCAGCAGATGGTCTTGCAAATTGCGGCCGATGCCCGGCATGTCGATCCGGCAATCGACCGATGCAGCCTTGAGCACGTCCTCGGGTCCGATCCCGGAGCGCATCAGGAGGGCCGGGCTTTCCAGCGCGCCTGCGGAAAGGACGATCTCATCCGCAGATATGCCGATCGGGCCGTGCGGGCCAATGGCCTCGATCCGGTGTGCCCGATTGCCATCCATGACCAGCCGGTGCACCCGGATTTCGGTGACAATCCGAAGGTTTTCCCGTGCCCGAACCTCCGGCGTCAACCAGGCCTCGGCGACCGTGACGCGGCGCCCGTCGCGGATGTTCAGCGAATTGGGCGTGACGCCGACCATGCGGCCGTCATTGTGGTTTGGAAGGCGCGAAAGGCCGAGCGAGACGCCGGTTTCGATGAATGCGCGGGTGAGGGGGCTCACCTCCTCGTCGGGCATGTAGATGGGCATCGGGCCGCTGCCGTCCGGACGGTCTTCGATCGCGTCGAAGACGGGCAGAAGTGATTCCCAGCTCCAGCGGGCATCGCCGGTGGCATCGACCCAGGCCTGATAGTCTTCGGGGTGTCCGCGCATGTAACCCATGGCATGCAGGCAGCTCGATCCGCCGATCAGCCGGCCCCGCGCCCAATGGTGAACCCGCCCATAGGTCCCGGCCTGCGGTTCCGTCAGATAATCCCAGTCGTAGGCGCGGCCCTGAAGCGCGGGCCAGGCCGAGGGCGTCCAGATATCGGGGTCGGAGGGCTCCTCGCCGGCTTCGATCAGCAGAACACGGCGCGCCGGATTCGCGCTCAGCCGGGCGGCCAGCAGGCTGCCGGCTGAACCGCCGCCGATGATGACCACGTCCGCGATCATCTGTTCGGCCGGATGAGCGCCGGTCATCGCCATGTCTCCATGGCGGCCGCGGGCGTGAGGCTACGGCCCGCGCGCTGTCTGATCTGAAATGTCATGATGATCCCCTTCTTTGTGGGCCGGAGCGATGGCCCTGAAGGCCGGATTAATGCCGGCGGAAACCGGATCGTGCTCCTGCTGCCTGTTGTTCCGCGCGTCCGGGCGGAAACCGGTGTCCACTTTGCGTCAACGCGCTTCAGCTCCCGCTGTCCATCGACCTCTTCGTCGCCGCCATCGCCTCCAGGATGTGCTTTCCGGCAGCTTTCCGGGCCGCTTTTTCATCACCTGCGGCAATGGCGTCGTAAATTTCCTTCATCTCCGCCAGACTGCTGACGGCGCGCCCTTCCAGAGACATCGAGCGTGAGCGGAAAAGGCTGATCCTGGCGACCAGACCCCGGTGGATTTCCTCCAGGATCGGATTCCCGCAATTTGCGAGAATGACGGAATAGAAGTCCGCGGCAGTGGTCACCCGCGCCAGACTGTCCTTGCTTGAGGCGGCCTTTTCGAAGGCATGAAGCGTGTTCTCAAGCGCTTGCAGTTGCTCAGCGGAGATCCTCTGCGAACAGCGCCCGGCGGCCTCGACTTCCAGCAGTTCGCGCACCTCGTAGATGGCGGTGACCTCTTCCCATGTGAGGGTGGGTATCGAAGGGCCGCGGTTGGGCACGATGTCGATGAGCCGTTCCGCCGCCAGGCTGCGCAAGGCTTCACGCAAAGAGGGGCGGCTGATGCCGAGCTGCACGCAGAGCTGACTCTCGATCAGGCGGCTTCCGGGTTCGAAAACGCCGGAGAAAATCGCAAGCCGCAGCTTCTCGACCGTTTCCTGCTGCACCGTGCGCGGGAGTATGCGTAAGTTCAGGTCTGGCGGCATTGTTTGAAACCTCGTGCGCCCGGCGGCGGCCAGCAGGGATAAGGGTAATTGCAAGCAAATTTGATCGCGTGAATGCCTTCTTGTCAACTCATAAGAATGAAAGAATGACAGACAATCTGCTTGACGTGTGTCTGGTTTATGTCATCCTTCCCTCCAAACAAAGACACCAAGGCAGAGGGCTTGGGACATGGCGACAATCGCCTCTATCGCAGATATGGATATGCGCCGTGGCGTAGCGGGGCGCATGATTGCGGGCCTTGATATGGCCGCCGGTGGCGCGCTTGAGGGCGCGCGCGGCATGCGCCAGGCGTTCGGCATTGCCGCGTCCGCCGGCGAAGCCCGCGCCCGGACCGTGCCGGAGCGCGAAGCGCTTACTCGGAAAAAATCGAGCCTAGTCGTCCGTGGTAACGCAGCTCAGCCCGGAAGCCTCTTCGGTCTTGCAGGAAAAGTGCAGCGCGGCAGCCGCCTTGCCGGTCTTCATCGGCAGGTCGAGGCGCGCGCGGGCGGTATCGCTCGTGCACCAGATGGCCTCGACGGGCATGCGGTCGTCGGTGGCGTTCATCAGGTTGAGAACGCCGGTCTTGCTGTCGTGCCAGAGAGTCAACGTCAACTGTTGGCCGGGCGCGATGCGGCCCAGTTCATCGGAATACCAGTGGGCCAGCGCCGCGCGGCAATCGAGCGAGGTGTCGGTCTCATTGGCAACTGAGATTTCCACGGGATTGGCGCCTTCGGTGCCATGAATAATGCCCGAATAGGGCACATAAGCTTCACTTTCGGCCTTGGCCGGAGATGAGAAAACCCAAGCAGACAGGGCAACAAGAACAACAAGTCTGCCAATCGCTTCCGTCTTGTGACGGGAAACTGACAACCAATTAGGGAACAGCATGATGAAAAACCTACTTGCTTCTGTTGCGCTTAGCGTGGTGCTGGGGACTCCGGCGGCATTTGCCGCGGAGGTTGATACCATAGCCATCCTCACTCCGGAACAAGGGAGTGACTATGGCTGGAACCAGCAGGGCGTCGAAGCGGCCAAGGCCGCCGCCGAGGCAACCGGCGTCGAAATCATCGTCGCCGAAGGTCTGGGCTACGGCGATGTTCGCGCGCCGATGCGGGAACTCGCGGCCGACGGCGCCGACCTCATGATCGCGCATGCCAGCGGCTACAATACCGCCGGCCCGGAGATCGCCGAGGAAACCGGCGTGCCGGTCGCGATCGTCGACAGCCCTGACGCTCTGGTGAAGGGGCTGGTCGCCGACTACACGCTTTCCGGCCATGAGGGCGCCTATCTTGCCGGCCGTCTGGCCGCAAAGATGACGACCACGGGCACCGTCGGCATCGTCGTCTCCGGCGAGCCGCCCTCATGGAACTCGCAGTCGGCCGGTTTCGCCGAGGGCGTTCATGCCGAGAACCCGGACGTCAAGATCCTGTATTCGGTCATCGGCCCGGCAGCCTATTCCGATGCCGCAGGCGGTAACCGCGTGACGACGTCGGTCATCGCGGCCGGCGCCGACATCATCTTCGGTCAGGGCAACGGCTCGAGCTTCGGCATGATCCAGGCCGTTGAATCCAACAAGGCGACCGACGGTTCGGACGTGCTCTTCATCGACGTAATCGGCGACAAGTCCGAGCTGGACAAGGGCCATCTGCTGACCTCGGTTCTATGGGATATGACGCCCGTCTACACCGCCATGATCGAAGACTTGAAGGCCGACCAGTTCGGCACCCATGGCTACGCGATCAGCCTGGCGGATGATTCCGTCAAGCTCGTCAAGACGCCGCAGGTCGACGAGGCCGCCTGGACCGAGGTGATGGCGCTGCGCGACCAGATCATCGCGGGCGAGATCACGGTCGAGCCGAAGTTCGATGCGGAAGATGTCCGCGCCCTGGTTACCGTGACCGAGTGAGCGTATCCGTGGCAAATGCAGCGGCAACCCCGACAAACCTGTCCCCGGCAACGGGGGCAGGCGTCATTGGCGTACATGGCGTAACCAAGCGCTTTCCCGGCGTGATTGCGGTCAACAACGTGTCGCTCACATTTCATCCCGGTGAGGTTCATGTCCTTCTGGGCGAGAACGGCGCCGGCAAATCGACGCTGGTCGGCATTCTCTCCGGCCTTCAGCAGCCGGACGAGGGCTACCTCTCGCTCAATGGCGAGAAAACCCGGCTGGCCAGCCCCTCCGCCAGCCTTGATGCCGGCATCAGCACGGTCTTCCAGCATTCCATGCTGGTGCCGACGTTGACGGTTCTGGAAAACCTGACGCTGGGCGCGCCCTGGTATCAGCGTCCGCCCCGCGCCCGGATCACGGCGCGGATGGAGGAGTTGAAGCGGCAATTCGCGCTTTCCCTCCCGCTCGATGCCATGACCGGCGAGCTTTCGCTCGGACAGCAGCAGCAGATCGAGATCGCCCGAGCGCTTTTGCGCGACAGCAAGGTGCTGATCCTCGACGAAGCGACCTCCATGCTCACGCCACAGGGCGCGCAGGAGCTTGGCGAGCGGATGCAGCAGCTCGTCAAAAGCGGGCTGGCGGTGATCTTCATCACCCACAAGCTTGCCGAGGCCTATCGCTATGGCAATCGCATTTCCGTGCTGAAACAGGGCGCGCTTGCCGGCGAAATGGGCCCGGAACAATTGAAATCCATGTCCGAGGACCAGGCTGTGGACGAGATCGTCCGCCTGATGTTCGGCCGCGAGGCCGGGGCCACGTCCACCGAGCACAGGAAAAGCACGGTCCGCGACAATGTCGCTCTCAGGGTCGAAAATCTTTCGACCGAGGGCGATGCCGATGTCATGGGCCTTTACGACATTTCCCTGAGCCTCAGAGCTGGCGAAATCGTCGGCGTGGCCGGGATCGACGGCAATGGTCAGAAGCAACTGGCCGAGGCCATGGCGGGCCAGCGGCCTCTCAAGTCCGGGCGCGTCGAACTCGATGGCGAGGACATTACCCGCGCCTCCATCGCCCAGCGCCGCCGCAAGGGGCTACGTTACCTGACGGATGACCGTTTGTCCGAAGGCTCGGTCGCCGCCTTTCCGATCTCGGAAAACACGGTGCTCAAGGATATCGGCCAGCCGCCCTTCTGGGTGAACGGCATGGAGCGTCCGCACCGCATTGCCGAGCATGCACGCGAACTCATCGCACGGTTTTCGGTGAGCACGCCGAGCGAGACCACCCCGATCGGGCGGCTTTCGGGCGGCAATATCCAGAAGGTCCTGCTGGGGCGCGAGCTTTCGGGCGAGGCCCGCGTCGTGGTGTTCAACAAACCCACCTACGGGCTGGACCTTCAGAACATCGACACATCGCGCCAGCGCATCGCCGATATCGCCGAACGCGGCCTTGGCGTGCTGCTGATCTCGACAGACCTCGACGAGTTGATGGCGCTGTCGGACCGCATCGCGGTGATGGAAGGCGGCCGTATCCGCGGGATCGTCGAAAATGACGGCAGCGGCGAGGCCCTGCGCCTGCGCATCGGCCGGATGATGGCCGGCGAGGAAGAAGTGAGACAGGCGACGGCATGAGCATGCAAGACGACATCAACACCGTATCGGCGGATACGAAGACCGAAGCGGCCAGCAGCGCGCGCCCCGTGACCGAGCGCAGCGCGTTCCAGCGTATCCTGACGCTGACGGTCGGCCCGATCATCGCCGCCTTCCTGCTGTCGGCGATCATTCTGATGCTGGTGGGCGTCAATCCGCTGACCTATTACGGCTACATCCTCGATCGCTCGCTGTTTTCGGGACTGGGCCTGCAGCAGACGGCAACCCGCATGGCGCCGCTTCTGTTTCTCGCCGCCGGGCTGATCGTCGCGTTTCGCGCCGGGATATGGAATCTCGGAACGGACGGACAGTTCCTGCTCGGCGCTGTCGCCGCCGCGGCGACCGCGCCCCTCCTGGTCGGCATCCTGCCCGGCTGGGCGGTGCTTCTGGTCGGCTTCCTGCTGGCGGCCCTCGTCGGCGCGCTGTGGTCGGTCATACCGGCGCTGCTCAAGGCCTATCAGGGCGTGAACGAAATCATCACGACGCTGATGATGTCGTTTCTCGGCGTGCTGCTGGCCGCGACTCTGGTCAAGCTCATCTTCCGGGACCCGGCGACCACAGTGCCGCAGACGCGCACCCTTCCGGTGGCCGATCGTTTGCCGCGGCTGTTCGATACCTCGATTTCCAGCGGGTTGATCTGGGGGTTGATCGCGGTTCTGGCGGTCCACTTGATGATGACCCGCACCTCCTTCGGTCTGCGGTTGCGGATGGTGGGCGCCAACCCTGTCGCCGCCACCCATGCTGGCCTTTCGGTGCCGCTCCTGACCATGGCGACGTTTGCGTTGTCGGCAGGTCTGGCCGGGCTCGCGGGCGCCTCCGAAATCCTCGGCGTTGCCGGGAATGTGCCCGCCAACTGGAATCCGGCCTATGGACTGATGGTCATTCCGCTGGTGTTTCTTGCCCGCTTCAACGGGTTTGGCGCGATCGTGCTCGTCTTCTTCTACTCCGCGCTGATGATCGGCAGCGAGAGCGCCGCCCGCCGTCTCGGCGTGCCGCAGAACTTCACCCTCGTGCTGGTCGCCAGCCTCCTGATCTGCCTTGGGCTTGGCGAGTATATCGATCAGCACAAACGCAAGAAGGAGCGTTGAGATGAGCGGATTGCTGACCGAGGCGTTCCTGTCGTCTCTTCTCACGGGCGCGATCATTGCCGCCATCCCGATGCTTCTGGCCGGTCTTGGCGAGCAGATGTCGGAGAAGGCGGGCGTGCTCAATATCGGCATCGAGGGCATGATGCTGATGGGGGCCTATATGGGCTTTCTCGTCGCCTTCAGGACAGAATCCCTGTGGCTGGGCTTTCTGGGCGGCATACTTGGCGGCGTATTGGTTGCCATCGTCATGGCCGTGCTGTGCGTGCGTCTCGGGCTGAACCAGATCGTGATCGGCATCGGTCTGACGCTCGGGGTGGAGGGGCTGACCGCGCTGCTGCACCATTTCCAGTTCTCGCGCACCTATCCGCGCCTGCCGGCACCCGAGCGGCTGAGCATTCCGGGGTTGACCGATCTGCCTGTGATCGGGCCATCGTTGTTCGGCCGTCATCTGATCGTCTATTTCGCGCTTCTGGCGGTCGTGGTGCTGGCGGTTCTCTACCGGCGCACCAATCTCGGCATGACGCTCCGGGCAGCCGGCGAGCGGCCGGCCGCACTCGACGTGGCCGGCGGCAATGTGCTCGGCATCCGCGTTTTCGCGGTTCTGTTCACCGGCGCGATGGCGGGGCTCGGCGGGGCCTATCTCGCCAATATCGGGGCGGGGCTGTTCCTTCCCTTCATGACCGGCGGCGCGGGTTTCATCGGCATCGTGCTTGCCATGCTGGCGCGCGGCCGGCCGCTGTGGGTGCTGGTCGGCTCGCTGATCTTCGGCGCGGCGCTGTCGCTGACCACGGCACTGCAGGTCGCGGGCTCGAACATTCCGACCGACGTCATCCAGATGCTGCCCTTCGCGGCGGTGATGCTGGTCCTCGTGCTTTTCGGACGCCGGGCAAAGCTGCCTGCAGCACTCGGCGCTGCCTACGAACGCGGCGCCCGGTAAAGGGCGTCATCCACCAATTCCGGGTCCGGGAGAAGCCGGACAAACCTATAGGAGAAGTGACATGGCAGATACCAAGGTCTTCCTGCTCGACGGCGGTTCGCTGGTGCTCGACGGTTTTCATATCTGGTGGAACAAGGGGCCGGGCGGCGAGGTTCGTTTTCCCGTCTATTCCGTGCTCGTCGATCACCCCAAGGGCAAGTTCCTGATCGATACCGGCTATGATTTCGACCACGTGCAGAAGGTGCTGCCCTTCGAAAAGCCGCAACAGACCAAGGAGCAGACCATTCCCGGCGCGCTCAAGCTCCTGGGGCTGGAGCCCAAGGACATCGATGTCCTGTTCAACTCGCATTTCCACTTCGATCATGTCGGCGGCAACAAGTTCTTCCCCGACGCCAAGAAGATCTGCCACAAGGACGAGCTCCCCCAGGCTGCCAAATGCCAGCCGTTCGAGGTGCTGGGCTATTCCGACCTCGCCTTTTCCACGGATGTGGCGGAAGCGCGCGGCATGAGCGATCAACTCGGAGCCGGGCAGACGGCGGCCAACACCAAGTTCGAACTGATCGAGGGCGATGTCGAACTCGCGCCGGGCGTGACGCTGCTCTACACGCCGGGCCATACCGTCGGGCATTATTCGCTGCTGGTGGAATTCGACACGCGCCGTCCGCTTCTGCTCACGCTCGACGCCGCCTATACCCGCAAGAATTACGACAATGACATCAATGCGGGCTTCCACATCGATCCCGTGGCAGGCGTCAATTCCATGCGCCGCCTGAAGGAGATCGAGAAGGCGAAAAACGCCGAGGTTCTGTTCAGCCACGATCCCGAGAGCTTCAAGGACTACAAGACCGGCGTCAATTTCTACGGCTGAGGAGGACCAGATGAGATATCCTGAAACCAAACCGCCGGTCTTCACCCTGACGGCCGGTCCCGTGGATGCCTATCCTGAAGTGCTGCGTGCGCTCGGCACCACGGTGCTCTACGATTACGATCCGGCCTTCCAGGCCTTCTTCGAGGATCTCACCCTCAAGGCGCAGGAGGCGCTAGGCTGCGACCTGCCGCCGCTGATCCTGCAGGGCGAGCCGGTGCTGGCGCTCGAGGGCGCTGCCGCCTCGCTGATCGCAAAGGATGATGTGGTCCTCAACCTCGCTTCCGGCGTTTATGGCAAGGGCTTCGGCTACTGGGCCGCACGCTATGCCAAAAAGGTCGAGGAGATCGAGGTGCCCTATAACACCGCGATCGACCCTGAAGACGTCCGCGCCTTCCTCAAGGCGCATCCCGAGGTCAAGATCGTCTGCGTCTGCAATCACGACACGCCGTCGGGCACGCTCAACGATATCGACGCGATTGGCGCGGTCGTCGCCGACGCGGGCGCGCTTCTTCTGGTCGATGCGGTCTCCTCCTGGGCCGGCATGCCCACGAGCCCGACATCCAGCCAGGCGGCGATCTACGTCACCGGCCCGAACAAATGCCTCGGCTGCCCGCCGTCGCTCTCGCTGGTGGCCGTATCCGAAGCGGCATGGGCCAAGATCGAGGCCAATCCCGACGCCCCGTTTGCCTCCATGCTGAGCTTCACCGACTGGAAAAACGCCTGGAAGAAGACCGAACCCTTCCCGTTCACCCCTTCGGTGGCGGAATTGAACGGCCTGAGCGCAGCACTCGACCGCTACCTCGAAGAGGGACCGGAAGCCGTGTGGAAGCGTCACGCGGTGACGGCGAGGGTCTGCCGGGAAGGCGTCAAGGCCATGGGGATCGACCTCTGGCCGGTTTCCGAAGACATCGCCTCGCCGACAGCGACCGCGGTGAAGATGCCCGATGGCATCGACGCCGGTCCGGTGCTGGCGGAGGCGCGGGCGCGCTACGGCATCTCCATGTCCGCTGGCCGGGCGGAAACGCTCGGCAAGCTGATCCGCATCGGCCATATGGGTCCGACGGCTCAGCCGGCCTACGCGCTGCTGGCCGTTGCCGCGATGGGCGGGGCGCTGAAGGCATTGGGCGCCAAGGTCGATGTGGCGGCGGGACTTGCCGCCGCACAGGCCGCCTGGGACGCAGCAATCGACGCATAGAGCCGGGAACGGCGACAAAAGAAAGGAACGAGGGAATGAGTACCAGTCTTGAAGGCCGCAAGGCCGTTGTAACCGGCGCCGCACAGGGCATCGGCAAGGCCATCGCCAGGGCGCTGGCCGAAGCGGGCGCGAAGGTGGTGATCTCCGATATCAACGGCGAGGGCGCGAAGGCCGCCGCCGCGGAGATCGGTCACGGCGCGGTGGGTGTGACCTGCGATTCCACCGAGGTGGATGAGGTCAACACGATGCTGGAGGCCGCCGCCGAGAACGGCGCTATCGATATTCTCGTCAACAACGCCTCCATCGTCCCCTATATTGCCTGGGACGATGTCGATTTGGCGCATTGGCAGAAGATCATCGACACCAATCTGACGAGCGTGTTCATCGCCAGCCGCAAGGCGACCGACATGATGCGCGCCGCCGGCCGCAAGGGCACAGTGCTCAACATCGCCTCGAATGCGTTCTATGCCGGTACGCCGAACATGTCCGCCTATGTGGCGGCAAAGGGCGGCGTGGTCGGCTTCACCCGCGCGCTGGCGACGGAAGTGGGCAAATACGGCATCCGCGTCAACGCGGTCACGCCGGGGCTGATCGAGTCCGACGGCGTGAAGGCGAGCCCGCATGCCGAAAGCTTCGGCTTCGTCGAGATGCTGCAGGCCATGCCCGGCAAGGGCCAGCCCGCCGATATCGCCAAGGTCGTGGCATTCCTCGTCTCCGACGACGCCGGCTGGATGACCGGCCAGTGCGTCAACGTCGACGCCGGCATGATCCGCCTTTAAGGCACTGCGCGGTCGAAAGGGGCTAGCCGACGTCCGCGCGAATGCGTCAGAACAAAAAGATGGATCGGCCGGGCTTCGCGACGATGCAAGGGGCCGGCCGTTTTTTAATGGCATGTTCTGGTCGACATGCTGGTCGTGAAGTTCCCTCGGCGGATCGTCAGGGCGTTGCTTGTCGGGATTTGGTCGCCGCTTGCCGCGGCACTTCCGCCGCCCGCCACGCCACCGCCACCGTCGATCAACCGCGCGAGAATGCACTGCGCGCCGGGCTCGTTTTGACTTGCGCAGCTTAGCTGCTAATGCGAGCGCGATTAGGAAACGCGGGTAGGGACGGTAAGTTGCGCATCCCGAAGCTTCGCATAGGCAGCTATTCTCCGGTTTCCCTGAGCCGCGCCGCATGGCGAAAAAGGCGCTGACCGTCGTTATCCAGGAGGCCTATATCCAAGGTGTGTCGACGTAAAACTAGGCCGGTTTCCAGCCGCGCTCGGACAAGGGCTGGTCCGGCGCTTCGATGGTGATGAAGCTGGCGAGTTCGGGGCCGAAGGTCGGCAGCGCCATCGGGCAGCGGACGCCCGGCAGGACTCGCACGTCGAAGAGTTCCTTGATCCCGCCCTCGAGGCGCAGCCATTCGACGATATCGCCATTGGCGGTGTTGACGATCTGCAGTCCGCACCAGGCCTCGGCCTTGCGGCGCTCCAGTTCGTCCTGGAGATTGAGCCCGGAAAACACGCCCTCGCGCCGCGCCAGCGAAAGCCCGACCAGGGCATGGCCGTCATGGAAGGACAGGCCGCGCAGGAAGCCGGGGCAGAAGGCGACGCGTTCGCGCGCCCTGCTTTCAAGGTCCAGCCGGGTGAGAAAGCCATTGCCGGAATCGAGAAACCACAGAGCGCCGTCGTGCAGGCGCGGGGAATGCGGCATCGACAGGCCTTCGGCGACAATCTCGTCCGTTTCGATATCAACGACCACGCCGCCATCGCGACGATGCTCGCGCCAGCCGTCGACGATGTCCGAGGTCGAGACCGAGGTGACAAAGCGCGGAACACCGTTTTCCATCGCAAGGCCGTTCAGGTGGCAGCGATCTTCCGGGGCCAGCCGGGAGATGAAGGGCGGGCGCCAGACCGGCTTGAACGAATGGGCGACGCTGTCGGTCGCCAGACACGAATATTTGGTGTTGACGAAAAGCAGCCGACCGGCGGCGTCGATGCCCAGCTCGTGAACATCGAGATCGGACACGGTCTGGCCGCGGCGCGGCACGTAGAGCCTGTCGAAATGCTCGTTGGCGCGCTCATTGGGCGCCAGCACATTCTCAAAGCGCCAGATCTGGGCAAGGCCGGCCAGCAGCAGGCGCTGGGCGTCGCCGATCAGCCCCATGGCCCGGACGAAATTGCGCTGGTGCAGCGAGAGCGACCCGTTGGGCAGGGTGCCGACAAGAAAAAGCTGGCCGGTCTGGTAGGAGGTAAACGCCAGCGCGCAATTGTGCATGGCAAGCCACTGCGGAAAGCCGCGCGAACAGGTCACGTTGGTCTGCAGCACCGCGGGGTCCACCCGCGCCTCGGGCGCATCCGCGCGGTCCGGCACGGGCGGCGCGGCGATGCCCTCGGCGGCATTGTTGTCTTCGGACGGATCGGCGGGCATGCGGTATTCCTGTGCGTTGGGTAGGCTGGGGAGAGCGGCAATGGCTTGCCGCGCTCCAGCGTTTTTCGGCAGGTCGTGACCTGCTGCTTGATCAGAACCGGTAGCCGAACCGCACGGAGCCGACATGCGATTGATAGTCGTCGGCGAACGAGCCGTCATACTGGAACTTCAGCTCCATGCCCTGGCGTTGCGCAAGGTCGAGCCCGAGCGAGACATGGCCCACCGTATCGGCGATCGGCGTGAAGGTCGAGAAGCTGTCCATCGAGGAGAGGCCCGCAAACCGCGCCGTCGTCTCCCATTCATCCGATGTCAGGAAGGTCACGCCGAGATCGCCGTAAAGCCGCGCCGGCCAGTTTTCCTTGAATGGTATCCGCGCGCCGAACTCGATGCCCGGCGTGACCCCGAACGCGGTGTCGGAATTGCCGTCGACCATCAGGTTCACCGCGCCCGCGCCGGTTTCGGTATAGCCGAACTGGTGCATGTTGATGACATCGAAATCCACCTTGGGGCGCATGTAATACTCATCGCCGAGGGCTATTTCATAGGATGCGCGGAACCGGGCGAAGAACATTGCCGAATCCGGTTCGCCCCGCGCCGTGGCCGAGAGCGTGTCGAGATTGATATAGCGCTTGGAATCGCCCCAGTTGTAACCGGCGCCGCCGACGAGGCCGAAGAGCCACGGCCCCATCTCCCGCTTCAGCGCGACCGCGCCGGTGAAGGATTGCTGATCCAGCTTCTCCGAACCGCTGTCATTGCGGAACCAGCTGTTTTCATAGGTAAGCCCCGAGCCCAGGAACCAGCCATCGCTGAGCTCCGTCTGGCCGCCGATCTGTAGGCCGCCGACGGATTGGGTGTAGCCGGAAGCATCGCCATGGGCGTCCTGCGTCGTCTCGCCGCCAAGCACGCGGCTCCATACGCATGAGCCCTCATCCATCATCACGCCGGTCGTTTCGAAGGCCGGGCAAGACAGCACGCTGTTGGCCGCGGAAATCGCCGCCGAGGGCGAATCCGCCAGCGGCGCCGCCGCCGTCTGCGAGGCAAGTTCCAGCAACATGTCGGAGAAGGTATCGGGTTCGGACTGATGGAAGGCGCCGAAGGCCTGCCCGAGCGAAATCTCGTCCTCGGCGAACTTCACCTCCGTGGCGCTGCCATCGGCAACCTTGTCCCAGGCCTGCTGCATCGCCTTCGAAACCTCGCCGGCATTCTTGCCGAGCGAAACGCCGTTGCCGGTGAAATACGCGTCATCGACCGAGAAACCGTACCAGCCTTCGGCCGATTTCGTAACGTCGGTGAAATCGAAGACCAGCGAGGAAAGTGCCGTGAGCGACGAGGTGTCGCTGCCCTCGGCCTTCAGGAACTCGCTGCGCGTGTTCGGCAGCAGGGCGTTGGCGTTGATATCGACGCCCCAGGTCCCGGCGAAGTCGCCTTCGATCGTCAGCCGGTCGGCCGTGCCGTGCTCCATGTCGACATCGAGATTGGTGAACAGCCCGCCCTTGCTGGCGCTTTCCGTGCGCCAGTCGATCCGGTTGCTGCGTTTGAAATAGCTGAACGGCGAGAACGCGGGCGAAAGGCTGAGATCGGCGACATCATAGGCGCTGCCCGATGAGCCGACGCCGGCCAAATCGCCGGTGAAAGTCGTGGCAATCGTGTTCCACGCCCCGCCCGGATCGATGCTGCCGGCATTGAGCACAGCGTCGACATCGGCGATCGCGCCGGTCACGAACGTGCCCGTTCCCTGATTGAGGAAAAGGCTTGTGCCACCGAGAGCGGCCATCTGCACCGCGCCGTTCGCCGCAGAAGACGATGGTGTATCGAAGGCGTGGTGCACGACATTGCCGGTCAGCGTGCCGTAATTGTTGTGTGTGATGCTGGTTCGCTTGGCTGCCGATGCGTAGACTGCGCCGCCCTGATAGGCTCCGTTTGCGGCGGAGGCCGTGGAGCCCGTCAGCGACCCGCCCTTGTCGAGCGTCAACGTCATCGTCTCGCCGGTCGTCTGGGCCCAGACCCCCCAGGCTGTCGGGTCCGTCACGGTAACCGATCCGCCGATCGTCACGGCAAGCGAGCCGGACTGCGTGTTGCCGTCGGCCTCGCCGTTCTTGATGTTGTTGAAACGGCCGAGTGTGCCGGCATAGGTCTTGCCGTTCTGGGTGAAGATACCGCCAGAACCGCCGATTGCCTGCGCCACGATGCCGTGTGCGTATTTGCCGCTGGTCTTGATCGATGCGCCGGAGGCGATGGTGACGCCAACGGTGCCGGCGCTGTCGGCATTGCCGTTGTCGGTGTAGTAGAAGTTCGAGCCGCTCGAGAAACTGTCGTAATAGCCGTAGGAGGCATTGAGCTTCTGCGCCAGATCGGCCGCCACGCCGCCGCCGCCGGAAACCGCCTGCGCCAGTATGCCGAAAGCGCCGTCGCCGGAGGTAACGATGGCGGCGCCATTATCGAGATCGACCGTCACCTGATCGGCGCTGTTGGGCGCCTGTTCCTGGACGAAGGAGATTTCGTCGAGCACGGTCAAAGCCGCCGTCAGGAAGCCGCCGCCGCCGCTGATCGACTGGCCGACGATGCCGACCGAGCGCGCACCGTAGGTGGTGATCGCGCCGCTGTGGCTGATCGCCACCTTGCCGCCATGGGCGGTGCCGGGATTGCTGCCGGAGCCCATGGTCACGCTCAGAACCTTGGAGATGCTGTCATCATTGACGGCGCTCGCGGTGCCCAGCGCCGCACCGACGAGGCCGCCGCCGCCGCCGATGGACTGGGCGATGATGCCCTGCGAGGTATCGCCCTTGGTGACGATTTTGGTATCGGCGAGGGTCTTGACCGTAACGGTGCCGGCGGTTCCGGCATTGCCGTCCGCCTTGCCGCCGAGGCCGATCTTGACCTTGGAAACGGCAAGCCCCGAGGAAAAGCCGATCCCGCCCCCGCCGGCGATCGACTGGGCAACGATGCCGTGCGAGGCGAAGCCGCCGGTATAGATGTTGCCGGCGTAAACCGAGACGTTGCCGCCATCACCGCCGCTGCCGCCTTCCGAGCCGATGGTGAGCGTGGCGCAGCTATCCTTGTCGTCGGAGCTGGAATCGTCGCTGCTGGAACTGCTTGAGGAATCGCAACTGCTGGAGGAATCGCTGTCGTCGGAATCATCGCTGCCCGACGAGATCGCCACCGCGCCGCCGCCGCCGCCAACCGATTGGGCGACGATGCCGGCCGACATCGTGCCATAGGTGTGGATCGTGCCGGTGCCGACGATCGTGCCCGAACTGTTCTGGCCGATGGTCACCGCGCCGCCGGCCCCTCCCGCGCCGCCGGTCGAGCCGACGGTCACGCCGAATGTGAGGGTCTTGTCGTCGTCGTCAGCGCCATCATCGCCGCCGTCATCATCATCGTCATCCGAGGATGACACCATGGCGAGCGACGTTTCCGTCGCTTCGGCGTCGTCCCCGCCATCATCGTCGTCGTCGTCCTCGTCCTCCTTGATGGAAAGCGAGCTCTTGCCGGAACCCGCCGCGCCGCCGCCGCCGCCGATCGATTGCGCCAGTATCGCATCCGACCAGTCGCCCTTGGTGGTGATCGCGCCTTCGCTCGAAACGCTGACCGCGCCGCCATCGCCGCCCGCTGAACCCTGAGCGCCGAGACCGATGGTGATGTCCCAGTCCGCGTCGCCGCTGCCGCCGCCCCCGGAGGAGGAGCCGCCGCCGCCGCCGATCGACTGGGCGAAGATACCGCGCGAAACATGCCCGCCGGTGTAGATCGAGGCGCCGGCGTCATCCATGTGCACGTCGACGCTGCCGCCATCGGTGCCCGCGCCGCCATAGGCGCCGAGCCCGATATTCAACGCGGCCGACTTGATGCCGTCTGCCGCCTTGGTCGAACCGGAGCCGGTGCCGGCATTGCCGCCGCCGCCGCCGATCGAATGCGCCAGAATGCCGTCGGCATAGCCGCCCGTCGTGCTGATCGCGCCGTAATGGCTGACGCTGACCGTGCCGCCGATGCCGCCCACGCCGCCATAGCCGCCGACATAGGAATTCACCGCGACCGCGAAATCCGTGCCCGCGTCGACTTTCTCCTCGTCTTCGGCCAGCCAGGAGGTGATCGACTTGGCGACGGAACTGGCGGTCGCATCCCCGCCATTGCCGCCGCCGCCGCCGATGGACTGGACCACGAGGCCGGCTGCGCCGTCGCCGGAGGTCTGGATTCTGGAGGTCTTGTAGACATGCGCCTCGGCCGCGCCGCCATCGCCGCCCGCGCCGCCGATCCCGCCATGGGCGATCGAAACGGAAAATGAGATCGTGTTGCCGTCCTCATCGAACGGCACGCCGGCGGCAATCGCCTTGGAGGAGGCCTGACCGCCCGAACCGCCGCCGCCGCCGATCGACTGGACGACGATTCCCTGTGCATCCGTGCCGCTGGTGGCAACAACGCCGTTGGTATAGACCTTCGCGTCGCCGCCGCTGCCGCCGTAAGCGCCCGAGCCGCCATGGGCGATCGAGATGTCGATGCCGAAGCCGGCGCTGGTTGACTTGCCATTGCCGCCGATGCCGCCGCCGCCGCCGATCGACTGCACCAGTATGCCGGTGCCGTGGTCGCCCTTGGTCGAAAGCGTGCTGTAATCGCTGGCGCCCTTCGTGCCGGAGCCGAACTGCGTGACTTTTGCCGTGCCGCCCGCGCCGCCGGCGCCGCCCTTGCCGCCGGTCGCACTCGAAACAAACAGGCCCCAGGACGTTGCCTGGCCGCCCGCACCGCCGCCGCCGCCCACCGACTGCGCAACCATGCCCATGGCGTAATCGCCGGTCGTCGCAATCGCCGTCGCGGACTCGGTTATGACGGTTGCTTTTCCGCCGGTGCCACCGGGCCCGCCCGCGCCACCGACCGTATGAAACAGGCCCTTCTTGTTGCGGCCCTGACCGCCGCCGCCGCCGATCGACTGGGCGACGATGCCGTGCGCCTCCGAGCCGGTTGTGGTCAGATTGCCGTAATTGTGAACATCAACCGTGCCGCCATTGCTGCCGCTGCCGGATGACGACCCCGTTCCCGCGCCGATCGCCCCCGTCGCGCCGGTGCCGGTATTGACGCCGCCGCCGCCGCCGATCGATTGCGCCAGGATCGCGATCCCGCCGCCAAGCGCGGTCTGGTCGGAACTGCTGGCCGATGTCTTCGCGCCGGCATAGCCGCCATAGGTGGAAATATTGCCCTTGTTGGTGACGGTCACCTGAGCGGCGAGCGAGCCGGCGGTCTGTCCGCCGATCGTCTGGCCGCCGCTCGGATCGGAAACGGCCGAGCCCGTGGCATAGCTCTTCGTCGCTATCGTTCCGGTGGACTGCAGAAGCCCGCCGCCGCCGCCGATCGATTGCGCCACGATGCCGTGCGAATCGATGCCGTAGACGGTGATATTGCCGGAATTGGTTACTGTCACATCGCTGCTCGTCGACCCGCTGGCGCTGGTGTCCCCCCAGGTGAGCGTGCCGGTGCCGGCATTGGTGTAAATGCCATCGCCATCCGCGGCCGAGGCCGATTGCGCGATGATGCCGTGCGAATGATCGCCGGAGGTGACGATGGAAAAATCGCTGGAGACATAGACCGCGCCCGCCGGCGCGCCCATCCCCTTGGACTGCTTGAAGGTCGACGTGCCGCCGCCGCCCAGCGACTGGGCGATGATGCCCGTCGCGTTGCTGCCGCCGGTCGAGATCGAGCCGCCGCCGGTCACGGTCACGTGAACCGCCGAGCCATATCCGCCCGGCCGCTCATTGTCGTCCTTGTCGGTCTCGTAGGACGTGCCGCCCTGGCTGAGCGCGAAAATCCCGGGCGATTGCGAGCCGCTCGTCTTGATGGTTGTCGCCGACGTGCCATAGACGTAGATTTTCGACTGCACCGCGGAACCGCCGAACATCGCCTGCTTGCCGCCTTCGGCAAGGCCGTTGCCGCCGCGCGCGATCGCCGCGATTGCAGCACCTGTCTCGCGCGTCAGCTGGATATTCTGGTTATTGAGCCAGAGATTGACCGCCCCTGCGGATTGCGTGCTGATCGTTCCGGCCATCAGCTTGGAACTGCTGCCGACGACAACCTTGGCCGCCGTGTAGGCCGGGCGATCCTGCCAGTCGGGTGCACTCTGGTCGAAGCTGTTTCCGCCATTGCCGCCCTGAACGCCATCGCCGAAGCTGTTGACGTTGTAGGGCGTATTGCCGCCATAGGATGCGGCGAGGACCGCCGGCCCGCTCGTGGTGGCGTAAACCGACCCGCCGGCATAGACGGAGACATAGTCACCGTCCCCCGATCCGGAAAAATCGCTGTCGCTGCTGTAGGTCGAGGGCCCGCCTATGCTGAGCGCCGCGATCCCGAAACGGGAGCCGGAGACCGTACCGTAGGATTTGACGGTAACGGCGGATCCGGAACCGGCATATTGTTCTCCCATGTCGTCGGCATGCTTGTTGGTGCCGCCCTGCGAGAGCGCGAAGATGCCGCCGCCGACCGTGCTCGACACATCGCCGGAGCTTATGATCGTCACCGCGCCGCCATTGCCGCCGCCGGTCTTCATGTTGTCATCGGAGCCGCTCCAGTTGAGCGCGCCAAGCGAGACCGCGCCGAGCGCGTTGTACTGTGTGCCCGATGTGCGCAGATCGCCGAGCGTAATGTTCCCGCCCGGCGAAAACAGCAATTGCGTGCTGCCAGCCTCGGTGACCGTGATCGCGGCATTGTTCGTGACGCTGACGCCGAAGCCCGACCAGGCCCAGTTGGAGTGCACGTTATAGGTCTGGCCGCGATAGGTGTCACTGCCGCCGGCGCCGACATTGTAGAGCGCCATATAGGGGCCGCCATAGGCATATTGCGGGCCCGTCAGTGTTCCTGAACCGATGGTGCAGCTGATCGTCTGGCCCGCGACATCAGTGTTTCGCTGCTGGAACTGGTCTGCATCGATATTCGACGCCGTTTCCGTCTTCACCGCAGAAGGACTGCAGCTCACCGCCGCATAGGCCCGCGTATAGCCGCGCGAATAGAGTGGCAGCGGAACGCCGGCAAGCGTTCCGGCAAGGGCGGTGGACTGGAACAGAATCGAGGACGCAACAGTCCTGATCCGCAACCGTCCATCTGAGCGCTCGATTGGTTTCGTAGATCTGAAACGAAGCATGCCCCCTCCGATCGCCAGCAGTAAACGCCGGCAATTCATAGATTTCTAGTTATAGCCAGTGCCGCACTCCAATGTCATTTTCAAAGTTGCGATGCGCCAGACCAATTCTGGTACTGAACCGCGCCGGGCTTGCCGGAGAGTGGGCGCCAACGGAGATCTCCGTCCGGCGGCTGCGGTCGAACATGCCCTTGAGAGAATACATATCATCATCATGGATATCGCTAAGAGGCCGATTTAAAAGTTATTGAGTGATATCAGAAGG
>NZ_JAINWJ010000046.1 GCF_021021415.1 Martelella mediterranea | reverse complement strand
CAGAGACCAAACCATCAAACAGAGTTGATGACGCCGAGTTTGAGGACAGGTTTGTCAACAAACCGAGGTCGCCATAGGCATGAAGAAAATCCGGCAGCGCGGCCGTAAACGAACGCGGTATCAGATCGCGTTCGCCCGCCGGTCGGCAATGTAGAGGTCGCGCAGCTTCAGGCTGATCTCCCCGGGCTTGCCGTCGCCGATCTTGTGGCCGTCGATCGCAGTGACGGGGGTCACGAAATTGCTGGCGGAAGTAAAGAAGGCTTCCTTGGCGGCCTTGGCCTCTTCCACCGTGAAGGCGCGCTCCTCGATCTTGAAGCCGTTGCGGGCGGCGATCTCGAGCGCGGTGGCGCGGGTGATGCCGGGCAGGATCTCGCGCGACAGCGGGCGGGTCACGACCACGCCCTCCTCAGTCACGATATAAGCGGTTGCCGAGGTCTGTTCGGTGATGAAGCCGTCCTTGACCATCCAGGCATCGTCCGCGCCCTTTTCATAGGCCTCCATCTTGGCAAGGCTCGGATAGAGAAGCTGCACGGTCTTGATGTCGCAGCGGCCCCAGCGCAGGTCCTCGACCGTCACCACGGTGATGCCGTTCTTGCCGGTGGCCGCGCCCAGAACATTCTTCTTCTGGGTGAACATCGAGAAGGTCGGCGTCATGTTGTTTTCGAACATGAAGTCGCGGTCGCCCGGATTGCCGCGCGAGACCTGCAGATAGATCAGCCCTTCGGTCATGTCGTTGCGCGCGGCGATCTCGCGATGAAGCGCAAGCAGTGTGGCGTCATCGGTCGGCATGGCGATGCCGATGGCCGCCGTCGAGCGCTTCAGCCGCGCGGCATGGCCGTCATAATCGAGCAGCTTGCCGTCCAGAACGCAGGTGACCTCGTAAATGGCATCGGCAAAGACATAGCCGCGGTCGAAGATCGACACCTTGGCCTCTTCCTCGGCCAGCCATTCTCCGTTGAGATAGACGATACGGCTCATCGCGCGCTCCTGCGTTATCATGGTATGAAAACGTCATAGCGACTCGCAGCCTTCGATTCAAGTTCGAAATATTCGCCGTTTGTTGCGAATAAAAATCAATTTTCCGCACGAACCACGGTTTTTGTCGGGTCCATGCGCTTGAACAGATGCACCATGAAGGCGGTGGCGAACAGCGGGGTCGCGAGATTGACGATCGGGATCGCCACGAAGCCGGCGACGATCAGGCCCGCAAGGAACACCGTCAATCCGCGCTTGCGCCGGAACGCCCGCGCCTCGGGCGGGCTCATGAACCGCATTGCCGCGAATTCGAAGAACTCGCGACCGAGCAGGTAGCCGTTGACGACGAAAAACGCGATTAGGTTGACGCCCGGCACCAGCAGCAGCAACAGTGCGAAGATATTACCGAGGATGACGACGCCGAGAAAGGCCAGCGCCTCCTTCATGGCGGCAAAGACCGGCAGCGCCTCGCCCGGCGGCTCGTCGGGATAATGATTGCGCTCGATATGCTCGGCCGCCTCGTCCAGAAAAATGCCGGCGACCAGCGCGGAGACCGGCGCCATCAACAACGCGAGGCCAAGCGCCAGCCCGACAGCGGCGAAGATCAAAAGGACGAAGGTGATCCAGCCGGTCCATTCCGGCATGGTCGGAAACAGGTTCTGAAGCCAGGGAACGGCAAGCCACATGAACAGGCTGCGGATCGCGACCCATAACCCGATCAGGCAGAGCAGAGAAAGGCCGAGCACCTTCCACAGGATGGCGCGCATTTTCGGGTCGATCAGATCGTAAAGCGCCCGGCGGGCGGCATCTATCAGCATGGTCGGCTCCGGCATGCAGGCAAGGACCGGCCTTGGCTACACCGCGCAAGGCTTCCTGCGCGATGTAGTGTGGTTTTAGCTTGAGACAAGCAGTCAGGCCGGGTGATGCTGTTGCTGGGCGAGCCAGTCGAGGCTTTCGCGGAAGCCGGTGAGGTCGGCCGTCGCCACTTCCTGGCTTTCCGGGCCGTCATAGGTCACCATGATCGCGTCCTCGCCGACCCTAGCCGCCGCCAGCACCGGCTGGACGATCTTCGGGTCGGTGGTCACATAACCGCCCTCGGCATCATCCTGCCTGAGCTGGTCGACCTTGATCGCGGCAACCTCCTCGCCATCGACCGAGATGGTGAACTTGCCGTCGCTCGGGAGCGTGTCCCAGCCATCGATCGTCGGCAGCACCATCATGACCGGCGAGTTCGCGCCGCTGGCGCGCACGAAGGAGGGGATCGCCAGGCCGCCATCATTGGCCGGCAGGTCGCTGGTTGTCAGCCGGCAGGTCATCGCGGCGTTGCAGGCCGCGTTCCAGGTGGCGCCGGTATCGAGAATTTCCGCCGCCGAAGCCGTGGTCTGAAGCGAAAGCACGCCAACCACCGAGGCCGCCAGCCCCGCATATACAAGTGAACGCATTTTCATGAACGTTTTCCTTTCTGTACATTGACAGCGCGGCGACAATGGCGCGCCGTTCACGCCCAAATTGTGACGTGTGCGAAAGGCATTTTTTGAGCGATTGCTGATGGAAAACAAGGGGTTGTTTCGTTGGTTGAGGCGCCGTCGGCGACAGCCCGAGCGGCAGCGTCGCGCCCCTCAATCTCTCCCCTTGAGGGCAGGGTTATCGCATTTGGCGTAGCAGCTTGCTCCCTATAT
>NZ_JAINWJ010000045.1 GCF_021021415.1 Martelella mediterranea | reverse complement strand
AGGGCAGGGTTATCGCATTTGGCGTAGCAGCTTGCTCCCTATATTCTCTCCCGCTGGCGGGAGAGATGCCCCGAAAGGGGCAGTGAGGGTGGTGCAGCGTTTCGAATCGTAAGGGCGATCGCGGTGATAGACTACCCCCTCACTGTCGCTTCCGCGACATCTCTCCCCTCCGGGGCGAGAAGATTGGGGGGCTATGCGGCTGGGCAGAGCCCCCGTTATTCACATTTCCTGCCGCCCTCAGGCGGCGTCCTTCGCCTTCAGCTCCAGACGGCGTTTGTGCAGCACCGGCTCGGTGTAGCCGTTCGGCTGTTCGCGGCCTTTAAGCACCAGGTCGAGCGCGGCCTGGAAGGCGACCGAGTCATCGAAATGGCCGGCCATCGGGCGATAGAGGGGGTCGCCCTCGTTCTGGCGGTCGACGACGGCGGCCATCTTCTTCATGGTCGCGACGATCTTGTCCTCGTTGACGACGCCGTGATAGAGCCAGTTCGCCATGTGCTGGGAGGAGATGCGCAGCGTGGCGCGATCTTCCATCAGGCCGATATCGTTGATGTCGGGCACCTTGGAGCAGCCGACGCCCTGGTCGATCCAGCGCACGACATAGCCCAGAATCCCCTGTGCATTATTGTCGAGCTCGGCCTGGATTTCCTCCGGGCTCCAGTTCGGGCGCACCGCCACCGGAACGGAGAGGATATCCTTGAGGCTGGCGCGCGGCCGGTCCTTCAACTTCTCCTGCACGCTTGCGACATTGACGGCGTGGTAATGGGTGGCATGCAGCGTCGCCGCCGTCGGCGATGGCACCCAGGCGGTGTTGGCGCCGGCCTTCGGCTGGGAAATCTTCGCTTCCAGCATGCCGGCCATCAGATCCGGCATCGCCCACATGCCCTTGCCGATCTGGGCATGGCCGGCAAGGCCGCATTCGAGCCCGATATCGACATTCCAGTCCTCATAGGCCGCAATCCAGGGGGCGCCCTTCATGTCGCCCTTGCGGATCATCGGGCCGGCTTCCATCGAGGTATGGATCTCGTCGCCGGTGCGATCAAGGAAGCCGGTATTGATGAACACGACCCGGTCCTTCGCCGCACGGATGCATTCCTTGAGGTTGACCGTGGTGCGGCGCTCCTCGTCCATGATCCCCATCTTCATCGTGTTCGGCTTCATGCCGACGATTTCCTCGACGCGGCCGAACAGTTCCGAGGCGAAGGCGACCTCCTCCGGCCCGTGCATCTTCGGCTTGACCACATACATCGAGCCGGCGCGGGAATTCATGTGACGACCGTTTTCGCCAATGTCATAGAGCGCGATCAGCGCGGTGACGGCGGCATCCATGATGCCCTCGGGAACCTCGCGGCCCTCGCCGTCGAGGATCGCCGGATTGGTCATCAGATGGCCGACATTCCTGACCAGCATCAGCGAGCGGCCGGGCACCGTCTTCGGCGCGCCATCTGCGCCGGTGAATGCGATGTCCTTCGCGAGCTTGCGGGTGAAGGTCTTGCCGCCCTTGGTGACCTCCTCCGTCAGGTCGCCCTTCATCAGGCCGAGCCAGTTCGAATAGGCGAGCACCTTGTCCTCGGCATCGACGGCGGCAACGGAATCCTCGCAATCCATGATCGCGGTGATCGCCGATTCGAGCGCGATATCGCCGATGCCCGCCGGATCGTCCTTGCCGATCATGCTGTCGGGATCGACGAACACCATGGCGTGGAGGTTGTTGTTGACGAAATAGAGCCGGAAGGCGTCGCCCTCTTCTTGCCTGAAACCGGCATATTGCGCCGGATCGGCAAGACCGGTTTCGCCGGCGGCGGTCTTCACGATCAGCGCGCCGCCATCATAGCCGAAGCCGGTGACATCGGCCCATTTCCCGCCGGCAAGCGGAATGTTCTTGTCCAGAAAATCCTTGGCCCAGGCGATGACCTTCGCCCCGCGCTTCGGATTGTAGCCCCTGCCCTTTTCCGCGCCGTCATCCTCGGCGATCGCATCCGTGCCGTAGAGCGCGTCATAGAGCGAGCCCCAGCGGGCGTTCGCCGCATTCAGCGCATAGCGGGCGTTCATCACCGGCACGACCAACTGAGGACCGGCAATCGTGGTGATCTCCGGATCGACATTTTCGGTCTCAACGGCGAAATCCTCGCCTTCCGGCAGGATATAGCCGATCTCGCGCAAAAACGCCTCATAGGCCGCCATGTCGGAAGGCGCACCGTTGTCCCTGTACCAGGCGTCGAGCTTTTCCTGCATCGCATCGCGCGTTTTCAGAAGCGCGCGATTCTTGGGCGCAAGGTCGCCGACGATCGCGGCGAAGCCATCGAAAAAGGCATTGGCCTCAACATTGGTGCCGGGCAGGACCTTTTCGGTCAGGAAATCATAAAGCGCCTTGTCATAGGCAAGGCCGTTTTTCTCGATGCGCGCCATGAAATCATCATCCCTGTGGCTGGATTTTGCGTTGTGGTCACTCTAGCGGCAAGGCGCGCAAGGTCAATTCGGCATGAATGCCAAATATTTTTTCCATTTGGGCATAGATAGCCGTAGCTCGAGACCTCGCCTCTACCGATCTCCCCTCAAGGCCAGGGGAAAGGGGGAACTCCGCAGCGTTTTCAGAGCAAGCGGCGAGGCAGAACCGCGCCGTATTCCCCTTCTCCCCTTGGGGAAAAGGTGGCCGAAGGCCGGATGAGGGCGCGGCCTTTCAGCTTGGCCAAAAGCGCCCGCTACTTCGCCGCTTCAAGCAATGCGGCAACCAGCCCCTGCGTCGAGGAATCGTGCCCTTCGGCGCTTTCCTTGCCGGAAACGACCGGCAGCAGCCCGGTGGCGAGTTCCTTGCCGAGTTCGACGCCCCACTGGTCGAAGGAATTGATCCCGAACAGCACGCCCTCCACGAACACCCGGTGCTCGTAAAGCGCGATCAGGCGGCCGAGCGCGTACGGCGTCAGACTGTCATAGACGAAGGTGATCGACGGGCGGTTGCCGGAAAACACCCGGTGCGGCGCGATCTTCTCCGCCCTTGCGGCGTCCATCCCCTTGTCGAGAAGTTGGGCTTTCGCCTCCTCCAGCGAGCGGCCCTTCATCAGCGCTTCCGACTGGGCCAGGCAATTGGCCATCAGCAATTGGTGCTGGTGGCGCAAATCGCTCTCGAACCCGTTGGCGGCAATCATGAATTCGATCGGGATGATGTTGGTGCCCTGATGCAGGAGCTGGAAGAAGGCGTGCTGGCCGTTGGTGCCGGGCTCTCCCCAGACGATCGGCCCGGTCGGCGTGGTCACATGTTCGGAGTCGACCGTCACCGACTTGCCGTTGCTTTCCATGTCGAGCTGCTGGAGATAGGCTGCAAAGCGCGACATCCGCTGGTCGTAGGGGATCACCGCGCGCGACGGGTAATCGAGGATCACGCGCTGGTAGAAGCCGACGAGGCCGAGCAGGAAGGGCAGGTTTTCCTTGACCGGGGCCTCGCGGAAATGATTGTCGATCGCATGCGCGCCATCGAGGAATTTTCCGAAATTCTTCTCGCCGATCGCGATCATCAGCGGCAGGCCGATCGCCGACCAGATCGAATAGCGCCCGCCGACCCAGTCCCAGAAGCCGAAGACGCGCGACTGGTCGATGCCGAAATCGGCGACCTTGTCGAGCGCCGTCGACACCGCGCAGAAATGATGCGCGACCGCTTCCTCGCCAAGGGCTCCGGCGATGAACTTGCGGGCCGTCTTGGCATTGGTCATGGTCTCGATCGTGGTGAAGGTCTTGGAGGCCACGATGATCAGCGTGGTCGCCGGGTCGAGCCCCTTCAACGTGTCGGCGATATGGGCGCCATCGACATTGGAGACGTAATGCAGCCTCGGTCCGTCATGGAAGGGGGCGAGCGCCAGCGTGGTCATCGCCGGGCCGAGATCGGACCCGCCAATGCCGATATTGACGACATCGGTGAACGGCTTGCCGGTCGCGCCGTGAATGGCGGCGGTGCGGATGCCCTCGGCGAAATCGCCCATGGCCGCCAGCACCTCGTTGACATCCGGCATCACGTCCTTGCCATCGACCATAACAGGCGTGTTGGCGCGGTTCCTGAGCGCCGTGTGCAGCACGGCGCGGTCCTCGGTGATGTTGATCTTTTCGCCGGCAAACATCGCCGCACGCTTTTCCGCAACGCTCGCCTCACCGGCGAGTTTGACCAACAGGTCGAGGATTTCGTCGTTGATCGCGGTCTTGGAGAAATCCATCAGCAGGTCTTCGAAGGAGACGCTGAATTTCGAAAACCGCTCCGGATCGGCGGCAAAGGCCGCGCGCAGATCGGTGGCGTTATCGCGCTCGGCCGTTTCCCTGAGCTTGGCGATGAGGGTGTTCATATCAGACTGCTCCCTGACTATGGGGGTGGGGCGATAGGTCTTACTTAGCGATTGAACGCGATCCGTGAAGCCCCTTGGGGACGTTAGGCTCAATTTCGCGGCATTGAATGCGGGCCCGCGCGGAAAATCAAGCGTTGGGCTGCATTGTTTTTGTGAAACGACAGTGAATAGGTCTCGCGGCTCAAACCCCGAGATAGCGGTCGGTCAGTTCCGGTGTCAGCCCATCGATGCCTCCCTGCCAGACCGTTTCGCCGCGCTCGATGATCACTGCGCTGTCGGCAACGGAGACGATTTCCTTGAGCGACTTGTCGACCAGCAGGATCGAAAGCCCCTCCGCCTTCAGCGCCCTGACCCCGGCCCAGATTTCCTGACGCACCACCGGGGCGAGGCCCTCGGTCGCCTCGTCGAGGATCAGGAGGCGCGGATTGGTCATCAGCGCGCGGCCGATCGCCAGCATCTGCTGCTCGCCGCCCGAAAGCGTCGCCGAGGTCTGGCGCATGCGTTCCTTCAGCCGCGGAAACAGCGCCTGCACCCGTTCGATATCCCACGGGCCGGGACGGGCGGCGACCACCAGATTTTCGGCGACTGTCAGCGGCGCGAAACAGCGCCGCCCCTCCGGCACCAGCCCGACGCCGAGCTGGGCAACCTTGGGCGCGGAGACGCCCTTGAGGTCGCGCCCGGCGAAGCTGAGGCGACCGCCCGAATGGAGCAGCAACCGGCTGATGCAGCGGATCGTGGTGGTCTTGCCCATGCCGTTGCGGCCCATCAGCGCCACGACCTGGCCCTCGTCCATGGCCAGCGAGACGCCGAACAGCGCCTTGACCGCGCCATAGGCGGCCGTGACGTTCTCAAGTTCCAGCAGCCGGCTCATGCCTCTTCTCCGAGATAGGACCGGCGCACATCGGGATTGGCGCGGATTTCGGCGACGCTGCCGGTCGCGATGATCTTGCCGTAGACAAGCACCGAGATGCGGTCGGCGAGCGCGAAGACGGCGTCCATATCATGCTCCACCAGCAGGATCGGCGCTTCCTGTTTCAGGTCGGCAAGCATGGCGGTCAGTTGCTGGCCGCCCTCGAGCCCCATCCCCGCCATCGGCTCGTCAAGCAGGAAGGCGCGCGGGCGTAACGCCAGCGCCATCGCGATCTCAAGCTTGCGGCGCTCGCCATGCGAAAGCGCGGAGGCCGTGACATCGGCACGGTTCTTCAGCCCGGCCTCGCCGATATGAAACAGCGCCGGCTCGGTGAGCTTGCGGTCGGAAAGGGCCGGGATATGGAATCGGAACACCCGCCCCGAGGCCCCGGCGACGGCGAGCATGACATTCTGCAGCACGGTGAAATCCGCGATCACCGAGGACACCTGGAAGCTGCGCGCCAGACCGAGCCGAGCACGGGCGGCAGCATCGAGATCATCGATTACCTGCCCCTCGAACCGCATCGTGCCGTGATCGGGCCGGACCTCCCCGACGATCTGCTTGATCAGCGTCGACTTGCCGGCGCCGTTCGGCCCGATCAGGGCATGGATTTCGCCCGGCATCAGGGTGAGGCTGACATCGTCGGTGACGGTGAGCGCGCCATAGGCTTTGCGAAGACCGGTGATTTCCAGGATCGGCTCATGCATTGCGGAACCTCCCCGTAATCAGGCCGATCAGGCCGCCGGGCGAATAGATCACGATCACCAGGAGCAGCAGGCCGAGCAGCGCCTGCCAGTATTCGCTGACATCGCCGAGCAGATGCTCGAGCAGGATATAGATCGCCGCCCCCGCCACCGGCCCGCACAGCCTGCCGACACCGCCGAGAATGACGAACACCATGATCTCGCCCGACATGTGCCAGGACAGCATGGCGGGGCTCACAAACCGGTTGAGATCGGCATAGAGCGAGCCGGCAAGCGCCACGATCATGCCCGACAGCACGAAGGCGACCAGCAGCACGCCATAGGGCCGGATGCCGACGGCCATTGTGCGCTGGCGGTTCTGCCGTGCCGCCTGAAGGGCAAGCCCATAGCGCGACTGGGTGACAACGGCAGTGAAGACCAGCGCGATCGCCAGCAGCGCGGCGCAAATCAAAAAATACTGGATCGGATCGAAGGTGTTCATGCCCGGAAAATTGTTGCGGACGTAAAAGCTCAGACCATCCTCGCCGCCATAGCGCGGCCAGCTCACGGCGAAGTAATAAACCATCTGCGCGAAGGCGAGCGTCACCATGATGAAATAGACGCCGGTGGTCCTGAGCGACAACGCGCCGATCGCAAGCGCCAGCAACCCGCCCGCCAGCATCGCCATTGGCCAGATGCCGAGCATGTCATTGCTGCCGGCGAGCGTGAACGGAAAGGTCAGCACCGGCGTCGCCTGCATCGCATGGCTTGCAAGAATGCCGGTGACATAGCCGCCAATGCCGAAGAAGGCGGCATGGCCAAGCGAGACCAGCCCGCCATAGCCGAGCGCGAGGTTGAGGCCAACACCGGCGAGCGCGAAGATCGCCGCCTTGGTGGCAAGCGTCACGGCAAAGCCGTTGCCCATCAGATGCGCGGCGATGGCAAAGGCGATCAGGGCGGCGAAGATGGCGAGATTGATGATGGTTTCGCGGGTCATGCTTTCGCCCCGAACAGGCCCTGCGGGCGGATCACCAGAACCACGGCCATCAGGATATAGATCAGCATCGAGGCGACGGTGGCGGCCATCGCATTGGCGCCCGAACCGCCGCCGAGCGCGGCAAACAGGCCCGGCAGCAGCGCCTTGCCGAGCGTATCGGTCATGCCGACCAGAAGCGCGCCGATCAGCGCGCCCTTGATCGAGCCGATGCCGCCGATGACGACGACCACGAAAGCCAGGATCAGCACCGGCTCGCCCATGCCGACCTGCACCGACTGGATGGAGCCGACCAGCGCGCCGGCAAAGCCGGCAAGTGCTGCACCCAGCGCGAACACGATGGTGTAGAGCTTGGCGATATCAACGCCGAGGGCGGCAATCATCTCGCGGTCGGCCTCGCCGGCGCGGATGCGGATGCCGAGACGCGTGCGGCCGATCAAGAGCCAGAGGCCGACCGCGACCGCTGCGCCGAACAGAATGATCACCAGCCTGAACGCCGGATATTGCAGCCCGCCCGGCAGCGTGACCGCGCCCGACAGGATTTCCGGCAGGTTGAGATAGAGCGGAAACGAGCCGAACACCCACCGCGTGCCCTCGGAAAACACCAGGATCAGCGCGAAGGTCGCCAGTACCTGATCGAGATGATCGCGGGCATAGAGCTTGCGGATCACGCCGACCTCGATCAGCGCGCCGACGCCAGCGGAAACCAGCAGGCTTGCCGCAAGGCCGAGCCAGTAATGCCCGGTTGCCGCCGCCACGAACGCGCAGGCAAAGGCGCCGATCATGAACAGCGAACCATGGGCGAGGTTGATCAGCCCCATGACGCCGAACACCAGCGTCAGGCCGGCCGCCATCAAAAACAGCATCATGCCGTATTGCAGGCCGTTCAGCGCCTGCTCGACAAAGAGCGACACCCGCTCCTCCTTCGCGAAAAATCAGGATACGGACCGGCGCTCAGACGCCGGCCCGGCATGAGATGCCGAAAAGGGCCTACATCTTGCACTCGGCGGCGTAGGCGTCGGCGTGATCGGTCATCACGGTTCCGACCAGCTTGTTGGTCAGCACGCCATTATCGTCGACCACTTCGCGGATCACGAAATCCTGAATCGGATGCTGGTTCGGGCCGAACTTGAAATTGCCGCGCACGCTATCGAAATCCGCAGCGGCAAGCGCTTCACGGAAGGCATCGGCGTCGGCGACGTCGGCCTTGGCCATAGCCGACAGCAGCAGGTTGGCGGTGTCATAGCTCTGCGCCGCGTAGAGCGAGGGCAGACGGCCATATTCGGCCTCGAAGCCTTCCACGAATGTCTTGTTGGCGTCATTATCGAGGTCGGGCGACCAGTCGGACGTGTTCATCGCGCCGAGCGCGGCCTCACCCATGGCCGGCAGAATATCCTGACTGAAGCTGAAGGCCGGGCCGATCAGCGGCTTGTCGACGCCGGACTCGGCATATTGCTTCATGAACGAAATGCCCATGCCGCCAGGCAGGAAGAAGAACACCGCATCGGCATCGCTGTCACGGATCTGGGCAATCTCGGCGGCATAGTCGGACGCGCCGAGCTGGGTGTAGACTTCCTTGACCACGTCGCCGTCATAGAAGCGCTTGAAGCCGGTGAGCGAATCCTTGCCCGCCGGGTAGTTGGGGGCCATGATGAACACTTTCTCGATGCCTTGCTTGCTGGCATAGGCGCCGGCGGCTTCGTGAAGATTGTCGTTCTGATAGCTGACCGCGAAATATTTCGGGTTGCACCCGGCGCCAGCAAGCTGCGACGGCGCGGCATTGGTCGAAAGGTAGAACTTGCCCTGCGCCACCGCAGACGGCACCACGGCCATGGCGAGGTTGGACCAGACAATGCCGGTCAGGACGTCGACCTTGTCGGACTGGATCATCTTGTCGGCGATCTGGACGGCGACGTCGGGTTTGCGCTGGTCGTCCTCGGTTACGACCTCGACATCGGATGCGGCATCGCCCGCCTGTTTCAGCGCCAGCATGAAGCCGTCGCGGCTGTCGACGCCGATCGACGCGCCGCCGCCCGAAAGCGTGGTGATGAGGCCGACCTTCACCGGCTCGGCCTGCGCCATGCCGGCAACGCCGATCGCGAGCGCCATGACGCCGCTTTTCAGGAAAGTGCTGAGTTTCATTGATGTCCCCTATCTGTTGTTTGCGATTCCTGCGGAATTCGTCTTCGGCCTTTAGGCAACGCCCCTCGTGCCCACGCGGGCAGTCTAGTCTAAGCATGTCGCCATGATAAGCCGTTGAAGTGTAACCTGACATGATTCAATTATTACATCAAACTTAGAATATTCTACTGGTGTATTTTAGTTGTTGGGGAGACTTTCGGCACAACTGGACCGGTTCTCGTTCGGCGCGTTTTGTATTGGCGTATCGGCTCGCGCAGCAAGTTCTCCGATTGAAGCGCCACACTCCCCAGACTCGGCGTCATCCTCGGGCTTGACCCGAGGATCTAAGCACCTATCCATACGAGCGGAGTGAACGGCGTATCGGGAAAAGGGGGAACGCCGTCGCGAAACCCGCCAACGCTTCTCGCGACAGACGGGATTGGATCCTCGGGTCAAGCCCGAGGATGACGCTGAAGGGATGAGAGGGACGTGCCTGGAAGGAGAGCCTGGAAATACTTTAAAATTAAACTTATTGCCAGCTTGACTCACGCCACGCCGATCTGCTCCAGCACCATTTTTCCAAGCGGATGGCGCGGATTGGCCATGGCGTCGAGGATCGAGTAGTGGTGGTGGCCGGAAACGTCGAGCAGGACGCAATCGCCGCCCGCTGCTTCGACATGGTCCGCGTAGAGGCGGCTCTGGCGGTGGAATTCATCGCTTTCGAGCGCGCCGACGGCGGCGATGACCGGCGGCATTTTCGCCGGCAACGGGCGGTCGACGGGGCTGTTGCGACGGGCGGCGCCCGCGTCCATGCCGAGATCGTCATTGAGGCTCGTCAGCCGGATCGGCTCGAGATCGAACAGCCCGCTCACCGCCGTCACGCCCTTGATCGGAAAGCCGGAGACCGAACCAAGCCCGGACCAGTCGGCGGCCAACAGCATGCCGGCGATCTGGCCGCCGGCGGAATGCCCGGAGACGAACACCCGCGCCTCGTCGCCGCCGAAGGAGGCTGCATTGCGCCAGACCCATTCGAACGATCTTCGGCACTGCTCGGAAATCGTGTCCATGGTGACGGCGGGGCACAATCCGTAGTCGGGAAACACCACCGTGACGCCGCGTTCGACAAACGGGCGGGCGAGAAACCGGTACCAGGACTTGTCGGTCGAGCGCCAGTAGCCACCATGATAGAACACCAGCACCGGCGCCGGTCCTCCATCGAGCGCGGGGAAGATGTCCAGCCTCTCGGCGGCGCTTTCGCCATAGGCGATATCGAGCTGGCAGGGCAGGTCTTCCGCAGCCTTCGCGCTCTGTTCCTGCCAGCGCTTCGCATAAGCGCCGAAGGCGGGCACTGCGTCGCGGGCGATATATTGCGCATTCAGCGCGGCAGCATCATAGCGGCGGAAGGCGTCGCGATCGACAGTCATGCTGCCGGCTCCAGAGCCGCTTCGAGCTTCTCCCGGATCGCATCCGGCCATGGCTGCGGGCGACCGCTGTCATTGATGAAGACCAGCCGCGCCTTGGTCTCGAACCGCTTCTCATCGCCGCACCAGGCGGTCATCCGATAGGTGAACGAGGTGCGGCCGACATTTTCGACATCAAGCGCGATCACCAGATGATCGCCGTGCATGCTGGGCGCCGTGAAACGGGTCTCGATCTGTGCCGTCGGCACGCCCTCGCGCCCGACGAAGTCCTCGAACGGCCAGTCCAGAACGTCGGAAAAGAAGGCCTCGACGCAATCGTTCATCATCTCGAAATAGCGGGGGAAGAATACGATCCCCGCCGGATCGCAATGTTTGAACAGGACTTTCTGCTTCATTTCAAAGGTCATGGGACGGCCTTTCAGGACTGCAACCGGAACCGCTGGATCTTGCCCGTGGAGGTCTTCGGCAGCGCCTCCACGAATTTGATGCTGCGCGGGTATTTATACGGCGCGATCGTCGCCTTGACATAGTCCTGCAGTTGTTTCACCAGCAAATCGCTCGGGGCGTAGCCATCGGCGAGCACGATATGGGCCTCGACGATCTGGCCGCGATCCTCGTTCGGCGCGCCGATCACGCCGCATTCCGACACGGCTTCATGGCGCAGCAGCGCCGCCTCGACCTCGGGGCCGGCGATGTTGTAGCCGGCGGAAACGATGATGTCGTCATTGCGGGCGGCAAAGTGGAAATAGCCGTCCTCGTCATGCACGAAGGTGTCGCCGGTGATGTTCCAGCCGTCCTGGACATATTCGTTCTGGCGCTCGCCCCTGAGATAGCGGCAGCCGGCGGGCCCGCGCACGGCAAGCCGGCCCATCGTGCCGCGCGGCGCTTCCGAGCCGTCCTCGGCCAGCACCTTGGCCTCGTAACCCCCGACCGGCCGGCCGGTGCAGGCCGGGCGGTGATCGTCAAACCGGTTGGTGATGAAGATGTGCAGCATCTCGGTCGAGCCGATGCCGTCGAGCATCGGCTTGCCGGTCTTTTCCATCCAGGCTTCATAGACCGGCGCCGGCAGGGTTTCACCGGCGGAAACGGCGGCCCTGAGGCTGGAAAGATCGGCCCCCTCCTCCATCGCCTGCAGCATGGCGCGATAGGCCGTCGGCGCGGTGAAGCAGACAGTGGCGCGGTATTTCTCGATGATCTCGATCATGTTAGCGGGCGAGGCGACCTCGAGCAGCGTGGCCGCCGCCCCGAAGCGCAGTGGAAACACCGCCAGCCCGCCAAGCCCGAAGGTGAAGGCGAGCGGCGGCGAGCCGATGAACACATCCTCCGGCGTCACATTCAGCACTTCCTTCGCGTAGCCATCAGCGATGATCAGCAGGTCGCGGTGAAAATGCATGGTCGCCTTGGGATCGCCGGTCGAGCCGGAGGTGAAGCCCAGAAGCGCAACATCGTCCGAAGCAGTGTCGACGGCATCGAAATTCACCGGCTTTTCCAGCGCCAGACGGTCGAGTTCGGCATCGTGATTAGCGGTGCCATCAAAGCCGATGACCTTTTGCAGGAACCGGCTTTCCTTGGCGCAGATAACCAGCTCCTCCATCAGCCGGGTGTCGCAGAGCGCGAATTCGATCTCGGCCTTGTCGACATATTTGGAAAGCTCGCCGGCCCTCAGCATCGGCATGGTATTGACCACCACCGCGCCCGCCTTGGTGGCGGCCAGCCAGCAGGCGACCATGGCCGGATTGTTGGCCGAGCGGATCAGCACCCGGTTGCCGGGCTTGACGCCGAGATCATCGACCAGCACATGGGCGAGCCGGTTGGTCCAGTCGGCCATTTCCTTGTAGGTGCGCCGCCTTCCATTGCCGATCAGCGCGACGCGGTCGCCGAAGCCTTTTGCGACCATGGCATCGGTCAGCTCGACGGCCGCGTTGAGCCGGTCAGGATATTCGAAACCGTCCAGCAGGAGGTCGGGCCAGGCTTCGAAAGGCGGCAGGTTGTCGCGGGCGAAACTGTCGGTGTGGCCCGAAGGCCGGAGTTGCTGAGGCATGGTCTGTTCCCGTTGTTTTTATGAGTGAACGCTGCCTGCTTCTTGTCTGTCAGGCCGGCGGGTCCATGTAGGTCTCCAGCCCGGCACGGACGTCGTCCGGCCATGGCCGCGACCGGTGATCCTCGGTGGAGGTGAGCACGATGCGCTGGCGCACCGACCAGATCACCTCCCCCCCGACGCGGGCGAAGGTTTCAAGATCGAGCGAGGAATTGCCGATGCGCCGCACATGCATGGAAAAATCCAGCACATCGCCGAACCGCGCTGGCTTTTCGAACCCGATATCCATCTTCAGCACCGGCATGCCGAGATTGCGCTCCAGCATCATCTCCTCCCACGACACCCCGAAGGAGGCGAACATGGCGCGGTTGACTTCCACCAGCATGGAGAAATAGGCCGGGTGATAGGCGATGCCCGTGAGATCGCAGTCGCCGAAGCGCAGGGCCTGAGAGGTTTCAAACGGCAATGACGGGCTCCCTTGGTATTGTGGCTGATATCGGCCGCGTTTTCCGGTTATAGGGGAACCATAGAGGAGACGGATTATTAGTTCAATATTGAAATAATCGACGTGGCCTTAATGACCCGACCTATCCCAACTCTCTGCGTCATCCTCGGGCTTGACCCGAGGATCCAACCACATATGTCGTGAGAAGCGTTTGCGGAATTTTTCTAAGATGGCGCCGATACAATGTCAAACCGTTCGCTCCGCTCGCATTGCGACGGGATTAGATCCTCGGGTCAAGCCCGAGGATGACGCCCGTGGGGAGGAGGAGGCGCCTGAACTTATGCTGCTTGCGATCAAAGAGAGCTGCCCGACGCCGTCGCCGGTCAAACCCGCGCTTGACACCACCCCCAAACCCAATTTATTTTAAATTCAAATTAATTTTGCGAAGACAACCACACGCAGCGACAGGGGAAGCCAGATATGAAAATCGCCGTTCTGGGAGGCGGGCCCTCGGGCCTTTACTTCGCCATCTCGATGAAGCTGCGCGATAGCGGCCACGACATCACCGTCTATGAGCGCAATCGCCATGACGACACATTCGGCTGGGGCGTGGTGTTTTCCGATGAAACGTTGGAGAATTTCAAGGGCAATGACCCGGTCGTGGTCCAGTCGATCCGGGACAATTTCGCCTATTGGGACGATGTGAAGGTCGTGCGCGGCGAGGAGAGCATGACGTCGGGCGGCCACGGCTTTTGCGGCATCGGGCGGATGAGGCTTCTGGTTCTGCTGCAGCAACGCGCCCGCGAACTCGGCGTCAAACTGGAATTCGAAGCCGAGATTGATGACGCCGCCATCGAAAGACTGCGCGCCGAAAACGACCTGGTGATCGCCGCCGACGGCCTGAACTCGCGCACCCGCAAGCTCTATGAGGAGCACTTCCAGCCGTCGATCGACATGCGGCGCAATCATTTCGTCTGGCTCGGCACCAAACAGAAATTCGACGACGCCTTCACCTTCATCTTCGAAAAGACCGACAAGGGCTGGATCTGGGCCCATGCCTACCAGTTCGACGACGACACCGCGACCTTCATCGTTGAATGCGGGCCCGAGGTTTTCGAGGCCTATGGCTTTGGCCAGATGAGCCAGCAGGAAAGCATCGACACCTGCGAAAAGATCTTCGCCCGCCATCTGGATGGTCACAGCCTGATGACCAATGCCAACCATATTCGCGGCTCGGCCTGGATCCAGTTCCCGCGCGTTGTCTGCGAAAACTGGCATTTCGACAATGTCGTGCTGCTCGGCGATGCCTCGGCGACCGCCCATTTCTCGATCGGCTCCGGCAGCAAGCTCGGCATGGAGAGCGCGGCCGCCCTGGCCGACGAACTCAGCTCCGGCAAGCCGCTCGCAAAGGCGCTCGACGATTACGAGGCTGAGCGCAAGCTGCAGGTGCTGCGGGTTACCTCGGCCGCCCGCAACTCGACCGAATGGTTCGAGGAGGTCGAGCGTTATCTCGAGCTCGACCTGATGCAGTTCAACTATTCGCTGCTGACCCGCTCGCAGCGCATCGGCCACGAAAACCTGCGCCTGCGCGATCCCGAATGGCTGGCGACGGCGGAAGCCTGGTTCCAGAAACAGGCCGGCAGCCAGTCGACAAGGCGGCCGATGTTCGCCCCGTTCAAGCTGCGCGATATGGAACTTGTAAACCGCGTCGTGGTCTCGCCGATGGCGCAGTACAAGGCGAAGGACAGCATGCCGACCGACTGGCATTTCGTCCACTATGCCGAGCGCGCCAAGGGCGGCGCCGGTCTGGTCTTCACCGAGATGCTCTGCGTCTCGCCGGAAGGCCGGATCACCCCCGGCTGCCCCTGCATCACCGATGAACAGGTGCCGGCCTGGGCCCGGTTGACGGATTTCGTCCACGCCGAGACCGACGCCAAGATCTGCGCCCAGATCGGCCATGCCGGCCGCAAGGGCTCCACCCGGGTCGCCTGGGAAGGCATGGACATGCCGCTTGTCGACGGCAACTGGCCGCTGATCTCCGCCTCGCCCATTCCCTACACGCCAGAAAGCCAGACGCCGAAGGCGATGGACCGGGCGGATATGGACATGGTGCGCGATCAGTTCGTCGCCTCCGTGAAGGCCGCCGATCGCGCCGGTTTTGACATGGTGGAAATGCACGCCGCCCACGGCTATCTGCTGGCCTCCTTCATCTCGCCGGTCACCAACCGGCGCGAGGATGAATATGGCGGCAGCCTGGAAAACCGGATGCGCTTCCCGCTGGAAGTGTTCGCCGCCATGCGCGCGGCCTGGCCGGCCGAAAAGCCGATGACGGTGCGCATCTCCGCCCATGACTGGGTGGGCGAGGCCGGCGTCGAACCGGACGAGGCGCTGAAGATCGCCCAAGCCTTCAAGCAGGCCGGAGCGGATGCCATCAACGTTTCCTCCGGCCAGACCACCAAGGACGAACAGCCGGTTTATGGCCGCATGTTCCAGGTGCCGTTCTCCGACAAGGTGCGCAACGATATCCACCTGCCGACAATGGTCGCCGGTAATATCTACGAGGCCGATCACGTCAACTCGATCCTGATGGCCGGCCGCGCCGATCTGGTGCTGCTCGCCCGCCCGCATCTGGCCGACCCCTACTGGACGCTGCACGCCGCCGTCGAGCTCGGCGACACCGAACAGGCATGGCCGGCCCCCTATGAGGGCGGCCGCCGGCAGGCCAATACGCTTGCCGAACGCGCGAAGGCGATGTCATGACGCTTGCCGGCAAAAAGGCGCTGGTCACCGGCGGCGGCTCGGGCGTTGGCGCCGTGATTGCCCGCGCGCTGGCCGATGCCGGCGCCGAGGTGATCATCTGCGGGCGCAGGCGCGAGCCGCTGGAAGCCGTGGCCGAAAGCCACAAGGCGATCTCGGCCATGACCTGCGACATCACCGACGAGGCGCAGGTGACCGCGCTGTTCGCCGCCGCCGGACCGCTCGACATCGTGGTCGCCAATGCCGGCGCGTCGGAAAGCGCGCCGTTCGCCGCGACCACGCTTGAAAGCTTCAACGCCATGCTCGCCGTCAACCTGACCGGCACCTTCTTGACCTTGCGCGAAGGCGCGAAGGCGATGGCAGGTCGCAGTGGCCGGCTGATCGCGATCGCTTCCACAGCGGGGCTCAAGGGCTATGCCTATGTCGCGCCCTATGCGGCGGCGAAACATGGCGTTGTCGGGCTGGTCAGATCGGCAGCACTCGAATATGCACGCAAGAACATCACCGTGAACGCGATCTGCCCCGGCTTTCTCGACACCGAAATGACCGACCGCTCGATCGCCCGGATCGTCGAGACCACAGGACGCAGCGCGGAAGACGCGCGGGCAGCCCTTGAGGCCACCAATCCGATGAAGCGGCTGGTGCCGCCGGAAGATGTGGCCGAGGCCGTGTTGTGGCTCGCATCCGACCGGGCCGCCATGGTCACCGGTCAGGCGATCTCGATTTCGGGGGGCGAGGTATGAATTCGCCCGCCGCCCATCCACACAGCGCTGAAAAGCCGCCCATCAGGTTTGTATTTGAAAGTTCAGGCATGACATCGTACTCGCAATCGCCGCATCAGTTTCTCGAACCCGAAGGCTGGGTCCCCGCCCGCGGCTACGCCAACGGCATGGCCGCCACGGGCCGGATGGTCTTCACCGGCGGTCTGATCGGCTGGAATGCCCGGCAGGAATTCGAGCATGACGATCTCGTCGGCCAGTTCGAGCAGACGCTGCGCAATATCGTCGCCGTGCTCGCCGAAGCCGGCGCCCGGCCGGAACACGTGGTGCGGCTGACCTGGTACATCACCGACAAGCGCGAATATCTCGACAACCTCAAGGAACTTGGCCTGGTCTACCGCAAGGTCATGGGCCGCCATTTCCCTGCCATGGCCGTGGTTCAGGTCGTCGCCCTGATGGAAGACGCAGCCAAGGTGGAGATCGAGGCGACCGCGGTGATCCCCGCCGGGTAAGTCGTGCCGTAATCTGGTTGAGGTTTGAAGCAAATGCGGCTAGAGCGGTTACGGAAGCAGAGAGAATCCGCCATGACCGCCCATGAAGTCAAAGACCAGGCCCTTGCCACCCAGCGCGTGCGCCTCTGGCTGCAGATGCTTAAGGCGGTGCGCCATGTCGAGGGCAATCTGCGCGAACGCCTGCGCGAGAATTACGCGATGACGCTGCCGCGTTTCGACGTGATGGCGGCGTTGCACGCGGCCCCCGAGGGCATGCGCATGAGCGAGCTTTCCAAACAGCTCGTGGTCTCCAACGGCAATGTCACCGGCGTGATCGAGAAACTGGTCGCCGACGGTCTGGTCGAGCGCGAGAACCAGGAAACCGACCGCCGCGCCTTCCTGGTGCGCATAACGCCCGAGGGCAAGGCGCTGATGGACGAGGCAACAGCCGTCCATCGCGGCTGGATCGACGAGATCTTCGCCGAAATCGCCGAGCCGGACATCGCCCGGGCAATCTCGATCATGATGGATATCCGCCACAAGCCGCATAGTTGAGCGGCGGGCGGGCCTCGCTTGCAATCACTTAGCTCCTCCATGCGTGGAAAGGCTGCTTGCCCTCACCCGGCGCATTCGCGCCACCCTCTCCCCTGCGGGGAGAGGGGGACAATGCTGCGTTTTCAGAGCAAGCGGCAAGACAGTGCCGCGCCGTCTTCCCCTTCTCCCCACCGGGGAGAAGGTGGCCGAAGGCCGGATGAGGGCAACAGCCCCGCCCCGCGACACAGCCCCTCAGTAAATCCCCGTCTCCCGCGCCACGCGGCGATAGGCCGCGCCGCCGGTGAAGCCGCCGTCGATGACGAAGTCCTCGCCGGTGATGAAGGCGGAGGCGTCTGAGGCGAGGAACAGCACGAGTTGGGCCACTTCCTCGGCCTCGCCGCTGCGTCCCATCGGCGTCATCTCGATCATCGGCTTCAGATGCGGGGAGTTGCGGTTGAGATCGGTGACGATCAGGCCGGGGCAGATCGCATTCACGCGCACGCCCTTTTCTGCATATTCCATCGCCGCCGTGCGGGTCAGCCCGCGCAGCGCCCATTTGCTGGCGGTGTAGGCCGGGTCGTAATGGCCAGAAAAGCCGCTGTTGGAGGAGATATTGATAACCGAGCCGCCGCCGGTTTCCGCCATCAGCGGCAGCGCCGCCTTGAGGCCTGCGAATGCGCCGGTGGCGTTGACGTCCAGCACCTTGCGCCATTCATCAACCGACATGTCGGCAATCGTCTTGCGGTTGATGATCCCGGCATTGTTGACGAGGATATCGAGGCTGCCGGTCCAGTCACGCACGGCGTCGATCACCGCCTGCCAGTCCGCCTCGGAGGTGACGTCGAGCTTCAGGAAACGCGCGTCATGGCCTGCGATCCGCAGCTTTTCAGCCTCGGCCTCGCCTTCGTCAACGAGCACGTCGCACAGCATCACCCGCGCGCCGGCCTCGGCGAGAAGAGCCGCTTCCACAGCCCCCTGCCCGCGCCCAGCGCCGGTGACGATCGCGGTCTTGCCGGAAAGATCGTTCAGCGCCGCCTTCGCCTTTACCATGCTCATGCCTGCACCATTTTCTGACGCTGTTCGCCCAGCCCGGCAGCGCCAAGCGTGACGATCTGGCCTTCCTTCAGGAAGGTCGGCGGCTTCATGCCGAGGCCGACGCCGGGGGGCGTGCCGGTGGAGATGACATCGCCGGGTTCCAGCGTCATGAACTGCGAGATGTAGCGGACGAGGTGTTTGACCGAAAAGATCATGGTGCGGGTGTTGCCGGTCTGGCGGCGCTCGCCGTCGACATCGAGCCAGAGATCGATATTCTGGATATCCTCGAATTCGTCCGGCGTCACCAGCCACGGGCCGGTCGGGCCGAACGTGTCATGGCTCTTGCCCTTGATCCACTGGCCGGCGCGCTCCGACTGGAATTCCCGCTCGGAGACATCGTTGACGAGAACATAGCCGGCCACATGGGAAAGCGCGTCGTCCTCGGAGACATATTTCGCACGGCTGCCGATGACGATGCCGAGTTCGACCTCCCAGTCGGTGCGGGTCGAGCCGCGCGGGATTTCGACATCGTCGTTCGGGCCGCAGACGGCCGTCGTCGCCTTGGCGAACAGCACCGGCTCGGGCGGCGGCGCCTTGCCGGTTTCGGCGGCGTGGTCGGCATAGTTGAGCCCGACGCAGATGAATTTGCCGATCTTTCCGACGGGCGCGCCATAGCGCGGGCTGCCGTCGACGAGCGGAAGGGTTTCGGGATCGAGGCCGGAAAGCCGGGCAAGCAGCTCCGGCGACAGCGTTTCCGAGGAGATATCCCCGATCACGCCCGAAAGATCGCGGATCGCACCGTTCGCATCGAGGACGCCGGGCTTTTCGGCGCCCTTTTCACCATATCGTACCAGTTTCATGCTCTACTCCAGTTTGTTCAGGCGCGACGATAGCCTTCAAGCTGCTCATCGGGAACATCCGGCAGGTTGGTGACCAGATTGTCCGGCGTACGGCAGGTAAGCCAGACCAGCTCTTCAGTCGTGCTCATGTTGACTTCGACATGCGGCATGAACGGCGGAACGAACACGAAATCGCCCGGATACATGTCGGTATATTCCTTGTAGTCCTCGCCGAAATAGATGCGGCCGTGACCGGAAAGCACATAGCCGCCGGTTTCGGCTTCTTCATGATGATGCGGCGGGGAACGGTGGCCCGGTTCGTTGCTGACCCGGCCGAACCAGATCTTGGTGGCGGGCGTGTGCTGCGGGCTGACGCCGGACTTGCGGACGCATTCGCCCGATTGCAGGGTCTGTTCGCCAAGCTCGCTGCTGCGGGTGACGACGGGTACGACTTTAGCGCTCATGGTTTCCTCCAAATTTAAAATTTCTACACCGGACGACGGCTTTTGTGCTGGCAAGAACAATCAGCAACCGTCCTTCAAGACCTTGATGGAGAAACGATATAATCGACGGTTCGAAATTACAAGAATGCCGTCCATATATTTTAAATTTAAATTATTAGTCGCAGCCACAGCAATTCACAGGCCAGATTGACATTCATCAGATCGCCACCGGAATTGGCATAGAATATCAATGAGGCCTGCCGACAAACCGGCAAACCTTTGACTGCGACAAACTGGCGCAATGCAGGAACCGGCTTTCCGTTTGCGGGAAGGCCGGAATGTCAGGGGCTTTCCGAGGTTTCAGATTTTCAGATCACCGGCCCCGGTATCGATATAGGGCGCCCAGAAGGCGACGCTTTCGGCGATCTGCGGGATCACCTCGCGGTCATTGGGCTCGCGCTCCTTGAAGCTCAGTTCAAGGCAGATTTCATTGTCGCGCGCGCCGCCCTCGGCGAAGGCGGCAAGCAGCGGCTCCGGCTGGATCCGGCCCTTGGCGTTGAACGCGGCGGTGAACGGGCGATGACCGCCCTTGTCCATCAGGCTCTGCTTGATATGGATGATCGGCGAGACCTTCGGCACCGCCCGCGCCCAGGCATAGGGGTCGTAGTCGTCCGGATTGTCGGAGGTGACGTCGCCATGGTCGATATCGGCCATCATCCACATCGGCACCGCCATATTGGCGGCCGTCAGCCGGTTCTGCAGGGCCATGCATTCCGCGATCGTGTGGCCGAATTCGCGGCCGACCGACATTGGCTCCCAGAACACATAGGAAAGACCGGCGGCCTTCGCGTGCTCGGCCACTTCGGCCCAGCAGTCTATGGCAATCGTGATCAACTCCTCGCGGCGCGTCGGATCGTCGTAATCGGCAAAAGTGAGGATCGCGAACTGGGTGCCGATCGAAGTGCCGCCGAGATCGCCGATGATATCGGCGAAGGTCTTGAACCAGTCGACATAATAGCGCCGCACGTCGCGGTCGGGATGGCCGAAATGGTTGAGCCGGCCATAGGGGCCCGTCATGCCGGATGTGACCCGGACGCCGGTGCGCTGCAGCGCTCCGTCCATGGCCCGCGTCAGCCGGCGGATGACGGGGGCCGGCCAGGACGGGTTGATGAATTCATGGGTGAGCTGAAGGTCGCGCAGCTTCAGGTCGCGCGCCGTGGTCTCGATCAGGTCCACCGGGTCGGCGAAGCGATTGACGAGCGGATTGGTGTTCAGGGAAAGCGTCAGCGGCATCGCTCTGGCCTTTCGTTTGAAAATTACTTCAGCTCGGCATCGAACCAGACGGTAAAGGCGGCCTGCTCGGCATCGCTCAGATGCAGGCGGTGCTTGGTGCGCCGCCACAGCACATCCTCTGCGGTGCGGGCCCATTCGTGTTCGACAAGATAGCGCGCCTCCGCCTCATAGAGATCACCGCCGAAATGGCGGCCCAGACCCTCGATCCCGTCCGCCGAGCCGACGATATCGGCAATCGCCGTGCCATAGAGCCGGCCGTAATGGCGGCGCAGTGCGGCCGGCATCCACGGATAGTCGGTCTTCATCCTGTCGCGGAACGTCTCGTAATCGGCGTTTTCCATGTCGCCGCCGGGCAGCGGCGCGCTGTCGGTCCAGTCGCCGCCCATGCCGGGGAAGAATTTCTTCAGCTTGTGCATGCCGCGCTCGGCTAGCTCGCGGAAGGTGGTGATCTTGCCGCCGAAGACATTGAGCATCGGCGCGCCGCCGGTCTCGTCGAGATCGAAGACATAATCGCGGGTCACGGCGGAAGGGTTGCCCTGGCCGTCATCGAACAGCGGGCGGACGCCGGAGAAGGTTTCTTCGACATCGTCGCGCGTAAGCTTCTGCTTGAAGTAGCGGTTGACCACATCGAGCAGGTACTGGATTTCGCCCTCGTCGGCCTGCACGTCCTCGGCCCGGCCCTCATAGGCGATGTCGGTGGTGCCGATCAGCGCCTTGTTGCCCTCATAGGCGTTGATGAAGATCACACGCTTGTCGTGATTCTGGACGAGGTAGCTGTGCGGCCCCTCCCAGAATTTCTCGGTGATGATATGGCTGCCCTTGACGAGCCGGACGTTGCGGCTGGAATTGGAGCCGGCGACGCGGCGCACCACGTCGTTCACCCAGGGTCCCGCCGCATTGACCAGGATTTTCGCCCGGAAGGTCTTCCTCTCGCCGGTCATCATGTCCTTCGTCTCGATCGTCCAGCCGCCATCCTCGCGGCGGGCGGAAAGACAGGGCGTGCGCGTCAGCACGGTGGCGCCCTTGCGGGCGGCATCGACCGCGTTCAGCACCACGAGGCGAGCATCATCCACCCAACAGTCGGAATACTCGAAGCCTCGGGTATATTTGTCGAGCAGAGGCGCGCCGACCGGATCGCGCTTCAGATCGAGCACCCGGGTGCCGGGCAGCTTCTTGCGGCCGCCGAGATGGTCGTAGAGAAACAGGCCGAGGCGAACCAGCCAGGCCGGCCTGTCATCCGGCGAATGCGGCAGCACGAAGCGCAACGGCCAGATGATGTGCGGCGCGTTGTTCATCAGCACCTCGCGCTCGATCAGCGCCTCGCGCACCAGCCGGAACTCGTAATATTCGAGATAACGCAGGCCCCCATGAACCAGCTTGCCGGAGCGCGACGAGGTGCCCTCGGCAAGGTCGTCCTTTTCGCACAGCACCACGGAAAGCCCGCGGCCTGCGGCATCGCGGGCAATGCCCGCGCCGTTGATCCCGCCGCCAATCACAAACAGATCGATCATCCCGGCTTCGCTCATTTCGTAATCCTTTCATCGCCGGCGGCATCGGCCGCGCCATCGCGTTCGGCGCGGCGATCGCGCGCCATTGCATTCCAGATCGGTTCCAGCGCGCGGCGCGCGGCGGCATAGGTCGGATAGCGCCGCTGATAGAGTGCGCTCAGCGCCGGATCGGGGCGCTCGGCATCGCCCAGAAGCGGCGTCACCCATTCGCCGATGCAGCGCTCCATGTCGGGATAGACGCCGATCGCGACCGCCGCCATCATCGCGGCCCCGGCAGCGCCGGCCTCCTCGCGCGCGGAAACCCTGACCGGCGCGCCGATCGTTGCCGACAACACGCCGCGCAGCCCCCGCGAACGCGCGGCCCCGCCGGTGAGGCGCAACTCGCCCGGCATGTCGCCCATTTCGGCGTAACAATCACGCGCCGCCATCGCGAGGCCTTCGACCACCGCACGCACGAGATCGGGATAGCGATGGCCGGCGGAAAGGCCGATGAACCCCGCCCGTGCATTGGCATTGATGAAGGGGCCGCGCTCGCCGGCCTCGGAAATATAGGGGTGGTAGATGAGCGATCCCGGCCTTGCGCGCGAAAGCCAGTCATCGATCTTCGCCACCATGTCGCGATGGGAGACCTCGACTCCCATATCGGCCAGCAGGCCACGGCCCACCTCCAGCACCCAGTCGAGATTCAGCGTCGCCGCCATATTGGTCTGGACCTGGGTGACCATGTCCGGAACCGGCAGCGCGATGACATAGCCGGTATTGTCGTCATTCAGCCTGACGCCCGAGGCGTGGACGGCGCGCATATGCACGCCAGTCGAGCCGATGGTGGAACAGGCCGTACCCGCATCGCCGGTATAGACGCCGGCGCCAAGCGCGGTCATCACCATGTCGACAAAGCCGAGGCTGACCGGCGTTCCCGCCAGAAGGCCGGTTTGTTTGGCCGCGTCCGGGCTCAGCGGATGCGTGGTCTTGGTGCCATCGACGATCTCCGGCAGAAGATGCCGGAAGTCCGTCAGGCCAAGTGTCTCGATCACGCCATCGTTATAGGCGCGGTTGCGGAAGTTGCCGAAGGTGAAGCTCGCCTCGGAGGGATCGGTCGCCCGCGCGCCGGTGAGATTGAGATAGAGCCAGTCTTTGCAATGCAGTGCCACGGCGGCATTGGCCAGAAGCTCCGGCCGCGTCGCCGCCATATGCGCCATCTGCGCACCCTGCTGGCAGGTGTTGAGACCGGTGCCGGTCGCCTCGAACCGGGCGCGCGCGCCGGCTTCCTTCTCCACGCGGTCGACGGTGGGTGCCGCGCGGGCATCGAGCCACAGCCAGGCATCGCCGACCGGCCTGTGGTCGCCATCGGCAAGCCAGGTGCCGTCGCCCTGTCCCGTCACGGCAATCGCCGCCGTGCGGGCCGCCAGCCCCTCGAGTTTTTCCCCGAGATGCCGAAGCGCTTGCGCACAGTCCTGCCAGGTCTCTTCCATCGACTGGGTCGCGGAACCGTCATGGCCGGTCCGGTAGCGGTTCTTCACCGCCGCCTCTGCGATCTGCCTTCCGCCAAGATCGAAAGCCACCGCCTTGATGACCGAGGTGCCGGCATCGATGCCGATCAGAATGTCGCCGCGTCCATTGTGACTGGTCATAACGCCGCCTCCCTATCCGATCCTGCCGTCCGCCAGCGCGGCGGCGGTCGCCTCGTCGGTGATCAGGCCGCTGATCGTGCCGCTGCGCAGCACCGCGGCCATGGCATTGAGCTTCTCTTCGCCGCCCGCGATCGCGACGATCCGGCGCTTGCCCAGCGCCCTGATATCAAGCGACACGGTGCGGGCCGAAAGCGATGTCTCGACAAGCTGGCCGTCGCGGTCGAAGAAGTGGCCGAGCACCTCGCCCGCGCCGCCGCGCTCCTGCACCTCGCCGATCTCCGCGACATCGATCATGTGGGAGGCCACAAGCTGCGCGCCCGGATTGGCGGTGCCGATGCCGACCAGCATCAGATCGGAGCGGGCGGCCAGATCGATCACCTGCGACACGCCGCGCTGGGCGAGAAACACCTCGCGGTCGGCGGCCGTGTTGGCGAAGAACGGGATCGGCATGACATAGGCCGAGGCGCCGGTCTTTTCGGCAAGGCGGTGGATGACGTCATGCGGATTGGCTGCATAGTTGCGGGTCAGCCCGCCCATCAGCGACACGAAGCGCACGCCATTGGCCGCGATGCGCGGCAGCGCATCAACCGCGCTCGCCAGCGTCCGGCCATGGCCGACGCCGATCACCTCCGAGCGCTCGGATTCGATTTCCTGGCGGATGAAGCGCGCGCCGGCAATGCCGAGGGCTCGGAGCGGCATGCCGCGTTCGCCGAGATCGGGCACGACCTCGCAATGGGTCAGGCCGAATTCATCGGCAAGCCGGGTTTCGAGCGCGACGCATTCGGCGACATCGCCATCGATCGAGACCTTCACCGCGCCGCTCTGATTGGCCCAGGCGATCAGCCGGTGGGCCTTGACGGTGGAGATGTCCAGACGCGCGGCGACCTCGGCCTGGGTCAGCCCGCCGCCGTAATGCAGCCACGCGGCGCGCAGCGCCATGCTCTCGTCAAAATCGCGCCGTCGACCCGCTCGCGCCATGCTCTCTCCCTTTTTGTAATTTTTTATATTTATGGCAATTTATTTCACCAGAACCGCATTCTGTCAATGAAGCCAACATGGTCACGCATGAGAAGGCACGCCGTATAAGCGGCCCTTAATCACCAGCATCATAAGGAATAGCGTATCAGGAGAGGCCGGAATTCAGCGGCTATCAAATGCCCGACGACCGGATTTTGATGCCGGTGATTGACAGCCAAGTTTAATTATAACATAGTTTGCCGAATAGATAACATAGCGATAACACGAACTGTTATCCGTGGCCGCCGGTTCAGCCGGCCGTGCCGAAGCAGCGAGAGGACGTTGCGGAGGCGCGCCATCAAGGAGGCCGCAAGGGAGGAGCGACCTGATGCCAACACTGCCATCACTCTGCCGTGTCCGCCTTCCGGCGTCGCCTGCTGCCCGCGGGGCCGGCGGCGCGCTTTCATGTTCAAAATTCCAGCGTCTGAAGGTCACCTCCTGATGAGTGCACAAACCACAAACCCTTCTTCCGGTCATTCCGCCCGGCCGCGTGGCTCGAAACTGCCGATGATTATCGGCACGCTCGCGGTCGTGGTCGTCGTTGCCGCGATGGCCTTCGACACCAAGGTCGTGCGCATCGGCACCGCCGAGCATGTGACGGAAGACGGTTTCTCGCCGGAAGCCTTCGGCGCCGAGAACTTCCCCATTGTCCAGAAAAGCGTCGAGGACCGGGCCGTGGATGCGGCAACGCTTGCGAGCGACATCGCCGCCGACAAGGACGCGGCGATCGAGAAATACGGCGTCAAGGCCGGAATCGGCGCGGTCATGCCGGTCAGCTTCACCGGCGTTGCCGGCGAGGCCAAGGGCGGCATCTACCCCGTTGCCGTGGACGGCGTGCCGGAAGAGATCACCATCCGCGTCCAGACCGGACCGGCGATCAACGGCACCGATCTGCGCGATGCCACCGGCACGATCGCGTTTGGCCAGTTCAAGAACCAGATCGAATATCAGGATGCCGGTTCCGCGCTGAACAACGAGATGAAGAAGGCGGTGCTCGCCGATATCGACACCGCGAACCTTTCCGGCAAGACGATCACCGTCACCGGCGTCTTCAAGCTGATCAATCCGAAGAACTGGCTGGTCACGCCGGTGGAGATGAGCGTGAAATGACCAAGACAGCCGAAAGCCCGCGCAGCAGGGACGAGGTCGTCCTCGCCGCCCGCAACATCGCCAAGTCCTACGGCAATATTCATGCCCTGAAGGGCGTCAATTTCGACGTTCATTACGGCAGCGTCACCACGCTTTTCGGCGAGAACGGCGCCGGCAAGTCGACGCTGATGAAGGTGCTTTCCGGCATCGTGCGCCCCACCTCCGGCGAGATCATTCTCGACGGCGCGCCGGTGACCTTCAGCTCCGCCGCCGATGCGACGTCGCAGGGCATTTCGATCATCCACCAGGAACTCAGCCTCGCGCCCAATATGAATGTGCGCGACAATATCTTCATGGGCCGCGAGATCCGAACCGCGAAAGGCGTCGATTTTGCCGAGGAAGAGCGCCAGACCCGCATTCTGATGGAGGAGCTGGAAGAGGACATCGATCCGCTAACGCCGGTGGAGGATTTGCGCCTCGGCCAGCAGCAGATCGTCGAGATCGCCCGCGCGCTCTCCGTCAATTCCCGCATCCTGATCATGGACGAGCCGACCTCGGCGCTCAGCGCCTCGGAGGTCGAGGTGCTGTTCAAGGTGATCGCGGACCTGAAAAGCCGGGGCGTCTCGATCGTCTACATTTCGCATCATCTGGAAGAAGCGCTGCAGATTACCGACCACGCCGTGGTTCTGCGCGACGGCACCATGACCGCCTTCGGTGAGCGCAAGGACATCGATCTCGAATGGATCGTGCGCAACATGGTCGGCGACAATTTCGACCTCGGCTCGCCGCCGACCGGCTATGAATTCGGCGACGTGAAGCTTTCGCTGCGCGATCTCTGCGTCGAGGATGCTTCGGGCACCGGCCGGCTGGCCGTCGATCATCTGTCGCTCGACCTGCGCGCCGGCGAGATCGTGTGCATTTACGGGCTGATGGGCGCCGGGCGCACCGAAATGCTGGAATGCATTGCCGGGCGCAGCCGCAGCGTCGGCGGCGAGATCCTGCTCAATGGCGAGGACGTGTCGCATCTCAGCATTGCCCAGCGGATCGAGGCCGGGCTGGTGCTGGTGCCGGAAGACCGGCAGCGCGACGGACTGGTGCAGACCATGACCGTCGGCCGCAATCTCTCGCTCGCCTCGATCCCGACCTTCACCCGCCGGGTCTTCACCTCCCGCAAGGCCGAGCGCGGCATCGTCGAGGGCGCGATCGACGACGTGCATATCAAGACCGATGGCGGCGGCGCGCCGATCGGCTCGCTTTCGGGCGGCAACCAGCAGAAGGTCGTGATCGGCAAGATGCTCGCCACCCATCCGGGCGTCATGCTGCTGGACGAGCCCTCGCGCGGCATCGACATCGGCGCCAAGGCGGAGGTGTTCAGGCTCCTCGGCGAACGCGCCGCGCGCGGCCTCGCGGTGATCTATTCGACCTCGGAAGTCGGCGAATGCTTCAGCGTCGCCCATCGCATCATCGTCATGGCGCGCGGGCAGATCGTCGCCGAGTTCGACCCGTCGGTATCAAAAGAGGAAATCATGGCCGCATCCGGCGAAGCCGTGGCCGCGTGATTTCAGCCTAAAATTTCGGAGCATAATAATGACCGACACACGTCAAGTTCAAAAATCCTCCAGCTCCGGCCGGCGCGGCGGCTTCAGCCTCGGACGCATTCTGCTGGAAGGCCGGGCGTTCTTCGCGCTGATCGCGATCATCGTCGTGTTCTCGCTGCTGTCGCCGGTTTACCTGTCGACCAACAACTTCCTGATCATGTCCTCGCATGTGGCGATTTTCGGCCTGCTGGCGATCGGCATGCTGCTGGTGATCCTGACGGGCGGCATCGACCTTTCGGTCGGCTCGACGCTCGGGCTTGCGGGCTGCATTGCCGGTTTCCTGATGCAGGGCGTTCAGCTCGACATGTTCGGCGTGGTGCTGTTTCCGCCGGTATGGGTGGTGGTGATCCTGACCTGCCTGGTGGGCGCGCTGATCGGCACCATCAACGGTGTGCTGATCGCCTTCTTCAAGGTGCCGGCCTTCGTGGCGACGCTTGGCCTGCTCTATGTCGCACGCGGTGCCGCGCTGCTGATGACCAACGGCCTGACCTACAACAATCTCGGCGGCAAGCCGGAGCTCGGTAATACCGGTTTCGACTGGCTCGGCTTCAACCGCCTGTTCGACGTGCCGATCGGCGTGCTGGTGATGGCCGTCGTCGCCATCATCTGCAGCATTCTTCTGACCCGCACGGCTTTTGGCCGCTGGGTCTATTCCACCGGCGGCAATGCCCGCGCGGCGGAGCTTTCCGGCGTTCCGGTCAAGCGGGTGACGGTATCGGTCTATGTGCTTTCCGGCATCTGCGCCGCGATTGCCGGCCTCGTTCTGTCATCGCAGCTGACCTCGGCCGGACCGACCGCCGGCACCACCTATGAGCTGACCGCGATTGCCGCCGTGGTGATCGGCGGCGCGGCGCTGACGGGCGGGCGCGGCAATGTCCGCGGCACGCTGCTTGGCGCCTTCGTCATCGGCTTTCTGTCCGACGGTCTCGTGATCATCGGCGTGTCGTCCTATTGGCAGACCGTGTTCACCGGCGCGGTCATCATTCTCGCGGTGCTGCTGAACAGCATCCAGTACGGCCGCCGCCGGGCCGCAAAGCCGGCCGATGGCGACGCTTCGACCAATACCCCTTCCGCCGCGGGGGCCAAGACCAAAACGGCTTGATAGAGCGCGGAAAACCCGGCCGGATAACGGCCAATGAGAAGCATTGAGCTATTCAACCAAGGGAGAGAGAATACCATGTTCAACAAGAGACAGTTTCTGATGTCCATGGCGGCTGCCATCATTGCGGTTCCGCTTGGCGCGGGCGCGGCGATGGCCGACGGCCTGATCTCGATCATCGTCAACGATCCGTCCAACCCCTACTGGTACACGGAAGGCGAAGTGGCCAAGGCGGAAGCCGAGAGCCTCGGTTATTCGGCGACGGTTGCCGCCCACAAGGGCGACACCAACACCGAAAGCAACCTGATCGACACCGCCATCACCAACAAGGCGGTCGCGATCATCCTCGACCCGGCCAATGCCGACGGCTCGGTCGGCGCGGTGCGCAAGGCCGTCAATGCCGGCATTCCGGTGTTCCTCGTGAACGCCGAAATCAACCAGGAGGGCCTCGCCAAGTCGCAGCTCGTTTCCAACAATGCCCAGGGCGCCGCACTTGGCGCCATGCAGTGGGTGGAAGATGTCGGCGACAGCGGCAATTACGTCGAACTGTTCGGCGCGCCGTCGGACAACAATGCCCAGACCCGCTCCAACGGTTATGAAACCGTGCTGAGCCAGTACCCGGATCTGGTCAAGGTCGGTCAGGATGTCGCCAATTGGGACCGCACCCAGGGCTACAACAAGATGCAGAGCCTGCTGCAGGCCCATCCGGACATCATCGGCGTGATCAGCGGCAATGACGAGATGGCCCTTGGCGCGATCGCGGCGCTGAAGGAAGCCGGCCGTCTGGAAGACATCAAGGTCGGCGGGTTCGACGGTTCTCCGGATGCCGTTGACGCGATCAAGGCCGGCGAGCTGGAATACACCGTGCTGCAGCCGGTCGCGATCTTCTCCAAGGAAGCCGTCAAGCAGGCGGACTCCTTCATCAGGACCGGCAGCACCGGCGTCGACGCCGAAAAGCAGCTCTTCGATTGCCTGCTGATCACCAAGGACAATGTCGACGACTATACCGGCCCGTTTGTGCTGGCACAGTAAAGTGTAGCGACGGGAGGGGCGCTCTCGGGGCGCCCCCCCAATTTGGTTACAAAGCCACCCCTTTCCGGGCGTCATCCTCGGGCTTGTCCCGAGGGTGACGGAAGCGTGGGGGGCAGGCTTTTTCAATACTCTGAGGGGCGTTTGCAAACCGCCCTTCAGCCAGCGCGCCGGTTCCGCGCTTACCGCCTGCGAAAGGCATTCACCTGCAGGCAAGAGCCGCCTATAACAACATCCTTCAGCCGCGAGACCAATGCCGCCGACAGGAACGGGAATGACGAGTCAGAGCAACGACGCCATGGACCATCTGATGTCGGAGGAGATGCCCTCCGATTCCAGACAGGCCCGCCAACTCGCCCGCCGCCAGCTGATCACCGAAACCGTGATGCTGGAAGGGCCGATGCGGATCGAGGACCTGACCGAGCGGTTCGGCATCAGCCTGATGACGGCCCATCGCGACCTCGACGATCTGGTGAGCCGCGGCCTGTTGCGCAAGACCCGCGGCACGGTATCGGCGGCGCCGACAAGCCTGATCGAGGCGAGCGACGTCTACCGCTCCAGCCGCCAGTCGCCCGAAAAGGCCGCGATCGCCGCCGCCGCCGCGGGCTTCATCGAGCCCGGCCAGGCGATCTTCGTGGATGATTCCACAACCGTTCTCCACATGGTGCCGCATCTGCAGGACCATGCGCCGCTGACGGTGATCACCAATTCGCTGACGATGATGAACGAATTGCGCGGTCTGCGCGACATCACGCTGCTGGCGCTTGGCGGCGAGTTCCGCAACTGGTGCAACGCCTTTCTCGGCCGCATGACCACCAATGAAATCGCCAATCTGCGCGCCGATACCGTGTTTCTGTCGATGGCGGCGATCACCGACGACATGGTGTTTCACCAATCCTCCGAGATGATCGACGCCAAGCGCGCGATGCTGGATGCCGCCTCGAAGCGCATTCTTCTGGCCGATCACACCAAGTTCGAGCGCCGCGCGCTGCACAGCCTTGCCGCGCTGACGGATTTCGACGTCGTCATCGTCGATGACGGAACGCCGCCCGCCCACATCAAACGGATGCACGCCAAGGGCATCAACGTGGTCGTCGCGCCACGCAAGCACGACAAACACATGAAATGATATAATTGACTCGATGTAACGCTCTTTGATATTAACTTATCAAATTATTCCGTTAATTTTGGCCGATACGGTCATCGGAGCGCGACATGCCGAGCCTTCTTGGAATCGATAACGGTCTGACGGTCACCAAGGCGGTGCTGTTCGACACGGACGGCACGGTGCTGTCCGTCGCAAGACGCCGCGTGCCGCAGTCGATACCCGCGCCGCGCTTTGTCGAGCGCGACATGGACGGGCTCTGGCGCGCCACCGCCGAGGCGATTGCCGAGGCAATCTCCAGGAGCGGCCGCCCCGCCGCCGATATCGCCGCCATTGCCGCAACCGCCCATGGCGACGGGCTTTATCTGCTCGACGAAGACGACAGGCCGCTCGGCCCCGGTATTCTCTCGCTCGACAGCCGCGCCGGCGACATCATCGCTGACTGGGAGAAGGACGGCACTGCCGACAAGGCGCTGGCGCTGACCGGACAGAGGCCGCATCTCTCCGCCCCATCGGCGCTGCTCGCCTGGATCAGGCGCGATCAGCCGGAGCGCTATGCCCGGATCGGCGCGGTGCTCGGCTGCAAGGACTGGCTGACCTTCTGCCTGACCGGCCATGTCGGCACCGACCGCACCGAGGCCAGCACATCGTTCACCGACGTTAACACCCAGGATTATTCCAGAGCAGCGGCTGAACTCTACGGCCTCGGGCGGATTTTCGACAGGCTTGCGCCGAGCGCCCATTCCGCCGCAATCATCGGCCATGTCAGCGATGAGGCGGCGCGGGCGACCAGCCTTGTCGCCGGAACGCCGGTGGCCGCCGGCCTGCATGACGTAACGGCCTCCGCGCTTGGCATCGGCGCGCATAAAAGCGGCGTCATGGGCGTTGTCGCCGGAACCTACTCGATCAACGAGATCGTATCGGACAAGCCGCTCACTGATCCGCGCTGGTTCTGCCGCAACGCCATCGAACCCGGCCAATGGAACGCGATGTCGATTTCTCCGGCCTCTGCCGCCAATTACGACTGGTTCCTCGACACGCTCTGCCAGGGGGAGCACGACAAGGCCGCTGCCGGCGGGCCGCCGATCCATGAGGCCCTTGCCGGCGACATCGAGGCCGCGATCGCGCGGCCCTCCAGCGTGCTGTTCCACCCCTATCTGTTCGGCTCGCCGCACGGGGGCGCAAGCAGCGGCTCCTTCGTAGGCCTTCACGGCTGGCACAATCGCGGCGACATGCTGAAAGCGGTGCTGGAAGGCATTGCCTTCAACCATCGCGAACATGTCGACGCGCTGGAAGACGGGTTTCCGTATGAGCAGGTGCGGCTCACCGGCGGCATCTCGCGCAATGCCGCCTTTGCGCAGATGTTCGCCGATATTCTCAACCACCCGGTCACCGTGACCGCGACCGAGGAGGCCGCCGCATGGGGGGCCGCCCTTTGCGCGGGTGCGGCCGTCGGCCTTTACAACAGCCCGACCGACGACCCGCGCGATCTCGATGCCATCAGCCGGACATTCCGGCCGGATGCCGAAAGGGCTGCGGCCTATGACCGCCGCTTCGCCGTCTACCGGGATATATCGGAAGCGCTCAAGCCACACTGGGCGAAGCTCGAAGCGCTCGGCGACAGGGAGAACGGACAATGACCACGGCCGACAGCCGACGCGAGGAAATCGCGGACTACGTCATCGCCCACGGCCAGGTGCGCATCGACAAGCTCGTCGAGCATTTCGGCGTATCGCGCATGACCATTCACCGCCATATCGACCAGCTCGCCGCCAAGGGCGTGCTGCGCAAGCTGCATGGTGCGGTGACCGCCCAGCCCTCCGGCATCTATGAAAGCCTCCATCGCTACCGCGCCACCGTCGCCACCACTGAGAAACAGGCGCTGGCGAAAGCCGCGCTCGCCCATATCGAGCCCGGCCAGGTGATCTTTCTCGACGATTCCACCACCGCCGGCGCGATCGCGCCGTTTCTGAACGAGATCGACCCGCTGACCGTGATCTCCAACAGCGTCGCGGTGGCGAACGCGCTGGTCGATGCCGACGTGGTCGATTTCATCTGCCTCGGCGGCCAGTATCACCGCACCTACAACGCCTATATCGACCATATCTGCCTGCGCGCGATCGAGGCCTTGCGGGCCGATCTCCTGATCTGCTCGGCCTCCGCGATCGAGGGCACGACCGCCTTCATCCAGGATCAGCAGGTCGCGCGCGTCAAGCAGACCATGGTCGCCTCCGCCAGCAAATCCATCCTGCTTGCCGACCACACCAAGTTCGGCAAGGTCGCCCTCAATGTGTTCGGCGATCTTACCGACTTCGACACCGTGATCGTGACCGACAGCCTTGATCCGGGCGAAATCGAGCGGCTGCGGAAGGCAGGGGTCAATCTCCAGATCGTGAAGGGCGCTTCCAAATGAGCGACGATACCGCTTTCGACGTGGTCATCATTGGCGCCGGCGTCAACGGCGCCGGCCTGTTCCGCGACCTCTCGCTGCAGGGCGTCAACTGCCTGATCACCGAGAAGGCCGATTTCGGCGCCGGCACCAGCGCCGCCCCCTCGCGGCTGATCCATGGCGGTCTCAAATATCTCGAGACCGGCGAGTTCGGCCTCGTCGCCCAGTCGACGCTGGAGCGCAACCTGCTGTTGCGCAACGCGCCGCATTGCGTCGAGCCGCTGCCGACCATGATCCCGATCTTTTCCTGGACCAAGGGGATATGGGCGGCGATCCGCACGCTGTTCGGCTCCACCAGCGCGCCGCGCAGCCGCGGCGCGGTCCTCGTCAAGATCGGGCTCTGGCTCTATGATTTCTACGGCGCGCGCCACCGGGTGATGCCGCGCCACGAGCTCGTCGGCAGACGCCGGGCGCTTGCCGACATGCCGGGCCTGACAGAGGCGATCGTCGCCGCCGGCACCTATTACGATGCCCGCATCACCCAGCCCGAACGCCTCGTCATGGAAATGATCCGCGACGGGCTCGCCGCCAATCCCGGCTCGGCGGCGTTCAACGCCGCGACTATCCGTGAAGCCGATGCCGACCGGATCGTCTTCGCATCCGAAGCCGGCGAAACCCTCTCCGTCAAACCCGGCCTTGTAGTCAACGCCGCCGGCCCCTGGATCGATCACGTCAACGCCATGCTCGGGCTCGAGACGAAGCTGATCGGAGGCACCAAGGGCTCCCATGTGCTGCTGCGCAATGACGAGTTGGTGCGGCGGCTTGCCGGACGGATGATCTATTTCGAGGCCGATGACGGGCGAATCTGCCTGGTCTACGAATATCTCGGCCTCGCCCTTGCCGGCTCCACCGACATTCCCGCCGACAATCCGGATGACGTGCGCTGCGAGGATGACGAGATCGCCTATTTCATCAACAGCCTCAAGGCGCTGCTGCCGGGCATCGATATCGACGAGGAGCAGATCGTCTACGCCTATAGCGGAATCCGCCCGCTGCCGGCCTCCGATGCCGATATTCCAGGCCTGATCAGCCGCGACCATTCCGCCCCGGCTCTGGAGGCCGATGAGGGCCGACATTTCGCGATCATTCCGCTGATCGGCGGAAAGTGGACGACGTTCCGTGGCTTTGCCGAGGAAGTGGCCGATACCATTCTCGAACGGCTCGGCCGCGACCGGCGCATCTCCACCGAGAACAGCCCGATCGGCGGCGGCCGGGATTTCCCGACCGACGCTGCGGCGCGGCGGACATGGATTGCGGATGTGGCCCGTGCAACCGGCCTTTCGGAAGCCCGGATCGACGAACTGCTGACCCGCTACGGCACCACCGCCCGCGCAATCGCCGCCTATGAGGCGAGCTTCGGCAATCAGGAGCGCCTGCCGCAGGCCAGCGACTATTCCGTGGCCGAGATCGACTGGATCGTCCGCAACGAATTCGTCACCCACCTCGCTGATATCGTCATGCGCCGCACCACCCTCGCCATCACCGGACGGCTGCACAAGAGCGATATCGAGCGGATTGCGGAAGTGGCCGGCGATGTGCTCGGCTGGAGCGCAGAAACCCGCGCGGCCGAAATCGCGGCGGTGGAGGAGCACCTGCGCTCGGTGAACCGGGTGCGGCTGTAGTCGGTGGATCGCCGCCGCCGGCCCGATATCTCCCACGCATTACGGGCGCGCCATCGCTCCTTTCATCCCGGAAGGAGAAAGGAATGGTGATTGCACTGGAGAGGCAAGGCCTCGCCCTCAGCTCCCCGCCGCCATTTTCGCCTGCTTGGCCGCAAGCCTTGCGCGGATGCTTTCGACATCGGCTCTCGGCGTCGCCTTGAACAGGGTCTGGGTGTATTCGTGTTGCGGGTCGGAGAACACCGCGTCGCGGCTGCCGCGTTCGACCACTTCGCCGAAATACATCACCATGATCTCGTCGCAGATATATTTCACCACCGAAAGGTCGTGGGAAACGAAGATATAGGTGAGGTCGAACTCGTCCTGGAGATCGGCGAGCAGGTTCAGGATCTGCGCCTGCACCGAGAGGTCGAGCGCGGAGACCGGCTCGTCGAGCACCAGCAGGCTCGGATTGAGGATCAGCGCGCGCGCGATCGCGATGCGCTGGCGCTGCCCGCCGGAGAACATATGCGGGTAGCGGTCGAAATGCTCCGGCCCGAGACCGACCTTCTTCAGAAGGTCGTGGGCCTTGTCGCGACGGTCGCTTGCCGTGTCGTCGGTGTTGAGCAGCAGCGGCTCCATCAGCACGTCGCCGATCTTCTGGCGCGGGTTCAGCGATCCATATGGGTTCTGGAACACGATCTGCACCTTGCGGCGCTGTTCGGGCGTGGGCCGGGTCTTCGCAATGTCGATCGTCTGGCCCTCGATCTGAAGATCGCCCGCCGTCTGGGCATCGATCATGGTGATGATCCGGGCGAGCGTCGACTTGCCGCAGCCGGATTCCCCGACAAGCGCCAGCGTCTTGCCGCGCTCGACGGAAAAGTCGACGCCCTTCAGCGCCCGCACCGTACGGGCGGACTTGAACATGCCGCCCGGCACGACATAGTCGCGGACGATGTTCTTTCCTTCAGCAACGATCTCGCTCATGCCGCGCCTCCCGTATAGTCGGCGGAATAATCGATGGTGGGCAGCCGGTCGCCGGTGGCGTTTTCCGGCAGCGCCGAAAGCAGCGCTTTGGTATAGGCGTGTTTCGGGCTTTCAAACAGCGACAGCACGTCGGCCTCTTCCATCAGCCGACCCTTATACTGCACCGTCACCCGGTCGGCGGTTTCGGCCACTACGCCCATGTCGTGGGTGATCATGATCAGCGCCATGCCGGTCTCGGCCTGAAGATTGGCCAGGAGTTCGAGGATCTGCTTCTGGATCGTCACATCCAGCGCCGTCGTCGGCTCGTCGGCGATCAGGAGCTTCGGCGAACAGGCCATGGCGATCGCGATCATGATGCGCTGGCACTGGCCGCCCGACATCTGGTGCGGATAGGCCTTCAGCCGGTCTTCCGGGTTGGGCAGGCCTACGGCTTCCAGCAGTTCGATGGCGCGGGCGTGGCGGGCCTTGTTGTCGAGATCAGTATGCTGTTTCAGCACTTCCTCGATCTGGAAACCTGCGGTGAAGCACGGGTTCAGGCTCGCCACCGGCTCCTGGAAGATCATCGCGATATCCTTGCCGATGATCCGGCGGCGATCCTTCGCCGAGAGGTTCGAGATATCGCGGCCCTCGAAGGCGATGCGATCCGCCTTCACGGTGGCGGTCGTCGGCAACAGGCCCATCACGGCGAGCATGGCGACCGACTTGCCTGAGCCGCTTTCACCGACAATCGCCAGCACCTCGCCCGTGTCGATCCGGTAGGAGGCATTGTGCAGCACCGTCGTTTCGCCGTTCGCGGTCGGGAAGCTGACGGAGAGATTTTGAACGTCGAGGAGTGGTTCCATGATCCTAGCTCCGCTTCAGCTTGGGATCGAGCGCATCGCGCAGGCCGTCGCCCACGAGATTGATCGCCAGAACCGTTATCAGGATCGCAAGGCCGGGGAAGGTGACCACCCACCAGGCGCGCAGGATGAATTCACGCGCCTCTGCCAGCATCGTGCCCCATTCCGGCGTCGGCGGCTGCGCGCCCATGCCGAGGAAGCCCAGCGCTGCCGCCTCCAGAATGGCGTTGGAGAAGGAGAGCGTCGCCTGCACGATCAGCGGTGCCAGACAATTGGGCAGGATGGTCTTGAACATCAGCCTGAGATTGCGCGCTCCGGCCACACGGGCCGAGACCACATATTCCCGGCGCGCTTCCGCCATCACCGCCGCCCGCGTCAGCCGCGCGAAATGCGGCTGCAGCACGAGCGCGATGGCGATCATGGCGTTGAACAGGCCGGGGCCGAGGACGGCGACCAGAACCAGCGCCAGAAGCAGCGGCGGGAAGGCGAGGATCACGTCCATGACGCGCATGATCGCGACATCGACCCAGCCGCGGAAGAAGCCGGCGAGCAGCCCGAGCGTGATGCCGAGCAGCAGCGCCACCGACACCACCACAAGGCCGATCACCAGCGAATAGCGCGAACCGTAGATCAGCCGCGAGAGCATGTCGCGGCCGACCGCATCGGTGCCGAGCGGGAAAGTCCACGTTCCGCCCTCCTGCCAGAATGGCGGGGTCAGGAACATGTCACGATATTGCTGATCGGGATTATGCGGCGCCAGCAGCGGCGCGAAGACCGCCATCAGCACCAGAAGGACGATGACCACAAGGCCGGCGACCGCCCCCTTGTTCTGGCTGAAATAGTGCCAGAATTCGGAGAGCATCTGCAGGCGGATATTCCGTTTTTGGACCGGCTGGCCCAGCGTACTGTCTGACATGGCTGAGCTCCTATTGGTGACGGATGCGCGGATTGATGAGGCCGTAGGCGAGATCGACGAGCAGATTGACGAGCATGACCAGCCCGGCAATCAGCACCAGCCCGCCCTGGACGACCGGATAGTCGCGGCGCGAAATCGAATCGATCATCCATTTGCCGATGCCCGGCCAGGAGAAGATCGTCTCGGTCAGGATCGCGCCGGCCATCAGCATGCCGACCTGCAGGCCGATCGTGGTGATGACCGGGATCATCGCGTTTCGAAGCGCATGGATGCCGATCACGCGCCTTCCGGAAAGCCCCTTGGCGCGGGCGGTGCGGACATAGTCCTCGCCCAGCACTTCCAGCATCGCCGAGCGCGTCTGGCGGGCAATCACCGCCAGCGGAATGGTGGCAAGCACGACCGACGGCAGGATCAGATGCGACAGCGCCGAGGTGAAAGCGCCCTTTTCGCCCGAGAGCAGCGAATCGATCGTCATGAAGCCGGTGACCGAGGGGAAATAATAGAGCAGCGAGATGCGGCCGGAGACCGGCGTCCAGCCGAGAATCCCGGAAAACAGGATGATCAGCAGCAGGCCCCACCAAAAGATTGGCATCGAATAGCCAGTGAGCGCGATGCCCATTGTGGCCTGGTCGAACACCGATCCGCGCTTGACCGCAGAGATGATGCCAGCCGGAATGCCGATGATGATGGCGAGCAGCATCGCGGAAATCGCAAGCTCGGCGGTGGCCGGAAACAGGTTCAGGAACTCCTGGAACACCGGCTGCTTGGTGGCGATCGAAACGCCGAAATCGCCATGCAGCAGGCCCCAGACATAATCGAGATACTGAACGACGATCGGACGATCATAGCCGAACTGGTGTAGGAGCTTCTGGTAGCGGTCGGGGTCCATGCCGCGTTCGCCGGCCAGAAGCAGGACGGGATCGCCGGGCAGGACGCGCACGAAGCCGAAAGCAACGATGGTGATCCCGATAAAGGTCGGGATAATCAGCAAAAGCTTGCTGAACAGAAATCTGAGCATGACGATTCCCGAAAACGGAAGGGGGCCGCATGACCGGCATCCGGCTTGCTTTTCGGCCTGCCATCCCGAAAGGCGTCATGCTCTGGTGAGCATCCAGGCGGCGCGGTGGGCGCTGCCTGGACCCTCGGGTCAAGCCCGAGGGTGACTCCCGATCGGGAAGAGGTTTTTGCAAACCGGGGCCGCATTTTCGGCCCCCTTCTCTTGTGCGAGGCCCTATTCGGCGATGGTTACATCATCGAAGCGGTGATAGCCGAGCGGGTCCATGACGAAACCCTCGACCGAATTGGTCATCGGCATGAACACCTTGGAATGGGCGATCGTGTTCCACGGCGCCTGTTCCTTGAAGATCACCTGCGCTTCCTTATAAAGCTCGGTGCGCTCCTCGGTGTCGGAGGTGACCTTGGCCTTCTGGATCAGTTCCTCGAACGGCTCGTAGCACCACTGGGCGCGGTTGGAGCCGCCAACGGCATCGCAGCCGAGCAGAACGGCCAGGAAGTTGTCCGGGTCGCCATTGTCGCCGGTCCAGCCGAGAAGCACGGCGCCGTCGCGGTCTTCGGCCGAAGACCGGGCCAGATACTCGCCCCACTCGTAGGACACGATCTCGGCATCGACGCCGACCTTGGCGAGGTCGGCCTGCATCAGCTCGGCCATGCGCCGGGCGTTCGGGTTATAGGGACGCTGAACCGGCATGGCCCAGATCTTCATCGAAAGATCGGTAACGCCTTCCTCTTCCAGCATCGCCTTGGCGGCTTCCGGATCGTAGGGGTCGTCCTGCACGTCGTCATTATAGGACCACATGGTCGGCGGGATCGGGTTCTTGGCAACCTCGCCGGCGCCCTGGAACACCGATTCCAGAATGGCCTGCTTGTCGACGGCCATGTTCAGCGCCTTGCGGACCTTCGGATTGTCGAAGGGCGCGACCTTGGTGTTGTAGGCGAGATAGCCGACATTCAGACCTTCCTTGGCCATGACCGTGATGTCGTCATTGGATTCCAGCGCTTCCAGATCGGCGGGCGCGGGATAGACCATGATCTGGCACTCGCCGGCTTCCAGCTTCTGGCGGCGAACGGCGGCGTCGGTGGTGATCGCGAAGATCAGAGTGTCGAGGTCTTCCTGACCCTTGTAATAGTCCGGATTGGCCTTGTAGCGGATGACGGCATCCTGCTGGTAGTTCACGAAGGTGAACGGGCCGGTGCCGACGGGCTTCTGGTTCAACTGCTCCAGATTGCCGGCCTCTTCAAGCTGGTCGGCATATTCCTTCGACATGATCGAGGCGAAGTCCATGGCGAGGTTCGCGATCATCGGCGCTTCCGGCCGGTTGAGCACGAACTTGACCGTCATGTCATCGACCTTCTCGATGCTCTTGATCAGGTCCGGCATCGACATGCCGTTGAAATATTCCCAGGAGATGCCCGGCGCATACTGGTACCAGGGGCTGGATTCATCCATCTGCCGCATGAACGAGAAGATCACGTCGTCGGCGTTCATCTCGCGCGTCGGGGTGAAATAGTCGGTCGTCTGGAACTTGACGCCCGGACGCAGGTGGAAGGTGTATTCCAGCCCGTCATCGGAAACGTCCCAGCTCTCGGCAAGCCCGGGTTCGACCTCGGTGGAGCCGTGCTTGAATTCGGCGAGGCGATTGTAGATGGCGCGCGAGGAGGCGTCGAATGTCGTGCCCGCGGTATAGGGCGCCGGATCGAAGCCCTCGGGGGAGCCCTCCGAGCAGTAGACCAGCGTTGATGCGCTGGCGGCGCCGCCAAGCGATACGAAGACGCTCGTGGCGAGCGCCAAAGCCTTCAGTTTCTTCATCATTTTCCCCTTGTGGTTCATATCGTCGACGGCATCTCGCCGCCAAAGGTTTCGCCTCGTCCGGCACCGTTTTCGGGTTTTCACCCCGTGGCGGTCCCGAAACAGGCTGAACGGCATGCGGGTCTGCGCCCAACCGCAGACGTCACACTGATGGCGAGACTAGCGCTTTTTATTGACCATGCAATCAAAAAACATGTTACCGCTCTCGCGTCAGGCGTGGCAAACACATGAAATCCTTGAATTTTCCCTGACCTGCTTATTTTTGGCAAAATGTGGCGGCAAAGCGCGTAATTCTGTTTCACGACAATAGGCGCCGCGTTGCCGAAAGTTGCTTTCCACAGGCGACCATACAAGCAGGCCGCTATTTGCCAATCATGCGAAAGTCTGAGATGACCCGCCCTTGATTTCGTGACGTACCGCCATACTCGATAAGGTGATATCCTGCCCCGATACCCATCCGGAGCGCCCGTGACCGAAGCCCGCGTCCATGCCGAACTGATCGCCGTCCTGACCGCGCTCACCAATGATGCGCCGCGGGTGATGACCGTGCGCATGGGTGCTGCCCTTCCCTCCGGCCCGTTCGAAAACGGCCACCGCACGTTGCAGGGCGGGCTGAATTCCTGGGTCAGGGCCCAGACCGGGCATCCCGTCGGCTATCTCGAGCAGCTCTACACCTTCGCCGACCGCGATCGCGGCTTTGACGGCGAGCGCACCATCTCGATCAGCTATCTGGGCCTTGTGCGCGAACAGCCGCCGCCCGGCGGCGGCGGGCCGCTGTGGAAGGACTGGTACACCTATTTTCCGTGGGAGGACCTGCGCGGCGGCCGGCCGGAAATCCTGGAACAGGTCAGCGAGCTGATGATGCAGTGGGCGATGAGCGAGCGGCCGGGCCGCGCCGAACGCCGCCAGCGCATCCGCTTCGCCTTCGGCATGGAGGGCATGGCCTGGAACGAGGAACTGGTGCTGCAGCGCTTCGAGCTGATGTATGAGGCGGGCCTGATCGCCGAGGCCGGACAGACGCCGGCCTTCTGGTTCGGCAAGCCGATGGCCGCCGATCACCGCCGTATTCTGGCGACCGCGATCGCGCGGCTGCGCGCCAAGATCAAATACCGGCCGGTGATCTTCGAACTGATGCCGGAAAGCTTCACCCTGCTGCAACTTCAGAAATGCGTCGAGGCGCTGGCGGGCCTCAAGCTGCACAAGCCCAATTTCCGCCGCCAGATCGACCAGCAGAACCTGATCGAGGAAACCGGACAGACCTCCGACAAGGCCGGCGGCCGCCCGGCCAGGCTTTACCGCTATCGCCACGCGATCGTCGAAGAACGGGCACTGACGCTCTCAAGGCTCCCGCTCGCGCGTTCTTGACTCCCCGTCAATAAGGGCGTAATGCTTGCGCCCATGATATACTCATACTGAGTATTAATCGACCAGCGCGAGGTTTCCCCAACGCCTCCCCTGGCAGGCCCGGCGCGGCTTCCCCGATTCTTCCGCGCCGGGCCGAACACAGGAGATATCGCCGATGAACGCGCCCTTTTCCGCAGAAAGCCTTTACGACCGGGTCGCCCATGTCATTCCCAAGGCGGAATGGCTGAGCTTTTCCGACGATATCGAGGCGATCCACCGCCTGAAGCGGGAGCGCAATGCCGTCATCCTCGCCCACAATTACCAGACGCCGGAAATCTTCCACGGCGTCGCCGATATCGTCGGCGACAGCCTGGCGCTGGCGCGTGAGGCAACCCGCGTCGATGCCGATGTGATCGTGCTGGCCGGCGTCCACTTCATGGCCGAGACGGCGAAGCTGCTGAACCCGGAAAAGACCGTGCTGATCCCCGACATGGCCGCCGGCTGTTCGCTGGCAGATTCGATCACGCCCGAGGATATCGCGCTGATGCGGCAGGCCCATCCCGGCGCGCCGGTGGTCACCTATGTCAACACGTCGGCCGCCGTGAAGGCCGCTTCCGACATCTGCTGCACCTCGGGCAATGCCAAGAAGGTGGTGGAATCGCTCGGCGTGCCGAAAGTGCTGATGCTGCCGGACGAATATCTCGCCCGCAACGTCGCCCGCGAGACCGATGTCGAACTGATCGCCTGGCGCGGCCATTGCGAGGTGCACGAGCTGTTCACGGCGGAAGACGTGCGCGAGATGCGCGCGGCCTGGCCGGGCGTCACCATCATCGCCCACCCGGAATGCCCGCCCGAAGTGGTGGCCGAGGCCGATTTTTCCGGCTCCACCGCCGGCATGTCGGATTATGTCCGCGACGCCAGGCCCGGCCGTGTCGTGCTTCTGACCGAATGCTCGATGAGCGACAATGTCGCGGTCAACCATCCGGACGTGAATTTCGTCCGGCCCTGCAATCTGTGCCCGCATATGAAGCGGATCACGCTTGGCAATATCCGCACCGCCCTTCAGGAGATGCGCCACGAGGTCACCGTCGATCCGGCGATCGCCGATGATGCCCGCCGCGCCGTCGAGCGGATGCTCGCGGTATGACCATCGCCGTCATCGGATCAGGGATCGGCGGGCTGGCGGCGGCGCTCGCGCTTGCGCCTATGCCGGTGACGCTGGTGACCAAGGCCGCGCTCGGCGCGGAGACCTCCACCGGCTGGGCGCAGGGCGGCATAGCCGCCGCCCTTGGCGACGACGATAGCGCGGAGCTACATCTCGCCGATACGCTCGCCGCCGGGGACGGGCTTTGCGACGCCGAGGCGGCAGCGCGGATATTGCAGGGCGCGCCCGAGGCGATCGCCTTTCTCGAACGCCATGGCGTCGCCTTCGATCGCGCCCCCGATGGAAGGCTCGCCTTCGGGCTGGAAGCCGCCCATTCCCGCCGGCGCATCATCCATGCCGGCGGCGATGCCACGGGCGCGGCGATCGTCAAGGCGCTGACGAAGGCCGTTGCCGCAACCCCTTCGATTACGGTCGTCTCCGGGACCGAGGTTCGCCGCCTGCTGGTGCGCGACAAGGCGGTCTGCGGGCTTGCCGGCGTGAAGGATGGCCAACCGTTCCGGCTCGCCGCCGCGCGCATCGTGATCGCCACCGGCGGCATTGGCGGGCTTTATGACGCATCCACCAATCCGGCGGGCAATTTCGGCCAGGGCGTGGCGCTTGCCGCCCGCGCCGGGGCAGCCCTTGCCGATATGGAATTCGTGCAGTTCCACCCGACGGCGCTCGCAACCGATATCCGCCCGCTGCCGCTGATCAGCGAGGCGGTGCGCGGCGAAGGGGCCTTGCTCCTGAACGAGAAGGGCGAGCGCTTCCTGGCCGCGACGCCGGGCGCGGAGCTTGCGCCCCGCGATGTCGTCGCCCGTGCGATCGCCGCCGAGATCGCCCGGGGCGGCCGCGTTTTCCTTGATGCGCGGGCCGCGCTTGGCATCCGCTTCAAGAACCGCTTTCCGGAGATCTTCGCGATCTGCGCCCGCGCCGGCATCGACCCGGCGACCGACCTCATTCCGGTGCGTCCGGCCGAGCATTATCACATGGGCGGGATCGCCGTGGATGCTTCGGGCCGCAGCTCGGTCGGCGGTCTTTATGCCGTCGGCGAATGCGCTGCGACCGGGCTTCACGGCGCCAACCGGCTGGCGAGCAATTCGCTGCTGGAGGCCGCCGTCACCGGGCTTGCCGCCGCCGCCGATATCGCCGCCGCGCCGCCCGCGCCCGAACTAGCACTTCCGGCACTGGCGCTGCCCGCCGCCTCCGGGCTTGCCACCATGCGCGGCATCGTCTCCGGCGCGCTCGGCGTCACCCGCGATCACGCCGCCCTTGGCGAGGCGATCGCCGCGCTACTGCCGCTCGCCGAAAGCGATGGCGCGGACGCCGACCCGGCGATCGTCGCGCTCTCGATAGCCGTGTTCGCCGCGATGCGCGAAGAATCGCGCGGCGGCCATGCGCGCACAGATTTTCCGCAGAAGAACCCGGAAAGCCGACGCCGGGCCATGACGCTCGACGCCGTATTCGCCCATGCCCGCGCGCTTTCCGCGCGCCCCGCGCTTGCCCGTAGCGCCTGAGGACCATGCCATGCTGCCCCGCCTGATCATCGAACCCGCCGTGCGCCGCGCGCTTGAGGAAGACCTCGGCCTTGCCGGCGACATCACCGCCAATGCCGTGATCCCGGCCGGTCACCGCTCCACCGTGGTGATGGCCGCGCGCAGGCCCGGCGTGATCGCCGGCCTCGATGCCGCCGAACTCGCCTTCGCGCTGGTCGACCCGGCCATCATCATGACCCGGCATGTGGAGGATGGCGACAAGGTCGAATCCGGCGATATCGTCGCGACCGTCACCGGCCCCTCGCGCGGGCTTCTGACGGGCGAGCGCACCGCGCTCAATTTCCTCGGCCATCTCTCCGGCATCGCCACGGTCACCGCCGGGGTCGTTGCGGCCGTCGAGGGCACCGATGCGGCGATCGTATGCACGCGCAAGACCACGCCGGGGCTGCGCGCGCTGGAGAAATACGCGGTGAAGGCCGGCGGCGGCGGCAATCACCGCTTCTCGCTCGCCGATGCGGTGCTGATCAAGGACAATCACATCGCGATCGCCGGCGGCATCCGTCCCGCGCTTCAGGCCGCCAAGCGCCATGCCGGCCATATGGTCAAGATCGAGATCGAAGTCGACACGCTCGATCAGCTCCGCGAGGCTATGGATGAGGGCGTCGACGCCGTGCTGCTCGACAACATGTCGCCGGAAACGCTCACTGAAGCGGTTTCGATCGTCGCCGGCCGCGCAATCACCGAGGCCTCGGGCGGCATCACGCCCGAGACCGCTGGCGCGGTCGCAAAAGCCGGCGTCGATCTGATCTCGATCGGCTGGCTGACCCATTCCGCCCCCGTGCTCGATATCGGGCTCGACTACCGGACGGCGGAGGCCTGAGGGAACGCGTAATGCAGCCGGACGCAGCCCCGGTCGAGCGCCTTGACGCTCAGCAGGCGCGGTTGCGCCGCAAACCCCGTCGCCGGAAACAGCGGCGCTCCGCCGCCGATCAGTTCCGGCATGACATAGATCTCGATCTCGTCGAGCGCGCCGCGCTCCATGAACGCCATCTGCAGTTTTCCGCCGCCGAGCATCCAGACGTCGCCATCGTCGAGCGCGCGCAATTCCGCGATCAGGCTGTCGACGTCCGTCCTCGTCTCGATTGCCCCCTTCGGGCGGTCGATGGGGCGTGACGTCACGACCAGCGCCCGCTTGCCCTCATAGGGCCAGGGACCTTCCATACGGTCCAGAAAGTCATAGGTTCCCCGCCCCATCACAAGGGTGCCGATCCGCTCCAGAAAGAGATTGTAATCGTGTTCGCCGAGATCGAGCCCGTCATAGCGGAACAGCCAATCGAGAGTGTCGTCCGGTCCGGCAATGAACCCGTCGAGGCTGGTTGCGATATAACCCACAATCTTTGCCATAAGCGCTCCTTGTTTATAAATGAATATTCATTTATAAACGCCTCATGCCCAGAAACAAGTCAATTTCCGAACCGGCCCTTCTCGCCATACTGCTCGACGCCATCGCCGAGACCGGTCCGGACAACCTGACCTTCGCCAAAGCCGCCGCGCACAGCGGCCTTTCCGCGCCGACCCTGGTACAGCGGTTCGGCGACCGCGCGGCGATGGTCGAGGCCATCCTGATGTTTGCCTGGGACCGGCTTGATGAGGCAACCGAAGCCGCCGATGCCGCCTTTCCGGTCTCGCCGCGCGGCGCGGTCGACCTGCTTCTGCATCTCACGCCCGATGCCGAACACGGTCTTGATGGCGGCTTGCCGCTTCTGCGCGAGGACATGCGCAACTCGGCGCTGAGGGCACGCGGTAGCGCCTGGGGCGAGCGGCTTGCAGCCGCGCTTTCGCGCCGGCTCGGCGATAATCCGTCGCTGGGCCGGCAGATGGCGAACCTGTGGCAGGGCGCGATCATCTGGTGGGGTTTCGACCGCAACGGCCCGCCGCAGGCGGCTATCGGCGAGGCTCTCGAAGGCTGGTGCCGCACCGCCGGCTTCGATCACAGCCCGAAACGGTGAGTGCGGACGCAAGAGCCGGCATCAATCCAATCTCGATCGGCTGGCCGCCCCATCCGGGTCCGGGTTCCGGTGGCGTGCCCGACAATAAAAACGCCGCCGAACGAACCGGCAGGCATTTTCTCCCGTAATTCCCCTTGTCTGGTTGTTGTTGATGCGCGCCGCGCAAAAGCCCGCCTTTGCCGGTCGCGCGCAAAACCGTGAGAGGAGACAGGGATGAACCGGAGAAACTCATTTTTGCTTGCGCTTCCGCTGGCGGCCGCGCCCGGGCTTGCCGAAGCCTCCGACCTTGCCGGCGTGTGGGCGCGCGGCGATGGCAAGGCGCGGGTTCTGGTCGAGCAGTGCGGCAACGACCTTTGCGCCACCAATGTCTGGGTCAGGCCGGGCACGCGCAACGAACGCGTCGGCGACACGCTGGTCATGGATGTCGACCCGGTCGGGCCGTCGCGCTACGAGGGCCAGGCCCGCGATGTGCGGCGCGGCCTGACCTATTCGATGGAGATCTCGCTCGATGGCGCGGCGATGGAGACGCGCGGCTGTATCCTCGGTAAGCTGATCTGCAAATCGGCGAACTGGACCAGCATGAACTGAGGGTTCACAGCCCGTAATACCAGGGCGCCGTCAGCGCGAAAACCACGGCGAGCAGCACGATCAAGGGCACGCCGGCGCGGATGAAATCGCCGAAACCGTAATGGCCCGGCCCCATGACCATGAGATTGGTCTGGTAGCCGATCGGGGTCGCGAACGAGCAGTTGGCGGCATAGATCACGGCTGCGGCAAAGGCCTCCGGCGGCGCGCCGATCTGCCGCGCCATGCTGAGGCCGATCGGAATGAACAATGCGACCGCCGCGTTGTTGGAGAGCACATTGGTGAGGATCGAGACGCCGACGAACAGCAGCACGATCATCAGCCAGGCCGATGAGCCCCCGGCAAGCGCGACGATGCCCTCCGCGATCAGTTGCGCGCCGCCGGTCGCCTGAAGCGCGGTGGCCATAGCAATAGAAGCGCCGACGAGCAGGTATATCTGGCGGTCGAAGGCGCGCGCGGCCTGTTGCAGCGTCAGGCAGCCGAACAGGATCATCAGAAGCGCGCCGGTAACGGCATTGACCACCATCGGCGTGAGACCGGTGGCCGAGAGAATGACGATCGCCGCGAAGATGCCGCTCGCCAGCAGCGCCTTGTCGCGCGGCGGCACGCTTTCGGCGGAATGCTCGAGCAGCAGGATATCGTGATTGCCGCGCATGGCGCGCAGATCGTCCTCGCGACCGCCGATCAGCAGCGTATCGCCCGCCTCGAAACGCAGTTGCGAGAACGGCGTCCGCGCCATCCGGCTCTTGCGGCGGACGCCGAATATGGTGATGTTGAAGCGCTGCTGAATGCCGCTGAAGCGCACCGTGCGCCCCTCGAATAGCGAGCCGGGCGTGATCACCGCTTCGGCCAGATGATAATGCGCGCCGACCCGCCGTTCCGCCGATGGTACGGTTCCATCCGGCGGCGCCGTAAGGCTGATCTCGCCCTTGGCCAGCAGATCCATGAACCCCTTGCGGGTGCCCGTCATCTGCAGCCGGTCGCCCGGCTGCAGCGTCAGGCCGTCATCGTAGGGCGGCAGCAGCACCGTCTCGCCACGGACCAGCGCATGCAGCGACATCGGCGTCAGCACGGGAAAGAAGCCCGAGCGGGCGCGTTCCCCGACATAGCGGCTTTCGCCAAGCAGAACCACCTCGCCGAGAAACTGGGTGCCGGCGCTCTCCTGTTCGAAGCGCTTTTGCGACCGCTCCCGGGTGAAGATCCGCGGCATGACGAACAGCACATAGACAGCGCCGGCGCCGGCGAGAATGACGCCCATGCCGGTGATGTCGAAGAAGCCGAGATTGACGCCCTCGCGACTGGCGATGCCGGCCGCGATCAGGTTGGTCGAGGAACCGATCATCGTGGTCATGCCGCCCAGAATGGTGATGAAGGAGAGCGGCATGAATATCTGGTAGGGCGGCAGGCGGAACCGCGCGGCAAGCGAGGCCAGTACGGGGATGAAGATCACGACGACCGGCGTGTTGTTCAAAAAGGCCGAGGTGATGCCGCAGGTCGCCAGGATCACGATGATCAGCATGCGCGGATTGGCGCCGTAGAACTGCCCGATCCGGTTGGTCACGCCCTCCAGCGCGTCGGTCGCAAACAGGCCCTGGCCGACGATCAGGAGGGCCAGCACCGTGACCAGCGCCGGCGAAGAGAAGCCGGCGAGCATATCCTCGATCGGCAGCGGCTTTCCGCCTTCCATCGTGAAGGGAAACGCGCCGAACAGCACCAGCAGCATGCCGAGCGCGGCGAGCGACACCGCCTCGATCGGGAACCGGTCAAGGGAATAGAGACCGATCGTCCCGACGATAATCGCCATTGTCGCCACAAGATGAAAATGTTCGATCAAAAGAGCCTCATCAAAGAAATCCGGACACGCCTGCCCCGCGACCGAAGCGATGCACCCGCTCCCGCAAAACCGACTGTCCTTCCATCATCGAAAAGGCGACTTTGACAGCATTCCCGCGGCTTCCGCAAGTGTTGGCTAAAAAGACCGCCGCAACTGCACCGTCCTCAAGCCTGCCGCATTTTCGGGCTTTATCTGGCGTGGCCGCATTTTCTCCCATTTTGGGTTCTAGGCGCTCCTTGAGCCCAGTGACGCAAACGTAAAGGTCAAATGACCCAATACCAAGAAGGCCAAATCCAGTGTTAGAGGACCAAGCCCGCATGCCGCCACACAACTTTTTTTCCGTTCGCAAAAACCCGGCAGCCAAAGGCGCCTCCGCCTGTTCAGGCCGTTGTGACACCCGCCAGTCTCTGATCGTCCGCGCAGGTCGTAAGGAAAAATTTACCCTGCGCGCAGTATTTTTCCGACTGGCACCTGTCACACCGTCTTTGAGTTTTGCGTAGGAAGTGTGTTTCGTGACGTCGATCAAGAATTCGAAATCCCGCCCCGGGCGTGATCGCAGGAACGGCTTGCTGCGGCTTTCGCTCGCGGGCATCATGGCGGCGATCGCCGGCGGCGCGATCATCACCATCGCCTCATCGCCGATCATCTCGGCGACGGTCTCCAAGCCCGAATTCGCCTCCTCGCGCGGCATCAGCCTCACGGTCAACCCGGCGTTCAAGGCGCCCGAGCGCGCCCAGAGCGCCAAGGAAGCGCGCCTGCTTGCCGCAAGGACCGGACAGGCCCGCGCCAAGCCGGCGCTTGCTCCGGATGATATCAGGCAGGCCCTTCTGGCGGGCCGGCTGGAACAGGCCGGGCGCATGGCGCTCGCCGATCTCCAGCGCGGCCTTGTCGGCCGCCAGATCGCCGATAATGCCGGTTCCGAAATCGCGCTTGCCGGGGTTCCGCCGGAGCTTCAGCCGAAAGCGGTGGCGGTCCCGACGCCCGCCGCCCCGTCCACCACGCTTGCGGCACTCGCCCCGAGCAGCGACACCAATGCCGACGATGCCTTCAAACTGGTGCTCCAGGGGGCCGATTCATCCCGTCTCTCGCCGGGTGAAGTGCCGGTGCCCGCCAAACGGCCCGCAGGCATGCAGCTTGCCTATGCCGATTTCGGTCACGACGATCTCGACGAAATCATGGGCGAGGTTCCCGGCCGCACCAAGAAGGTCGCCGTCTATGACATCTCCGCTGCCAAGGTCTACATGCCGGACGGCGAGGTGATGGAAGCCCATTCCGGCAAGGGCAAGTATCGCGACAACCCGAACGGCACCCATGTCAAGATGGCCGGCGCGGTGCCGGCGGCGACCTACAAGCTGACCATGCGCGAATCGCTGTTTCACGGCGTGCCGGCGCTGCGCATGACCTCTGTCGACGGCACCAATCCGCTCGGCCGCACCGGTATTCTCGCCCACACCTACATGCTCCGCACGCCGGGCGATTCCCATGGCTGCCTGGTGTTCAAGGACTATTACAAGTTCCTGAAAGCGTGGAAGGCCGACAAGGTCGATTATATCGTCGCGGTTCCGAGTCTTGAGGAAGGGGCCAGCACGCTGCTGGCGAACCGGTCAAACTGACGCGGCCAGGCGTCTCCGCCTGGCCGCAAAATACCCGAGACTCTGGTGAAGGGGATCAGAAATCCCAGTCGTCGTCCTCGGTGGCGATCGCCTTGCCGATGACATAGGAGGAGCCGGAGCCGGAGAAGAAGTCGTGGTTCTCGTCGGCGTTCGGCGACAGCGCCGAGAGGATCGCCGGGTTGACCTTGCAGGCTTCCGGCGGGAACAGCGCCTCGTAACCGAGGTTCATCAGCGCCTTATTGGCGTTATAATGCAGGAACGCCTTCACGTCCTCGGTGAGCCCGACCGCATCGTAAAGCTGTTCGGTATATTTGGATTCGATCTCGTAGAGTTCGAACAGCAGGCCGAAGGTGAAATCCTTGATCGCCTCGCGCTCGGCATCCGAAACCTTCTTCAGTCCCTGCTGGAACTTGTAGCCGATATAATAGCCGTGCACGGCCTCGTCGCGGATGATCAGGCGGATCAGGTCGGCGGTGTTGGTGAGCTTGGCGCGGCTCGACCAGTACATCGGCAGATAGAAGCCCGAATAGAACAGGAAGCTTTCGAGGAAGACGCTGGCGACCTTCTTACGAAGCGGATCGGTGGCGCGGTATTCCTGCAGGATGAGCTGCGATTTTTCCTGGAGGAAGGCATTTTCCTCCGACCAGCGATAGGCATCGTCCACTTCCGGCATCGAGCATAGCGTGGAGAAGATCGAGGAATAGGAGCGTGCGTGAACGGCCTCCATGAAGGCGATGTTCGTCAGCACCGCTTCCTCGTGCTGGGTCACCGCATCCGGCATCAGCGTGATCGCGCCGACCGTGTTCTGGATGGTGTCGAGCAGCGTCAGACCGGTGAAAACGCGGATGGTGAGCTTCTGCTCGTCTTCCTTGAGCGTCGACCAGGACGGAATGTCGTTCGACAGCGGCACTTTTTCCGGCAGCCAGAAATTGCCTGTCAGACGGTTCCAGACCTCAAGGTCCTTCTCGTCGACGATACGGTTCCAGTTGACCGCGCGCGGCACGGCGATGGCGGGCTTCTTTGTCTGCATGTTCATGGTTTTTCCCCCGCGCATTACAGGCTGCACGAAACACAGCCTTCGACCTCGGTGCCCGAAAGCGCCATCTGCCGAAGACGGATGTAGTAAATGGTCTTGATGCCCTTCTTCCAGGCGTAGATCTGCGCCTTGTTGACATCACGCGTGGTGGCGGTGTCGCGGAAGAACAGCGTCAGCGACAGGCCCTGGTCGACATGCTGGGTCGCCGCCGCATAGGTGTCGATGATCTTCTCCGGCCCGATTTCATAGGCGTCCTGGTAATATTCCAGATTGTCATTGTCCATGAACGGCGCCGGATAATAGACGCGGCCGATCTTGCCTTCCTTGCGGATCTCGATCTTGGAGACGATCGGATGGATCGAGGCGGTGGCATTGTTGATGTAGGAGATCGAACCCGTCGGCGGCACGGCCTGGAGATTGCGGTTATAGAGACCGCCCTTCATCACCGCGTCCTTCAGCTCAAGCCAGTCTTCCTGCGTCGGCAGGTCGATCCCGGCCTTTTCGAACAGGTCGCGCACGCGCTCGGTCGCCGGCGCCCATTCAGCTTCCGTATATTTGTCGAAATATTCGCCGCTGGCATATTTCGACTTTTCGAAATCCGCGAAGGAAACGCCGCGCTCGACGGCGATGCGGTTCGAGGCCTTCAGCGCGTGATAGGTCACGGCATAGAAATACATGTTGGTGAAGTCGACGCCTTCTTCCGAGCCGTAGAAGATGCGCTCGCGGGCGAGATAGCCGTGCAGGTTCATCTGGCCAAGGCCGATCGCGTGGCTCTCGTCATTGCCCTTCTCGACGGACGGGACGGAGGAGATGTGGCTCATGTCGGACACGGCCGTCAGCGCGCGGATCGCGGTATCGACGGTGCGGCCGAAATCAGCCGAATCCATCGCCATGGCGATGTTCATCGAGCCGAGATTGCAGGAAATGTCCTTGCCCATATGCTTGTAGGACAGGTCCTCGTCGAATTCGCTGGCTTCCGAGACCTGCAGGATTTCCGAGCAGAGATTGCTCATCGAGATCCGGCCGGCGACCGGGTTGGCGCGGTTGGCGGTATCCTCGAACAGGATATAGGGATAGCCGCTTTCGAACTGCAGCTCGGCCAGCGTCTGGAAGAAGGCGCGGGCATTGATCTTCTTCTTGCGGATTTCCGGGTTGTCGACCATCTCGCGGTAATGCTCGGTGATCGAGACCTCGGTCATCGCCTTGCCGTAGACGCGCTCGACGTCATAGGGCGAGAACAGATACATGTCCTCGTTGTTCTTGGCGAGTTCGAAGGTGATGTCGGGGATCACCACGCCGAGCGACAGCGTCTTGATGCGAATCTTCTCGTCCGCATTTTCGCGCTTGGTGTCGAGGAAGCGCATGATGTCCGGGTGGTGGGCGTTCAGATAGACCGCGCCCGCGCCCTGGCGCGCGCCGAGCTGGTTGGCATAGGAGAAGCTGTCTTCGAGCAGCTTCATCACCGGGATGACGCCGGAGGACTGGTTCTCGATCTTCTTGATCGGCGCGCCATGCTCGCGGATATTCGTCAGCGACAGCGCCACGCCGCCGCCGCGCTTGGAAAGCTGCAACGCCGAATTGATCGAGCGACCGATACTCTCCATATTGTCTTCGATGCGTAGCAGGAAGCAGGAGACCAGTTCGCCGCGGCTCTTCTTGCCGGCGTTGAGGAAGGTCGGGGTCGCGGGCTGGAAACGGCCGGCGATGATTTCATCGACGAGCGCGGTCGCAAGCGCCTCGTCGCCCTTGGCAAGCGCGAGCGCGACCATGCAGACGCGGTCTTCATAGCGCTCCAGATAGCGTTTGCCGTCAAACGTCTTCAGTGTATAGGCGGTGTAATATTTGAAGGCGCCCAGGAAGGTCTGGAACCGGAACTTCTTGTCGAAGGCATGGTCCCAGAGATCGCGCACGAAATTGAACGAATACTGGTCGAGCACTTCCTGCTCGTAATAGCCCTCGTCCACCAGATAATCGAGCTTTTCCCGAAGATTATGGAAAAACACCGTGTTCTGGTTGACGTGCTGCAGGAAATACTGCTTCGCCGCCAGCCGGTCCTTGTCGAACTGGATGTGCCCGTTCTCGTCATAGAGATTGAGCATCGCGTTCAGGGCATGATAGTCCAGCGTCGCGGGCTTCGCCTTGGCGGCGCCCTTTTCCGCGACCTTCTCGGTGCCCTGCACGGTTTCTTCCTCGGCGCTTGTGGCCATCCTCAATTCTGCCGTTTCCAAAACTCTTCCAGCCCCTGTCTGACGTTGTTGACATCCTCTTCCGTGCCGAGAAGCTCGAAACGATAGAGGTACGGTATCTTGCATTTTGCCGCGATGATATCGCCGGCAATGCCGTATGTATTTCCGAAATTCGTGTTTCCGGAGGCGATGACGCCGCGAACCAGCGCCCTGTTCTCCGGATCGTTGAGGAACTGGATGACCGGTTTCGGCACCGCTCCCCTGCCGTCCCCGCCGGCATAGGTGGGAACGACCAGCACATAGGGCTCGTCCACCTTTTTCGTGTCGCCCTGAGGGCCGAGACGCTTTGCCGGAAGGCCTGTCTTGGTCACGAAACGATGGGTGTTGCCCGTAGCGCTGGAATAATAGACGAGCATGCCCGTCATCCTCTTATCCTCTTCACCAACACGGCGCGCCCGTCTGACGCGCCGTCTGATCGCTCAGGCGCCCGCCGCATGGATGCGGCGCAACGCCTTCTTCAGGCTTCGCCGGCTTATCAGCCGGCGGCATTCATGGTCAGGCAAGTGCGCCGATCATGTCCGGACGGAAGCCCGACCAGTGCTGTTCGCCAGCGACGACGACCGGGACCTGCCGATAGCCCATGCCAACGACCTGATCATAGGCATCGTTGTCCACCGACACATCAACCACTTCATAGTCGAGGCCCTTGCGCTCCAGCGCGCGGGTCGTTGCATTGCACTGCACGCAAGCCGGTTTGGAATAGACAGTGATCTTCATCGTTATCCTCGCATAATCATTTTCTTCAAAAAGCGCCGCCGGGCGAACCCTCGGCGCTTCCCGCGCATCTGGCGAGGCTGGCAACCAACACGGCATAGCCTCGTCCCGGACCCATGGCCGGCTTCCGCCTGATCAAAACGTCGGCGGTTGCAAACGGCCGCCGCCGCCATTTCTCAACAGACATCTCGAACACATTGACCGGACTGGCATTTTGGCTCTCCGGAAGCCGGCAGAAATCGCGCTGTCCACGAGGAACACCAATCCGACATATGCCTATGGAGACTCAAAAAACCTGAGAACCGGACGCCGCTGACGTGTCAGCATTGATTCGATAGACTCACCATAACACAATATCTGCGAACTGGAATGCCTGAACCAACCATATATAGTGTTTCGTGGACCTGTTTTCCACATTCAGGGTTAACGCATTGTGACAGGGAAAAAATACAGGCCGGAACGGGCGAACAGTGCTGATGCAGCATGTGCCGGCCCGGCGAATCGGTCTTGGGAAATTGCCGATGACCGTGAAGATGACCCCTCGCCACCGGCAACGGCTACCAACCGAGAGTTGAACCGTCATGCACGCGGGATTTCTTTCGCGCTTTCCACAGGGGACAAAAAAGCAGGGGATGACCGAAACTTCAGGCCGGCAAGAACACGGCCACAGGACAAGCCTTTGAGAAGCCAGCCCTATTCGTCGTCGGGCGACGATGGTCGCCGTTCATAGCGCAGCACGAAGACATAGAGCCCGAGCGTGCCGAGCGCCATCGCAAACCATGTCAGCGCATAGCTCAGATGTGCATTGCGGAACGAGACCACGGTCAGGCCGCCGATCGGCAGCTTGCCCGTCGGGCCGCTCGCTTCGGCATCGATGAAATAGGGCGCGAACGGCACCAGGCCGCGGGTGCCCATGATCGAGGCGACATCGCGGCGATACCATTTGCCATCGGCCGGATCGTTGGAGCGTGAAAACAGCCAGCCCATGCTCTCCGACATGCGCAGCAACCCCGCGACCGTGACCTCGCCCTCGGGGGCGCGATAATTGGCGGGATTGTCCTGCCTGCCCTCCGGCACAAAACCGCGATTGATCAGCACATAGCTGCCGTCATCGCGCAGAAGCGGCGTCATTACGAAATAGCCGGCGCCGAGCTGGGTCGGATAGTAGATCAGCGTCTGCGCCGCCTCGATATAGCGCCCGGTGACGCTGACATGGCGATAGGCATCGTCTTCGCGCGTCACCGTCTCGCCTACCCCCGGCGCGGGCACCGCCGGCGCCTCAACGCGGGCATCGACGGCGGCGATCAGATCGCGCTTCCATTGCAGGCGATAGACCTGCCAGATGCCGAGCGCCGTGAAGCCGGCAAACAGGATTGCGGCGATAACGGCGATCAGAACCAGTTTTTTTCGAGAGATCGAAGCCATGAGCGGGAAAACCTTTCGCGCGCCGGAGGCCGGGAGCGCTGACAAAGCATGTCGGCTTCAACTGCGGACCGGGCGATCCGTCCGGCCCCTTTGGCGGGGCCGGAAAGAGGCTTGAAAAGCCGGTTACTGCTGGCCCTGCACGATGATATTGCCGGTGACGCCGGCATCGCGCAATTGCTGGGCAATCTCGGGCGTGGCGCAGACGATGGTGCCGTCGTCGAGATAGGTGAACCCGCTTTCCGGCAGCGGCATCATGTATTTGTTCATGTTGTGCATGACCCAGAGCGAGCCAGCCAGCACGATCAGAAGCAGGATCAGCGCCAGCAGCGAGGACGCCATGGTCCAGCCCTGTTCCTGATTGGTGCTGAGCAGCAGGAAATAGCGCAGATGCACCAGAATCTGGGCCGCGGCGCAGATCATCACCACCGTCAGCAGGAAGGCCTTGCTGGAGATTGCGTCCGCCATCACCAGCCCGAAGGGAATGATGGTCAGCACCGCCGCCAGCACGAAGCCGGTCATCAGCCCCTTGAAGCTGCCATGGCCGTGGGAAGTGTGTTCAGCGCTGCTCATAGGATCGCTCCGGTAAGATAGACCAGCGAAAAGACGCCGATCCAGATCAGGTCGAGGAAGTGCCAGAACATCGAAAGCGTTGAGACGCGGCGGCGCATCGGCTCGTTCAAGCCACGCTTCGAAACCTGGAAAAGCAGGACGATCAGCCAGATCGTGCCGAAGGTCACATGCAGGCCGTGGGTGCCGACCAGCGTGAAATAGGCCGACAGGAAGGCCGAACGGTCCGGCGTCGCGCCTTCGGAAATCAGGTCGTGGAACTCGTAGACTTCCATCGCCAGAAAGCCGACGGCAAACAGGCCAGCGACGATCAGCCACTTCATCACGCCGGCCTTGTCGCCCTTGTCCATGCGCAGCATGCCCATGCCGAAAGTGACCGAGGAGAACAACAGCAGCGCCGTTTCCACCAGCGCGAACCACAGATGGAACAGATCGTTCGGCGCCGGCCCGCCCGCATAGGAGCGGCCGAGCACGGCATAGGTCGCGAACAACGTGCCGAAGATCAGGCAGTCGCTCATCAGGTAGATCCAGAAGCCAAGCTGCGTCGGACTATCGTGATGGGCGTGGTCGTCGTGATGCGCGCTCGTATCGGCGCCCGTATCAGCGATCGTCGTCATACAAGTGCCTCCTTGGCCTTTTCCTGGTCGCGGGCGACCTGTTCGGCCGGAATGTAGTAATCACGGTCGAAATCGAAGGTATGGTAGATGATCGAGCCGACAGCCAGCACGAAGCTCAGCACCACCAGCCACCACATGTGCCAGACCAGCGCGAAGCCGAGCGCGAGGCAGAAGAAGGCGGGCACGATACCGGCCCAGGTATTCTTCGGCATGTGGATCGGCTTGTACTCCGTCGGCCACTGGAAGCCTTCCTTCTTCATCCGCCACCAGGCATCACGACCGGTCACCACGAAATCGGCAGGGAAGTTGTAGGGCGCAACCGGAGACGTGGTCGCCCATTCCAGCGTACGGCCGTTCCACGGATCGGGACCACATTTCAGCGCATCGCGGTTCTTGATGGATACGACGAGCTGGATCACGGTGGAGGCGATGCCGCAGCCGATCAGCAGCATGCCGATGCAGGCGATGATGAAGTAAATCTGCCAGCCGGCATCGGTGTAGCTCTGCAGCCGGCGGGTGACGCCCATCAGGCCGAGCACGTAGAGCGGCATGAAGGCGACGTAGAAGCCGATGCACCAGAACCAGAACGAGCGGCGGCCCCATTTGTCGTCGAGCTTGAAGCCGAACACTTTCGGCCACCAGTACTGGTAGCCCGCCATCAGCCCGAAGACCACGCCGCCGATGATGACGTTGTGGAAGTGGGCAATCAGGAACAGCGAGTTGTGGAGCTGGAAATCCGCCGGCGGAACCGCCAGCATCACGCCGGTCATGCCGCCGATGGTGAAGGTGATCAGGAAGCCCACCGTCCAGTACATCGGGGTCTCGAACCGGATCCGCCCGCGATACATGGTGAACAGCCAGTTGAAGATCTTCGCCCCCGTCGGCACCGCGATGATCATCGTCGAAATGCCAAAGAAGGTGTTCACGCTGGCGCCGGAACCCATGGTGAAGAAGTGGTGCAGCCAGACGACGAAGGACAGAACCAGAATGCAGGCCGTGGCGTAGACCATGGTGCGGTAGCCGAACAGCGGCTTGCCCGAGAAGGTCGCGACCACTTCGGAGAAGATGCCGAAACAGGGCAGGATCAGGATATAGACTTCCGGATGGCCCCAGATCCAGATCAGGTTCACATACATCATGGGATTGCCGCCCATGTCGTTGGTGAAGAAGTGCATGCCGAGATAGCGGTCAAGCGCCAGCATGGCGAGCGTTGCCGTCAGCACCGGGAAGGCGGCGACGATCAGCACGTTGGCGGCAAGCGTGGTCCAGGCGAACACCGGCATGCGCATCATCGTCATGCCCGGCGCGCGCATCTTCAGGATGGTCGCGACCATGTTGACGCCCGATAGCGTCGTTCCTATCCCCGCTATCTGTAGCGACCATATGTAATAGTCGACCCCCACATCGGGCGAGTATGCGATCCCCGAAAGCGGCGGCATGGCGAGCCAGCCGGTGCGACCGAGAAGGCCGATGAACAGCGACACGTTGAGCAGGATGGCGCCCGAAACTGTCATCCAGAACGAGAAGTTATTGAGCCACGGGAAGGCGACGTCGCGCGCGCCGATCTGCAGCGGCATCGCGATATTCATCACGCCGACCAGGAAGGCCATGGCGAAGAAGAAGATCATGACCGTGCCGTGGGCGGTGAAGATCTGGTCGAAATGGTGCGGCGGCAGATAGCCCTGCGCGCCGCCGGCGGCAATCGCCTGCTGGGTGCGCATCATGAAGGCGTCGGTGAAGCCGCGGAACAGCATGACCAGCGCCAGCACGATATACATCACGCCGATCTTCTTGTGGTCGACCGAGGTGAACCACTCGCTCCACAGATAGCCCCATTTGCGATGGTAGGTGATCAGGCCGAATACCGTCAGAAAGGCAATCACCACGGCGGCGAAGGTCACATCCAGGATCAGGACATTATAGGGAATGTCGGCCCAGGTGAGCTTGCCGAAAATGAAGTTCCAGAAATCAGATCTCATTACTGCCTCGCGGATTCGGATGCGTTCGGCGCATTGTCGCCGCCGGCCAGGTTTGTGACCGTCTGGTCAGGGTTCTTGACGTTGACCGGGCCCTTGGTCGGCTCGTCCGGATTGGCGTGGAGCGTCTCTTCGAAGGCGTGCTGGTCGAAGCCCTCGCCGGGCGCGAATTCGTCATAGACATAGGAATCCTTGGTTTCGATCCCCTTCAGTCCGCCGCCGCCCATCATGTCCTGCATCATCATGTCGCCGATGCAGACCTTGCCCGGCTCGACGCACAGGCCGACGATCTTGTCGAACAGGTTGTCGGCGACGCCGTTGTAATAGGACACGCTGTCGGCAACGGTCGGTTTCGCCAGCGTCTGGTAGGCATCGACCGTAAGTTCGGAACCGGAGGTCTTGACCGTGCTCACCCAGTTGTCGAACTCGTCCTCGGATACGGCGAAGGTCTCGAAATCCATATGGGCATAGCCGGGACCGGAATAATTGGCCGAGCGGCCGTAATATTTGCCGGCGTCGTCAGCCACCAGATGCAGCTTGGTCTCCATGCCGGCCATGGTGTAGATCATGCCGGCGAGCGCGGGGACCGAAAACGTGTTCATCACCGATGATGAGGTCAGCCGCAGGTTCACCGCCCTGTCGGTCGGCAACACGAGCTGGTTGACCACGGCGATGTTTTCTTCCGGATAGATGAACAGCCACTTCCAGTCGAGCGAGACCGCCTCGATCTCCAGCGGTTCGCCGGCGATATGGTCGAGCGGCTTGTAGGGGTCGAGACGGTGGGTATAGACCCAGGTCAGCGCGCCGAGCGCGATGATGATCATCACCGGAACGCCCCAGATGAAGGCCTCGAACAGGTTGGAATGCTCGAATTCCGGATCGTAATCATCCGTGGCCTTGCGCGAATCGCGATAGCGCCACGGAATGTAGACCGCCATGACCAGCACCGGAACGATGATGACCATCATCAGCACGGTGGAGGCGATCAGCAGGTCGCGCTCTTCATTGGCGACCCAGCCTGCGGGGTCGAGAAGGATCAGCTGACAGCCCGAAAGAGCGAGCACAAGCGGCAGCAGCAATGCCGGTTTTATTAGCTTGGAAAGGTTCACAATCGTTTCATTCTCTGCCAAACGCCCGGGTTTCGCGGAAAAACGCGGGCCTTGTTTTCGATGACGTGTCTGCAGCCTGCCGGCCCCTGGTCCCCGCGACACCGGTGCGGCACAGACATTCCCGTTGAGACCGCCCGTCCTTCAAGGGCCGGGCGCACATGCGGCAGCTAGTAACCCAATTTCGTCAAAAATAAACCGCTTTCGTGCTGTGGCATTTTGGCACAAGGGTGCCGACCCGTCACCTGTACCCCCGATTTTTTCGCCCGCATTGCGTGAAAATTGCCACGTCGCAAGGCGGCGGCTCACCCCGCGCGGCAGATTGTCACGTCTCGCCCCACCCTTCCAAGCGAAAATTTCACGCCGCCGGCCGCGATGCGATTGCAGGGAACCGTCGGGGCTGCCCGGCCGTTGATTCTCGAAACAACACTTTTCGCAGTTGCGGTACCGGAAACTTTCATGCGACAATACGACACATGTGACAAATTGCGCATGACCGTTTCGAGGAGGAAACGACTATGACCGGCCTATTTTTCTTTCCCTATGTGACGAGCGCCGTGGGCGTTCTGCTCGGCGTCTACTGGACCAACGAAGCCCGCGAATATAACCGCCTCGATTATATCCTGCGCGCCTGCTTCATCTTCGTCATCAATATCGTGATCTCGTTCCTTCTGGAATTCGCCTTCCCGATGGAAACCGTGACAAGCTCGGGCATCGCGCTGTCGACCGCCTATTTCCTGGGCCTTTCGATCTACGCCGTGGTGCCGGGCCTTGCCTTCGGCCGCTTCACCGCGTTCCGCGCCCGCAACATGGGCCTCGACAAATCGGCGGCCTACTGGTCGGCGATCCCGTTCGTGTTCATCTATTTCATGCTGGTCGCCCACAAGAGCGAACGTCACAAGCAGACTCCCACCCACGCCTGATTGGCGTAGGATGGAGGAGGAAATTGAAAAGCCCCGGTGTGTTGCCGGGGCTTTTTTGGTTGCGAAATTTTTTCCGTTTCGGAGATCGCGGCTTTTCGGTCCGGTCTTATCCGACCGTGTCGACCTCCTTCTCACGACGGCCGAACAACATCACGCCGCGATCAAGAACGCTCTGAAAACGCTGAGCGTCCCGCCTCACTTCCCTTCGAGATAAGGCCCAATCAGCGCCAGATCGGCTTCGCCGAGGCGTTCGCTGGCCGAATTGCGCTGGTGCCAGTAGGGGTATTGCAGCCAGGGCTGGCTGACGGCGTCGAGGCGGCTACGTTCCTCGTCGGAAAGCGTAAGGTCGGCGGAGGCGAGGTTGTCGCGGAACTGTTCTTCCGTGCGTCCGCCGATGATCACCGAGGTCACGCCCTTGCGGCCAAGCGTCCAGGCCAGCGCCACCTGGGCCGCCGAAACGCCGCGGGCATCGGCGATCTCCACCAGCGTATCGATGATGGTCCACAGCCGCTCCTCGTCGCGGATCGGCGGCTCGGTCCAGCCGGCGAACTGGCGGGTGCCCTCCGGCGCCTTGCGGTCGCGGCGATGCTTGCCGGACAGAAGACCGCCGGCGATCGGGCTCCAGACCAGAATGCCGAGCCCCTGATCCACGCTGATCGGCACCAGCTCATTCTCGGCGTCGCGGCTTTCGAGCGTGTAGTGGATCTGCTGGCTGACGAAGCGCTGGCGGTGCTCGCGTTCGGCAATCCCGAGCGCCTTCATGATATGCCATCCGGAGAAATTCGAGCAGCCGACATAGCGAACCTTGCCGTGGCGCACCAGCGTGTCGAGCGCCTCCATGGTTTCCTCCAGTGGCGTCATCCCGTCCCATTCATGGACCTGGTAGAGGTCGATGACATCGGTCTTCAGGCGCTTCAGGCTGGCCTCGCAGGCGGCGATCAGGTGGTGGCGGGAAAGGCCGGCATCATTCGGCCCGTCGCCCATGGCAAAGCGCGCCTTGGTCGCGATCATCATCTTGTCGCGGCGCGGCTTGTCCATGATCTCGCCGATGATTTCCTCGCACACGCCTTGCGAATAGGCGTCCGCCGTATCCATCAGGTTGACGCCGGCATCGAGGCAGATATCGACGAGGCGTCTTGCGTCGTCGGCGCCGAGATCGCCCACCGTCTTCGCCCAGCCGACCCCGCCAAAGGTCATGGTGCCCATGGTGATGGTCGAGATTTTCAGGCCCGAACGGCCGAGCTGGCGATATTCCATGATGTTCCTCCGGAATGTCTTTTCGGATGTTTGAAAGGTGGCGTCGCCACGCGCGACACAACAATGAGAGTGGCCTCATCGTAAGCAGCGGCCGAAGTGAAATCAATTCCCGCGGAGAAATCCGCCCGGCGCTACCGGTCGGCCTCAGCCGAAAGCGCGCCAAGACGGTCGGCGATGATATCGAAGACCACCCGGATACGCCGGCTCGAATGCAGTTCGCGGTGGGTGACCAGCCAGATCGGCACCGTGATCGGCCGGAACGTCGGAAAAACCTCTTCCAGCTCGGGAAAGAGCCCGGCATCTTCCCGCATCATCAGACCGATGCCGAGCCCCGCGCGCATCAGCTCCATCACCAGCGTTCCGCTCTCGGTGATCACCGGAAAGTTGTTGGCCGTCAGGTCGATCCCGGCCTCGGCATAGAGCGGCAGCAGCTGCTCGCGATACTCGAAGCCGATGAAATCGGCGGTCTGCAGCTTCTCGATGGTGACCGGTCGCCCCAGCCGGTCGAGATAGGCGCTCGAGGCATACATGACGGCGAAGGAAACACCGACATGTCGGGCGATCAGTTCCGCCTCGGTCGGCCGGGCGTGGCGTATGGCGATATCGGCCTCGCGGCGGATGAGGTCGCTCAGATGGTTCGATGTCTTGATTTCGAGCGCGATGCCGGGCGCCTCGCGCCGCACGGCCTCCACGATCGCGGGCAGGTGGTAGGTCGCCATCGCATCGGTGGCGGCGATCCGCACCAGCCCCTCGACGGCCTGTGAATGGCCGGACGCGACGAGCGAAATCCTGTTGGCGGCGCCCGTCATGGCACGCGCCTCGGCAAGAAGCTGAAGGCCCGCCGCCGTCAGAGTCATCGACCGGGTGCCGCGTTCGAACAGGATGACGCCGAGACTTTCCTCCAGACCCGCCACCTGACGGCTCAGCGTGGGCTGGGTCAGCTTCAGGGCCCGCGCCGCAGCCGAAAGCGAGCCTTCCTCGGCCGTGGCGAGAAAGGCGCGCACCTGGTTCCAGTCATAGGTCACGGCATTCCATTTCATCGATATGCGTATAACAGCTCTAGGAATTTAGGCAATTCCCGCATAGGCTGAAACGCAATAGAAGCTGCCCCGACATCAATAGGCAGGGTAGAGCGAAAGCAGCGGGGATAGTGCGATGCCGGTTTCCAAGGCGAAAACCAAACGTTTCTGGGACAAGATAGCGGAAAAATATGCGAAGGATCCGATCGCCGACGAGGCGTCCTACCGGACCAAGCTCAACGTCACGCGTGACTATCTGGGGCCACAGATGCGGGTGCTCGAATTCGGCTGCGGCACCGGCACGACCGCGCTTTACCACGCCCCGGCCGTGGCGGAGATCGACGCCTTCGACATTTCCGACGCCATGATCGCGATTGCCCGCAAGAAGGCGGAGGAGCAGGGGATCGCCAATGTCCGGTTCCAGCAGGGCGATATCGACGCGCTTGAAAGCAGCGCCGGCCTCTACGATGTCGTCATGGCGCATTCGATCCTGCACCTTCTGGAAGACCGCAAGAGCGTCATCGCCAAGGTTCACGCGATGCTGAAGCCCGGCGGCGTCTTCATTTCGTCGACCGCCTGTCTCGGCGACTTCTCCTTCTATATCAGGGCGGCGATCCCGCTCATGCAGATGGTCGGCAAGGCGCCCCATGTCGGCATGTTCACCGAAGATGAACTCGTCGCGGAGATGGAAGCAGCCGGCTTTGCCATCGCCCACCGATGGTGCCCCGGCAAGAACAAGGCGGCCTTCCTCATTGCACGGAAGGCGGAATAGAAAGGTTCTGTACCCGGTCGGACAGAGTCCACCTTGAACCGCGATCGTAGCTCAAGTCTCCCTCGGGCTTGACCCGAGGGTCCAGACAACGCTCTCCGTGCGGCCTGGATGCCCGGGTCGAGCCCGAGCATCACGCATGAGAGGGCTGGCACGGCCCCGCTACGGGTCTCGGCGCGCCTACAGAATATACCGCGACAGGTCGGTATCCTGGGCCATGTCGCCGACATGCTTGCGGACGTAGTCGCTGTCGATGGTCAGCGCCTGACCGGACTGGTCGGGGGCGGTGAAGGAGATTTCGTCCAGCACCCGCTCCATCACCGTCTGCAGCCGCCGCGCGCCGATATTTTCGACGGTGGCGTTGAGATGCACCGCCACATCTGCGAGCGAATCGATCGCGTCCTCGGTGAAGTCGAGCGAGACTTCCTCGGTTCCCATTAGCGCCTTGTACTGGCGGATCAGGCTCGCCTCGGTTTCCGTCAGGATGCGACGGAAATCCTCCTTGGTCAGCGCCTGCAACTCGACGCGGATCGGCAGGCGGCCCTGAAGCTCCGGCAAGAGGTCGGAGGGCTTCGACACATGGAACGCGCCGGACGCGATGAACAGGATATGGTCGGTCTTGATCGGGCCGTATTTGGTGGCAACCGTCGTGCCTTCCACCAGCGGCAACAGGTCGCGCTGCACGCCCTCGCGGGAGACGCCCGCGCCCATGCGGCCGTCACCGGCGGCAATCTTGTCGATCTCGTCCAGAAACACGATGCCATCTTCCTGCACCAGGCGCACGGCCTCACGCTGGATTACTTCGTCATCGAGCAGCTTGTCGGACTCGTCGCGGACTAGGTCGTCATGGGAGGCCTTGACCGTGGTGCGGACCTTCTTGGTCTTCTGCTGCTTGCCGAACATTTCGGAAAGGTTCAGCACGCCGATATTGGCGCCGGGCATGCCCGGGATTTCGAAGCCTCCCATGCCGGAGCCGGTATCGTTGATCTCGATGTCGATTTCCTTGTCATCGAGTTCGCCGGCGCGCAGTTTTTTACGGAAACTGTCGCGGGTCGCGGGCGAGGCGGTCTTGCCGACCAGCGCGTCGAGCACGCGCTCCTCGGCATTGGCATGGGCCTTGGCCTGCACTTCCTGGCGCTTCTTCTCGCGCACCAGAACAAGGCCGATTTCGACGAGGTCGCGGATAATCTGCTCGACATCGCGGCCGACATAGCCGACCTCGGTGAACTTGGTGGCCTCGATCTTGATAAAGGGCGCGCCGGCGAGTTTGGCGAGGCGACGCGAGATCTCGGTCTTGCCGACGCCGGTCGGGCCGATCATCAGGATGTTCTTCGGCATCACCTCGTCGCGCAGGTCGTCGGGAAGCTGCTGGCGGCGCCAGCGGTTGCGAAGCGCAATCGCGACGGCGCGCTTGGCGTCGTGCTGGCCGATGATGTGGCGGTCGAGCTCGGAAACGATCTCGCGGGGGGAAAAATTGGTCATCTGTCACTGCTCCTCAAGGATCGCGGGCCATCAGCAGCGCCGGACCGCTTGTCATGCTGAAAGTTCCAAGCCGGACGAAGCCGGCCTTCTCGTAAGCGCGGATCGCCGCGCCGTTGTCTGGATGCGGATCGACGAGCACGCGGCTTGCGCCATTTGCCAGAGCCCGCTCCGCCATGGCGGCAACCAGCCGTGTACCAAGGCCCTTACCGATCATCTCCGCCGGGCCGATGAACTGGTCGACGCCGAACGTGCCCATGGGCTGGCTCGCCAGCGCCGGCTCTTTTTCGCGCTCATGATCGAGATCGCAAAGCTGGATATAGCCGAACGGCGCATCGTCCAGCAGCACCACGAAGGGAGACACCGTCGGATCATCGATATGGGAGCGCATCTGCTCGACCTGTTTTTCCGCACGGTGCCACCAAGCGGCGACATGCGGTTCGGCAAGCCAGCGGGCCATCATATCGAGGTCATCCTCGACAAGCGGGCGGAAACCTATGACGCCGTCACTATGCGGCATCCAGCGTTTCCACGATGATGTTGCCATTGGTGTAGACGCAGATCTGCGAGGCGATCTCCATGGCCCGGCGGGCGACGTCTTCGGCGGGCTTGTCGCCGTCCATCAGCGCGAGTGCCGCCGAAAGCGCGTAATTGCCGCCCGACCCGATCGCCATGACGCCCTGCTCGGGTTCCAGCACATCGCCATTGCCGGTGACGGCAAGCGTGATGTCCTTGTCGGCCACCAGCATCATCGCTTCCAGATTGCGCAGATATTTGTCGGTGCGCCAGTCCTTGGCAAGCTCGACGCAGGCGCGCATCAACTGGTCGGGATATTGCTCCAGCTTGCGCTCCAGCCGTTCCAGCAGCGTAAAGGCATCGGCGGTCGCACCAGCGAAACCGGCGATCACATTGCCGTTCTTGCCGATGCGGCGCACCTTGCGGGCATTGCCCTTCATCACCGTCTGGCCGAGCGAGACCTGGCCGTCGCCGGCCATCACCACCTTGCCGTCCTTACGCACGGTGATGATCGTCGTCGCATGCATGGTGCCGAAGGGATTGTGTTCGCTCATGATCAAAAACCTCAATTGCGGCCCATCGGGACGGGCCTTTCCGGCTCCCTATGTAGGCAGCCATGCCACATTTGCAATCCGCTCAGGCTCTCGGACGGGCCTGCGCCAGAAGAATGCCGACCAGAATAAGCGCGAGGCCGGAGAACCGCAGCACCGGCGAGGCCGTCACCCCCTCCGCCATATCCATGGCCGCGCCGGCGATCATCTGGCCGCCGATGATCAGCACCGCCGTATTGACCGCGCCGATCTTCGGGATCACCCACGAGCCGGCGGCGACGAAGATGACGCCAAGCGGTCCGCCGAGCCAGGCATAGGGCGGGATATCGGCAAGCGATGATGGCCACAGCCCGCCGAGCGCAAGCAGAACCGCGCTCATGACGGCGAAGCCGACCAGATGGTTGTAGAAGGACGACGTCATCGGCGAGGTCGACAGGCTGAGCCGCCCGTTGACCTGCCGGCTGAGGATCACCAGAACCCCGGTGACGATGGCATAGATGATCGCCGCGATCATGCCGTGGCCCCCGCCATGATGACCAGCAGGCCGCCGGCCAGAATCAGCGCCACCACGATCACGTCACGCCGGTCGAGCCTGCGCGCCGGCAGGCCGAAAAAGCCCCAGTAATCCGCGGCCAGCGAAAACAGCACCTGGCTGGCAAGCCCGATCGCAATCGCGCCGGAAAGCGCCAGCGGCGAGTTGACGGCAAGTGCGGCGCACACCACGGTTGCCGCGCCGAACACGCCGCCGAGATAAGCCCACCACGGTATGGCAGGCTTCGCCTCGGCCGCGCCTGCCCGCTTCCTGAGACCGAGAAGCCCGAGCAGCGCGATCGACACCACCGTGCCGGTGGCATGGGCCGTCCACGAGGCGAACATCGCATTGCTGTGAAAGCTCATGACCGCGTTCAGATGGGTCATCAACGCCAGCACGCAGCCAGATGCGAAGGCGGCGAGGAAATAAAGCAAGGCGGGGCGTTGGGCGGCGGGCATCGGAAGGGCTTTCAACACGGATCGACTTCTCCCTTAGCCGAGAATGGGCGCGCGGGAAACACGCCCGCTTTTCTTTTGCGCTTCCCGAGCCTGCCTGATAAGAAACGCCCATTATCCCGTTTCGATGGAGGCATCAGGCATTATGGCCGCTCAGACCGAAGCCCGCCGCGCAGAAATTTCGCGCAAAACCAATGAAACCGCCGTTTCCGTGTCCGTCAATGTCGACGGCACCGGCGAAGCGCGGATTGCGACCGGTATCGGCTTCTTCGACCATATGCTCGACCAGCTTTCCCGCCATTCCCTGATCGACATGACGATCGAGGCCAAGGGCGATCTGCATGTCGACGACCACCACACCGTGGAGGATGTCGGCATCGCCATCGGCCAGGCGCTGGCGAAGGCGCTCGGCAACCGCGCCGGCGTTACCCGCTACGCCTCGATCGATCTCGCCATGGACGAGACCATGACCAAGGCCGCGCTCGACCTTTCCGGCCGGCCGTTCCTGGTCTGGAACGTCACCTTCCCGAGCGAGAAGATCGGCACATTCGATACCGAGCTGATGCGCGAATTCTTCCACGCGCTCGCCCAGAATGCCGGTATCACGCTGCATGTGCTCAACCACTACGGGGCCAACAGCCATCATATCGCCGAGACCTGTTTCAAAGCGGTGGCGCGGGCTTTGCGCGCAGCTGCCGAGATCGATCCCCGTCAGGAAGGCCGCGTGCCGTCCACCAAGGGCATGCTGGCCTGAGCGCCGCGCCATAACACCGGAAATGACACCATGACCCAGACAGTCGCGATCATCGACTATGGTTCGGGAAACCTGCGCTCGGCCACCAAGGCCTTCGAACGCGCCGCCCGCGAAAGCGGCGCGGATGCCGAAATCGTGCTGACAGACAAGGCCGATGTGGTGGCAAGCGCCGACCGCATCGTGCTGCCGGGCGTCGGCGCCTATGCCGATTGCCGCGCCGGCCTTGCAGCCGTTAACGGCATGGTCGAGGCGATCCGCGAGGCGGTGGAGGCGAAGGCCCGCCCCTTCCTCGGCATCTGCGTCGGCATGCAGCTGATGTCGGAGCGCGGGCTGGAGAAGAGCGTCTCCGAAGGCTTCGGCTGGATCGCCGGCGATGTCACCCCGATCACGCCCGCAGACCCCGCGCTCAAGATCCCGCAGATCGGCTGGAACACGCTGACGCTGACGACCCCGCACCCGCTGTTCGACGGCATCGAAACCGGCGAGGACGGCCTCCACGCCTATTTCGTCCACTCCTACCACCTTGCCGCAAAGAGGCCGGAACAGGTGATCGCCACCACCGATTACGGCGGCCCCGTCACCGCCTTCGTCACTGAGGGCAACAAGGCCGGCAGCCAGTTCCACCCGGAAAAGAGCCAGACCCTCGGCCTCAAGCTGATCGCCAATTTTCTGACGTGGGCGCCCTGAATTTTGAGAGAATGAAATGATCCTTTTCCCCGCAATCGACCTGAAAGACGGCCAGTGCGTGCGTCTGAAGCTTGGCGACATGGCGCAGGCGACGATCTATAACCCCGATCCGGGCGCGCAGGCGAAGGCCTTCGAGGATCAGGGGTTTTCGTGGCTGCATGTGGTCGATCTCAACGGCGCGTTCGCCGGCGAGAGCGTGAATGGCGCGGCCGTCGACGCGATCCTGAAGGCCACGAAGAACCCGGTGCAGCTCGGCGGCGGTATCCGCTCACTGGCGCATATCGAGAACTGGCTGTCGAAGGGCCTTGCCCGCGTCATTCTCGGCACCGTGGCGGTGCGCGATCCGGAACTGGTGAAGGCCGCCTGCAAGGCGTTTCCAGGCCAAATCGCCGTCGGCATCGACGCGCGCGGCGGCAAGGTGGCGGTCGAAGGCTGGGCGGAAGCCTCCGAGCTTGAGGTGGTGGAGCTTGCCAGACGCTTCGAGGGCGCGGGCGTCGCCGCGATCATCTACACCGATATCGACCGCGACGGCATTCTGACCGGCATCAACTGGGAGGCCACGCTGGCGCTCGCAGCCGCCGTCGAAATCCCCGTCATCGCCTCCGGCGGCCTCGCCTCGATGGACGACATCGCCCGGATGAGAGAGCCGGACGCCCAGATTCTGGAAGGTGCAATCTCCGGCCGCGCGCTCTATGATGGCCGGATCGATCCGGCGGAGGCACTGGCGCTGCTGAAAGGCCAATGAAACGAATCAGTTAGGCGCTAAATTGTTGAATGCAAACGCTGTTCTTGACAATTCGCCCCCGCGACCTCATATTAAGGTCAAGTGGACCGGGGGATGTTCCCAGTCGGCGTCTGGCTCTGGAGGTTGCTCCGGGGCCTTTCGCTTTTTCAGGGAAAGCTCTTGAGGCCATATCCGCGATACCTTCCCTCTCCGCCTGTGCGAAATTTACGCTCGATAATATCAAAAGCCCTGTTTTGCTGCTCTGGCCGCAGTTCGTGCAACCCGATCGGTCGGGCAATCAGATCGGAGATCTGAAGGCCAGAGGAATTTGCGGTTTTCTCGACAAAGCGAATATCAAAGCAATCCATGACATCGCCGTGATAATTCGACCGGTCGCATATTCTGCGAAATTCAAGTTCCAGCTCTGCATCCTCCTTTTTTCCTCGCTTCTCGAAAACACAATGGGTTAAGTCATTCTCTGAGTGACGGTCAATCATCAGGCGATAAAGGCGCTCCAGACAGAACTTCAGGGCGATTTCGTAAGGGTTGCCGGGGTCCTCGTATCTGCTTTTCAGTCGCGTTTTATCAATAGCGGCCGCAATGACGGTAAATTCGGCCTGATCAATAACCTCGTTCAGATCAGTCATGAAGATCTCTCTGCGATCTCGATTCTGAAGGAACGCGAAAGGCGGTTTCTGCTGCCGCATCTCGCGCTCGTGAAATACCACGGCATCATGGCCAAACCATTTGAACTTGAGCCGCTGAAACGCCGGCACGGTGGCTTCGATATAGGAGGCCTTCTCAAAAACGCAGAAAGCCAGCACGAAAACCGGGTAATTCGGTGAAATGGCCCCAAGATTGTGATCGCCGCTTTCATCGACATAAACAATGTAATCGCTGAACCGCAATTTATTGCCCTTTCCGCTTCAACGTCCTACAAACCATTCTCAATTCTGAACTGCCAGCAAGCCTCAGGCGCTTACTCTTGTAAAGGTACCGGCGATGACCCTCAAAGCCCGCGTCATACCCTGTCTCGACGTCAAGGACGGTCGGGTCGTCAAGGGGGTAAACTTTGTCGATCTGATCGATGCCGGCGATCCGGTGGAGGCGGCGGAAGCCTATGATGCGGCGGGCGCGGATGAGCTCTGCTTTCTCGATATCACCGCCACCTCCGACAATCGCGAGACCATTTTCGACGTTGTGACCCGCACCGCCGAGCATTGCTTCATGCCGCTGACCGTCGGCGGCGGGGTGCGCACGGTGGCCGATATCCGCAAGCTGCTGCTCTGCGGCGCGGACAAGGTGTCGATCAACTCGGCGGCGGTGAAGAACCCGGATTTCGTGGCCGAGGCCGCCGACAAGTTCGGCAATCAGTGCATCGTGGTGTCGATCGATGCCAAGCGGCGCGAAACGCCGGCGGGCGAAGGCGACAGCGCCTGGGAAATCTTCACCCATGGCGGCCGCCAGCCGACCGGCATCGATGCGGTGAAATTTGCGAAGAAGGTCGTCGCTCTCGGCGCCGGCGAGATCATGCTGACGTCAATGGACCGCGACGGCACCAAGGCGGGTTACGACATCGACCTGACCCGCACGCTTGCCGATGCGGTTTCCGTGCCGGTGATCGCGTCGGGCGGCGTCGGCACGCTCGATCATCTGGTGGAAGGCATACGCGATGGCCACGCCACGGCTGTTCTGGCTGCGTCAATTTTTCACTTCGGCACCTATTCCATAGGCGAGGCGAAACAGTATATGGCTGACAGCGGGATTGCCGTCAGGCTCGACTGACGGCAAAGGAGAGGACATGTCAGAATTCACACTTGCCGATCTGGAGGCAATTGTCAGAACCCGCGCCGCGGCTTCGCCCGAGGAAAGCTGGACCGCCAAACTCGTTGCCGGCGGCCAGCGCAAGGCCGCCAAGAAGCTCGGCGAGGAAGCCGTCGAAGCGGTGATCGCGGCGATTGCCCAAGACAGGCAAAATCTTGTTGAGGAAAGCGCCGACGTGCTGTTCCATCTTCTCGTGGTTCTGAAGATCGCCGACATTCCGCTCTCCGACGTCATGGCCGAACTTGCAAGCCGCACCGGCCAGTCGGGCATCGCCGAGAAGGCGGGACGCACGCCCTCATGATCGCCGGTTTCGAGGAAACGCTCGTCGCGGACGGTGATGGTTCCGGCGGCACGGTGTCGCCCTATCGCTTCTTTACCGCCGAGGAATGGTCGCATTTCCGCGCCGATACGCCGCTGACGCTGACGGCCGAGGAGGTGCACAAGCTTCGCTCGCTGAACGACCCGATCGATCTGGAAGAGGTGCGGCGCATCTACCTGTCGCTGTCGCGATTGCTGTCCAGCCATGTCGAATCCTCGCAGATGCTGTTCCGCCAGCGCGGCCGGTTCCTCAATTTCGGCGAGGCGGACGCGAAAACGCCCTTCATCATCGGCATCGCCGGCCCGGTCGCGGTCGGCAAGTCGACCACGGCGCGCCTGTTGAAGCAGCTTCTCGCCCGATGGCCATCGAGCCCCAAGGTCGACCTCGTCACCACCGACGGCTTTCTCTATCCCAATGCCGTCTTGGAGATGGAAGGGCTGATGCGCCGCAAGGGCTTTCCCGAAAGCTTCGACACCGCCGCGATCCTGCGCTTCCTTTCGGCGATCAAGGCCGGCATGCCGAATGTGAAGGCGCCGCTCTATTCGCATCTGAGCTATGACGTCCTGCCCGACGGCTTCGTCACCGTCGACCGCCCCGATATCCTGATCTTCGAGGGCATCAATGTGCTGCAGGCCCGCGACCTGCCGGCTGGTGGCCGGATGGTGCCGATGGTGTCGGATTTCTTCGACTTCTCGATCTATATCGACGCCAGCACTGACCTGATCCATCACTGGTATGTCGAGCGCTTCATGAAGCTGCGCCAGACCGCCTTCCGCGACCCGGCCTCCTACTTTCATCGCTATGCGCGGCTGACCGAGGAGGACGCGCTGTCGACGGCGGAGGATCTCTGGAACAACATCAACATGAAGAACCTCATCGACAACATCCTGCCAACCCGCCCGCGCGCCGATCTGATCCTGCGCAAGGGCCGCGATCATCTGGTGGAAACGGTCGCGCTGAGAAAGCTCTGAGCGCGACCGCGAATTAGCGGACAAACCCCTGGATGCGCTGGTCAGCACCTTCGTTGGCGCACCTCACAGGGGTCATGCTCGGACTTGATCCGAGCATCCAAGCGGCTTAAGCCATTGAATTTCAGAAACTATTGCGAACCCTTGCCGCGTTGCCTGGATCCTCGTGTCAAGCACGAGGATTGTT
>NZ_JAINWJ010000044.1 GCF_021021415.1 Martelella mediterranea | reverse complement strand
CGTTTTCAACAAACAATCCTCGGGCTTGACCCGAGGATCTAATCCCGCATCGACACGAGCGGTGTTCGCGGGCAACAAGACACTGATCGCCACTCGCTCTCTGACTCAAGCGCCAGTCGTTTTGAAAGGTGCTTAGACCCTCGGGACAAGCCCGAGGGTGACGGAGAACGTGGGGAGAAGCAGTCAGACCGATCTGTTTGGTTTTATGCGTCGGGCCGAACCGGCGGTGACGCCAGCCCCGCCAAGCGTTCCTCAAAAAGGAAGCGCAACCGCTTCAGTGCCCCTCATACTCCACGAGCGAGCGCACCTCGACATCCATCGCCTCGAGCTTCCTGCGGCCCGGCAGGTCCTTCAGGTCGATGATGAAGCAGGCCGAGACGATCTCGGCGCCCATCTGGCGCAGCAGCTTGACCGCGCCTTCCGCGGTGCCGCCGGTGGCGATCAGGTCGTCGCACAGGATCACCTTCTCGCCGGGCCGGATGGCGTCGACATGCATCTCCATCGTGTCCTCGCCATATTCGAGCTGATAGGCCATGGAGACGGTCTTGTCGGGCAGCTTGCCCTTCTTGCGGATCGGCACAAAACCGGCGGATAGCTGGTGCGCCAGCGCGCCTCCGAGAATGAAACCGCGCGCCTCGATCCCGGCGATCTTGTCGATCTTCATCCCGACATAGGGCTGCACCAGCTCATCCACGGCCCGGCGAAAGGCGCGGGCATCGCCCAGCAGGGTCGTGATATCGCGAAAGATGATGCCGGGCTTGGGATAATCCGGGATCGAACGGATCGCGGCGGCCAGTTCGGGGTTCGATTTCATTGTCAAAGGTCCTTTCGTCGTGCCAGACCGAACACATTAAAAAGGCGGCTGCCGCCGCCTTTTCCTGCTTATGCAAAACGTCGAGAAATCAATGCGGCTTGCGCGCGTAGATCGATTTCTTCGTCAGGTAGACCAGAACCGTCAGGATCACAAGAAAGACCATGACCGTAAGACCGGTCTGCTTGCGCGCCTCGAGCTTGGGCTCCGCCGTCCACATCAGGAATGCCGATATATCCTTGGCATACTGATCGACGGTCTCCGGCGCGCCGTCATCATAGGTGACGATGCCGTCGGAAAGCGGCGGGGCCATCGCCAGAGCCGCGGCATTGGCGAAATACGGGTTGTAGTGCGTGCCCGCCGGAATTTCGACACCCTCCGGCGGCTCTTCATAGCCGGTCAGCAGCGAGTAGATGTAATCCGGTCCGCCTTCCTGATACTGCGTGAACATGTCGAACACGAAGGTCGGAAAACCGCGGGTGATGCCGCGCGCCTTCGCCATCAGCGAAAGATCGGGCGGGGCAGCACCATTGTTGGAGGCGGCTGCCTGCTCGGCATTGGCGAACGGCGCCGGGAAATAGTCCGACGGAATGCCCGGCCGCATATACATGTTGCCGTCATTGTCGGGCCCAGCCTCGATCTCATATTCAGCGGCGAACGTCTTCACCTGAGCTTCCGAGTAACCAAGATCGGTCAGCGTGCGGAAGGCAACGAGGTCCATCGAGTGACAGGCCGCGCAGACATCCTTGTAGACCTTCAGCCCGCGCTGAAGCTGGGCGCGGTCATAGGTGCCGAGCGGGCCGGAGAAGCTCCACTCCATGTTGTGCGGATGCTTCAGCGGATAATGCGGCGTGCCGCCTTCATGTCCCTCTTCCTCGGCCGCCATGGCGCCCGTCAGACAGACGGGCGTCATCAGCGCTGCGAACAGGATGCGGGTAACAAGTTTCTTCATGATATTTCCCCCGCCCTTCACACGCCGGAACCGGCTGGCTTTTTCCGGGCGGCTTCCTTTTCAAGCACCGCCTCGGTGATGGAATTCGGTATCCTGGTCGGCTTCTCGATAAGCCCCAGAACCGGCATGATGACGAGGAAGAACCCGAAATAGTAGAGCGTGCCGAGCTGCGAAAGCACCACGAATATGCCTTCGGCCGCCTGCGAGCCGAGCCAGCCGAGCATGATCGCGTTGGCGACGAACACCCAGAAGAACAGCTTGTACCAGGGGCGATAGGCCGCCGAACGCACCTTGGACGTATCCAGCCAGGGCAGGAAGAACAGGATCAGGATCGAGCCGAACATCACCAGCACGCCGCCGAGCTTGGAATCGATCGGGCCGATATTGAAGGTGATCGCGCGCAGCATCGCGTAGAACGGCAGATAGTACCATTCCGGAACGATATGCGACGGGGTCTTCATCGAGTCGGCCGGAATGTAGTTATCCGGATGCCCGAGGTAGTTCGGCATGTAGAAGATGAACCAGGCGTAGACGATCAGGAACACGGTCACGCCGAGCGCATCCTTGAGGGTCGCATAGGGCGTGAAGGCGACGGTGTCGCTCTTCTGCTTGACCTCGATCCCGGTCGGGTTGGTCTGCCCGGTCACATGCAGCGCCCAGATATGCAGGATCACGACGCCGGCGATCATGAACGGCAGCAGGTAGTGCAGCGCGAAGAAGCGCTGCAGCGTCGGCTCGCCAACGGCAAAGCCGCCAAGGAGGAGCTGCTGCACCCAGTCGCCGATCAGCGGGAAGGCGGTGAAGAAGCCAGTGATGACGGTGGCGCCCCAGAACGACATCTGCCCCCAGGGCAGAACATAGCCCATGAAGCCGGTTGCCATCATCAGCAGGTAGATCACCACGCCGAGCATCCAGAGGATTTCGCGCGGCGCCTTGTAGGAGCCGTAATAAAGCCCGCGCGCAATGTGCAGGTAAACGGCGATGAAGAAGAACGACGCGCCATTGGCATGCATGTAGCGCAGCAGCCAGCCGTAGTTGACGTCGCGCATGATCTTCTCGACAGAGAGGAATGCGGCGCCGGTGGAGGCGGTATAATGCATGGCCAGCACGACGCCGGTGGCGATCTGAACGATCAGCATCACCGACAGCATGGCGCCGAATGTGTAGGCGTAGTTCAGATTACGCGGTACCGGATAGGAAACGAAGCTGTCGTAAAGCATGCGGGGCAGCGGCAGACGCGAATCCACCCATTTCGACACGCCGTTCGACGGCACATAGCTTGAGTGTCCACTCATGAAACAGTCTCTCCCCCTCAACCGATCGTGATCACGGTATCGGCCGTAAATTCGTATAGCGGAATGGCGAGGTTCTGCGGCGCAGGCCCCTTACGGATACGGCCCGCCGTATCGTAATGCGAGCCATGACAGGGACAGAACCACCCGCCGAAGTCACCGGCCTGGCCGAGCGGTATGCAGCCGAGATGGGTGCAGGAACCGATCATCACGATCCAGTTTTCCTTGGATTCTCCGGCCGAGCGATCGAGGTCGGTCGCGGGCGAGCCTGAGGGCAGGTTCTCGTTGCGCGCTTCCGGATCCTTCAGGTCGGAAAGCGGGACGGCCTTGGCCTCCTCGATTTCCTGTTCCGTGCGATTGCGGATGAAAACCGGCTTGCCGCGCCACTTCACCGTCAGCGACATGCCGGGTTCGAGGCTCGATACATCCACTTCCACTGTCGATAGCGCAAGGGTCGACGCGTCGGGTCGCATCTGGTCGATAAACGGCCAGGCGACCGCCGCGGCCCCGACGGCTGCGGCCATTCCGGTAGTCAGATAAAGAAAATCGCGCCGGGTCGGTTCGCCGGAATGATCCGTCGAAACAATCTCGTCTTGCACCGCTGTCCCTCCATAGCTGATGCCGCTGCCACCGAGGACCGTCCTTCCTCCGCATGTCTACCCGCGAAGGCGCGTGGCAGCGTCCATTTGATCCGCCAAGTTTTATGCATGTTCATCAACGATGTCCAGTGTTTGACAGATTTCAATCACAAGCAAAAGGACAAGCCGTCGCAAGGGCCTGAAATGCGAACGGCGAAGACCCGATCAACGCCTGCCGGCGTGTCACTCTTCCGCTTCGAACGAGGGCAGAAAGCCGCCGGACTGCCGGTCCCACAGCGAGGCGTAAAGCCCTTTCTTCTCGATCAGTTCGGCATGGGTGCCCTGTTCCACGATCCGCCCCTTGTCCATCACGATCAGCCGGTCGAGGGCCGCGATCGTCGACAGCCGGTGGGCGATCGCCAGCACGGTCTTGCCCTCCATCAGCTTCATCAGATTGGACTGGATCGCCGCCTCCACCTCCGAATCAAGCGCCGATGTCGCCTCGTCGAGCACCAGGATCGGCGCATTCTTCAGCATCACGCGCGAAATCGCGATGCGCTGGCGCTGGCCGCCCGAAAGCTTCACGCCGCGCTCGCCGACATGGGCATCGAGCCCCTTGCGGCCGCGCAGATCGGAAAGATCGGCGATGAAGCTGTCCGCCTCGGCCCGCTCCGCCGCCTCCCACAGCCTGTCGTCATCGGCTTCCTGGGAGCCAAAGCGAATATTGTCGCGGATGGCGCGGTGCAAAAGCCCGGTATCCTGCGTCACCATGCCGATATGGGCGCGCAGGCTTTCCTGCGTGACATCGGCAATGTTCTGGCCGTCGATCAGGATCCGGCCGCCGTCGACGTCGTAAAACCTGAGCAGGAGATTCACCAGCGTCGACTTGCCAGCGCCGGAGCGGCCGACAATACCGACCTTCTCTCCCGCCCCGATCGTGAGCGACAGATTGCGGATCACCGGACCCGCCCCGTCATAGCCGAAGGCGACGTTCTCGAAGCGGATTTCAGGATGACTGACCGTCAGTTCTGCCGCGTCCGGTCTGTCGACAAGCCCGATCGGCTGGGCGATCATTTCGGCGGAGTTCTGGATCGTGCCGATCGCACGCATGATGCCGTTGAGCTGCATCATCAGCCGCCCAAGCAGCATCGAGAGCCTCAGCGCGAGACCGAGCGTGAAGGCGACCGCGCCGGAGGAAATATCACTGGTGAACCAGAGCTGGACGGAAAGTGCCGCAATCGCGGTGATCATCACGCCGGAGAGCAGGTTGAGCGCTGCCCGCACCCCGGTGATCAGCCGGGTGAACTTCTGGATCTGGGCGATCAGCCGGAGGAAGCCCTGGCGGATATAGGTGTCATTGCCCTCGTCGCTGCCGAACAGTTTCAGCGTCAGGATATTGGAAAACGAATCGACCAGCCGGCCGGACATCATCGAGTTGACCTCGGCCAGTTCCTTGGCGTTGTGACGGATACGCGGCACGAAATACCGCGCCAGGATAGCAAAGATCGCGATCCACAGCGCGATCAGCGCCGCAAGCCGCCAGTCCAGCGCCGCCACCAGCGCCATGGTCGAGATCGTGTAGATCGCCATGAACCAGACGACCTGCAGGAGCGAGGACATCAGGTCGCCGATCGACTGGCCGGCGGCCGAGACCTTGGTGACGATCCGGCCGGCGAAATCATTCTGGAAGAAGGTGAGCGACTGGCGCGCCACATAGCGGTAGGACTGCCAGCGCACCAGGTTCTGGAACCCGGGCGTGATCGTCTGCTCCTCGACCAGCATCGACGCCGACAGCAAGGTTGCGCGCACCACGATCATGGCAAAGGCCATGCCGATAAGCGCCCAGCCATGGGCCGCCATCAGGCCCGACCAGCCGGCCTCGCGCGAGGTTTCATCGAGAATGTTGATCAGCACGCCCATGAACCAGAAAGACGCCGTCTCCATCAGCGCAGCGCCGCCGCCGAGCACCAGCATGGTGAAAAACGGCCATTTCGCCTGCCGCAGATAGAACCAGGTGAATCCGAGCAGCGTGGCCGGCGGCTGCTCCACAGGCCGGTCGGCGAGCGGATCGATCCAGTTTTCAAAGATGCGGGCAATGCGACGGAAAATCATGATCGAGCCTTACAGGGATTCGCCGTTCGCGAAAATGCCATTCAACGCGAACCGGGCCCGCCTTTCAGCGGGCCCGGCTCATCTTATTCAGCGGCGGTGTCGGCAATGAGGTCTTCGTCACCGCCGAGGAAGCCGCCGGACTGGCGGCGCCACAGGTCGGCATAGATGCCGTGGCCGTTGGCGAGTTCCTCATGGGTGCCCATCTCGACGATCTCGCCCTTGTCGAGCACGACCAGCCGGTCCATCTCGGTCAGCGTCGACAGCCGGTGAGCGATCGCGATCACGGTCTTGCCTTCCATCAGCCCGAACAGGCTTTCCTGGATGGCGGCCTCGACTTCCGAATCGAGCGCCGAGGTCGCCTCGTCCAGCACCAGGATCGGCGCGTCCTTCAGGAACACGCGCGCGATCGCGATGCGCTGGCGCTGGCCGCCGGAGAGCTTGACGCCGCGTTCGCCGACATGCGCCTCGAGCCCGGTCCGGCCGTGCATGTCGCTCAATCCCTGGATGAACTCCCAGGCATTGGCGCGCTTGGCCGCCGCGATCACCTGCTCGTCGCTCGCGCCGGGACGGCTATAGGCGATGTTGTCGCGGATCGAGCGGTGCAGCAGCGAGGTATCCTGCGTCACGACGCCGATATTCTCCCTGAGGCTGTCCTGCGCCACCTTCGACACATCCTGGCCATCGATGGTGATCCGCCCGCTCTCCAGATCGAAAAAGCGCAACAGCAAGTTCATCATCGTGGTCTTGCCCGCGCCGGAGCGGCCGACGAGACCGACCTTTTCGCCCGGCTTGATGGTCAGCGACAGACCTTCGATCACACCGCCCTTCTTGCCGTAATGGAAGGAGATATCGTCATAGACGATCTCGCCTTTCGTGACGGTCAGGGCCGGCGCGTTCTCGACATCGATGAGTTCGTGCTTCTTGGTCATCATCGCCATGCCGTCATAGACGGTGCCGATGTTTTCAAAAAGCCCGGTCACTTCCCACATGATCCACTGCGACATGCCGCCGATGCGCATCACCAGACCGAGCGTCAGGGCAATGGCGCCGACGGTGATCGTGTCCTGCATCCAGAAATGGATGGCAAGTGCCGCAACCGAGAACAGAGCGATCGCGTTGTTGATATAGACGAGAATCTGGAACTGGGTCACCCGGCGCATCTGCCGGTAAACGGTATCCAGAAACCCGTCCATGCCTTCCTTGGAGAACTGCTCCTCGCGGCCCGCATGGGAAAACAGCTTCACCGTGGCGATATTCGTGTAGCTGTCGACCACGCGGCCGGTCATCAGCGAACGGGCGTCGGCCTGCTCGGCCGAAATCCTCCTGAGGCGCGGAATGAAGTACCACAGCAAAATGCCGTAGATCACCAGCCAGACCAGAAGCGGAATCACCAGACGCCCGTCGGCCGCCGCCACAACGAAGATCATCGACCCGAAATAGCTCACCACATAGACGAACATATCGAGCGTCTTCATCACCGTTTCGCGAACGGCGAGCGAGGTCTGCATCACCTTCTGCGAAACCCGCCCGGCGAACTCGTTGGCATAGAAGTTCATCGAGTGGCGCAGAACATAGCGATGCATCTGCCAGCGGCCGATCATCGGCAGGTTGGGCATCAGCGACTGATGGATAAGCAGCGAAGAGAATACCGTGAGCAGGGGCAATCCCACGAGCACCAGCGCGCCCATGAAGAACAGGTGCCAGCCTTCATCCGCGAGGAAAGTCTCGCGGTCGGCCGTCGACAGCCAGTTGACGATGTCGCCGAGGAACTGGAACAGATAGACTTCCGCAAAGGCGACCGTAGCCGCAACCACCGACATCAGAATAAGCCAGGGCGCTGCCGGCTTGGAATAATGCCACAGGAAGGGGAACAGCCCCTTGGGCGGCGTGTCGGGCACTTCCGTAGGATACGGATTCAGGCGGGTTTCAAACCAGCGAAACATGATCGGACTCCAATAGGTCTCCTCAAACCCAAAACGGCGGCACACGGGCGCACAGACACGGGGCGAGACGGAGACTGGAACAGCGGCCAAACGATAAGGGCCGCAACAGTTGGGATTGATTATCTAGGAATTATAAGAGGCGTGTGAAAGGTCACGCGAGCCGACGTGGTGGGACGCGGAGCAACACGGTGCTGCTGACAATCATCATGCGGTCGCTCCTCTGCCGGCGTTGAAAACGGAGCCGCTTATACCCCCGCGGCCGAATTTTGACCAGCGTCAATCGACTATTACGTGGAGATTGCATGACAGTGTTGCCGGTGGGCAACGGGGGTGATCGGTGCCATCAACGCTGGTTGTGTATGGCGCGCGCCGCTTGAAAGTTGCGGCCAAATGTCCGAAACCGCGACATGCGAGCAGTTCCGCGGACGTCAGGCGTTTCCACCTGACTGCGAAACGCTCCAGGCCCCGCGCCGCGAGTTGGACAGGAAGACTGCCTATGCAAGGTTTCAAAGCCGGTTGGTATCGCAAGCTCGCGCTTATGACGCCCTACAAACCATGGCACCATTGCCTGCGCATTTCACTCGGCACCGGGCTGCCGCTGCTCGCCGGCGTTCTTTCCGGCGACATCGCTCCGTTTCTCTATGCCGCGCTCGGCGCGTTCCTGACCGAGGTCACGACCCGGCTCGGCCCCTATCGCGAGCGGTTCCGGATGATCGCGATTTCAACCGCGATCGGCGCCATCGGATGCCTGATCGGACCGGTGATTGCCGGTCACGGCCCGACGACCTTTCTCGTCCTGATGTTTGTCGGCCTCGCCTCCGGCATCATCAGCAGCTATGGCGCCGCGTTCTCGACTGGCGCACTGTACATGCTGGTGCTCGCCATCGTTCATGCCAGCACCGCGGGCAGCATGCCGGCATGGGCGGTCGGCGCCTGTTTCGTCGCGGGCGCCGCCCTGGTCACGGCCATGCTCGCCATCGACGCCGTTGCCGACCACGACAGGCCCGAACGCATATTGCGCGCAAACCTCATCCGCGCACTGGCGGATCTGGCACGCGCCAGGGACCGCGCCGCCGCCGAGACCGCTCGCCGCGCCGTGACCGACCAGACCAAGGCCGCGTATGACATGCTGATCGAGAAGCGCAGTCACGACGCCGGCCGCACGCGTGACATGGCACGCAGCGCCAACATGCTGTCGCTCGCCCATCAACTGACCATGGCGATCATCGGCGCGCACCGCGACCCCAAGGCCCGGCAGGCAGCAGCGGACATGCTGGAGGCCGTGGCAAACGCGCATGAGGCCAATGGTCGCCAGCCCTCTCTGGAAGGCGATGGCGAACTCGCCCGGCTGTGCCGCCAGCTCTCCGATACGCTCTGGCGAACGAATACTCTCGAACGCGGCTCAGCCGATCCCGCCCGCCGCCACGTGCCGCGTCTGTCGCGCGCCGCGTTGCAGACCGGCCTGCGCAAGCTGATCGTCGGGCGCGAGGTCATCGACGCCGCGCTGCGGCTTGCGCTTTGCATCGGCATTGCGGAAATCGCCGGACGCTTCGTCTCCGGCGATCATGCCTATTGGGTGCCGATCACCGTCGCCATCATCATGAAACCTGATTTCGGATCGGTGTTCGTCCGCGCCGTCCACCGCAGCATCGGCACCGTCATCGGCGTGCTGATCGGGATGGCGCTGATCAAGCTGATCCCCGACCGCCTTGGGCTGGTCGCCGCCATCGCCGTGCTTGCCGCTCTCCAGCCATTGGCGGCGCTGCGCAGCTATGCCGCGAAGGTCGTGCTGCTCACCCCCGTGGTCCTGCTCATGATCGAGATCGCGGTCCCCGCGGCGCCATTTCATTATGGCCTTCAGCGGCTTGACGACACCCTGGTCGGCGCGGCGATTGTGCTCGTTTTCGGCTACCTGATCTGGCCTCGCTCCCAGGGCATCAGGATCGCGAACGCCTTTGCGGCATCAAACCAGGCCGTCGCGGATTTTCTCGCCGCAGCCTCCGGCAGCGGCGCGGAAAGCGTTGGCATAAACCTCGGAGAAAAGGAGTTTGCCGCCTATCGCAAGCTTTCCGACCTGCGCACCCAGCTTCAGAAACTGAGCGCCGAACCGCCGCCGGCAGGCCGCGAGGCCGCGTCGTGGTTTCCCGCCGTCGTTGGCGCGGAACGCCTCTGCGATGCGATTTCCGCCTATGCCGACGGGTGCAAACGCGGCGAGCCGCCGCCGGATCCGGAACGGATCACGCGCGCCGAGCAGGCGATGGCCGATCTGAGGGCCCATGTGCCGCAAACAACACACGCCGGGAAAACCGACCGGTTCACCGCCGTGGAAGCCGAAATCGACTGGCTCGCCGACTATCTGCGCAACCTGCCATCCGCGTGACCGCGACCATTTCCGTCTCTCAGAGAGAGCCATCCTTCATGTAGGATTGCGGCGGCACGCCGAAATGTCGGCGGAAGGCGGCAACGAAGGCGCTCACGCTTTGATAGCCGAGCCGCCCGGCGATCTCCGTGCTGCTTCTTCCGTGCCCGAGATCGTTGACCGCCTCCATCAGCCTGAGCCGGCTGCGCCATTCGGAAAAGCTGAACCCGGTCTCGCGGCGGAACAGACGCTCCAGCGTTCTGACGCCCGCGCCCGAAGAACGCGCCATTTCCTCAAGGCTGGCATGGTCATCCGGCCTTTCAAGCAGCCGACCGGTGACGCGCTTGAGGCGCGGATCGCTGCCGGCGGGAAGGCTGAGGGGGGCGGATGGCAGGGTCGCCAGTTCATCGATGATGACCTCTGACAGCCGCGAAAGCCGCTCGTCCTTGTCGGCCGCCGCCTCCAGCGCCAGCGCGCGAAACTTGAGGATCAGATGCCGCATCAGCGCGGTCATGTGCAGAACCTCGCAGGCGCTCTTGCCGACGCGGGTCACGGAGGGGTCGATATAGATGAAACAGGCCGCGACATCGGTTTCCATCGCCACCGCATGCACGACCCCGCCCGGTATCCAGACGCAGTGGCTGGAGGGCGCGAGCCAGTGCGTGCCGCCGGAGCGCACCCGCAATATCCCCTCCTCCGCCCACAAAAGCTGGCCGCGCGGATGAGAATGCGATTCGCGGCCGACCTCGCCCGCCTTCCAGCGCCGCACCCGCGCCATGACGGGACGCTCGGGGTCGAGGACCGAACCCGGCGCCTCGTCCTCGAAGAAGTCGTCCTCGAAGAAGATTGTCGGAAACGCGATATCGTTTGGCATCATGTAGCAGTTCCGCAGTTCTTTCCGATCTCATACACTGGTCGAAAGAACAATCCAAAGGCTTATCGATGCCGACCTACAAGAAACTTATCGTCGCGGGCATCGCCATACTGGCGATCATATTCGCATTTTTTCCCGTCTCCTTCATGACCCCGGATCAGGCCCGCACCCTGGGCCTGGTGCTGGTGACGCTCAGCCTCTGGGCGACCGGCCTGGTGCCGCCCTATCTGGCAAGCCTGCTGTTCTTCGTCATCGCCCTGCTGCTGAAGCTCGCGCCGCCCGACGTTGTATTTTCGGGTTTCCATTCGGCCGCGATGTGGCTGGTGTTCTCCGGGCTCCTGATCGCCGCGGCCATCAAGAGTTCCGGTCTGAGCGAAAGGATCGGCGGCGCGCTGCTCGGACGCCTTTCGGGAAGCTATGTTGTCCTGATATCCGGCATATTCGCGATCTCCATCGTGCTGACCTTCGTCATGCCGTCATCTCTCGGACGGTTCTTCCTGCTCTGGCCGATCGCCGTCGCGCTTGCCGACAGCCTCGGCTTCGAAAAGGGGACGACGGGCCGCACCGCCATTGCCATCGCCGTGACCTTCGCCTGCCATATTCCGGGCTTCGCATTGCTGCCGTCCAACGTACCCAACCTCATTCTCGCCGGCGCGGCCCAGACGATCTACGGGATCGATCTCACCTATGCCTATTACATGGTGCTGCATTTCCCGCTTCTGGGCGTGGTCAAAAGCATCATCATGATTGCGCTGATCGTGCGCATCTTTCCCGATACGCCGCGCCCGCAGAGCACAGGCAAGGCCGAGGCAACCTCCACGCCGCTTGGCTGGCGTCAATGGTATGTGGTCGGCATTCTGGTCACGACGCTCGCCTTCTGGATGACCGACACATTCCATGGCATCAATCCCGCCTGGGTCGGCATTGTCGCCTCGGTTGCGTTGCTGTGGCCGGGCGTCGGGCCGGTCGGGCCTGCCGAATTCGACAAGCATGTGAATTTCAGCGTGCTGCTGTTCATGGGCGGGTTTCTGGCGCTCGGTGCGGTCGTCAACTATACCGGGCTCGGCATCGTGATCGCCCACGGCATGGAACATATCCTCCCGCTGGAACCGGGGCGCGATTTCCTGAACTTCCTGTCGCTGTCGCTGATCGCCTTCGTGGTCGGGGTTATATCGATCCTGCCCGGCGTGCCCGCCGTCTTGACGCCGATGGCAGGCGAACTGGCGGAACTGACCGGTTTCAGCGTGATGGCGGTTCTGATGACGCAGGTGATCGGCTTCTCGACCATGCTGTTTCCCTACCAGTCCGGCCCGCTGATGGTCGGCATGCAGGTCACCGAGCAGCCGGTGGCCAAGCTGATGAAGATCCTGGCGCCGCTGACCGCGATCACCGCACTGGTGCTGATCCCACTCGACTTCCTGTGGTGGAAGTTGCTCGGGGTCATCTGAGGCTTGAGGCAGGGAGCGTTCCGACATAGACAATGCCCATGACCCTGCGCATTGCTCTGTACCAGCCGGATATCGCCGGCAATACCGGCACGATCCTGAGGCTTGCCGCCTGCCTTGGCCTTGCCGTCGATATCATCGAGCCGGCGGGCTTTGCGCTGTCGGACCGGAACCTGAAGCGGGCGGGGCTCGATTATATCGCGAGCGCCGTGATGACCCGCCATGTGGACTGGGACGCCTTCGAGACCTTCCGGCGCGACAGCGGCCGGCGTCTGGTACTGGCCTCCACCAAGGCAAGTGTCGGCCATACCGAATTCGCCTATCGGCCGGACGATATCCTGCTGTTCGGCCGCGAGAGCGCCGGCGTGCCCGATCATGTCCATGAGGCCGCCGACCATCGGGTGCGGATCCTGATGGCTGAGGGGCAGCGTTCGATCAATCTGGCGGTATCGGCAGGCATCGTCGCGGCCGAGGCGATGCGTCAGACCGGCGGTCTCGAGGGGCTTTCCTGACCGCGATCAATCGGCGGAGGAGAGCCGCCGCATGGTGAATTCGATCCGGTCGTCGCCGGTCACGCGCCAGCTTTCAACTTCGGTCCAGTAGGCGGCCTTGGGGTAGCTCTGGAACCACTCGCGCGCCTTGGCGCGGGCATCCTCGCGGGCGAGGCAATAGCGCTCGCGCACGAAGCCGTCGCTCTTTTCCTGCGCCCGGTGTTCCCGGATGCGTTTTTTAAGCCCCGCCATTGAAGGCGGCTTTGGAACATTGGCCATCACGCTATCCTTCATTCTTCAAAGAAGATAAGGTTTTCCTTGAAAATTTGCGAGTCAAATCAAAAAGCCCGGGTCAACGGGCGTTTCAGTCTTGAGTGGAGTGCATCTATGGAACGGCCGCAATTGCCCGTGGGTCTGCCGGACGACATCGAAGAGAAAAAAGCCGCCTCAAAGGCCTGGTTCGAAAGCCTCCGGGACACGATCTGCGCCGGCTTCGAGGCGCTGGAGCGGGAACTGACCGGCCCGATGAGCGATCTGGAGCCCGGTCGTTTCGAGGTCAAGGACTGGACCCGCGAAAATGGAGAGGGCGGCGGACGGATGTCCGTCATGCATGGCCGCGTGTTTGAGAAGGCGGCGGTCCACACCTCCACCGTCGAGGGCACGTTTTCGCCGGAGATGGCCGCCAATATGCCGGGCGTCGACGAGGAGACGCGCTATTGGGCGAGCGGCATCTCGCTGATCGCCCACCCCGTCAACCCGCATGTGCCCACCGTGCACATGAACACCCGCATGATCGTCACCAAGAGCTGGTGGTTCGGCGGCGGCGCGGACCTGACGCCCGTGCTTTCCCGCCGGCGCAAGCAGGAAGACCCCGACAGCATGCTGTTTCACCGGGCCATGGAGATCGCCTGCAACCGCCACCAGGCCGTGATCGACTACAAGAAGCTCAAGTCATGGTGCGACGAGTATTTCTACCTGCCCCACCGCAAGGAAGCGCGCGGCATTGGCGGGGTGTTCTTCGACTGGCAGCATTCGGCGGATGACAAGGGCGGGCTCGATGCCGATTTCGCCTTCGTTCAGGATATCGGCCGGGCGTTCAATCTGGTCTATCCGCGGATCGTGCGCTCCAACTTCAATCACGAATGGACGTCGGAGGATCGCGACGAGCAGTTGATCCGCCGCGGGCGCTATGTCGAGTTCAACCTGCTGTACGATCGCGGAACCGTTTTCGGGCTGAAAACCGGGGGCAATATCGAGGCAATCCTGTCCTCGCTGCCGCCTGTCACGAGATGGCCTTAATCCTAAATCGTTACAGTTAATTTTTCATCAAACAATCGCCTTGTTCACCTTGCATTCATAGGGCTGTTGCACCACGTTTCTATAAGACTTGATTGTAAGCTTGTTCGGGAGGAGCTGAACAATGACGAAGAAAGTCGACATCAAGGAATACAGGCATAAACAGCACGACCAGAAGCCGAAACCGCGCAAGGTTGCGGCGCCTGAGGAGAATGCACGTCCGGGCCATGTGGCTCACGGGCATCGCCGGCCCTGCGAGGGTTCGGCTGTTTTCGAAACCTGGGCCCAGCATTAACACGAGGCGCCGTCAATGACGGCTTCGATCGGGCCAGCCGCGATCGTGCGGCACTCAGCAAAGACCTCCCGGTCCTTGCCGGCTGGGAGGCCAACCACAAGGAGGATACCATGAAACGCTTTGATTGCGGTTCACTCGTACCCGGTTGCACCTTTCATGCCAGTGCGGACGAGGAGGCGGAAGTCGTCCGTCGCGCCGTCGAGCATATGAGGACAACCCACGGCGAGACCATTATTCGCGAGAACATGGTCGAAAACATCAAGGCGCGCATCAAGGACGAGGAAAAGGTTTAGGCCTTGTCTTTGCGAAGCGCATCGAGCCGGGCGGCCAGCGCTGCCCGGTCAGCCTTGAAGTCGCCTTCGATCCACCAGTCTTCGAGCTTTTTCATGTAATCGCCGACCGTTGGCCCCGCCGGCACCCCGGCGGACACGATATCACCGCCCGAAAACGGCATTTGCGGCTTTTCCCATCTCTCGGCCAGATCAACCAGTTGCCCGAGCTTGCCGGCCTCGCCCGCTGCGTCGAGATCGCCCGCGCCGGCCTTGCCGCGCGCGCTCGCCAACGCCAGTTTCAGCCTGATGAAAATGCCGCCTCTGCCATTGCGATAGAGCATCTTGCGCAATGCCGACGCCGTGGTTGCGCCGCTGATGGCGGGCGCGGTCGCGAAGGCGAGGAAGAGCGCCCGCTCGGCATTGGAGAATTTCAGCCGATCGGCGAGTTCGGTGACGCGGACATCATAGGGCGGAATGATCGCGGCGAGGCGCAGATAAGGGTCCGGCTGCCAGCCGAGCGCGGCTTCACAGTCAATCAGCGCGGGAATGGCGTCGATCCCCCATTTCTCGCTTTCCGGCACGATGGCGGTCAAAATGCCGGTCTGGCGCATCCACAACAGCGCGCGCGAGGGATCGTGGGCGGCAAGCAGTTTCTTTGTCTCCGCCCACACCCGCTCGGCGGAAAGCGAAGCGAGACCATCGCGCGCGCGAACCGAGGCGCGAAGGCCGTCGGCATCCGGCCTGCCGCCGCCATACCAGGCGAAGAACCGGAAGAACCGCAGAATCCGGAGATAATCCTCCCGGATCCGCGTTTCCGCCTCGCCGATGAACCGCACCGTCTTCGTCTCGATATCGGCAAGCCCGCCGACCGGGTCATGGATCGTGCCATCGGCATCGGCATAGAGCGCGTTGATGGTGAAGTCGCGCCGCGCGGCGTCCTCGGCCCAGTCGGTGCCGAAACGCACGGTCGCGTGGCGGCCGAAGGTTTCGACATCGGCGCGCAGCGTGGTCGTCTCGAAAGGCTTGCCCTCGCAGACCACCGTGACAGTGCCATGATCGATCCCGGTCGGGATCGCCTTCATGCCGGCCGCTTTCGCCCGGGCCATGACGGCGTCGGGCAGAAGCGTCGTCGCAAGGTCGATATCGCCGACCGGCTGGCCCATCAGCGCATTGCGCACCGCGCCGCCGACAATGCGGGTTTCGCCGCCCTCGCCGTTCAGGATTTCAAGAACGCTCTTCAGCCGATCGTCTTCGAACCAGTCCTGATTGCAGAGCTTGGTCAAGCGTAAAGCCTTTCGTAAATTGTTCTGACGATGCCGGCGGTGATGCCCCAGATCCGGTGATCGCCGAACTTGATTTCGTAATACTGCCGCATCTGACCGCCCAGCATGGCGGTGCCGCGGGCGTGATTGGCGGGATCCATCATGAAGCCGAGCGGAACCTCGAACACCGCATCGACCTCGTCCGGATTGATCTTCAGCGAAAAACCGGGCCGCACCACCGAAAGAACCGGCGTGATCCGGAAACCGCTGCCCGCAAGATAATCCGGCAGCCGCGCCACCGGCTGGACGAAATTGCGAGCAATCCCGATTTCCTCCTCGGTTTCGCGCAGCGCCGCATCCTCCGGGGAAAGGTCCTCGGGATCGATCGAGCCGCCCGGAAAGGCGATCTGGCCGGAATGCTTGCGCAGCTTGGTGGTCCGCTGTGTAAAGATCACCCGCGCCTCGTCGCCATAGTCAACCACCGGCACCAGAACGGCGGCGGCCCGCATGTCGAGATCTTCGTAATAGGCGAAGAGGTCGGGATTGAGCTTGTGATCGCCATGATCGCGCCAGGCATGTTCCGGCGGCCGTCCGCGCTGGCTGAGCGCCCGTTCGCGGAAGGCGCCTGCGGCAAACGGTGTTTCCTTCACGGTTTCCCTCACAGGCGCTTCTCCAGTTCCGCCATCGCCATCACCGGAAACGCGATTCCGCCGGAGCGGATCGCAAACATGGCCCGGCCATCAATGTCGATCTCCTCGCCAAGCGCCATCAGATCATAGGTCAGCGCCCGTGAAAACAGCGCCTCGAGACGACCGCGCACCAGCACATAGGGCCTCAGCCCGTCATCATCGTCATCGACGGCAAAGCGCAGGGGATGATCGAGACCGGCCTCAACCACATCGCCCATATTGGTGCGAATCACAAGCGTCCGGCTGTCGCCGTCGCCCTCAATGTCCATGCCGACGGCAATGAACGGCGCATCCTCCACCCTGATCCTGAGCTTTTCCACCGGCGTTACCAGATAGGTCTCGCCGTCCTCGTCCTTGCGCAAGACCGTTGAAAAAAGCTGGGCCATGGCCGCGCGGCCAATGGGACTGCCCTGATAGAACCAGGTCCCGTCCGCCTTGATTTCCATGTCGATATCGCCGCAAAAATCCGGCTCCCAACGGTCCACAGGCGCGGGCTTGCGCAATTTGCCGCCATCAAGCTGGCGCGTAATGGCCGAAGCCAGCCCGCCGACATCGCCCGCCATATTGCCTTGCGTCATTTTTCCGTCTCACTTTCAGGGCCAGAATGCCCTCCTCTCGAAATAGTCATTTCAAACCGGCTTGTCAGCCGCCCGCAGGTGATTATCCTTTCCCGACAGGTAGCGTTCGAACTTTTCGCCGCCTGAGACCCGAACTGGCCATGGGCCTTGGAGACATGTAAATGGGCGCGATTGACACCGAGGAAACGCAGATCGTGGCGGAGGCCGAAAAGGCGCTCGCCGATATCAAGATCGTGCGCGAGGAAGTGTCGAAAGTCATCTACGGGCAGGAAAGCGTTGTCGAAAACGTGCTGCTCGCGATCCTTTCCGGCGGTCATGCGCTGCTGGTCGGCGTGCCGGGGCTTGCCAAGACCAAGCTCGTCTCCACGCTCGGCACCGTGCTCGGCCTTGACGGCAACCGCATTCAGTTCACGCCCGACCTGATGCCCTCCGATATTCTGGGCTCCGAAGTGCTCGAAGAGAGCGAGGCCGGCCGCCGCGCCTTCCGCTTCATCAAGGGCCCGGTGTTCGCGCAATTGCTCATGGCCGACGAAATCAACCGCGCCTCGCCGCGCACCCAGTCCGCGCTGCTGCAGTCGATGCAGGAATATGCCGTCACCATCGCCGGCCAGCATTATGACCTGCCGCGGCCGTTCCATGTGCTCGCCACCCAGAACCCGCTGGAGCAGGAAGGCACCTATCCACTGCCGGAAGCCCAGCTTGACCGGTTCCTGCTGCAGGTCAATGTCGATTATCCCGACATCGCATCCGAACGCCGCATCCTGCTGGAAACCACCGGCGCGGAAGAGGGAACCGCAACCCCCGTGCTGAGCGCCGCGCGACTGATGGAAATCCAGAGGCTGATCCGCAAGATGCCGGTCAGCGAAAGTGTGCTGGAGGCGATCCTTGCGCTGGTGCGCGCCGCGCGCCCCGGCGAGGGTCACGCCGATACCGACCGCGACGTCGCCTGGGGCCCCGGCCCGCGCGCCGGCCAGTCGCTGATGCTGACGGCCCGCGCCCGCGCGCTTTACCAGGGCCGGCTTGCGCCGTCCGTCGATGATGTACGCGCGCTTGCCGGGCCCGTGCTGCAGCACCGCATGGCGCTGACCTTCGCAGCCCGCGCCGAAGGAAAGACCGTGACCGACGTCATCGCCGCAATCGCCAAGCGCGATTTCAACTGACAGGTTTGCCATTGGCTGCAATCGGACAAACGACACCGCCGACCGCCCGCAATTCGGCCCTTGCCGAGGGCCGGCGGCGCGCGGCCCTGCTGCCGGACTGCCTGGTCGAGGCACGGCGGATCGCCAACACGGTGATTACCGGCTGGCACGGCCGCAGGCGGCGGGGACCGGGCGAGAATTTCTGGCAGTTCAGGCCCTATTCGCAGGGCGAATCGATGGCGCGCATCGACTGGCGGCGTTCGGCGCGCGACGACCACACCTATGTCCGCGACATGGAATGGGAGGCGGCGCACACCATCTGGCTTTACGCCGATCTCAGCCCGTCCATGCATTTCCGCTCGGAGCTTGCGCCCGTCTCCAAGGAACACCGCGCGCTGGTGATCCTGCTGGCGCTTGCCGAGACCCTGCTGCGCTCCGGCGAACGCGTCGGCTATCCCGGTCTGATGGAGCCGGTTTCCAACCGCAACGGCGCTGAAAAGCTTGCCCATGCGCTGGCGTCGGCCACCGACCTTCCGGCGGAACTGCCGCAGACCCGGATGATGCGCGGCCCGTCGGAACTGGTGATGATCGGCGATTTTCTGGACGCCCCGGATCAACTGTTTGCACAGATCATGCCGCTTTCCGAGCGCGGCCTCGGAGCGCATCTCATCGAGGTGGCGGACCCGGCGGAGGAGAGTTTCCCCTATAGCGGACGCACCGCTTTTACCGATCCCGAAACCGGAAGCGAACTGACGCTCGGCCGCGCGGAAAGCCTGAAGGATGCCTATCTCGCGGCATATCATGCCCGCCGGGAAGTGATCGCCGATACCGCGCGCCATGCCGGCTGGTCGTTCGTGACCCATCATACCGACCATCCCGCCTCCGAGGCGCTGACCGCGATCCATACGCGCCTTGCCGGCCTCGGCAGAGGGGTGCGGTGATGGAATTCGCAAGCCCGCTCATTCTGGCCGCGCTGGTGGTTCTGCCGGCAATCTGGTGGCTGTTGAAGCTGACGCCGCCGCGTCCGCGCCGTGAGGTATTCCCGCCGCTGGCGATCCTGCTCAGGCTTGCCAAGCGCGACGAGACGCCGGCGAAAAGCCCGTGGTGGCTGACATTGCTGCGCATGGCGCTGGCCGCGCTGGTGATCCTCGCGATCGCCAATCCGGTGATCGACCCCGAACGCACCACGATCGCGACCGGCGGCCCGCTGGCGCTGCTGATCGACAATGGCTGGGCCAGCGCCGAGGACTGGCGGGCGCGCACCCGCGCGGCCGAAACCCTGATCGATGCCGCCGCCGATGCCGACCGGCCAATCATGATGGCCTTCACCGCCGAAACCGTGAATGATCCAACGCCGGTGTCAGCGACCGAGGCGCGCCAGCGCCTTGCCGCCGCCGAACCGCGCGCTGCAAGGCCCGACCGGCTTGCCGCCGCGACCGCGCTATCCGAAGCCTTCGGCGAGACTCCCCCGGCGACCGTCGCCTTCATCAGCGATGGCCTCGCGGCACCGGATGACGCGGCCGCTTTTTCCATGCTTTCCTCGGCCGAGGACAATCTCGTGCTGAGCGCGCCGCGCGCCCTGCCCGCGGCCCTCACCGATGTCGAGAACGACGCGACTGCGAGCCGCATCACCGCCAGCCGCGCGGAAACCGCTTCGCCGGCGGAAATGACGGTCAACGCCTACGACCTTCAGGGCCGGGTGATCGCCTCGGCACCGCTTAACTTCAATGCCGAAGCCGGCTCCGCCTCTGCCGAAATCCGCGCGCCGTTCGAGGTCCGCAACGATTTCGCCCGGGTCGCGATCGATGGCGCGGCCAATGCCGGCGCGGTCCATCTGCTCGATGACGGCTTCAAGCGGCGGCGGGTGGGGCTGATATCGGGCAGCCCGGCCAACGATGCCCAGCCGCTTCTCTCCGCCGCCTATTACCTGCAGCAGGCGCTGTCGCCCTATGCCGACCTGATTTCGAGCGATGCGGCAACGCTGCCCGAGGAGATCGCAGCACTTACCGACCGCAACCCCTCGGTGCTGATCCTGAGCGATGTCGGTACGCTGCCCGAAGAGGCCCATGCCGCGCTCTCGCAATGGGTCGAGGCCGGCGGCACGCTGATCCGCTTTGCCGGCCCGCGCCTTGCCGCCGCCTCGGGCGATGACACCCTTCTGCCAGTGCGCCTTCGCTCCGGCGCGCGCGCCTTCGGCGGCGCGATGAGCTGGAGCGAGCCGCAGCCGCTGGCGCCGTTTCCGGCCGAAAGCCCGTTCTACGGTCTGCCGGTTCCCGACGACATCACCGTCACCCGCCAGGTGCTGGCCGAACCCGCGCCGACGCTGTCCGATCACACCTGGGCGAGCCTTGCCGACGGCACCCCACTGGTGACGGAAGGCGCACTCGGCGAGGGCCGGATCGTACTGTTTCATACCTCCGCCGATCCCAACTGGTCGAACCTGCCGATCTCCGGCTATTTCGTCGAGATGCTGCGCCGGATCGTCAACTTGTCGCGCGCTGGGCAGGCCGAAGAGGGAGATGCGGTTTCACTGCTGTCGCCCTATCGCCTGCTCGCCGCCAACGGCACGCTCACCAGCGACGTGGCCGACGCCAAGCCGCTTGCCGTCCCCGGCGGGCCAACGGCGGCAACGGCGGAACACCCGCCCGGTCTCTATGGCTCGCCGGATGGCTTCACGGCGCTGAACCTGTTTGCGGCAGGCGATCAGCTTGCGCCGGTCGATATTTCGGGCTTCGGCGATGCGGTCAGATCCGTGACGATCGGCGATGCCCGCGCCTTCAGCCTCAAGCCCTGGCTGCTGGCCGCCGCGATGGCGCTGCTGATCATCGACGGCATCATCATGCTGGCCATGAACGGCGCGTTCCGGGGCTTGCGCCCGCGCCGGGCCGCTATGTCCGCCGCGTTCCTTGCCGCCTGCGCCCTGGCGATCCCGCTTTATCTCGGCTCGGCACCGCCGGCTCATGCCCAGATGGACGATGCGGCGATCGCCGATCTGCTCTACGAGACCCACCTCGCCTATGTCGTCACCGGCGAGGACGAGGTCGATCGCATCTCCGAACGCGGGCTGAAGGGCCTCTCCGACTACATCTCCTACCGCACGGCGCTGGAGCCCGGCGATCCGATAGGCGTCGATCCGGCAAGCGAGGAACTGGCCTTCTACCCGCTGATCTACTGGCCGATCTCGGCCACGGCGCCGATGCCCTCCGAAGAGGCGATTGCCGGGATCGAGGCCTATATGCGCAATGGCGGCACCGTGCTGTTCGACACCCGCGACCAGTATTCGCCGCTCGGCCAGAGCGCGGTCAGCGCCAACACCGAGCGGCTGCGCCAGATCCTCGACAATATCGATGTGCCGCCGCTGGAACCCGTGCCGGAAGACCATGTGTTGACGCGGTCGTTCTACCTGCTCTCCGATTTCCCCGGCCGTTATGACGGCTCGCCGCTCTGGGTCGAGGCCCGCGCGGGCGAGGACGCGGCGGGCAATATCGTTACCAGCGGCGGCGACGGCGTTTCGCCGATCCTGATCACCGGCAATGATTTCGCCGGCGCCTGGGCGATCAATCCCGATTCGACGCCGATGCTGCCGACCGTGCCGGAAAGCCCGATGCAGCGCCAATATGCCTACCGCACCGGCGTCAACATCGTGATGTACATGCTGACCGGCAATTACAAGGCCGACCAGGTGCACGTCCCTGCCCTCCTGGAAAGGCTGGGGCAATAATGGCGCTGACCTTTTCACCGCTTCTGCCGCTCTGGGCAATCTATGCCGCGCTCGCCCTCGTGCTGGCGCTGATGGCCGCCGGCTATCTCACCCGCATGCGGGCAACCACGCTGCGCGCCGCCGCCGGCTTGGCTCTGGTGACGGCGCTTGCCAATCCGACCATCAGCCGCGAGGAGCGCTCGGCGCTCACCACCATCGTGCCGATCGTGGTCGACCGCAGCCAGAGCCAGTTGACCGGGGAACGGCAGAGCCAGACCGACGAGGCGCTGGCCGCCCTTCAGGCAAGGCTCGCCGACGATCCGATGCTGGAGCCCCGGGTGGTGGATGTTGCCACCGCCGACGAGAACGGCCGCGCCGAAACACGCGCCTTCGCCGCGCTTTCCGAAGCCGTGCGTGATGTGCCGCCGAGCCGGCTGGGGGCGGCCTTCCTGATCACCGACGGCCAGATCCACGACCTGCCGGAGGATGCCGAGGGTCTTCCCGGCGCTATGCCGCTCAACGCGCTGGTGACCGGCACCGACAGCGAATATGACCGCCGCATCGAAATCAACGAGGCGCCGCGCTTCGGCCTTGTCGGCGACAGCCTGCCGGTGGAGTTCACCGTGGTCGATGACGGACCGGTGGACGAACACACCAGCGGCCCGGCCAAGGTGACGGCGCGCATCAATGGCGAAGTCGCGGCTGAAATGATGGTCGGCACCAATCTGCAGACGCGCTATGTCTTCGATATCGAGAACGGCGGCGAGAACATTCTCGAACTCTCTGTCGCGCCGGTCGATGGCGAGTTGACCACCATCAACAACCGCGCCGTCCAGATCGTCGAGGGCATCCGCGAGAACCTGCGCGTGCTGCTGGTCTCGGGGTCGCCGCATTCGGGCGAACGCACCTGGCGCAACCTCCTGAAATCCGATGCCTCCGTCGATCTGGTGCATTTCACAATTCTGCGCCCGCCGGAAAAGCAGGACGGCACGCCGATCAACGAGCTTTCGCTGATCGCCTTCCCGACGCGCGAGCTTTTCGTCGACAAGATCGACGATTTCGACCTGATCATCTTCGACCGCTACCAGAACCGCGGCGTGCTGCCGCTGCTCTACTACGACAATATCGCGCAATATGTGCTGAACGGAGGCGCGCTGCTTGTGGCCGCGGGACCGGAGATCGCGGGCCCGGAATCGATCGCCGACACGCCGCTTTCCGCCGTGCTGCCGGCGATCCCGACCGGCGATCTTTCCGAGGGCGGCTACTATCCCGAAATCTCCGAGACCGGCGAACGCCATCCGGTCACCCGCGACCTGCCCGGCAGCGGCTCCGAGCCGCCGGCCTGGGGACGCTGGTTCCGCTCGATCCCGGTCGGCCCGGCGCGCGGGGAGACCGTAATGACCGCCGCCGACGGCGCGCCGCTACTGGTGCTATCCCGCGAGGGCGAAGGTCGCGTCGCCGAATTCCTCTCCGACCAGGGATGGCTCTGGGCGCGCGGCTTTGAAGGCGGCGGCCCCTATGTTCCGCTCTACCGCCGCATTGCCCACTGGCTGATGAAGGAACCGGCGCTGGAGGAAGAAACGCTTTCGGCCGCCGTCGATGGCGAGACGCTGACCATCACCCGCCAGACCATGGAAGACGGCGCGCCGGATGCGACCGTGACCACGCCTTCGGGCCAGAGCATCACGGTTCCGCTCACCGAAGCGGGGCCCGGTCTCTATCGCGGCGAAACCCGCGTTGATGAAATGGGCCTGTTCACCGTGGAAAACGGCGATCTTCAGCGCCTCGTCAATATCGGCGATCCGGATGCGCCGGAGTTCAAGGGCATGATCTCGACCACCGACACCCTCGCCCCGCTTTCCGGCGAAACCGGCGGGCTGACCCAGCGCATCGCCGACGGCATACCGCCGATCCGCCTCGTCAGCGGCCCGGTGCGACCTGGAAATGACAGCTACATGCCGATCGTGGAAACCGCCGACACAAGGCTCGAAAGCATCCGCTCCCTGCCGCTCTTCAACGGCCTGGTCGGCCTTGCCGCACTCCTCGCGCTGATCTCCGCCACATGGTGGCGCGAGGGGCGGAGCTGAGCTGTGCAGCAAGCGAAAAGGCCGCCTTCGAAAATGCGGCGCCTCAGCCCAACAATCTCGCCCCTTGAGGGAGAGATACCCCGACAGGGGCAGAGAGGGGTGAACCCTGTCGGCAAATTCGGAGTTGCGGCTTTTAGGGCTTACGCCCTTTACCCCTCTCTGTCGCTTTCGCGACATCTCCCCCTCAAGGGGGGAGATTGAGGCTGAGAGGCTTTCGCCAACCGGCACACATCCGAGAACACTGAAAAGCCCTAACCGCGAAACCGCATCATGCCGATGAGCTTCCCCTCCACGCCTTCGACAAGCGGCGCGGCCAGAACGCGGCGGTAATCCACCGGTCCCGGCAATTGCAGCGTCGGCGGGACGATCGGCAGGAAGCCGAGCGGGCCGTAATAGGGCGGATCGCCGACCAGTATCACGACTTCCGACCCGGCATCACGGGCGGCCTGAACTGCTATCTTGACGAGGTGGCGGCCGATGCCGCGGTTCTTGTAGGAGGGTTTGACGGCGAGCGGACCGAGCATGTGCCCTTCGGCCATGCCGGCAAAAACCGGCGTCATCCGAACCGAGGCGATAACCTCGTCGCCATCGACGCAGACAAAAGACAGCGCGGGATCATGCGGCCCCTGTTCGCGGATACGGGCGGCAGCGCGCACGAAACGGGCGGGGCCGAAGGCCTCGGCGTTGATGTCTTCGATGGCAGCGTCGTGGGAGGCCTCTTCGGGGAGGTAACGCAATTCACTCGTCATTGATGTCTGAACCTGTCTGGAGAACGCATGATGTCGGGGCCGGAGAAAATCCGGTCTGAACTTCCAATCAGCGTCGTCGCAGGTTCCGCATGACATTTTCCAAATTTGCGTTTCGTCGGCCACTAGCAGGAAACGCAGCGGTCGTCCAGACCGGTGACTGCGAAAACGACAGGGCCGGATGGCATGCAACACACTGTCAATGGTTTCGGGGGTGGCAAAGTGGCGGGCGCGCCGTATGTAAATGGGCAAGACGAATGAAAGGAGCAGGCCATGGGTATGCTGGTAGACGGCGTCTGGAAGGACGTCTGGTACGACACCGACAAGACGGGCGGCAAGTTCAAGCGCGAAAGCTCGAAGTTCAGGAACTGGATCACCGCCGACGGCAGCGCCGGGCCGGAAGGCGATGGCGGCTTTGAGGCCGAAAAGGGCCGCTACCACCTCTATGTTGCGCTCGCCTGCCCCTGGGCGCACCGCACGCTGATCTTCCGCAAGCTGAAGGGGCTCGAGGACTATATCGACGTCTCCATCGTCGACCCGCTGATGCTGGAAAACGGCTGGGAGTTCAAGAACCGCGACGGCGGCACGGCCGACAAGGTGAACGGCGCCGACTATCTCTGGCAGGTCTATACCAAGGCCGATCCGGATTACACCGGTCGCGTGACCGTGCCGGTCGTCTGGGACAAGAAGCGCGAGACCATCGTCTCGAACGAATCGGCGGAAATCATCCGCATGTTCAACAGCGCCTTCGATCATCTCACCTGCAATGATGTCGACTTTTACCCGGAGGATCTGAGCGATGGCATCGAGGAGATCAATGCGGTGGTCTACGACACCGTCAACAACGGCGTCTACAAGGCCGGTTTCGCGACCACGCAGGAGGCCTATTCGGAAAATGTGCTGAAGCTGTTCGAAACGCTCGACATGCTGGAAGACCGCCTTGGCAAGAACCGCTACCTGATGGGCGATCGGCTGACGGAGGCCGACTGGCGGCTGTTCACCACGCTGGTGCGCTTCGACCCGGTCTATGTCGGCCACTTCAAGTGCAATCTCAGACGGATTGCCGATTATCCCAATCTCTCGGGCTATCTGCGCGAACTTTATCAGGTCCCGGGCGTTAAGGAGACAGTCAATATAGACCACATCAAGCGCCACTATTACGGCTCGCACAAAACGATCAATCCGACGGGCATCGTGCCTGAAGGGCCCGTACTCGATCTCGACGCGCCGCACGGGCGCGGCTGAAAAGGCGGCGCTTGTCCGGCGGGCGTCGGAAAGCTAATACCAAGGATCAGTGATTATGACCCATATGATGCGTGCTGGAATGGCCATCCGAGTAGGAAAATACCGCAGAGCGATGCAGGAGCATCGCGCGAGGATTTTGACGCCCTCGGGGGCCATTCCAGCCGCACCCTTAAAGGGCCGGGCGCTTTTGAAAGCCCGCGTCGTTGAAAGTCCTCGCCGTAGCTATGGCTACGACTGCGGCTTTCGCCTAGCCGGCTTTCAAAATCGCTCCGGTCATATGGGTGATAATCGCTGATCCTTGGTATAAGAAGACTGCATGTACACAATCGCCCATATTTCCGATGTCCATCTCGGGCCGCTGCCGCGGCTGTCGCCGAAGGAGCTGTTTTCCAAGCGGATCACCGGCTTTTTCAACTGGCATCGCAACCGCCGCAAGCATCTCGGCAAGGACACGCTGGAAAACCTGTTGCTGGCGATCGCCGACGAGAATCCCGATCACCTCGCGATCACCGGCGATCTGGTCAACCTCGCCACCACCAAGGAAATCGATATCGCCGCCGACTGGCTGAAAAGCGTCGGCCCGGCCCACGAAGTATCGCTGGTTCCGGGCAATCACGATGCCTATGTCGGCGGCGCCTATGCCAAAATCGCCAGGGCCTGGGGCGACTACATGCAGGGTGATGATCACGAGGGCGCGCATCTGGGCAGGATGACCTTCCCCTATCTCCGCAGGCGCGGCCCGGTCGCCATCATCGGCTGCTCATCGGCCATTCCGTCGCCGCCATTTCTGGCGATCGGCTCGTTCGAGGCGAAACAGGCGCGCAAGACCGCCGAGCTTCTACGCCAGGCGGGCGAGGAAGGGCTGTTCCGGATCCTGATGATCCATCATCCGCCCGTGCGCAACGCGGCCGCCCGCCACAAACGGCTGATCGGCATTCGCCGGTTCAAGGCAACGATTGCCACCGGCGGCTGCGAACTGGTGCTGCACGGCCATACCCACCTCAACACCGTGAATTTCATCGAGACGCGGCATGGCAAGACGCCGGTGATCGGCATCGCGGCCGCGGGCCAGGGCGCCAACGGCAAGAAGCCGCCGTCCGGCTTCAACCTTATCTCCGTCAGCGGCAGGTCCGGCTCATATGAAATGCAATGCCGCCGCCACGCTTTGAGCGCAGCGAGCGGCATCATAGAACCGGAAAGCGAGTTCAGCTTCTCTTATACCAACGACCGCTGATTGGCCCTCGGCGCTACATCGCGTCCTCATGCACGAGGGTCCGGCGCAAAGCCGGGGTAGCGCTGGCATCAACGATGGCGTTAACGTTGAACCGGACGGCATTACGCAGTTTCAGGCATTCGTTCTGGCCTATCCCGTCCCAATCAAGGCTGCGCTGCACGATGTGGCGACAGATCTTGAAATAATGCGCCTGCCCGAGAAGGGTGAAGGTCAGGATCGCCAGATCCTCGCCATTCTCGTCCCGTCCGGTGGCCCGCGCCAGCAACTGCCGCAAATGCTTGTGCAGCGGCTCGATAAACTCGTTGAAGAGAAGGTCGAAGGCCTCGCTTGGAAGCGAGATATAGCGCATGATGAAGGCCGAAATCTCGTCTTCGTCGTAATTGGGCGTCAGGGGCCGAACCAGAAGAACCATCAATTCGACCAGCTCCTCCCGTGCCTCGGTCGGGGTCATCTTGGCCGATATCGGCTCCAGCATCGCGCTGCCGATGCTGTTCTTGGCAGTATCGATAACGTAAAGTGCGCAGGCGCGCATCAACCCTGGCTTGCCGCCGAAATGGTAGGCGATACTGCCGATATTCGCGCCTGATAATTCCGCGATTTTACGTGTGGAAACAGCGTTATAACCATATTCTCCAAAAAGCCGGAGGGCCGCGGAGATAATCGCCTGCCTCGTTGCTGCTGCGCCGCTTTGATTTTCGATCATGGCTCTTTTTATTACTCTGTTTTTGGCCAAACGTTGATCATAGAATAAATCCTCCCCTTCATTCTATTTTCTCGTTGGCATGCAAGATAAAGCAACGCGCGCGCAAGCGCCAGCCATATTTCAGCCATATTTTCCGAGCTGCACGGCTGGAGCGGCTGCAACAGACGGTTGCGATCCAAGTAAATTAGCTTTCCAACTGGGGAAACGCTGCACGCCCCTTGTTTCCGCCATTTACACAAGGCAATATCGCGCCTGCATGCGGGCCGGTGAAGGGGTTGACCGGCCATTATTATATCGCGTATGCGATCGAGAGTTTCAAGGTCGTTATGGATTCCGCAGTCATCAAGAGCAGACCGAAAAGGGCAGCCGACCGCCGCCGCTGGATGGCGGGAGCGGCATGCGCGGTATTTCTCGGCATCGGCGTCGCCGTGGGCGCCAGCCTGTCGCGGGATTCCGGCGCCTCGCAGGTGGTCGATCTCTCACTCGACCAGTCAAACGACTGGATCGATGACGTTTGCGCGAATTTCAGGGTTTTCGGCCGGAAGTATCAGCCGCTGGTGGATGTCGGCCCGGGCGAAGACGCCGCCTTCGCCGAACTCGTCCAGCGCACCATCGGCATCGACATGACGGTCCCCACTTTCGAGGAAGGCGCTTCGATCTTCGAGGGCGCCAGGGTCGTCGCGATCGACCGCGCCCCGGGCATCGAGTTGTTCTACCGCAATGCGGCCGGCGATCTGCTGTCCGTGTTCGTGCTGGCCCGCCCCGCCTCGCCCGACAATCAGGTGACGGATGTGCAGGAGACCATCCGCGACGATCTCATCGTCTCGTGGTGGCAGAGCGAACGCACGCTGGTCGCCGTCGTCGGCCCGTCTTCCGATGCCAACATGCCGGAACTGGCCCAGGCCGCCTATCTCAAGCTTTGAGAAAACGAAAGCCGGCCGCGTTGAGCGCGACCGGCCTTCTTCAGAGTCGTAAGGCGGGCGTTACCGCGCCGCCAGGATCTGGTTCGCCGCCGACACGATCGCTTCCAGCGATGCGGCGACGATATTGGTGTTGATGCCGACACCATACATCTTGCCGCCATCATAGGCGACCTCGACATAGGCGATCGCCTTGGCATCGGAACCGTGGTTCAGCGAGTGCTCGGAATAGTCCTCGACCGACAGCGCAATGCCGAGATAGTCGGACAGCGCGTTGATGAACCCGTCGACGGGGCCGTTGCCCTTGGCCTCGATGCGTTTCGAGACGCCATTATCCTCGATCTCCGCCGTCACCACGCGCTGGCCCTTGGCCTGGCCCTGCGGGTAGGTCTGATGATCGACGAACCTGATGCGGCCGTTCGGCTGCTCGACATATTTTTCCATGAACACGTCGTAGATCCGCTTGGAAGGAAGCTCGCGCCCCTCTTCATCGGTGATCTTCTGCACGTGCTCGCGGAACGCCACCTGCAGGGCGCGCGGCATGTTGATGCCGTAGTCGGACTGCATGATATAGGCGATACCGCCCTTGCCGGACTGCGAGTTGATGCGGATGATCGCCTCATAGGTGCGGCCGACATCCTGCGGATCGATCGGCAGATAGGGCACTTCCCACTGCGGCTTGTTGGCGACCTTGATCGCCTTCATGCCCTTGTTGATCGCATCCTGATGCGAGCCGGAAAAGGCGGTGTAGACCAGTTCACCGACATAGGGGTGACGCTCCGGAATGACCATCTGGTTGGAATATTCGTAGACTTCCTTGATCCGCTCGATATCCGAGCAGTCCAGTTCCGGATCGACGCCCTGCGTGAACATGTTCAGCGCCAGCGTGACGATATCGACATTGCCGGTGCGCTCACCATTGCCGAACAGCGTGCCCTCGATCCGGTCCGCGCCGGCCAGAACGCCCATTTCGGCGGCGGCAATGCCCGTGCCGCGATCATTGTGCGGATGGACGGAGACGATCAGGTTCTCGCGGTTGTCGAGATTGCGGCACATCCACTCGATCTGGTCGGCATAGATGTTGGGCGTCGACATTTCCACCGTCGAGGGCAGGTTGATGATCAGCTTGTTGTCGGCGGTCGGCTTCACAACCTCGATCACCGCGTTGCAGATCTCCAGCGCGACGTCCAGCTCGGTCCCGGTGAAGCTTTCCGGCGAGTACTCGAAACGGTAACCGCCGCCGGCCTTGGCCGCCATGTCGGTGATCATCTTGGCGGCATCGACGGCGATCTGGCGAATACCCGCCACATCCTTGCCGAATACGACGCGGCGCTGCAACTCACTGGTCGAATTGTAGAAATGCACGATCGGGCGGTGCGCGCCCTCCAGCGCCTCAAATGTGCGAGTGATCAGTTCCGGGCGGCACTGGACCAGCACCTGCAGCGACACGTCATCGCCGACATTGCCGTTTTCGACGCACCATCGGGCGAAGTCGAAATCCGTCTGGGAGGCGGAGGGAAAGCCGATCTCGATTTCCTTGAAGCCCATGTCGAGCAACAGCTGGAACATGCGGGCCTTGCGGTCGTGCCCCATCGGGTCGACCAGCGCCTGGTTGCCGTCGCGCAGATCGACCGAGCACCAGATCGGCGCTTTCTCGATGCGCTTCGACGGCCATTGCCGATCGGACATATCGATCTGCTGATAGGGTTGGTATTTCTGCGCCGCGAACGGCATGCCCTTGTTGGCTGTGGTTTTCACGTCCATTTTTCCTCACTCCGGCGCGCATCCGTGTTCCACGCGATGGCTGCCTTGATCTTCAATTTCAGGGATTTTTCAGGAGCGCTTGTGCCAGACGGCTTTCCGGCCGCCGGGCGCTCCTCAAAGGACCCGGCAACCGCCGTTAAGGCCGAGAAGAAGAAGCGAGTTTAGGTCGCGCAGGACGGACGCCGCGGCAGTGGTACCGCGCGTGGACTTCGCCAGAAAAGTTTTCGCAAACCTGATCATGACCGTTCCTTAGCGCCATCCATCATGAAATGCAATCTTAAACACGCCCCTCCCGCGCGCGGGCACGCTGCGCTGCCCAACCCTTGATGCCGTGGACCAGCAGCCCGGCAAGAAGTCCCCAGAACGCCCCGGAAATACCGAGGAAACCAACGCCGGAGGCGACCACCAGAAAGGTGATCGCCGCTGCCTCGCGCGCCTCCGGCTCCTTGAAGGCACCCAGGATCGCGCCGCCGAAGGCGCCAATCAGGGCAAGCCCGGCGACCGCCTCGATCAGCACTGGCGGCGCCAGCGAGACGAGAGCGACCACAAGCCCGCTGAACAGGCCGAGCACGATATAGCCGATCCCCGCAATGATTGCCGACCAATAGCGGCGCTTCGGATCGGGATGGGCATCCGTTCCCGCGCACATGGCAGCCGTGATTGCCGCCAGATTGACCCCGTGCCCGCCGAAGGGCGTAATAAACAGCGTCGCCAATCCGGTTGCCGAAAACATCCGGCCGGCGGAAGGGCGGTAATTGTTGATGTTGAGGATCGCCACGCCCGGAATATTCTGCGATGCCATGGTGACGATGAACAGCGGCAACGCCATCGAGACCGCGCCCTGAAGCGAGAAATGCGGCGTCACCCAGACCGGCGCGGCAAAAGCATTGCGAAACACGCCGGACCACGCCTCTGCATCGGCGTCAACGCCGAAGATCAGCACGGCAACGAAAGCGAGAAAGGCGGCCGGCACCGCCAGCAGACGGTTGAAGGCGCCGACGATCACCCAGGTCGCCACGATCGGCAGAGCCAGCAAGGGCGAGACCTTCACCGCTTCCACCGGCGCGAAACACAGCGCCAGCAGCACGCCGGCCAGCATCGCATTGGCAAGCGGCGCCGGGATGGCGGAGATCGCGCGACCGACCGGCTTCAGCAGGCCAGCCAGGATGATCAGCGCCGCCGCAATCATGAACGCGCCGACGGCCGCGTTGAAGCCGCCGGGCAAGGCGCCGCTGGTGGCCAGGAGTGCCGCGCCCGGCGTCGACCAGGCGATGCTCACCGGCATGCGCGTGACAGCGGATATGATGATGCCGCAAAGCCCCATGCCGATCGACAGCGCCATCAGGCCCGATGCCGACTGGGCATGCGACGCGCCAGCGCCCTCGAGCCCCTGCAGAATGACCGAAAACGAACTCGCGAAGCCGACAAAAGCAACCAGGAGCCCCATGAACAGGCTCTGCACTGAAAAATCCCGCAGCATGGCGAATCCCTTCATCAACGCCGGCCCGCACGCGGCGGCATCAGGCTTTTGCAGCGTAATTGAAGGGAGTCGTCAAGGGCGGCGCCGGAATGGCGGGTACGGTGTGAAAAGCCTTGAGTTTATCCTGCAGCCTGTCAGCCTCAATCTCGCCCCTTGAGGGGGGAGATTGGATGCCGATGGGCTCGCCAAAGTACCGACAGCCGGAAATCGACTGAGTTTCGGCTCAGACTGATTGCCCCGGCGCTCCTACTCGTCGCTCATCTTCAGCGCGGCGATGAAGGCTTCCTGAGGGATTTCCACCTTGCCAAACTGACGCATGCGCTTCTTGCCAGCCTTCTGCTTGTCGAGCAGCTTGCGCTTGCGCGAGGCGTCGCCGCCATAGCACTTGGCGGTCACGTCCTTGCGCAGCGCCGAGATGGTTTCGCGCGCGATCACATTGCCGCCGATGGCGGCCTGGATCGGAATCTTGAACATGTGCTTCGGGATCAGTTCCTTCAGCTTCTCGCACATGTCGCGGCCACGCTTTTCGGCGGCCGTACGGTGCACCAGCATGGACAGCGCGTCGACCGGCTCGCCGTTGACAAGAATCGACATCTTCACGAGGTTGCCGGCGCGGTAATCGGCGAGATGATAGTCGAACGAGGCATAGCCCTTGGAGATCGACTTCAGACGGTCGTAGAAATCGAACACAACTTCATTGAGCGGAAGCTCATAGCCCAGCATCGCACGGTTACCCACATAGGTGAGGTCGGTCTGGATGCCGCGCCGGTCCTGGCAGAGCTTCAGAATGCCGCCGAGATATTCGTCCGGCGTCAGGATCGACGCCTTGATCCAGGGCTCGCGGATTTCGGCGATCTTGACCACGTCCGGCATGTCGGCCGGATTGTGCAGCTCGATCTCGCGGCCATCGGTCATGGTCAGTTCATAGACCACGGAGGGCGCGGTCGCGATCAGGTCGAGATCGAATTCGCGCTCCAGCCGCTCCTGGATGATTTCGAGATGCAGCAGGCCCAGGAAGCCGCAACGGAAACCGAAGCCGAGGGCGGCCGAGCTTTCCATCTCGTAGGAGAACGACGCATCATTGAGGCGCAGCTTGCCGACGGCGGCGCGCAGATCCTCGAAGTCGTTGGCGTCGACCGGGAACAGCCCGCAGAACACCACCGGCTGCGCCGGCTTGAAGCCCGGCAGCATCTTCTCGGTCGGGCGCTTGTCCTCGGTGATCGTGTCGCCGACGCGGGTATCGGCCACTTCCTTGATCGAGGCGGTGATGACGCCGATCTCGCCGGGGCCGAGTTCGTCGACAACCAGCATTTTCGGCGTCAGCACGCCGACGCGATCGACCGGATATTTCGCATCCGTGCCCATCATGCGGATGGTCTGGCCCTTCTTCAGCACGCCGTCGATGACGCGCACCAGAACCATGACGCCGAGATAGGTGTCGTACCAGCTATCGACCAGAAGCGCTTTCAACGGCGCGTCCGCGCCCTTTTCCGTCTTCGGCGGCGGCAGCTTGTGGACGATGGCTTCCAGAACGTCCGGCACGCCCATGCCGGTCTTGGCGGAGATCAGCAGCGCGTCGGAGGCATCGATGCCGATCACGTCCTCGATCTGCTCCTTGACCCGCTCGGGGTCGGCGGCGGGCAGGTCGGCCTTGTTCAGCACGGTGACCAGTTCATGATCATTGTCGATCGCCTGATAGACATTGGCGAGCGTCTGCGCTTCGACACCCTGAGAGGCGTCGACCACCAGGAGCGAGCCCTCGCAGGCCGAAAGCGAGCGCGAGACCTCGTAGGCGAAGTCGACATGGCCGGGCGTGTCGATAAGATTCAGCACATAGGTCTCGCCGTTTTTCGCCTTGTAGTGCAGGCGCACGGTCTGGGCCTTGATGGTGATGCCGCGCTCGCGCTCGATATCCATATTGTCGAGCACCTGCGCCGACATCTCCCGCTCGGCCAGCCCCCCGCAGATCTGTATCAACCGGTCGGCAAGCGTCGACTTGCCGTGGTCAATATGGGCCACGATGGAAAAGTTGCGGATATGGTCGAGTGGAACGCGATCGTCATTTGTGCTCATGTGCGCGCATATAGCAGCGCACATGATGTCTTCAAAGCGAAATTGCACATGAGGGTTCAATAATAGCCATCCCGCCAGAGACCTAAGAGGTCCTGACTCCGACTGTTCGTCAAGCTTGCCAAAGCTGACTCGACGAGGCCGGAAGGGCGACCAATTTAATGTTCTCGTCGACGGTCGCTGGAAGCGGCTCCGGTAAGCTCGACAGCCTGACAATTTATTTGCACGGATGGAAATACCCATGAATGGCCATGGGTTAACCAAATTGCGATGCCATCTGCGTTGTAAGATACATATTGGTTGCAAAAATTGGTAAGAATGCAATTATAAATTGCATTCTTACCAATGGAGAATCACATGAAGCCCGGCATGCGTGGATATGTTGCTGGCGACATTTTAGACTGGGGTGAGCCAATCACCGTTGCCTCTCATCTGTATTATCAGGCGAATTCGGGAGCACGCTGTACGCGTCTCGACGGCGAAGATTGGGTGTTCTGGAAGGACAGAAACTCCAATACCATCTTCTACAAGTGTGGAACCGATCAAACGTGGCCCTCCCGCTCGGTGTATCCGTTCAGGTACTCCTCAGACGAGGTTCCCGGCGTAGCGACCTATCGAAATCAGGTCCACGCTGCCTATAAAGACCCCGGTTCCGGCGCGATTTATTGGTCGGTTTATAATCGCAACTGGAGTGACGCGACACGGATTTCGAACGCTTATACAAATGCTTCTCCGGCGCTTGCAGTCTATAACGATCAACTTTTCCTTGCCTGGAGCACGAATGACAGTACTCCCACGCTCTCGTATTGCTGGTTTGACGGAACAAAATGGTCGGCACTGCATAATACGCGCTATTCCATCTATGGTGGCCCAGCAATGGCGGCGCATAATGGCGAACTGTTTTTTGCCTGTGCTAGAGGTAATGACTCACCGATTGTCTACCTCCGATACGCAAACGGCACATTGTCCACACCGGCAATCATTAATGCCAACTACATTTCTGAATGGGCGCCCGCTCTTGCAAGCAATGGTGAAGAACTGCGGATGACATGGTACGGTTATCCTAACCTCCACGCATTGACGACGGCCTGGACCAGGAATTCGGGCTGGAGCGCTGCCAAACAGCTTGAGAAAGCATATCCAGTCTGCTCACCGGGAATGTATGGTGATTTTTCCGGGTTCAGAATCGTATGGGTCACATCCTATCCTGGCGGCGTCCTGACACTGAGCAAGACCGTTGACGGCTGCCGAAATTATTGGGTAAGCGGCAAGGCAATGCCCGATAGCTGGGTGACGGTCATTGTGACAGAAAATTCGACAATCCGAAGCTATCCTCCTGTGCAGGCTGATGGAAACGGCGCCTGGTCCGTGGATTTCGACGCAAACCTGAACGATGGCGATAGAATACAAGCCACTGCGTCCTTTGAAAAATATGGGCCGCAGTCTGATGCCTTTGTCTGGGTCATCGGTCAATCGCAAGACGGCAATAATCTTCTCATCCGCAACGTCACGTCGGAAGGCGTTTCCGGATACGCCCCGCAAACCGGCCAGGTTATCAAGGGCTGGCGGTCGAGCGACGGAAAATTGGTTGTCGACTATCCTTTACCGCATAACGGAAGCACGCGTTTCGACGCGCCGTATCTGTTTCCTGGCGCCTACATAGGGGGCGACACCATCAACCTTGTTTCGCAGTTTCCTGATGATGGCGCCATGACACGCTTCAACGGCGGGCCGGGACGATATTCCTATCCCTGAGATACCCCCGCCGGCGATGCCCGACGATGGCTCAAGTAAGCGCTTGACTCTCGTATAGTGGAACTCCATGATCACATCATGGAAAACCTCGATCTTACCTTCGACCACGCCATTGCCGTCAATCTCAAGCGCCTGCGCACCGCTGGCGGCTTCACGCTGGATGGGCTGGCGGAAGCCTCCGGCGTCAGCCGGGCGATGATCTCGCGGATCGAGCGGGCGGAGGCCTCGCCCTCGGCGCTGATACTCGCGAAGCTCTGCGCCGCGCTCGGCACCACGCTGTCGGCGTTCTTCGCCGATGCCGACCGGCCTGTCGATCCGCTCTCGCGCCGGGTCGACCAGCCGGTATGGCGCGACCCTGAAACCGGCTATTCGCGCCGCTCGATCTCGCCATCCGGCACCGGTTCCGGCGTCGACATCGTGCTGATCCGCTTTCCGGTCGGCGGCGGCATTTCCTATCCGCCCAAACACGGCGCAGACGGGCTGAGCCAGCACATCTGGATCATGAGCGGGACGTTGCAAGTCGAGATCGGCGAGGAGACCCATCTCCTGTTCAAGGGAGACTGCCTCTATATGCCGGTCGCCGATCCGCACAGCTTCGCCAATGCCGGCGATACCGACGTGCTCTACGCCGTCATCATCGAACGAACGCGATAAGGAGCGCCATGACAAGCATCAGAATTCTATCCGCCGAGCAAGCCGTCGCCGCGATCCCGGCGCTGTGCGAACTCCTGCGCGACAGTATCGAGGACAATGCCTCGATGGGATTCATGGCGCCCTATGAGCCGGCCGAAGCCCGCGCCTTTTGGCAGGGCGTCGCCGACGGGGTGGCGGACGGCTTTACCGTGCTCGCCGTGGCGGCGGACGGCGACGATATCGTCGGCACGGTACAGGCCGGCTTCGCCCGCAAGACCAACCAGCCGCATCGCGGCGACGTGATGAAGCTGATCGTGCGCCGCGACATGCGCGGCCGGGGCATCGCCCGCCAATTGATGGCGCGACTGGAGGCCGAATGCCTGAAACGCGACCGCTGGCTGATGGTGCTCGACACCGCGACCGGAAGTGCTGCCGAAGCGATCTATCCCCGCCTCGGCTGGCAGCGCGTTGGCGTGGTGCCGGAATATGCACTCTATCCCGACGGCGGCTATTGCGGCACGACGTTTTTCTACAAGCGATTGGTCGACAGCCGCATGTGAGCCCGCTTTTCTTTTGGCGGGATGTCACATTTAGCGAATCCCGCTCGTCATGGTGATGCAACATATCAAAAGAGGTTTCCCATGACTGCACGCATAGACTTTTACGCCGCCGGCCCGGAACTGGCGCGCCAGTGGCACGCCTTGTCCAACGACGTCAGCGGCCGGCTTGAACACAGCCTGCTGGAGCTCGTCAAAATCCGCGCCTCGCAGATCAATGGCTGCGCCAACTGCATCAACATGCACACGATCGACGCCCGCCAGGCCGGTGAGAGCGAGCAGCGCATCTATCTTCTGTCCGCATGGCAGGAGGCGCCGTGCTACAGCGAACGCGAGCGCGCGGCGCTCGCCTGGACCGATGCCCTGACGCGAATTGCGCAGGCACCGATCCCCGCGGACGTCTATGATGAACTCGCCCGCCATTTCAGCGCGGAGGAACAGGTGAGCCTGACCATGGCAATCAACGTGATCAACGGCTGGAACCGTATCGCAGTCGGCTTTCAGATGTGGTTCGAGCCAAAGGCTGCGGCATGACGCGTGGTGACGCCAGTGCGGCGGAGCGGTTTGAGCCGCTCCGTCCCCTCATGCGTCGCATCGCCTACCGCATGCTCGGCTCCCACGCCGATGCAGAGGACATGGTTCAGGAGGCCTTCATCCGCTGGATGAGGGTTGATCACGACACCGTGCGCGCGGACGAGGCATTTCTGCGGCGCATGATTGCCCGGCTTTGCCTTGACCATCTGAAATCGGCGCGCACGCGACGCGAGACCTATATCGGTCCCTGGCTGCCGGAGCCGGCGATCGAGGAGGAGCCGGAGACGGATTTCACCCTGCCGCTGATGCTGGCGCTCGAAAGGCTTTCGCCGCTGGAGCGGGCGGCCTTTCTGCTGCACGATGTATTCGGAATGGATTTTGCCGCCGTCGGCGATGCGCTGGAGCGCAGCCCGGAAGCGGCCCGAAAGCTTGCCGCCCGCGCCCGCGGTCACGTCCGCGAGGAAGCGCCGCGCTTCCCGATTGAACCCCAGTTGGGGCTCGACGTCGCCCGCGCCTTTCACGCCGCCTCGCGCAGTGGCGACATCGCAGCCTTGCGCGACATGCTGGCCGCCGATGCCGCCTTCCACTCAGATGGCGGGGGCAAGCGCTCCGCCGCATTCCGGATTGTCACCGGCGTCGAGGACATCATCACCATTCATAAAAGGCTTGCCGAGATCGCCTGGAACCAGGACACCCAGCTCGTACGGCTATGCTATGTCAACGGCCTGCCGGGCTTCATCACGCGGGAGGCGGACGGCGAGCTTCAGGTTACCGCCCTCCTGCCCCACGACGGCAAGATCGCCGCGATCTACGTGATGCGGAATCCCGAAAAGCTCAGGCACCTTGATGGTGGCATGATCCACTGAAAGCGATTCCTGTTTTCGTCCAGATGCGCTATGAAAACGCCAACAGGAAAGGCTTTGACAATGCGCATAATCTATTCCGAGGATCACAAGTTCCGCGATGCCAAGACGGAGTTGCATGGCGGCGAACTGGTGAAGCCGTTCGAGGGGCCGTTCCGGGCGGAATGGATATTGGCGGCGCTGCAGGAGAACGGGTTTTCGGACATTGTCGCGCCCGAGGCGCACGGCCTTTCGGTCGCGGGCAAGCTTCACGATGCCGGCTATCTCGAATTTCTGGAAACCGTATGGGAACGCTGGCTGGCGGCCGGCTTCACCAGCGAGGCGATCCCGATTTCGCTGCCCGTCCGCCGCTCCTACCACGCCCGCCCGCCGAGGAATATCGACGGGTTGCTCGGCTATTACGCCAATTCGGTCGAGACCTCGATCACCGACGGCACCTACCGGGCGGCCGTTGCCGCCAATGACTGCGCGATTTCGGCGGCCGATCATATCACCGCCGGCCATCGCCATGCCTTCGCGCTCTGCCGCCCGCCGGGCCACCATGCCGGCATCGATCTCTTCGGCGGCTACTGCTTCCTGAACAATGCCGCGATCGCCGCCCAGCGGCTCATCGATCACGGCGCGACGAAGGTCGCGATCCTCGACGTCGATTTCCACCACGGCAACGGCACGCAGGACATCACCTATGAGCGCGACGATATCTTCTTCGCCTCGCTCCATGGCGATCCGGACGATGCCTTCCCCTATTTCTGGGGCCATGCGGAGGAAACCGGCAAAGGCAGGGGCGAAGGCTTCAATGCCAATTTTCCGCTGCCCCGCAACACACCGTGGAGCGCCTATCGCGCGGCGCTGGAAAGCGCGATGAAGCGGATCGCGGATTTTGGCGCGGAAGCACTGGTTGTCTCGCTCGGCGTCGATACCTTCGAAAAGGATCCGATCTCCTTCTTCCGACTGACCACGCCCGATTTCCGGCGCATGGGCGCGATGCTGGCGGCATCGGGCCTGCCGATCGTCACCGTCATGGAAGGCGGCTACGGCGTCACCGAGATCGGCCACAATGTCGCAAATGTGCTGCTGGGCATGGAGGACGGCTGAGAAGCTCGCCCGAAAAATGCCGAATTATTCAGCTTGCGTTCAGCAAAGCGCTGCTACCTGCGGTTTAGAATTATCGCGTGGCGGTTTTTGTTCGAGATGCAGGAGGAATGCGATGTTCGGACTTGCACGCAGTAAACTTGTGGCCGTCGCGGCGGCCGCAGCGCTCGCCTTCTCGCCGATGGCGGCGCTTGCCCACCCGGCAGGCGGCTTCCATGGCGGGTTCCACGGTGGCGGCTTTCACGGCGGGTTTGCCCCGCATGGCCCGGCCTTTCACGGCGGCGGCAATCCGCATTGGCAGGGCCCTCCGCCCTACTGGCACAATGGCCCGCATGGCGGCGGCCCGCGTGGGCCCGGCCCGGTTCGCGCGCCCCATGGTCAGCCTTGGCATGGCGGCCCTCCTCCGCATTGGCACGGCCCGCCGCCGCCGCACTGGCATGGTCCGCCGCCGCCGAATTGGGGTCCCTATTACGGACCGGCAGCACTTGGCCCCTATTGGTACGGCCCACCCTACGGCCCCTATGGTCCGGGCTGGGGCTGGAACGGCACCGCCTGGGTTCCATTTGCGGCAGGCGCCCTGATCGGCGGCGGCGTTATTGCGGCGACCAGCAACGACAACACAGTCAACACCGCGACCACGCCGACGATCAATCCGAAGCACTATCAGTGGTGCGAGGATCACTACAAATCGTACCGCGTCTCGGACAATACCTACCAGCCCTATCACGGGCCGCGTAAGCAGTGCGTTTCGCCCTATTACTGAGGGGGAGGAGATGCCCCGCGCCGGCTCCATGCCGCTGCGGGGCATCATCGCATTATCGCGTGAGCCGGAAGGGCTCTATTCCGCCTTCAATTCCTTGAACCGGCCCTCATATTCGCGACGAAGCTGATGACGCATCTGCGCCTCCTTGAAGCGGCGCTCCTTGTCGGGCGTGCTGAGCTCGAGCTTGGGGATCGGCGTCGGCTTGCCGTGCGCATCCACAGCGACCATAGTGAAGTAGCAGGAATTGGTGTGGCGGCGATGGCCGCTGCGCACATCCTCGGCCTCGACCCTGATGCCGATCTCCATCGAGGTGCGGCCGGTATAGTTCACCGATGCCCGCAGGGTGACGAGTTCGCCGACATTGATCGGCTCGCGGAACGTCACCTGATCCACCGAAAGCGTGACCGCATAATCCTGTGAATAGCGCGCCGCGCAGGAATAGGCCACGCGGTCAAGCAGGTTCAGCAGCGCGCCGCCATGCACCTTGCCGGAAAAATTCGCCATGTCCGGCGTCATCAGCACCACCATTTCAAGCTGGCTGGGATCGTGTTCGCGGTCCATTCATGTCCCCTCTTTGCAGGCCGTTTTCGATCGGGCCGGAGTCTTGCCCGAAAGCTGCATGCAATCAACAGCAAACTATGCCGTTGAATGAGGTCGCGTGCTGCTGGCGGTGCTCTGGACAAGACATTTTCAGTCTGCATAGTGCAATCAGAAAGAGGGGCCATCCATGCACAGACCAACTTCGGCGCGCCTTCCTTCGGCACGCGCAAGATGAGCGAACCGGAAGACGCAGCGCTTGAGCAGCGCGACCGGCGCGCGGAGAACCGCTTTATCGTCATGGCCGCCGTGACCGGCATAGTCACGGGCACGATCGGCTCGTTTTTCCACCTTGCGATCGACCGGCTATCGACATGGCCGCAGGCGCTTGGGCGTCTTCTGCACGGGCCCTGGCTTGTGCTGGCGGCGGCGCTGATCACCATGATCGTCACCGTCGCCATGGTCGCCGTGGTGCGCCGCTATGCGCCGGAGGCCGCCGGCAGCGGCGTGCAGGAAATCGAAGGCGCGATGAGCAATCTGCGCAATGTGCGCTGGCGCCGGGTTCTGCCGGTCAAGTTCCTCACCGGCATCGGCGCGCTGTCGTCCGGCCTGGTGCTTGGACGAGAAGGGCCGACGATCCATATCGGCGCGTCGATCGCGGCGGCGACCACCGATTTCTTCAAGGTCTCGGATACCGAAAGGCGCGGCCTGCTCGGCGCGGGCGCGGCCGCCGGCCTAGCCTGCGCCTTCAACGCCCCGCTCGCCGCCGTGCTTTTCATCATCGAGGAAACGCACAACCAGTTTCCCTATAACTTCCGAAGCTATATGGGCGTCATCGTCGCAGCCTTCTTCTCCACCGTGATGACGGAGGTGATAGGCGGCACCGCTCCGGATTTCTCCATGTCGGTCGCGACACCGGCGCTTGCCCTGCTGCCCGCCTTCATCGTTCTCGGCGTGCTCCTCGGCTTCGTCGGCGTCGCGCTCAACGCCAGCCTCATGAGCGTTTCCGGCTTCACCATCGCGATGCATAAGCGCATTCCCTACCTGATGCCGGCGCTGATCGGGCTTGCGATCGGGGCGCTGTTCATCCTGTTTCCGCGCGCCGTCACCGGCGGCGAGAACGTCATCGTCGCGCTCGCCCGCGATCATGTGGTGCTGAGCGCGCTTCTGCTGCTGGCGGTCTTGCGGTTCGCCACCATGGTGGTGAGCTATTCCGCCGGCACGCCGGGCGGCATTTTCGCGCCCATGCTGGCGCTTGCGATCGCGGTTGGCCTCGCCTTCGGCACGATCCTGGAAGGCCTGCTGCCGGAGGGTGCCGCTATCCCCCTCGCTTTCGGCATCGCCGCCATGGGCGGACTGTTTTCTGCCTCCGTGCGCGCGCCGGTGGTGGGCGTTGCGTTGACGCTGGAACTGACGGGCGCCTACACCATGACGCTGCCGCTGATCGCCACCTGCGTCACCGCCAATATCGCGGCCCGCTGGCTTGGCGGACAGCCGATCTACGAGCAATTGCTGGAGCGGACTTTGAAACAGGCCGGCGTTCACCCGGAACGCATGCCGCACCGGCCCGAAAGCGAGCTTGGCTGATCAGGAATCGTAAGCGACGCGAAAGCCGACATTGCTGGCGGCGCTGTCCGGCGTCAGCGCCATGCGCGCGGCAATGCGATAGCGATAGCAATAGCTGTAATGGCAGAGGAACGAGCCGCCCTTGAGCAGGCGCTCATCGGCGGCAACGGCGGCGGCATTGCGCTGCTTGGCGTGGCGGGAGAGCGAGCGGATGCGATAGGGATCGGCGGTCCACTCCCAGACATTACCAGCCATGTTGTAGAACCCGCCCTCATTCGGCTCGAAGGATCGCGCCGGCGCGGTGCCCATATAGCCGTCGGCCATGGTGTTGTGATCGGGAAAACGCCCCTGCCAGATATTGCAGAAGATCTTGGTGTCGGTCGGCTCCTCATCGCCCCAGACGAATTTGCGGCCGACAACGCCGCCATGGGCCGCCCGTTCCCATTCCGCCTCGCTCGGCAGCCTGCCGCCGACCCAGGTTGCAAACGCCACGGCATCGGCAAAGGAGACCTGGGTGACGGGGTGATCAAGCCGGTCCTCGACGCTGCTGTCCGGCCCTTCGGGGTGACGCCAGCAGGCGCCGTCGATCCGCCACCACCACGGCGTATCAGGCGCGCTGCCCATCACGTCGGTATCTTTCGAAACCAGGCCGGCAAACACGGCCGACCAGCCAAAGCGCTCGGCCTCGGTGACATAGCCGGTTGCTTCCACGAATTCGGCGAAGCGGCGGTTCGTCACGGTCTGCGCCTCGAGCGCGAAGGGAGTGAGCTTGACGAAGCGCGCCGGGCCCTCGCCATCCTGCGGGATGGCGGGATTATCAATGCCGACATGGCTGCGCCCGCCGGGAAGGGCAATCGCGTTGGAGCGTTCACCGATGCCAGCAGCAATAACAGCGACAGGCTCGCCCGCCGGGTTTCCGGCATTCCGCGATACGGCGCAACAACTGCCCTTGCCACTCATCAATCTTCTCCCGGTCGTCCCAAGTCGCTTTGTCGCCATCGGTGTAGCAATTTTGCGCGGCGATTGCTAACGGCGCGTTGTCGCAGCCATCAGAACTGTAGAAGATGCGAAAACCTGTAAACCTGGAGATTTTGACGGGGCCAAGTCAGTTGGTAAAATACTGAAATACTTGTTTGAAATGGTCGGGGTGGCGGGATTCGAACCCACGACCCCTTGACCCCCAGTCAAGTGCGCTACCGGGCTGCGCTACACCCCGACCAACCGTCTAGACGGCCCGTTCCCTTTAGACTTTCGCTCAGGCAGGCGCAAGAGGCAAAACCGGGTTTGCGCAGAAAAACCGCGACGGGTTTTCAGACAGTCTTTGTTTGCCAGAAGGACGGATCGGGCTGGATAACGTCCACCCCCGCGCCGAATGTCGATGAAAAAAAGGGGAAGACAGAGGAGGTCAAGCCGACCATAGCAACGATGAAAGTCAGCAAAAACCATTTCCTGTTTGCGAACGAAGTTGGCGTGTAACAAACCGAGCAGACTGCTCTGCCATAGCGAAGGCGATGTCTGCAATTAATGCACCGGAAAAGACGCATATCGGCTCCCCTAAAGCCGCCACAATAAGTAAATTAAGCCACACCTCCAATTTCTATTCAACAAAATACTTCAAAAATATAAATATTTCATAATCTTTACATATTAGTTAATTCTATAGTAAATTACAGTAATATATAGATAGTATTATTTATAGTTTTATCCATGTACAAATTGAGATTCGTCAATTTTATTTTATAAATTGTCGGACAAGACGGGAAATACCAATCCTAAGCGGCATTCGAGCCTGTCCGGCCATTCACTGCTCGCGCACGGCGTGATGATAGCGCCGATAAATCTCATCGATATCCACCGTCGGGCGTGGGCTTTCGATCTGCATGTCGAGCATTGCGCGGTGAATGATATCGGCGGCGGCGAGATTGCGGAACCATTTGCGGTTTGCCGGGATCACATACCAGGGCGCATGGGCGGTCGAGCAATGGGAGAGCATCGCCTCATAAGCCTCAATGTACTCGTCCCAGCGATCGCGCTCGGCGTAATCCGAAGCCGAAATCTTCCACTGCCGGTCCTTGTCCTCCAGCCGCTTCTCGAACCGCTCGAGCTGTTCATCCTTCGAGATATAGAGGAAGAACTTGACGATGGTGACGCCGTTTTCGGTCAGGAATTCCTCGAAATTGTTGATCTGGTGATAGCGCTTCGACCATTCCTGCTTGGAAACCAGATTATGCACACGGGCCACCAGCACATCCTCGTAATGCGAGCGGTTGAAAACCGCCACCTGCCCCATCGCCGGCACGCGCTGGTGTACGCGCCAGAGAAAATCATGCGCCTTTTCGACCTCGGTCGGCTGCTTGAAGCTCGCCACATAGGTGCCCTGCGGATTCATGGCGCGGATCACGTGCCAGCAGACGCCGTCCTTGCCGGCGGCATCGATGCCCTGCAGCACGATCAGCAGCGCATGCTTCTTTTCCGCATAGAGCATTTCCTGGAGCGGCGTGATTTCGTCCAGTATCCCGGAAAGCTTCTCCTTGCCCTCCTCCTTGCTTTCGATCCCGCCGTCCTGTTCCGGATTGATATCGGCAAGCGAGACCGTGCTGCCGGGCTCGATCGCAAGCTTCTTACGGAAATCCATGACATACTCCCATGCTCTGCGCTTTCATCAAACCTAACGCGCGAGCGGCGGAAACGGCAGCAAATTCTTGCTAGCGAAACAGGCGCTCGTTCATCACATCAATCGACATCGCCCGCCGCGCGCTGCGGTTTTCCAGCACATGGTCAATGCCGATCCGCACAAGGCCGAGCACGAACAGCCAGACGATCAGATAGACCCAGACGAGGCCGATCAGCAACCACGGGATCTGCGGGACCAGAATGCCGAAACCGCACATCAGCACCGCCACCAGCTGCGTGGCGACCATGGCGATCAGCAAGGGCTCCGCCGGATAAGGTCTCTTGGTAAACCAGTTTTCCTTGCGCGCGACCAGAAGCAACAGATGGCCGCCTGCGACAAGCTGCAGGAACATCATCGATTGCAAATGCGCAGTGTCCGTTATGCCGAGCCCGGGCCAGCGCGCCGGCTCCGACATCACCTCCATGCCCATCAGCAACAGCCCGAAGGATTGAACAATCGAGGCGAAGCCGAGCACGGCCGCGACCGTCAGCAGATGCGGCATCCGCCAGCGGATCGGCTGATCCGACACGGTGGTATTGTCATAGGCCACCGTCATGATCGGGATATCGTCGAGCAGCGACATCAGCACGATCATGATCGGCGTCAGCGGCTGGAAACCGAGGAAGATCGTCGACAGCACCACCAGGAACATGATGGTCATGGTCAGCGCCACGCGATAGACGGTGTAGCTGGTGATCCGGCCGAAAATCCGCCGGGCTTCGTCGATGGCGTTTTCGATCACCGAAAGGCCGGGGGCCGTGAGGATCAGCGCCGCGGCGGAGCGCGCGGCATCGGTCGCACCCGAGACCGCGATCCCGCAATCGGCCTGTTTCAGCGCCGGCGCGTCGTTGACGCCGTCGCCGGTCATCGCCACCAGATGGCCGTTTTTCTGGAACGTCTTGACGATGGCATATTTGTGCTCGGGAAAGACGCGGGCGAAACCATCCGCCGTCAAAATGCGGTTGGCGATCGGACCCGGCACATTGTCGGGGTCCATGTCCTTGGGAAACACATCCGCCGCGGCAAGGATATTGGCGCCGAGGCCAAGCTGACGGGCGGTCTCGCGCGCAATCGCGGTGTCGTCGCCGGTGATCATCTTCACCGTCACGCCCTTGGCGCGGACATTGTCGATGGTCTGTTTCGAATCATCGCGCGGCGGATCATACATCGGCAGGATGCCGAGCAGTCGCCAATGCGCCCCGTCATCGTCCGAGCGCGCCACGGCGAGCGCGCGGTAGCCCTTTTCGCCGAGTTCCGCCACATGGGCATCGACCACCGCCGCGTTTTCCCCGCCGCAAAGCGCCACGATCGCGTGCGGCGCGCCCTTGGAGACCAGGAACGCCTTGCCATCCGGCCCGGCAACGGCAGCCTCCGTGCGCTTGGAGACCGGGTCGAATGGCGTGAACCGCACCAGCCGGTACTCTCCCAGCACGGCCCTATCCGGCAGCGCCGAAACCACCGCGCCGTCAATCGCATCGCTGTCCTCGGCGCGCGAGGCGAGAGCGCCGGCCAGCACGATCTGCGCGGGATCAACGCCATCAATGGGGATGGGATCGCCGAGCGTCAGGATATTCTTGGTCAGCGTACCGGTCTTGTCGGAACACAGGATGTCGGCGCCGGCCATTTCGTCGATCGAGGAAAGCCGCGAGACGATTGCCTTTTCTTTCGACAGCGCCAGCGCGCCGAGCGCCATGGTGATCGAAAACACGGCGGGCATCGCGACCGGGATCGAGGCGACCAGCAGCACCAGCACGAATTGCAGGATCGCCAGCGCATCGGCAAGGCCCCAATTGTCGGCCTTCACGATGTCGACATAGACCTGAACCGCGACCATGATCAGCGCCAGAACCACGGCGAGCACGATCAGGAAATTGCCGATGTGGAACATCGCCCTCTGCGCCTGGCTGACGGCGCCGGCGCCCGCCACCAGCCTGGCCGTGCGGCCGAAAAAAGTATTCCCGCCCGTGCCGATCACGACGCCAGCCAGCTCGCCCTGCTTCACCACGCTGCCGGAATAGGCGAGATCGCCAACCTTCTTGGTGACCGGCAGCGATTCGCCTGTGAGCGCGGCCTGATCGATCGAGGCATAGTCGCCGGAGACCAGCCTGATATCGGCCGGCACGATGCCGCCGAGGCGAATGTTGACGATATCGCCCGGCACCAGCGTCGCGGCGTCCACCGTCTTGACCACGCCGTCACGCAACGCGCTTGCCTGCGGGGCGAGCGAGTTCTTCAGCGCCGCAAGCGCATTGGTGGCCTTGCTGTCCTGATAGAATTCGAGGCCCGCATTGAAGAGCAGCAGGCCGAAAATGATGACGAAATCACCCATGTCGCCGAGCAGAAGCGAGACCAGAGCGGCCGCCTCGATCATGAAGGCAATCGGGCCGACGAAGTGGCGCAGGATCTGCCGCGCCAGGCTGGTCTTCTCCTCCGGCAGGGCGTTCGGGCCGTAGGTCGCAAGCCGCCTGGCGGCCTCATCTTCGGAAAGCCCCGACGCAATATTGGTTTTCAGCTTTTCAGCAACCGCGTCGACCGGCGCGTTTTCGAGGTCCGTTCCTGCCGCTTCATCAGCCATCGTCCAACTCCAGCAAAGGCGCTTGCGAAACAGCACGGTCTCGCCACCATAAGTGGAAACAGAACGCGGGCGGTTTGGCAATATGCGTGTACCGAAGGATCGCTACACGAAAAACGCGATATTTGGATGACGTCGATCAAACCGGCATGTTTTGGCGACGCCTATCGAACCTGATCGAGAAGCCGCTTGCATTCCAGAAGGTCGGACAGCACTTCCTTCAGCATCGCATCATCGGAACGCGCAAGGCCGAATGCGGGATCGACATCGGCCTCGCCTTCCTTGGCGCGGCGGAAAAACCCCTTGCCGCTTGCCTTCTTGGGCCGGCCGACAACCTGGTCATCGTCAAAGATCGAATGCTGATCCTCCTTGCGCGCCTCGGGCTGCGGCGCGAGCGCCTCGATCAGCTCGGCATCGCCGCTGCCGACCGCGGTGACAAAGCGATTGCCATTGCTTTTCAAAAGCTTCTGCACGCCCTTGATGGTGTAGCCGTGATCATAGAGCAGGTGGCGGATGCCCTTCAGCAGCTCGATATCCTCGGGCCGGTAATAGCGCCGACCGCCGCCGCGCTTCATTGGCTTGACCTGGGTAAAGCGCGTTTCCCAGAACCGGAGCACGTGCTGCGGCAGCTCCAGTTCTTCGGCAACCTCGGAAATGGTGCGAAACGCCTCGGGACTTTTGTCCATGCCAGTCAAACGCTCCCCGCTAAAGCGCATCCAGAAAAAGTGGAGGTGGGTTTCCCGTCCAGACGCGCGAAAACACTATCGAATCGCAGCTATTTCATCGCGAACGCGCCGCGATGACAAGGCGGAATCGAAAATTGACAGGGGACGGATCAGCCAGCCGACTTGGCGGCGGCCTTTTCGGCCTTGTTGCGGCGCATCAGATGCGACTTCAGGATCTTCTGCTTCAGCACGTTGGACGCCTTGAAGGTCATCACGCGGCGGGGCGAGATCGGCACTTCCTCGCCGGTCTTCGGGTTGCGGCCGATGCGCTCGTTCTTGTCGCGCACCTGGAAGGTCGCGAAAGAGGAGAGCTTGACCGTTTCGCCGCGCACGATGGCGTCGCAGATTTCATCGATCACGGTTTCCACCAGTTCGGCGGATTCCGTTCGCGAAAGTCCCACCTTGCGGAAAACCGATTCGGCCAGATCCGCGCGCGTCACAGTTTTGCCAGGCATTACCGCATCCCGATTTTTGTCTATTTCCCCGTCGCATAGACACTATTGCCGACCGGCATGGCGGTCAAGCGCCTGATGGGACGGAATCCGCGATGAGCGCCGCTACCAGCGCAAAAGCACCGCGCCCCAGGTGAACCCGCCGCCCATGGCCTCCAGCATCACCGTGTCGCCGCGCTTGATCCGGCCATCGCCGGCGGCAGCGGCCAGCGCCAGCGGGATCGAGGCGGCGGAGGTATTGGCGTGCTGGTCGACCGTGACCACGACCTTTTCCATCGGGATGCCGAGCTTCTTGGCCGAGCCCTCGATGATGCGGCGATTGGCCTGATGCGGCACCAGCCAGTCGAGGTCGTCGGCGGTGATGCCGGCCTCGTCGAACGCGGCCACGATCACGTCAGTGATCATGCCGACAGCGTGCTTGAAGACCTCGCGGCCCTGCATCCGCAAATGGCCGATATCGCCCGTCGTCGATACGCCGCCATCGACATAGAGCTTTTCGCAATGCGCGCCATCGGACCGCAGGCTGGCGGCGATGATGCCGCGATCGCCGGCCGCCGCGTCGTCAACAGCTTCGAGGATGATCGCGCCGGCGCCGTCGCCGAACAGCACGCAGGTGGTGCGGTCGGTCCAGTCGAGAAGGCGCGAGAAGGTCTCGGCGCCGATCACCAGCACCCGCTTCGCCCGGCCGGCGCGGATGAAATTGTCCGCCGTCGTCACCGCGTAGACGAAACCGGAGCAGACCGCCTGCATGTCAAAGGCGAAGCCGTGGTTCATCCCCAGGCGATGCTGAATATTGACGGCTGTTGCCGGGAAGGTGTTGTCGGGCGTGGAGGTCGCGACCACGATGAGGTCGATGTCATCGGGGCTCAGACCGGCATTGGCAAGGGCTGCGCGCGCGGCGGCCTCGCCAAGCGAAGCCGTGGTCTCGCCCTCGCCGGCAATATAGCGCTGCTTTATCCCGGTGCGCTGCTGGATCCAGCTATCGGAGGTATCGACAAGCTTCTGAAGCTCCTCGTTGGTCACGACGCGTCTGGGCAGGGCTTTACCGAAACCGCAAACGACTGAACGGGTCATGTTTCTTTTCCTTATTGGCAGCAGCAGGGCTGCGTTTATCCGGCGTCGCCGGCCTCAGGCCGCTTCCGGCCCCATCGGTGATTCGTTACGGGCGTGATACTCGCTCAGATCATGCTGGATCTTGGCCTGCAGACCGTTGTGCACCATGTCATAGGCGACATCGATCGCCGAGGCGTAGCCTTCGGCATCCGTGCCGCCATGGCTCTTGATGACAATGCCGTTGAGCCCGAGAAACACGCCGCCATTGACCTTGCGCGGATCGAGCTTGTCGCGCAGCATCTGGAACGCCCCGCGGGCAAGCACATAGCCGAGCCGCGTCATCCAGGTTCGCGACATCGCGGAGCGCAGATATTCGGCGATCTGGCGGGCCGTGCCCTCGGCGGTCTTCAGCGCGATATTGCCAGTAAAGCCCTCGACCACGAACACGTCCACGGTTCCGCGACCGAGATCGTCGCCCTCGACGAAGCCGGCATATTCGAGATTGTCGATATCGGCCTCGCGCAAGAGCTTGCCGGCTTCCTTGACCTGTTCGACGCCCTTGACCTCCTCGACGCCGACATTGACGAGGCCGACGGTTGGCTTCTTGATCTCGAACAGCGCGCGCGCCATCGCCCCGCCCATCAGCGCGAAATCGAGCAATTGCTTGGCGTCGGCGCCGATCGTGGCGCCGATATCGAGCACGATGCTCTCGCCCCTGAGCGTCGGCCAGATGCCGGCGATCGCCGGGCGGTCGATCGCCGGCATGGTCTTGAGACAGAACATCGCCATCGCCATCAGCGCGCCGGTATTGCCGGCGGAGACGGCGGCATCGGACCGGCCTTCCTTGACCGCGTCGATCGCGCGCCACATGCTGGAGACATTGCGGCCGCGCCTGAGCGCCTGGCTCGGCTTCTCATCCATCTCGACGGTGACTTCGCAATCGATGACCTCGGCCCGCTCGGCAAGCTTCGGATAGCCTGCGAGAAGCGGTTCGATCGCGTCCTTCCTGCCGTAGAGGAGAAAGCTGATATCGGGATGCCGCATCAGCGACTGGGCAGCGCCGCCAATCGCGACTTCCGGCCCGACATCTCCCCCCATGACATCAATGGAAATTCTAATCAAACGTTCCAGGTCCCTGTTTACACGTGCATCGGCGGAGCCGGGCCAAAATACCCTTTTTGCTTCCCGAGACAACTAGCCCGGTTGAAAAACATCAGTTTCCACCGCTTGCGGCCAACCCGCCAATCAGCAAAAATCTATTCGGATTTGTTTTTCCAGTCCTTCAGCGCGGCAAAGGGAGACGGCGCGGCCTCATCATCGGAACCGTCGTCTTCCGCGAGATCATCAGGCAAGGCGGCGTCAGGCTTGCGCGGATAGGGGTCGATCGCAAGGCCGATCGTCTCGATCACCAAGGCGGCGATATCGACCTCGCTTCCGGCAAACGGCTCCGGCTCGTCCGGCCCGTTGGGATCGACGATCAACTCGCCTTCCTCGTTGAACTTGCGGTGGAACTGGCGTGAATTTTCCGGAAGGAAAGTGGCATCCACCTCTTCCTCGATCGTCGCCTCCAGCGGCTCAAGCGTGACCACGCAGTTCTGGGTGATCTCGGCCCTGACCGTGCCTTTGACCCGGACGCCATCGCGCCGCCAGGGCGAGATCCTCAAATCCGCCGAAAGGCTTTCGACAGAGCGGACATCGAGAAACGCCGCGGTCGCCGCGCGTTCCGCCGCGTCGGCATCAATGCGCATGTCGAAAGCGGTCGAGGAGGCGCGGGCAACGGCGAACGGCCGCGAAAAGGGCAGTTTTCTGTCTTCGGCGTTTTCTTCAACCACGGGCAACCTCCGTGCTTTCCGGCACCAGGAAGCTCACCATGCCGGTTTCGACCATGACCTCGTCCATGCGCCCGAGATGATCGGCATTGGCCAGCATCCAGCGCGCGAGTTCCGCCATGTCGACCGGTTCGGACTCGACCCCGTGGAAATTCTGCGAAAGCGCGATCGCGAGCTGGCCGAGATCGCGGTCCTGGAGGCAGCGCACATACCGCTCCAGCCGGCCATAGAACATGCCGGCGAGCTTCTTCATCCGCTTCGGCACGGAATTGTCGCCGACGCCCAGTTCGCGGATGGAGTAATCGATGTCGAGAAAGAAGGCGTCGACCACCTCCTGCGAGAGCTGTTTGCCGCTGTCGGATGACTTCGCGGTGCGCCACAGGAACAGGATCATCACCGATGACAGCATCTCGAAACGACCCATCACCGTGTCCGGCACGTTATAATCGGTATAAAAACACGGCTGGCGCGCCGTGGTCGTGATTACGCCATACTGGCGCTGCACCACCTGACGGTTGCCGCGTCTTCTGCTGAATAGTCCCAAGGTCGTCCCACTCTCTTTACAAAAATTCCATGGCATCGCACCCGCCCGACGCAATTGCATCCGGACCCAAGCTGGTTTATCCAGTTACCCTGGAAAACGCGAAGCTCGATGACGAGCCGACCGAAGATGGCTGCAGTCCCCTGCACCAACCATGGACAATGGTAGTTTGCGCGGGGGCTGGCCGCAACCGGGAATCGACGCCGACAACAGGCATTGCCTGACGTTGACGAATGATGGAAACAAACAGCCGACGGGTTCGCCCGACCGGCACCGAGACCTGCCAGGGAGTGTATGTTGAAGACGCACGGTGTGAAATTTGATCTGAGGCCGGCCCGCCCGGCAGCCGCCGGTGCCCTTGTCGCCGTTACCCTTCTTGTCGCAGGCTGCTCGACCAGCGATGTCATCGGCAGCAAGAACGTCTATTACCAGGGCTATGTCGTCGACGAGGAGATGCTGCAGCTCGTCAAGGTCGGCTCCAGCCGCGAACAGGTTGTGCTCACGCTCGGCGAGCCCTCGACCACCGCGACCTTCGACAATGAAGTGTTCTTCTACATTTCTCAGAAGAAGGAAAAGCGCTTCACCTTCCAGAAGCCGCGTCTTGTCGACCAGGAAATCCTCGCGGTCTATTTCGACGGCAATGGCCGGGTCGAGCGCATCGGCCGCTACACGCTGCAGGATGGCAACGTCATCGACATGGCGACCGAAACGACGCCAACCGGCGGCAAGGACATCACCTTCATTCAGCAGATCCTGCAGGGTACCGGCGGCAGCGCCGCCCGCGACTTCTTCGGCGCCGGCAACAATGCCGGCGTGGTCGGACCGTAATCCTCAAAAGCAAATGGCAGGCCCTCGGGCCTGCCATTTTCATTTGACCAGCGATTTTTGCAGGCGCTTAGTTCGTCCCCTGCATCACCCGAACGACTTTCGGCGAAAGTCCTCCACGCTGGGAGGCCTTGTAATCCTGATAGGTCAGATCACCATTGGCCATGCCGGTTACGATGCGCGAGCACAGTAGAGGCAGAGCCTTGGACTTTGTCGTGTCGAGCAAGACCGCAATCATACGAATGTCTTCGGCGCCAAGCACCTTCATCTCGTTGACGCACTCTTTTGAAACTTCCCGCTGCATGGCCTTGCTGCCGGCCAGCGCCGTCTGGGCCACAGCAAAGTCATTAGCTTCCTGCGTCGACTGACACCCCGCAAGAAGGCCAAGGCCGAGAGCGGCCACCAAAAGTCTTTTCACGCAATTCCTCTCCTTTTCCGCGGGCTCGACCAACCCGAAAAGTTCCCCCGGCCGAAGCCGGGGGAATGGACCTTACGCCAACACCGCCAGCAAAAGCAGCGCCATGATGTTGGTGATCTTGATCGCCGGGTTGACGGCGGGGCCTGCGGTGTCCTTGTAGGGATCGCCGACGGTATCGCCGGTGACCGACGCCTTGTGCGCTTCCGAGCCCTTTTCGTGGGTAACGCCATCGGCATCGACGAAGCCGTCCTCGAAGCTCTTCTTGGCATTGTCCCAGGCGCCGCCGCCGGACGTCATCGAGATCGCGACGAACAACCCGTTGACGATCACGCCGAGCAGCGAGGCGCCGAGGGCCGCGAAAGCGGACGCCTTGGAGCCTGACATCAGCCAGACGCCGAAGAACACCACCAGCGGCGCCAGCACCGGCAGCAGCGAAGGCACGATCATCTCGCGGATCGCGGCGCGGGTCAGCATGTCGACGGCCCGCCCGTAATCCGGCTTTTCCGTGCCGTTCATGATGCCCGGCTTGTCGCGGAACTGCTGGCGCACCTCGGCCACCACCGCGCTTGCCGCCCGGCCCACGGCCGTCATCGCGATGCCGCCGAAGAGGTAGGGGATGAGCCCGCCGAAGATCAGGCCGGCGACCACATAGGGGTTCGACAGCGAGAACGAGATATCGCCCATATCCGCGTAGAACGGATACCGGTCGCCATTGGCGGCGAAGAAAGCCAGATCGTTCGAATAGGCGGCAAACAGCACCAGCGCGCCGAGACCGGCCGAGCCGATCGCATAGCCCTTGGTCACCGCCTTGGTGGTGTTGCCGACCGCGTCGAGCGCATCGGTGGATTTGCGCACCTCCGGCGGAAGCCCGGACATTTCCGCGATACCGCCGGCGTTGTCCGTGACCGGGCCGAAGGCATCGAGCGCCACGATCATGCCCGCGATTCCGAGCATGGCAGTGACCGCGATGCCGGTCCCGAACAGGCCCGCCAACTGATAGGTGGAGATAATGCCACCGCAGATCACGATTGCCGGAAGCGCCGTCGACTCAAGCGAAACCGCCAGCCCCTGGATCACATTGGTGCCGTGGCCGGAAACCGAGGCCTGGGCGATCGATACCACCGGGCGCTTGCCCGTGCCGGTATAATATTCGGTGATCACCACGATCAGCGCGGTGACGATCAGGCCGACAATACCGCAGATGAACAGCGCCAGGCCGGTGATGTTGCGGCCCGCGACCTCGCCGATCGAGCCGAAGCCGACGGTCGCCCAGATTGCAAGGCCGATGCCGACGATCGACAGCAGCCCGGTCACGATCAGGCCGCGATAGAGCGCGCCCATGATCGAGCCATTGGTGCCGAGCTTGACGAAGAAGGTCCCGACAATGGAGGTGAGGATGCAGACGCCGCAGATCGCCAGCGGCAGCAACATGACATCGCCAAGCACCGCCGCGCCGCCGAAGAAGATCGCGCCGAGCACCATGGTCGCGACCACCGAGACGGCATAGGTCTCGAACAGGTCGGCCGCCATGCCGGCGCAGTCGCCGACATTGTCACCGACATTGTCGGCGATGGTTGCCGGGTTGCGGGGATCGTCCTCCGGAATACCGGCCTCGACCTTGCCGACGAGATCGCCGCCGACATCGGCGCCCTTGGTGAAGATGCCGCCGCCGAGACGCGCGAACACCGAAATCAGCGAAGCGCCGAAACCGAGCGCGACCAGCGCGTCGATGACATGGCGGTCATCCGGTGCGTGGCCCAGGATGGCGGTCAGGATATAGTAGTAAACGGAGACGCCGAGCAGCGCGAGACCGGCCACAAGCATGCCGGTGATCGCGCCCGACTTGAAGGCGATATCGAGGCCCGAAGCCAGGCTGTAGGAAGCGGCCTGGGCGGTGCGCACATTGGCGCGCACGGAGACATGCATGCCGATAAAGCCGGCAGCACCCGAAAGCACCGCGCCGATGACGAAGCCGATTGCCGCCGTCAGTGAAAGCAGCAGCCAGGCCAGAATGAAGACGACGACGCCGACGATGGCGATCGTGGTATATTGGCGCGTCAGATAGGCCTGCGCCCCTTCCCGGATATAGCCCGCGATTTCCTTCATGCGCGGGGTTCCCTGATCGGCGACCATGACCGAGCGGATCGCCCACAGGGCGTACACGATCGACAAAAGGCCGCAGACAATCACGGCAAGCAGTATCGTCATTTCGCTTTCCTTCCCTCTACGGCCGGCGCGAAGGCGCATGTCGACCGAATTGACCTCGCGGCGAAAATCGCCCTGTCGGAAGGTTTCCCACCTGCCGGCTGGTCCGAAACCGCCGTATAGCGCTGCCGGACGTCCTGTTCCTCCCGCGTCCCGCAGCCAAAGGGAGAGTGATGGGCCGCAGCCGAAGCGTCAAGTGCCCTTCGCGCACTTTAGACGATAGACATGACAGGCTGTGTGGGACCTAAAGCTTTTCCTCAACCCGGGGCCAGCGGGCGCGGGCCAGCACCCACAGGCCAATCATGTTCAGCGGAGAGACCACGGTCAGCAGCGCCCACCAGGGTGAATAGCCCATACGTCTCAGGATGATCGTGACCGGCCAGATGTAACCGACCGCAAAGATCACCAGAATCATCAGCTTCCAGATCATCAAAATATCTCCCGTTTGCTTTTCCCGCCTCTCAGACGTCCATCCCGCCCATGCGGCAGACTTCCAGCCACTCGTCTTCCTTCACCGGCTGAACGGAGAGCCGCATCGAGGTGACGAGCGACATGTCGGCGAGCTTCGGGTTGGCCTTCACATCCTTCAGCGTCACCGGCTTCGGCATGTCCTCGACCGCGCGGATATCGACGCATTCCCAGCGCGGGTCATCGGTCGTGCTGTCTGGATGGGCGAGCGCGCAGACCTCGCAGATGCCGACGACTTCCAGCCCCTCATTGGAGTGGTAGAAGAAGCCCTTGTCGCCGATTTCCATCGCCCGCATATTGTTGCGCGCCTGATAATTGCGCACGCCGTCCCATTCTTCTCCGGCTGCGCCCTTGTCCTTCAGCATCTGCCAGGAAAACTTGAACGGCTCGGATTTGAACAGCCAATAGGCCATGCCTCATGCCTCCGGATTGTTGTAGAGCCACTTGTAGGGCTTGACCTCGACCTTTTCGAACAGGCCGGCCTTGCCATAGGGGTCCTCGGCCGCGATCGCTTCCGCGTCCGCCTGGCTGTCGGCTTCGATGATCAGCATCGAGCCGCAGGGTTTGTCGTCGCCGTCGAGAAACGGGCCGGCGATCTTCAGCGTGCCCTTATCATTGAGCCCGTCGAGCCATTCGAGATGGCGCGGGCGGTTTTCCATGCGGACATGGAGGTGTTCGGGCTTGTCCTGGCACAGAACGGCGTAAAGCATCGTGTTCTCCTTCATTCGGTCGTGATCGGCCGGCTCATCAGTTCTTCCAGCGCCTGCGGAATGCCGAGCTTGCCCTCGAGCACGCGGGCGACGGCGCTTGAAATCGGCATCTCCACGCCATGGCTCGCGGCAAGCTCGCTGGCAACGGAGGCGCTGTAGACGCCTTCGACAAGTGCCGCATTGACGCTCTCGAAATTACCCTCGGCGAGCGCCACCCCATAGCGGAAATTGCGCGACTGGCGCGAGGTGCCGGTCAGCACCAGATCGCCGAGGCCGGAGAGCCCGCGCACGGTTTCCGGCTCGCCGCCCATGGCGACCGCGAGCCGCGACATTTCCGCAAGGCCGCGCGATATCAGCGCCGCGCGGGCGGATTCGCCGAGATCCGCTCCCTCGACAATGCCGCAGGCGATCGCCAGCACATTCTTCAGCGCGCCTCCGATCTGCACGCCGACGGGATCGCCCGAGGCATAGAGCCGGAAGGTCCGGCCGGAAAGAATGGTCGCGGTCTCTTTGGCGCGGTCGCGGTTTTCGAAGGCGAGCACCATGGCGATCGGTTTGCCGGCGGCGAGGTCGACGGCGAAGCCGGGCCCCGACAGCGCACCCGCAGGATGCTCCGGCAGCGTTTCGTTCAAAACATCGGTGATCAGCCTACAGCTGGCGCGGTCGATGCCCTTGGCGGCCGAAACGATCACGGCATCGGGATTGAGATAGGGGCCGTAATAGAGCGCCGCAGCGCGCTGGGCCTGCGCCGGCATCGCCAGCACCACGATATCGGCCGTCTCGAGCACCGAGGGATCGATCGTGAACGCAAGCGCGGCTGGAAGCGTGATTCCGGGAAGTGCCGCCTGATGCCGTCGGGTCGTTTTCAGTATCCCGATCAGCCCGGCATCGCGGCCGAGCAGGGTGACGGCATCCTCGCCCTCATGGGCAAAGACGGCGGCAAGCGCCGTGCCGAATGCCCCGGAGCCGATGACGACTGTGTTCCTGGTCATGCCTTGACCCCTCTTCTGCCGCTGCCGATCAGCCCCGCCGCATTACCGTCGAGCGGAAAGCGGGAGCGCACCGAGATTTCCATGTCGTCCGGATCAAAACCGGCGCGCCAGCGCTCCAGCCCCGCCCAGGCGATCATCACCGCGTTATCCGTGCACAGCCGCAAGGGCGGCGCGACGAAGGCGAAACCCTCTGTTGCGCAAAGTCCGGTAAGCATCGCGCGGATCGCGCCATTGGCGGCAACCCCGCCCGCCACCACCAGCGCGGGCTGACTATCACCGGCGAGACCTTCCGCCCTGAAGCGCTGAAGCGCGCGGGCGATCCTGTCTTCCAGCGTATCGGTGACGGCAAGCTGGAAGGCGGCGCAGATATCGGCGATATCCTGCTCGCTTACCGGCGCCAGCGCCTGTCCCGCCTGACGCACCGCCGTCTTGAGGCCGGAGAAGGAGAAATCCAGCCGGCCCTCGCCCTTCATCGGTCGCGGCAGTTTCACCCGCCGCGGATCGCCGGTCGCGGCCGCCTTCTCCACCGCAGGCCCGCCCGGATAACCGAGCCCCAGAAGCTTCGCCGTCTTGTCGAAGGCTTCGCCCAGCGCATCGTCGATTGTCGAGCCCCAGCGCTCGTACTCGCCGACGCCCTTGACCAACACGATCTGGGTATGGCCGCCCGAGACCAGCAGCATCAGGAAGGGAAAGGCGACGCCATCGGTCAGCCGCGCCGTCAGCGCATGACCTTCGAGGTGATTGATTCCGTAAAACGGCTTGCCTGCGGCATAGGCGATCGCCTTGCCGCTCATCGCGCCGGTAATGAGACCGCCGATCAGCCCGGGGCCGATTGTCGCGGCAATGCCGTCGAGATCGCCGAACCCGATCTCTGCTTCCTGAAGTGCGCCGGCGATCAACCCGTCCATCGCCTCCACATGCGCGCGCGCGGCGATCTCCGGCACCACGCCGCCAAAGGCTGCATGTTCTTCCAACTGGCTCAGCACCAGATCGGCGATAATCTCGCCGCGCCCGGCCTCGTCCATCGCCACGATGGCGGCGGCGGTTTCGTCGCAGCTCGATTCGATGCCGAGAAAGCGTGTCTGTTTTTTCATCGCGATTGTTTGCGGCAGGGCGCAATCCGGTTTACGAGACACCCGGTAACAATGGTGGACGCAGGATGCAAACGAAACCTTACAGGATCGGAACGCGCGGCAGCCCGCTGGCGCTGGCCCAGGCGCATGAAACCCGCGACCGGCTGATGGCCGCCCATGGCCTGCCGGAGGAGATGTTCGAGATCGTGGTGCTCTCCACCAAGGGCGACCGGATCACCGACCGCGCGCTGGCGGCGATCGGCGGCAAGGGGCTTTTCACCGAGGAGATCGAGGAGCAGTTGCTTTCCGGCGCGCTCGATTTCGCCGTCCATTCCTCCAAGGACATGCCGACAGCGCTGCCGGAAGGGCTGACGCTTTCCACCTTCCTGCCGCGCGCCGACCCGCGCGACGCCTTTATCGGCCGCACCGTGAAAAACCTCGCCGACCTGCCGGCGGGCGCGATCGTCGGCTCTTCCTCGCTCAGACGCCAGGCGATGATTCGCCGGCTGCGGCCCGATATCGAGGTGGTGATTTTCCGCGGTTCGGTGCAGACGCGGCTGCAGAAACTTGCAGACGGCGCCGTCGACGGCACCTTCCTCGCCTATGCCGGCCTGACGCGGCTTGGCATGCAGCATGTGGCGACCGAGGTTCTCGATCCGAAGGAATTTATTCCTGCCCCGGCCCAGGGCGCAATCTGCATTGAGCAGCGCGAGAGCGACGAACGGATATCGGCCCTGCTCGCCCCGATCAACGACCGCGACACCTATGACGCGGTCGCCTGCGAGCGCGGCTTTCTGGCGGCCCTCGACGGCTCCTGCCGCACGCCGATCGCGGGCCATGCGCTGCTTGAAAGCGATACGATCCGTTTCTCCGGCCTGATCCTGACGCCGGACGGGCGGCAGGCCCATGACATCGCCGTCGAAGGCTTGCGCGCCGAAGCCCAAGCGCTCGGCCGCGCGGCCGGCGAAACGCTGCGCGGGCGGGCCGGCCCGCGCTTTTTCGAGGATTGGGTCTGAGGTCTGCGATGCGCGTTCTGGTGACCCGTCCGCAAAACAAGGCCGAAAAGACCGGCGCATTGCTTGCCGCAATGGGCCATCAACCGGTTTTCATGCCGCTGTTCGAGACCGTGCACCATGTGGACGAAGCCAGGGAGGCAATCGCCCGCGAAAGCTGGGCGGCGCTTGCGGTCACCAGCACCGAGGCCCTGCACGGGATCGAGGCAAAGCGCGACGCGCCGGACATGATCGACCGTCCGGTGTTCGCCGTCGGGGCGGAGACCGCCGGCAGGGCGAGGGATGCCGGCTTCACGCGCGTCTTCACCGGCCAGGGCAATGGCGAGCGGTTGGCCGAGGCGATCGCCGCCGAACCCTCGCTGTTCATCCGCGCCCCGCTTCTCTATCTGGCCGGCTCGCCGCGCGCGCCCTGGCTGGAGCGCAGGCTTGAGGCCCTGCACGTGCCGTTCGAGACCGTCACCGTCTATGCCATGGAGCCTGTGACCTATGACGCGAAGGAAGTCGACGCTTTGGTCGGCGCGACCGACGCGATCCTGTTCTATTCCCACATGACGGCGGCGCGCTTCTTCGCGCTCGGCGCGGGCAAGGCGCTCGCGGGACGCAACGACCCGCCGGCCCTCATCTGCCTTTCGGCCAATGTCGCGCATGCCGTGCCGGCGGAGCTGGCCGATCACGTGCGCATTGCCGACAGGACGACCGAGAAAAGCCTGCTTGCGCTGCTGGCGTGAGGCGTTTCGCCAGAAAGGCCGGGGCGGCGGGGAACAAGTCTTCAACAAAAGCCTTTTCTTAATACCACTCGGCCACTACCCTAGAACCGAGAACCGCAAAAGAGGTAGCCATGGTTTCGGATACGCCGTCTTCGAAAAACGACAAGAAAAACGACGCGACAACAGAAGACACGGCGCCGGAAGCCACGAAGGCACAAGCGCCCGTCCCGTCCAAGACGGACGATGCCGCCGTTGAAACCGCGATGGCCGATGTCGCCGCCGCGATCAAGCGCCATGAGGAGCATCAGGACGAGGAAATTTCGGATGCGGCGAGGCTTGGCGATGAAGAGCGCGCCGATGGAGAGACCGTCGACGAAAAGGCAGACAGCCCGCCGCCACCGCCGCCGGAGCCCCCGACATCGACCCTGCCGCCACCCAAAGGCCCCGGCTTCGGCGCCGTGCTTCTGGCTGGTGTGGCCGGCGCCGTGATCGCGCTTGCGGGCGCCTACGCGCTGTCCTCGGCTGGCCTGCTGGGAACGACCGCCGGCGGCAAGATCAATGACGAGATCGCCGCGCTCCGTCAGGAGATCGAAACGCTCAAGGCCAATGACGGTTCGGCCGCGATCCAGTCGCAACTCGACGCTCTTAAGCAGCAGGTCCAGAGTTCCAGTTCCTCGGGCGAGGACATTGCCAGCCTGAAGCAGCAAGTCGATGCCATCCAGAGCGCGCAGCAGAACGACACCGGCGCGGTGAAAAGCCTGCAATCCGATCTCGACCAGATGAAATCAAACCTCACCTCCGGCCAGCAGGACATGCAGCAGAAGCTTTCGGCGCTGGAGGCCAAGGTGAATACGCCCGGCAAGGATCTGGCCGTTGCCCGCGCTATCGCCGCCGCCGCCCTGAAATCGGCGATCGACCGGGGCGACAATTTCGCGACCGAGCTTGCGACCTATGCCGAGGTCGCGCCGGCAGACGCCGATCTCTCGAAGCTCAAGGCGCTCGCGACAAGCGGCATCCCGACCCGCGAGGAACTCGCCGCCGAATTCTCCGAGACCGCCGACGCCATCATCGCGGCCGCCGAACCGCCGCCGCCGGAGGGCAATATCTTCAATCGCCTGGTCGACAGCGCCAAGGGCCTCGTCAGCGTGCGCCCCGTCGGCGATGTCGAGGGCGACACCGTGCCGGCGATCGTCGCGCGCATCGAAAACGCGCTGACCAAGGGCGACCTGAAGGCGGCGGAGAGCGAATGGGAAACGCTGCCCGAGGCCGGAAAACAGGCCTCGCAAAAATTCGCCGACGGGCTGAAGGCGCGGATCGAGGCGGATGATCTGGTTTCCACCACGCTGTCGAACGCACTCGGCGCAACCGCCGGCGCGCCCGGCGCGCCGTCCGGCAATTGAGGAGGTAGGATATGATCAGGCTTTTGATTTTCGCGATCATCGTTCTTGCCTTCGCGCTGGGCTTTTCCTGGTTTGCCGACCGGCCCGGCGAACTCACGCTCGTCTGGCAGGGCCAGATGTTCGAAACCCCGCTGACGACCGCGCTCGCGCTGCTGATCGCCCTCATTTTCGTGGTGATGATCGTGTGGTGGCTGATCAGCGCGATCTGGACCTCGCCGAAAAGCGTGACCCGCTATTTCCGCGCCCGCAAGCGCGACCGCGGTTATCAGGCGATCTCGACCGGGCTGATCGCCGTCGGTTCCGGCAATCTGGTGCAGGCGCGCAAGATGAGCACGCGCGCCCATGCGCTGCTCAGCGCCGATCAGGAGCCGCTTATTCATGTGCTCGATGCGCAGGTCGCGCTGACCGAAGGCAATTACGACAAGGCGCGGCGTCTGTTCGAGGCGATGTCGGAGGATCCCGAAACCGCCGAGCTCGGCCTGCGCGGTCTCTATCTTGAGGCCAAGCGCGTCGGCGCCGACGAGGCCGCCCAGCATTTCGCCGAGCAGGCCGCCGACAAGGCGCCCTATCTGGCCTGGGCCGCCAAGGCGACGCTGGAGACCCGTGCCCGACAGGGCCGCTGGGATGACGCGATCCGCCTTCTGGACCAGCAGCGCTCCGCCAAGGTGACCGATAAGGACGAATCGGCGCGGCTGAAATCCGTGGTGCTGACCGCGCGCGCCGAAAGCAGGCTCGATACCGATCCGAAAGCGGCCGCGGCCGACGCGCTGCAGGCGCTGAAGCTGCGCGACGATTTCCACCCCGCCGCGATCATCGCCGCCAAGGCCTATCTGGCGCAGGGCAATCTCAGGAAATCCGCCGGCGTTCTGGAGATGGTGTGGAAGAAGGAGCCGCATCCCCAAACCGGCGCGCTTTACGTGCGCGCCCGCGGCGGCGACAGCGCCGTCGACCGGCTTAAGCGGGCGGAAAAGCTGGAGGCGCTGAAGCCCAACAACTGGGTTTCGCTGATGGTCGTCGCGCGCGCAGCGCTCGACGCACGCGAATTTGAAAAGGCCCGCATCAAGGCGGAGGCGGCGGCGCGCATGCAGCCGCGCGAAAGCGCCTTCCTGCTGCTCGCCGATATCGAGGAGGCCGAAACCGGCGATCAGGGTCGCGTGCGCCACTGGATGGCGCAGGCGCTCAGGTCCGAACGCGACCCGACCTGGGTCGCCGATGGTCTGGTGTCCGAATACTGGCGACCGTTCTCGCCCACGACCGGCCAGCTCGACGCCTTCTCATGGAAGGTGCCCTACGGCGAAATCGCCGGCCCGATCGAGGAAGGGAGCGCCTCGCGGCTCGACGAGGCGCTGAAGAGCCTGCCGCCCGTCGGCGGAAGCCGAGCGGAACCGGAAACGCCTGCGGAGGACGCTCCGATCTTCCAGGAGGAAGCCAAGCCTGAAGCTGAAGCGCAGGCGGAAACGCCCGAGCCCGAAGCCCCAGCCGAAAACAAGGCGGAAGCGCCGAAAACAGAATCGGTGCGGCCAGTGATCATGGACCCGCCCTCCGGCGCTTCCGCGATCAAATCGGAAGAAGCGAAGATCCCGCCGGAGGAAAAGCCGCTCGTGGTGGAGGCCCGTTCGGAAGACATTCCGCCCAAGCCCGCCGAGGGCAGCGTGGAAGAGGACGATGACGGCAGCGCGCCGTTGAAACCCTTTGGCGGCCGCACGCCGGACGATCCGGGGATCGACGACAGCGACGACGACGAAACGCCGCCGGCCGCGAAAAAACGCCTGTTTTTCTGATCCGGTCGTCTCATCTGTCGTAACCGTAATTTGATTGACGGATGTTAAGTGATCTATTGGCGTAGCGGCCCGTGCGGGTCATGATGGCGTATTGAACAAGGCGAATCTCTCAGAATGTTTGAAAAGATCAGCAGGTTTCTCCAGGATATCGGCAATGACGCTCCAAGGGGCGAGGCCCGACCCGACGATGCCCGCGTGGCCGTGGTGGCGCTCTGTTATCAGGTGATGGAGGCCGACGGCGTCATCAGCGACAGCGAGCGCAGCAGGCTTCGGGAACTGATTGAAAACCAGTACGACCTGCACGGCGCCGGGCTGGAAGAGCTGATCTCCGCCGGCGAGGAAGCCGGCAACGAGGCGGTCGATTTCTACCGCTTCACCTCCGACGTCAAGCGCCATCTCGACGAGGACCAGCGCGTGCGCCTGATCGGGCTGTTGTGGGATATCGCCTATGCCGATGGCAGCCGCAGCGAGATGGAGGACAATGTCGTCTGGCGGATCGCCGAACTGATCGGGGTTTCGGGCCGCGAACGGGTGCTGGAGCGCCAGGCCGCGCTCAAACGCGCGGCCATTGTCGACGATGGAGAACTGCCCGGTGACGATTGAACCGACACGACCGATCCTGGTCATCCTTCACCAGGAACGCTCGACCCCCGGCCGCGTTGGCCAGATGCTTGTCGAAAAGGGCTTCCGCCTCGATATCCGCCGGCCGGCGCTTGGCGACAAATTGCCGGAGACGCTCGCCGCCCATTCGGGCGCGGTGGTGTTCGGCGGCCCGATGAGCGCCAATGACAACGAGGACTATGTCCGCCGCGAGATCGACTGGCTGTCAATTCCGCTGAAGGAAAACCGTCCCTATCTCGGCATCTGTCTGGGCGCCCAGATGCTGGCCCGCCAGCTCGGCGGCAAGGTCCAGAGCAACAGCGACGGCTCGGTCGAGATCGGCTGGTATCCGCTGCACGCGACCGAGCACGGCCGGCTGATGATGAAATGGCCGTCCATGGTCTATCAGTTTCACCGCGAGGGATTTGAACTGCCGCATGGCGCCGAATTGCTGGCCAGCGGCGACCTTTACCCCAACCAGGCCTTCCGCTATGGCGAGAAAGCCTATGCCGTGCAGTTTCACGCCGAACTGACCCGGGCAATGATGCAGAGATGGGTGGTGCACGGCGCCAGCCGGTTCTCGCTGCCCCAGGCGCAGGCGGGCCACCTTCACCTCGAAGGCCGGATGCTGCACGACCGGGCGCTGAAGGCCTGGCTCAGCGAATTCCTCGACATCGTGTTCGAGCGCATACCGGCGAAAACGCTTCAGGGCTGATTGCCGACCAGATGCTCCGGCGTCTCCAGGCTGTCGACCTTGCGCAGTTTGGTGAACTTCGCGGCCCAGATCACCGCGACCGCCAGCGAACCGACGCCGCCGAAGACGACGGCCGGCACAGCGCCGATCACATGCGCCATGGTGCCGGCGCGAAACTCGCCGAGCTCGTTTGACGCCCCGACGAACACCATGTTGACGGCGTTGACCCGGCCGCGCAGCTCGTCCGGCGTCCACAATGCGATCAGCGTTTCGCGGACATAGACCGAGATCATGTCGGCCCCGCCCATGACGGCAAGTGCGGCAATCGAAATCCAGGCGCTTTCGGACAGGCCGAAGACGACGGTGGAAAGGCCGAAGATCGCCACGCCGGCAAACATGTAATAGCCGGCATGGTGGCGGATCGGCACGCTGGCAAGCAGCAGCGCGACCAGCACGCCGCCGAAGCCGGGCGCGGCGCGCAGCAGCCCGAGGCCCCACGGGCCGAGATCCAGAATGTCGCGGGCGAAGACCGGCATCAGCGCCACCGCCCCGCCCAAAAGCACCACGAACAGATCGAGCGAAATCGCCCCGAGCACCACCTTTTCCGAGGTGATGAAGCGAAAGCCCGCGAGAATGGTGTTGAGCGTAACCGCGCTGGCCGGACGGCGCTGGCTCGGTTTCGGCACCGTCAGCATCAGCACCGTGGCGGCGGCGAAGAGGGCGAGCGCGGTGGAATAGGCAAGCGTCGCGCCGCCGCCGTAAAGCAGGCCGCCCGCGACCGGGCCGACGATCGAGGCGATCTGCCAGGACGAGGAGTTCCAGGCGATCGCATTGGCGAGATCCTTCTCCGGCACCAGGTTCGGCGCGAGCGATTGCAGCGCCGGGCCGGAAAAGGCGCGTTCCGTGCCGAACAGCGCCAGAAGCGCGAATACCGGCCAGGGCGAGAACAGGCCGAGCACGGTGATCGCCAGAAGGCAGGCGGCGCAGGCGGTGGCCACCGCAAAGCAGATCGCCGCGATCATCCGGCGGTTGTAGCGGTCGGCGACAGTGCCGGTCACCAGCGTCAGAAGCAGCGCCGGCAGAAACTGGAACAGGCCGATCAGACCGAGATAGAAGGCGTTTCCGGTCTCGTCATACATCTGCCAGCCGACGGCGACGGAAACGATCTGGACCGCGAACGTGCCGAGAAACCGCGAGAAGAAATAGAGCGTATAGCCTCTGTGACGAAAGGCGTCGAAGCGGGCGCCGGAGGGTGAAGCGTTCATTTGCGATTGGCTTTCGGGACTTGAAATGCGCGGGCGGCCCGCAGGGACAGCGCCATCCGTGGCAATAAATACCGGACAAAACCCGCCGCCCCTTGCTCGTTTAGAATTGAATGTCTAAATGTTTGCAAGGAAAAAACGGGAGTCCTTCATGATCGCGCTGTTCGAGACGATTTACTACGCACTTGAAATCTATAAGTGGGTGATCATCGCCAGCGCCATTTTCTCCTGGCTCTATGCCTTCAACATCATCAATGCCCACAGCCCGTTCATCAACTCGATCGGGCGCGGGCTCTACGCGGTCACCGAGCCGGTCTACCGGCCGATCCGCAATTTCCTGCCCAATCTCGGCGGGATCGACATCTCGCCGGTGATCGTGCTCCTGATCGTGTTCTTCCTGCAGCGCCTGATCCTGACCGGCGTGATGCCGCGGCTCTACTGAGCCCGCCCGCAAGGCCCGCCGCAACGCAGAGTGGGCTGGTCAGCCAGCCCTAAAATGCTTGGAAAGCTTCAGGCCCTGCGCCTGATAGTTTGAGCCGAGGCCCGCGCCATAAAGGGTCTCGGGCATTTCCAGCATGTTCTCATAGATCAGCCGGCCGACGATCTGGCCGTGTTCGAGGATGAACGGCACCTCGTGGCTGCGCACTTCCAGCACCGCCCGCGCGCCCTTGCCGCCGGCGCCTGCATGGCCGAAACCGGGATCGAAAAAGCCGGCATAATGCACCCGGAACTCGCCCACCAGCGGATCGAACGGCGTCATTTCGGCGGCACAGAGCGGCGGCACGTGAACGGCCTCGCGCGAGACCAGAATGTAGAATTCATCCGGATCGAGGATCAGTTCGCCCTTGCCGCGGCCATGGATCGGTTCCCAGAAATCGAGCACGTCGTAACCGGCCTTGCGATCGACATCGATCACGCCGGTATGGTGCTTGCCGCGATAGCCGACCAGCCCCTCGCCCGCCAAATCGATCGACAGCGCGATCCCGCCGCCGGAGACATTCGGCATCTCGCTCGCCACCAGCGTTTCGCGCTCGTGCAGCGCCAGAAGGGCGGACTCCGAGAGCACGGATTGCCCCGTGCGGAAGCGGATCTGCGACAGCCGCGATCCCTGCCGGACGATCACCGGAAAGGTGCGTGGCGAGATTTCGAGATAGAGCGGGCCTTCGTAGCCGGCCGGGATGATGTCGAATTCCTGGGCGTAATCGGAAATCACCCGCGTGAAGATATCGAGGCGGCCGGTGGAGCTTTTCGGGTTGGTCGAGGCCGACAGCCCGTCCTTAAGCTTCAACGCCTCCATCAGTTCGACGATATAGACGCAGCCGGTCTCCAGCACCGCGCCCTCGGTAATGTCGATCTCATGCATGCTGAGGCGGGACAGCTTGTCCCCGACCTTGTGACCGGGCCCCGGCAGGAAGCTTGCGCGCACGCGATAGGCCTTCGCGCCGAGCCGCAGATCGAGGCTCGCGGGCTGGATCTGGTCGTGGTCGCGCGGTGCGCCGGCGATCAGATTTCCGTTCTCAAACAGGCTGGCGATCGCGCGATCTGCCAGAATTCCGGGCTTTTGTGACATGTTTTGCTCCTGTTGCGCGACAAAACCAAGCTTTCAGAATTGACGCAAGCGCTTATAGGGCTTATGCCGCCTTTATACCCGTGGTGATTTGGCCGGTCGGCTTGCAGCCACGTTAAACAACTAGCTAAAAGGCCGGGTGAACCGGTCCCTTGGCGACCGGTTTTTTTGTTTGGAGAGATATGATGAAAAAGTCCTGGCGTCCTCAGACCAAGCTCGTTCACGGCGGCAGCCTCCGTTCGCAGTATGGCGAAATGTCAGAGGGCATCTTCCTCACCCAGGGCTTTCTCTATGAAAACTCCGCCGCCGCCGAGGCGCGCTTCAAGGGCGAGGAGGAAGGCTTCATCTACGCCCGCTACGGCAGCCCGACCAATGCGATGTTCGAGCAGCGCATGTGCGCGCTGGAAGGCGCCGAGGATGCCCGCGCCACCGCCTCCGGCATGGCCGCGGTTTCCGCCGCGATCCTGTGCCAGTTGAAGGCCGGCGACCATATCGTCGCGGCCCGTGCGCTGTTCGGCTCCTGCCGCTGGGTGGTCGAAACGCTGGCCCCGAAATACGGCATCGAATGCACGCTGGTCGATGGCCGCGACCTTGCCAACTGGGAAGCCGCGATCCGGCCGAATACCAAGCTGTTCTTCCTCGAAAGCCCCACCAACCCGACGCTGGAAGTGGTCGATATCGCCGGCGTTGCCGCCCTTGCAAAACAGGCCGGCGCGCGCACCGTGGTCGATAACGTGTTCGCCACCGCGCTCTACCAGAAGCCGCTGGAACTCGGCGCCGACATCGTGGTCTATTCCGCGACCAAGCATATCGACGGTCAGGGCCGGGTCCTTGGGGGTATCGTGCTGTCGTCGAAGGAATGGATCGAGGAAGAGCTGCAGGATTATTTCCGCCATACCGGCCCCGCGCTCTCCCCGTTCAATGCATGGCTGCTCTTGAAGGGGCTCGAAACCTTCCCGCTCCGCGTGCGCCAGCAGACGGAAAGCGCGGGCCGGATCGCCGACTTCCTGGCCGGCCAGAAACAGGTCGCGCGCGTCATCTATCCCGGCCGCGACGACCATCCCCAGGCCGATATCGTGAAGAAGCAGATGGCCGCCGGCTCCTCGCTGGTCGCCTTCGAACTCAAGGGCGGCAAGGACGCGGCCTTCGCGCTGCAGGACAAGCTCGACATCGTCTCGATCTCCAACAATCTCGGCGACGCCAAGAGCCTGATCACCCATCCGGCGACCACGACGCACAAGAACCTCGCCGAGGAAGCGCGTCTCGAACTCGGCATTACCGGCGGCACCATTCGCTTCTCGGCCGGCATCGAGGACACCGACGACCTGATCGAGGATTTCGCCCAGGCCCTTGCAAAACTGCCGGTCTGAGCCACATTGGCCTCACGGGCGGCCAAAGCATCGGGCGAAAAGTGGGGCCCGGTTTTTCGATGACCCGATGCGTTAAGACAAAGAGCTGGATCATCGGGCGGTTCAGATTGACCGCCTAATGATCCAAGCCGGTCGGGGCTTGCAGGGAGAACCAGTGCACTACAGGGCGATCACCCACGAGATCGAGGTCAGCGTCAGGCCAAGCTTCCTGGAAAGCCATTCCATGCCGGAGGACGAGCATTTCGTCTGGGCCTATGAGATCGAGATCGCCAATCACCGCAGAGACCGGATCGAGATCGTCTCGCGCCACTGGACGATTACCAATGCCAGCGGCATTGTCGAAACCGTGTCGGGCGACGGCATCGCCGGCAAGCATCCGGTGATAGCGCCGGAAGAGCGCTACAGCTATCAATCCGCCGCGCCGCTCGACACGCCCTCCGGCATCATGGTCGGCCACTACATCGCCAGAACCGCCGACAACCGCCTCCTCAAGATCGACATCCCCGCCTTCTCGCTCGATTCGCCCTACGATGCCGGAAGCCGGCATTGAGAGTCGCCCACGCTGGGCGTGAAAGTTCAGGAATTTCCAAAAGACCGCAAGGCCAGCTTCGCCATCCGCTCTCTGAAGGCGGGTAATAGACGGCAGGGGCTTCGCCTCACGATCCACGCCAGAAAACAAGGCCTGACGTACCGTCTGGCCAAAGTTTTCAAACTACGTTTTTGGCTTCCAATCACTGGGTGCTGTTGTCAGAACCTTTCAGGGCGACACTGGATTCCTCAACCTCTGCCTCCTCCTCACCGACATCGACGCCGAAACTGTCGATGGGATAGCCGTATAGCGTCACATTGGACAGGCCGAGAGCGGAGCGGAGCGTGCCGCCGGTGAGATGGCATTGCAACAGTGCGATATCGAGGTCGCGTTCGCTGTCGCTGCGCTCGATCAGGGCGTTGTAGTAATCCTCCTCCGCATCCAGCAGGTCGTTGAGGTTGCGGGTGCCGAGGTCGAAATACTGGCTGCGGTAAAGCGCCCGTGTCTGATCGAGCAATTTCGTCTGGGTGTTCGCGGATGCGATCAACTGACGGGCGTTGGTCATGGCGGTTCCGGCATCAAGCGCATCAAGCGAGGCGGTCTGACGCACCTTGTCGAGGCGCGCCTGCGCTGCGGCGAGCGCATCCTCGGCCGCCCTTTTCGCCGCTTCGATCGCGCCGCCCTGCCACAGCGTCGGCAGCACATTGAAATTGATGCCCACCCTGAACCCCTCGTCATAAAGCGGCTGGCGGCCATAGGCCTCGGCCGAGACGCCGGGCAGGCGCGCCTTTTGGGCGTCTTCATATTCAAGCTGGGCCTGGGCGATTTCCAGATGCGCCAGCGCCACGTCCGGCAGCGTGTCGGGTACTGTCGGGGTCGGCGTGCAGGCCCCCGGGACCTTCTCCAGGTCCACATTGAGATCGATGGCAAAGGGGCCCGAATATTCGCGGAGCTGGTTGGCGGCCCGGTCGCGCTCGGATTGCATTTCGAGCAGATCGTGACGCGCCTTCTCCAGGCTGTTCTGCGCCGCCAGCACATCCGGCTGGGTGGTGGCGCCCGCCGCCGCGCGCTGGCCGATCAGATTGCTCAGTTCGCCGAGCCGCTTGACCCGTTCCTGGTCTATTTTGACATTGTTGCGGTAGCGGCTGAACTCGGCATAGGCGGTCAGCACATCGATCAGCACCTGATCGGCATTCGCCTGAAACTCCAGAACGGCTTCCTGTGCGGAAAGGTCGGCGCGCGCCACCTCACGGTCCGTCCTGCCGAAATCGAATAGCAACTGGTTGGCCGAAAGCACGAAGGAAGGATCATCGGCATCGCCGACGCCGCCGGTCACGCCGCCACTGACCGTCGGCAGGTAGCCTCCCTTGGCGACATCGATATTGCCCGTGGCCTCGCGAATGGTGGCCGCGCTCTCGATCATAGCCGGGCTCTGGTAGAGCGCCACCTGCACCAGACCGTCAATGCTCTGGCCGGCCGCCGTCAGATCGGCGGGCTTGTCGATGGCCGGCCGTTCCTGCTGGATCGAGCCGGTCCTGTCTTCGAACGATACGGAGGGTCGTCCAGCCCCACTTGTCGAGCAACCGGCAACGCCACCGGCCACACCGACGCAAAGTGCGAGCAACAGACGCCGTGCGGCAGGAGCCGCACAGTGCATAATATGTTGTGTCACCGCGTTTCCATGCTATGCGGTCTTGAGAAAACGCCCAAAACCGGCCTCCCAGGACTGCTTTGTTCCCGAGCGGACAACGCACGCACAGATTGCTGCGGGAGAAGAACGAATCAGTTATGACTCAACATAACCGATTGATTCATCTGACACAACTCAGTTACGACCGATGACGAGGTCACGGCACTGCGGGCGACGCCAAACGGTTTCTTCAACCGCGTTGCCATTGCCGAACAGCACCTTGTACTGGCAGACGATTTCGCCGTCCTCGGCGGTGACGAATTTGAGATTGTAGTCCCACGCCTTGCCGTTCTTGGCCATGCGCACCGGCTGGCCCAGCAGAGAGGCCACGTCGTCTCGCGAAGCGCCGAGCTGGATCTCGCGAACGCGGTCGACGCTGACGGGCTTGCCGGGGCGGACAAAATAGGCGTCGAGCTCGGTCAGCGCCGGCGACACGCTGTCAAACCGCATGTTGGGGTTATGGACATTCAGCATGCCCGCGCTGGCGGCGCCTGCGGACAGAACGCCGGCAAGGACGGCGATGGATAGGGTCTTCAGCATTTCTCTCTCCTTCAGTTTCATTGACATCATTTCGCCCTGACGGGCCTTTCATGCGATCAGCGCTCCCTGAGAGCCTCCCGGCCCCGATTGAGCGGCTTGATGAGATAGTCCCAGACGGTCTTCTCACCCGTCTTGATATCGACGGTCGCGATCATGCCGGGGGTGATGGGAAACCGCTTGCCGGCCGCATTCACCAGCGCATCGGAGGCGGTGCGGATATAGACCCGGTAATAGAGGTTTTCCGGGTTGATCTCGTCGCGGATCGTGTCCGGCGAAATGTTCTCGACCATGCCCTCAAGCCCGCCATAGACCGAGTAATCATAGGCGGTGATCTTCACCAGAGCGTCCTGGCCCGGATGAATAAAGGCGATATCGCGCGGGGAAACCCGCGCCTCGATCAGGAGCTGGTCGTTGAGCGGCACGATCGTCATCACAGCGCCGTTCGGCGAAATCACGCCGCCGATCGTCGTCACCGCCACATCCTTGATCACGCCATGAACCGGCGAGCGGATCGTGGTGTGGGAAATCGTGTCCTCAAGCCCGTTGAGCGTGGACAGCAGCGACTGCACCTCCGCCTGCGCCTCGGCCAGCTTCTCGCCGGTCTCGATGACGTATTTGGACCTCATGTCGTCCATTCTGAGCTTGATGTCGCCGCGGTCGCGCTTGAGCTTGATCAGTTCGACCTTGCTCGCCGCGCCGGTCGCCAGCAACGGCGTGGTCAGGCGCAATTGCTCCTCGAGCAGCGCCATATCGGCTTTCATATCGGCGATGGATTCGTGATAGCTTTCCGTCCGGGCCGTAAACAGGGCCTGCTCCGAGGCTCTGAGCTCTGGATAGTCGTCGAGCGCCGCCGGAAAGGTCACGGCATCCGCGCCCGTGACTTCCGCCTGCAGGCGGGCAGCCTGGGCCAGAGAAGCGCGGTAGCGGGCCGCCGTCTCGTCATATTCGGATTGCGCCCGGGTCGGATCGAGCCGCGCCAGCACCTGACCCTTGTCGACGATCTCGCCGGCGCTGACATCGAGCTCGGCCAATATGCCGCCATCGAAGGACTGGATCACCTGCTCATGCGAGAGCGGCACCACCGTGCCGGGCCCCGACGACACTTCCTCCACGGAGAAGAAGTAGGCCCAGACGAAGAAGGCGGCGAGGATCAGGAACAGTGCCAGCACGACCCGGTTGGCGCCGCTGGCGGAAATATCATCACCCTCGATCAGGCTGTCATAGGAAGCGACGCTCATTGGACCTTCACCTCGCGCTTTTTGGCGGCCAGGGCCTCGCCCTTGCGCAGGCGGGTCAGGATCGTGTCGCGCGGCCCGTCCATGATGATCTTGCCGTTGGACACGACCAGCAGCCGATCCACCAGCGCCAGGATCGACGGCTTGTGGGTGGCGACGACCAGCGTGGTTTCTCCGGCAAGGTCGGCAAGCGCGGAAAGCACTTTCTGCTCCGCGGTCTCATCAAGTGCGGCCGTCGGCTCGTCGAGCAGGATCACCGAAGGTTCGCGCAACAGCAGGCGCGACAGGATGATGGCCTGACGCTGACCGCCGGAAAGGCCGATACCGCCCTCCTGGATCTGCCGGTCGAGCCCCTCGGGCATGGCGCGGATGAACTCCCAGGCGCCGGTACGCTCAAGGGCGGCAATCAGTTCCTCGTCGCGGGCATTGGGCGCGCCGAGGCAGAGATTTTCGCGGATCGTGCCGTAGAACAGCCGGGCATTCTGGCCGGCAAGGCCGATATGACGACGCAGATCGGCCGGATCGACATGGGTGATGTTGACGCCGTCGACCAGCACCGTGCCCGAGCGCGCTTCCATCAGCCCGGAAAGCCCCTGCAGCAGCGTCGATTTGCCGGCGCCGTTGCGGCCGATAATGCCGACCTTCGAGCCCGCCGCGATCTTCAGCCCCTCGACGGTGAGAACCGGCTCCTTTTCATAGGCAAAAACCGCATTCGCGAACTGGAATTCGCCCTTGATCACCGGCTTGTGGATGCGCTTGGCGTTTTCGGGATGATCGACCGGCAGCGTCATGATCTTGTCGAGGCTTTCGCGGGCGATCTTCGCCTGCTGCCAGCGGTTGAGGATCTGCGCCACGCCGGCGAGCGGCGCCAGCATGCGGGTCGAAAGCATGGCGGCGGCAACCAGCGCGCCGGTCGTCATGTCGCCGAACATCACCGCCGGCGCGCCGGCCGCGACCACGGCGATATAGACCATGCCCTGTACGGTCTGCGTCCAGTTGCCGAGCGTGCCGACAAGATCGCGCAGCTTCATGCCGCTGTCGGCATTGACGGCGTTGTAATGGTTCCAGTGGTTCTGGAACCGGTCCTCAGCCTGCAGCAGCTTGATATCGTCCAACCCCTGGACGGCCTCGACCAGCATGGCATTGCGCAGCGCGGATTCGCGCATATTGGCCTTGGCCAGCGTGCGCAGCCGGCCCTGCGCCAGAACGCCGGGCAGGATCAACAGCAGCACCGCGACCGCCGGAACCCAGACCAGATTGCCCGCAACCCACCAGAAGATCAGGCAGAACAACAGAAAGAACGGAATATCCGCGATCGCCGAGACGGCCGACGAGGTCATCATCTCACGCACATGCTCCAGCTCGCGAAGCTGCGCGATGAAGGTGCCGGTCGCCTGCGGGCGGGCGCTGTTCTTCACCCGGAGCGCATGACCGAAGACCTTGTCGGATATGCGGAGATCGGCGCGCTTGCCGATCACATCGGTAATCTTCATGCGCATCTGGCGCATGACGAAGGCGAAGATCACCGCGATGAGCGCGCCGCCGCCGAGCACGAACAGCGTCGGATAGGATTGCGCCGGCACCACGCGGTCATAGACCTGCATCGAAAAGATGACGCTGGCGAGCGCAAGGATATTGGCCACAAGCGAGGCCAGCATGATGAACACATAGGGCCTGAGATCGGCAAGGACGATCGATCGCATCCAGTGTTTGCGGAACGGTTCGATATAATTGTCGATCCGGCCATCCGGCATGCCGCCGGCCGGGCGGATCACCGCCACCAGTTCGACCCTGTCCCTGATCCCGGCAATCTTGATGTCCGACGTCAGCCCGCCATCGCCGGAAAAGCCGAGCGTCAACCGGTCGCCATTGCGCCGCGTGGCGACGGCAACCTCGCCATCCTTCAAAACCAGCACGACCGGCAGCCGCATATCGTTGATCTTGCGAAGATCAGTATTGATGAACCGGATCGAAAGTCCGGCCTGGCGGGCAAGCTTGCCGAAACTTCTCTTGCGGTCGCTGCTGTTATCCCAGGCATCGGCGAGCCGAAGCTGCTCGGGCGAGCAGTCGATCCGGTAATGGCCGGCAACCGTCAGCAGGGCCTCGATCCAGCGGGCCGAAACAGTCCCGGCCGAAAGCTCGATCTCTTCACCGCTCTCGCGATTACTGTTGATGTGGATATTCATGGCCGGGCCAGACTTGTGAGAAAAAGGGGGCTAGCAGCCGGGGCAGAGCCCCGACTGTCAATCGTGCTTCATGGGCACTGATGGGGGCTCAGCCCACCATCATGGCGTGATCTTCAAGCTCGTTGAGATCGATGCCGGCCGTGCCCGGATCGCTGAAGTCCTGCGGATCATTTGCCGCCGCGCGATCCGCGTGCTTTTCCTCGGGCAGATAGGCCTCGAGGCTTTCGACATTGTCCTCATAGACAAGCTCGGTCACGTTGATATCGTCATCGGCGGCCGGATGATCGCCGCTGGCGTCATCGTCACCGGCCGGGGCTTCATCGATCGACGCAAGGCCCAGCGTCTCGGCGTGGAACGCGCTTTGAGCCCCAGCATCGCCGCTATCTTCCGCACTGTCGGTCTCGATCGCCATGCGTGCGGCAGACGGAGCGGCGTCAGCCTCCTGAACATCGATCTTCAACGAGGCTTCGCTGGTGTCACCGCTGTCATCGGTCAGCACATAGCGGAAATCTTCCTCGCCCATCCCCGTGTCGGGATCAGCCGTGTAGGTCCAGTCGCCGGTTTCGAAATCGAAGACGAGCCTGCCGCCCTGGTCGGTTTCCACGTTGAGAATTGCCCCATCCTCGACCTGGTTGCCGTTGTGGTCGGTAATACGGCCCTGGTCATAGGTGTAGGTCTCGCCATCGACATCGATCGAGAGGATGCGACCGCCATCGATACCGAGAAGATCGTCATCCGCGGTACCGGCGACGCCATCGGCGCCGTTCAGCACATTGCCGGAGACATCCACTTCCTTGAGGACATCGAGCAGCTCGTCCACGAGGTCGTCGAAGTTGGCCACCTGGACGACATGGTTGTCGCCGTCGGCTTCATCGACATCCTGCAGCCGGCGCTCCGTGACCCCCTGGCCGATGCCGACCGTCTGCACGTCGATATCGTTGTTTGCAACGAAATCATTCCATGCGGCCTGGGTGGCGCTCTTCAACGAATGGTCGATATCGCTGGTCGACGTGCCTTCATAGTCCCGGGTCGGCTCTCCATCACTCATGAAGAAGACGCGATTGTTGTAGCCATCGATAGGTTGATAGGACTCCATCGTCTCGTTGACGGCCGCCGTGTAATTGGTCTGGTCGTTATAGGGACGATGGGAACTCCAGGCATCGACCTGCGCCGCGAATTCGGCATAGCTGCTGAAGGATACTGTCGAAGTGGCGCCCGAAGAAAATGCCACAAGCTGGATTTTGACATCGCCCGTCGTGCCTTCGAAGAAGGCCTGACCGGCCGCTTTGACGGCCTCAAGCATCTGATGGGCTTCGGCGTTGCTCACGCTGCCACTGAAATCGAGAACGAAGGCGATGTTGAAGTTCTCGTCGCTCATGAAGTCATCGCCGGCAAGCTGCAGGCTGATATCATCCTCATATGCGAGCGGCGCATTGCGGGCAAAGCCCTCGGTATCCGCGCCCTCAGAGCCGAGATGGCCGACCTTGTCGGTATAGCTCTCATCGGCAACCGTAACGGTCAGGTCGCCGCCGGCCTTTTCAGGCGTCACCCTTGCGGTCCAGGTATTGCCGTCAACCTGTTGCAGGTCCGACAGGGTGCCGTTGTTGACGCTGATATCGGAGGCATCGAACCCGTCGACGTCTTCGGAGAAGGTGAAGGTGACGTCACCGCCGAGGCCATCATCGTCGATGTCGATATCGACCACGACGGACGGGCCGTCGACATCGAAGGTCTCGTCGTCGGTGCCTTCCGAGCCTTCATTGCCGGCTGTATCCGTAT